>NZ_JCAPSW010000013.1:0-224727 GCF_059587045.1 Niastella sp. sgz303648 | reverse complement strand
GGACTTGCACCTTCAAGTCTATGATCATGCCAGGCGCACAACACGAAAGCTCTTCGCGTGTGCGGAGAGCTTTCTTTTTACAATAGCCGGTTATATAAACCAATCAATTAATCAGTTATTGCTTTTGCTTTTCTGTGCTTGTTTCTACCTTTGATTTTCCTTGTTCTGTTTTATGCTTTGCTTTTGTTCCGTGCGATCTTTTATTTTTTGGGTGTATTACATTATGCGCCTTATCTTTTACCGTAGTGTTGGGTTTTACTTTTGTTTTAGTATCGCCCGTTTCCGTTTTTTTCTTGTCTTGCGTTGGCGCATCCTGTGCATATGTGGTACCCATTGTAAGCGCACCGGCTACCAGTAACATCATTATGGTCTTTTTCATAACTTATTTTTACTGTTGTAATAAAAAATTTGTGCCAAAAACGCTGTTCTTTGTTAACCAGATGCTAACGGGTTAAACTTTATCAATTTGTGTAATTTAGTCCGGAAGTCCGAAAGTCAGTAAAGTCCGAAAGCCTATAAAGTGCATTTTCTTTCGGACGGTCTTTCGGACTTTACTGACTTACTCCTCATCTCCATCCTTTGTATAAATGGCTATGGCGCCACCGGGGCCATTACCAAAGGCACCCGCAAAAGGCGGGCGGAATATTTTAATAAGCGCCACATCATTAATGTTTATACTATTAATAACGTACTCATCTACCCGTACTTCATCAAGGAAAAAAGCCGGCCGTGCCGAGCGGTACTGCACAAAAGGTTTAAGACCTGCTGTATTATAAATCTGCAAACCTGGTATACGACCCTGCAGGTATTGAAAAACGTTTATCGATCCCAATGCAACAGGGTCATCGGGCGGAACCAGCATCCAGGCATCATCACTGGTAAAAAAACCTGAGGTATATTTTTCATTCAGCGAACGGCGGTATTTGTCGTTATGCACTATCTGCGCCTGCGTTGTTATACAAAGTGAAATGAATAATATGATAAAAGAGCTTCGTAACATTAAGTTAAGTTGATAAGTTAAAAAAGTTAACAGGTTGACAAGTTAACAGGTTGACAAGTTAACTGATCAACTGGTTAACTGATCAACTTCCCATAATTTAACCTTTTTCAATCAGAGTACCCGTCAATAAAACCTTAAAACTGCATGCCCGAAAAGTAGCTGGGTGCTGCAATGGCGAAATAGTTGGTATTCAATCCCATAACATATTCCCCGAAACGGGGCAGGTTTTTCCATGGAAGACGAAGGCTTAAGTCATAGAAAATGAGTGATTTCATAGCAACTCTTCGACTCCGCTCAGAGCAATAAAAAAGGCTATCCTCTTTTTTGAAGATAGCCTTGTTCAATCAACACCTGCGATAAACAGTTTATTTAAACCGCAGGTTCACCGACACAATATTCGCATTCATATTATTGGTTCGTGTATAATACCCGTAGCGAAGCTCAATCATGTTAAAATGCGGGCTTCCGAATACTCCCTTTGGCGGCGCTATGCGAAAACCGGCCCCAAAGAACTGGCTGTTGAATGTAGACAAATCGTAATTGCTGGTAAAATATTTATCAGCCGCCGTATGAGCCCCATATGCATTAAAGTAATCAACTGCATTCTGGTGATAAAACCGGTAGAAAGGCGTAATGGAAAAGAACGGCGTTAGCTTAACCGGTGCTTCCAGATCAAATGTATGCGCCTTCAGGCCCCAGTCGTCCTGGTAATACCTGTAAAAGCTGCGTAAAATTATTTTGTCGCCCAAAAAGTAATTGGCCCTGAAGCCTATCGGAACTTTAAACCGCGTTGAAGGAAGATTTTCAATATGCACCGAATTATCGTTAAAATAAACGCGATAAAATGGCAGGCCAAGATATCCTTTCTGATAAACCAGGTCGAGCAGGAACATGATCTGCAATCGCTGGTTAATGATTTGCGCATATGATAACGAAGTACTGTACGAATTACGCGAGGCATAGCCGTTGTTATCTTCATCGCCCGGAACGATTACGCTGGTATTTCGCAATTCAACCGGTCGAATTATTTTCACCCGGTCAAGATATGCCTGTGCTTTTATACTGAACTCTCCGCTGCGGTCGCGTGTTTTTTTGGCGAAACTGATATTGGCTCCGGTAGAGGTATAATCAAACTCATTCGATAACGAAACACCGGCGCCGAATGTGGTTCCTTTTTCTTCGTTTTCGACCGACCAGCCAAATGAAGGATAAATACGCGTATCGGTTTTTGAAGCCGAAGAAATGGTTTTGGGATCGATCTTATCAGACGAAGCCGAAGTATAATGATCAACGCCCAAATCGAACGTAAAACTATGTTTACGGTATCTGCGATCGTATTTGCTGAGTTTAATATCGATGGAGCCGGCCATATTGGTCAAATGCTGTGTGCCGATGCCACCGGTTACCGCTGCATGGTCGCCATCCTGCACATAATAGCTTGATACCAGGTTTACTTCTTCAACCTTTAATTTACGGCTTTTGTAAGCAGAATCATTTTGTGTGGTTTGAGAAAATGCGGTGAGCAGGCCTATATACAAACCAACAACAGTTAAACAAATTTTCCTCATTATGGTGATTAGTTACAAGGGAAAGAAAATTAATTACAACCACAGCCGCCGCCTGTTTTTCCGGCATTGGCTCCCGAAGCGCCTTCGCGATAAGACTGAAAATTCAATTCGGGTTTTTCGACTTTGCGGTTGCTTAACGACATTTCCGAGTCGTTGAGCCTGTTTTTCTGGTATTCTTTTACGGTAGTACACGATGCAACGATCAGCATAGTACCCGCGGCACATACCATCGCCGGTAAAGAAAGTGGCAGCCTTACTGGTTTCATTTTAAATTGATATTATTTGAAGTAAATATTTTATCGTTATCATCGATAATGATACAGGCTATATCGCGCAACTGATTGATCATATTCAATCCAACTTTTACACCCATGATCATAACCGGCGTAGCCATGGCATCGGCTATTTCGGCATTGGGACAAATGATCGTTACGCTTTTGATACCCCTTACCGGTAATCCTGTTTTGGGATCGATGGTATGCGAATATTTTTTACCATCGATCATTACAAACTTTTCATAATTACCCGATGTAGCAACCGCCATATCGGTAATTGCAAGGCTCGAAAACGGATGATGCGCTGCATTGGGATCGGCAATGCCTATGGTCCATGGTTTTAAATTTGGCTGATAACCCCAGGCGCTTAAATCGCCGGCAGCGTTTACCACGCCGCTGCGAACCCCGTTGTTCAGCAACACCCATTTGGCTTTTTCAGCTGCATATCCTTTTCCGATACCGCCAAAACCAATGCGCATGCCTTTTTCTTTCAAAAAAATCGTACCGTTCTTTTCATCCGTTATAATATTGCGGTAATTAATCAAACGAACGAGTTGCTTTGCGGTAGCTGCATCGGGCAACGCCGTCATGGTTTGGTCGAAGTTCCACAGCTTTTTATCAATAGATCCGTAGGTAATATCAAAAGCGCCCTGTGTAACTTCTGAAATGCGAATGGAGCGTTTGATCAGTGAAAACACTTCGGGGTCTACCTGAACAGGGGCAATGCCTGCATTTCGATTTATAAGATTGGTTTGACTATCGTCGCTGAATGTGGTGAGTAATTTTTCAATGCGTCTGATTTCTTCAATGGCCAGTTCAATGTTTGCGGCCGCGTTCGATGCATCGTCATCAACCACGGTCAGCTCAAACCGGTTACCCATCAGTTTCAACACCTTTCTGTGTATCGATGGCGCTATGGTAAACACATCATTTACCGGCATTGCAGGCAGCTTTTATCTCGCTAACAAACGGTCCGGCACCTTCCGACGGAAAGCCCTCCCATTGCTTCACGATCTTTCCATCAGCCGTAAGCAACACGGTCAGGGGAAAACTTCCTTTCGAATTGTACAGATCGGCCAGATGTTCATTTTGCTTTTGTTGATCTTTCGGCAACTGGTTCTTTTTCAACCTGGGGAAATCGGCATTCAGCAACACCAGGTTATCACCAGCTATTTGCTTAAAGGCCTCGCTTTCGAATACCTCATTGTGCAACCTGATACAGGGGCCGCACCAATCGGAACCCGAAAAATTAAGGAGTATGTATTTGTGTTCCTGCCGGGCTGTTTCCCTGGCCCGCTCAAAGTCTGTTCCCCATCCCGGGAATAATAATCTACTGGTAATCAATAAAAATGCCGGTAACCACATAGTAAGAATTTTTGTTAGATACATAACTACGTTTGAACACTGAAAAAAGTGTGCTAAAAAACCGCCCTTAACAAATAATTATCATGTAGGGGGGTAGCTTCCGAAGAAAAAGCAAATGCGAACCTGATAAAAAAAGATGATGACGCTGCCGATGAAATTAAACATGTAGTATCAGCCAATGCCTTTGAAGCAACCGAAAACGATGAAGTATTGCGCGAGGAATTAAATAAAAACAAAAAGAAAAACAATAAAGATGCGCATTATTAGTTTTTGTGTTAAATAGAAACACTTACAAAATAAGAGCGCTCCATTCATCTATTGATTCCCCCGGTTTTTTATCAGCTATTCATCAACCACAGGCAATATCGAAAAACTAACTAAAAGTAACAGAAATCCTTATTTGCAACTTGATTAAAAACAACTTCTTTCGTTTATATTTCCAGGTCATATACTGATATGATAAAAATCATGTTTATGGAGTGTGGGCTTCTCTAATTTACGTGTACTTATTTACCCTATTGTAAAAGAATATCCAATGCTGAAAACCAAAACACTTAAGCGTAGCAAAAACTGTTTAACCATGAGCGTCCACCTTCCTCAAAACCAACTTTCGGCAGTGAATTACCTGCCGGCAGCAGATACGCGAACAGATCACAACACTAATTTTCCCAACTATCTATTGCTCGACCATATCAGTGATGCCGTGATATTTACTGATCTTGATCAACATATTCTGTACCTGAATAAAAAAGCCGAACAACTGTATGCGATCAGGTCAAACGAAGTAACGGGACGGCTGCTACGCGATGTAATTCAATATGAATATTTCGGCGATTCGCGCGAAAAGGCGTTGCAGGTGCTGCAGCAAACAGGCAGCTGGCAGGGCAAGGTAGTGTTTACCCGTAGCGATAAAAGGAAATTCTACTTACTGGCAACCGTTACCTATGCAAGGGATGAAATGAATAAACCGGCAGGGCTGGTGGCAACATTGAAAGACATCACCCCGGAAGAACTAAGCAATCAGAAAACCATTCAGGTAAATGCCGAACAGCAAAAAGAGATCAATCGCATAATGATAAAAACACAGGAAAATGAGCGGAATAAATTAGGCCGTGAATTACATGATAACATCAACCAGATACTTGCTGCCGTAAAACTGCAGCTCGAATACAGTCTCGATCATTACGAAGAAGAAAAATGCACCATAGAACGTTGCAAAACCAATATTGAAGAAGTGATCAGGGAAATCCGTAACCTGTCGCACCGCCTGGTACTGCCCCGGTTTGCCGAAACAAGCCTGCAGGCTGAGCTTGAAAAAACGATCGATAACATCTGCCAGCAACAACCGGTGCAGCTTGATATCACCGGATTGAATGAAACACTTTTACCCGATAATATTAAAGAAACGATATACCGTATTACACAGGAACAACTTGCCAATATCATCAGGCATGCAAAGGCCGATACAGCAGTTATAAAACTATATAACGATGCCCAAACGGTACACCTTTGCATACACGACGATGGCATTGGTTTTACCCCTACTCAAACACGCAATGGTGTAGGCATTAGCAACATCCTCAACCGGGTTGAATCGTATAACGGAACGGCACAACTGATTTCATCACCCGGCAATGGATGCCGGCTTGAAGTAAGCATCCCGGTCAATGGTCAATGGTGAATGGTCAATCGTGAAACGGCAAACGGCAATCGGCAAATGGTAGTTGGTGCAATAGATAATAGATAAATGTGGTCAAATAAAAAAAAGTCCGGAAGGATCTTTAACAAACATCTTCCGAACTTTATATTCTATTTCTTACATCTTACTTTCTACTTCCGACTTACTACTTACTACTTATTACTTACAACTTACTACTCTGCTTATAACCTTTATTCATCTTTTCTTTAACCAGCTTATCCCTCTCTAACTGAGCGGTCGATTCCTTGGCAAAGGTTTTCACGTGTACCTGTCCTTTTGTTCCTACCCTTCCGTATCGCACGATCAGTTTGGTACCGTCGAGCGCTGCTTCCCAAAAACGGCTGTTTTCACCTTCTGAATTGATAAGCCGCTCAAAAGTTAAATGATCATATGGCATGGCCGCTACTTCCGGTTCTTCTTTTACAATACCGGGAATAGCAGGCGTTTCATCCACCTTTTCAACAGTGGTAGTTGTTGCTTCCACCGTTATTGCCTGCTCAGGTGCTTTCTCATCTTCTGCACCGGGCTCCTGTTGTAATCGTTTGATGATTTGCTCAATCACTTTATCGGGCTGACTTAACCAGTCTTTCGCAAATACATTGATCGTACGCCAGGTAAAGGTTTGCAAAATAGCCGGGCGCTGATAGTACTGCTCCAGCAGGTTCTCGTTCCTGTAATGCCTGTCGTCGTCGAGCAACACGCTTAACGAGTAGGTTGTATCGTTTGGTTTGGCTTTTACGGCCAGCGAACATTTGAAATCTGATTGCCCTACCTGTTCTGCCACTTCATAGCCTCGTTTTTCGAGCTGCTCTTTTATTTGTTGCAGAATGATGCTATCGCCTTTCGACTTCGGATGATGTTTTTTATTCAGCACCAGGCTGTCTAATATGGTGCGGGCTGTTTTCATATCTCCGCAGCTTACCAACTCGGAGTATTGTAAAAAGCGTTTGAAGTAATTGGCGCCTTCGTTATACTCGTTGGTAATATGCGTATGGCGTATACTGCTCACCACGGCCATATGTTTTTTAGCGCGACTGAAGATCACATTCAACCTTTTTTCACCACCTTTTTTATTAATGGGCCCAAAGTTCATGATCATCTTCCTGCGCGAATCGAAACCATAACATACGCTCATAATTATAATATCGCGCTCATCGCCCTGCACATTCTCGAGGTTCTTTACAAACAAGCCTGTAAACTGATCTTCTTCGGTACGGCTCCAGGCATCTTCCAGCAGCTGATCAAACTCTTTATCTTTCGACGCCAGTGCCGTTAATGCATCTTCAATAGCCTGTTGCTGTTCCTGGCTGAATGCCACAATACCTATGCTTTCTTTTACTTTTCGCTGCAGCAGGGTTTTTACCATATATGCGATATATTCCGCTTCATCGGTGTTGATGCGTTTTTCATATACACTGTTTGGTAAAAAGTGAAAACTGATGCTGCGATCAAATAGTGCATCGGCATGTTTTGCCGCTTCCTGTGGTTTGGTGATCTCAATAGCCTTCTTTTCGGTATGATGTATTGTTCTGTCGGGAATGGTCAACAGGTTTGCATCGTAAAAGGCATGATTACTGAAACTGATCAATGTTTCGAAACGGCTGCGGTAATGCCAGCCCAGCATCACATTATTCAGTTTGCGGGCCCCCTGCACCAGTAAGCTGTCGGCATCATTGCTCAGCAATTCATCATCATCTTCATCGGCATATACTTCCAGATCGTCGGGGTCTTCGGTTCTTACTGTGAAGAAGTTGGTTGGCGGCATTTGTTTGTCATCGCCCACGATAATGGTTTGTTTGGCGCGATACAATGCGGGGATGCCCTCTTCCAATGTAATCTGACTGGCTTCGTCAAAGATCACCACATCGAAAAAGCCGATATCAACCGGTAAACTATCGCTTACACTTAACGGGCTCATCAGCCAAACCGACTTAAGGTCTTTCAGCACCAATCCGCTTTCCTTGGCCGATAACTCACGGATACTTTTAAACCGCATGCTCTTATTAAATTCATTCTCCAGTATCTTACGGCCTTCGGTATAATTCTTTTTAAATTCCCTTTGCTCGGGCGATAACTGGCTGCTGGCGATATTGCTTAGTTCAACATTATGTAAAAAGCGCTGGCGAACCGCCGCTCTGATATAATCGGCATTCACCTTTAATAGTTGTTTATAGCAATGCTGTATTTGCCGCACGGCCTTTTCAATGGCCTGCATATCGGTATTGGCAAATATTTTATTGTTCTGATAAATGTGCGACAACGTTTTGCTGGCCATGCCGGCTTCGGCCTGTAATGGTGTAACAGGCACTTTGCGTATCACTTCTTTTACCGAATCGGGTAGCTCAGCATATTCACGCAGCGCCGGCAACAGATCGCGCAGGCTTTCGGCATTCATGCTGATGCTTTCGAGCTCGTCGTAAATTTCATTGATAGGTTTGTTGTCGTAATCATTCAAACATTGCTGTAACAGGGTTTGCAGCTTTTGCATGTTATTATTCAGCTTGCTCAACCGCATTACCAGCTGGTTGGCCTCGGGATGATGCAATAAATAATCAATTTCCTTATCACCCTTTCTGGCCCTGATGCGCTCGATGCTTAAAAAGGTTAAATCAACGTTATCTACTTTAAACTGCTGCTGCAGAAAATGCTTTTCCATAGCCACCATATTGGCAGCATCATATTCTTCTTTCAACTGTTGCAATACGGTAGTATAACCAGGATGTACTGCATGTTGCGAAAAATCATAGCTCTCATCTATCTTATTCTTCAGCCTGTTCCATTTGCTGTTCAGGAATTTCAGGAAGGTTTGTTCATGTTTGGCAGCCAGCGGCAATGCAGCTACTACATCCTGCTCGCTCAGTCTGCTTTTCCAGTTGCTGTTCCTTTCGCGTATCTGCTCGTAATGCTGTTGCTGCTGTTTGTATAAATGAACTCCTTTTTCAAATTTGCGTGCCTGCTCATTGCCTTCATCCACAAGCGACAGGTTATCTGTTTCGGCCAGTGGGTGTAATACAATGGCCACCTGTACCAGGTTTTTGATTTGCTCAAGCCTGTTGGTATGTTCGGGCGGAATATTATTCTCCCGCACCACCGAAGTAATATCGGTAAGCAGGTTGCGGCAATGCGCCAGCAAATTTTCTAAAACCGCTTTTGGATTATCGTTGCTATAAACGTTCTCATTTATTTTACTGAACGGATGTTCGGCAAACATTGGCTCGGCCCCTGCTTCTTCCAATGCGTTGCTCAATTGCTGAATAACGTTGCCAAACTCAAGCCACTGATTATAATGCGGCAAGGCATCAGCTTCCTTCGCAGTACGGTTAATAAGATGCTCTTTCAGTTCAACTACTCGTTCGAGTAATTTTCTGAATTCAATACCTGCCTGTTCAGGGATGCCTGTATGGGTAGCATGAAACTGTTTCAGCAGTTCCAACTGATCGTTTGTTTGTTTTAACAATGCATCGCGGCTTGCCTGAATTCTTTCGAGATCCATCTTATTCTTCGTAAAATCTTCATAAGTGGCTTTCAGGTTCCTGATGAATTCTTTTTTGTCGCCAAGGCTGTCGTGAATATAACAGCACAGTTCATCGAGGCCCTGTTTTTTCAGGCGATGGAACACCACATCGAGGGCTGCACGCTTTTCACACACGAACAAAATGCTATGGCCACGGGCCGCAAAATCGGCAATCAAATTGGTAATGGTTTGACTTTTACCGGTACCGGGAGGTCCCTGAATGATATAGCTTTCCCTGTCGCGGCTTTTTAAAATGGCCTTCGTTTGGGTAGGGTCGGCTGTAATTACATGGTACCAGTCTTCGGTTTTATCCCAGTTGCGCGGTGCATCGCTGGTAGGCTTTGGCTGGCTGCTGAACAACTGTTCAAACACTTCGTTGGGAACCTGGTTGTCGATCACAAAATTGTAATCGCGTACCAGGCTCATTTTTTTATAATTGAAATTGCCCAGCACAATGTTACACATATCAAAATCCCAGCTATACGGATTGCCTTCGCTTTCGGTAAGCTCAAACGACGGGCGTCTTTTTGATGAAGCGCTTTCGGTTAATTGCGACGAAGTGATCTTTGCTTCTTCGCTGGTAAGCAGGTCGAGCGATATTTTTTTGGGTTCAATACGCTGGCGAAATATTTCCAATCCCAGCGGTTTGTATTGCTCCTGCTGGTAACTGTAGCCAACATCTTTGTAATTGCTCAGTTGTTTGCCCGAACGTTTTAACCGCTTTTTAAAAGTGGTTACCGTTTGCTTGGCAATATTGTGCACCAGCTTAATGCGTGGCTTATGAATATAATTCAATACGATTCCCTGGTTGGCAGCGTCGATCTGTCCTTTCAGCAACTGATAAAATTGCTCGGGCGTCATTTCATCGAGGTCAACAAAGTCGGGCAGCTCAATACCGTACAATTCTTTCAGATAACTGGCCAGCACCGGATTCACTTCGGCCACGTTATCGGTTATCTTTAAAACAAAATGATCTTCTTTCAGCTTTTTGTTCTTCTTTAGTTCGGCAGGCACCAGCAACAGCGGACTTTGTATGCGCTCCTCGGTATCTTCTTTCAGATTATGCCAGTTCAAATACACGATAACCAGCTTCAGTTGACTAAAGCCGTATTCCTGAATATCGCGTTGCGCTTCAACCCTTATTTTATCGAGCGACGACGGCAGGTACAAATGGTCTTCGAACCGCAGGTATTTATTTAAGATGATTTCCTTCATGCCGATAACGCGTTCGGCAATATCCTTATTCCAGGTAAACAATAATTCAGGACGAATGCTTTGATAATGCAGTACCATGGGCACGCTGCTTACCGTTAAATTCACAAACCGCATGTTCGCTTTGTAATACAATAAGCGGTTACGCCTGCTGGTATCGAATAACCGGTTGCGAAGCTTGCTTAAAATAAGCTGGTTGCGATTGGTCAGTGATTTATTGATCCAGCCGGCCACATTGCTCAGGTCGGTTTGCTTTTCGGGATCATAATCGCGATAATGTTGCAAACGATTTACAATATCGTAAAGGTCCTGCAGGCGTTTTTGCCTGCTCAGTTCCGTCATTTCGGCAATGAGCGAACTGATGGTAGGATGAATGCGATGGTTATATAATATAGGATTGCTGCGATACCTGGCAAAAAGGGCCAGGTCTTTTTCTTCAAACAGATTCAATCCGAGCGCCATGCTTCCCAATACACAACCGAGACAAAAAATATCGGTCAGCTCATCGTGGTGGCCCAGCGACATTTCAAAACAGCGATATCCGGGAATAAAGGCCGGATATGGCAGCGATTCGCTTCCATTTAAATGTATGTTGGAGTTTTCGACTGTTACGGCACTGTCGTCGTCAATATCCTGATTCAGATTGCCTACTACTTCAAAATGACGCGATTTATTTTTTTCGAACAGGGCAAATACTTTACCAATGGCGTTCATGGGCTTATGGGCCAGGCGCTCGTCAATATCAAGCCTGTTATCGGTAATAAACAGCGACAGCTCATTTTCGAACGGGGCCACCAGGCCTGCTTCATGAAAACCAATTACCTCTTTGCACAAAGGCAGCACAAATGCAATTACATCGTCGGTGGCATAATCGCCGTTTTTGAATGCCGTTTTTAAAAATTGTCTGAACGATTGAACCTGTATTGACATAGAATACAATTTGAAAATTAATTAATTTGAAAATTTGAAAATTGAAAGCCAAACTGGCTCATTGTAAATCTCTCTCCAAAAATTCATCAATTTGAAAGTGTTTTATCATTTTCAAATTCAGTCATTTTCAAATTTTCAAATTCTTTGTCGCCTTCTTTTATTTTATACCAGGCGCTCATGGTATTTTGTTTGTGTTGCTGTAGTTTTTTATCGCTCAGTTGTAATTCTTTTTTTACAATGGCGTCAAAAACTTCTTTCATCTGTATGTTGTCGGCAAACTGAAAGGCCCATCCGAAGGGAATTTGTTCCAGTGCACCGTCTACCAGCGAAAAATCGAGCATCACATAGCCCAGGTAGTCTTTTATGCTGCTATGCGTTTGACTGATCGATTCAACAAAAGTTTCATCGAGCGTTACTGAATCATCAAATGAAAAACCGGGGAAGTATTGTTGGGCAAGACTAATAACCAGCGAGCTGCGGAACCAGTTTGGTTTCAGCAACAGTTGCATGAATTTTTGGGTTAACAGCGACAATTCCTTTTGTTTGAACACATCGAGCTGATCAAGATCGGCAATGCCTTCGATCATGCTGATGATTTCAGGTTCGGCCGCCTCTTTTTTCTCGTGCCATAGCTGTATGGCCCGCGCTCTTATAAAATTTTCGGGATGTGAAACGGTGGCCGCTTTAACGCTGCTGCCGGCCGCAAATATTTCCTGCGCCTGCTGACAATAGCTTTCGGCGCTTACCTTATCTAATCCTGTGGCAATTTTTACCAGCGAAGTGATCACCGGACCTGTATCTTCCACTACCGTATAAGCGCCGCGATCGCAGAAAATTTCAGTATATAATCTGTACAGTCTTGCTGTTTCATAATAAGCGGCATCACTGTGGTAATTTCCGGCAATAGCCATAATGATGCGTTCGGCAGTTTCGAGTTCGCCCTGTAACATGCTGTACAGTTTGATATGAGTAAGTTCATGCGCCAGAATTGCCAGCAATTCGTTGTCATCTAATAACTGCGTAATGCGGCCGCTGAAAACAATATGTGCTTCATTATTTAAAAAAACAATGCTGGCATTCATTTCGTCGGTATACTGCGCCTGGTAAACGGTTACTGCCAGTTGCTCGAGCCCCAGTTTATTTTTGGCTGTATTAACTTTTTCATATATACCGGCATCGGCCTTAATATCAAATTTGTAAGTATTTTTTAACAATTCGGTTTTGTATTGGGCCAGCTGTTCTTCTTTGGTTTTGCCTGCAGCAAAAAAATTCCAGGTTTGGGTTTGCCGGGCAAAATGATCACGAACCTTCAAATGGTATGGAAGCGGTTGTAACATATATTGATATATAAGTATAAAAGAAAAAATACGTTGAAAGTAATGAAACCCTTACGGGCAGGATATTAGAATGAGAATAGAGTTCTAAGTTATAAGTTCTAAGTTTTAAGTTCTGAGGTTATGGGTTATTACCGGAAAATTCGATTTCTCACTGAAACTCTACAACTTCCGCAGCGCTGGTAAGGCGGGGCAATCAATAATTTCAAATACTATGCCTTTTTTACGTAACGCTTCGTTATATGATTTATTGAGCAGCACGAAAAGTATGAATAAAATGTGGATAACCGCTTTCCTCCCTCCTATCGATACATTTACCGAATTCATCTATTTGTTGAACCTGATGCAATCAGCCGCTTTTATCTTCATGGTGTTAATAACAGTAGCTAAACGGTAAGGGGGTGCTATTCTTTTATCAGCAACAGAAGTTTCAAAGTTTTTATCCATCCGGTAGCATCCCCGATTCCGTTCTTACGATTTCTGCTTTTGTGATTTTGAGATTTCGGGATTTCTTTTATAGCAGGCATGCATTTTAAATCTCAAAATCCCGAAATCCGGAAATCAGAAATAGAATTTAAAATATGCGCAGCATCTCTCCATTCCTTCGATCAGCAATAACCGGTATATTGATTATAACCAGTTATTTTAACACTTCGGCTCAGCCTGTAATAAATCTTGAACCTGAAATTCCATCCAATATCGCTGCGCTTGTTCAGCAAACAAATGCAAAAGCAGGATACGATCCTTCCTCCAAAACATGGTATACGGTTTACAACGATGCCGGTGCCATTTATATTCAGCTACTGATCACTGATGCATTGCAACAAAAAAAAGTAATTGAAAACGGCGTGGAAATCTGGATCGACGCCAAAGCAAAAAAGAAAAAAAGTACAGGCATTGTGTTTCCATTAGCAGCTAAGCCGCCTGAAAAAGGGAATGCGGCGGCACCGGTTTCACCAACCGGTAATCAGCAACCTTTTGAAAAGAAAGATATGCGTGAACAACTGAAGCGGGTGATTTTGCAAAAAAATGAAATGAAGCTTACCGGTTTTAAAGAAGAACTGAACGGCATACAAAACAACCGGCACCCATCGGGCTTACAGGTTTCGTTGCAGTTTAGTAACGATACTTTAATATACCAGGCAGTGGTTCCTTTCGATGTATTTGCCAAAGCGCCTGCCATGAATACGCCGGTAAGCATTGGCATCATCGAAAAAGGCATGTTTTCTACAGGCCCCGATGGTAATGGCATGCCCGATTTTGGCGAGCCGCCCGGAGAAGGCATGATGCCGCCACCAGGTCCGCCCCCCGGCGAAGAACAATCCGGTGAAGAAGATTTTCACCAATTACTGGAAGATAATGTGATATGGCATAAACTTGTACTGAAAGGACAGTAATAGCAACAATTTCTGATTTTGAGATTTTGTGATTTTGTGATTTCCTTAGGCAGTATCACCGAAACAAATCTCAAAATCCCGAAATCTCAAAATCCCGAAATCAATGAACTGCTCATGCTCTTCAATACCTTATGCAGTTCTGCAATGGGGCTTAGTTTCGAAACAAAAGCATCGGCCCCTGTTCGTAATGCCCGGGCAGCTTCGGCCTGACCGTTAATTGAAAAAGCAACGATCTTAATATCAGGCCATTGCTGTTTTAGTTGTTTAATGGTTTCATACCCATTCATTTCCGGCATATTAATGTCAGTAATACAAATATCCGGTGCGTTGGCAGTAGTTAATTGTCTGAAAAAGTCTTTGCCATTAATTGCTTCCAGCACAATCTGATATCCCCAGGCTTTTAAAATTTCCTGAATACTGTTTCGTATCAGAGATGAATCATCTACCAATGCCAATTTAATTCCTGAAGTATTCATAAAACAAAAATTAAGTTCATTTCGCAAGCTGAAAACAGCTGCAAAAGCGTAATAACAACAAGTAAAGTTTTAAATCAATTGTACAGCTCCGCTGAAAAAGGTTTCAGGTTTAACCAGGATAGTAGTCGAGGGCGAGGTTAATGGGTGGCAATATGGCAAGAATCTTTCTGCAATAAAGGTAGGTTTGTTTAATTCCCAACAAAATTTCCGGCAAACAATAACAACGAAACCAATGATATCACTTTATTGAAAATACATGTTTCCATGTATTGCTTTACCCTCCTGCGCTTCAGCGTTTTTTAAACATCGAAAAAGATGCTGTTTATTTAGCAACAATTATGGTGTAATTCATGGTTAATTAAAAATAAAAAGGTAAAATTGTCGCCCGAATCGTTTTCTATGAAATGTGTAACTGTGCCTGATTATGTACCCGTTTATTCAAATGGAAAACGAGCTACCCAACCAACCCAACAATCATGTGTTTATACAGCATATAAAAGATGCTGTTGTTATAACGGATTTCCGTTTCAGGGTATCCGCATGGAATAAAGCAGCCGAAAACCTGTTTGGTTATAAAGAAAGCGAAATACTCGGCCACGATATTGATTTTCTGATCCCCGCCACAACTTTCCTTTCAAACACACGCTCTCTTTCAGTTAAAAGCAAAGGCTTTACACAAGGCGTACTGGAACAAATAACCAAAACAAAACAAAAAATACATGTACATGCGTCTTTGCATGTTTTTGAAGAAAGCACCATATCTACCGGTTTCATCATTACATTCAGGCCATTTGAACAATGTATACTGCCCGGTGATCCAATAACAAAAGACAGAAGCGACTCTATACCTGATACAGCATTAAAGAAAAGCGAAGAAAAATACCGCCTGCTTATTGAACAGGCTATGGATGGCATTTTTATTTGCGACCAGCATGGATGGTTCTCTTATGTAAACATACGAGCCAGTGAAATGAGCGGATATACCAGGGAAGAATTGTTACATAAAAATTTTATCGACCTGGTGCCTGTTCACCTGCGCAATGGAGGCGCCGACCCCTTTTATCAGCTACGCAGCGGCCCCATATTTTATAAAGATGGTCAGTTACTGAGAAAAGACGGTTCAATTTTATATGTAGAAATATGTGCCCAGTTTACCACTGATGGCGATGTGGTTAGCATCAGCCACGATATTACTGAAAGAAAAAAAACCGAAAAAGAATTCCAGAAAACCACTGTGCAATTGCGCGAACTGAGTGATCACCTGCAGAACATACGTGAAATCGAACGAACCAATATAGCCCGTGAAATACATGATGAACTGGGTCAGCAGTTAACCATTTTAAAAATGGATATTGCATGGCTGCAAAAAAAATTAAAAAGCTATGAGGATGCGGCGGTTTCTAAAAAGATAGAAGAAACCGTTGACATGCTGAGCGAAACCATTAAAACGGTGCGACGCATTGCAACTGATCTGCGACCAAGTATGCTCGACGACCTGGGTTTAATTGCGGCGATGGAATGGCAAAGCAAAGAATTTGAAAACCGGTCGGGCATCAACATCAATTTTCAATCGGATGTATCGCAACCTCCCATAGCAACTGCAGTAGCTACCTCGTTGTTCAGAATTTACCAGGAAGCGCTGACCAATATAGGCCGGCATGCAAAAGCAAAAAATGTTTTTTCAAATTTGCAATTACAAAACGATCAATTAATACTCACTATAAAAGACGATGGCCGGGGATTTGATATGCGTAACCTAAGCACTAAAAAAACGCTTGGGTTACTGGGAATGAAAGAGCGCGCCCTGATGATGGGCGGTCTTTTTGAAATAAAGAGCTCCCCTGATGAAGGGACGACCATCGTTGTAACCGCTTCCTTAAACATACAAGACGACGACCAAACAGAACAATATAAATAACATCGATTCGAAATATATTTTAACGTAAACTATGCCACAGCCATCGCACCAGTTGTCTTTATGTGGGGCATTAATAGCATAAAACCGATATTTCGAATAGTGTTGCATTACTGATCTATTTATTCATGAATTCCTAATTAACGTACCATGAAAGTATTGGTAGCAGATGATCACGCTATTGTGCGAAAAGGGTTGAAACAGATTTTACTGGATGAATATCCTTTCGGCGAAATTGAAGAATGCTCTAATACCGAAGAGCTGTTACAGAAAGCGATTCACGGAAAGTGGGATGTGATCATCAGCGACATATCCATGCCCGGCCGAAGCGGACTGGAAGCATTGCAGCAGATCCGCGTAGCCCATCCCCGGCTGCCGGTACTTATACTCAGCATGCATCCCGAAGAACAGTATGCCATCAGGGCATTAAAAGCAGGCGCTTCGGGTTACTGCAGTAAAGACCTTGCACAGGAAGAACTGGTGAATGCAGTAAGAAAAGTATTATCCGGCAAAAAATATATCACTCCTACCCTGGCCGAAACACTGGCCGCCGAACTTGATGAAGAAAACGGGAAAGAACCTTATAAGCGTCTTTCCGACAGGGAATTTGATGTGTTCAAATTGCTGGCCGCCGGAAATTCGGTTTCTGAAATCGCCGACATCCTTTCTTTAAGCTCTACCACCATAAGCACCTACCGCGCACGCATTCTTACAAAAATGAACTTCAAAACCAACACTGATCTTATACGTTATGCGCTCGAGAAGAAGCTGATCTGATGTCGGGTGTCTGAAGTCTGAGGTCCGATGATCCTGCTATGCGAAGCATTTGCATTGTGGGTACAGTTTGTGAGCCATTCCAAAATTGAGACTCTTCTTATTTCATACTTCCTGCTTCGGCTGATATAGCGGGGATACAACCTATCAACCATTCCAACACTAAGGTTCTTCGTACTTCATACTTCTTACTTCCTGCTTCGTTTTCCGGGTTAACGAGGCCTTAACCAAATAATAGTTTTCCAGACAATAATGTCCTACTTAATCGCTAAAACGATACACAAGCAAATAATAGTTACAGTTACACTTATTACCCTTTCCGGGTTCAGATTTTGTCGATTTTATACTACAAATATGCTTATACAATAATTACAAAATTATCATAAGCTGCACTATTCTAAGAAGGCGCATATACATGTTAAATTTGATATAAAGCCTACAGTATGGCCTCCGGTGGATTCACAGTAATGGTTGTTGACGATTCGGCCATGTTCAGACAACGATTGAGTTGTTTACTCCACGAACTTAACCTTCATCCTGTTTTACAGGCCCATGATTATGAAGAAGCCTCTATCCGGCTCTTAAAAACGAAAATAGATCTGGTATTACTCGATATCAATTTACCTGGTAAAAGCGGTATTGAGTTATTAAGGATGATCCGGAAAAATTATCCTTTTACAAAAGTGTTGATGATAACGAATCATGCCAATGACCATTACAAACAAGTGTGTATGCTATCAGGGGCAGATTACTTTATCGACAAGTCGCTTGATTTTGAAAATATCGGAACAATAGCGCAGGGAATCAGAGATGAAACCTGCAATCCAAACTAACTGAACAAATCGATCTGGTCATGTGCTGACCTTAAACCCGTGCCATTATGATAGAGGATAGAGACCAATCTTATGAGACCAGCTATTTTACCGTAATAAATAAACACGGTGTAATTCAATATGCCAATGCCGGATTAACCAAATGCATGCATATTGATACCAATATCCCAAAAGAGGAGGTGATCTTTAGTTTGTTATCGCCCACCTCTTCGAAAAACCTGAAAGAAGCGCTTCAGATGGCAGGGCATGCCGCCAACCCGGCCTGGTTAAAAATGGACCTTTTAAATAGCAGCGTTCACAGGGCGGCCTGGCATATTGCCCGGTTAAAAACAACCGGTAACAATCAGGACCTGTTTATTTGTATTGGGCACGAAATAAAAATTGAAAAACCAACCAATAAAAAAGGTTCTCATGAGTTGGCCAACACACCTGCCTTTGGTATTCTGGTACAGGATAAAAACGGTAAAGTGATTGATGCCAATGACAGGGCCGCAACTTTGTTAAACACCAATCCTGAAAACCTGAATACTAATTCGCATTTATCAGGTTTATGGCAGTCCTTAAAAACTTTAACAGGTCCGATATCCTTTGAAAATCCAGGTCCTGTGAAATCCCGGCTTTCAGGCAATAATTATGAGCAGGTAATTGAATTGAATGCGGGTTGCCCCGAAAGTAAATGGCTTCAGTTTATTTCCCATCCTCTCTTTGATGACGAACAATCCGTACCCTTTTCTATTGTTACTATTATAACTGAACTTACAAAACAGGAAGCCCGGCAAAAACACGAAAAGCAACTGTTTCAGAAAGAGTTTTTAAACATCACTTCAGCCATGACCTGGCTGATCGATGCCGAAACCGAACAACTGATCTTTGCCAATCCTGCCTTTCTTCGCTTTCTGGGCATGAATGAAAATGATCTGAATAAAAAGGCCCAGGACGTAATACCCTCTTTCTTTACTGCCATCTTCGAAAAAGAGCATCGCCACGTGCTGGCAACAGGCATCGCCCATAAAAAGATTTACAAAATGCCGCTGGCAGATGGAAGCAATTATTTTTACCTTGTAAATATTTTTCAGGTTCCCAATAACCTGAACAAACAGCTCCTTGGCGGCGAGGCATTCGATATAACATTTGGATACGATGTACACCAGGAAATTGCCCGTGCCAATGAACGGCTGATCCATTTAACCCAGGTAACATCTGAAGCCATTTGGGAATGGGACCTGCAAACCGATCTCGTATTCCGCAACAAACCGCTGCAGGACCTTATCGGCTTTAATGAAAATGAAATGAAGGGACTATCGTGGTGGTTTAACCGCATTCATACCGAAGACCGGGACCGCATTGAATTCAGCATTCAAAACACCCTGCATAAAAAATCATCATCATGGCATGGCGAATACCGGTTCAAATATGCCAACGGCCAATACAGAACCGTTCGCGACAGAGGCTATGTTGTATATGAAAAAGATACACCGGTAAAAATGATAGGCTCCATTCTCGATGTAACAGAAATAAAAGAACTGGAGAACAAGCTGCTTCAGGAAAAAATAAAACACCAGAAAGAAATCGCCCGGTCGATCGTAGATACAACGGAAAAAGAACGCACCAGGCTGGGTCAGGAATTACACGACAACGTGAACCAGTTGCTGACCGTTGCCAAATTATATGTTGGCCTGTTAAAACCACCCGATGCCGATAACCAGTCGATCGTTAAAAAAGTAATTGAATCCATTTCATCGGCCATAGCCGACATACAGGCCATATCGCGCGAAATGGTATTGCCAAAGCTGAAAGAAAAAACACTGCCCGACAGTATAAAGGAACTGGTAAGCGATTTAAAAACTACCTGTAAGTTCGAGACCATTTTTTTACACGACCGCCAGCAAACCAACGACGACCTGTGTGAAGGCAAAAGAATAGCGCTTTACCGGATATTACAGGAACAACTTAAAAATATTATTCAATACAGTAAGGCCAAAAAAGTAACCATTCAGCTGAAATCGGATACTGAATGTACCGAACTAACCATCAGCGACGATGGTGTTGGTTTTGATCCGTTGAAAAAAACAAAAGGGATCGGCCTGCGCAACATTTACGACAGAACCTTATTATATAACGGTACGGTTGAGCTGAAATCGGCTCCGGGCCAGGGTTGCCGTTTAAAAGTGATTATACCTAAGCGTTGAGGACTTTTGCTTATTGCCCAATGAAAGCTCCCAACACTCCGAATCCTATGAACCCCAAATCTGTTCCTATAATCCTTTAATGTGAAGGAAACAAAGTTCTGAGTTCTGAGGCCGCCGGTTGTGGGTATTGGGCTCTCAGTTCTCAGTTCTTTGTTTAATAAGCATTCCTTAGGTGACCCCGTCGATACAATTTTCAAACCGGTTTATTGGATATTTGAGGACGTTGTTAAATATTTCTGTTTGATAACCAATATTTTTATAAGGCCTATTATTTAAGTTTCCCTTCTTTAAATTTTGCTGGAATTTGTATATAAATTGCACAAATCAACGATCAATCAGGTCAGTTTATCGCTTAAATCATCAATTGATGAAGTTACCCAAACAGCAGGCATAAAACAATTGTAATTTAAACCCAAACTGAAGGGAATGGAAGTATTTACAGACGATATAAAACCCTTGTCGTACTCTAAGAAAGAATGGATTATTGCCGTACTTTTAATGCCCCCTCTTTCACTTTTACTGAACTATGTGTTATTTGGAGCGCAGTACTTTTCTTCTCTCAAAAACTTCCTGATCCCTACCTTTGTAACGCTTGCTGTAATTACGCTGGTATATATAAGTTGCGGCATGGTGGCCGTTATGTTGCGCAACCGCTTTCCCAAATACAGCCAAACATTTAAAAGAATTTCAATAGGGTTATGCATTTACATTGCCATCATGACTGCCGCCCTTAGCATTATTTTTTGGGGTTATGATTATCTTGGATTTATTGGGTATCAGATCAGTCTTTCAAAATATGTATGGGCACTGATCGTAGGCGCTTTTTTTAATATCATGGTAACAAGCCTGAATGAAGGCGCTGCTTTTTTTGAACGATGGCGCGAAGTAGTAGATGAAGCAGAACAATTGAAAAAAGAAAACCTGCAAAGCCAGTTGGAAGGGTTAAAAGGACAAGTAAATCCACATTTTTTATTCAATAGTCTTAATTCGCTTTCTTCATTAATAAGTGATGACCCGGTGAAGGCAGAAAAGTTTCTTGACGAAATGAGTAAAGTATACCGGTACCTGCTGCGCACGAATGAAGATGGCCTTACCACCCTGCAGGCCGAAATGGACTTTATTAATTCTTATTTTCATTTGCTAAAAACACGGTATGGTGATGGTCTTGAGTTGGGAACCACTATCGATGATCGATTTTTAAGCTATTTATTACCGCCCCTTACCCTTCAGATGCTGGTAGAAAATGCGGTAAAACACAACATGATTTTAAAAAACAGTCCGTTACAGATCCTTATTTTGACAACCAATAGCGGAAAACTGATCGTTAGTAATAACCTTCAGCGGAAAGACAGAATGGTAGCGTCGAACAAAGTGGGACTGAGTAATATTGTAAAAAAATACCGGCTAATGAAAAAGGAAGAGATCAGCGTACGAGACGATGGAAAGGAGTTTGCAGTGATCATTCCGCTGATACATCCATGAATGATTAAAGCATTAAACCGATTCAACGGTAAAAACAACAATTCATCCCGGTTTATTACAATTTATACAACCCGGCTGGTAAAAGACCCGGAACTGAAGTAATTTAAGGTTTTATATTTGAATGCCTCCCAAATTTTATATTAAACCACGGTATGAAAGTACTTATTATTGAAGATGAAGAACTGGCAGTAAAAAAACTACAAAAAACATTGGCCGGCGTAGATGCTGATGCAGAAGTAGTGGGCGTAGCAGATAGTATTCGCAGTTCGGTGAGCTGGTTACAAAATAATCCTACTCCTGATCTGATATTAATGGATATTGAACTGGCCGATGGCCAGAGTTTTGAGATTTTTGATAAAGTAGAAGTTAAAAGTACCGTTATTTTTATTACCTCGTATGATGAATATGCGTTGAAAGCATTTAAAGTAAACAGTATTGATTACCTGCTTAAGCCTGTGCAAAGGGAAGACCTGCAGGCAGCGCTCGACAAGCTGAAAAACTTAAAATCGATGTTCGGCACCAGCAACAGCGCCGCTTCATTGAATGTAGATAATCTTGTAAAAGAGCTGCAACAAAAATTGCAACCCAAAGAGTTCCGAAAAAGATTTTTGGTTAAGCAGGCACAAAAGCTGGTGAGCGTTGATGTTGAAGAAATTGCTTATTTCTACAGCGACGGGCGGCTTAACTTTTTTAAAACGGGCGATAACAGAAAATTCGTAGTAGATTATACGATGGATGATCTGGAAGAGATGTTGAACCCGGAACAGTTTTTCCGTATCAGCCGGGCTTTTTATGTTTCAATAAACAGTATCGCCCAGATCCATGAATATTTTGGCAACCGGTTATTACTGAACCTTAAACCAGCCGTTGATAAAGAAGCCATTGTCAGCCGTGAAAAAGTTACCGATTTTAAAAAATGGATGGGGAAATAGAACAACATTTGAAGTGTTTTACTGACTGATCTTCAACTTCACAGTTGTTCCCGTATTGATCTCTGATTTTACAGTTAGTGTTGCATTTATTGTATTGGCCCGGCGCCGCATTTCGGTGAGGCCGCGTGATAATTCAACTGTTTCCAAATCAAATCCCTTTCCATCGTCCCGGATGCACAGGGTTACAAACGGCTTTTTATACAAAATATTAACTTCAATGTATTTTGCATGCGCATGCTGGGCGGCATTGTTCAGCGCTTCTTTATAAATGCTCAGCATTTCATAACGCGATTCCATGCTTAATTGCACATCTTTTGCATGTTCATCAACCTGAAAAATGATTGAAGGACTGTATTGGCTTTCTATTTCAACCGCATAATTTTTCATGCGATCAATGGTATGCTGAAGCGTATCGTTTTCCGGATTAATGCTCCAAACCATATCGTACATAGCTTGTACCATGCGGTTACTGCTGTCGCTGATCTGGTTAATATATTCTTTGGTCCTTTCATTATCAGTATCAACTTTTGTTTTGGCCAGTTCGCTTGTAATATTGATACTGCTTAGGGAATTGCTCATATCTTCGGTAAGGCTTTGTGCAATGCGGTTACGAACACCTTCGGTAGCTTTGATTCGTTGCATTCTAAGTTTATCAACCCAAAGAAAAATACCGAGGGCTGCAAAAATGACCATGCCTAAAAACCACCATGTTTGCCAGAAAGGAGGTTTTATTTTCAATACCAGGATTGTAATATTTTTTCCCGGCAAACCCTCACTGTTCTCAGATTTTGTCATGAACGTATACGTGCCTGGTGGTAAATAAGAGTAAGTAACCTGATTGCTGTTATCAGCGCGCATCCAGTCTTTATCTATTCCGTCCATTTTGTATTTGATTCTGTATGCAGAACTATACAGTAATCCCGAAAATTCAATAGATAAAGAACTCTGATATGAAAGTTCAATGAATTTTAACTTCTTCAGCGAATCGACTGGTAAATATTGATTGCCTGCTTTCAACCTGGTGATAGTAATATCCGGCGCCGGATCTTCCATGCTGATTTTTTGAGGGTCAAAAACAATGAATTGATTGCTGTTACCAAAAACCATTCGTCCATCGGGTAAAGTGGCCGAAGCTGCTATCTGGAAATGGTCGTTTCCGATGCCATCAACGCGGTCGAAATGAATGAAAATATTTTTGTCAATAGCATAGCGGCAAATGCCTGCACCTAATGCAACCCATACATAGCCATTCCTGTCTTTTTGCATACTTACAATTTCGGTCGATAACACAGGTGGCCATTCCGGTGTTTTTATGGTTTTAATACGGGTATTGTAAATATTTAATCCACCTGCTGCAATGATAACGGTGGTATCATTATAAACGCAAATACTTGTAACAAAATTATTCCTTATTCTTTGGTGAGCGGGGCCATCCGGGGTAAAATGATGTATTATACTGTTTGTAGCAGGGTCAATAACGTATGCACCATTTGTCATGGTGCCTACCCATATAAGTCCTGCATTATCGATGCAAACGGAATGGATCCTTCGGGCATCTATATCAGCTATTTTTTCTACGTTTCTATTAAAATCAAAGCCCCCGACTGTTTTTGTGCATTTAAACACCCCTCTGCCATGGGTACCTAACCACAGGTTACCATTTTTATCTTCGACAATTTGTCGCACAGTTGACTGCTCTATAGCCGGAATGTTGTAATACGTTGCTTTTTTGCTTATACGGTCGTACTTATACATGCCCCCGGGCTGTGTTCCCATCCATACTGTACGGCCATCGGCACTTTGGTGCATGCTCCAAATAAGGACCCGGTTTTTTTCGATAATGCCGTTTATAGATAGAGGTATATTATTAAAGCAGGAATCATAACGGTAAATTCCGTCGCCCCACGATCCCATTAAAAGCGTTCCATTGTTATCTGGTATAAAACTAATGGGCGAACCATTGCCAGGTAAATTAGTGCCCCTGTTTAAATGACCTATGTTTGAAAAAAATTCTTTCGAGGGATTGAACCGGTACAAGCCATTATTATTGGTGGCAACCCAAAGATTTTGCTCCCGGTCTTCTGTTAAATCCCGAATTTCTTCAAAGGCAATGCTTTGCTCGTTTACATAGCCGTTATGCACCAGTTGAAAAGTTTTTTGACTTTCAAGATAACGGGCAAATAAATTGGTACCCCTGATCCAGATACAGCCGTTTTTTTGTTCTATCATTTGCACCGGCTCAAAATATCCTTTCACCAAAGGAATAAGGTTAAGATTGTTTATGATTGTGCTTTTGGTACTCAGATCATAACAGTAAAAGAAAGGACATCCTGCGGTAGGCCCCCAGGTAAAGAACCACAGTCTGTGTTTTGAATCGAGCAGTTGAGGTAACACAAACCGGATATGCCCATATTCATTGATCAAAGGTTCATTCTCCACATTGTGTCCGCGATAACTGAGCGTTTTGGTTTTCGGGTTAAATACTACCAGCCCCGAATCGGAACCGATATAATATTTGCCCGAATTACTGTCTTCAATAAAGTTCAGAAGAGGCCATTGATCAGGATGGGGAATCAACTTGTCAGCTGGTAAAAAGCAGTTATTTTTTTCATTATAAATAAGCAATTCGCTTTTAAAGCATCCAACAAAAACATTTCCATGAGCATCTGTAATAAGACCTTTCGGGCTTCTTATTGAACCTGCATTGGAAGGTCGTAACACAATTTCTTTAAACCTGAATTTTTTTGTATCAAAAATGCCAAACCGGCCAGAGGCCGTCATCACCCACAGGTTATTCTTTTTGTCGCGAAGAAGCTGAAGAATATGATTTTCCGGAATGGATAAACTGTCCTTATCGTGGTGATAAAAAGTTATGAACCGGGTACCGTCAAAACGCTGTAAACCGGTAGCTGTACCGATCCATATGTAACCGGTTTCATCCTGTACAATTCCATTTACTTCATATGCCGCCAGGCCTTTATCGGTTCCATAATGTACAAAAGCGTATTGCCTTTCAGACTGCGGCAGGCACACAAGACATAAAAGGCATAATAAAACGGTAAAGGTCAGTTTTCGCACAAATCAGATAATGAATTTCAAATATAATATTTTGATGATATAAAATGTGCTTTTCTGGCGATGAATTGTTGATGTTGCCGATGAGCCGGTTAAAACCACTAATGAGCTGCATTTGTTGCCCGCCAGTTCATTCAGCGTACATAACAACTCATGCATACAGCACTTTACATGGGGTTGTTAAAAATGCAATTTTACACAGCAATCATCAATAAACTATAAACTCTTAAAACAAATGAAACGTATTTTTTTGTTGCTCTCAGCAGCAACCATAGTATTTACATCCTGTAAAAAAGAAGGTGGTAAAGGCGGTATTTTTAAAGGACCGGTATCAAAATTTCAGCATGGCTCTGCATGGACCTGGATCGAATTGGATGCTGACAATAAACCCGAACGCATTGCTATCAGTATCGACGATGCGGCAATGAACAGCCTCGATCAGGGTATGGAAGGAGAAGAAACCCACAATGATGAAAACGAACTGTCGTTACAATTTCATCCTAAAGCATCTATTACGCCGTTCACCCACGCATTGCTCGAATGGAATCCGCATGGTCATGAACCAGCAGGCATTTACGACAAGCCGCATTTTGATTTTCATTTTTATATGATTCCCGAAGAAGAAAGACTGGCAATTCCGCTGTATCAAACCGATAGTACCGGTTTCTTAAACTATCCGGCGCCTGGTTATATGCCGGCAACTTATGTTCCTATTCCGGGTGGTGTGCCCCAGATGGGCGCTCACTGGATCGATGTTAACACCCCTGAATTACATGGACAACCATTTACTCAAACATTTTTGTACGGTTCATATAATGGCAAAGTAGCTTTTTATGAGCCGATGATCACCAAAGCGTTTATTGATGCCAATGCTTCATTCGAACGAACTTTTGATGTGCCGGTTAAATTTAAAACAAGCGGTTATTATCCTACTAAAATGCGCATTGTAAAAACTGAAGGCGTAACCAGTTTCATTCTGGAAGGATTTGTATACAGAACTCAATCATAAATAGTACAGCACAGGACGGGGTAACCTGCCAAGGCCGTTAAGGCCTGGCAGGTTTTTTTATTTATGCTTCGCCTTTACAACAAGTATGTGTATTCGTTAGTTCCTTTCAACTCACCCGCCATTTTTAGCATTTCAATCAAGTCATGCTTTTTACTGCATCCAACTGCGCATAGCTTTGTTGGCAAAAGCATATTACCATGATTAAAATTCCAGTAGCCATTATGTTGGCTACATTACCATTTGCAGGTTCGGCACAATTAGGCGGCCTCGTGAACAAAGTAAAAAGCAAAGTAAACCAACGGGTCGAGTCGAAACTGGATAACGCAATTGATAAACAACAGCCGGATCAGGCAGGGAGCCAATCTGTTGCTGCTGCTTCTGCTCCTAATGCTGCTGCTGGCAATGCTACAACAGCAGAACCGGCTTTCATGAGCACCACCAAATATGATTTCATTGCGGGTGAAAAAATATTTTATTACGAAAGCTTTGAGCAGGAAGCGATAGGCGAATTACCCGCAGGCTGGAATACCAACGGTACCGGTGAAGTAACCGTATTGGATAAATATCCCGGCAAATGGTTGCGTTTGCATCAGCCTTTTACTTATCTCACAGCCAATCAGCAGCAATTCGGTGAAAATTATACTATAGAATTTGACATTATTCTGCAGCTAAAAAACAATGGATGGATGTACCCGCAGGTGTCATTCGGGCTTTTTTCTTCAGACACAGCATCTAATACAGACAATGATTTTTTAAAAGATTATAACAAATATGGTTGCATTACCGCTTTGTTTAGTCCTGGTGAATTTAAAAGCAGTAAAGTAGGGCTTAAATCCTATGTAGATGGCAAAAGCTTTTTTACCGGTGCCGCAAAACCATTGGCTGAGTTGGAGCAGTGGTACGGGCAACCGGTTCATATGGCTATACAGGTTCAAAAAGAACGCTTTCGCATGTGGGCCAATGAAATAAAAATATTTGACGTACCTAAAGCTGTTCCTATGAATTATATAATGAATCAATTACAAATCAGGGTTCACGGCACAAATTATAACGAAAACCAGTATGGTATTTATATAAGTAATATCAAAATGGCCAAAGGATTACCTGATGCACGACACAAGCTTATTGACGAAGGAAAGTTCAGCACTACATCTATTTTGTTTGATGTTAACTCAGCCATTCTGAAACCCGAATCTTATGGCACTATAAAAGAATTGGCCGGCATCCTGAAAGAGCACAATAACGTACGTGTCAAAATCACCGGGTTTACCGATAGCGATGGTAACGATAAAGACAATTTACAACTATCGCAAAAAAGAGCCGCAGCAGTTAAAATCTCACTCGTAAATGAATTTGGTATAGACGAATCAAGAGTTGAAACAGACGGTAAAGGCGAAGCACAACCAGTAGCTGATAATAAAACCAAAGAAGGAAAAGCGGCAAACAGAAGAATAGAAGTACAAGCGCTAAAGTAAGCACTCGCTTAGTTGCAATTCATACATGAAAAAGCTCATTTGATTACAATAGGTAGCAGACGCCTTTGACGCTTCTGTTAATTTTGGTTTAACCCTTAAAAGTTTTAGTTATGAAAAAAATTACTGTATTGACAGCACTTACCGTGCTTATAGCTGTTTTGCTGATAAATTGCAATCAACCCGTAAAACAGGATGAAGCTATTTTGATTAAAGGTGAAAACATTTCCCGCGACAGCCTTGTTAAACGGGGTAAATATCTGGTTGAAATTATGGGTTGCCATGATTGTCATTCTCCCAAAAAAATGGGTCCGCAAGGACCTTATCCCGATCCGGACAGATTATTATCAGGGCAACCTGCCGACATGCCTATAGCAAAGTTTGACACTGGTACGGCAAAAAACTGGGTATTATTTAATGGCATGCTTACATCTGCAGTAGGCCCCTGGGGTATTTCATTTGCCGCCAATATTACATCCGATTCAACAGGTATTGGTGCATGGACAGAGCAACAGTTTTTTAAAGCGATACGCGAAGGCAGGTACAAAGGATTAGATAATAGCCGTCCGTTATTGCCACCTATGCCCTGGCCTGGCGTTGCTAAAGCAAGTGATGATGACCTGAAGGCGATTTTTGCCTATTTGAAATCAACAACACCGGTTAAAAATGTTGTTCCTCAACCGGTGTTCAATAAGCAGTAAGTGAGGTATGACGCCTCATTACATGATTTTGTAACACCGTCGATACAATTTTCGAACCTTTTTTTAATGGATTTAAAGCGGCTGGCAAACATTGTGGTTTTATATCCAATGTGTTGCCAGCCTTTTGATTAGCCCTTTTTCGTACAATTCCGCCAGATAAGGTTTTATCTGAAACGTGTTTCTATGCATAACAGACGACCAGATTGTGATAACCCTTTTCTGGACAAGATAAATGACAGCAGCATTAGTAAAAAATGCAGCAGGATAAGAGACGGTGTACCCAGTATATAACTGTCGGAACCAATTCCTTTTTTCAACAGCCAGTTTAAAAAAAGATGCTGATACAGCATGCCATAGATTAACGGTATAGTGGCGAAGCCTGTTATTAGTAAAAAGCGGTTGGGAACAACTGATTTTTTATAGGCAATGATCATCGGCGGCAGGCATATTATTGTTACGATCAGGATTGCCATTAGTTGACTCAGGAAAAGACCGGTATTGCCCCGAATTGCCTGTATCACTATTTTTTCGTCTCCACCGCCGGCCAGGGCAGTAAATATGCGGGCAAAAGGAAGATTGGAAAACAACAATGAAAAACCGAGTCCCTTCTTTTTATGACCAATGCCTTTGGCGATCCACCAGGCGCCCAGCCACATCAGGCTGCAGGAAAATATAGGACCGGCCAAAGTGGCCAGAAAAGACCATTGCTGTAAAACGCATTGTTCACACGTTGCCCAAACGTTGAAATCCCTGGGGCCATAACAACCGCAAATTAAATATCCTGTAATGATATGGGTTTGTTCATGCAATTCAACCATCAGCATATTCAATGCAAAAAAGGCCACTACATACCGCAAGGTTATTTTTATCTGCATACTGCGCCGGTCATTTATTTTAAAAATAATACAGCTGTCAGTATAATAAAGAGACGGGTGTCATGAACCGCCCGGAAGGGTAGATGAATTGAAGGAAGGGTCAATTTTTTGCCAGGCGGCGCCCGTGAAAAAATTGTGACAGGCATCTATATTCTTTTTTTTAGATTTGAGGCTTATGGTAAAGGTTAAAGACAAATGGTTTAGGGTGATAGCCATTACCTGTATTTGGCTGGTGGCTGTTTATTCAAATAAATTGTATGGGCAACCCCTCACCTGGGAACTGGTTGGCCGAATATTACTGATACCGGTATCCATCGCTCTCACCTGGGAGGGCAACAGGTTTATCATTTTACATTTTCGTGGAAAATTTTCAGGCCGTTACGAGCTTATAAAAAGAATATCCTTTGTCTTTTTCGCCGGCATGCTATACACCTGTTTCATGCTTGTGGGCACTGCTTATGCCAGAAATTTGATACTGCATGGGCCGGTTAAGGCTTTTGCTGAAATAGGTAATGGGCAACTATTCAATACGCTCTTCAGTTTTCAGCTTTTTCTGCAGTTTGCCCTTTTTTTTGGTATTTACGAAGCACTGTATTATTATGCCAGGCTCAATCATTCTGAGGAGGAAAGGAAACGGTTGGAAAAGGAGAAATTATGGGCCGAGTTGGAAACCTTGAACCAGCAGGTTCCTCCGCATTTTTTATTTAATACTTTAAATTCTTTATCCTCTCTTATCACGGAAGATCCTGTGGAAGCAGACCGATTTTTAAATGAAATGACTAAAGTGTATCGTTACCTGCTCGACAATAACAGGCATGAACTGGTTACGCTGCAAACGGAAATAAAATTTATCAATTCTTTTTATCAATTGTTAAAGCTAAGATACAATAAAGGCGTTGAACTAACCTGCGAAATACCGTCTCAATATGATCAATATCAGTTGCCACCACTTACACTGCAGTTATTGGTTGAAAATGCCGTTAAGCATAATATTACTTCCAGGGATCGTCCTTTGCAAATTAAAATAAGCGTAAAAGAAAATGGAAGGCTGATCATAAAAAATAACCTGCAAAGGAAAGTGGACAAGCCGTTTTCACACAAAATCGGGTTAAAAAATATTGCCGTTAAATATCAGTTGATGCAGCAGGAAGAAGTTATTGTAGCAGAAGAGCACGGATACTTTGTGGTTTCTTTGCCCCTCATACATCCATCTGCAAACAGGGAAAATTTAGCTTTTCCTGGTGTAAGCTGACCGACATTTCTCCGCGCATGCCCCGGCGTGTATGAACTCTGTTCCATTTACAAAAGCCTGTGTGGACTCAGGGCATATTAATGATCTTATTCTCTGCTGATGTCTCCAAATTCAGGGCATCTTTATTATAGCAATCGTAACCGGCTTCCACGTTTGATGATAATTACCTGCAGCCTGCAACCAAATTGAAAAATGGATTGGTGTTTTACGGTTTGCGTGCATACAAAAACTATTTATATGCTATCAATGCACTGGATGGCCCTGTCAAATGCATAATGTTGATGCTCTTAAACCCCGCTTCATTGGCCCATTCTGTAAAGTCTGCAGCAGTGTAGTCAAAACCACCATAGGTTTCTATCAGCATGTTCAGCGACATCAGTAAACCAAAAGCATTTTGTTTGCGCTCGTCATCTATTACATTCTCAATTACTACCAGGGCGCCGCCAACAGGTAATGCTTCATACGCTTTGCAGATAAGCATTTTCTTTTCTTCCAGATTCCAGTCGTGTAGTATGTTACCCATAGTAATGATGTCTGCTTTGGGAAAAGCATCTTCAAAGAAATTACCTGATTGCACTTTTACCATGTCCTGCACACCGGCAGCTTCTATGTTACGCTGTGCTATGGGTGCAACCTGCGGCAGATCCCAACTAATGGTTTTAATGTTAGGTCTGTGCATTACAACCTGTATCGCCAACTCGCCGCCTGCGCCGCCAATATCACAAAGTTTGCGATAGCCGGAGAAATCAAACTGCCGGGCAAATGCTATAAAGTTGCTTTTCTGTACAGATGCCATGGCACTTAAAAATTGCTCAAGTCTTTGTTCGTTTGCATACAGCGTTTCAAAAAGTGGTGCACCACCTGTGCGTACTTCGTTCTGGGGTAAGCCGGTACGCAGGGCATCTTCCAGGTTGCTCCAGAAAGGAAAAAGACGGTTGTTTGCCATTTCCAGTATACCACCTACATAGGAATTCTTTTTCCTGTCCAGGAAAATATCTGTTTCCAGTGTATTGCTGTATTTAGCACTGCTGCCTTTGCCTTCCCTGGTGAGGAAGTTCAGCGCTACCAGTGCATCCAGAAAGTCGTTAAGCCCGCGTTGCTGCAGGCCAAATTGCTGCTGTATTTCTTCCGCTGTTTTGCAACCTTCTGCAAGCGATGAAAAAAGGTCGAGGTTTACTGCCGTAAGCAATACTTTGGATGACCAGAAGCCCAAACCCGTTTGCATAATTGCTGAAGGACTTACCACTATCTGGTTTGAAATTGTTTGTGTTAACATGTTGATTGTTTTTTATTTTGATGGATGTTTTTTACTGAAGCAATGGCTGTAACCGCTGTCGTTTCAATTACTGGTACTGGTTGTAGTAACTTTGCCCGCGCTGATTAATTTAAAAATTCCGGTTACATAATTAATGTTGATTAATTTTAAATGTATTCCCGGACCAGATATTTTCATTGTGCGATTTTTTTGGTTATCAACAATATTAATACGAAGCGACCTGGCTTACACTCACCAGTTGTATGAATTGTCATTTAATGGAAGTCAAACGTATATTTTGCAGCATGTTTCAAATTTTGAAGTCTGGAACTTTCATAAAGTATCGCAGTTAAGAGTGAGAAAAAAATGCCTATAGGCTAACTAACATTTATTTTAGGCGTCATTTGTCGAATCTATACAGAGGGTTTCTCAAAAATCAGGATTATATTGTGAAACTGTCTGATAAAATGCTGTCCCGATTACTCATCGGGAACAGCATTCGTTATAGGATAAGGGTAGGGGTACCCCCTATGTGATCGTCACCCGCCCCGTATACACGCTATTCGCTGCTTTTGTTCCATCGGCCGACATAAATGCCAGCCAGGTATGAACTGCATGTCCACGAAAATCAGGAACTGCAAGGGTAGCTTTACCCGCACGACGCTCAATACCCTCAGCTGAAAACAAGCACTTATTCAGTGTTTTGCAATAAGCTACCACTATGCACCGGTCGTTGGGTCTGGCATTGCCCATTCCGCTGTCGTCTGCCCATTTAAAATAGATTGCTGCGGATGCGGCTTTTGCCTGCGCTTTATGCGTGTTCCATAAATAGCCCCGGGTTATCAATACTTTTTCGTAGTTGATACCAGGGATCGGATTGTTTGAGAAGGCATGAAGCAAAATGTACCGTACGGTATGATACCATAAAAACTGGCTGCCATAATGATAACGGTCTGTAATGGCCAGCAACTCTTTTAAACTGTTGGCAAAATTTGAAGCCTGTTCAAATTTTTGCCTGTAAGGAATATGGGTCATAGTGGCATCCATTTCGTTTTTATTGCCAAAAATGAAACCGGTAATTCCTTTTGCTTTTTTAGTCAGCTTACCTGACGATGACGAAAACGTTGTCATAAGTTTAAGTTTTAAAAAGTGAGAAAATCAATTACTGTCATGTTACACGTTACAGGTTACATGGTTTCAGAGAACTGCCCCGAATTGTCGGGTTACAGGGAGCTCAATGTGTGGTATATTGCTCATGTTAGTATGTTCCTGAAACCTGTAACCTGCAACCTGCAACGTGAAGGGTAGGATAAGGTTTACGGCATTAGGTAATGGTCAACTGACCCGTATACCTGCTGTCTGAGAACTCTTTGCCTTTAGCTTTTTTAAAGGCCAGCCAGGTATGAACCACCTGACCCTGAAATTTGGGCACATCAATGGTAGCTGTACCTGCATCGCGCGTGGCGCCGTTCAACATATACACCGCTTTGTTTAGCGCTTCGCAGTATACTACCAATATGGCCCTGTCATTGTCTGCAGCCGAGGCTTCGCCACTGGTATTAGTCCAGGTAAATACTACCTGTCCCGATCCTGCGGTGGCCGCAACGTCTGCATCATTGGCTAAGTCACCCCGACTAACAAGCGCTTTGCTGTAGTTAATGCCAAAATCAGGATATTCGCCTGTAATGACATTTTTGATGTTGTAGCTCATAGCGCTGTTGAGGCCCGTCATGTTTTGGGCAAAACGGACAAAGCTTGCGTTTAGCAACCCTTTCATGGGATTCAGAAAAAGAGCTACTTTTTTAAACTTCGCCTGTTGCTCTAACTGATCATCACTGGGTGGCGATGAACGTTTGCGACTGGGTTTGCCTTTCATGACTGTTATACCTTTCCAGCTACTACCTACTACGGTTCCTACTTTGCCGCTGAATGAGCCGAGGATACCTTGTTCAAACTTTCCCATACAAAATGGTTTTAAAAAGTGAAAAAAATGGTTTACTAACGGAACCGTACTGTGTGTGTAACCGGTATATCCACTGGCCCGATTCCGACACAAACATACCGCAGTCGGAAAAGGGGCCTTTCGCATTTACTCACATTCGCTCACTTTTACTCATTTTTACTCACTTTGACTCACATTTGTCCGCTTTTGGCGTATTTGTCGCTCGTTATGTAAAAGGCCGTGATTATCTGTAAGTGCAGTTCCGGTAAACACTTTGCCGTTTATGCGCGCCGGATTTACTGGGGATTTAATGTGGCAGGAGGTTTAAAAGAAGAAATTACATGGACACCGCTTAATCGGTCAACTAAATAAATAAGAGGTATTAAAACAGGGAAGGATCCAGGAAGTGTTCGGGATGTGCTCAGGAAGGCTTCGGGTATTTCCCGAACACATCCCGAACACTTCCTGTATACATGTCGGCCACAACCCGTCTTGTTCAGGCTGTCTTATCCTGCCCAATAATTTTGAATGACACTTAAATAGGGAACGTCAGCGGGTAAAAAAAGTCCCGCAATGCGGGACTAAGCTAAAACAACTTATAATGATTCTAAGTAGGACATACTATTGATCATCATCTTCCCCGTACATGGCAGCCAGGGCCTTACGTACATCCTCTTCCCAACAGCTTAGCGATAAAACTTATTTGCCTAAAGCACCTGTAGTACGCAACTGACAAACTTACCTGAAGTAACCACTCACTTGTTCCTGCGTTATACTTACCTGAGGATTAAAATCGTTGGTGTTCATTAACAAACTGTACCGTAACTGTTTTGCCTGATGCCTGTTATGCCGTAGTTGAGTTACTAAATTGCGAGAGATGACTTTAAATAGTTGCTATTTCAATCACATAGCAGCAGAGGTTTTTTGAATGAATTTTCTTCTTGAATGATTGTTCTCGTTTTTCATAAAAGAGCTTTTTTAATATCAATTCAAATTTTTTATTTACTGTAACTCAAACGTAACTGCTACATCTCCGGAACCAACTGCGGCAGCAAGTCCCTTAACGTTATCAATTTTTCCAAGCCTTGTGTAGCTGTACGAGGTAGGAAATGTTTTGTAGAAAAGTACCAGCGTCGAAGAACCGTATATCATCAAATCGCCAACCTCAATTGTTCCCGGATTGGAGGCGTTGGTTATAATATTGCGGGATAGATCGGCATACTTCTCGTTTCCATTTAGCTCAACCATATTGACGGTTATTGGCAACAGGGATTTAAATGCAGTTGCAGTGGCATTGTCATACAGCATTGCGGTGAAGGTGCTGCTTCCAATCCTGACTTTCATTTTATTTTGAATTGTATCGGAGGTATTGTTGTTTACGACATCAGGGTTTTCGGGACTTAAATTATTTTCTTTCCCACAGCAGGCACAACTCGTGAGAAAAATGTGTGCATAGAAAATAAGAAAAGGTATTTGTTTCATAGATCCTGTTTTTGAATCGTGTTGCATCAATCACTACGAGGCACATTGTGCATGCCGCAATTTCTTTTTCTCACTATTTGCCTTGTGACGACACCGTACTATTTCCCTTTGCGATTTGAGCAGGTTTAGCCTCTTCCAGGTTTTGTTTGAAAAAAGTTTCCAGCTTATCAAATGGTATCAGGTCAACCCTGTCGTATAAATCGCAATGGGTTGCTCCTGGCACAATTACCAGTTTCTTTGGCTCAGAAGCCATTTTATATACATCCTCTGAATAGTAACGAGAATGTGCCTTCTCCCCGGCAATCAACATAATAGGACGAGGCGAAATCATTTCAATATTTGCCATCATCGGGAAACTGAAAAAAGACATTGGTGTTGTAGCTGTCCAGGCCGAAGTAGAGTTGATTGACCTTGGGTGGTAACCACGCTTTGTCTTGTAATAACTATAGAAATCTGCAAGAATTGGATTCGGGTTCTGTGGTAGATTTTCAGGCATTAAATGGTCGCCTTTTACAATATTGCCATTTTCGTCAAAAGGAATTTCATGAAACCCGAGCGAATATTTGCCATTTTCTGCATCAATCCATCGTTGTTGACTTAAATAATCAATCAGTTTATGGCGTTGTTCCTTTGTGTAATAATCTCTATAACCTTTGCTTATACTTCGCGACATATCATACATAGAAGCTGTGGCTACTGCTTTAATCCGGGAATCACTGGCGGCTGCTGTGAGTGCCATTCCGCTTAAGCCGCAAATAGCCATCACGCCTATCCGGTTGCGGTCAACCATAGGTAACAGTCCAATGTAATCAACAGCCGCACTAAAGTCTTCGGTGAAGATATCCGGCGAAGCTACATTGCGTACATCACCGCCACTTTCACCCGTGAACGAAGGATCAAAAGCCAATGTTACAAACCCCCTGGAAGCCAATTCATTTGCATACAATCCGGAAGATTGCTCTTTTACCGCACCGAAAGGACCGCTCAATACCAAAGCTGGGTATTTTTTGGTTTTGTCAATGTTTTTGGGCATATAAAGATTTGCCGCAATGGTAATTCCGTACCTGTTTTTATATTGAACATTTTTCTTTGTAACCTTATCGCTTAGCTTAAAGGTTAAATATTCTTTGTTTTCTGTTTTCTTCATATTCCCTGTTTTTTTCGTTTGTGAACTTTCATTACAGGCCTGGCCTAACATCATTAAGGATGCGGCTATGATAATTAGTAATTGCTGTATCTTATTTTTCATTTGATGTGATATTTATACTTCCAGGTATTTGAGCACCTTTGCGGGAACACCACCAACAACCGTATTGGCCGGAACATCGCTGGTTACGACTGCACCGGCTGCAACAACTGAATTTTCTCCAACGGTTACACCCGGCATAATGGTAGCTGCTGCTCCTATCCATGCTCTTTTTTTTATTACTATCGGGTGAGAAATGGTCGCCTTCCTTTCTGAAGGATGTAAAGGATGATTGGTGGTAATAAGATTTACTTTAGGACCAATCAATACTTCATCCTCTAATGTAATGCCTCCTCTGTCCATGAAGGTGCAGGCATGGTTGATAAAGACATTTTTGCCGATGGTGATGTTTTCTCCGAAATCTGTATAAAATGGCGGAATAAGAAAGAATGTCTCATCTACTGTTTTACCAATAAGACGACTGAAGACTTCCCTCACTTTACCCAAATCGTCTGTTACAAGGTTATTGAGTTGAGCCGTTGTTCGAATGGCTTTTAAGATAACAGCAAAAAGTTTCGGATATTCCGGGTCATCGAGCCGGATGGTTTCGCCGCCTTTATCCCTTTCAAAAATATTTGTGTTTGCCTGGCTCATATCGTTAGTGTTTTTTACTGAAGCACTCGTTGTGCTCAGGTTTTTATTACACATAAAGGTATTTTAGCCCTGTTCTGCATGGTAATGATTATCAAACTGATCATTAAGAATTTCAAACAATTTCAGCTCGCAGGGATGAGGGTGCTGTTCCTGTCATTCGTTTGAAGTAGTTGTTAAAGTAGGTTGGGTATTCAAAGCCAAGGGCATAGGCAATCTCTGCAATCGTCCAGTTGGTATGTTGCAGGAGTGCTTTTGCTTCTGTGATTACTCTTTCGGCAATATGGGTGGTTGTGGATTTGCCGGTTACTTCCTTTACAGAACGGTTCAGATGATTGACATGTACGAAAAGGCATTTTGCATAATCCTGTGCTGCTTTTAACTGAAGGGGATTGTCGGCGCTTTCAATGGGAAACTGTCGTTCCAAAAGTTCCAGAAACACAGATGCAATGCGCGATGCGGCATTTTTACGTTTGTCATAGTTCTCCGAAGGCTGCAGTTTCAGGGCTTCGTGGATGATCAGATTAATGTAGTTACGTATGAGGTCGTCTTTGTAGGTATAATCGGTCTGTTGTTCCTCGATCATTTTTTGGAAAATGATATTTAAGAACTCCCGTTGTTTGTCTGTTATGTTTAAAATTGGTGTGCCGCCAATCTTAAACAAAGGCGACTGTTGCAGGCTTTCAGAGCGGTCGGACAGCTTTAAAAAGTCTTCGGAAAAAAGACAGGTATAGCCTACATAGCTCCTTGAAATCGTTTCCCAGGAATAAGGTATATGCGGGTTGCCAAAAAACAAAACAGTGCCCTCGGTTTCAAAACTCCGGTCGGCATAGTGAATGATGCTCTTACCTGTTGTTAAGCAGATTTTATAAAAATCCTTTCTGCTATAAATGCGTGTTGCATTACCGTCGCTTTCGATTTGGAACACATTAAATCCCTTTAACTTCAGTTCATTATTGAACTCCGAAACCGAGCGCACTTTTTTATTTTGCATATAATAAAGTTATGAAAATCAAACGGGCTTGTCTTCTATGATTCTGGAATTATATGCCGCATCTCGTCCATATTATATCATCGGTCTTTCCCAGGATCCCCGCGTATCAACACCTGTTTTTGTTGCGAGCGCTTCGATTTTATCTATCTCCTGTTTTGTCAACGTAATTTTAGAAGCATTTACAGCATCCTCAACCTGTGCAACTTTGGTCACGCCTATTATAGGTAATGTGTTTTTGGCAATAGCCCATGCAATGGCAACCTGTGCTACAGAAGCTTTTCTACTATTGCCAATCTCTTTCATCGCATTAATTAAGTCTTCCAACTGCGGGAGAACCTTGTTGTATGCACTGGCCCTGGCGCTACCTTCGGGAAGCGGATGTTTGGTATCATATTTTCCCGACAAAGCGCCTTGTTCCAAAACCATATAAGCAAAGAATGTGATGTTATTTTCTTTACAATAATCAATTATCCCGGCCTCTTCCGATGAACGATACAGAAGACTGTAATGGTTTTGAACGGCAGAGATTTTAAATCCTTCTTTTGCCAAAATACTGTTTGCCAGTTTGATTTCGTCCAAATTATGATTTGACACTCCGACACGTTTTACCTTTCCACTTTTAAGCAATGGAATCAATCCCGGCGTCCACTTGCTCACATCAGCCGGATTGTGGATCCAGTAAATATCTATATAGCCTGTGCCGAGGCGTTCACAACTGCTATCCAACATTTCCGCAACGGCATTACCGGAAGCGCCTGCAATTTGCGGCGTGAATTTGGTTGATAAAATAACCTCTTCACGAGAATATTGTTTAACAAATTCTCCCAGGATAGATTCAGACGCGCCCATTCCGTAAGCAGTAGCCGTATCCCATAGGTTCAGCCCTGCTTTCATTGCTGCGTCAAATACAGGTTTTAAATTTTCTGCAGTAAGATGGTTTCCAAAGACCTGATCTCCGCCAATCATACCGGTTCCCCATGACCATGTGCCCAATGCTATTAATGGTGTATTTTTCGTTTTCATTTTTATTTTCAGTTTAAAATTTTTTCATGCTGCTCATTGAGTGCCGGCACACTTGTCAAACTACATTAGAATGGCTTTTCAACAACAGCGTATTCTATGCTTTCAAAGTATTTCGAAAGTGGCAATGTCGAAACCAATTCTTTTGCCTTTGCCTCATCAACATCTTTAAACAACAAAACAGCTCCGGTTCTGTCATCCTTTATAAACAAATGCTCTAAAATACCTTGCTCTTTCCATTTGGTAGCCACAGCAAATTCTTTTGGAAGAATTTCTTCGAGGTTGGGTATCCTGTCCAGGTGATTGACGATGTTTACATGAACTCTTTTCATTTTTTTAATTTTTATTAGTTAAATTTTGCGCTATTGAAATAATGGCCCTATTTATCAGAACTAATTACTCAAAAGCATTTTGGCAACTGCTTCACCAACACCCGCAGCCGATGCAGGATTTTGTCCGGTTATCAAACGACCATCCACTACAATATTTTTAGACCAGTTGGGTGCAGCCTGGTGCAAAGCGCCGTGATTAATTAAGGCTGTCTCCAACAAGAATGGAACAATATCCGTAGCCTGAACTTCGGCTTCTTCATTATTAGTAAACGCAGCCAGTTTTTTTCCTGCAATCAAATAGGAACCGTTACTGAGTTTTACATTCACTAAAGAAGCCGGGCCATGACATACAGCAGAAGCAACGCCACCTGCTTCGTAAATTTCACGGGTTACTTTTTGTATTCCTTTGCTGTCTGCAAAATCCCACATGGTTCCATGGCCTCCTGCATAAAATACAGCCGAATATTTTTCCGGCTCTACTTTCTCCATACTTAGTGTATTCTTTAGGGCTACCTGAAATTTTGGGTCATTCCAATAGTGCGCATTAATGGGATCTTTCATGTCCATACTCACCTGGTCAACGGGTGGTTCTCCACCCTTTACAGAAGCCAGTTCGTATTGTAGTCCGGCTTTTTCCAGTTGTTCCAATGCGTGCGTCAGCTCGCTCAACCAAAAGCCTGTAGGCTGACCGCTTTTGCCTTTTACGTTGTTGCTGGTTACTACACACAGCACGGGTTTAATTTTTTTATCCATTGGGTTGTTATTTTTTGGTGTTGTGAAATTGTTATTTGGCCAATATTAGGAAATGATCTTCCTACGGCATTAGCAAAGCTTTGATTGCCCTTCGCTCATCCATTGCTCTATACCCTTCGGCCACCTGTGAAAGAGGAAGCGTAAGATCAAAGACTTTACCGGGATTGATTTCACCAAGTAATACCCGTTGTATTAAGTCTGGCAAATACCTTCTTACCGGAGCCGGACCGCCATGCAGATGGATATGAGTAAAAAATAATTGTTGACCGTCGAACTGTACACCATGAGGCAGGCCCACAAATCCTGTATGTCCACCCGGGCGAGTTACATTTATCGCTTGCATCATTGATTCCTTGCTGCCCACACATTCCAGGACTGAATCGGCGCCAATGTTGTTCGTGAGTTCTTTAATGCGATGAACGCCTTCATCACCTCTTTCTGTTACGATGTCGGTAGCACCAAATTCAAGGGCAATTTTCTGACGATGCTCATTCCGGCTCATGGCGATAATGCGTTCAGCACCCATTAACCTTGCCGAAAGAATTCCCAGCAGGCCAACAGCTCCGTCTCCAACGACAACTACTGTAGAACCCTTCTTCACATTTGCAGCATCGGCGGCATACCAACCCGTACCCATAACGTCGGAAAGTGTGAGAAGGCCTGGAAGCAAGTCTTTTGACGGCATAGTTAATATTGGAACCAAAGTGCCATCTGCAAGAGGTACTCTCAGGTAAGGGGCCTGTGCTTCGGATACAAACTCCCGCTGAACACAGGATGACTGATATCCATGTTGGCAATGAGGGCAGGTGTTATCTGAAGTGGCAAATGACCCTATCACAAACTGCCCTTTCTTGATGTGCCTGACGGCGCTTCCCACCTCTTCCACAACACCACAATATTCGTGACCCATTGTGTTGGGTTGGTTTAGTTGTTTAGGATCACGATACGGCCAAAGGTCGGAACCACAAACACAGGTTGCAGAAATTTTAATAATTGCATCTGTCGGTTTTAAAATTTGTGGATCGGGCCGATCTTCAAATCGAATATCGCCCTGCCCATATAACATGGTTGCCTTCATGGTTTTTCCCTTTTAAAAGTTAAATGATCTTATTCCTGAAACGGGCAGTGATCTTCGCCACTCTATTTCCAAGATATTCTGCTGTTTTTAAATCGCTTTGACCAGGTGTAACTTCCGGGCTGGCATTGTCTGATTGTGCCATAGCACCAAGCCAGCTACCTAATGGGTTCAAATCTTTAGTAGGTGCCGTACTGGTTGGATTGGCAGGATGCAGATCGAGCCCTACCCATATCATTCCATGCTGTGCTGCAAACAAAGCAATAGATATAAGTGAATTTAGCTTGTCTCCGTTTTGGGCTCCTGAATTAGTGAATCCGGCGGCAACTTTATTACGCCATTTTAATTCCGTCCAGGCGGTTCGGGTTGAGTCCTCAAAAAACTGTTTGAACCTTGCGCTAATAAGGCCATTGTAGGTAGGAGATCCGAAGATGATGGCATCACTTTTTTCCAGGGTTTCCCAGGGGATACTTTTTTCTGACACCGGAATAAGTGTTACCTCTGTTCCATTTACCTGACGTGCGCCTTTTGCTACTGCCTCTGCCTGCTTAGCTGTGTGACCATAACCACTGTCATAAACAATTGAAACGATCATATTTTTTGATTTTTTAATTAAGATTTTTTGAAGATTACCTGTTTATTATTTTACCTCGAAAGTGCCTTGCAGAAATAGTGATGACCTTTGTCCCCTTTCACTTTTCTCATCAAACCGGCTTGTGAAGGTTGTAGCCGTTCCTTTTTTAATATCAAGTACCTGGCTAACAGTCAGGCCGGTTTTTTCAATCCAGTTAATAAAGTATAGGCTGTCATTTAATTTTTTGTAGCTAATATGCTCATCTTCCTGGGTTGCAGTTCCATTTGCATCAGTATATTTCCAGTGAAGTGCAGTATCTGAAAGAAAATTTTCTTCAACCTTTATTCCTCCCGGAAACGTAATAAAGCCAGTCTTTCCAATAATTTCAATGGGCGCAACAATTGTATCCTTTTGGGCAGGTACAATATTACCTGTGTTGTTGGTGTTACAGGCAGACATAAGCAGCATTGCTGTTACGGACGTAGCTATAAACTTTGTTATTGTTTTCATTTTATCCCTAATTTTTAATTTCTGTTTTTACTTATTATATCTTATATCAACTTTGTTATTTGACTATACAAAGGTATTTTGAGCATTCGGCCGTTTATAACCCGGTTTCCGGGTTTAATTACCAGTTTTACTGATTTGGCAGCCGCTATGGAACAGGCCTCCCGGGAAATGTTATCTTTGACCAGGCAAATGCATTAACATGAAAAAGGTGATTAACATAAATACAGTTCATGAATACAATGAAATGTTTGGGGCTGAAACCTTCCATCCATTGGTGAGTGTTATTGATTTCTCCAAAACATATACCTTATTACCTGCCGGACAAGCCATTAATTACGACTTATACATTGTTTTTTTTAAGACCGAAAAGCCCTGTTCCCTGCGATACGGAAGAAGCAATTATGATTACCAGGCAGGTACACTGGTGTTTATTGCCCCCGGCCAGGTGCTATCTGTTGAAGACAAAGATGGTAAGGATTACCAGCCTAAGGGTCATGCTCTTTTGTTCCATGCCGATTTATTACGCGGCACCGCGCTTGGCCGGTCCATGAAAGATTACAACTTCTTTTCTTACGACGTGCATGAAGCGCTGCATCTTTCCGACCAGGAAAAAGAAGTTGTGTTCGAGTGCTTTCGAAAAATTGGTTACGAGATAAAACATGCTATCGATAAGCATAGTAAAAAGCTCATTGTATCAAATCTTGAATTGTTCCTGAACTATTGTGTTCGGTTTTATGACCGTCAATTTATTACCAGAGACCATGCGAATGCAGGTATCGTAGAAAAGTTTGAACGGCTATTGAATGAATATTTCAATTCGGACAAACCACAGACAGATGGCGTTCCTTCGGTTGCCTTCTTTGCCGATGAGCTGCACCTTTCTGCAAACTATTTTGGCGATCTTATTAAAAAAGAAACAGGTAAAACTGCATTGGATCATATACAAGTCACGGTAATAGAAGTAGCAAAGGAAAAGATATTCAATCCCGACAAGTCGGTTAGTGACGTAGCCTATGAATTAGGTTTTAAATATCCGCAGCACTTTATCCGCTTCTTTAAGCAACAGGTAGGTCATACGCCGAAGGAATACCGCAATTTATCGAATTAACGCTGCTATTCGAAAACCTGATTTTATCGAAAATTTCAATAACCTGCTGTTAGTTTTATCAGTTAAAGGATCTTCTGAATTGTAACGGCGTTACGTTCGTTTTATTCTTAAACAACTTATTGAATGATTGAGGGTACTCAAACCCTAATTGATACGCTATTTCACTCACGGATAAATTAGTTGTCGTCAGTAAAACCTTTGCTTTCTCGACAAGGTGGTTGTGGATATGTTGCTGTGTGGTTTGCCCTGTGAGGTTTTTCAGCATATCATTCAAATAATGAGGCGAAACAAAAAGTCTTTCCGAAAAATATTGAACTGTTGGCAACCCTGCTGAATTAGAACTGTTATCCTTTATGTAGGCGGTCAGCAACTCTTCAAACTTTGCAATCAAATCGTTAGACACTTTCTTCCTGGTAATGAACTGGCGGTTATAGAATCGATTGCAGTAGTTTAACAGCAGATCAATGTGAGAAACAACTACATCCTGAGTATAACCATCTATTATGGCTTCAATTTCTGATTGAAGGTTTTGCATTATTCCGGAAACAATCGCTTCTTCTTTTTCCGAAACATGTAAGGCTTCGTAGGTGGCATAAGAGAAAAAACCATAATCCCTGATCTTTTTTGCAAGCGGATACCCGTGAAGAAAATCAGGATGGAAAGCGAGCATCCACCCCTCTAATTTAGTGGGTGTATAGCCTTCTATGGTTATGCGTTGCTTCGGCGCATAAAAGGTCATTGTGCCATCGTCAAAATCATAGTACTGCTGTCCGTATCTGATTTTTCCATCAAAGTTTTTCTTTAAAAAAACAGTGTAAAAATTATGGACAATTGTTTCCACAGCCTTACCATCTTCGGGATTAATATCATCCAGTTTCACCACACTGACCAAAGGATGCGCTGGTTTTTTCAGGTTCAGGGCGGCGTGGAATTCTGAAATGGAATTAAAAATATGATGTCTGTTGCTTTGCATGGATAAAAATCAAAGGTAGTGGGTAAGTAAAAATCTTACCCACTTTTGTTATAAGTTAACATCTTTCATATCGGCGTATCTATCTCCTGTTTCAGTTCCCAGGGGAATTATGGCTTCCAGGCGAGCTACGTCTTCTGCGCTAAGCTCCATTTTTGCAGCAGCGATATTCTGCTCCACATACTTCACCCGCTTTGTTCCGGGAATAGGCACATGTCCTTTTGCAATCACCCACGCTATCGCCAACTGAGATGGAGTAACCTGCTTTTCCTGGGCCATTCGTTTTACTTCATTGAGCAGTTCAATGTTCTTATAAAACTGCTCGCCCTTGAACCGGGGCAAGTACCTTCTGAAATCATCGGCAGGTATATCCTCAGGATGTTGAATTTCGCCTGATATAAATCCCCTTCCCAACGGCGAATAGGCAACAAAGCCAATGCCCAATTCTTTTAAGGTATTCAAAATACCTAATTCTTCCACCTGCCTTTCAAATAAAGAATATTCTGTTTGTATGGCGGTAAGCGGATGTACGTTATGTGCTTTCCGGATGGTTTCTGAACCTACTTCAGAAAGACCTATATAGCGAACCTTGCCTTCTTTTACCAGTTCTGCCATAGCTTCTACAGTCTCTTCAACCGGTGTATTTCTGTCCAGGCGGTGCAGGTAATAGAGGTCAATATAATCAGTGTTCAGATTTTTTAACGAACGCTCCGCTGCCTTCTTAACATAGTCCCTGCTGCCATTGATCCTGCCTGTGCTTTGCCCGTTATCATCGAGCCCAAAGCCAAATTTTGTGGCAATGATGTATTGGTTTCTTTTTCCCTCAATAGCTCTGGAAATTAGCTGCTCATTCTTAAATGGGCCATAAAGATCTGCGGTATCCAAAAAATTGCCTCCTAACTCAAAGGAGCGGTGAATGGTGGCAATGGCTTCTCTTTCGTCCGATTTTCCATAAACTTTCATTCCCATCAAATCGGTCATACCCATACAACCAAGACCTATAGTTGGAACAATAAGTCCCTGACTGCCTAATTTTACTTGCTTCAAGTTGCTCATAAAATTCATTTTATTTACGGCAAAGGTCACCCTCTTACAGCAGGGAAATGTATCCAAATCAGATGGGGTTGTGTCCAAAAGGGATGTCGTAGCCGGAGAGAATCAATCACATGGTTCGAACCCCGCCCCAACAGGGGTACAGTTATATTAACAGGTTTATCATGAGTTCCACATATTACTAAAATGATGACAAGCCAGCACATATCCTTTATTCAGATACAAACGGTGAGCACTGTTGCGCTGGTAACCACTGTCGAGATGCACGCCCGATTTGCCGGTATCTTTTGCCAGCTGATGAATATAATCGAGTAAGCGGCCGGCATATCCTTTGCCACGGCAGGCAGGCAGTGTACACAGATCATCGATGTAAATGATTTTGCCGCAATACAACATGTGCATGTTTCTATAACCGGCAACGGCTACTACTTTACTGTTCTTATTTTCTTCGATGGCTACATACAACAGGCGATACCCCTCCTGCTCCATTTCCCTGATTTGTTGTACAAAATTTTCTTTGAGCAGGTGCGGACGTAATACCTGCATTACCCCGAAGCAATTTTCTATTTCTATTTCGCTTTGTGCAAACCGGATTGTTTCCATATAATTTATAATTCAGGGTGCATAGTTAATGATACGCCAATGCGGTTCCAGGCATTGATGGTTATGATAGTCATAATTATTTGTGCCGTTTTTTCTTCGCCAAACAACGCAATGGCTTTTTCATACAGCGCATCACTTAACCCATGCTGGTGTATGAGGGTAATTTCTTCGGTCATCGCTAAAATTAATTGTTCTTCTTCCGAAAATACCGTTCCGGCTTCTTTCCATACACCAATCAGATAAATCCGTTGTTCAGATTCGCCGAGCTTTCGCGCATCACCGGTATGGGCATGTACACAATAGGCACAACCATTAATTTGAGACGCCTGTATACGTATCAGTTCCTGATGCTTCGGATCAACCGAAGATGCATGTACAAATTTGTCAAGCGCATCCATGGCCCGGTATGCATTGGGTTGAATTTTTCCCATTTTAAATCTTGCACTCATATTATTTTATTTATTTGTGTTTTTGTATTTCCTGTTCCTTGTGCCTTGTTTCTTTTCAAAATTATGCCTGCTTTGGCCTACTTTTATAGTCCAGTTAATACAAAACAGGTAGTCCACATGCTCCCTTATCAAACATTGATCGCTATAAATAAAAATGCTGCTATTCCCGTATATCAGCAAATAGCGAATGCGCTGATCAACCTCATTCGCGAAGGCATTTTAAGGCCCGGCTCACCATTACCCGGCAGCCGTGAAATGGCAGCCCTATTACAGGTGCATCGCAAAACAATTGTTGCAGCTTATCACGAATTATTTACGCAAGACTGGATTGAAACGATCCCCCGCAGGGGTGTTATGGTTTCGCAGCAATTACCTGAAATAAAACCGCGCTCGTTTAAAGCATCGTCCAATATTCCACCCTATGCAGCCCATGCAGGTTTTCACATTAATAAAATTATCAGTGTACCAGGCCCCGCCAATCGTACAGGTGATTTTCGCATTTATATCAACGACGGTTTTCCGGATCCCCGGTTAGGCATAGTCGATTTACTGATGCGTGAATACCGGAGCGTATACAACAGCACGGCCTTTAAACGAAATATCATGTATGGCGATTTGGCCGGTTCATTGAATCTGCGTAAAGAACTGGTGCAATTTTTATCAGTTACCAGGGGTTTGAATATTGGCGTAAACAATGTGTTGCTATCGCATGGCGCCCAAATGGCCATATTTATGGCGGCCCGCCTGATATTGCAACCCGGTTCTACAGTAGCAGTTGGCGAACCAGGCTATTTTATGGCCGATATGATCTTTCAGCAATTTGGCGCCCGCCTTATAAAAATACCTGTTGACGATAACGGCATGGATGTGGAAGCCCTAAGCAGCATATGCAAAAAGAAAAAACCCGATCTGTTGTATATCATTCCGCATCACCACCACCCTACTACGGTTACATTAAGCGCCGAACGGCGCATGAAGCTGCTTGCATTAATTCGTGAATACAAATTACCGGTTATTGAAGATGATTATGATTACGATTTTCATTACAGCGGCAGTCCTATTTTACCGCTGGCAAGCGCCAGTCATGGCGGTCAGGTCATTTACATTGGGTCGCTTACCAAAACGCTGGCGCCTTCCATTCGGGTTGGGTATATGATTGCTCCCGAAAACTTTATTAATGAAGCAGCGCAACTGCGCCGGCTTATAGACCTGCGCAGTGATAATTTACAGGAGGAAGCGTTGGCGATATTATTTAAGAACGGCGATATGGCCCGCCATTTAAAAAAATCAGTAAAGCTTTATCACGAACGGCGCAACCATTTATGCAACCTAATGGAAAAATACCTGAGCGATGTGGTAACCTTTCAAAAACCGGCAGGCGGTATGGCCCTGTGGCTGCAGTTCAACAAAAAATATCCTTTACCTTCTGTATCGGCAAAAGCCGCTGCGCAGGGCTTGTTCATGAGCGATGGCAGTGTGTACAGCAACGGCGCTGTCAACTACAATGCGTTTCGGTTTGGATTTGCCTCACTGAACGAAAAAGAACAACAGGAAGCGGTAGGGATATTGAAAAAGGTTTTATAAGGGCCCCTCCTTCTTTACAATTTGACGGCAACCATTCAATTTTACTTCACTGTCGTGAATTTAAAAAGTTCATTGAACTTATTAAATCACCGCTTTTCACCCATCTTTCTGTAAAATTCGATAGTTTAGCCTACACCTAATTTATCGCTGCATGAGAAAATTTATCAGGCTTTTAATCGCCGGCCTGTTATTGCATAGCGCAACAACAGCACAACCTGCAACAAACGCAACCAAAGTGCTACTGCGTTTAGATGACAATGGCATGAGCCATTCTGTTACCATGGCCATTAAACAGGTGGCCGAAACAGGCATCCCCTTCTCTACTTCTGTTATGTTTGCCTGCCCCTGGTACCAGGAAGCGGTGGCCGTATTAAAACAATTTCCCAATGTATCGGTAGGCGTGCATCTTATGCTTAACAGCGAATGGAAATACTATCGCTGGGGCCCGGTACTGGGTCAAAGCGCTGTGCCAAGTCTGGTAGACAGCAACGGGCTTTTTCTTCCTTCAAGAGTTGAGTTTTTAAACAGTCATTATAAACTGGATGAAGTGGAGAAAGAACTGGCCGCACAAATTGAACGGGCTATCCGGTCAGGATTGAAGATCGATTATGTCGATTACCACATGGGCACAGCAGTATCTACGCCCGAATTACGGGCCATTGTTGAAAAACTGGCAAAGCAATACCATTTGGGTATTTCAAGGTATTTCGGTGAAAACTATCAAACCATGTTTGATGTTCCGATCGAAACAAAGAAGAAAGAATTTTTTAATCGCATTGCTGCAGCACCGAAAGATAAAGTGAACTTAATTGTGATGCACATTGCACAGGCAACACCCGAAATGAATGCACTGGTAGACATGAACAACAAAGACCAGCATTCAGATGAAAAACCACTGGTTGCCATGCACCGTTCAACTGAGTTAAGTGTATTGCTGTCGCCCGAATTACAACGCCTGATAAAAAACAAAACCATTCAACTGGTTACCTACAGGGAGCTGGTACAACAAAACGGGTTAGAGAGCATGAAGGCGCCGGCCAATTAAAACAAGCTAAACGCATAACGCTTAATGCAAAACGCAAAATGCAAAACGCTAAACGCATAACGCTTAACGCAAAATGCAAAACACGTCCTTAGTATTCAGCAGGCATTAAGCGTTAAGCATTAAGCGTTAGGCGTTAAACAGCTACCTTCTCCACATACTCCTTCAGTGAAGTACCAATGATCTGCGTCCATCCCTGCTCGAAATTATTCTTTGCAAAATCAGGATTGTTCATCGGGAATGTTTCAAGCCCTTCGTGCGTTAACCGTAACCGGGTTTTATTGCCTTCGGCAAACAATTCAAAGGTTACGAAAGAATTGCCCTCATACCCGTCGTAACGCCAGCTGTACTGCAGTTTTTTACCGGGAACCACTTCTGTTATTCTGCATTTGTGCAAATACACCCGGTCATCTTTGCCGCCTTCAAACTCAAATTCAAAACCCGGTTCGGCTTTAAATTCAGCCAGATCAAAATACCATTTCCGCATCTGCTCTAAATTGGTCAGGGCTTTCCACACCCTGTCGGCCGGCGCATTATAAGTGCGCTCTATGATCAATGGTTCGTTTTTCATTGTAAGTTTTTTATAAAGTCCATCAATTTATTTGCCATGCCCTGGCATGGCATGGATCACAACCGGTTATGTAACCATACGGTTGCAAATATATATGTAACCTTTAGGTTACGCAAATTTTTTTTGAAACAGGGGAAACAAGACTAATAAGACGGATCTGAATTTTTTGGGAATGAGAGACAATAAGTTACTCACTTCGTAAAGCTGCGACCGGATTTGCAATTGCTGCTTTTATTGCCTGGTAGCTAACTGTAAGCAATGAAATCAAAACAGCTATTGTGCCGGCGCCCGCAAACACCCACCACTCGATGCTTACGCGGTATGTATAACCCAAAAGCCATTGGTGCATTGCATACCATGCAACAGGCGATGCAATAACAAATGATATGATCACCAGTTTTAAAAAATCTTTTGACAGAAGTGTTGAGATGTTCATTACACTTGCGCCAAGCACTTTACGCACACCGATTTCTTTTATTCGGTTTTCAGCCATATATGCAGCAAGTCCAAACAAACCAAGACATGAAATGATGATGGTTAACCCTGCAAACAATGCCGCAAGTGTGGCAGTGCGTTGAGTGTCTTCAAATTTTTTAGCATATTCTTCATCAACAAATATAGGGTTGAAAGGATATTGCGGGTTGTATTGTTTAAACACCTGTTCTGCCAGTTTCAGATCCTCTGAAACTGGTTTTGCAGGATTCAGTTTTATGTGAATGACGTTAAACCATCCTGTGGCGGGACCGTTAATCATTAATGGCGAAACAGGTTCGTAAGGGGAACCCAAAATAAAATCTTTTACCACACCAACGATCTGCATTTTTTCATCCCCGCTGATAACAAACTGCCCTATCACAGGTTCTTTCAGGCGCATTCTTTTTATAGCGGTTTCATTTAGCATGATTGCGGTGGAATCTCCCGGATAATTTTTCAAATCAATATCTCTTCCTTCAACAAGTGCAGTGCCCATTACTTTCATGAAATCGCCGTCTGTACTGAATCTGCCGAAATCAAGCTTTTTATCGTCTTCTGTGCTGCCCCGCCAGGAAAAGCCCCAGCTATCACTCCATTGTTGTGTAACAGGACTCATAGATTTTGTTACGCCAACAGCGGCTCCGTTATCAAGCAATGATTGTTTTATAACATCGTAATTTTTGGCAACATCACCCTGCATAAAAGTGTAGATAATATTGTTTTTGTTGTAACCAGTTTCCCTCTCCTGTGCATACCTTATCTGATAAACTATAATGATGGTTGATATTATTAAAATGATGGCAAACGTAAATTGCAATACCACCAATACTTTGCGTGGATTGATTACTGCATGCGCTGCCCTGAATGTGCCCTTTAAAACTTTTACAGGATTGAACGATGAAAGGAAAAACGCGGGATAGCTGCCGGCAATAACACCTGTAAAAATGATGAATGCAAATAACTCAAACCCAAAATAACTGTTGCCCCATTCAAGATAGAGTTGCTTATCTACAAGCCTATTGTAAAATGGCAATGTGAGTTGTACAATTACAATAGCAATAATTCCTGCAAACACTGCAAGCAAAATACTTTCGCCGATGAACTGGGCGATCAAAGAAAATTTTTGTGCACCAACCGCTTTGCGTATACCTACTTCTTTTGCACGTTTTTCGCTTCGTGCCGTAGAAAGGTTCATAAAGTTAATACAGGCAATCAGCAATAAAAATGCAGCAATAACGCCAAACAATCTGACTGTTACTATACGTCCTGCAACCAACTGCCCATTGTCACTTTTACCATAGAGATATGTTTTGTTTACAGGATAACTGAACACTTGCGTTGTTGAAGGAAGACCGCTGCTTTTTGTATGGTCAATGGTGATGTTTTTTACTTTGGCATTAAACGCACGCTGCGATGCGTTTGGTTTTAGCAATATGTAGGTGCTTAAAGAATTATTATCCCAGGAATCATCATCCTGCTTTAACTTTTGCACGTAAGCCCAGGGTAGTAAATAATCAAACTGAAAAGAAGTAGTGTTCGGCAAATTTTTCATTACACCTGATACGGTGAAAATATCAACACTGTCAATCTTAACGGTTTTGCCCATTGCATTTTCATTGCCGAATAATTTTTTAGCCAGTTTTTCCGTAAGGACAATATTGTAAAGGCCGCCCAGCGCTTCGGTTGGGTTTCCATAAAGCATGGGAAAATCAAACATATTCAAAAAGCCGTTGTCAACGATAAAGCCATGTTCAATTAATTTTTTTTCGCCAACGGTAAACAGATAGTTGACGCTATGAGAATTTACACGCACCGCATCTTCCACTTCGGGATAATCTTTCTTAAGTGTTGGCCCCATTATTTTGGGCGTTGTGCTCCACGCCCAGGACTGCCCGCTGAATTTATCGCTGTTGTACATAAGGTACAGCCTGTCGGATTTTGGATATAGCCTGTCGCGCCTCATTTCATTTTGAATCCATAAAAGAATCAATATAGCCGCCGCCATGCCAATAGCAAGACCTGTAATATTGATGAAAGAGAAACCTTTATTCTTCATCAGATTGCGCCATGCGATTTTGAAATAATTGCGGAACATGGGAAATGGTGGTTTTTTGGTTACGAACTTCCGGAACACACTTCAGGCACGCCCCAATCCGGGTTCAATGGCCGTGCCAATCCTGAAACCCTTTGTGGAAGCGGGCTTCAGAAACAGCAGCGTCCCTGGGTGTTCGAAAGCGGACAGTTAACTGTACGGATTTGTAAAAAATAGCCAGGTATGGATAAAATCAAACATAATGGATATGTTTATTTAAATTTAGCAGGTAGTTTTACAGCAATGGAAAAATACCAGCCGATAGATATTTTAAAGCCGTTTATCAAACAATTCCTGATCCTCGAAAGTGAACAGGGAATGGTAAACAGAATTTTACCCGATACTTCTATTGTAATGGCCTTCAGATTAAAAGGCCAGGTAACTGTTAGCGAAGATGGCACTCAACATAATTTACCGGCATCGGTAATTACAGGTATCCGCGAATCGAGCCGTTTGATAGATTATGCAAAGAACACCGCCAATTTGCTTGTTATATTCAAAGAAGGCGGAGCTGCAGCCTTCTTCAAAGAACCACTGCATGAACTGGGCGGCATCAGCGTTTCGCTCGATTATCTTTTTCATCAATCAAAAGTACAGGCTGTTGAAGAAGAACTGATCTGCGCTACGGGCAACAGCCAGCGAATAATGATCATTGAACGCTTTCTTGTATCGCAGCTAAAAAAAGCACAACCCGATCTGCTTATAAACGAAGCCATCCATAAGATCACATTATCGAAAGGAGATATTAAAATAAAAACCCTGATAGCCGATTTGCCAATAAGCCGCGATCCCTTTGAAAAAAGATTCCGCAAAATAACAGGCACTTCGCCTAAACATTTCTCGGTTATTGTACGTTTAAAAAACATGATCAACACCTACTCAAATAAGTTAAGTTTTACAGAAGCAGCTTATGATGCAGGTTATTTTGATCAGGCGCATTTTATAAAAGATTTCAGATCATTTACCGGTTTAACACCGCATGAGTTTTTTAAAACACCGGTGGGTTGGTGAGGTCCGAAGCCAGAAGTCTGAAGTCGGATGTCGGAAATCTGAAGTCTGATTAAAAAAATTATCAATACAATTACCTGCTTATTTTAATAATTGTTAATAATTAGACAATTAGTCTTCAATATTTCACGTAATTGCAACGTTACCATATCTTTTGCGGTCAATTGGGCATATGCATATGAGAATTTTTGGGCTCCTTGTGATTCTGCTGTTGTGCAGCCGGTTATCGGCGCAAACCTGTACTACGCTGGGGCAAACACCTTCCACTGCATTCCCTGTTTGCGGTACCACCACCTTCAATCAAACTAATGTTCCCATATGCAGCACTCATAATTTCAAAGTGCCCGGTTGTGAAAACGACGGAGCGGCCTATGGCGATAAAAATCCATTCTGGTATAGCTTCACCTGCTATCAAACCGGTTCATTAGGCTTTTTAATAACACCCAATAACAGCGGCGACGATTACGACTGGATGTTGTACGACATAACAGGCCATAGTCCTGATGAAGTGTTTACCAATAATTCACTAATCGTTACCGGTAACTGGGCAGGCACTTATGGCAATACCGGTGCCTCCAATGCAGGTGTTGGCTTTATTCAATGTGCATCGGACCCCGATGCTCATTTAAATTCTTTCAGTACCATGCCTCAGATACTGCAGGGCCACCAGTATCTTTTACTGATAAGTCATTTTACCAATTCGCAAAGTGGTTATAGTTTATCATTTGGCGGTGGTACCGGTGTAATCACCGATCCGCTGCAACCTGATATCGAACAAAGCTGGGCTGGTTGCGGTGGCGTTACGGTTACTCTGAAAATGAACAAGAAAATGAAATGCAGCAGCCTTGCAACAGATGCCAGCGATTTTAGTTTATCGCCTGCTGCTGCGAGCATTGTTTCGGCTACGGCTGTGGGTTGCAGTAATAGTTTTGATATGGATACCATAGTACTAACCATGAGCAATGCCCTGCCTCCCGGCAATTATACCATTACCGCAAAAAGCGGCAGCGATGGCAATACGTTGCTCGATAACTGCAATAACAGCTTACCGGCCGGCACTTCAATTAACTTTACTGTTTTTCCAATACAGCCTACACCAATGGATAGCATTAAACCCGTTGGCTGCGCACCCGATAAATTACAACTCGTATTTCGCAAACCGATGAACTGCAGTTCCATTGCTGCAAACGGCAGTGATTTTACAGTAACGGGCTCTACCCCTGTAACCGTAACCGGCGCCTCGGGTAATTGTGTAAAAGGAGTAACTTCTGTTATCATCGTACAGCTTTCGGCGCCTATTCAAACTGCCGGTAATTACCAGATACATCTGAAAGGCGGCGACGATGGCAATACTGTTATTGATGAATGCGGCCAGCAAACACCCGGCGGCGCTTCGCTTCCCTTTACTACAGTCGACACAGTTAATGCCGATTTTACTTACGATATTCTGTTTGGCTGTAAGTTCGATACGGTGAATTTCTTTCATCCCGGTGGCAATGGTGTAAATCAATGGACCTGGAACTTCGATAACGTTGGCTCATCTTCGCAACAAAACCCTTCATTTATTTTTCCGACTTTCGGCACCAAACAGGTTCAGCTGAAAGTATCAAACGGCGTATGTACCGACATCTCAACAGATACGGTTTTACTCGATAATGAACTGCGTGCAAGGTTCGGATTTCCTGATGTTTTGTGTCCTGAAGACAAAGCTATTTTTACCGATAGCAGCATTGGAAAAATCGTTTCCTGGAACTGGAATTTTGGTAACGGGTCAACCAGCTCATTACAAAATCCCATGCCCGAAACGTATCCCCTCGTTACCACTAAGCCGGCAAAATTGTATCCGGTACAACTCATCGTTGAAAATAATTTACAGTGTTTTGATACCACAGTACATCAGGTGAAAGTTGTGTACAGTTGTTACATCACCGTTCCCAATGCATTTACACCAAATGGCGATGGAAAAAATGATTATTTATATCCACTGAATGCCTGGAAGGCAGCCAATCTTGAATTTTTTATTTACAATCGCTATGGACAGGTGGTTTTTCACACTACAGACTGGACTAAAAAATGGGACGGCACCATCAATGGCGCTGCTCAGGGAACCGGCGTATTTGTTTGGTCGCTGCGTTATACCGACCGCGATACAAGGCAACAATTTTTTAAACGGGGCACAACGGTATTAATCAGGTAGTTATTGTATACAGGTAAAAAATTGTTTTTTATAGTGAAATTTCGCTTGTTTAAACAGCAAATTGAACACCAGGCACTCCATTTTTGCTCAAATGCTTCATGATTTTCATTTTTGCTTGCAGTGGTGAGGCAAAGTTCTTATCTTCCGCAGAAAAATTTGTTTCCCGTGTATGTAATTACCCAGGCTTGCCGGGCGTTATAGTAAAAGTATAGCACGATAGCTTAATGCCGGAACCGAACAAACCACAAACATGACAAAACTGAAACTCCTTTTCCTTATTCCCATTGTATTATCCATAAGCGCCAAAGCCCAGAACACCGACTCGCTGATTGGCAAATGGAAATATTATGATGTATATGATAAAAGGGGATTAGATTCGGCAACATTAAAAATTGTAAAGGAGTATTTTGGAGAAATGACCCTTTATTTTAAAGCCAACAGGCATTACAAATCATTTTTAATGAATAATTGTGATGAAGGCAACTGGAATTTTAACGAAGCAACTAAAAAGGTGCGGTTAACTTCAAACAGGGGTCATTCAAGCGAAAACCAGATCATTGAGCTGAAGAACGACAGACTTGTGTTAACCATGGGCGAAGGATCATTCATATTAACCAGAACAACTATTAATGATAATGATAATATAGAAGCGGTTCTCCCAAATATTAAAACCGTTAGCGCCACAAAAACGCAGATCAGTAAAAAGTGGTATTTAACCCGTCGCGAAGTACCTGGCAGAACAGAAGCCCAATTAAAAATGGCCAGTAAATTAATCAGAGGCGCTTACGCCCATTTCAAAAGCAATGGCGTTTATGAAGCCCAGTCGTTGAAACAAACAGAAAGCGGAAAATGGGTATTCGGGCCCGATAACCGGTCGATTATCGTAACCATCGATAGCCAGCAAAGAATATGGAACATTAAACGCATCAGCCCTACCGAGCTTGTTTTAATAAGCGGGTACAGCGATGAGGTTTGGAAGTTCTCAACTAAATTATTGTGATTATTACCCTAAAATAGCACGATGCGAGCCCCCCGACCTGTCGGGGGGCTTTGTTTTTTGTGCCTACCATATTTTTAAAGGACATTCTACCTGCTCTAAACTCTCTGCCAGCCTTCGCCATAGTCCGGTATACGATAACGATAATTCAAAGCCTCCCCTGAATTGCGAAGCAGTTGTTAGTTTGCTTATGTTTACATCATAACTAAGGCCGATGCCAAAATTATGCTTGTATAACTTTAAAATAGGAATGAATGCATCTTTCAACCGGTATGCAGCGCCTATGGCAATTGATAAAGCAGCCTCTTCATCGCTTTCATCAAAACTATGCGTGTACAGCCCCCCACCCTGCAGCATGCGGTTGCCGCCCTGCATAAAATAATCGGCATACATAACCAGTTTATCAGCATTATTAATATAGGCCGAAAGACCGCCATTGATCACATACTTTTTATTCAGGTGCACATCAAAGTCTTTCGTAAACGCCACCTTGGGTTCAGTAGCATGAAATAAACCCGCCCCCATATACACGTTAACGTTGTTGCTTATGCTGGTTTTAAAACTTACTCCCAGGCCGGCATCAAGAAAAGTAAAACCTGTAGCATTGAACTGCTGGCGCGTTGGGTTCGAAATAGAGAACCCGCCATTTACAAACTGATCGTCGAACTGCAGTTTGGTTGCATCAAACCGTTGATTTACCGGTCCGGCCATAAACGCAAACGATAAAAAGGTGGTTTTATCTTCATTCAACAATTTGTGATAATTGATCACCGGCAAAATCTGTGTTCGCTGCAGTTTTGAATCGCCCGCCACATCATTGGTGACCTGTAAACCGGCGGTTATAAAATCACCGGTTGTTACGCCCCGCATTAATTTCATTTCGCCGCTTAGGGCCATGGTGCGGTAAGGCACCGTTACACTTTGCCACTGATTGCGATAGGCCGCCGATAACCTGAAGTTGCCATTAAATATGCCGGCAAGCGCAGGGTTGCGCAATAATGGAAATTCATAAAACTGCGAAAAGTGAATGTCCTGGGCCTGTATGGCATTAGCATATAAAAGCAGTTGCAGTAACAAATACCGAAGTAAAAATTGTTTCATAGTACAATGATTTATCTTAACAGGGTGATGTTGCCCTTATAAGTGTTTATCAAATTGTTTTCACAAACTACCTCGACAGTATATACATATACCTCTGCAGGGCCTTTAATGCCTTTTATTTTTCCATCCCATCCATATAAGGGATCATTCGGAGCAAAATTTGTTTTTTCAAAAACCAGCTGCCCCCAGCGTGAGAAAATCCTAAATGAACGCACTACAGAAATTCCTTTTGCCCGAACCATTACCACATCATTCAACCCATCGCCGTCGGGTGTAAAAGCATTGGGGATGAAAACCTGCGATCCGGCACAAAAGGTTTTTATGTTCATTGAATCTGCCGCGATGCAGCCAAACTCGTTTTGTACGGTAGCGCGGTAGGTGATATTTCTTTTTACTTCGGCCGTAGGTGTTGGACAGTTGGTACAGCTGAGGTTATCGGGTGGCGACCATTGCCACGAAACAATATTGGTATCGGGTGTTTCGGCTTTTAACGATTGCGTACTGCCGGTTGGCAATGTTAAATCGGGCCCCAGTTTTAAATGTGGCTTTGGATTAACCGTTACTTTCACCATACCGGTATCGGTAAAGCACTGATGTCCATCGTACCCCACCACCTGATAGCTTGTAGTTACAGATGGATAAGCAACCGGATTAGCAATGTTGCTACGGTTTAATCCTGCCGAAGGCGACCATGCATACAAAGCGGCGGTTCCAGATGCCTGTAAGGAAACCGACTGTCCTTCACAAATCGTTTGATCGGGCGATACAGCCACCTGTATCGGCTGAAACACCGTTAAATTAACAGTGTCTTTTGCTTCACAACCGCTTTCGATGCTGGTAACTGTTACAACATAAGATGCCGGTTTGGGTGGTGTTGACACAGGCATAGCTATCGATGTATCTGATAAAAAATCGCCGGGCCCCCACGCATAGGTAAACCGGTTATCAGGTGGTGTTCCTATGGTAATGGGCTTACCGGGGCAAACTACGGTATCGGGGCCGGCATTAGCTATTGGTAAAATGGGATAAATTTCGGCATGCAATGTATCGCTGCATCCAAAACCATTGAAGGGAACCACCACTACATGAATATTATGAATAACCGGTGTGGGATTCAGCACCAGGTGTTCACCCGTGCCAAGCTGTGTTCGAAAATTATCATCGTACCAGTAATATTCCTGAAAACCGGGCGGACCGGTAAACGTAGCTGTATTTATTTTACACTGGTATTCGGCCCCGGCCGTTACATCGCAATCACCTACATCAATATACGCATAACCCCAATGCGCCCCTCTTGTACAATCGGCTGTAATGAACTCCAACTGCAACGTTTTGCCGGCATAAGAACCGAGGTTGATAAATGCCGATGACCAGCTCTTATATTTAACAGAAGCATCGACAGAAGATGTTTGAAACCCCGGTAAAGCAGCGGTGGCAATATATTCGTTCGAAGCACAGGGCAAATAAGTATTGGTTGCAATGTCAAGCATGCGGGCAATAAACCTTGGTTGTTCATTGGCTGCGTGACCGGGATCCTGAAATACAACGGCGTAGCGATAGGTAAAAGACGCATCCTGGGCATTGGCGGGAACTGTAATGCGGTAGGTTACCCGCTCGGCTTCGGCCCCATTGATATCATTTCCCAGCTTCAGTGCATATCCGCTTCCATCGGGCGGATTTATAGGAAATAATCCGTAAGGATCAACGGTTGATGCAGCGCCACGTGCATACAGCGTATGCCGCCCCGCCATGGGTGGCGAGGGTGCAACAATGATTTCGTTTTTATTGGTGGCGCGGGTATAACCGGTATCGCATTGCCAGTTTACCAAAGACCCTTCTTCGAACCCAATATTGGCCGGACATGTACCGGCCATGATGCGATAGTTATTGCCGGCGTTTTGAACAAAGTGATCAGACTTACTTTCAGTAGTAAAAAACTTTTTTATACCAACAGTAGCCTGTTGCACATTATTAAATTGGCCCGCGGCATCATAAATCAGTAACAGCGAAAATAAAATGGTGTAGATCAGTTTCATAGGCTAACGGTTAGCCGGAATGTCTGCTCCATTACGCCGTTGGGCGGGGTACTATAATTACATGCAATTCATGTTTACTGGCGGTTTATGCGGCTGAAGGAAATTATTTCATGGGTCAGCATTCCTTTTAATCAAATTAAAAGGTTCATTGTAATATTCAATGCAAAACAAATACTGTGCAATAAGTAAAGGAGTAAAAAAATTATCTGGGTATTTCGTTAGCTATTTATACACATGGATTAATAAATTACTATGTCTTTATCTTCGAATACAATTTTTTTGAATGGGTCATCGAGGAACATCTTTATTATAGTTTCACCTTCCTTTCCGCCCAAAACCATATGCGATCGTTGGGTAAATAATATACGCTGGCTGTTGGGCATATAGTGATGTATCATATCTATATACAATGGTCTGCAGGCCGGGTCAAATGCTCCATCAGTTAGTAAGGCAGGCTTATCTGAATAAAAAGGTTGTTTGGTTTTTTGTTGTATGGGCGGTACATTCCAGCAATCGCACATAGCTTTATATACATCATTAATGTGATATCCCTGCATCCATGGATATACTTTATTAACCTGTTTTAAAATATTTTCATCGTGATACGCTGTTTGATCGGCACAATACACCGACATCCGCATACCGCCAGGTGCAGCGCCGCTGAATATATCGTCGAGTATTTCTTCTATATACACCTCGTGTCGTCCGTTTATGAGCTCGTTAATAATATAAGGGGCATCTTTAATGCGGGAATAGTTCGAAAAGGCATTTACGATCACCGTCAGCAGCTCATTGCGGTTATATTGAATATGCAATGTATCGGGTTTCCCTTTCTCAACATAAGGCATGTAAAACAACTTATCTTTTATTGCAGTAAAATAAGTCTGAAACCTTTGCTTTAAATTTCCATATACCTCCCGGTTTGTTGAATCTGTTGCACAACGACTGAACAATATATTCAGGGCCTCATTAAAATTGGCCGGTTCATCTTCATCGATGCGCACAAAGGTGGGAAGCGGTGAGTCGAGTATTAACGACCTGATGCGGGCCGGATCTTTTTGCAAAACCGCCATCATTAATCCACCGCTGTAAGAACCACCAAAAAGGTTTACCAAATCAATTTGCAGCGCCTTTAACAGGTCGTGAATATCAGCAACTGTTTCATCGGTATTGTAACCGGTTAAATCGATGCCCAGGGCTTCGAGGCTTTTTTTATAACGCTTCACCCCTTCTATCATCATACTGTCTTTGTTAAGATTTTTCCGGTACGATTCCTGAATGACTTCAGTTAATGCAGGGGTCCATAAGGAAGGTATTGCATACCGGGTGCCGCGTTGTTCAAAGGCAATGCAATCTCTGTCGTTTATTATTGAACGTTTTGAAGCGCCCCTGACCCAGCCCAACGAACTGCCGCCGGGCCCACCTGCTGTATATAAAACCGGATCTTTATGCTTTTGGGGATTATTACTTCTCACAATAATAAATGGCAGCTTTATGGTTTTACCGTTGTTTTTGGTTCGGTTTTCGGGAACGATCAAATATCCGCAGCGGGTTTTATAAATACTATCAACCTTCACTGCGCATTCGCAGGGTTCTATCACAGGGGTATACCGTTGCTGCTGTGCCCGGGCAGATTGTAAAAAAGCAATAACACCAATCAATAAAAGATAGCAACGTTTCATGGCCTTTATTTAAAGCAAATCTATTAAGGCGGTGAAAATAAATGTTTGTAAAAAACGGACATTTTATAACCGCTGGTCAGCCAGTTTCTTTCCGGTAAACCTTGCCATTTCTTTGTAAAAATGGCTCATGTCGTAATATCCGTAATTGTCGGGAGCAAAATTCTTTTTATTGAGCACCAGCGCGGTTAAGGCGGTGCGTGCCCTGAGAATGGAAAAATAATCTTTTGGCGCGATGCCAATCACGCGGTTAAAATACCGGTTTATTGTTTTGGACGAAGTAAAAAGACGGGCCGACAATTCATTTACGTTATATTGAAAATTACCGGCTTCATAACAGGCGATGGTATCTTTCACAAATTGTATATAATGGTCCTTTTGCTTATTTCTCTTTAAACAACCTGCAAAGAATTGCTGTAACTGCTGCACCCTGTTTTCAAAGCTGCCCGCGCTTCGTATACGTTGAATAAGCGCCGGAGGAAGTACGTCATTGACATCAATAACCCGGTTGATCATTTTTGCCTGATTCAACGCTAATATCGCCTGCAGGCCACCGGGAAAAAACTTGATCGTGAAAATATAGTCCGCAGGCAGGTTATGTCTTTCAACCGTGCCATCGCGTATAATCAGAACATCTTTCCCATTGGGAATAGTATAACCGGCACTGCTCATGGTAAGGCGATAGGTTGAACCCAGGTTGATCCAGATAGTAGGCGTATAGCTGGCAAACATTTTAACGGTAAAACGATCGTTGCCTATATAGGTATGGATTGCTTCAGCAGATGATTCAGAAAAAAATTCAATATAATCTGTCAGCTCTTCGCATGGAGTGGTGAACCGGTAAAGTTTGCGGATATTATCGAAGATTTCGACCATTGATTAAATATAATAAAAGATAAGGCGATGCTCTGAATAAGCTATTCAAAAAATATCCGGCTGCTATATTAACATCTGTTTAATTTTTATATTTCCAAACAAAGTATCGCTTTTACGGCTATTTTTATCCTGTTTATTTAATCTCATTAAATTATGGATACCCGCAGAGAATTTCTTAAAAAAGCATCCCTGCTTTCAGGCGGCGCAGGTCTTTTGCACGTATTGCCTCCCTCCATTGCCAAAGCGCTGGCTATTGACCCCGATGCGGGTAGCACCTGGCAGGATGCGGAACATGTTGTATTTCTTATGCAGGAGAATCGCTCATTCGATCATGCTTACGGAACATTGCAGGGTGTGCGTGGCTTTAATGATCCGCGGGCAATCCGTTTGCCCAATAAAAACCTGGTATGGCTGCAAACCAATAAAGAGGGCGAAACCTATGCTCCGTTTCGCCTTGATATCAACAATACAAAGGCCACCTGGATGAGTTCGCTTCCGCATGCATGGGCCAACCAGGTTGATGCAAGAAATAACGGACGCTACGACAAATGGCTTGATGCAAAGCATTCAGGGAATAAAGATTATGAAAACATGCCGCTGACCTTAGGTTTTCATTCAAGAGAAGATTTACCATTTTATTATGCCCTGGCAGATGCATTCACGGTTTGTGACCAGAACTTCTGTTCTTCACTCACCGGCACCACACCCAACCGCCTGTTTTTCTGGTCGGGTACCATCAGAGATAAACAGGATGAAAATGCCAAAGCAAATGTATGGAATGAAGATGCGGATTATAATACCATGGTGAGCTGGACTACGTTCCCCGAAAGACTCGAAGAAAACGGTGTATCCTGGAAAGTTTACCAAAACGAACTCAGCGTTGGCGTTGGATTTGAAGGCGAAGAAGATAGCTGGTTGGCCAACTTTGGAGATAATCCGCTTGAATATTTTACACAATACAACGTAAAATTTCATCCTGCTTTTATTGACAATCTTCCCCGGGCTGCCGCATTGATCGCGGAGGAAATAAAAAAGCAGGAACAACTGTTACAAACATTACCGGCAAATTCGGCAGATATAGAAAAAGTAAAAAAAAGAATTGAAGGGTTGAAGAAATACCTTGCCACCAATGAGGCCGATCAAAAGCAATATACCAAAGAAAATTATGAACGGCTTTCGGCCAAAGAGAAAAGTCTGCACCAAAAAGCATTCGATACTAATAAAAACGACCCGGATTATCACCGGCTTGATTCTTTAAAATATAAAGATGGCGATACCGAACGGCAAATGAAGGCTCCAAAAGGAGATGTACTGCACCAGTTTCGTGAAGATGTTAAAAATGGTAAACTGCCAACTGTTTCATGGATCGTTGCACCGGAAAATTTTTCAGATCATCCTTCCGCGGCATGGTACGGCGTGTGGTACATTAGTGAAGTATTGGATATTCTTACACAAAACCCCGAGGTATGGAAAAAAACAATCTTCATTTTAACGTATGACGAAAATGATGGTTATTTTGATCATGTGCCTCCGTTTGTAGCCCCTCATCCGCATAAAACAACCACCGGATCAACATCAGAAGGCATTGAAACGGGCGTTGAGTACGTAGCCAATGCGCAACAGCAATCAATAGCTGAATGGGCCAGAGAAAGTTCTATTGGGCTTGGTTATCGGGTACCGATGGTTGTTGCCTCGCCGTGGAGTCGCGGCGGATGGGTAAATTCAGAAGTATTTGATCATACTTCATCATTGCAATTTCTTGAGAAATTTTTATTGCATAAAACGGGAAAGAAAATAGAGGAGTCGAATATCAGTAAATGGAGGCGTACTGTTTGCGGTGACCTTACTTCTGTTTTCAGACCTTACACGGGCGAAAAAATAACACTCCCGGTATTTTTGGAAAGAGATAAATTTATCGAAGGCATTCACAAAGCGCAATTCAAAAAGTTGCCCGAGGGGTATAAAAAGTTAACGCAGGATGAAATTGAGACTATTAATAAAGACACGTTGTTGGCTCCTTTTATGCCCAAACAGGAAAAAGGCATGCGCTCTGCCTGCTCTTTGCCTTATGAATTATACGCCGATGGCAGGCTGGGTAACGATAAAAAAACATTTGAAATAATGCTGAGCGCAGGCACCAACGTATTTGGTACCAGGTCGGCAGGTTCGCCTTTTCATGTATATGCTCCCGGTATCTATCAACAGCAGGCCGTACAAACATGGGCTTATGCTGTGGAAGAAGGCAGCCAGATAAAAGATAAGTGGCAGTTGGGCGATTTTGAAAACGATACATATCATTTGCTTGTATACGGGCCCAATGGCTTTTTCAGGGAATTTGCAGGAACACAGGATGATCCGGAGGTGGAAGTGCATTGTGTGTATGAAGCAGACTCCAAAAAACCGAAACAGCTTTCAGGCAATATCATTGTATCGTTTAATAATACCGGCAAACAATCGTATGTATTTGAAATAACCGACAATGCTTATAAATTACCTACACAAAGCATTACGATTGATGCTTCACCTGCAAAAGGAAAGCAGGCAGTTACATTGCACCTGGCCAAAAGCTTTGGATGGTACGACTTTTCAGTGACCATAAAAGGCAACAAATTATTTAAAAAAAGATATGCGGGTCGTGTAGAAACCGGCAATCCGGGAAAAACGGATCCTTTTATGGGAAGGATGGTGTAGAACCAGGGGCAATATCATATTTATAAAACTTTACATCAACAGCCAAAACCGGAAATTCCTTTGGTAATGCGGTCATTGGCACTTCCTGAAAATGATTTTTTTCATAAAAACGATGAGCTGCCAAAAACTTTTCGGTGGTACCCAAATAAATTGCAGCAAATTCCTTTTGTTGGGCCCATGCCAGCAGCGTATTCAGTAAAGCCTGGCCCACACCCTGCTCTTTTCCGCGATACCCGGCCGCTACAAACATTTTTCGTAATGCACCTCGCTTATTGCCGATATCTAATAATGCAATGGTTCCTATTACCGTATTACCAGCAACGGCTACCCAAAAATTACCATTATTGTTTTGATAAAAACTGCGTACATCCTGCAGGTCGGGTTGTTCATCGGCAGTTATGGCTACATTAAATTCTGTACGTTGAATAGTTACAATTACATCAATTACCTGTTGCTTGTATACATCAGCGTATTCTTCTATTTTGAATTGCATAACTAAATGTACAAAAATTCCTCAAACCGTTATTCGAGCGGCGGTTCAACATATCGCTCATTTGCCGGCTCCAGATGATAACGCATGATCATGCGGGCGCAGGTATTCCATCTCAATATGGCATCATCATTTCCCGGCGGACGAACAGCTTCGGCCCTTTGAAAATATTCCATGGCCTCATTCAGCCATTCATAAACGGCATACTGGCTGCCGGCCATTCTGCGATTGAAAATGGCAATACCCTCACGTTCACTGATGATACCCGCATAATAATTTCTTTCATATTCACTTTTCAGACTGTGTAACAATTCACGCGCCCTGCTTACATCACCTGAGGCAGACGCGTTAAATTGATCTGTTATTGCCAAAAGCAGGGTGATAATTGCCGGGGAATTTTGCGGTTCGGTTTCCAGTATATCAAGACAGATGCTTTCGGCCATTGCAGGTTCGTTAAGCACTCTGTAACGCTCTGCTTTTTCAAGAGCTCCCGGTATGCCTTCCCGGGAAATACGTTTTAATTGAAGCATGGTTTATGTGTTGAGAAGTTTATTAGTTGAGAAGTTGACAAGTTGAAATAGTTGATAAGTTGACAAGTTAAAAAGTTAACAAGTTGACAAGGCAACCGTCTACTGCCCATTGCCTACTGCCTACTGCCTATTGCCTTTTTCCTGTGAGCCATCGGAATAACTTCTTCAAAGGATCATAAAATCTATCAGCTACCCGTTCTTTCAGCGGAATGATCGCATTGTCGGTAATCGTAATTTCTTCGGGACAAACCTTTGTGCAACATTTGGTGATATTACAATACCCGATGCCATTTGCTTTTTTTAAATCAGACAAACGGTCTTCAATATCCAAAGGATGCATTTCGAGTGCAGCTACATGCACTAAAAGCCGGGGCCCGATAAACTGATCATACAACTGGTGTTCGCGCAATACATGACATACATCCTGGCATAAAAAACATTCAATGCATTTACGAAATTCCTGCACCCGGTCAATATCCTGCTGCAACATGCGCCAGGTGCCATCTTCTGCATCGGGTACACGAGGTTTAAATTCTTTAATTTTTTTCTTCATTACAAAATTCCACGAAACATCTGTTACCAGGTCTTTGATCAAAGGAAACGCCTTCAATGGCTGCAACAGCACAGGTTTATCCATGTCAAGCTCGCTCAGACGCGTCATGCACATTAATTTCGGTATGCCATTAATTTCTGCCGAACACGAACCACATTTGCCGGCCTTGCAGTTCCATCGTACGGCCAGGTCATTGGCATATTTGGCCTGTATCTGATGCACTGCATCGAGCACTACCATGCCTTCGGTAATTTCGGTGGAATACGTTTCGAACTTTCCACCCGAAGCATCACCACGCCAAATATGAAATGTTGCTGTTGCCATTTTTTTTGTTACCGGTTACCAGTTCCCGGCTACCGGCTACTGGTAACTGGTAACAGGTAACCGGCACCTGGTTTTACTTCATTTCATCAATGATCTGTTTCAGTTCCTGCGGTATATCGCTCAGGGGCATGCGCTTCACCTGCATCAGCCCATCTTCGCCTTTAACAATAACGAGGTTACAATTTCCTGTTTGGTTATCTTTTAACGGATAATCATCTCTAAAATGCGCTCCGCGGCTTTCTTTTCTTTCTATGGCCGCCATTGTAATGGCTTCCGAAACCGTCAGCAAATTTTGCAGATCCAATGCAGTATGCCATCCGTTGTTATATTCCCTGTTTCCCGGCACTTTTAGATTATTAAACCGGTGCCGCAATTTTTTTAATTCATCCATTGCTCTTATCAGTTCCTGCTCATTGCGCACAATACCCACCAGATCCTGCATCAGTTCCTGCAAATCGTATTGAAGCTGAAAAGGATTTTCTCCTGCTGTTCGCTCAAATGGTTCCAGTGCTTTTTGGGCAAACAACTCAACCTCGCTGTCATCAATATTACCTGCCTTGTTTTCTTTTGCAAACTTTGCCGCATATTCACCGGCGCGTTTTCCAAATACAAGCAAATCGGCCAGTGAGTTGCCGCCCAACCGGTTGGCGCCGTGTAAACCTGCGGCAGCCTCTCCTGCTGCAAAAAGTCCGGGCACGGTGCACATCTGCGTATTACCATCAACCCGAATACCACCCATCATGTAATGCGTGGTAGGGCCTACTTCCATTGCTTCTGTGGTGATATCGATATCTGCCAGCTTTTTAAACTGGTGATACATACCGGGCAGCTTCTTCTTTATATAATCCGCCGCATTGGGCATTTTTGCTTTGATCCAGGAAATATCAAGAAATACACCGTTGTGCGTACTGCCCCTGCCCTCTTTGATTTCACGAACAATACAGCGTGCCACATGGTCGCGGGTAAGCAATTCAGGCGGACGTTTTGCATTGCGGTCGCCCTGCGTATACCGCCATCCTTCTTCTTCATTATCTGCCGTTTGATTGCGATATAATTCAGGAATATCATTGAACATAAAACGTTTGTTCTCTTTGTTCAGTAAAATCCCTCCTTCACCGCGAACGCCTTCTGTTACCAGAATGCCGCGCACACCGGGCGGCCAAACCATTCCTGTTGGATGAAATTGCACAAACTCCATATCCATCAGCTCTGCCCCGGCATGATACGCAAGCGCATGTCCATCGCCCGTATATTCCCAACTGTTACTGGTAATTTTATAGGCCCTGCCTATGCCGCCTGTAGCTATTATAATTGATTTGGCGCTGAATAATTTAAAGTGTCCTTTCTCCCGTTCATATCCAAAGGCGCCTGTAACACGTTCACCATCTTTCAGCAGGTTTATAATGGTGCATTCCATATGCACATCAATGCCCTGATGAATACCATGGTCCTGCAGGGTACGTATCATTTCCAGTCCGGTACGATCACCAACATGAGCAAGCCGCGGATATTTATGTCCGCCGAAATTCCGTTGTAAAATGCGGCCATCTGCTGTTCTGTCGAATAATGCCCCCCATGCTTCGAGCTCACGCACGCGGTCAGGTGCTTCTTTGGCAAGTAACTCTGCCATTCGCCAGTTGTTCAGGTATTGGCCGCCGCGCATGGTATCGGCAAAATGAACTTTCCAGTTATCGCGCTCATCAACGTTTGATAAGGCAGCGGCAATGCCGCCCTCAGCCATTACGGTATGCGCTTTGCCGAGTAAAGATTTGCATATCAAACCAACAGAAACGCCGTTGGCAGCAGCTTCTATGGCAGCACGCAAACCGGCGCCTCCGGCGCCTATGACCAGCACATCGTAATTGTATGTATCGAAAGATGACATAACAAATTTGTGAATGGTGAATGGTCAGTGGTGAGTAATTTGAGTATTTAAAATTCCTTTAACCACCCAACATGCCAATAATTAATTACCGGGAATATCCATGTTTTCAAATCTATTTTCTATTCACCACTGCCCATTCACCACTCACCACTCACCACTCACCATTACACAATCCTCCAGTCGCTCCACACTCCCATCGAGCACAAACGAATATAGATGTCTGAAAACATAACCCAAAACAAACTCATCCAGGCCCACAGCATATGCCGTTTATTAAAACAGCCTGCACAACGGTACATCCTATGACGAACCGGCGATCCTGAAAAACGATCCATAAACCCACCAACAAGGTGACGCAATGAATGACAACCGAAAGTATATCCTGCCAGCAGCACCACATTAACTGCGAGCACTAATGTGCCAATGCCGATGCCAAATGATTGCTGACCGGTTGCCACATCGGTAAACCACAACGCCTTCCATACATCGTAAGCAAGAATACACAGGAACAACAATCCGAGGTACAAAAAGTACCGGTGTATATTTTGTATGATCAGTGGAAAAGAATTTTCGCCCCGGTACTTTTTGCGTGGTTCAGTTACCGTGCACGATGGCGGATCGGCCCAAAATGATTTATAATAAGCACCACGATAGTAATAACAGGTTAACCTGAACAATCCCGGCATCCATAAAATCAGCAATGCAGGCGACCAGGGTAAAAAAGATGGCCACCAGCCGGGTTTGCCACCGAACCAGCTATGGGGCGAATCGCCAAAAAGCTCCGGTGAATAAAGCGGGGAAAGATAAGGACCGAATGTATAATGCCTGCCCTGAAACGCTGCCCAGGTAACGTATACAACAAAGGTGGTCAAACAAACAAAAACGATCAAAGGACTTGCCCACCATGCATCTTTACGGTAGGTATGACCAAAACCCCGCGGTCCCCGCGGGACATCAGTTAAGTTTATCTCAGTCATAATAACTGATTAGATTGTTAAGGATAAAATCTTAACCTGAAGTTTGGTCAACGAGTATGGAGAACTGTAAAATGGTATTTAAAGTTACTGTAAAAAAGGGGAGTTGCCAAAGGCAACAAAATAAAACTGCGAGACACAAAAATGTCTCGCAGTACTAACCCGGGGCAATTATCATAAATCAGGCAGACACCCTATCCATGGGAATGATCTTTTTTTCTAAGATCGGGTGTGTAATAAAAGAACCAGCGAAATGTATGGTTCTTATCATATGCAGTTCCCGATGCCTTTTGTTGAAAAACCAGCATATAGCCAAGATCAAAACTGACCGATTTGCTCAGCGACTCTTTGATGCCGATAAAAGCTTTGTTTTGATCAAATGTATTATACACAACTTCTTTTCCGAATTGTACGGATAATTCATCGGCCAATGCCAGCGAAGGATACCAGTGGTTTTTAAAAACGGGGATCGTAAACGATAACAGGTAGCGAACGCGATCGGTAAACTTATTGTCGCCTGTTGCTTTATCACTTACGATTTTTTGCTGCCAGCGTTGCTCGTTGCGAATGCGCTGCAATATACTTACGCTGCCCAGCTTTGTAATCAATTGCCCTTGTTGATAAATACGGTTTTCATTGGCATAGGTTTTCCAGCCGGCTGTTGTTGGCGCCACCCACATATGGCCATAGCCGGCTGTTACAGTAAGATTATCTTTGATCCAGTAAGTAATACCAGCCCGAACAAAATGAAAACTCACATCGCTCAAAAAATTGTTTCTTCGTTCATGCAGGTCAGCCACAAAACCCCATTTGCCGGCAACCCGCACCGTGCTGTTTATGCTTAGCCAGCTCTGGCTTTGTTCATGGATCACTTTTCCTTCCTGCGCATAATTGATGTTTACGATTATTAATAAAGCCATCGAAATAAAAATGCGGTCAAATGTACTTTTCATCTTATCTTTTTTTAATTCAACTATTCCTGCCTTATCATTTCATTATGCAAACAGCAGGATTAACAATTGCGCTCCCACAATACGGCAAAGCATGGTAAGCGGATAAACGGTTGCATAACTGGCCGAGGGAACATCATTGCCGGCTGTTTTTAATGCAAACGCCAGTGCAGGAGGATCGGTAGAGGCGCCTGCCAGCAAGCCGCATACTTCGAAATATGTTTTACGGCAAAAGCGATGTGCTATAAAACCTACCAACACCAGTGGTATCAGCGTAATAAAAATGGCCATCAGCATCCAGCGCCATCCGCTGCCATCGGCAAATGCAGCCGACAGATTACTACCGCTGCCAAGTCCTACGCTGCACAGGAACAACGCAATGCCCAGTTCCCTGATCAGCAGGCTGGCGCTGCCGGTGATATAGTTGTTCAGATAAATGAGGCTTCCAAAACGGCTCAGCAGCAATGCCACGATCAGCGGGCCGCCTGCCAAACCTATTTTAACCGGTACCGGCATATTGGGTACATAAATTGGTATGCTTCCCAATATTACACCTAACACAATACCAATAAATACGGGGGCCAGGTCAGGCGCTTCGAGCCGCTTTATTGAATTACCAACTACTTTGGCTACACGCTCAACGCCTTCGCGGGTGCCTACAACACGTATGGTATCGCCCAGTTGCATGTATGTACTTCCGTGTGTTACCATTTCAATACCGGCCCTTTCCAAACGGGTAAGCGTAAAATTTTGCTGATGCATTTCAGCAATATCGCCCAGGCGTTTGTGCGTTACTTCCTTGCGGGTAACCACAATTACTTTCGATATCAGATCGCAGCCAGCTTCTTCTTTCAAATTCATGGTGCTGGGCGAACCGATGAGATTTTTTACCTGTTCCATTTCCCAACGGGGCGCAATCACCAGCATTACATCACCACCTGCCAGTACAAGATCGGGCGTAGGTGTTATGATGCGTCCCTGGTGAAACATTCTTGAAATAACAATGGGCTCTTTCAGCAATTCAAATATTTTGCGCAAAGGCTGACCGATCAATTGCTTGTTTTCGAGATTCACGTGCATGGCAACCGGCCGGTTCGATTTAAAAATATTCAGTTTGCGGTGCAGTTCCCTTTCGCGTTCGATATTAACACCGAACATTTTTTTAAGAATGAGCAGGGAACCGATGATACTAAATACACCAAACGGATAGCTACATGCGTAAGCAAGGGTTATCATCGACATATCAGTTCCGGCAACATGCAGGTCTTTAACCGCGGTTTGCGCAGCAGCAAGCCCCGGCGTGTTGGTAACAGCGCCGCTCATTACACCTGCCATTACAGGAATTGAATAACCCGATATGCGGGCAAATACAACAGTAACCGTTAAGCCCAGCACAACAATGGCCAGTGCCAGTAAATTATTGATAAGGGCGCCTTTTTTAAGGGAGGCAAAAAATCCGGGCCCAACCTGCAATCCTATGGAGTATACAAAAAGAATAAGACCAAAATCGCGCAGAAAATGTTGTATTTCATCATTCACTTTAAAACCCAGGTACGAAAAAAGCAAACCAACAAACAATACCCATGTTATACCTAATGAAATGCCGAACAATTTTACTTTTCCTAACCAAATGCCAACGGCAATAATCAATCCGTACAAAATCACCGTCTGGGCAACAGATGGTTGCATAAACAGATCTATTAACCACTTCATAAAAACGGAATAAAATGTAAAGAGTGTTATAAACTTTACTCTATAACACTCTTTGGGTTCTCAATTGTGATGTTCATCTCTCTCGGGCTGAAGTCCCCAGTGTTCGGGAGATCGCCATAATGCAGAGAGCAGTAGTTCTCTCATAAAGAAAAACTCTTTGGGAAGTTTATCGTACATCCGTGAAAATAATTCTTCATGGGATAGCAATTCCTGTTTCCAGGGTTCGCGGTCGATGGTCATTATTTTTTGAAAGTCTTCGCGTGTGAATTCCATTCCTTTCCAGTCTATATCTTCATAACGGGGCATCCATCCAATCGGGCATTCTACTGCAGAAGCACCGCCTTTTATTCTTTGTACAATCCATTTCAATACGCGAACGTTTTCACCAAAGCCCGGCCATAAAAATTGTCCTTTCTCATCTTTCCTGAACCAGTTTACACCAAAGATGCGCGGTGCATTGGGCAGATCGCGACCAAACTGCATCCAGTTGTTTACATAATCACCAATATGATAACCGATAAAAGGCAGCATAGCGAACGGATCACGGCGAACTTTGCCTATTTCACCAAATGCAGCAGCTGTCATTTCGCTTCCCATTGTATTGGCAAGGTATACACCAAAATTCCAGTTGAACGATTGATAAACCAGTGGCACAGCTGTGCTGCGACGGCCACCGAAAATAAAGGCCTCAATGTGTACGCCGTTCGGGTTTTCCCAATCTTTGTCAATGCCAGGATTCTGATAAGCCGGTGCAGTGAATCGTGAGTTGGGGTGTGCAGCAGGTTTTCCGCTGGCAGCGTCCCATGGCTTGCCATGCCAGTCGGTCAGTCCGGCCGGTGGTTCAGGTGTTAAACCTTCCCACCAAACATCTTTGTCGGCTGTTATAGCAACGTTGGTAAAGATGGTATTGGATTTTATGGTTTCCATAGCATTAGGGTTGGTTTTGTAATTGGTGCCGGGGGCCACACCAAAATAACCAGCCTCAGGATTGATAGCATACAAACCACCGTCTTCGCCTTTGTGTATCCAGGCAATATCATCACCTACTGTTGTTACTTTCCAGTCGTCGAATGATTTTGGCGGAATCATCATAGAGAAGTTGGTTTTACCACAGGCGCTTGGGAAAGCGGCAGCCACATAGGTTTTTTCGCCTTTCGGTGATTGAACACCCATGATCAGCATGTGCTCGGCCAGCCAGCCTTCTTCTTTACCCATTACTGAGGCAATACGCAGCGCAAAACATTTTTTACCCATCAGCGCATTACCGCCATAACCGCTTCCGTATGAAATGATCAGGCGTTCTTCGGGAAAGTGACTGATGTATTTTACATCGGGATTACAGGGCCAGCTAACATCTTTTGCTTTTCCAACGAGCGGAGCGCCAATGGTATGCAAACATTTTACATATTGCCTTTTATGCAGGTAAGGCAGCACCTGTTCGCCCATGCGTGTCATGATACGCATATTCACCACCACATATTCTGAGTCGGTCAGTTGCACACCATATCTTGAATAGGGCGATCCGAGCGGACCCATACAGAAAGGAATCACATATAAAGTACGTCCCTCCATACTGTCGTCGAGCAGACTGTTCAGTATTTTTTTCATTTTATCGGGCTCCATCCAGTTGTTGGTTGGGCCGGCATCTTCTTTCAAACGGCTGCAAATAAAAGTTTTGTCTTCAACGCGTGCTACGTCACTGGGATCACTAAAACACGCAAAACTATTGGGACGTTTTTTAGGATTCAGTCGTATAAAAGTTCCTTTTTCAACCAGTTGGTTGCAAAGGTTATCATATTCTTCCTGTGAGCCATCACACCAGTGAATGGCTTTGGCGCCGCACTGGCTGGCCACCTGGTTTATCCAGGCTTCAAGACCACCCTCCACCAGTGCGCTTTCATAAACAGATAAATTACTTTGTACAATCATAAAAATTGTGAATTAAATGGTTAAATAAAAAACAGCTGTTACGGCACGTCTCCGTATGCTTTGTTAATCATGTAGCAAGAATCGTTTTTGGAGCAATCAATCGTAAGAAGCCAGTGCAAATATTGCTCAGACCGCCAGATAAAAAACTGATTAAGACTATCCCGGGATATGATTTAAATCACCAGGTGTTCAACAGACAATTGACAATTGACAATAGACAATAGGCAATTGATATGGGGCCAATTGCTTATTGCCAATTGCTAATTGCAAATTGATTACTACCTTTGGAGACAGCTCTTACTACATTGTTATTATTCACTTTTAAATACTGTGTTATGCTGGAAGAAATTGCTCCTGCTTCCCGGTCGCTTAAAAAAGTGAAAATGCTTGCAGCCATACAAGGTGCTAATAATATTCCCTCGGTAGACAGCAAGATTTCGTTCCGCCCTTATATAGAATATCTGAAAAACAAATTAACCGGCAGCACCGATACGAGGTCGAGAATATACAGTTACCTGATTGATAAATTTGAAGCTGAACCTGCCCTGCTTCAACCTGTTGAAGACAGCCACCTGCTCGACGAAAACAGCGAGCTGCTTGAATTGCTGGGTACTACCCTGTTCCCGGTTGTGAATGAAGAAGAAAAAAATGTTTTTACACTGTCTGTTCCCTATCAGTTTACCATCTTCAATTATTCAGAGCCATTCAGACAATTATTTGTAGACGATACCGAAGAAAATTTTTTGTTACCCAACGATACCCCGGTTGAATATATAAAACATGCTCAATGCGCACTGGTATACGAACATGTGCTTGAAAAATTTTACGGTATAAAACTGAATGAAAATACCGATCTGGTATTTCCTGTGGTTAATACAATTACGGGCATGAAAAGATTTTATAAGCTGCGTTATGATAAACGGTTTATCGATATTCAGCTAAAAGGTAAATTACCACTTCTGCACGACTGCGGCGTTTGTTTGAATTCATTCAGGATACTTGACCTCGACCGGCAACTGGAAAGAATGCCGTTAGACCTTTTTAATATTGAAGGGTTTGGCGTATGGATCGCCGAAGACGTTACTACCCACGAATCGCTCGACTCCATTAAAAAAGTGTTGCTGCGGCACGAAACCTGCAACACCGGCATCATCGATGACCTTAAAAATAACATTCATGCCCTGGTAGGCCTGAATGATGTGGAAGTTGGACTTACTTCTTTTGTAAAGCTCAACAACCAGTTTGTGATGGATGAAACCTGTATCCGATACAGTTTGCTGGGAAAGAAATGGAAGCTGACTGATGAAGAAAATGTTGCTACCTATCGCAGCTGTGTTAATTTTCTTACCGAGCATCCCGAACCCGTTCCGCTTTCGGTGTTCGATGAACATATACTTCAGGTTGCTCCTTTCCTGAAAGGGTTACTTGATGAAGGAGTAAAAAGCTATATCATTTATCCCATTCAAAACGATGATGGCCTGCTGGGCATGCTTGAACTGGCATCACACATACCCAACAAACTCGATCAGAAAGTGCTGTCGCGCATTGAACCGGCCATGCCATTGTTGTCGCTGGCCCTGCTAAAGAACCGCGATGCGTTTAATGACAAGATCGAAAAACTGATCAAGGAAAAATTTACAGCCCTTCAACCATCGGTTGAATGGAAGTTTGCCGAAGTGGCCTGGGAGTATATGCACAACCATAGCATTAGCGGCAATACTGCAGTAACAGGCAATGTTATTTTTGATAATGTATATCCTCTGTACGGCGCCATCGACGTTCGTAACTCTTCGGTTGAAAGAAGAACTGCCATTCAAAAAGACCTGAGAGAGCATTTGAACATAGTAGATGAAACATTAGATAAACTGCAGGCACAGGCACAACTTCCGTTACTGGAAGGACTGAAATTCAAAAATTTTAAATTCAGACAATCGATCGAAAAAGGACTGGCTGCCGAAGACGAAGTGCGCATCAATGAATTTTTTGAAAAAGAGCTGGAGCCTGTTTTTAACCACCTGCAAAAAGGCAATATCAAATTGCACGAAATAGTAACAGACTATTTTAACCTGGTACGGGATTATGATGGTTTCCTGTACCGTTTCAGAAATGAATACGAAGATACCCTTAATACCATCAACTACACCGTGCTGCGGTGCCTCGAACAGGAAGAAGCTATGCTGCAGGAATCGTATCCGCATTATTTCGAAAAATACAAAACCGATGGTGTTGAATACACCATATACATCGGCCAGTCTATTTCGCCCAATCACCATTTCGATTTGCTGTACCTGAAAAACATCAGGCTATGGCAGTTGAAGTCGATGGCCGAAATTGCGCGTATTACGCATAGGCTGTTGCCCACGTTGCAGGTACCTTTACAAACCACTCAAATGATCCTGATACACAGCCAGCCGATATCTATCAGCTTCAGAAAAGATGAAAGGCGGTTTGATGTGGAAGGCTCGTATAACATTCGTTACGAGGTCATCAAAAAACGGTTAGACAAGGTTAACATCCGTGATACGAATGAAAGGCTTACCCAGCCGGGTAAAATAGCCATGGCCTATTCAAATCCGAAAGAAGCGCAGGAGTATGAAGAATATATTATGTTCCTGCAAAGCAAAAATTTACTGAAGCCAGGTATTGAATACCTTGAGCTGGAAGAATTACAGGGCGTAACCGGACTGAAAGCGTTACGGGTTGATATTAATATGGAAGGCTAACTCAGCCTTCTCATTTGCCTTCCTATTAAATAACCAACCACAGCGCCGACCAGTGCGCCGGTCAATAACCATACAGGATCGGTGCCTGTTGATATAAGGGCTACAACGACCCCCAGTATACCAATAAATACAACCATAATGGTAACGGGGTTTCTGCGTGCTGTTTTAACTGCATGGGGTTGACGGGCAGTATCGCCGGAATGCTGGCGATGGTGTTTGTGACGGTGTCTGCTTTCTGGCATATGTCAATCGTTTATACAGCTCAAATGTAATGGCTTCTGTTCACTTTCGAACATGACTTCTGTTCATTTCCGAACATGATATGTATCATAACCGCACATCTTAGAATTTTTTACTTTTTCACCTTATTGATTTGCAGACGCTTAAGCATCTGGTATAATGGTGGCGCCTGCAGCAGCACAAAATCCCTTATTTTACAATACATTCTCAACGCTATTATTTAATGATCCGAAACATTATACTGGTTACCTGGCGTAATCTTATAAAAAACAGGTTTTACACTTCCATTAATATTATCGGGCTTGCTTTAGGAATTGCAGCATTTATTATTATCGGCGCTTATGTTCGTTTCGAAAAAAGCTATGATCACATGCACCCCGATGCAGATAATATTTACCGCGTCGAAAGCATGTTTTATAAAGGTGATCACCTTACCGATAACTGGCCAACCAGCACAAACGGATATGCCAAAGCCATGAAAGACCATCTGCCGCAAATCAGCTCTTTTACACGCATCAACTGGAACGATGCAGAGCGGGTGGTGCGGTTCAACAATATCAAATTCCGCGAAGAGCATGTTTGTTTTGCCGATACCAATTTCTTTTCTTTTTTCTCCTACCCCCTGCTCCGGGGTGATGCTGCTAATGTGTTGAAAGAAGTAAATACCATGGTTATATCTGAATCGGCTGCCAAAAAGTATTTTGGCGATGCCGACCCGGTTGGAAAGTTTATGGATGTTAGCACCCAGTCGACAAGTTATCATTGCGCAGTTACAGGTGTTTTCAAAGATATTCCCGCCAATTCAACCATGCAGTTCAATTTTCTGATCTCATGGGCCACTACGCCACAGTGGTTGCGCGATTTCTGGTATATGCACGAAAGCTATACGTTTGTAAAGCTTCAGCCCGGCACCAACATACCAAATCTCGAAGCACAATTCCCTGCAATAGCAGAACAATATAAAACAGGTCCTGCGTTGAAAGACCTGAAATGGGCCATTCACCTTGTTCCTTTAACCGACATTCATCTTATTCCCGCCAAACAATATGAAGTAGAAACAAAGGGAAACCGGTTTGCGGTAAACCTGCTAAACATTATGGCCTTTGTAATACTGATCATAGCCTGTGTAAATTATATCAACCTCGCTACAACAAAATCTATCGAAAGGGCACGCGAAGTAGGTATCAGAAAAGTAAGCGGCGCCCGTGCAGGACAACTGGCATTTCAGTTTCTGTTTGAATCAATTATTATTAATGTCATCGCTGCTATACTGGCTGTGATACTGGTTATGCTGCTATCATCGTGGTTGCCGGCTTACATTGGCAGTGATACAAAAAGTTTGCTATTCAACAAAGATCTGTACGTTACCACCAGCCTGGTATGTTTTGCCGGTGCATTACTGTCGGGCATTTACCCTGCCATGGTGCTGGTTAAATTAAAACCTGTAGCAGTATTAAAAGGACGCTTCTCCTTTTCACAAAAAGGGATATTGTTGCGTAAAGGCATGGTTGCTTTTCAGTTTACTGCTTCGCTACTGCTAATTGCCGGTACCATGGCTGTTTACAGACAAATAAATTTTATGTCGGGCCAAAACACAGGTACGAATATCAACCAGACCATTGTTATTAAAGCACCTGCCGGCACAGATAATTATGCACAAAAAATGCAAAGTCTGAAAGCTATTTTTCAAACAGTACCCGGCGTAACCCTGGTAACCACATCGGGTGCAGTACCAGGCAAGGAGGTAGGTAAATTTTTGGCGAACAGACGGTATGGCGCATCTACGGCAGAAGAACGAACCTACGAAATGCTGAAAGCCGATCACGATTTTATTAAAGCATATGGACTGCAGATAATAGCCGGAAGAGCTTTTGATAAAAGCCGCCCTGCCGATTCAACGGGTGTTGTTTTAAATGAGTCGGCCGTAAAACAATTTGGTTTTGCTTCTGCCGAACAGGCCGTAGGACAAAAAGTTTGGCTCGAAACCGTTACCAAACGCCCTAATGAAATAATCGGCGTTATAAAAGATTATCATCACCGGTCGTTACAACAGCAATACACACCCGTTATTTTATTTATGGATCCCGCTTTGAATTGGATACCTGCAGACTATGTTTCTGTAAAAGTTAACAGCAACAAAATGCACAACAAGGTAGCCCGGCTAAAACAGGCATGGAACAACTTTTTTCCCGAATCATCTTTCGACTTCTTTTTTCTCGATGAATTTTACAACCGCCAATACCGGCAGGAGGTACAATTCGGCCGCACCGTCATGATTTTTTCTTCGCTGGCGATACTTATTGCCTGTATGGGATTGTTCGGTTTAACCGCCTATTCAACAGCCCGAAGAACAAAAGAAATAGGCGTACGCAAAGTACTTGGCGCTTCGGTTGAGAACATTATATCGCTGCTTGCATGGGATGTAATTAAACTGATATTGTTATGCAGTTTGATCGCTATTCCGTTAGCCGGCATGTTAGTAGTACAATGGCTAAAAGGATATGCTTTTAAAGTACCGTTAACCTGGTGGCAATTTGCCTTACCTGTAGTTGTTTTGGTATTAATAGCCATGATCACAACGGCATGGCTCACTATTAAGGCGTCGCTTTCGAATCCTGTAAAAGCTATAAAACATGAATAATTATATTTTATGAATTTTTGGGCGCCAGCGCCCTGAATGCAGTAGCGCTAAGAGCTTAAAGAGAAAAAGGAGAAAAAAGAGCCATTAATCTTTTTAAAAATTGCCGACTATTGACAAAACAATGTGTTTTTGATAAAATAGATATCTCTTTTATCTCTTTCAACTTCTTTATTCTCTTAGCTTAAAAAAAGAGTCCCGCCGAAGCGGGACTTAAGTGAGTATTCTATCTACCAAAAATTACTGCCTAAAACTTAGTAATAACGCCGCCCATATTTTCATATCCGGTTACCGACGGGCCCCAGGCCGAGCCATTCCACCATTTATGATAAAGGGCCGAATTGGTGCCTATAACAAATACATCTATGCGATTTGGTCCCCAGCATACAGCCTTAGGCTGACCGATAATTGTACCACCGAGGTTTTCCCAGCCGGTGACCGACGGACCCCAGGCAGAACCATTCCACCATTTGTGATAGAGGCACGAATCGGTTCCCACTACAAACACATCGAGGCGGTTGGGTCCCCATGAAACCACTTCGGGTGAACCAACAATTACACCACCGAGATTTTCATACCCTGTTACCGAAGGTCCCCATGCCGAACCATTCCAGTATTTATGGTATAGCGAGCTATCAGTGCCTACTACAAACACATCAAGCCGGTTTGCCCCCCATGATACCACTTTCGGTTGTCCCTGAATAACACCACCGAGGTTTTCGTACCCGGTAACCGATGGTCCCCAGGCCGAGCCATTCCAGTATTTATGATATAATGCCGAATTAGTGCCCACCACAAATACATCCAAACGGTTGGCGCCCCATGAAACCACTTCGGGTGCACTGATGATAGTGCCGCCAAGGTTTTCGTAACCGGTGAGCGACGGGCCCCATGCCGAACCATTCCACCATTTATGATACAATGCCTTATTGGTGCCAATTACAAATACATCGAGCCTGTTAGGCCCCCACGAAACCACTGGTCCCGACGGTTTTGGCGAAGCCGCAACGGTGCCGAATGCTTTTGAGGGCTGAATGATACCGGCGCCCGAATGCTGGTCCCATCCAGCAGGTCCAATATCTTTAGCCGTACTGATCAATGCAGCTTTAGCCTGGTCCTGTGTTAAGGAAGGTTTCGCCTGTTTCAGCAAGGCTACCACACCGGCTGCAATTGGTGTTGCGGCCGAAGTGCCGTTATCACTGGGGAAGAAACCCTGAAAGTGTGTGATGGAACAAAAATCGGGCTTATGCGGATCGAGTGCAGCAGGTCCCTGGCTGCTGTATCCAACAAACTGTTCGTTTTTATTAACGGCCCCTACCGTCATTACGCCCGGATGGCCATTGGCGCCCCAGATGCTTTTACCCGGACCGGAATCGGTACCGCAACGTCCGTCAGGACAGGTAGCGCCGCAATTACCGGCTGCAAATAAAACCAGTATACCTTCGTTCAACGCATCAACCACTTTACGGGTGAAAGGATGCGCCGGATTGGTGGCATATTCAGTGTCCCAGTCTTTCTGATACAATCCCCAGCTGTTGGTCAAAATTTGCGGAGTACCGTTTAACTTATGCTGGTTGATAGCCCACTGGTAACCGGCAATGGCAGCCGAAATAGTAGCAGGCAGACCACCGGCCGAAATACGTATGTCGTACAATTGCGCATCCGGGGCTATGCCCAGTACATCGGTTGAACACATATTGGCATGCCATCCCCAGGCGGCGCCGGTAGTTCCCCAGTCGCCCGTAGGGTAACCGCCAATTACACGCGGAATGAGTTTATTGGGCCAGTCGGGCCTGCCCGTATCGCCTGAGTTTATCGAGCGGCCCTGTGCGGTAATACCGCCATCTACCACGCCAACCACGATGCCATCGCCTTTAAAACCCGAAGCCCAGATATTATTAACACCCAGATAATTCACTACATCCTGCAAGCTGCCTTTGGCAGTACCGGGTGTACAATCGCAGGTACCTATAGGGCAGGTGGCAAGCCCCTGAACCGGAGTAATTATTTTTACTTCCTGTTCCTCTTCTACCAGCGCTTCCATATCATAATCAAAATGTTCGATCTTAGTGTCGTTCCATACTTTTATTACATTCGGTTGTTGCTCCAGTTCAGCTATACGCGAAGCAGGTACTGTACCGCGAACCAATACCACCTGGCCTTCGGTTTCGGATGCACCCTGTTGTGCACCCTGACTGCTGAGCGGAACAGGTTCGTAATTATAATCTAACTGAAATCCGTAAGCGGTTAACCCCGCTCCCATCTGCAAACCAAACGAACTTGATTTGGCCGACGGAACAAGTATCTCGATCATCACATTGCGTACTTCATCACTATTGCCGTTTGAAGCGGCCCCCATTTGCGTCATAGGCATGGCCGAAGTGGCAGAAGGGGCAGACTGCTGGCCGCCTGCTGCCGCGCCCATATTCCCATTTGCCATACCCATTTCGCCTGCTGATTGTTTTTCAGCTGTTTCTCCGGGCATTTTAGCCATGCCGGTTTCTTCCTTCGACATGTTGCCTGAAGGCATCTGTGTTTTTTCTTTCTTCATAAAAGAATTTTTGAAGTTTTGAAAAGTTGTTGGTTCAGATGCTCCTGATCAAATGCTTAACCTGTTGTTGTAATATGCCTGTTGGCACATAGAATGTTCGTCTGTTCATCAGCGATGAACAGCACAATGAGCCTTTGTTTTATGGGCGGGTAAGGCTTTCGGAGGGTAATTGCTGTTTGATAAAAATGAAGCTACAACCAATGCCTGTAATCAATCAATAATGGGTCAGTACAAGGGAAGAAAAAAACGCTTTAAAGCAGGCGACTTAACTTTGTATTAAAAATTCCAAACGAATGTAAGTAATTAAAATTTAAATAGCAACCTAAAAATTTACTTACAGGGTCACATAACCTAAATTTAATATTATTGGGCAGAAAATGGTTTTAGTTGATTTGGTGATTTTACCTTTTTTTACGAACTTATAAAGGTGTATACTTTAGTTCTTTCAAAAACGATTGCCATGAAAGAGATTGTTAATTGTGCCGCTTACTCCAGGGGCCGCCGCGTTGCCGATGTTGATATCAACGACATACATGAAATACTCAAAGATCCCGATCAGTTTGTATGGATCGGGTTGTATGAACCATCCGAAGCGTTGCTCGAACGGGTGCAACAGCAGTTTGGTTTGCACGATCTTGCCATTGAAGATGCCCACCGGGCGCACCAGCGCCCCAAAATTGAATTATACAACGATTCGCTTTTCATTGTGCTGCGCACTGCTCAAATTTCTCCCGATTGCCATATTAAGTTTGGTGAAACACATTTTTTTGTAGGCCCCAATTACATTGTTGCTGTACGGCACGGCACTTCGGTACCTTATACCGATGTAAGAATGCGTTGCGAAACAACGCCCGAATTGCTGAGCAAAGGACAGGGCTTTGTATTGTATGCCATTATGGATTTTATAGTAGATATGTATTTCCCCGTAGTGCAGGAGCTGGAAGAAGAATTGGAATTGATCGAAGACAAAGTATTTAAAGAAAAGCCAAGCCGCGAAACCACCGAACAAATATACCAGTTAAAAAAAGAGTTGCTTGAGGTAAAGCGGGCCGTATCGCCGCTGGTCGACATCTGCAACCGCCTGATGCGATTTGATATTAAATCCATATCGCCCGATACGCAGCCCTATTTCCGCGACATTTACGACCATGCGGTACGCATTAATGAAATGGTAGATAATACCAGAGAGTTGCTGAACACAGCGCTGGATGCCAACTTTTCCCTGATCTCTATTTCGCAGAATGAAACCGCCAAAAAATTCGCCGGCTGGGCAGCGATCATTGCCGTACCTACCATGGTGGCAGGGTTTTATGGCATGAATTTCAAATTTATGCCCGAGCTGCAATGGCATTTTGGCTACCCGATGGTAGTAGGGTTTACTTTACTAATCTGTTTTGTGGAGTATTATTTCTTTCGCCGGGCGGGGTGGTTGTAAGCATCACCGGATTTCATAAATTGCAGCATAACCTTACAAAATGAAAATAAGCATTGGAGTTATATTCATCGTAACAGGCATGATTTCCTGCGGAACGGCTACCCAAAACAACGATCCCAAACCGGCACCAGTTCCTATAACCGGTACCTGGAAATTGCTTTCGGGCGCCCTGATCGAAAAAGGCAACACCACCGTTACTGATTATACCAAAAATCAGTCATTTATTAAGATCATCAACAATTCGCATTTTGCCTTTTTATTGCACGATCTGAACAAAGGCAAAGATTCATCGGCTGTTTTTTCTTCAGGCGGCGGCAGCTATTCGCTTAAAGACAGTTTATACACCGAGCATCTGGAATATTGCAGCGACCGGCAATGGGAAGGTCATGATTTTCAATTTACCATTACCATACAAAATGATACCCTGACTCAAAAAGGTGTTGAAAAAATTGAAAAGATTGGTGTAGACAGAATAAATATTGAAAGGTATGTGCGGATGAAATAATAATATAAGCCGTGCCCCAGTTTGAAACCGTGGCACGGCTTATATTATACATACACTGTTCTTATTTACCCATTGCTTTGTATTCGGCTAAAGGAACCTGTTCGTAGCTTACTGTTAGTTCCGAAACAACCATAGTGGTATTGCCCTGCGCCGTGGGCACCTGCGTGGTTGAGCCATTCAATGCTGAAATACATTGATCTTCGGGGGCCGTATAGGTAAAGGCCTTTTTGCCGGTAACATTATTCATGGTACCAAAGGGTCCATACACCACACCTTGCATGGTTTTTATACTAATTTGCGCCACTACGTTCCATCCAAACCAGGTGCCTGTATAACCTGAAACTTCTGTTATACAATCCCCTGCATTCAGATTAATAACGTTGTTATTACCACCATTACCTCCATGCTGCAACAGCCCCAGTTCACCGGAGTTACCATTGAAAATACCGGTGTTGGTAGCCTGCACCGCATCTAACACCTCTCCGCTGCGTATAATGAGGCTCGTGAGCAACGGATTGCCAGCCCGTGCTACAATAGCACCGTCGTTAAAAATGCTACCCGGCTGATTATATGCCAGATTGTACAACAATATTTGCTGCCCCTGTTCAAAAATGTAATTGTTTGAATTAAGCCTCCATTGGGTAATGTTGTTGTACACGTATTGTTGTCCGTTAAAGTTGAAACCAACCCTGGCGCCATTCCAGGCATCATTGGCATTCTGGTAGTTCGATTCAAACTTGGCGCCATATCCCAATAACAGCGGATTGATGCCGATATCGGTATAGTCGGATGGAAATGTAAATCCTGAGTACAGCTGTAAAGTAACCATATCAAAGCAGCTGTTTACAGTTGCTACATCCAGATTTCCGGTTTCGGCCGGACACATGGTAATATACATGTAGGTTCCGGCTGAATCAAAGGCGCTTCTTAATGCCTTAAACAAAATGCTGAACTGTTGCGGAGTGATTGCTGAAGCAAATGCGCCTTCCCAGTCGATGTCGAAGCCATTCATTTGCATGCTCTGCAGATAATTTTTTACGTTGGAAGCAAAGTTAGCAGCCTGCACAGGCCATTGTTGCTGGTCGCCCGAAAATATTTGCGACAGCGTGTTGGTATTGTAATTCAGGGTAGCCAGGATTTTAACGCCGGGGTTCTGTGCGCGTGCGTCGCGAATAGTATACTGAAGATACTGTTGGGTGGTAGAACCGTCGGGATGAACCACATTCTTGTTTCCGATCTCAATGGTAAAGTATCCTTTTCCATCGGGCACAACCGAAAAGAAGCAAACAAATAACATGTCGGTGCATGTGTATACCTGGTTATTGACCAGCGACTGGTAGCTGCTGTTGATGGAGGTGTATCCGGTTCCCTGCGGATCGTCTTCATCGAGGTATATCCATGCGTTTACGCTTTTGGTGGGAATGTTGGGAGAAGTCATGGTAAAAATGGTTTAATAGTAAAAAAGAAGGTCTTCAAATATACTTTTTACAAAAGATATAAAACCATCATTACCATTCAATAAAATAAAAAAGGGTGTTTTAACGGTGCAGGACTGAGGACAAATAGTTGCGTATATGGGTCTGTGTTAAATGTACAAAATAGATGGCCGATGTTTACTTACAAAACCGGTTTACCGGTGGCCTGATCCGGGTAAATCAGCCGGCGGTTCGTAGTCGTATGGAAGGGAGGTGGCCATTTTATTCCACCAGGCAAAAAAGCCGTCTATGAGTAAGTCATCGTTTTTAACAGCTCCGTTTTTATATACTTCAACCGGAATATGCTGCATAAGCTCAATGGTTGAAGCCGGCTTTAGCGAAACGGGGTTGGTTTGTTTTGGAGATTGTCCCGGTGGTGCAACAGCTCCGGTATAAATCAGATACTCATTGGGCGCATTGTTGCGGGTATACATTACCGACAACCGGCCATTGAAATTTAGTATTACCGTGAAGCTATCTTTAATGGAAGCAAATTCAAAAAATCGTACCGGTTCTGAGTTCATGGAGTCAACAGGCGGCCCCTGTTTCAATATTGTATGGTAATATTTCAGGCTGTCTTTGTTCAGATTTTTTTCAAAATCAGCCGTTGATGTATTGGCTGCATCTGTATTATGTTGGTACAAAGCACTCACACGGTCCCATTCGAACCGGTTGGCGGTGACCAGCCGGTGTATTTCGAAACCCTGTTTTTCATAACTGCTGTCGAACAGTGAACGGAAAAAATGCATGGGTGAGCCTGCATAAACAGATAATCTGTTTTTCTCCCATTTCTTCAGCATGCCGGGGCTTTCAGCCTGTAGTTGCTGATAAAAGGTATGTATTTCATAAAACAGGTATTTCTTATTGAAATCATAACTGAATTGTTCCAGGTCAACACGAATGGAAAAGCCAAGGGATTGGTTTTCCAGTAGCAGTGGTTCGCTGGCATACACGTGTAAGGTATTGGAAGCCCGGGAGTATACGAACCGCAGCACATCTTTATTCAGCAGGTCACAATGCCGGACATAAGACGAGGTGCCGATAAAAAGATCAGTGAACAATTGCCCCCACTTTCTCCAGCCATTTTTGCTGCCGGCCGTTACCACTACTTCCTGTAATAATGTCTTTTTTTCATCGAGGGAAATAACCAATGATAATGCTGAACTGCCCGCTGCAATATTTTCAACATGCGTTTGAAACCCTACATGGCTCACCACGAGTTTTTGCGCACCTTTACCGCCCGCCGGAACAATGAGTGTAAAGGCGCCGGAATTGTCGGTAACAGTTCCTGCAGATGTATTTTCAAAGTATACACTGGCGCCCGGAATTGGTTTTGAGTCAGATTGCCGGGTAACAATTCCCTTTACCTGTAGCTGACCGTTTGCAATCAACATGAAGCCAGCCAGCAACATGAAAAGAAAGCTGAATTTCAACGGATGGTATTTTGACGAAAATATAAGTCATTTTCCGGCACTTTCACAAAACCACACTTCAGATATGTATTAAACACAATCGTCACCACTCGTTAAAATTTCAACGTCAAACTCCCCGTAAACAGGGCCGGCGCCTGTGGTGTCAATCTTACCGACCAGGCTTTTTCGCTGGTAAGATTGTCTACTTTAAAGCCTACCCTGAATTTCGGCTGGTCGTAAAAAACAGCCGCATCCAACAGGATGTAAGCAGGAATGATCACTTTTGCTGTTTGTGTATTTGTTTGGTATGAATCGCTACCGGCATTGCCGCCAAAACCTGCACCCAGGCCCTGTAATTTTCCTTTCGGAAAACGGTAACTGATCCAGCAATTGAACATGTTGTCGGGGCCCGATAAAGCCGGACGCAAACCCTGCACCGTAGAATCAGCCCTGATATATTTGCTGTCGTTATAAGCATATCCGGCCACCAGGTTCAAACCGGGAAATGGATTGGCGTTGATGTCAACCTCTACCCCTCTGCTTCGCTGCGTTCCATCCTGTATTGAATAATTGATATCGGCCGGGTCGGTGCGCAGCACATTTTCAACCTTAATATTGTAGTAACTAACGGTTCCAACCAACCGGTGAACCAGCACATCGCCTTTAATACCAAATTCAAGCTGATTGGCATGTTCGGGTTTAAATGTACTTCCATCACGGGCCGTTCCGCTTCTGTTGAAAAACCCGTTCATATAATTACCGAATAATGAAATGCGGTCTTTAACCACCTGATATACCAGGCCCAGTTTGTGTGATAAAGCAGTTTGGCCATAAGGCCCCGCCTGTGCGCCGCTGGCGCCCAATCCACCCGATGTTGTACCGGTAGTAATATTATACACTCCTTTGTACTGGTACCGGTCAACCCGCAAACTTAACATGGCCATTAACCGTTCGGTAATATTAAATACGTCTGAGGCATAGGCTGCATAGGTATTGTCTCCGCTGGTTTCTTTTCGAAGCGTACCTGTACTGGTCAGTGAATCTACTTTAAAGCGGCTTACCCGGTAATTATCTGGCGTGTTGATGAAATTAACGGTAGTAGTGTTTACCGTAACCCGGTCAAAATCGCTGTAATTATTGTAATAATCCAGTCCTGCCACCAGGCGGTTGCGAAAAGCGCCCAGCATAAAATCTCCAATAAAATTCTGTTGTATATCGGTAGCGATGAAATTGGTATAGCCGGCTATCACCTGCGGACGAAGCGTTGAATCGGTACGGCCGTTCAGTGCAGTGATATAACCATTGATCGTAGACCGGGCTCTTGAAACAATTGTTTGAGAAGTCCATTTGTCTGAAATCTTATAATTCATCTGGGCAAAGATGTTCAGCATTTGGGTTTGATAAGTAAGGTCATTGCTCAAAAAAGTACGTTTGTAAGGGAACTGCATATCGGCAATAGATTGCGTTTTGTTACTGCCGGTATAAGGATTAAAACGCACTACAGAAGTTCCTTTTGCCTGTCCGAACTCAACATCCAATAACAATGAAAGCCGGTCGTTGATCTGATACGAAAAAGAAGGCGCCAGGCTTATGTTATTGGTAAAGCCCATATCCTGAAAGCTTTTTTCAAATGTGGTGGCCGCATTTAAACGAATCAGCGCTGTTTTATCGGCATTTACAGGTGTATTTATATCCAGGGCAAGCCGGTTATAATTCCAGCTTCCTCCGAAATAAGATATTTCACCGCCAAAGCCATTCCAGGGCTTTTTGGTTACGCGATTGTACAATCCGCCGTAACTGCTCGATATGTTGGTGCCGAATAAAGTGGTTGAGGGTCCTTTGATCACTTCAATGCGCTCGAGGTTAGCCACATCGATCGATGAAAAAGCAGCGCCCGCTACGCCATTCCTTGCATTGGGTTCTGTTTCAAATCCGCGTGAACGAAAAGTAACACGTCCCTGGTTGGCCAGCATGGGAATCCCTGCACCCGGCACCGCTTTCGAAATGCTTCCCAAATCAAGCGCCATCTGCTCTTTAAACAATTCTTTTGTAACTGTATTGTATACCTGTGGGTTTTCGAGATTTTTCAGGGGCAGGCGGGCAATATAAACGCTTTCTCTTTTTGTGAATCTGTTGATGTTTCCTGAAACGGTCACTTCCTGTAATGCCGGGATGTTCTCTTTCGTTAATTTAAAATCAACCTGTGCTGTATCGCCGGCTTTCACTTCTACCGGAATATCTGTTTCTTTCAAACCACGCATTTGTATGCGAACAGTATACCTGCCGGGCGTTACGCCGGTAAATACATATACTCCTTTTGTATCGGTAAGGGTGTTTTTATTGATCTCTTTTAACGACACCGGAACCATCTCGATCGGCTCGTCATCAACCGAAATGATACGGCCGGTAACAACACCGGTATTGCTTTGTGCAAAACCGGTTGTAAAAACACAACAAGCTGCCAGAATAAACAGCATTAAACCTTTAATCATATAATAGAAATTTCCAAACCTTAAAAAAAAGATGATGACAAGCAGCGTTATAAAGAGAGGCGTTATTTGCGCGCACAAAATTGCATAACAGGAATGATACCCTTTATTTCAACCGGGAGAAATGTTTACGCAATCGGGAATAAAATCTTACAAAATAATCATATCGCGGTAAGTCGGGGGTCAGTGAGCGAGTTTGTACGAAAAAGTTTTTTGGTAACGGCTGCCATTCTATAAAAGATTTTTCCCATTTATGACAGCGAAAAAAGATTCCCTGTAAGTATCTCCGATGGGAATAATATTGTTTTTAATAAATACTCTGTTGCGTTCAATACAATCAATCTTATCTAAAGCAACAATAAACGATTTATGGGTTCTCAAAAACCGGGCAGGTGGCAATGCTTCTTCCATTTTTTTCATGCTTTGTAACGTAATGATCTTTTTTTCCGGCGTGTGAATAGCAATATATTCCTTTAACCCCTCTATATATTGAATTTCGGAGAGAAATATCTTAATGATTTTATGCTCAACCTTTACAAATAATGTACTGTCGGCTATTTCCCCGGAAGGTGCTTTAGTTTTTTGCGCCACATCTGTTTCAGACAAAGGTTTCATTTTACCGACTGCTTTCAGAAAACGTTCAAATGAGATGGGTTTTAATAAATAATCCAATACATCCAGTTCATATCCCTTCAAAGCATAGTTAGGATAGGCTGTTGTAAAAATCACTTTGCATTTTCCATTTATCAGTTCCATAAATTGTACACCGTTCAGTTCCGGCATCTGGATATCGAGAAAGATCAGATCAACCTGATTCTGTTGAATGGCAGTTAATGCATCCAGCGGATTCGAATAAGTACCTGCCAATTGAAGGGAAGGTGTTTTCTTTATATAATCAGAAAGCAGCACCAATGGCAACGGCTCATCATCTATAATAATGCATTGAAAAGCTGGCATATTAATCGAATTGTATGGTTAAGTGGGTACTGTAATAAATTTCATCTGATTTAATTGTTAAACGGTGCCTGCCGGGATATATCAGCTCCATTCTTCTTTTCATATTTGCCAGGCCGATACCCCCCTCTTTATCCTTCAACACCTTATTGATCCTGTTACGGCAGTATAACGACAGTTGCTTTTCGTTCAGTTCAAGATGCATTACGGCTGGATCTTTGTCATCATTAAGTACCGCATGTTTGAAGATATTTTCAGCAAAATTAACCAGTAACAGAGGCGCTATCCGGCAATTATCGGCTTCGCCGGTCACCAAAAAATTAAACGACATTGGTCCATGCATCCTCAACTGTTGCAGGGCAATTAATTGTTCTATATAATAAATTTCTTTTAACACCGGTACTCTTTCATCATTGCTTTCATAAAGCATATAGTGCATCATTTCCGACAACTTCATTATGGCATCAGGCGTTTGGGGCGACTGCTGCCAGGCCAGTATATATATGTTGTTAAGTGTGTTAAACAAAAAATGTGGATTAGTTTGAGATTTTAAAAAGGCAAGCTCTATCTTCAGGTTGCTTTTCTCCATTTCAAGCTTTACACGCTCATTCCTGAACCAATCAAAGGCAAACCGGTACGAAAAGCTCAGGAAATATAAAACACCCAGGTAGGAACAACTGGTGAAAAACCAGTCACCGATTTTAAAAGCAATACTTCCTTTCTGGTACATGCCGAAGGCCCTGTTTATAAGAAGAATAATCGTGGTATAAATAACAATCAGGCCCAGCCATTTCAATAAAAGAGGAAATAGCTTTCGCTTCATTACCCAGGAAGGTAAAATCAAAAACAGGTTTACATAAAAAGCACTGATGTAAAAGAGGTAAGCTGTTATCCAATACAAAACCGAATTGCCTGCTCCATGGCGGAACATAGAAGGAATCACTATACCTGGCGGTACAAGCCAAAACGCAGTATGCCATAGCGCCAGCTTTTTTGTATTCATACCCTGAAGTTAATAAGTGCCTGCCTCCCAAAAAAATCCTATCTGCGTCTAATTATCCTGCACAGGATTCGTTTGCCCGGTAGCGCTGTTGGTAGATTCGTTTAGCCAGTACGTTGAATTATATATTTTATGTGGTTTGTTATTAACAGTTTTGTATGGTTAATAAAATCATTGGCATGAATAACCCAATCGTTCAGGTTGAAAATTTATCATATCATTTTGGCAAACAACAGGTGCTGAATAACATTTCGCTGTTCATACCAAATGGGAGTATTTACGGGTTTCTGGGCCCGAATGGAGCAGGCAAAACCACTACCCTTCGGTTAATCCTTGGGTTATTGAAAAAGCAAACCGGTGTTATACGTGTTTTTGGAAATGATTTTAAGAACCACAGGATCAGCATTCTTAAAAATATTGGCTCCCTGATTGAACAACCCTCAATATACCTGCATCTTACTGCCCGTGAGAACCTTGAAATATACCGGCCTTTTTACAACTGCAGGCTAAACAGCATTAATGAAGTATTGGAAATGGTTGGCCTGAGCGGAACAGACGATAAGAAAGCAAAAAATTATTCGCTGGGTATGAAGCAAAGGCTGGCCATTGCCATTGCCCTGTTACATAATCCTGAATTATTAATATTGGATGAACCTTCGAATGGCCTTGATCCCGGTGGCATCATCGAAATGAGAAACCTGCTGCTGCATTTAAACCGCGAATGCGGTAAAACCATTCTGGTATCAAGTCATTTATTAGCTGAAGTGGAGAAAATAGCTACCGATGTTGGAATTATTCACAAAGGAAAATTGCTGTTCCAGGGCACATTACCACAATTGCAACAAATGCAATTTGATCAAACTGTCATTGAAATTGAAACAGATGATCCTGAAAAAGCAAAGGCGGCACTAACGCAGTTATTTCCGGTCACATCTGCCGGTAGCAATACATTACAGGTAACATGCAATAAAAAAGAGCAGGTAGCTATAGTGAATGAGGTATTGGTAAAGTACGGCATTCGGGTGTATAATCTGAAAGTAATTCAAAAAGACCTGGAAACATTATTTATTCAAATGATACAGCATACCTTATGAAGCATTCTTTTTTATTGGGTATAAAGACAGAATGGTTAAAATACAAACACACTTCCCTCTTCTGGCTAACCTTGCTGGCAGCGTCTTTGATACCGGCTACGAAATTCATTGCATGCGTGATAAGCGATGATTTATATAGCATCATGAAAATCCGGGACCAATGGCATTTTTTTCTGATGATTAACTGGAGAGACACGGCAGCCGCAACCCTGCCTATGTATGTTATTTTGCTTAATAATTCAATAGCCCAAACCGAATACCGGAACAATACATGGAAACAGGTATATGCATTGCCCAGGTCCCAGGCTGATATATACTTTTCTAAATTTGTATTGGTTCAGGCAATGATCATTTTGTTTTTTATATGCTTTTACTTTTTTTATCTGGTTGCAGGCATGCTGGTATTCCTGGTGAGAGGAGTGCATGGTTTTTCCCGGTTTACTTTACCATGGAAAGAGATGCTGATTATTTCCAATAGGGTTTATACCGGCATATTAATGGTCAGCGCCATTCAATATTGGCTAAGTGTACGGTTCAGAAAATTTATGATACCGGTAGGAACCGGATTTGGGCTATTGATCGGGAGTGTTTTAATAGGAGGATGGGGTAAGTCTTTTTACTCCCCTTACCTTCTTCCATTATTGATGTTCTTTATAGATCATTCCCCACAGCATTATTCATTAAGTTTATTATATATTATTTCAACCGGAGGTTTTCTATTGGCGCTGTTGCCGGGTTTCCTGAATATATATTTTCGGAATGAAAAAGGCTAACAAATGCCATATAATGGTATCACGTCCCACTCAAACATTTCCTTTTTCTTAGTACGTTTGCAAACATCAATGATACCATCGAAAACCGCTCTCCGCCCTTTACTATTTGTGGGTACTGCTTCTGATGTTGGCAAAAGCATCATCACGGCAGGCTTCTGCAGAATATTAAAGCAGGATGGCTACAACCCTGCTCCTTTTAAAGGACAAAACATGTCGCTGAACAGCTATGCTACGCCGGAAGGTTTTGAAATCGGCCGCGCACAGGCTGTACAGGCCGAAGCGGCCGGTGTTCCCTGTCATACCGATATGAACCCGGTGCTGCTAAAGCCTGTGAATGATAAAAGCTCACAGGTTGTTTTAAATGGCAAGCCCATTGGCACGCAATCGGCATGGGAATATTTCATGGCCAATGATCGCCAGGAATTGTTTTCAGAAGTAACAAACGCGTTCGACAGATTAGCCGCCCGGTATGCACCTATTGTTATGGAAGGCGCCGGCAGCATATCTGAACTAAATCTTAAACAGCGCGACATTACCAATATGCGCATGGCCATACATGCCAATGCCGCCACCTACCTTATTGGTGATATCGATCGCGGCGGCATCTTTGCCAGCTTATATGGCACCATGGCCTTGCTTACACCACCCGAAAAACAATGTATCAAAGGAATTATCATCAATAAATTCAGGGGCGACAGCCGGCTGTTCGATGATGGCAGAAAGATGATCGAAGATCTATGTGGCGTGCCGGTACTTGGCGTACTGCCTTATTTTAAAGACATCTTTATTGAGGAAGAAGACTCTCGGTGCCATTATCACTTAAACAACGCGAATCGGTAAATGATAAAATTAATGTTGCCGTTATTCTGTTACGACGCATGTCGAACTTTACCGACTTCGACCGGCTGGAAAAAGATCCGCGTGTAAATTTGTTTTACACAGTTGACCCTGCTGAAATAGCAAAAAGCAACATCATTATTATTCCCGGAAGCAAGAACACGATAGAAGATCTGATCGCTATTAAAAACAATGGTGTTGCGAGAGCTGTTATAGAAGCACATAAAAAAGGAAAAACGGTTGTTGGCATTTGTGGCGGCTACCAGATGATGGGCGAAACTATTGAAGACCCTTATGAGGTAGAGAGCAAAGCAGGAAAAGTGGCAGCACTAGGTCTGCTTCCGGTGCATACGGTTTTAGGGAAGGAAAAAACAACCCTGCAACGCAGTTTTACGTACAGGCAGTATTCAGAACAATGCACAGGTTACGAAATACACATGGGACAAACTGTGGTAACCGGTACGGAAGTTGAACCGTTAATAACTTTTTCTGATGGCAGCACCGATGGCTGTTACTTAAACAATACATGCTGGGGAACTTATATGCATGGCATTCTCGATAACGATGCAGTGGTAAATGATCTGCTATCGACCTGTTCAAACACTGCAGCCATATCATTCGACTACCGGCAATACAAGGAAGCGCAGTACGACAAACTGGCGATGCTGATCAGGGAGCATGTTGACATTAACCAGGTGTACCAAAACATGAAATCATAATTTGTATGCTGCAGGGACACGGAGATGATGCGTACCGTTATAATCAGAAAATAATAGCCGATTTCAGTACCAATGTATGGTACGGAGGCGAGCCTGCCGGATTAAAAGAACATATTTTTAAACACTGGCATGTGCTTAATAAATATCCCGAAGTGCAGGCAGAAAGTCTTGCTTTGAAAATAAGTGAGCATCACCGGCTGCCGCCTTCCAATATTCTTATCACCAATGGTACTGCTGAAAGTATTTATCTCATTGCGCAGGCATTTGCCGGCGAAAGAACAACCATCACCATCCCAGCTTTTGCGGAATATGAGGATGCCTGCAGCATGCACCGCCACCAGGTACAATTTGTAAACGAGGATGGCATACAGGCGCATATGCCGGTGGAAAAGGGTTTGTTTTTTATCTGCAATCCCAACAATCCAACCGGACATGTTTTTCCGCAGCTCGAAGCACTCATAAAGGCCAATCCCGAAACATTGTTTATAATAGATGAAGCCTTTATTGAATTTACAGTTAACGCTACTTCCCTTATTTCCCTGATCGATACCTGCGACAATGTTATCATCCTTCGATCGCTTACCAAGGCTTTTGCCATTCCCGGATTACGGCTTGGCTATATAGCTGCGCATGCCCGGTTGATCAATAAACTATTGCTGTGCAAAATGCCCTGGTCGGTCAATGCGTTTGCCATAGCGGCGGGTCATTTTATCTTTGATAATTATTCAGGCAACCAGCTTCCCTTAGCGCAGTTGTTTAGCGATAAAGAACAATTTGTTCAGCAATTACAACAACAGTCATTTACTATCAACAACAGTCATACCCATTATTTTCTGGCCCGGATGCCATTCGGAACAGCGCAGCAGTTGAAAGAATATCTGATGACCCATCACGGGTTACTGATACGGGATGCATCGAACTTCAGGGGATTGAGCAAACAACATATACGCATTGCTACCCTAACAAAAGAAAAAAATGAATTATTAACAGATGCATTAAACGAATGGATAAAACATTGCTCCTGATATTACCGCTGCTTGCAGGCTATCTTCTCGACCTGTTGTTGGGCGATCCTGAACAACTCCCCCACCCCATCAGGTTGTTTGGCACTACCATTGGTAAAGGTGAAAAGCTGTTGAACAAAGAGAACTACCGGTTTTGGAATGGAGCACTGCTTACGATTACTTTATGTGCCGCCACATTTTTTTTCTTTCAATATTCATCATTGTTGCTGCTGAACCTGCACCCGGTTTTATACCTGATTTTTAGTGCTGTTTTTGTATACTATGGACTGGCCAATAAAACCCTCATCGAAGAGGGTAAAAAAGTTTTTCATGCACTGGATGCCCAGGGGATTGAAGCGGGACGCAAACAATTGAGCCGCATTGTAGGAAGGGATACTGCTGCGCTTACACCCCGGCAAATACGCATAGCCGTGCTGGAAACCATGTCGGAAAATTTAAGCGACGGCATCATTGCTCCCTTGTTTTATTATGCTATAGCCGGAGTGCCCGGTATGATGACCTATAAAATGATCAATACGCTTGACTCGATGATCGGTTATCGCAATGAACGGTTTGAACTGTTTGGAAAATTTGCTGCACGGCTCGATGATGTAGTGAATTTTATTCCAGCCCGTATCACCGCCCTGCTGATGGTGCTGGTAAGCGGCAGCCGGCGCGGCTTTTTGTTTATTTTTCAATATGGCAACCAGCATAAAAGTCCCAATTCAGGTTATCCCGAAGCGGCGCTGGCAGGCATTATGGATACACGCTTTGGCGGACCCAACATATATCACGGCAAGCGGGTTGAAAAGCCTTATATCGGAACAAACGACAGAACGGTGATGCATCATGAAATTGCGCGGGTAAGCAGTATCAATCATAAAGTTTGTTTATTTGCCGTTCTGATCATTTCCCTGATTATTTACTTAATATATACATAAAGCGCCATTGCACATCACCGAAAAATATATCATCACAGGCGGACCCGGAGCCGGCAAAACAAGTTTGTTGCAGGCATTGAAAAGTGCAGGTTATCATTGTTCAGAAGAAGCATCACGCCGGTTAATTGCAGAAGAAGTGGCCAAAGGCTCTGATTGCCTTCCATGGATCAATCTATCAGGTTTTGCCGGAAAGGTGCTGGAACGAATGACAAATTTATATTTGCAAACGGCTCCCTGTACGGGTGCAACTTTTTTCGACCGGGGCATCCCCGATATTATTGCTTACCTGAAAGCAGCCGCACTTGCTGTTGATGATCGTTATTACTCTGCCTTACAGCAGCATCCTTACCATCAGACCGTTTTTATTTTACCACCCTGGAAGGGCATCTATGTAAATGATGCCGAGCGATGGCAAACATTTGACGAAGCTGTTCAGTTGTATACTTCTATCAGAGAAACCTATGAGGCATTAGGTTTTACGCTGATAGAGGTGCAGCCTGCAAACGTTGAAAACAGGATGAACTTTGTAGTTGAAACAATTACACAGACCTTTAGTCCCGCTTCGCGGGACACATTTTTAGCTAAGAGGTTATAAGAGTAGAAAGAGATAATTCTCTTAGCGCTGCTGCATTTAGGGCGCTGGCGCCCTCTTAAGTAGTAAAAAGAGAAAATCACATATCCCCAAAATAATTCCTACTTTCGCCGGCAAAGGTAGCCGCATTTGCTGCTTTAAAAGGGAATCCGGTGTAAGTCCGGAACAGTCTCCGCTGCTGTAACCTCTTAATAAAGAACCGGCCATTCAACTCCACTGTCCGCCAACTGACGGATGGGAAGGAAGCCAGGGTTTGAGGAAGTCAGAAGACCTGCCTTGATAATAAAATTCACTCACCGCTTTCGGAAGAAAGGCAAAGAGCAATCATGAAAAATAGCAGGCATCTTCTCAACTGCAGAAAGCAATTTTTTCTGCCCCGCATTACCGGTTTACGTTCACGTAGTATTTACCGCATTTGTATTTTGTTTTTATGGATGGCTTCCTGTAAACAGGCAACCAAACCATCGTCTCATTCAACTGCTGAAAAACCGGTGGCCGCAAAAACCAGGCTACTGTATTCCAAAGGATTTACGATAGAATATTTCGAAAACTACAAGCTGGTAAAAATTGTAAACCGTTTTTCAAATAAAACCGATACCCTGCAATATGTATTGGTACAAAGAGGAAAACCTGCTCCTGGTGGTTATCCCGGCGCACAGGTGATACAGATACCCGTACAAAAGCTGATGGTAACTTCTTCCATGCACGTAGGGCTGGCCGATTTTGCCGGGGCTGCCGATGTAATAATCGGACTTGCCGAATCAAAATATGTTACTTCGCCCATAGTGCGCAAAAATCTGGCATCAGGTAAAATAGTTGAAGTGGGCAATGGCAGCGCCATGAATAATGAGTTGATCATTTCCATGAAACCCGATCTGTTAATGACGATGGGCAGCCCCGACGCGCCATTCGCACGCTACCAGCCCCTCACCGGCGCCGGTATTCCTGTGATGATGAACGCCGAATGGCTCGAAACCGACCCGTTAGGACGGTCAGAATGGGTGAAGCTTATGGCAGCCCTGTTGAATAAAGAAGAAGTAGTGAACCCGAAATTTGGCGCCATGGAAAAGGAATACAACCGCTTAAAAGAGCTGGCTTCAAATGTAACAAACAAGCCTGAAGTAGTGGTTGGAATGCCTTTTAAAGGAACCTGGTATGTTCCTGATGGAGACAGCTATATGACACAATTTTTAAAAGATGCCGGTGCATCATATCATTGGGCGAATGTAACAGGTACCGGCAGTCTGGCGCTTAACTTTGAAGCAGTGGCCCCTATTGCACTGAAGGCCGATTTTTGGCTGAACATGAACAATGCCAAAACAAAAGAAGAAATTGCAGCCGCTGATCAACGTTATACTCAGTTCAATTCATATCGGAAAGGAACGCTGTTTAACAACAACAGGCGCATAAACGACATAGGCGCCAATGATTACTGGGAATCAGGCGCCGTTAATCCGAGCCTGATCCTCGCCGACCTGGTTAAAATTCTTCATCCTGAATTATTACCGGATCACCAACTGTTTTATTACCAACAATTACAATAATGACCGTAGCCTCCTATTCCGCTACCCGAAAATACCAATGGGCGGCTTCATTCACGAAGCTGGCTGCATTGTTTTTTCTGTTGCTGATCGTGTTTATAACAGATATAGCCTTCGGCTCGGTATCAATTCCGTTACGTGCAGTGCTGGATATTATTGTATCGGGCAAAGCCAGCAACGAAGCATGGATATATATTGTTGAGCAAATCAGAATACCCAAGGCAATTACAGCCGTTATCGTAGGCTGCGGGTTACCTGTGAGTGGCTTACAGATGCAAACGCTTTTCCGCAATCCACTGGCAAGTCCTTCGATTTTGGGCGTTACGGCAGGTGCCGGTTTGGGCGTAGCGCTTGTGATGTTATCAGCAGGCAGCATTACCACTATATATGCCATTAAAGAGCTGGGCATTTCGGGAAGCTGGCTGATTCTGCTGGCGGCTTCATTAGGAGCAGCTTTTATCATGTTTATCATCATAGCCATTTCGGCCCGCATAAGAGATAATGTTATTATGCTGGTGGTGGGTGTAATGATCGGCAACATCACCCTTTCCGTTATCAGTATCTGGCAATATTTCAGCGCACCCGAGCAGGTGAAGGATTATTTAATATGGACATTCGGTTCACTCGGCGGCGTTTCGGGCAGCCAGCTTTACCTGCTGGCAGCTGTAGTAGCAACAGGTTTACTGATCGCATTTGCCTCTTCAAAAGTGCTGGATACATTATTGCTGGGCGAGCACTATGCCCGCACCATGGGTTTAACGGTAAACAGAACACGGCTACTGATAATCGGTAGCACCAGTTTGCTGGCGGGCAGCATCACCGCTTTTTGCGGTCCTATCAGCTTTATTGGCATAGCAGTTCCGCACCTGGCGCGCTCCTTATTCAACACATCAGATCATCGTATGCTTATGCCTGCCTGCTGTTTGATGGGCACCTCGCTAATGCTGTTGTGCGATATCATTGCTCAGTTGCCGGGCAGCAACACCGTATTGCCTATTAATGTTATTACGGCACTGGTGGGTTCGCCGGTAGTCATCTGGATCATTATGAGCCGGAATAATTTAAAAAATTCTTTCTGATGAATAACACAGCGCCTTTATTGAAAGCAAGCGGTTTATCCATCGGATATAAAAAAGGTAAAGAAGAAAAGATCATTGCATCACAGCTGGAGCTGGAAATGCATCCCGGACAAATGATTTGCCTGCTGGGACCCAACGGCGCCGGTAAATCAACACTCATCCGCACCCTCGCCGGTTTACAACCCCTGTTGTCGGGAACAGTGGAAACAATTGGTAAAAATATTACAAAGCTAAAGCCGAAAGAAAGAGCAACACGTTTGAGTATGGTGCTCACGGGCAACGTGCAGGCCGGTAACCTGAAAGTTTATTCAGTTATTGCGTTAGGCCGATTTCCTTATACCAACTGGTTAGGCACCATGCAACCCGAAGACAGGAAAATAGTGCAATGGGCGATGCAGATAACAGATACCACTTCTTTTGCCAACAGAAAACTAAGCGAGTTGAGTGATGGCGAATCACAGAAAGTAATGCTGGCAAGAGCACTGGTACAGGATACGCCGGTTATTATACTTGATGAACCAACAGCACATCTTGACCTGCCCAACCGCATTTCGCTCATGCGCCTGCTGCACCAGCTGGCAAAAACAACCGGCAAAGGCATTTTGCTATCGACCCACGACCTTGACCTTGCCCTGCAAACTGCCGACGAAGTATGGCTGCTGCATAATGATGGCGCATTAACGAAAGGCGCACCCGAAGACATAGTACTAAATGGCGCATTTGAAGCCGCCTTTTATAAAGAAGGCTTTGCGTTCGATAAAAGCAGCGGCACATTTATCATTCACAACAGCAATGGAAAATCAATACGGGTTGAAGGCGAAGGCGCCTCGCTGTTCTGGACAAAAAGGGCCTTGCTGCGCGAAGGATTTGAAGTTGCAGCCCATGCCGAAGAAAGTATTCACATCATAGGGGAAGGAAATACTGTGCAATGGATGTATAAAAATGAAACGCATAGCTCCATAGCCGGTTTACTGCATTCGGTGCGCAACCACTACGGCGTTTCAAATAAATAATCAGATACAATCAGCATAATGAAAATCTATACCAAAAAAGGCGACAAAGGCACAACAGGATTATTTGGCGGCAAGCGGGTGTACAAGGATGATATACGGGTAGAGTGTATCGGCACGCTCGATGAAGCAAATTCAACCATCGGGCTGTTGCGTACGAAGCTCGGCAATGAACATGAATGGCAGGCCAATTTGCACAAAATACAAAAAGACATGATGGATATGATGTCGCACCTGGCCCGGCCTTCCGATACCAAAAAAGTAAACACTAATCCCATGCCAACAGACGGTGCGGCCTTTTGCGAAGCATGGATCGATGCATTAGAAAATGCCATGACCTCCCCTTCTGACTACTTTTTATTACCCGGCGGCAATGAAATTTCGGCCCTTTGCCATGTAGTTCGAACCCAAATGCGCCGGGGCGAACGCACGCTGGTAACGCTAATGAAAGAAGATGAAATACATGAGGCCATTCCGGCTTATATCAATCGCCTTTCAGATCTTTTCTTTACCCTCGCCAGAGCCGAAATGGACAAGGCAGGCGTAGCCGAAGAAAAGTGGCAACTGTTTTTATACAAGCGGTTTAAGAAGCAGGAGCCGGATAGTAATCAGGAGGCGTCATTTTAGCATTTCGCGCTTTTCTTTTCGATATTCGTTTTAAGATCAATCAATCTTTGCTGAACGTTTGCTATCAGATTATTTTTAATCACCCTGGTTACCAGGCTGAACGGAAAACGAAGGGTAAAAGAATACAAAAAAATAACTTCTGTTGTTGAGGCATCAACCTCCTTAAACGTCCATGAGCCCAGAAAAGATTTAAACAAAAAAGGGCCTTTGGTCATTTTGATAGCTGTTGCTTTTGGTCTGTTGAATGAAACATATTCAGTTTCCATTCCTAATCCGTTCTTTGCCACGCAATAAGCTTTTATTCCTATGCCTGCTTTTGCCCCTTCTATCAGTTCTGCTTTTTTCAGAAAGGTATCCCACGTGAGTCTGTTTCTGTAATCCTGCGTATAGTCAAAGGCTTCTGTCTGACTACAATTGATAATAATGCTTTCTGAAAACTTTATTCCTTTCATGCTTAATCAGTAATTGCCTCCATTTTCTTTTTGAAATCGGGATGCAGCAGGTATAAGGCTTCAATGGTTTCATTGTCGGCATCTTTGCTTTTCGTGTAAAGCTGAGTAAGCGGAACCGCTTTGTCCCACTGTTTATCTTCCACGCAGGCATTGATGAGTTCCAGTGTCCCAGGCCCACAGTCAGGCATATTTTTATGCAGTCTTTCCAAACAAACCATTTTGCTGGCATGATCTTCACTTTGCTTGTAGATCAATGCCCGGTAATAATCCAGAAAAGGATCTTTGTTAATGAGGGAGTCGAGACCGTTAACACACCGCAAGGCTCCGGCATAATCTTTCTTCAGGAAATAGGCATCGATCAGGAGCAGGTACATATTGGGCGCATCCGGGTATGCCTGCTGAAATTCGTTAAGCGCAGCGAGGTATTCATCCGTTCCCAGGCCACTGGCAATTTGAATATAGGCAATTTTAAAGAGCTTTTGGTCCCTGATCACAGCGGGGAGTGTTTTGAACAGCTGGTTGGCTTTTTCAAATTCTTTTTCATTAGTATAGGCTTTGATCAACTGCATTTTTTTGACTTCCTCTTTGCCAATATTGTCTACCGCTTCAGCCTTTTCATCCATGAACATGAGCGATTGTGCCAAAGTACTGCTCAGGTTTTCGCCCGTGGTATAAATGAATATATCTGCAATTTTAACCTTATCTCTTTTTTTAATTAGTTCGAAATCGTGGTAGTTAAGTTCTTCGTTGTACATTCTGAAAACCAGGTGCTGATGGTTGTTCTTTTCGTATTGCTTTACCAGCTCATAGGTTCCTTTTTTACCGAGACTGTTTATTACCTGTTTGCCAAATTCGCCTGATTTCATGCTATTCAAAGCACCCGCCACCATCGACTGGTTCAGCTTGTTATTTGACAGGTTATTGATCCTTTTTTCAAGAGCGTCCAGGTCAAGCATTTCATTGAGCCTAACGGCACTGTGATGAGCAACAGCATCACTCACTGATGCAGCAACCGCAGCGGCTTCTTCCTTCGTTACGGGCTTTTCCGGATCTGAGCAGGCCATAACAAAAAGAACAAGTAGAAGGAAACTATACGATAAGATGTTTTTGGTGAACATGGTTGGTTTGGGTTGATAGGGTATAAATATAATAAAAGGGAAAGAACGTTTGTGCTTTCCCCTTTGTTGTGTGGGATAAAACAAAGACAGTGATGAATCTTCGAAACTATCCGCTACTATTAATGGAACGGCGTATAAGCCATCATTAGTAACCGGTGCTTACGTTTCGGATTATATTACTATCGAAGGTCTTCAGATCACATCGGGCGACTCACTTTCGCTATCGTTGGATATCCCCGATACCGCACACGTGAACAACCCTATTGATTTGTATTCAGGCGGGATTACTTATTATAAGAAAAAAAGCGACATTACTTACACCGCTCTTTGGAATGGTTCTCATGGTTCTACCACCTTAACCATCTGGGATAAAACAAACAAAAAAATTGCCGGCAACTTCAATGGTGTTATTTACGCACTTGGTAGCTCCACCGATAGCATTGTTGTTACTAACGGTCAGTTTAATACTAATTACCAATAAATAGTGTAAGAGATTTATTTAAAACAGTATCGCCTCATTAAACTTATATGATCCCGACTTACCGGTCGGGATTTTTTTTTAATAGTGCTGTGCGAGATGATATCAGAATAACCAATAAGTTAAACGCCACTTCAAAGTAATGGCTTTATAATTTAATTGAAATGCTGCCTTATTTGGCGTACCTTCAGGTATATTCATCAAGAGCATTTTGTAATCTTTCCAACTCCCCCTTTGGCTCAGTTTCAATCCTTACAGTTGCTTTCCTGAATGCAAATTCAATTCAATCATCTCAAAATGAACAGAGAAATGGACACTATAAGTACTGTCCTTAACGATCTAAAACAAAAAAGGCAGGACAATGAATTTGTTATCAATGAAACCGGATTGGTTACGCTCAATGGCAAATTGTATAATCAGCGTGACATTAAAATTATCAAAACCTACCGTTTTGAAGGCGAATCTGACCCGGCAGATGAGGCTATTATATATCTTATCAGGGCTAATGATGGTATTATTGGCTATAGCCTGGATGCTTATGGCGTATATACCAATCACACGAATGACGGGTACGCAGATTTGATCAGGAAAATGGCCATGCGAAACCAATAAAAATAAGGTAAGCATGGCTGGTATTCATTACAGAAAAAACGAATTTCTTTATGGACACTAAAATTATTAACCAGATATCATCAGACGAAGATGAATACCTGGGTAAGCTGCATAAAATTGTACAGGAAACTATTCAGGAGGAAGATCTTATCATCAATAATTTATTGCATCCGCCGCAGGAAATTGTTTCGCGGGGACAAAAACTTTCTGATAAAGTAGCCCGTTTCGGTGGTAGCTGGAAGTTTATTATTTTATTTGTGATCATCCTGGCGATTTGGATATTTTACAATGTTACCATAATAAAAAGCAAAGAGTTTGACCCCTACCCCTTTATACTTATGAATTTGCTCCTTTCCTGTATAGCTGCACTACAAGCGCCCGTTATTATGATGAGCCAGAACCGGCAGGAAGAAAAAGACAGGATGAGAAGTGAAAACGATTACCTGATCAATTTGAAAGCGGAAATAGGCATTCGCAGCCTGCATCAAAAGATGGATTTATTGTTGGGCGAACAAATTAAAACACTGTATGAAATGCAGGCAAAGCAATTCGCCATGCTGCAGGACATTAAAACAAAGTTAGAAAGGAAAACGGATATTGCTATTTAGTAATGATTTCTTCTAATAATAAGGGCCAGGATAAAGATCAAGCCTTGATTAAATCCAATATCCAATGAAAAACCAGATCAAAGATAACGAGCTGATATCTCATGAATATTATAGGATTGATTATTTATGTAACACATTTAAAAACATTACTGCGACTTTAATGCCAATACAATCGGCTTGCTTGTCAATACTACTTTATTAATGAATGGTTGTTGTACTCACCCTCCGAACTTTTATAGGGCTTTTTTTCCCTGCATAATGTTTAGCAGAACGGCAATAATTGCAATTACAAGCAGCAGGTGAATGGCGCCCCCGACATGATATCCGACGAACCCAACCAGCCATCCGATGACGAAGATGACGGCAACGATATAGAGTAATTTTTCCATAAATTTTTTATTTGTATTTAAAAAATCGTCAGTATATATTACTGACGATTATGATCACACCTCACTTGTTATGTTGATGATCATTTTTCCGTTGGTCATGATCATTCCTCTGCTGGTTTTGATCTCTTTTCCAATTATTATGTTCAGGGTGGTCTTTGTTTTCATAATATCTTGAATCGCGGCTATTACGGATTATTTCCTGGTCGTGATGGCCTTTGTATTCAGCATATTTTGCCCTGTAGTTTTCAGCGTGACGATAAGGATATCGATCATTGACCACTACCTTGTACCCGTTGTATATATCATAATTATGTAACCGGTAAGGTAAAGAGTTGCCATATACCCAGCGTCCGCGTTGCTGATAAATATATTGGTGGCCCGGAACATAGTAAAACACATCGATATCGGGCATATAATAATACTCAACATGGTCATATCCTACAGGCCCCCATACAGGCTGAGCACCGATATTGGCCCTGACATTCACATTCAATTGCGCTGTAGCTGTTCCAAATAAAAAGCCACTAAACAATAATGCTACTATAAAAATTGATTTCTTCATTTTGTATATGTTTAAATTGCTTTTTGAAATTATTAAGTCCGGTATCCTTTTATTTCTGTTTTGTTTATCATTTCATGCTGATTTAATTTCCAGTAAAAACCTATTGTGCAAAGGTGAGCCTGTTTTCGATGATAAGTGTTATATAATTGAACAAATAGATTACATCATTCACACATTGCCATATACGAAGTAGAAAAATGAAGAAGAAAGCAGGAAACAGGAAAGAGAGGCCGGTACAATAAAACGGATTTGTTGGTACGGTCAGTAAATATTATTAGTATAATCGCTGTTTACCTGAATAATATCCGGCTCTTTTACGTAAGTGTTATTGTACCTGAAACGCAGGTTGGTATCAATTGTAAGTTTGAAAGCATTGTGCTGCAGTGATTTTCGGGGAAAATACATGAACCGCAATTCTATTGTTCCAAACAATATATTCTCGTTGCGTGTTCGTATCCCCCCGCCTATACCAAAATAAAAGCCTGAGTTTTCAGCATTTTTATGTTCAGGTGTAATAAGTGCAATATCTGCAGATGCAAACGTTGCAAACTTAAAACCCAACGCTTTGTATTTTAGAAAAAAGAATGTTTCTGTATGCACACCCGCACGTTGGTGTCCGCTTGCTGAATCAAAAGAAATATATTGAAGTCCAAATACATTATTAATCCCAAGGGGTTCAAGACCAATGCGGTTAAATTGCTTTGTATAACTCAATCTCAGGTATTGCCGCATTTTTAAGTTTCTGAAGCTAAAAATACGGCTGAAAATACTGGCGCCCATTAAAACGGTTGCATCCTGAATTTTGCTTTTGTTTAAAAAAGTTTCTGTTCGTAAAAAGTATTGCCTCACATACCCGCTGTTTGTTACAACATACCAATTGGCATCCACTCCGGTATAAAATCTTTTCATGTATAATTGTTTATACCAGCCAGTAGTTAAGGCAATATTATAACCATAAGGAACATCTTCAGTGATACCAAAACCAAAAACGTAATTGGTTTTATAAAAGTTTTGCCTGAAAAAAGTAAACTGAGCCAGTAAGGCTTCCCGGTCGTTGAACCTGAAATTAAATCCGTCGTTTACCTGGTAAGGCACCCGGTTAAACCTGTTTCGAAAATAACGAATGCTGATGAATTGCCTGTTTAATATAGTTTTCAGGAACAGGAATTTACGCACGCCCAGGTTATACCCAATCCATGCATCATACGTATCGTAATGATAATAATAGAACAGGCTATCGGGCTTTGCATAATTATTATAAGTTTGGCTATGAGCAAGATTTATGGCACCTGCTACATGCAGGTATTGTGATACCAAAGGCTTTTCGATTGCCACATGCCAGGTATGTTCATCTATGGTGCCATCGTACAGGTCGGAGTTGATTGTTGAATAGCCAATAGATGTATTAACAAACGTATTGCCGATACTATTTTTTTTGTATAGTATTTCATAGCCAAAATTCGGATCTCGCTTTTTTTCGAGCACCGTTGTAAACTGAACTTTTTGTGCCGTTCCCATTACATTGGCATCCCCTATTCTTGCCTTAAACCGGTCTTTGGTAGCATTGCTGAGTTCAAATGTAATGCTAAGGAAGTCTTTGGTAACAACTATCAAATCGATGGAATCAGGTTCATTCGCAATCGTATCTACGAATATGCGCGCATCATGTATGTAATCCAGTGAACGAAGATATCGTTCATTATCTGCCACTACATTAGCAATGAGTGCCGTTTTTTCTTTAATGAAAAGATTGTTGCGTATTACCCTTTCATTTGTAATCTTATGCAGGTGGTTTACAAAATCTTTACCGAAATAACTGATTTCTTTTGCCGTATCTGTAAGTGTTTTATCAAACCCGAACTCTTTGATCAGTATATGCCTGATGCCCTTACCCTGGTAAGGCAGAAACGGCTCCTCATTTTTACTGATGAGCACACCCGGTTGCATAGATGTATCTACACTTTTTCGTGTTATTACATTCAGGAGAAACCGCGAAAAGGTTATATTCTTTTTGGGTATGGCATGTATGGCAGAGTCGTTTATTTGGGAATACACACAGCCATAAGGAAGCAACGCAAAACAGAAAGCAATGCAAAAGCAAGCAATATTTTTCGCTGTAAACATATTCGGTGGAGCTTCCATAGGTTATTAAACTCCGTAAATACGTTACATTTCACATATCGTCCAGCATGGAGCGTCGTTTGTTCTTAAGCTGTTTGAAATGCGAAGGAGTGAGGCCGGTTACTTTCTTAAACTGAGCCGAAAGATGCGCAACACTGCTGTAATGCATCTTGTAAGCGATTTCCGTAAGATTCAATTCATCATATACGAGTAATTCTTTTACCCGTTCAATTTTGTGAGCGATTAAGAATTTTTCAATCGTAGTGCCCTGCACTTCTGAAAAAAGATTGGCAAGGTAGGTGTAATCGTGGTTTAATTGCTGGCTTAAATATTCGGAAAAATTTATTTTCAACGGATCTTCTGAATAATGGACCAATTCAATAATAACATTTTTGATCTTCTGGATCAATACACTCTTTTTGTCGTCCATTAATTCGAGGCCCGATTTCAATAACGCGGCTTTAAACTGGTCATGCTGTTCAACTGATATATTTTCCAGCACTTCTGCTTCGCCTAATTCCACTGAAGTATAATGCAATCCCAATTTTTTCAGTTCTTCTTTCACGACCATCTTGCATCGGATGCAAACCATATTTTTAATGTACAGTTTCAAAAAAGTTTATTTATTAAATTAACATGGGTATACATATATGCCAACCTGTATGGGAGGGAATCTGGTAGCACGGATATGACGGCTATCCGTACTTAAATGTACGTAAAAACTTCCTTATTGGTCCTCTTTGGGAAGCAATTGATTTAATTTCAGCTCATCTATGTCCATATCCCTTTCTACCTGCCTTATTGCCGTATCGCTAAACTGGCCGTCTTTATGGAGTTTCAGCAGCAGATCCCGTTGAAACCGGCCGATCTCAATTTGTGCTTTTTGCATAGCAGTAAGCGTTCTTACCGGCAACTGTTCTTCCTGCTTTTCGTTTCGGGTATGGGTACTGATTTCTTTGACTAATTTTGCGGCTAACAGCTCATATTTCTTTATTAACTCCTTCCTGATCCGTTCTTCCGGTAGTGGGTAAAAGTCATAATCAATAAAATGCAGCGTGCTGTTCACAACATACAATTGAAGTTCTTTTTCTTCTTTATCCTCGTTGTTCGAAGGTTTTACGCCAAGAAGCCTGATCAACAGGGGAAGGGAAAATCCCTGCACCACCAGCGTTACAAAGATCACAACAAAGCAAACAAATATGATCAGGTGTCTTTGCGGAAAAGCATTTCCGTTATAAAGCGTAAGCGGCAGGGCAAGGGCCGAAGCCATAGAGATCACCCCTCTGGTGCCTGTCCAGGCAACAATTAAAACATTTTTCCAGTCGCCATACCGGTCCTTATCCGGCAACGCATCGTTGTGGTTCTTCTTACCCCTGTTAAAGAATCTGAATGAATAAGCCCCCGCGAAAACCCATATCATACGTACCAAAATAGTAACCACGCTAATGATCAATCCGTAGCCTATAAGCGAGGATAATCTGTAATGTGTTAATTGCTTTAAAATGCCAGGCAATTGCAGGCCAATAAGAATAAATATAAATCCGTTCAACAAAAACAGCAGGGTGTCCCAAACTACTCTTGTGCGCATCCTTGTTTGATAAGAAAATATTTCCTGTGAACGCCACGACAAAAGAAGGCCGGTGCTTACAACAGCCAGTATGCCCGAAGTATGCACCTGTTCTGCAGCCAAATAGGATAAAAAAGGCGTTAACAGGGTTAGACTTGTTTCAACAATAGGATAGTTGTTAATTTTTTTATGAATAACTATTAACACATAGCCCACCAGCAAGCCGATAAGAATCCCTCCACCGGTCACAAATAAAAACTGCAAGCCGGCATGCCAGAAAAGGAAACTCCCTGTAATACCCGCTGCCAGCGCATACCGGTAGGCAATTAGGGCAGATGCATCATTAACAAGGCTTTCGCCTTCAAGGATACTGATAACATGCTTGTTCAAACCAAGCCCTTTGATGATGCCGGTAGCAGCTGCAGCATCGGGCGGAGAGATGATTGCCCCCAATAGAAAAGCCAGCGGCCAGCTAAACGTTGGGATAAAATAATGGGCAGTAATGGCAACAGCGATCGTAGTAAAAAAAACAAGGCTGGTGCCCAATGCCGATATGGGTCTTATATTGGTTTTAAAATCATGCCACGACGTGCGGAAAGCTGCGTCATACAGCAATGGTGGTAAAAAAACAAGGAAAACAACATCGGGATCCAGGGCCAAACCGGGTAATACCGGTACAAAGCCAATGATCAACCCAACCAGTACCAGAAACACAGGATTAGGAAGTTTTAGTTTATCAATAACAGCCGATAAACTGATCAAAACTGCCAATATAAAAATAATGATCTTAAAGTTTTCCATTCTCCAATTTTCAAAGTAACAACTCAACGCTTAGGGTTGACCAACTCATTTTTTTAAAACCGTGGCAATACCATTTGATTACTGGTTTAATTTTTTGCATTGTTGTAAGCTAAGCTTAATAATCCGGATAGCTGCAAATGTGTGAATGATATAACTTATTTATCCAATTATGTAACAGTCGTTTAGGCAAATAGATGCAGTTTTGGATCGTGTTATTCCGGTCATTCACGAATATTCCCGCAACATTGAAAGCAGTAATTAAATTTCTTATGCTGTTCCTGGCTCTCAATGCTTTTACATGGATAGTCCCGCAAAAAGCATTAGCACAGGGATCTGTCAGCTTCCAGGTTTTTTATGATGATTTAAGCCCCCACGGTTATTGGGTAAATAATTCGGATTATGGATACGTTTGGGTTCCTCGTGTATCTCACGGGTTTATTCCTTATGCAACTAACGGCCATTGGGTATTCACCAATGAAGGGTGGATGTGGTTTTCTAATTATTCATGGGGATGGGCTCCTTTTCACTATGGCAGGTGGTTTTATGATTCCTATTATGGCTGGGTATGGGTTCCTGATTACGAATGGGCTCCTGCATGGGTTATATGGAGAAGGTGCGAAGGTTATTACGGATGGGCGCCAATAGGCCCCGGCATCAGCATTGAGATTGCTTATAGCAGTGGCTACAATTTACCCTACGATCGTTGGAGATTTGTAAGGGAAAGGGATTTCGGAAGAACGAACATTTATAATTATTATGTCAGTACATCAAACTATACAACAATCATTAACAAATCCACCGTCATAAATAATTTCCAGGTAGATCATTCACGCAATGTAAGATACAATGCCGGTCCCGATAGAACTGAAGTTCAAAAATATGCCGGTAAACAATTTACGCCGATAGCTATTAAAGAAATCGGCAGGCCCGGTCAGAACCTGAATCGCGAAGAGCTTCAGATATACAGGCCACAGGTACAAAAAAATATATCTGCCGAACGTAAACCAGTCCCTTCGAAAGTGGAAGGTTGGAAGGGAAATCAGCCAGCAAGGCAACAGCCGGTTCAACAGCAACGGATTGATCAGCCCGCAAAGCAGCAACCGGTACAACAGCAACGGAACGAACGACCAACAATGCAGCCGCCGGTACAACAGCAACGGATTGATCAGCCTGCAAGGCAGCAGCCGGTACAACAGCAACGGAATGAACGACCAGCAATGCAGCCGCCGGCTAAACAACAACATTCGCACTCCCAAAAAAACAATCCCCCCAAAAAAGAAAATAATTAAGGCTTTTCCCTTAAACTAATCCAGCTTCAGATGAATCCGGCCCGCATGGCATTTTTTTACTCTAATTAATAAAAAAAGTTTATGTCTGGCTTACTTTACATCATTGCCGTTATACTCATCCTTGGATGGGCAGTCGGATTCTTCGCATTTCATGCCGGAGGAATCATTCACCTTCTGCTTCTTATTGCACTTATTGCAATCATAGTTAGAATAATCCAGGGAAGAAGGGTTCTATAAAATTACCCGGTAGTTTTGAGAAGATTGAATTTTAATCGTTCTAACAGATGACCGGGGCATGCTTCCCTTATTGGAATATTATGCCCTGTTTATTTTAAACCGAATAGTTTGCAGTGTACCGGAAAGCATTTATTTATGATCCGGCATAAGTTCTTCCGTATCCAGATAAACGGCAAAGGATCCGGGAATAATTTTTCCTCCATACAAATGTGCATACACTTTCGTAAATGTAGCCCCGAAGTATATGATCACACTGGAGTAATAAATCCAAAGAAGAAGAACAACCAGGCTACCAGCCGCTCCATACATAGAAGTTACATCAAAATAAACAAGAAAATAACCAATGCCTGCTTTGCCAAGCATAAAGAGGATGGAAGTAAATACAGCTCCCTTTATAGCATCTTTCCATTTCACTTTGCCGTCGGGCAGAAATTTGAACATGAATGTAAACAGCAGGGCCACAATGGCGGCAATAAAAATACGGTTAATGGCAAATACCATATAAATGCTGGCGTCGGCAAAGAACCCGATCAGGTAATTACCCAAAATATCAATCAGCCAATTGATCATTAATGACAAAACAAGTATTAAACCAATGAAACTGAATACGCCTAAAGAAATAGCTCTTTTAATAAAATATTTTTTCCTGTCAAGTTTCGGTATGGTTTTAAGCTTCCAGATGTGATTGATGGCGTCCTGCACTTCTGTAAAAACGGCTGAAATGCCAAACACCATGGCAATGATTCCGGCAGCCTTTGCCACAAAAGAAGCCTGTGCCGAAACAACATGCTGAATCATTTGCTGAATCTGCAAGGCAACAACATCCCCGACATGAGTGCGTATATCTGAAAATATTTTTCCTTCCATCGCCTGTTTGCCGAAAAAATATCCACATAACGAAATTGTAATAATAAGCAGAGGAGCCAGTGAAAAGATAGTATAGTAAGAAAGCGAGGCGCTATAGCGAAGATAATTTTCGGCAATAAAAGTTTTAAGAGTAGTCCTGAAGGTACCCCATAGCTGTGCAAAAAAGTTTGGGATCCATTTCATGTTGTAAAGATGAGAAATAGCATCCTTAATAAAGTGAAAAATAAGTTTGACAATTTACTGAATGCCTGATGATATCAATTTGGATCCTTCTTCCTGAGTAATTTTTGTTCCCTCGCTGATTTTCTTTGCTCACGCCTTTCAGACAAAGAAATATCTTCCCCTATCAGAAGGCCCCATGGAGGCTGGCTTTCAGCCGCATCAAAAATCAATTTAAGAATACTCAACAGCGGAATGGCGAGAAACATTCCGGTAATACCCCAAATGGCTCCTCCGGTAATAACTCCGCACAAAGTAGCCAGCGCATTCATCTTCAATTTGGAGCCTACCACCCTCAACAGTATGAAATTGGCATCAATAAGGTGAACACATAACAGCACTATAGCTACTCCAAATACAGTTCCCGGTGAATTGGTGGTGTAGGTAATGATCATGCTCAGTATACAAGCGGTGAATATACCGAGGTAAGGAATAATATTTAATACGGCAGCAATTACACCGAGAAGCAACGCGTATTTAACACCAAGAATAAAAAATCCCGTGCAATTCAACACCGCCACTATAATCATTTCTGTAAATATGCCAACCAAGTATCCTTTAATCACCGTCCTGGATTTATTAAGAACATCCCGTACAATTGCGTTATCTTTTTCCGGAAAACTCCTGACAAGAAAAAGCACGATCAGCCCCCTGTAAAACAATAACAGGAAAGTATAAACAGGAATCAATATCATGTAAACGACGGTATTTGAAACCGTGTTAAAGGTATTTCCAACAAAGGTGGTCGTATTGTATAGGTTTTTGAAGGAAACAGCATCAAGAAGCTGGTTTGTTTTTTCGGCACTTATATGAAAATGCTCCTGAAATTTCCCCGCAAGATTTTTAAGCCCTGTGCTCAATTGGTTTATGAATCCCGGTAGTTCATTTTTAAACCGGTAGATTTGGGACGATATCAGATAAAAAACAATGAATCCAACAAGGATGAAAAGTATGAAAGAAAGCAAGGCTGCCAGGCCCCTGGGTATTCTATGCCGTTCCAGGAAATTGCAGGGAGCAACCAGCAACATAGCAAACAAAGCAGCGAAAACCATTGGCACCAGTATATGCTGCGCCTGGGAGAGTATCAATATAATAAGCACGATACTAATAAGGCTAAGACTAAATCTGATGGTAAAGGGAAAAATGACCGGCCTTTGCATATGGCAGTTGGTTAATAAAGTAAATGTAAGATTTTAATATTCGATAAGATGAAAATATGGGCATTAACATATTGGTTCCTATGACTCAAGCGTTAGGTTTTGTCGAGCCAAACTCCATAAAATCAAAATTATTTTTCTAATTTTACTATGTATTTAAAATCCGCATTATTTTTTTCTCCGTAGATGCTTCTAACTGATCAGTTTTCCCTTTTCCTCATGATTTGTCCTTACTCACTGATAAGCTTCCATTTAACCGATATAGCACCTTTAGGGTAGTCGTCTATGAATTACCAGGATTAATTGTTTTTTCTAACAATTTAAAAATGGTTTATGAAAAGAAAGATTTATGCATCCATCCTGCTGGTGGTTATGCTGATAAATGTCTTTCCTTTTGGCGTCTTTGCCTCCAGCCACAGGGAAGCTCCGCTTATCGCCAACGATCCACTGGCCGACAACACTGACCTGTATGCTTTTCGAAGTCCCGACAATCCCGACAAAGTAACCATCATTGCCAACTATGTTCCCGGGCAATTGCCACAGGGAGGCCCTAACTATTATTCTTTTGGTGAAAACATCCGCTACGAAATTCATATCGACAATAATGTAGCCACCAAAGGCGATGATATCGTTTACCGGTTTTCATTCGATCAGAAGAACGAGGACCCTACCACTTTTTTTAATATCCGGTTGGGAAAACAAAACCTGAAAACTACTTACAGGCTCGAAAGAAGCATAGATGGCGGCAGTCATTTCCAGACTATTGTTAATAAGGGCACGGTACCCCCACCCAATGTTGGCCCACGCTCTATAAGTTCTGCAGTTGGCTTAAATGCCCCTGATTATGATGCGCTGATACAAAGCGCCATTCAAACAGCATCAACAGGCGAAAAGGTTTTCTGTGGTACTGCAGATGATCCGTTCTTTGTTGATCTTGGTGGAATTTTTGACCTGGGGGATGCGCCACGCACCACAGGAACAAAATCGATTGATGGTTTGAAATGCCTGAATGTTTCCACTATTGCGCTGCAAATTGATATTGCTGCTTTGCAGAAAGATCATCAACCTGTTTCAAAAGCTACAAGTATACTTGATCCAAATTATGTAATCGGTGTATGGGCATCGGCAAGCCGTCAGAAAATACGGGTATTGAAAAGCTTTGATCATGACAACAGCAATGACTACGATAATGATCGCAGGTCTGCGTCTGCTGAAAAAAACAGCAACGAATATAACATGAAAGAAAGTTACGACGGCCCCTGGATCCAGGTATCACGGCTGGGTATGCCTTTGACCAATGAAGTGATTGTACCGATTGGTTTGAAAGATTACTGGAATTCATTGACGCCTTACCAGGATATTCAAAAACTAAAAATATTCGGGGATCATTTCTATAATCCTGAACTGGCACTTTATATGGATGATGCCTTATTTGGAAAAGCAGTTCCGGCATTATCTCCATTGCGTATTCAAAAGAATTCATTGGGCCAGTTTGGATTTGGTAATGGACAGAATGGGTTGTTTGGCCTGAAAGGCAGTGCGGCTTTGAATGGAACCGCTCTTGCAGAGAATGCTTTTGGCAGTTTGTTGTTGCCTGCCAAAAATGCTCCCCGCTCAGTTGACCTGTGGCCCATTTTTAATACCGGTGTACCCAACATGAGACCCTACCAGCTGGCAACAGGCAAAGGTGGTAATCCTTTAGCAGCCGGTAAGCCTTTCATCAACAATTTTCTGCCCAATGGTGGCGACATGCTTCGTTTGAATATGGCCGTACCACCTACCCCTCGCGATCATCCGAAATTCAACAACCTGGGCATTGTTCAGGCAGCCGTTTTAGGATTAACGGATCCGGCCTATAACGGCAGCGCTTCTTTACAATTTATTCCCAATATGGATGGCTTTCCCAATGGAAGAAGACTGGAAGATGATGTTGTACGAATAGAATTACAGGCAGTAAGTGGAATTGCTTTGGCAGCCATTGGCCTTTGGTATGATGATTTCAATGGCAGCAACCCGGTAACGCCCAACCTGGTAAATGTACTGACCTACAATGCCGGCGTTACGGCAAATGATGCTCCTTTCAAACCTGCGTTTCCTTATGTTGCATCGCCCTGGTCGGGTACGCATAATTGCGATTGTACAACCGGCAACAACAACGCCCGAACAGGCGAAACTACAATTGGGAATATGCCCCCGGCAGCTACCCTGGGGCTTGCTGCTCCGGAAATGAATATGGAAGCATTTCCTAATCCGGGCAATGGCAATAGTACTATTAAATACAGTGTAGATGCTGCTTCAAAAATTACCATTGTTGTGTATGATATGCAGGGTAAACTGGTAAAAGTTCTTACCGACAAAAAACAGGAAGCAGGCGTTTATACCATACCATGGAGTTACAACGAACTGGCACCCGGCACATATATGGTTACGGCATTGAAAAATGGTGTTGCAAAACAGGTAATCAAAGTAGTAAAAAACTAAGTTGAAATGAAACAACAGGTTTGCAGGTAATGCAGGCCTGTTGTTAATACCAATACTGAACTAAAACTATGGGTATGAAAAAGAAATATATTTATGCTGCACTGTTGCTTTTGTTTGTAGCAATAGCTGCTTTTGTAGGCTCCTGGTTTATAAAAGCACATCATACAAGTGAAACCATATACAGCGAAATACTTCCCCGTAAAACATCTCTTGCATATGCTGCTGAATGGGGTGTTATAAAAAATAATGCAACAATACTTTTAAATAAGATCAGGCAAAACCCATCCGACATAAAATCATTAATGAAATTAACGGCATTGTATATACAGGAATCGCGCAATACCGGAAATTTTAATTATTACAATAGCGCTGCTTTAAAGTGTGTAAATACGGTATTGAAAAAAGATCCGGCCAATTTTGAAGCCCTTACATTTAAAGCCACTATTTTGTTATCACAACACCGTTTTGCAGAAGGATTAAATATTGCCAGCCAGGCTCAGCAACTGTATCCCCTGAATGCTTATGTATATGGGTTGATAATTGATGGCAATGTAGAACTGGGCAATTACCCCGCGGCACTGAACGCTGCCGACAAAATGGTTTCTATACGTCCGGATATACGCTCCTATTCACGCATTGCTTATCTGCGGGAGATTTATGGCGATATACCCGGCTCCATTGAAGCCATGAAGCTGGCGGTAGATGCCGGAGCACCCGGGGATGAAAATACGGAATGGTGTCGCGTACAGTTAGGTAAACTGAATGAGAAAATCGGGCAAACGTTAACTGCCAAAATGCATTATACCATAGCCGCCGACAACCGGCCAAACTATCCCTATGCATTAGCCGGTTTGGCACGAATAGCTATTGCGGAGAAAAATTATACACAGGCGCTCACTTTATACCAGCGCGCCGATTCATTAATACCCGATCATACATTTAAAGAAGGAATAGCTGAAGTATATTATCTGACAGGCAATAAAGAAAAAGCAAAAATGATTTCCGGTGAAATACTCAATTACATGAAACAATTTTCATCTGATAGAAAGAAGGATATAACTACAGGGCAAAATGAAGATCATGAAATGGCACATGCGTATATGGGAGTGGGTAATTATGATAAAGCCCTGGAGTTTGCGCTGACGGAATACACCCGGCGGCCTGCCAACATTGAAGTTAATGAAACGGTAGCCAATGTGTATTATCGCAAAGGGGCTTATTCAAAAGCATTGCCATATATAACAACAGCTTTAAAAACAAATTGCAGGAACCCTGAATTATTATGCCATGCAGGATTGATCTATGCTAAAACAGGTGAAACAAACAAGGCAAAAATGTTTTTACAAACCGCGCTGAAGAACAATCCCTGCCTTCCGGCTGAGCTGGAAAAAGAAAGCAGAGATATGCTGGTGTTGTATGATCATGCGGTTAAGGAGAAACACCCGCATTAATCGTACATAACGACTGATGGAAAGTAGCTATTTCGCAACCACAGAAAGGTGTTTGTAAAAAGCAGTATTTTCGGGGTATGGCAAAAATAGCAATAGTAGGTGTAGGGGCGATCGGAGGAGTGGTAGCGACACTGCTGGAGACGACTAAACAGCACAGGATTACGCTGTGCACCCGCAGACCACAGGAAATACTGACAGTGAATACACCGGAAGCAGTGATCTCTTTGAAGATGGATAATATCACTGATCCGGCGGTGGCTGAGGTGGCAGATTGGGTACTGGTGGCAACGAAGACTTATGATGCAAAGGGTGCGAGTGCCTGGCTTCAGCGCCTCTGTGGAAAAAACACACCGGTAGCCATATTACAGAATGGTGTAGAGCATCGGGAAAATTTCTCAACTTTTGTGAACCCGGAGATGATCCTTCCTGTGATTATCGATTGTCCGGCCGAGCGGCAGGAGAACGGAAGCATACTACAACGCGGCAAGGCACAGATGAAAGTAGAAAATAACCGGTTGGGAAGTGAATTTGCGGAATTGTTTCGGGGATCAAAAGCAGAAGTTACGCTTACGGATGATTTTTTGACCGCAGCCTGGCAAAAGTTATGTATAAATTCAGCGGGAGCCATCTCTGCGCTCATGATGAAACCGGCAGGCGTTTTACATGATGAAGGGCTGGGAGAAGTTGTGCTCGAGATCATTGCGGAATGTGTCGCTGTCGCGAATGCCGAAGGTGCGCATATTGAAGAGGGTGTTGGGCAGCAAATACTTGAAAAGTATCGATCGCAGCCAAAGGATTCGATTAATTCAATGCTGGCCGACCGGATTGCAGGACGACCAATGGAGATCGACGCGAGGAACGGGGTCATTGTGCGCAAGGGAGCCAAACACGGCATAAGAACACCGGTAAATAAGATGGTAGTCGCGCTGTTAAAGGCATTAGCGGCAAACTGAATCATCGCTTAGAGAGGGATTGCCTGCAGTGATCCCCGGATGGGGTGGTAAGTGATGTCGAGGTGCCCAACAATTGAAGGCAGTACATGCAGAGGATTATTGAATAGCGCCCGTTACATTATAATACCATTTTTTTACAGGACATTGCGCCAATAAATGTAGAGTTAGTTTAATTTATTTCAACTTATCTAATGGCACCTTAAGTAAGTAAGGTTCGCTATGAGAAAAGTTGGAAAACCATTGAGTATTATCGCCGGGGAAAAAATATTGCCTGGTAAATCCACCAAGATATAAATTAGACCCCAATATATTCATAGTAGTAAATCCTGATAAATAACTTGCACCACCAAATGTAAAAACAGTAACCTTTACACCCTCTATTTTTAATAATACTGCATTCCCGGTAATTGATTTGCCTTCAACAAAATCAGTGCAATTAGAAATACCGCAAGCATAAATGATGCTGTCTACAATTTTTATATCATTAATAACACTATATCTGGAAAGCAATGGCAAACTGAAAGACGCAAATTTTTCTACACCATTTCCGTAAAGATGATAACTTAAAAACCCTGAAGTGGATAAAGAATCGCTTGTATGTACGAGCAATAAGTTGCTTGATCCACTGGCTATTAAAGCTTTAGTGCCGTGAAACAATTGAATAGGACTCGCATATAACTTTACTTTTCTGGTAGAAAAATTCAGTTCTTCAATCTTTGCATATTTCGGTCCTTTACTATCAGATATACTATCATATAATATAAATAGTGTAGAATCATCTATCCCAGAATCTACCTTTCTAATATTTATACTGTTGATTTGAGATGAAAGATCAAAGCTATCCAGCGTTTGCGAAGTCCGAACCCGTCCACCACCTACATAATAAGAATATAGCCTGGGTTGAGCTGCTAAGTTGTAGCCTCCGAAATAAATTCGCTTATTAGCAATAGAAAAATACATTGTATTAATTGTACTCATCCCATTCATCGGAAATTTTTCCAGAAAATCTGCCCCCAATCCAAAATATCTGTAAATAGCAGGAGAAATATTGTCTTTTGATTTTCCTGAAATATATAAATCATATCCTATCCTCGATTGACCAGTCTCAGTATAATAATAAGCCACCATATCTGTGGGTATATAATCAAGTTCATATAGAAACTCTTCAGCGTTCCCAATGGCCGATAATTTCCCTAAATAATATTTGTCAGATTTTTTACCTATAAAAATAATACCTTGATCTTCTGTACAAATAAACTTTGTAATAGATTCTATGTGCATTGAGTTCTTAAAATTTTTCACCATATTTTCTCCAATGCTATTATGTTGGGGAACGGCCATATTTTCTTCAATCGCTTGCAGCTTTTTTTTGCTGCACGATAAAAAGAAAAAGCAAAACAATATATGCATCCAACTATAAAATATAATGGTGTAGCGATAGTGTGACATGATAGTTATTTGATCGTACATTTTTGAAAGGTATATTACCATAAATGTCTTTGTAAGACTGTCGATAGAAATTTGTAAAACAGTAATATCCCAATAAAGAAATACCCAGATTACGCATTTTTTGGGTCGCTGTCCAAACATGTTTTAATCCCGCAGAAATATTAAATTGAAGTGGATTCAATCTTTTTAATTCATTGTTTGAATTGTTTTTGTCAAGCGCATAATTATTCAGATTTGAAATATAACTTTTGTATTGATGATACAAAGGGAAAACAAAGGAAATTCCAATGGGAAAATACCATGATTGAATATATTTACTTGTATACTTCGTATCAAAACAAGTTACATTAGAAATACCAACATTGAATGCAACATATTGCACCTGCTCTCTATCGTTTTGGGCTTTACTAAAAGAAAAACTAGCTCCGATCAATGGGTTATAAAAATGATACAGTCTGAACTTTTTTGCATAATTAAACCCAATCTTTATCCCTCCTGCTGGTGAAAAATTAATACGCTCACCATCTTTTATGATTTTCATAAACGAAAGCTCGGTTCCTAATTCAGTTTCTTTAAATTTAACTCCTTTTCTATTTCTTAGACTATCATACTTTGAAATCTTGATCCATTCTTTAGCTTCCCTTTGCCTATCCTCTTTGCTTTGATAATTATGAATTTCTTTGACTAATATGTATATTGATTTGTCAATTGATAATATTTCCGATATCCCATCATTAGCCATTTTAGCCCTAAATAACAATTCTTTCAGAGAAGAATCAATACTGCCGTTTAACTCGATTATTTGCTCAGCAAGCTCTTTTTGCGATCTTTCCAACATCAACATCTCACTATATTGTTGTTGACTTAATTCAGTTCGCTTATTAAGTTCTCTAAGTAAACGCAGGATCTTTTCATTTCTATTTTTCAAATCCATTAAATATGGCAAAAATTGAGACCTTAATAAATTCAATTGTTCATTTGCTGACTTTCCACTCAAGTCAATTTTTAGTCCTATATACTTTTTAAGCTCTGAAAATGTAGTGTCTACATTATAATTAATTATATTTCCATTGTGGATTACTTGTATACTCCCAGGTGAGTTTTCAATTTCTTGTTGTGCCGATAACCGATAAAACGACAGCATTGTTAGTAATACAAAATATCCTTTCATTGATTTATTACTTTCTATTGATAAATGTGGAATCACTTGCAGGTTGATCGCGTTGAATCAATTCTCCTCCTTTGGTGTCTTTTGCTTCCTGTAAAGAAGATGTAGTTCCTTCTTTTAACATTTTAACGTCTTGACTATTTATAGAACGTTGAATAATTGTGGGTGTTTGTGCATTTTTAATCCATACATATCCGAAAATACAAAATGCAGTCAAGGTGAAAGAAGACAATAAGATCAAACGTCTAATTTGATTCCGGTCTTTGATTGAAGCAGACGACTCTGGTTTATTTCTGGAAGAAGATTCTCCTCCAATTCTTAGCATTATTAAATAATTTATTACGATTGCAAGTCCGGCAATACCAGCAACTCCTGCACCTAATTTTAACAAGGCTAAATCCATAAATATTTTTTTAATTACTCAATACTATAATTAAATATGGATTCTAAAGCGCCGATCAAACTAAAAACTAAAGCAATCATAAAATCTTGATATCCATCAATTCACAATACTTCGATTCAATGCATCTTTATCTACTACTATACCTTATTAGATTTTTGACAGACTGCGTCCACCGTAGCCCGCCGAAATTCGGGGTGCTAATAATCAGGGGCGAAGCCGCCCAGGCTAAAGTTGCGGCGGGCAAAGAGACCATATCTATCATAACACTAACCACGCTAAATAAAGCTTACGAATTGTGTTTTATATACACCATTAGTGAATGACTCTACTTTTTAGAAAATACGCTTTAAGTACTCCGCATCGTAGGGATATCCTAAGGGTTGGCCGCGTTCAACTACCGATGTACTATACTTGTGCCACGGACCTGCAACGGCGCATGTACGGTACATATATAGTAGTTACTGTACCAGCAACGCATTTAGTTTGTTCAGTGGCGGTCATATAGTGGTTGCAGACTTTCTACTACAATAGGGCTAAATATTGAAAAAAGTCAAAATCATGGTGCCGGCATCCGGCGTTTTAATATAGTCGGTAACTTTATTACATGGCCAAAGTCTTTGCTCCATTTATTGTTAAAGGAACCATACGTAATCTTACCTTCTATGTTATGGAAGGCAGGAACTTTGTGCGTAAAAAAAGCTCGCTCACCAGAAAACGGGTACTTCATTCTCCTCAATTTGCACGCACCCGCCACTATGCAGGATTGATGGCAACAGCATCTAAAATCGGCTCTCACGTTTATAATGCATTGCCCGCTTATTGGCGACAGGGGTGGATGTACAGGTCATTTACCGGCGAAGCGCTTAGCATATTAAAAGCAGGGAAAAAGGAAGATGAAATTAAAGAGTTACTATGGCAGCGATATGTTGAAGTAGTGGTCAGCAAACAACCCGAAAAAGCAATTACGGTCCCGTTAAATCCTTCGCCTAAACGCGCATATCGAAAATTGAACAGTGCTTACTGGAACGGTAAAACAATAAAGAGCGCCTGCCGCAAAGCCAACAGGCAGCGATTGCTATATAATGCCGGCCTGCTGGCCCGGGCATCAAAAATTGGTTCGAAATTATACGCACAAATCCCGTTTCAATACAAGTGTCGAAGTTACTTTCAGCAATTAACTGCTTTTGCCTTGCAGTTATTAAGAGACAAATGGGACGAAGCGGATATTCTTGCTAAACTGTTACCCGTCCTGCAGGAACGGGACAATTGCCGGCAACCAGCTTCCAAAAAGAACACAGCCGGTCTAATTGCCCATCCAAATAGTCAATATCATTTCATTACTTCTATGTACAAACGATTTGATGAGGCGGCAGTCAGTGTGTTACCTAAAGCTCTGCAGTTGCTAAATATTAATAGGTTTTATTGACAGAAAATACTTCGAACAAAAAAGCCTTCAAATCCAACGACTTGAAGGCTTTTTATTCTAAGCTCTGTGATAGTCTGGCCGCCAATTCTTTATTCTTTTTTTAATTTCAATTGGTGTTAAGTTTTCCTTAATTGTCATTTCGACCAATTCAACAAATTCACTATCTTCTGCAAAACGAAGAGCAAACAACTGGTAAATTGTAATACTTTGGTTAAGGCGTTTTCCTGTCAAAATGTAGAATCGTAAATTTTCCTCCGCTCTTATTGCTCTGTCTTGTGCTTTTAATGCAAACGCCCTGCTGTGATAGGCAACACTCAAAACAACCAATACTAAAAACAGGAACATAGAATTAATCAATAAGCTTTCCTGTTTACCTGTACACAAGTTATATATTGCTCCGATGAACAATATTATTAACAGTGAAAAGGTAAAGAAATGAAATAAGGGCACTAAACGAACGTGGTTTGAGAAGTTTTGTCCATTTTTTTTACTCATAAATAAGTGTGTTGTTTATATGCCCATCCACTCCCTGCGATGTGAGGTTACCCGGATACTTTGATCATCCCCGGCTTGCTTACCAACCAGAAAACGAGTGGAAATAAATGCATGGGAATAACCAGGCCGATAAATAATTCCGGTGATTCAAGATCGAGTGGCAACCTTTTAAAAAAAGGTATCAGAAAACTGGCAAATGTGAGGAACGAGAAGGATATATTAAACCATACATCAGGGGATTTCGACTTCTTTGAAAAAAACAAATACGCAAGTGAGGCAACCATTGCTGCAAAAACATTCACACTTATAAGTGCCGCAACATTAACAATCTTCGAAAAATCAACAGCCAATAAATAACTATACACTTTATCATAAATGATTGCAGCAACAGAAGAAGCCCCGCCCGAAATCAGACCATGAATAATCGTTTTCTTCATTGCAAGCCATTATTGGGTTACGGGAACAATTAAATCAATCTTTAACTCATCCGGCACGCCACCTCTGGTAAGGTTATAATCTTTGGGAGCGATGGTAAAGCTACCCCTGAAAATACCCTGGCCGTTGCCTTTATTTTCAAAGCTGAAGGGAAGAATTATACTTTTTGTGATCCCTTTTAAAGTAAGGTTGCCGGTTGCTTCGTAGGCATTATCTTTTTTTGCCACGGAGGTTGTAGTGAATGCGATGGTTGGGTATTTGTCAGTATCTAAGGCTTCTCCCGACCGGGCATGCCTGTTTTTCATGCCCAAACCGGTGCTTACAGTGGCGGCATCTATGGTTGCAGAGATTTTTGCCTTTCCCGGTTCTGCTTCGTTGAACTGAATATCAGCTTTCAACCCCTTAAAGGAGCCGTTAGCCCCTTTACCCGAAAAATTCACTTCATAAGTTTTTTCATTCACTTTCCATACAGTAGAAGTAACAAAAGCAAATGCAGATAGTCCAAGTACTAATAACGCTGTAACGGGGTAAATGATTCTTTTCATATTCATATTTGTTTTTGCTTTGATTATTATTTTTCAAAACGAGGAAAGTTTAAACGGCGGAAGAAAGCCCGAAAATTGATTTATCTTTTAAGTAAGCCGCTATCCAGATGAGTAGCATCAAAACACCTGCAACAGGAGGAACACCCTCGGATATTTCTATAGACAAGGCGCCACCCAGGTATGCTGTTACCATAAGCAAGCCTAAACGGAATGTTTTAGGAGTCAGTAACAAGGCTACGCATAATAAATCCAGCGCAGCAAGCGCCGGCAGGGGAAACCGGGGCAGGAACCCAACTCTGGTTAGGTTAGCTACAATCGTTTTGTTTCCCATCAATTTGGCAATCGCGCTTAAGGCCATAATAATGCCAGGCAGCCACAACAAAACCGCCGACCTGATTTTCTTTACTTTTACCAACATAACTGTGTTCATTTTAACCTATAATAGAAATTATTTACAGTATTGTTATTTGCGTTTTTGCTCATATAGCGCGAAAATTTTTCCATCGGGTAGTTTGAAATAAAGGAATGACAAACAATCCCCGGCTGTATACACATCACTGAGTAATTCAGCCCCGCAGTTTTCCAATCCGCCGATACAGGATTGAATATTTTTTACCTTGACCCCCAAAACAGTATCTCCTTCGCTGAAAAGGTATGGTGGGTATACAGCCCCCGGACCATATAATTGAACAATACTATCCTCTCCTATCTGGAAGACCGATAGACCCGGAATGCTATATATTTCAGTGCCTCCAAAAACAGAAGACATCAGAAGTTTCATCCGTTTAAACCCGTTCTGTTTCAGCCGAATGGAAACCCATATGCTTACGCCTGTAGTCATTGTTTTTTTGTATGTTACAAAGTTCCAATGGACAGGGTAATTTACCTGTGATATAAAATAAATAAACTTGTGATCTATGTCACAGCTCTGACTGCAGGATCTTCCTTTGTATATGGGTCGATATAGGCGAGAGCGTTATTTAGAAATAGCAACCTGTTTGCGAATGCGGCTAAGGGTTTCACGGGTGATACCCAGGTAAGAAGCCAGCATTTGTTGGGGTACACGTTGAACAAGCTCAGGATAGAATTGAAGAAACTCCCTGTATTTTTGTTCCGCTGTATAACTGATGGCCGCATTAATTCTGCGTTGATTCGCAATAAAGTTATTCTCCTTGATTATTTGAATCAATTTGTGGATAGCAGGCAAATCCTCAATCAAATTCTTCATTGGGTCAGCAGTAAACACCAGCAACTCCGAGTCTTCAATGGCATCAATATTATAAATGGATGGTTTTTGAGTGACAGCGTTTTCCCTATCGCCAATCCACCAATTTTCGATTGCAAACTGCATGACATGTTCATATCCCATTTCATCCACCCGGTAAAGCCGCAGGCAACCTTTTACAACAAAAGCGCCGCTTCGGGGTACCTCCCCTTCCTGAAGGAAAAATTGCTTTTTGCGTAGCTTTTTAGGCGAAAAAGTGTTACGTACCCGTTCGAATTCCTCTTCGGTTATCGACACTTTACTCAATATATATTGGTGCAATGCCTCATGCATAAGGCAAATATACCAATTGGTTTTATTCCGTGTACTTAACTTCTGGTCCTGTAAATTAAGTTTGTAACCCCCACAGTAGTGCTTACCGGAAGGGTAAAACAATAAAAAGCGCTCGCCGCAAAGCCAACAGGCAGTGTTCATTTCTGTCTGATCGCCGCCGTCATTTTCTGGTTAGCTGCCCTGTAAGCCTGCCAGCTAACAGTTAAAAATGTTATAATAAAAGTAGCGCTGCCTGCCAGCATAAATACCCACCAGCTTATTGTTGTTTTATAGGCAAAATTTTGCAACCAGCGATATGAGATCAGGTATACAAGAGGACATGCAATAAAAAATGCTATTATATTCCATTTAATGAAGCCTCTATTAATAAACAGAACCAGTTGGAAAACATATGCACCACTTATTTTTCGTATCGCAATTTCCTTGCTTTTCTGAACAAGATAAAATAATAGCAGCCCGTATAATCCCAGGCATGAAATGGAAATAGAAAGAACGGCCAGCAGCATATAAAATCGTCCAAACCTTAGTTCAGAAGTATATTGACTATCAAATAAAGCATCGGCAAAAAAATAATGAAAAGGGTCCTGAGGATAATGTTTATTCCATACAGTTTTTAATATTCTTAATGCATTTCCCGGATCGCCTTCATGCACCAGAAAGGAATAATGTCCGAATTCATAAGGATGATCGTTATTCCATACCATTGGATATATTGGCTTTTGTAAGCTTTCATTATGAAAATCCCCTATCACACCAATAATTTCCTTTCGGCTGGTTTCTCCTTTTTTATAAAGGTATTTTCCTACAGCATCCTGTACCTGATTAAACCCAAAACTTTTTGCAGCCTGCTCATTGATCAATACTTTGTTGTTGTTTTGATCGGGGATTGTATTAAAAGTTCGGCCTGCTACCAATCGTAAAGAATATGTTTTAATGAATCCCTCATCAGCATTGTTTTCACAAACCCGGCTCCCTGTTTGCGAGCTATTTCCCGATGCAAGGTATTCTATATCCCGCCACCTGGGTTCCTCACCAGGAATGTTCATTGTGGCAGTACCGGCTACAAATTGTGGGTAAGCGGCAAGTTCTCTGCGAAATACATTGTATTTTTCACGCTTTAAAGGTGAAATATTTAATGAAACGGGAGCATCTACTGTTATAACATGATCAATCTTCATTCCCAGGTCATGCATTTGCATAAACCTCATTTGTTTAAATACCAGTACAGTGCCACTTATAAAAACAATTGAAATCACCAACTGAACTATCACCAGCCCTTTTTTAAATCCGGTTTTGGCTCTTGTTTGGTCCTTTAAGTTCCATGATCCTGATCTGACTATATTAAATGTTCCCGATAAGCTTGAAAAAAGTACTCCCGAAATAAAAACAATTACTAATAACCAAACTAATTGAGTTTGCGGAACAAATGCATCCGACAAAGGCAAACTAAATAGTTCCGCAAATGGATCTAATAATACGCTGTAGATAAAAAAAGCAATAGTAAATGCTATTGCATTTATCAGCAGGCATTCAAAAAAAGATTGCAGCCATAAATGCCATTTGGTAGCCCCCAATATTTTTTTTATACCCAATTCAAAACTCTTTTTTTCCGCACGGGCCGTTGAAAGATTTACGAAGTTAATCCAGGCAATGACTACAATAAATATTCCAATAACCAATAGATTATATAACGATTTTTTGTTTGTTACTGCGCCAAACTCACCTGTAAGACCACTCAGGTAATGAACATCTTTCAACGATTGCAAACTGAGACGGGCTGTTTCGTCTCTCTCGTTCAAAAAATATTTATAGGCTCCTATTGCATCTAATTTTTGTTCAACAGCCTTCATTGAACTGCCTGGTTTTAAACGAAGATAGTTCCACCAGTTATTACCTGCCCAATCGCCTGTTGCACCAATCCACCCATAATGAACAAAGGTTTTCATCGAGATAAAATAATCTGCTTTCAGATGGGTATTCGCAGGGAGATCTGCATATACACCTGTTACTTCAACGGGCATGCCTTCATTTACCTTAATGATCTTACCAATAGCATTTTCTTTTCCAAAAAGGCTCTTTGCTTTAAGCGAAGATATAATTGCGGTCAGTGGCCGGGAAAAATCTGCTTTACCATTTTCAAATTGAAGAGAAAATACCTTATCGAAGCCTTCATCAACCCAAAGAACAGGCTGGGCATTAAATGATTTGTTATTGCATTTTATAAGACAAGATTCAAAATAGGTGATCGTATTTGCTTCTACTTCCGGAATCTGGTCCTTAGCAAAAAAATATAAAGCCCGGGGTGTTTGTGCTCCTTTAAAGATTTGCTGCCCATTTTTATCGAGAGTAAGATTTACCCTGAATATTTGCTCACTTCCATTGAAGAAAGCGTCATAAGAGTTTTCGTAAAGATAATAGTGAATGATGAATAGGAAAGCCGTTAAACTGATGGCAAGTCCTAAAACGTTGATTAAGGTAACCGCTCTGTTCTTCAGCAGGGTTCTTATGGCAGTAAAAAAATGAATACGTAACATGTTTGTTTCTTAAATAAAAAAGTGCCAACTTTTATCATTATTGACTATCAGCGAAAATGCCTGAATATTCAAGTATTAATTAGTGGTAAGTTTTGATATTTAAAGCAGCCTCAGGTAACCCCGGTGAAGTAACCGTAAGTTTAATATCGCCAATGCTGTGTGAACTTCTAATTACGACCAATGCACGTCCGTGCCATGCCTTGCGCGTATTGCCTGCATACGGATCATAGTCTTTCAAATCGGCATTATCAATGCCTGCAATCACACCAGGCCCTTCAATGTTAAAATGCAAGCGGTTTGCAGCACCCGGTTGAAATACACCGTCCTTGTCTGTTATCTCTATTGAAACATAACACAGGTCTTGCCCATTGGCTACTATTTCCTTTCGGTCAGCAGTTAATTTTATTTTTGCACCATCGCCGGAAGTTTGCAGAAAGGTTGATTCAATTTCTTTATCATTTTCAACAGCAACAGCTTTTAACACACCCGGTGAATAGGTCACGGTAAATGTTGCTTTATACTCCTGTTCATGGGTGGTTGCCATTTCGCCCATAAGGTTGTTATTCAGGTAAAGTCTGACTTTGGGATAGGTTGAATAAACTTCTACCTGAATAGTCTTCCCTTCAAATCCCGGCCACGTCCAACTTTCCCAGGTCGGCCAAACCGACCACCATGTTTCTTTAATTTCGAGGGGTTCCTGTTCAGGTTCGCGAACAGCCATGTAGAGCTTCTCCTTATTATTATACAGCAGGCTTCTGTAATGTGATATCGGCTTTCTGCAGCCAATCAAATCAATATCGCCACAGTATGCTCCATGCCAGGGGAAAAAATCATGCTCCCAGTGTTGCCCGGGTACTTCACCCGAATAATACCAACGGCCTATCCCGGATTCGCCCAAATAATCTATGGCTGTCCAAACAAAATCTCCAATGATATAACTATTATTTTGTAGCAGCTTCCAGTTAGCAAAAGCATCGCGCGGATACGACTCAGTTTGAACAATAATACGGGAAGGTACCCTTTCATGGTCAGCAGGCGCACTATACAAGTGATAATTATAACCAGCAACATCATGTGCCGCCATAAGTTTATCAAAGGTTGACCATTCCTTACCATTATCTACAATGGCTGAAGTAACCAAACGGGTAGTATCTGTTTTCTTAATAGTATTTGCAAGCATTTTGGCGGTTTCTACAGCTTCAGGATCACTCCTCTCTACTATTTCATTACCTATACTCCACATAATAATAGAAGGATGATTCCGGTCGCGTAAAACCATTGCTCCCAAATCGCGTTTCCACCATTGGTCAAAATATATCGCATAATCGTATTTGTTTTTCCCTGCTTTCCAGCCATCAAATACCTCATCCATTACCAGCAAACCTAATTTGTCGCAGGCGTTCAGAAATGCCTCGGAAGGCGGATTGTGAGAAGTTCTTACAGCATTGAAGCCGGCAGCTTTCAGCAACTCAATTTTCCGTTCCTCGGCACGGTCAAAAGCAGCAGCGCCCAAACAACCATTATCATGATGCGCACAGCCACCGTTTATTTTTATTGTTTTGCCATTAAGCTGAAACCCTTTTTCAACAGTAAATTTTATGGAACGGATACCAAAACCGGTTTTAGTGTCGTCAACTACCTGCCAGTCTTTTATTATCTGAACCTGAGCCAGATATAAATCGGGAGATTCCGGTGACCAAAGTAAAGGGTTTGCTACAGGTATAGTTTGTGTGATCTCCTTTTCGCTGTTGGCAGGAAGTTCTATCTTAACCTGATTACTACCCGCACTTTTAGAATTTTTATCCCAAAGAAGTGTTTTAAGCACAATACTTTGGGTTGAAGACATTTCGTTTATCACCAGTGTTTTTACCTGAACTGTTGCCTTTTTTGAAGTAATGCCGGGAGTTGTAATTGCAACACCCCAATGTGCCACATGCACCGGATCGGTAACCATCATCCAAACATGGCGATAGATACCGGAACCGCTATACCACCGGCAGTTTACCTGTTGGGAATTGTTTACCCTTACTGCTATCACATTTTCTTTACCAAACTCCAAATAAGGCGAAAGATTATAACTAAACGAGGAATAGCCATAAGGATAAATCCCAAGGGATTTTCCATTGATAAAAACTTCGGAGTTCATGTAAACGCCTTCGAAATATACAGAGACGTTCCTGTCCTTCCACCCGGAGGGAACTTTGAAGCTTTTCCTGTACCAGCCTATCCCTGCAGGAAAGTATCCGCCTGCATTTCCTGTTGGATTTTTAGGATTTATTTTTCCTTCAATGCTCCAGTCATGCGGCAAATCGAGCTTTTGCCAACGCTCATCATTGAAATCCTTTGAGCCGGCAGCAGCGGTATCTCCCAAAAAGAATTTCCAACCAGCATCAAATAACTGCTTTCGCTCAATAATGCCGTTCTTAGTTTGACTGTATGATAGAGGTGCTGCGAATAAGTCATTAAAAGCAAAAGCACAAAAGTAGCTAAGCAGTAGCAGGTATCTTTTCATATACAGCAATCTTTGGTCTAAACTATTGCTGTAAATCTATTTCTGTTCTGATGAAAACAGGGGACTCAAATGATGCAAATTGCGGTCTGAAATGATGCAGGAAAATTATACCGGCAATGAATACTGCAATTACGAACACAACCGATATTGCCAAAACGATTGCATAAAATTGATCGGCGAAATTTTCAACTGCGCAAAAAAAGGCCCGCCGAAAGCTTTAATACTGCCGGCCGGGCCATAACTGACTACCTGTTTTTCTGTTATCTAAAGCCTGATTTTTCTACAAACAATTATATTTTGCTTAGTTTATCAATTAACTTCTATTACATTTTTGCCTTTTGCAACGCCACTTTCATTGAACGCATCTATAGTGAAATAATATTTTTGAAGGCTGTTTAAACTTCCTATTGTCAAAGATTCCGCTCCAAGCACCTGGTAAGTATGATACAACTTATCCTTTGCAACGCCGTATCGCACGTTATAGCCAATTGCACCGGAAGATTTTATCCAATTTAATTTTGCTACAGCATGATCATTTTCTGAACGTACTGCATGTAAATTCTCTACAACTGATGGAAGCTTTCCGCCGGCATTACCAAAAATTCGTAAACCAGCAAGAGCAAACGTGCCATCGGGTACACGATAATTTGTCAATCGTACATACCGGGCCTTAACTGATTTTTTCAATTCGATGTAATCATGGGGCACATCTGTTTTGTTCTGCGTTTTGTTTGATAAAGATTTCCAATTCCTGTTGTCGGCGGAATACTCAAGCAAGTATTGATAATAGATTTCAGAACTGCGTCCCAACAATTTTGTTTCGTTTTCAGCATAGTTTATTTGAACAGCGTTTATGATACTTTCTTTCTGCAGATCTATGGTAATCCATTCACCTTTGTTGCCGGTTTGCGCACTCCAGAAGGTTCTTATCTCTTCATCCGTTGCATAACTTTTTGGATGATCAGCCAACTCAGAAGATACCTGCACTGGTTTGTTATAAGAAAGCAACATCCACTTTGGAAACAATTCATCGGGACCTGCAATTTTTTTTGTTGGAACCTTACATGGAAAATCACCAAATCCTGTGTAAACATGCATTTCACCATCCTTATCAAAAAAAGTGGGAAACAATCCAAGACGACGCTCAAACATGTGTTTTACGGAGATGGTCATTGTGGATATATGCCAGTAATTGCCATATTTATCCTGAAAAGTGCTGCTATGCCCGGCACCTGCTATAAATCCTTCCGGTTTATACGAAGCAGGATTGTGATTGGCTAACGTAAAGGGACCAAGCGGCTTATCCGAAACATATACGCCGTCGCAGTAGCTTTTATACTCTGTGCCCGGGCCTGAGTACTGCAGGTAATATCTGCCGTTGTGTTTCGTCATCCACGAACCTTCTATCCACGGATTTTCCCCCTCATTATTGTAGTCGCCTTTCCGTTCCCAACCAAAAATTTCTTTGTTGCTATTGAAAAGTGAAACAGGTTTTCCGATGGGATTCAACGTCTTTGTATCGAGTTCAACACCATAAATGGGATTGCTGTTGGAGCAACCGTAATAAAAGAATAAGCGGCCATCATCATCAATAAATAATTCGGGGTCAGTCATTCCTATCGGAAAAGAAGCGTTTGCAATTTGCCATTTTCCTGACTTTGGATCTGCCGTTTTATAAATAGTCAGCGGCGCACCATGTGAAGCCATGAAATATAAAGTATCGTTTATCACTACAGCAGCAGGAGCATAATCTTCAAGTGGCAAGTCGTTTGTGGTTATCAAGTCCCAATTCATTAAATCAGTCGAATGAAAATAGCCACCGGACTTTGAAGCAAACAGATAGTACTCGCCTTTATAAGCAACCATTGTTGGGTCGGCAGCCTCACGTCTTGAAGGAGTATCCAGACAAAACCTGTAACTCAGATTCATAGGATTGCAAATTGTTCCTTGCTGCGTATATGCTACAAAAGAACAAACAACACAGACAAACAATAGCAGTAATGTTCTAAACATTCGATTCATACGAAATCAATCATTTTACTTAAACGATATATTTACAGTTGTGGCAAGCAATTTTTTCTTTAACTGCAGAAAGATAATGTCCTGCGAAATATCCTTGTGCTAATCTCTTGAAGGAATTAATGTAAATCTCCTTTTCAACTGCAGAAATGGTTTTTCAAAAAATCTATACGACAATAACGATATAATTACCGTAGCAAGGAAGGCGATAATAAAGCCGACATTATTTCTCCATTCATACAAGCCAATCGTCGTACTAAAAGATGCCAGTTCTTCCTTAAATATTATATAAACCAACCAAAACATTGTGATATGAAATACATACATTCCATAAGATATGCGACCGAGGTACAGCAACGCAGAGGGCATATATTTTGACGAAGCTCCGTACAACGACAGAAAAAACAGTACAACTCCTGTAAGTATCAAAAGCCAGCCACAAATAGCTTGTGAAATAGTTGAAAGGTGTGGAGCATCTGCATAAATTTCACAGACCATTGAGGCTAACAACCAACATACCAGGCCTGCAATAAATATTACAATTCGGGGAACTACCTGCCATTTTGGTTGCCGGCCCTTTAAATAAACGGAGAGAAGAATTCCCACTGCAAAAAATTGGAATTGCACAAAGCTATTTGTCCATTCGCCGCTAAATCCTTTTGTGGGTTTTTGGGCATAGTAAATAATAGTTGCGTAAGCTATCAGAAGTGCAAGTAATGAAAAAATCTTTAGCCCTTTTTTGCCTGCATAAAATACAACTAATGGAAGTAAAATATAAAGTTGTTCTTCAACAGAAATGCTCCAAAGCGGATTAATAGGGTAAGACGAAAGCCATTCATTAAAAGTAATATACCAGTTGCCGGAAAATAAACTGAATGCAAGTTGTGTTCCAGGTGAAATATGTCCGAATTTGTCTGAAAACTGTGTGACTAATACCATTCCGAAAAAGAAGGTAAAATACAATGGCCATATACGAAGGATGCGTCTTATGTAAAAAGATTTTACACTAATTTTTCCGAATTGTTCCTGTTCCTTAGTTAGCAATTCTGTTATTAAAAAAGCACTAAGAAAAAAGAAAAGCGGCACTCCAAAAACTCCAACAAAACTAATATGGTGTCCCCAATAATATTGTGCCGGGTTAATTGGTGCAAGGTCCAATCGATGTGTGAAGAACACAAATAGAAATGCACAGAGGCGAAGCAGGTCTAACTCGGGTTTGTAATATCTTATTGATGTCATACTTTTTAAAGGTAAATTTTAAACACCATTGTCAGGTCATTCGGAATCAGTTTGGGCTTTTGAATTAATTTATCCTGTGCATGGGTTGATGCCCAGGATAAGAAGTTGCAAAAAATGAAAGCCCCAATTCATATATTCCTCACCATGCAATTATATATGCTGTTTACATCTTAAAAGTTTGCAATATTATTTAGCCCAGGCCTCTCCTTCCGGTGTACGTCGCCACATAAAATATTCATTCAATACTTTAAGTGATTCTTCACCAGGAACCGGCCCCGTATGGGGCGTTGGGCCAAAATACATGACCACCGGTTTCTCATTGTAGAAAGCGGGCCACTCAGGAACTCCTTTACCATTGGGATTACCAACTTTCGCAAAGTTTGTCCAGTAGGTACCCATAGCTTCCGAAATCTCCAGGTCGCTTTTTGTTGTTTGGGGATTTGATGGATCAATATGTTGAAAAACATACGAAACGTCCTGTGCATGGGGCGACCCATAACCATATTGAGGAGAATCTACGGGATAATCGGGATGCTGATCGAAATAGTAGTAATACACTTTCGATTTTCCCATTTTAGATTGAAGCCGCGCCCAACTCCAGGTATGCCATCCAAATGCAGCATCACGGGCCAGGTCACGTGCAGTTTTAGGTACTGAATTTTCACCAACAGGATAAGCATTTATCAAAGCATCAGCAAATTTGCCATACCGTGCTTTTGCTCCTGAAACATACTCTTCAGGGGTCTTACCCGGCGAAAAACTTGCTCCTTCGTCTGAATTGTAACCCATAATTACAGGAACATCATTGTAATTCCCGGCTTCGTACAGTTTGTACTGATCATCAGGGATCACATATCCATCGACAATTGGCCATGCACTCCCTATTCCCCATCCTGAAGGAAGCTTGTCTGCATCTATGTTCCTTAATTCGGCAATGGAAGAAGCTCCGGCCTTTTGCAGATAAGTCTGCCCCGCCATTTCAGCTTGCCTTAGGGTTTTCATATTTTCACCAGGAAATGTTGTTGAACGTGTTGGGCCAAAAGATCCGCCGCTTTGCGAAATGGCGCCATGAAATAGTCCTTTGGCTAACGGTGAAGCACACAACATACTTACAGATATTCCCCCGGCCGATTCGCCGAAGATGGTTACCTTATTCGGGTCTCCGCCAAATGCGACAATATTCTTTTGTATCCATTTAAGTGCGGCAACCTGGTCGAGCAAACCATAGTTTCCTGAAACATGTCCCGGGTTCTCCTCACTCAATTCAGGGTGGGCTAAAAATCCGAGTTGCCCAACCCGATAGGCAATGCTAACGAATACAACACCTTTTTTGGCCAGCTTTTCGCCGTTATACCACGGCTCTGCAGTTGATCCAAAACTAAATCCACCTCCATAAATCCAAACAAGGACCGGCAGCCTTTCTTTAGCTGATTTTGCCGGGGTCCAAACATTAAGATAGAGGCAATCTTCACTTTTACCTGAAGGAGGATTTGCCCCCTGCATTGGGGCGGGAGCAAATCTGGTTGTTTGTTTTACATTGTCCCATTTTTTAACGGGCTGCGGCGCCCGCCAACGTAACTCACCAACAGGCGGCGCTGCAAAAGGTATTCCTTTGAATACAATTAAATCGTTTTCAACCGTTCCCTGTATCCATCCTCCTTCAACCTTAACCTTACCGGGTTGGCTGGTGGTATAGGAACCAGCCATAAACATGAAAGTCATGGCTACTAAAAGAGCAAATATCCCTTCTTTCGATTTTTTTTTGTGTTTGTTCATTTTAATAATCTTAGCATTTTTGAACCTCCAGGACACCAACAAACTCTCCTCCGGGAAGATATTCAATTTTCAGGGTGTTTGTTTTTCAAATAATTATTGGGCACCCTGTATTAGCGCATTGAGTGTTCGTTGATCCAATACCGTATTGCTGCTTCTGCTTAAGAGGCCGCCGGTATCCCACCAGAATGGTTCGAGCCCATAAGCGATTGCCTGGTTTGTGACAAACATTGCCCAATGATCTACTGATGCCTGATGTTTATCCATATCCAAAGGAGTTGTGCGCCTGTAAGCGCCAAACTCACCCAGAACAACCGGAATTCCTTTATCGGCAAATTTTGTTTTCATTTTTTGAAATTCAGCAATAACATAATCCTCCTCACCCCATGTTGCATTACGTGCAGGCTCTATGGTAGAATGATAATTTTGTCCCCAATAATAAAACATATTGCCCCATGTGGCATCCTGTTGCATAAGACAGAACTGATACGGCGTATAGAAATGTACTTCAGTCATCATGCGGTTAGGAGTAGGATCTGTTGGAAGCGTGTTCATAAGTGTGGCAGCCTTATCAATATCTGTGGAAGGCGCCTGAACAACTAACACACGATATGTATTGCGTCCACCGGTTGACCGCACTGCATTAACAAAGGTTTGATGATAGGAAAGCAGAATATCCATCTGCGTGGCATTTTCTACGGGCGGTTCATTGGCGCTGGCAAACATAAGATGTTCATCAAAGTCACGCATTTTGGTAGCAATTTGCTCCCAAAATGCTTTTTGTTTTGCATTTACCGAAGCCTGCGCCTGGGTTGTAATATTATTGTCAAGCCATCCGCCATCCCAATGGATGTTAAGGATAGCATACAGGCTATCATCAATACAATACTGCACTACTTGTTTTACGCGGTCAAGCCACTGGGCTTGTATCTCTGCTGTAGTACGATTGGCATATTGATCCCATGAACACGGAATACGTACTGCATTAAATCCACTTTGTTTAATCAAATCGATAAAAGACTTAGTAATTTGCGGATTACCCCATGCAGTTTCACCTCCAATCGCTTCAAGTGTATTTCCGATATTTATTCCCAGTTTAATTTTTGAAGCAAGCTGAACAGCATTGCCAGACATACCGGTAGGGTCAGGTGGCAGTGGATTGGTATTATAGCTGGGATAGATAGCCCTTCTTGCGTTTTCGTCACCCTCGCTTTTTTTTCCATTGATTTGGGTCGCAGACGAACGGTTTATCTCTCTATTGCAGGAGAGTAAAGAGCAAATGGCAATAACAAGCAATGGCGTTAGATTAATGCGTCTCATTTGATTAAATTTTTAAAGATTTACAATTATAATCAAGAGTTGATAATCTTATTTTGCGTTTATAACAATGGTTGCCTGCTGCAATCCTTCTGCACTGGCAGTAAGAATAATCTGACCTGCTTTCTTCTTCGACTGCACCACTGCAAGCGCCAGCCCATTGAACGCTTTTTTATTATCCGTTTTGAATGATGACAGGTCGGCCTGGTAACCGTTATCTACTCCTGCAATGAAGCCTTCACCCTTTATTTTAAAGTTTATTAGATTATTGGCGTCTGGTACAGGATTGCCGTCCTTATCAACAATTTTCACGGTTACAAAAGAAAGGTCCTCGCCATTGGCTTTAATATTACTTCTGTCGGCCGTTAAAATAATTTTTGCCGGCGTCCCTGCTGTTTTTATTTCTTTGCTCATAACCACTTTGCCGTTTTTTCTCGAAACGGCTTTCACGTTGCCGGGTTCATATTTTACACGCCACATCACATGCAGGTCGTCGCCTGTTTTTCTTTTTACTCCCTGTGATTTTCCATTAATGAAGAGTTCCACCTCGTCGGCGTTGTTGTAGTAAGCCCACATGTCGATGGTTTGACCGGGTTTCCAGTTCCAATGGGGAAACAGGTGCAGTACATTGTTGCTGGTAAATACGCTTTGGTATAAATAGTAAGCGTCTTTAGGGAAGCCCGCCAGATCAACGATACCAAAGTAAGAACTGCGGGCAGGCCATGGATATGGAGTAGGTTCACCTATGTAATCGAAGCCTGTCCAGATATACATGCCACTAACATTATCGTTCTTTAAAAAATGTTTAAGGGTTTCTATATGCGTACCGCCCCATGGCGCTGAGCAATTTTCATACGCTGAGCAGGTAAGATCTGCATTGGCATTCTCAACAGGTATATCCCAGCGCAAAGGCCAGCGGCGGATGCTGTCGGAAGGCATATCATAACTGCCGCGCGTTTGCAGGGCCGAAACTGATTCGGTTACAATAAAAGGTTTGCGCCCCCAGGCGCTTTGTACGGAATCAGCATTCCACCTGTGATGATTGTAGTTATATCCGATCAGGTCAGTAACGTTGGCCTGCAGCAATTTGTTGACGGGATTGGTTTCATTATTAGCTGTCACGGTAGGCCTGTTATCCAAACTTTTCACAATGTTGTGAAGATCGAGGAGAATGGCGGCTGGGGTTGTATCATTGTCTTTTGACCATTGTTCCTGGATTTCGTTGCCCACGCTCCATATAAAAACGCATGGATGATTGCGATCCCGTATAACCTGGTCTTCCAGATCTTTTTTGTACCATTCGTCAAAATCCAGGTGATAATCATATTTGTTTTTTTCCCGCTTCCACATATCGAATGCTTCGTCCATTACAACAAAACCCATTTTATCACATAGGTCCAGCAGTTCAGGCGCCGGCGGATTGTGGGAAGTACGGATACCATTAATGCCCATGCCTTTTAATATCTGCAGTTGACGCTCAAGCGCCCTTGTATTGACCGCTGTACCCAAACAACCAAGATCATGGTGATTGCATACACCGGTTATCTTAACGTGTTTGCCGTTCAGGAAAAATCCTTTATCGGCGTCGAAGGAAAAATACCGCACCCCAAAAGGAGTCGTGTATTGATCTAAGGTTTTCCCGTTTGAGATGATGCTTGTAACCGCCTTATACATGTATGGCCGGTCAACCGACCATAATACAGGATTATTAATTACAAACTTTTGTATAACGGTTACGGTTGTATCCTGCATCTGCGGCAGCGAAGAAGAAAGTTTTGCAACTTCCACGCCGGCGCTGTTATAAATGGTAGTAGCAGCAACAACAGCTTGTTTTTTTTCCGGAAGTACATTGACTGTTACCCGGAGATTCGCTGTCGCCTTTTTATCAGTTACTTCGGGCATGGTAATGTATGTTCCCCATTGAGCAACATGCGTTTTGCCGGTAATAGATAGCCAAACATTCCGGTAGATACCTGAACCGCTGTACCAGCGGCTGTTTGGCTGTTGCGAATTATCGACTTTTATCGCTATTACATTAGGCCCTTTGCCATATTTAACATAGGGAGTAAGATCACATTGAAAAGAAATATACCCATTCGGTCTTTTGCCCAGATAATGCCCGTTGATCCATACCTCACTGTTACGGTAAATGCCGTCGAATATTATGGCTATCATTTTTTCTTTTTCCGATGCCGGAACCGTAAATGTTTTACGGTACCAGCCGATGCCGCCGCGCAAAGCGCCACCACCTGTACCAGTGGGGCTGGTACTGTCGAAAGGTAATTCGATACTCCAGTCGTGAGGAAGATTTAATTGCCGCCATGTATTATCATTAAATGCCGGATCAGAAGCTGCGGCATCGCCGGGAAAAAATTTCCATCCTTCATTAAATGATGAAGCTCTTGCCGGTTTTATTTGCCCTGTTGCGCTTGTGATAATTATTAAAGATCCTATCAAAAAAAGAAGACATTTATTCCATTTCATTGCCTGCTGTTGATTTTGTTATTATTGCCGATCGAATCAGTTTATTTTCGTTCCTGTGTTTCCGTGCGTTTAACCTGATTACATTTTTATCGAGAGTTTTTTCCCTTCATAGGATACTTCTTTGTTGCACCCGGCATCAAAATCGAGACTCTTTGGTTTATTAGGTGTGATGAGGTTGATACGAAACGTTCTTTTTTGCGGCATTCCAGGGAACGATCCTTTTCGATCGCCAACGGTGATTGTTTTAGTTGCTTCGCTGTATTTTATTGGAATGATGGTGAAAGCGCCTTTTTCATAATTGTAGTTGGTTCCTTCATCTTCGTACAGGTCAAAAGCAGCATCTGCGCCGGCGTAAAAATTAAGAGTGATGGTATCGGTCGGTTTTTCTGAAGTGTATTGTAATTCGGGCCCGAAAGGAACGATAGAACCGGCTTTTACAAACACAGGTATGCGTTCATAAGGAGCTGCAGCATTTATTTTCTGGCCTGCCGGATACCACTTTCCCGAATAAAGGTCATACCAGCCCGCACATTTGGGCAAATAAAGTTCACGTTTGGTTTGTTTGGATTCATATACCGGATTTATGAGCAAAGAAGAACCGAACATATACTGATCGCCGATGTTCAATACCGCAGTATCCGATGCAAAATCCATCGCCAGTCCACGCATTATAGTATAATCATCATGGTAAGCTGCTCCTGCCAGTGAATAGATGTAAGGCATCAACCGGTAACGCAGTTTATCATAATAAAGAAAGCTTTGATAGGCAGGATGTGTTTCAGGAGCCGTGTTGAAAACCTCACGATAGGGAAACTGTCCATGCGAGCGGAATAAAGGAACAAAAGCGCCAAACTGCGACCATCGTGTCATCAGCTCTCTCCACTCTTCGAGGCTTTCGGTATTTGGTTTTTCAAATTTTTCCGGAACTACAAATCCTCCAATATCCATAGTCCAGTAAGGAAGTCCTGACATTGAAAAATTAATTCCCGCTGATATCTGCGCTTTCATATCACGCCAGGTAGAACCAATATCCCCGCTCCAAATAGCAGCGGCATATCGTTGCGAACCCGCAAAGCCGGAACGTGTGAGCAGAAATACTCTTTTATCAGGATTGGTTGAACGTTGCCCTTCATAAATACCTTTTGCATTTTGTAAAGGATATGCATTCAGGTATTCGGCTGCACTGCCTAACGCAGTTGGGGTCATTTGAAGCTTTCTTTTTTCGGGGTCAACATTCGAAAGAATATCCGGCTCGCTGGCATCCATCCACCATGCATCAATTCCTTTCGTATATATTTTTTTGTGTATAAGGTCCCAGAAACCCTTACGCGCATTTTCATTGAAGGCATCATAGAATGTGGAAACATATCCCTTGCCGATCCAGTCTCTTTGCCCGTCGGCAATGTTCTTTTTATACAACCAGCCATTCTTATCAAATTCGTTGTAGGTTGAAATGCCTTCATAAAACTTTGGCCATACCGAGATCATGATCTTCGTGTTATACTTATTATGCAGCACATCGATCATGCTATCGGGATGGGGAAAGCGGGTTTCATCAAAATCCTGGCTGCCCCATTCGGCTTCCCGCCAGTAGCTCCAATCCAAAACAATATTGTCAATAGGAATTTTTCTTTTCCGGAATTCATCAACAGTCGACAATATTTCATCCTGCGTTTTATATCGCTCGCGGCTTTGCCAAAAACCCAACGCCCATTTTGGAACGATGGGCGCCTTGCCGGTAAGGTTGCGATAACCTGAAATCACTTCATCCATGTTATTGCCATAGATGAAATAATAATCTATTTGCTGGCCCGCTTCCGAAGAAAAACCAAAGCTGTTTTGCTCTGTAGCGCTCAAAGGTTCCTGCCATTTTAAAGAAATATAGGATTCGCCGCCTTCAGGGGTCCATTCAATTTTGACAGGTATTTTTTCTCCTTTTTTAAAATGGAAAGGGATCAATGCAGGCGCCGGGTTCCATGACTTTCGCCAATGATCCAAAACCAATTTTCCATCCAGCCAAACTTTCAGCGAACCGCCGAAAGTGAACCGGAATTGATGAAGGCCTGAAAGATAACTGGCAAGGCTGCCTTCCCAGGTTACTGTGCCTGTTGCAGGTGTAAACACGGTGGGGAGCCGAACCTTTGAATCGCCCATGTATTCCATATCGATACCTGTTTCAGCTCTTTCAGTAATTATCTCAGTGGGATTTAATTTGTCGTTGGCATAGGAAGCCGTAAGCCATCCTGTTTCTCCTTTCTTTGAAAAAAGCTGCAAAGAAGAAAGGCGATGAAGTGGCCTGGTATCACCGGCGGTTGTAAGCGAATAATTGTCCCAGAGTATACCATAGTTTTTGCAGGAGATCAAAAAAGGAATAGCAACTTCTGTATTGTTTTGAAAAAGATTAACCTGGTGCCCCCTGTAATTATATACGCCATCCTGGTGCTGGCCTAATCCGTACCACGCATCGTCAGGCGTTGTTTGAAAAGTTTGAGTGAGCCTGAAATACCGTTTTCCTTCAAATACCGAGGGTTGAAAACTTCTTCCAAACGGCTTTTTTTCACCCAATATTTTTTTTCCTTCCCGATCCAGGAAGGTGACGGCTCCTGTTTTCAGGTCAACAATAGCGGTAAGGCTTTTGGTTTTTAGTGTTACACTTTCTTTCGAAGGAATGACGTTCCAGGAAAGATCAGCCCTTTTCCTGTAAATGGTGACCAAACTTTGCGTGGATACCATTTCTTTTCCGGGAGCCACAATAACTCTTATTATATTGTCTGCAATGACCTCAAGCTTAACTGCATTGGAAGTACCTGTAATTAGAGAATCCGTGAAAATGATTACGCCATCGGGCGTTGTAATATATCCGGGTGAAGCTGCCAATAAAGTATTAAAAAATGAAGAGGACAGCAAAATAAACAGCAACAGTCGTTTTTTCATATAAAGCATACAATCGTGCATTGAATGCTGTAAAACTATTGCTGTGCTGTTTAAAGCAGGGGACCCGAATGTTGCAGATTATGGCTTGAAATGGTGCAAATACCTGATTTTCATAATAGTTGTTCAATACCGAGGCTCTTAAGCGCTTTTATCTTTTTTATTGACAATATATTGCGAGGGTGTAACCTTAAATTCTTCTTTAAAAAATTTAGTGAAGTTCTTTGGGTTATTGAATCCCACTTCATAGGCAACTTCGGCCACCGACATGCCGCTTTTTTCCAACAATTGAGCAGCCCTTTTCAAACGAATTGAACGAATAAACTCTATGGGCGTTTTACCGGTAAGTGAATTAATTTTTCTATACAGGGTAGAACGGTCCATATGCATGTCACGACTGAGATCTTCTACCGAAAACTCAGGGTTATCCATATTTTTTTCAACAACTTCCAAAGCGTGCTTCAGGAACTTTTCGTCAACAGGCGTTATGGTTACCTCTTGCGGATTAACTTCAATTTGTTTTTGAAATCGCTTCTGCAATAATTTTTGCTGCGTCAACAAATTCCTGATCCGGGAAGCCAGTATTTCAAAAGTGAAGGGTTTGGTGATGTAATCGTTCACGCCTACCCTTAAACCCTCCAGTTGTTTTTCCTCACTTCCCATGGCCGTAAGCAATATAATAGGAATATGGGCAGTAATGGTTTCGGTTTTAATTTTCCTGGCCAGCTCCACGCCATCCATTAAAGGCATCATTACGTCGCTCACTATAAGATCAGGATTCAGCAATACTGTTTTTTCCCAACCTTCTTTTCCGTTCGTGGCTTCTTCAATATGGTATTGTCCTTTCAGATTGTCTTTTAAATAAAAACGCAGATCTTCATTATCTTCTACTACTAATATTGTTTTCTTCTTATCACTCTTTCTGCGATCTTCCAACAGCATCGGTTCCTCGTTTTCTACCGCGTCGGGGTTAGCTATGGACCGGGTTGAAGCGTCATAGACCTTTTTTGCAGGAAGAAAAACAGTGAAGCAAGAGCCCTTATCCGGTTCGCTTTTTACGGTTATGACCCCGTTATGCAATTTTACAAACTCTTTTGTGATGGCCAGGCCAATGCCTGTTCCCTGGTTCACCATGCTTTCGGGAACATCCGTTTGAAAGAACCGCTCAAATATCCTTTCAAGTTTATCAGCAGGAATCCCAATGCCCGTATCTTTTACTTCTATGGCAAGCGTACCGTCGCCTTCATTATTTACCGGCGGGTTATAAATAAGGTGGATGCTGACCTTTCCTTTATCATGGGTATATTTAAAAGCGTTGGAAAGCAGGTTGAACAAAATCTTTTCTATTTTATCCTTATCAAAATAAATTTCGAGACTGTCAACATTAGCCGAGAATGAAAACTGAATCGTCTTCTTTTCCGCAATATCCATAAATGAGTGACTAATGTCCCTGCTGAACCCTATAATGTCGCCAATTGAAGGATGCAGTTTTATCTCCTGTACCTCCATTTTTCTGAAATCAAGCAGTTGATTTACCAGGCTCAATAAACGTTTGGCATTACGTTGTACAAGATTTAATTGATTTTTCTGGTCTTCATCAGCAGATTGTTTAATGATCCGGTCTAATGGAGCTATGATCAAACTTAACGGTGTACGAAATTCATGACTTACATTCGTAAAGAATTTTGTTTTCAACTGTTCCAGTGCATGAGCCCTTTCTGCTTCCTTTCGTTGTTGTTGCACTTCAAAGCGCATATGTATTCTTTCCAATGCAATGCGCCGTATAACCAATAACAATGCGGCAGCGACCAATACGTAAATGATATATGCAATGGGGGTTCGCCAAAACGGCGGCAGAATATTGATCTGCAAAGTTTTTACATCACTCCACAAGCCATCCCTTTTTAAAACCTTTACTTTAAAAGTATAAGGGCCGGGATTAAGGTTTGTATAAGTGGCTCTCCGCTGGCTACCATCGGCATACAACCAGTCTGAATTAAATCCTTCCAGCATATATGCATACTTATCGCGATTGCTGTGGGTAAAATCAAGCGAGGCAAACTCAATGGAGAAAACGTTTTCTGTATACTTCAGGTCAATACCGGAAAGCTTTGATAAAGATTGCGCCAGTAAAACCCGGTTATTGATCAGTTCGCCTGGCTCAACATTTTTATTTAATATCTGCAACCCGGTGAAAACAATTTTAGAATGATAAACAGGCTTACCGATTTTATCAGGATTTATGATATTGAAACCGGAAGGCCCGCCAAAAAACAATTCGCCTGTTCGCGTTTTGAGCGCTGCATTGTCATTGAATTCACGGTTCTGCAGATTGTTCGTTTCATCATAATTAATGATAGAAAAAACAAGCCCGTTTTTGCCTTGTTCCGGAATGGCATTACATAATCCGTTAGGCGTGGAAATCCAGAATGTTTGATGATTATCTTCGAGAATATTCAATATCATATTATCGGGAAGACCATCTGCTGTTGTAAATGTCTGAAATTCTTTAGTCTGCTCATTAAACAAATTCAAACCTTCGCGGGTCCCTATCCAAATCCTTCCCTGACTATCTTCCAATAGACAGATAACATTATTGTTGCTTAAACTGTTTTTTTTATTGGTGTCCTGATAATAAACAGCAGTGACTTTATTCTTTTCAACAACGGCAACCCCGCCGGATGTACCAATCCATAAATTACCTTTCCTGTCATGCAGCAGGCCCGAAATATAACTGGAAACTAAAGGGCCTGACTGTTCCCTATACATGTGATGTTTAAACCGGTTTGTCTTTCTATCCAGCAGTTCCAATCCACTGCCCAAAGTACCTATCCATAAATTCCGGTCCCTGTCTTCAAATATTTCCCACACATTGTCATCTGCCAAACTAAAAGAATCACGATCATTATGCCTGTAATGGGTGAACGTCTTTCCATCGAATCTGTCGAGGCCACCTAAGTAAGTTCCGATCCAGAGAATATCTTCATGGTCGATCCATAAGCTTACAATAACATTATTGCTCAGGCTGTTTTTGTTGTTTGGATCGTGCAGGTATTGTTTGAAAGTATTATTTTTTCTATCGAAATAAATCAATCCACCTCCATTGGTGCCAATCCAGATATTGCCCGACCTATCTTCAATAAAGCGGTTTACATCATCGTATTGAAGGCTCTTTGTATTTAATTCCTGGTGATGATAATGCTGAAATTGTGTTATGTTGCTGTTTAAATAATTTACTCCCTGTTTGTAAGTTCCTAACCATACAATTCCGTTATCATCTTTATACAACGAAGTGATCGAGTTTTGGCTAAGGCTTTTGGGTTCCTTGAGATCATTCATTAAATAAGTAGTTCTGAAGTTGTTTCTTTTGTCGATCAGCGTAACGCCTCCATGGTCCGTTCCTACCCATATCAAACCATTGTTATCATGGATAATCTGACTTACTACATCTGAGTTCAATCTCGTTGGCAACGAATTTTTATCAAATTGCCTGATCGAATTATCCTGCGGATGAAAAAGAAAAACCCCGGAAGCATAATACCACAGCCAGAGATCTCCATCGCTGTCTATAAAAAGGGTATTAGAATTGTTCCCTTTCTTCACTTTCTGAAAAGCAGTGCTGGAGAAAATAATTTTATTCAATGCTATATCATATTCCTGCAAAAATCCGTTTTGATACACCATCCATAATTTTCCGTCTTTTGTTTCATTAACGGAATTTATTTTCTCAGAAGGGAATGCATACTGCTGCCTGAATGGTTTTACGCTTTTGTCATTAGTTGAATACAAATACAGATCCAGGTTATCGTACAGGAACCAGTACCGGCCGTTGTTTCCCTGTACGATATTCGCAATGTTACCAGGAGGCAGGCCGAGCGTTTGTAAATAAGTATAATAATCGGCATTAAATTTTTTCGTATCCGGATTATAAATACAGGCCCCTCCTACTGTCCCTACCCACATCTTTCCATCGGGCAATTCATATAGCGACAGAACATTATTATCCAGCAAGGAAGTGCTGTCATTGTGGTTTTTACGAAATATCCTGCAGGAATAGCCATCATAGCGGTTGAGACCAGACATAGTACCAAACCATAAAAAGCCATCAGGATCTTTTAGTATGGTATTGACCTGGTTATGCGAAAGGCCGGTATACGTATCGAGTTTGGAAAAATTATAGTATTCACTTTGAGCAAAAACAGCAAGCGATAGTAACAGTAAAACAATCGAAATAAGAAAACGCATCACAACAAGTTTAACTTAGCAAGATTTTGCCATAGCAGCCCGGCGCCTCTGTCCGTATTTCAGCAAAATCGGCAGTTAAGTTAACAAATGAAGCGGGATTAGAATATATTATATTCAGTTATTATAAAATTTGTAAGTAAACAAAAACGGCCCTTTTTACAATGCACTGAAAATGAACACTATTGCTATTCACTAATAGTGACCCTAATCATTTTCAAATCATTTACATCGGAACTGTTTCCATACCAGATTTCATAATCGCCGGGGCTCACTCCCATTTTGCCTGTAGCCCTGTCGAAAAATTCAAAGGCTACAGCAGGAAGGCTGATCATTACCTGGCGGTTTTTGCCGCCTGCAATTTTTACACGCTGAAAGCTCCTCAATGTTTTAAGCGGCCCATCAACATCATTAATTTTACGTACATACACCTGAACGGTCTCCGTTCCCTCACGATTACCGGTATTGTATACAGGAATGGAAAGTTCAATTGGCTCACCCTGTTTAATTGTTGCCTTGTGCACCTGGGCATCACCAATTTTGAAAGTCGTATAACTCAATCCGTAACCAAAGGGAAAAAGCGGATCAGACATGAACCGGTAGGTACGGTGTTTCATGGAATAGTCTTCGAAATCGGGCAACTGTTTACTATTCTTATAAAAAGTAACAGGCAGTTTGCCACACGGATTATAGTCACCAAAGATAACATCGGCCACAGCCTGGCCACCCGATTCGCCCCCATACCAGGCCTGCAGAATAGCATCGCAGTTTGTTGTTTCAGGGACCAGTGCGATAGCGGAGCCCGAACAGTTAACAAAGATTATCTTCTTACCTGCTTTTTTCAATTGCTCAATACATTTGCGTTGTGAGGCCGGCAGTTCAATATCGGTACGATCACCGCCTTTGAAACCAGCAAGTAACACAGACATTTCTTCTCCTTCGAGTTGCGGAGAAATTCCGCCCGCAAAAACAACTACATCTATTCCTTTTAATTTTTCTATAAGCGCATCGTAATTGACGGGCTTTTCTTTACCGAAATCTATTTTAATGTTTGCGTCGGTAAAGTCATATAGCTGTTTATATTTTACTTCAATCCGGTATTCTTTCCCTGCTTCTACCTGCAATGGAACTTTGGCCGGCGAAGGATGCCATGCGTTGAACTGGTGAATTAATTGTCCGTTTATGAAAAGCTCGCACGCTCCTGCTGCCTCCAGTTTAACCACCAATTGAGTTGACTCACCAGCTTTGTAAACGGTTTCGTATTTCGCAGAGAAATCTTTCAAATGCACACCAGGACCAAACTCATGTTGTCCTGCTGTTGTTGCATTAACAGCATGATCAACCTGAACTGTAGCAACAGGATTGCCTTCGAAATTCCTATTGTTCCAGTAAGTTGCCTTCAGGCCAGCCTTACCATCTACCGAACAAATTGAAATAAGGCTTTCTGTGATCATATCTTCTATAATATCGCAGCCTTTATCGTAAAAAACTTTTCCTGCAGGCAATTTTGATTGTATTCCTTCAAGAATAGTAATCGTTTTGAATGGAGTGCCATTGTAATTTCCCCAAAGCATTTGCGCATCATTGGCATTGGGACCAATCACTGCTATTTTTTTAACTGATCTTGCTAAAGGCAGCGTATTGTTTTTGTTTTGTAAAAGGGTCATCGACTCCTGTGCCATAGCCAGCGCCAATTTTTTATGTTCATCGGAGTTGACAACAGTAAGCGGAACTTTTGACCAGGGAACCAATGCATCATCATCCATTTCACCCAAATCAAAACGCCCGGTCAAAAGACGCATCACATGCCTGTTGATTTCGTCTTCATTAACCAATCCTTTGGCAACGGCATCGGGTAAACTTTTAAATGCATAATTAAATCCGCACTCCACATCCGTTCCTGCCAAAACAGCTTTGCCTGCGGCATGCGTAGCATCGGACGAAACTTTATGATTTTCCCAGAAATCAGACACGGCTCCGCAATCAGAAACAACGAGGTATTTAAAGCCCCAGTCATTGCGAAGAATATTTTGAAGCAGCCGGTTATTGCCACAGCAGGGTTCATCGTCCAAACGCTGATAGGCACACATCACTTCCCGAACCTCGGCCTTTGTAACGAGCGCTTTGAATGCAGGCAGATAAGTTTCCCACAAATCACGCGGATCAACATTATTGAGATTGATTGTATGACGGCTCCATTCAGGTCCTGAATGAACGGCAAAATGCTTTGCACAGGCCCATAGTTTTCTGTACTTCGAATCGTTGGGCCCCTGTAAACCTTTTACAACCGATACGCCCATGCGTGAAGTCAGATAAGGATCTTCGCCATATGTTTCCTGGCCGCGCCCCCAACGGGGATCCCGGAAAATATTGATATTCGGCGTCCAGACAGACAGACTTAAAAAACGTTTATTCTCCTGTCTGGTTTGTCTTGCTTCATTATACTTTGCACGCACTTCATCTGAAACTGCATCGAAAACGTGATAAACCAGGCTGTCATCAAACGATGCAGCCATACCAATGGGTTCGGGAAAAACAGTGACTTTATTGTTATTCGCAAGGCCATGTAATGCCTCGCTCCACCAATTGAATTTTTTAATTCCGAGGCGTGGTATGGCAGGAGATTCATCCAACATCAAAGATGCTTTTTCCTGTAATGTTAACCGGCTGAGCAAATCCTTTGCTCTTTCTTCAGACGTCAGCTCCGGGTTTTGGTAAGGAAGGTTTTGTGCAAAGCAACAGGTCGACAGGAACAAACTGAATACTAAAACCAATTTCATATTGAACTTAATTTACATTAATGCGAAGTTTAATCTCTTTCTGATTACGGAAAATAACCACCTCGGTATTGGTGCCGATAACCGACATGCGCGCCGCTAACAAATCATGCAGATCATCGACGGGTTTATTATTAAATGACAAAATCACATCATTGGTCTGCAAAAACTTCGATGCTTCCGTTCCGACGTTTACTTCAACAACCAATATTCCCCTTTCGCTATCCATCCCCGTCGCTGAACGTTCGCCCTGCATAGTCAATTTTTTTACTTTGGCGCCCATAAAGTCAATGATTTCATTGTCGCCCGTTTTATTCAGCGTAATAATTAAAGGTACCGGTATTTTTTTGGCCAAAGCCTTTAAACCGGATGATACAACACCGAAACTGTCCATAGCAAAATTTTTGAAACCAACCGAAAAGGCTATAGAACCATCTTTCAACCGAAAATCTCCATGCTGCGGATCCACAAAAAACAAATCTCCGCAAACTGATTTCTTATCTGTTCCTCTGCTCTGTGCGGCATTAAGCGAAGCCGAATCGGGAAACACGTTGTAATCCGTTTCTTTACCCCAAACATTTATATTAACGGGCAGGTACCCGGCAGAAACAATGTTGTGACGAAACACATCATTACTGTTTTTAAACCACACATGCGGATGAAAAGTGTTATTGATCATGATATTATTTTCAACAACACGATTTACACCTTCACGAAGTTTTATTCCACCATTCAAACAAAGGTTGTTATAAATAAAATAATTGCCTGAACCATCATCGAGGTCAATATCCCAGCCATGATCGCAGCGCATACGGTTGTTGCGCAGAATAATCGGTTTTACCACATCAAGCATGGTAAGATCGTAGTTAGTTTCTACGATGGAGTCAAGTATTCTTTTATCAGGGTGCCAGTAGCGGTCACGCCCCCATGAATTAAATGATCCGTGATCGCCACTTTCTTTCACGGTATTGAAAACATCATTGTACTCGATGATATGACCGCCCCATGTGCCTTCACTTACATTGATCCCGGCACGAGGCACATCATAAATAGTATTATGGCTCACTATAATACTTTGGCACATGGACAACTCCACGCCTGCCGATTGCTTTTCGACCATGCCCAAATCAAACATCAGGTTATCATATACCTTACATGCTGCAGGGTAATTATTTGTTTTTGGACCGGGAGTTCGATCCATCTGAGCCAATGGCACGAATTCATAATACTCAAAGCTGGGAGAACGCACTGCATCGGGATCACCAACAAAACAAACAGCACTGGCGCCTATATTTGAAATAAGACAGCCCGATACGGAGCAACTGCGGTTGTATTTATTGAAGAATATTGCATTGCCTCCCAAATTGGTGAGTGTACAATTCTTAAGCGTACAATTAACTGCTCCGTCATAAAGCACAGCTCCTCCGCGATAAATAGTCCAATCGCTGCGCAGCAAGGGTTCCTTATTCTGCATGAATGTTCGCAGCGTTTGAGTAAGTGTCAATCCTTCGATGAGGATATTGCTTACAGGATTTTTTTCAGCGCCTTTGAATTCAAATAAATGAGCGATCTGCGGCGTTTCAAATTTTGCGGTTTTAATATCAATATCATCCGGAGGATAATAAAAAAGCGTTTTTGTTTTTTTATCATAAAACCATTCATTAACGGTGTCGAGTTCTTCAAAAATATTTTCAACAAAACGATATTTTTCATGCATTCCCATCCGGCGATTGTTTTGCCAGCCGCCTTCAAGAGCCAGTTCGTTTTGATCATTTTTTCCAGTAATGAGATAATGAAAATCGCCCCATTCAGAACGATGCAAAGCATGTACATAACCACCCGCAGGCGATCTCCACCGGGCAGTTCTTTCTTTGCTAATGGCATCGGCAGCGGTTCCTCCCAAAAAGCGTGTAGTGGAGTCGAAGTTGGGATAGCGTGCCATCCGTTGTAATTGCCCATTGACAAACAATTCATCAAAAATGAGGTCCTGCGTTATAGCAGCTTTCCAGATTCCGTTTTTGTATTTTTCCCATTTCAGATTTAAAGCAACCCCTCCACTAATAATCACTTTTTGGTTTCTATCACTTGTAATGGTGAGTGTTTCGTTTTCCCTGCGTGAATCTTTGGGTGTGAAAACCACGGGCTGCCTTAAATGATAAGTTCCTTCTAAAAGATATATCACTACCGGCCCGGATGTTTTATGCACTTCCGCCATCGCCCTGCCAATGGATGCAAATGGTTTGATTGGTGTTCCCCTGTTGGCATCATTACCTTTTGGGGAAACATAAAACTTTGTTTGCGCAAACAAAGTTGCCTGCCACAAAAGCACAATTGTTATGATTATTTTTTTGATGCTACTCACAATAATCGAAAGGTTTTGAATTATGCCACAGGGCTGTTATTCTGATTTCAGCATAATTTCATTATCTTTTACTATTTCGGAAGAAGCCTTCAACCTGATTTCGCCAGCCTGTTTTTCAGATTGTATCAGTACCAGGCAATATCCATTGAAAGCCATTCGCTGGCTTGCTTTATCCGGTTCATGACTGCCGGGATTGCCATTACCTGTACCAATGATTTTTCCAGGACCTTCAAGTGAAAACTTTACAAGATTATCTGCTGTGGGCACTACCCTGCCTTTAGCGTCTTTTATAGCTACCCTGATAACAGCCACATCGCAGCCATCGGCTTTGAGGACATTGCAATCACTATTCAATCCTATCTGTGCCGGAGCTGTAGTTGTTTCCACAATATCTTTAGCAACTAATCTTCCCTTATTATACCCACGGGCTTCCAGCTTGCCGGGTTTATAAACAAGTTCCCATTCAAGCTTCGTGTAAGGAATTGTTTTTTTCTTCCCCATACTTTTTCCATTCAGGAATAACTCAATTTCTTCGCAGTTGGTATAGCACTGAACCTTTTGAAATTTGCCCTCTTTCCCGGGCCAGTTCCAATGCGGCAACAGGTGAACTACCGGTTCATTGGTCCAGGCAGCTTTATATGCATAATACCCATCCTTAGGAAAACCGCAGATATCCATAATGCCGAAATGCGATGTAACGCAGGGCCATTGATAAGGTGTTGGTTCACCCCTGTAATCAAATCCGCTCCATACGAATGTGCCGCCAAGAAATGGATATTTTACCACGTCGGCCCAATCTTCTCCCGGGAATGGCCCCCAGTTGGGTTCCCATTTCTGTAAGTTAGATACATAGCCCTTTTCCCAATTGTTCTCGTACTCTCCGCGTGTTGAAATGAAACTTGTTGATTCGGTTGAAAACAATATTCGATTGGGATAGTTTTCGTGGTCTTTTACATAGGCCAATCCTTTGTCGCCATAATTATATCCAACAACATCAAGCACATCGGCATAACCGCCATCGTTTCGTGCATGGTTCATAGCGGCCGTTACCTTACGTGCAGGATCAATTTTATGAGTTGTGGCAACCAGTGTTTCAAGAATCCTTGCCCCGGTTACAGTTCCCTGAATCCATTCTTCATTCTCCATATTCCACATGAATATGGAAGGATGATTTCTGTCGCGATACAACATAGTCGTTAAGTCCTTTAACCCTTCTTCACTGCCTGATAAAAAACGGTTTTCATCCAGTACAAGCATCCCAATGCTATCGCACATATCAAGTAATTCCGGTGTAGGTGGATGATGGGCACTGCGGTAAGCATTACTGCCCATTTCTTTAAGGAGCCTTAATTTGTATTCATTTATTTTATCGGGAAGCGCAACACCGATGCCGGCAAAATCCTGGTGATTGGCCGTTCCCTTTACAGGATACAATTTACCATTGAGAAAAACTCCATTGCGATTGATTTCAATAGTTCTTACTCCAAAACCAGTTTCATACCTGTCAGTAATAGTTCCATTCTCAATCACCTCAGTTTGCACTTTGTATAAGGTTGGCGTTTCGGGCAACCATAGCAATGGCTTTTGTATTGTTCCTGTTTGTGCAATTTCAGTTGTACTAAACGGCTCAATTTTTTGAGTTGAAGTCACCGAGTCCTGTACAATACCTCTGTTGTTTACAATTTTTGAAACAAGGATAAAGTTTTTAGCCTCCCTGTATTCATTCTTCAATGTAGTTTTTATGTTAACAACAGCCTCCTGTGAAGAAATGGTCGGCGTAGTAACATAAGTGCCAAACCTGTCAACGTGCAGCCTATCGGTTTTAATCAACCAAACATGTCTGTAAATGCCGCCACCTTCATACCACCAGCCCTCGTATTCGCTGGCATCTACCTTCACCAGTATTACATTTTTCCCTTCATTTCCATAACGTAAAACATCAGTCAAATCGTAGTTACACGGTGTGTAACCGCTTTGGTGATTACCGAGCAAATGACCATTTACCCAAACGGTGCTGTTCCTGAAAATTCCGTCAAATTCGATGGATATTTTTTTTCCTTTGTCGGCTTCAGGTATTTCAAATTCTTTTCTGTAAAAACCGATGCCCGCAGGTAAATATCCGTTGGCTGCCGGCTGGCTGCCGAGTGAATTGTCATTTATAAAAGTATTCTCAACCACCCAATCGTGAGGTACATTAACCGGTTGCCAGTCTTTGGGATAAAAGACCGTTGCACTTTTAACATCGGTATAATCAATTGTTGTGTCTGTGGTAGTTATTACTTTAACGTTGGCATCTGTTAGTCCACCCTGGCCGCCGGCCTTTATTACGCGCTTCATAGCAATATTGCCTTTGTGGAACTGCCAGTTAAAGTCAAGGTTCTCTTTCGTTCTTTTTGATGGGTGCATTTGATCTAATTCCCGGGCATTCACTCCAAAAAAATGTAACAACACAAATGTGCTACACACGCATATTTTTTTCATTGCATTTTTTCTACAAAACATAATACATCAATTTGCGTCTGAATATTCAAGAATAAATCCGTACCGGTAAGGCTTGTTACCAGGATTGGTGTATTTGTCCATGGTCTTTGCGCCCCAGGTATCATCACCACCCACTCCATGTATATTCAAATCAATATTCAGGTTAATAAAATCGCGTTGTGGAAGCTGGTAATTGTGACGGAAGTTTTCCAAATCATCTTCGCTATAGGGCCATGCATGAAAACAAAGTGGCTGCATACCTGTTACTTTTATAACACTGTTATTTTGTGCACGCATGTTGAACCATCGAACATCACAACGGTTAGCATTGTCTTGCGGTGCGGGATAAGAGGTAATGAAATTATTTAAGGAAGAATTGTATAATCCAATTAAAGAAGCCGTTTTCCTGTCGGGGTAATTTTCGTATGGACCACGACCGTACCAGTCAATGCTGTTATAATTTTCCGGGATACGAATCCTCATGCCAAATTTAGGGATCAGCGGAATGGTATCGCTCAGAGGTGTATAAGTCGCTTCAACTTGTAGTTTCCCTTCACTGTTCAATTGGTAATTCAGTGTATAATTTGCACCAATGGCTGGTAAATTCATATCGAACTTAACGGCAACCAAATTGTTTTGTTTAAACATTTCAATATTCTTAACCACCACATTTTCTGCTGCATTTTTCCATTTGCCCAATTCTTTCACATAACCGTTATACTTTTGATTATCGTTTGGTGTTTTCCAGAAATAAGGTTCGAGTTTCCCTTTCAACAATTCCTGCCCATTCACTTTCCAATTTACTAATGAACCATTTTTCCTGTCCAGCGTAAAGGACATTCTTTCTGTCTTTAGTTCTATTTGCGACGGTGATTCTGTTACAGCTACCTGTTTTTCGACAGGCGCCACCTTTGGCCACATATATGGTTTGATAACGAATTGCTCTTTTGCAATACAAAAACCCTCTTCAGCCCATAGCGTCGCAGTCTTGAGTTTTGCATAAATATTCAAACATATTTCAAAGGAAGTTGTATCTGACACTTGCGGCAAAGAGAGCATTATGCCTGAGGATGTTCCCGGCAAGATGCCGTCGCAACTGAACTTGCCTTTTTGCAGGGATTTTCCGTTCGCTGTATACTCATATTCAAAATCGAGGTTGTGAAGCGTAAGGAAATCAAAATGATTTGTAACGTTGATTGTTTTGTTATCATTTAACAGTTGAAATGTAACCGGTTGGTAAATTTTCTGAACTTCAAAGTAGTGAGGATATGGCTTTCTGTCGGAAGAAACCAACCCTTTAATACAAAAATTTCCATCGTTTGGCTGATCGCCAAAATCGCCGCCATAAGCCCAAAATTCATCGTCGTTCAGATGGTAATCATCAGGATGCTCAGTGAGTTTTAAAGGAGAGCCATCCTTTTTCTTCGCCAGTCCCTGATCCACCCATTCCCAGATGGCAGCACCAGTAAGACTTGAATCGGCATAAATTACATCCCAGTATTCCTGAAGGTTTCCACCTGAGTTACCCATCACATGCAGATATTCACGCATAAATACCGGTTTATCTTTTATCATTTCTCCCAACTTTTTCAGATCGGCGGGATGCAGATAACCTTCATCGTAAATACCTGCTACATCACGTTGTGTATCGGAGTAAATCACCCGGCTTGTATCCAATTTCTTTATGGTGTCGGCCATGGCAATTAGGTTTTGTCCATGACCGCCTTCATTCCCCAACGACCAGAAAATAACACAGGGGTGGTTTTTATCCCGTTGCACCAATGAAACAGCCCTTTCTACATGCGACTTTTTCCATACGGGATTATCGCCGATCTCCTTATTTCCAATACCAAAACCGTGAGACTCCTGGTTTGCTTCGTCCATTACATAAAAGCCATACTTGTCACAAAGCTCATAAAACAATGGGTCGTCTGGATAATGGCAGGTACGAATCATATTGATATTTGCCTGCTTCATCAGCTCCAGATCACGAATCATAGTATTGCGGCTCACATGCTTTCCGGTGCGCGGGTGTTGTTCGTGGCGGTTCACTCCTTTAAGCTTAACTGCTTTGCCATTGATATAAAATACATCTCCCCTTACTTCAATTTTGCGAACACCGAAATAACATTCGGCTTTGTCAACAACCTCATTCTTATTGTTTTTGAGTTTTAAAATAAGATGATATAAATCCGGCGTTTCGGCAGACCAAAGCCTGGGATGTTTGATCAATGATCTTAATTGGATCGATGCCTGATTTGATTGTTGCATCACCGGCACTTTTTTAATAAAAGAAAGATCAACCCAGTCGCCCTGTGCGGAGTAACCCGATACCTCTGCATCCACGTACAATCCTAAAATATTTTGAGCTGAGCGGTTATCAATATTGAGGTCTATGGAAATGTAAGCGTTATCAAACGCATTATCCGGCGTAGCTTTTATGAAAAAATCGCTGATAAAGGTTTTGGGACGGGCAATTAAATCAACATCCCTGAAAATTCCACTTAATCGCCAGATATCCTGATCTTCCAAATAGCTGCCATCGCACCAGCGATATACTTCAACTGCCAGTTTATTTTCACCCTTACTGACGTATTTTGTTATATCAAACCCGGCAGGTGACATAGAATTTTCACTGTACCCAACCTTTTGTCCGTTTATCCACACATACATCGCCGAGAGTACGCCGCCAAAATTTATGAATATTTGTTTATGGTTCCAGGTTTCAGGAATGAAAAAGGTTGTGCAATAGCTGCCAACCGGATTTCGTTGAAGAAAGCTTGTAAAGTATTTTTCCGGTTCGCTTGTAACTTTTGGAGGATTCCGCTTGAATGGATAAGTAAAGTTGGTATAAACCGGAGTTCCAAATCCCTGTAGTTCCCAATTTCCCGGGACCAGTATGTTATCCCAATTTTCTGTTGAATAATTCTCCTTATAAAAATCTACCGGGCGTGATTGCGGATCGGGTGACCATTTAAACTTCCAGATACCGTTAAGCGACTGAACCATTGGGTTATTCGCTTTCTCTTCAGACAAAAAATTATACGCATGAGGCTTTTCCCTGTTTATGCCATTAACATCCGGATTTTCCCAGGGGTTTACATCCTGAGCACAAATCCTGCATGTTAATAACGAAGCAATAAACACATAAAAAAATAAATATATTCTCATTTTAAGCATTTATCAGGTCAATAATTTCATCGCAGAATCGGAACTCATTTTAGTTCAATAAACTCGGGTTCGTAGGCAGCGATTGTAAAATTACCTGGATATTCTTTATCAAAGAGAATACTTCTTGATTTCCCTTTCATCGGAATTTCTTTTGGTTCACCTGTTACATTCAAATACAAAAAATGATTCTTATCAATTTGCCTTGCCATAACACCTGATGGAACATCAGGACCTTTTTTCATTGAAAGCTCACCGATCAAATCATCAAGCAAAGGATTCAGCATTTCACCCTTCGCTGGTAAGCCTACATAAATGGCCCTCCCCTTTCCATATTTATTCGAAGTGATAACTGGATAATCTTTATCTAAGCTCGTTATACTTGCAAGAACTTCTGCACCTTTAGATTCAATCACATCAAATCGAGCGGATTCAGTATTGATTTCTTTTCCTTTGTAATTAACCTCCATCTTTTTCCCTTTGAATGATTTTTTTGAAATTTCATTAAGCGATTCTGTTTCTTCAAAGCTACCGACACGAATCCCAAACACATCGTTCAATCGTCCCGGATGAGTGGAGGTAAACACTTTCCCTGTTTCATCAACGACAGCTGAATTACTTGTCATTACAACCGTGCCCCCGTTCTTTACGAATTCCCGGATTTTATTTGCCGTTGTTTCATCCATTACGGCAACACCAGGTACAAACAATAATTTATAGTTCAATGAACTTTTGCTGATCTCTACCACGCGGGCATCCATGTTGCGATGATAAAACAAATCAAAACAGGCCTGAAGCTGGTTATCATGTTGCTCGGGAAAATAAGTACTTGCAATTTGGCCTGGAAAAGAAAAAGCTAACCCAACTTCTGCCTGAACCTTATAGGGAAAATATTTTTCTATCTTCTTAAATTCAGTAGCTATCTTTTTATATTCATCATATTTGCGATTGGGAACTCCATCCCAATCAAGCATACCTTCGAGGTATTGTTCTTCTCCGCTGTGCATGCTTTGCCAGGTCCACCCACAAACCATTTGGTTACCGTACATGAGCGTTGCATAAGCAGACTTTCTGATTGAGTTCGGAACTGCAGTCATGGTTGTAAACTCACTGCACCAAAAAGGATTAGTGCTTTCAAATTGAATTCTTGCCATTCCAAACAAAGCACCCATCACACCCCAATTGGTAGTCAAAGAATTTCCGGGATAAAATCCACAACCTTCACGGGTCATTTTGCCCGAATAGGCAATTTGGGAATAATCAAAATATTTTAGCGGGCTATAGTACCATGCATTGGTGTTAAGCAAAGCATTGGGAGCATTGGTTTTTACTTTATCAATGACTTTAAAGAGAATCAGGTTAATTTCATCGGAAACAAAACGCCTGAAATCGAGCATTCGCTCCGGTGCACCATTAATTGTTCCGGATACCGGAAAACCGATTTCTTCAAACTGATTAATTCTTCTTGACCAACGCTGCGTTGCCCATGCTTTGTTTAAATTATCAAGAGTAGAATATTTTTTCTTTAGCCATGCAATGAACCTTTTTTTGGCTGTTTCTGAATAAGACATAGGTCCGTCACCGGATTCATTGTCTACTCCAAATGCCATTAATGCCGGATGTTTTCCATAATGCTTTGTAAGTGTATCGGCATATCGCACCGCATATTTTTGATACATGGGATCTCCGACATCTTCCATGTAGCGATGGTTTGGATAGACCCTGTTTCCATTGGCATTTACAATGTCAATGGAAGGATACTTGTGATGCAACCAAACGGGTGCAGGACGAATGGCAATGTCTAAGATCACTTTTATACCTGCATCATTCATCAAATCCATTACTTTATCAAACCAGGAAAAATCAAATTTTCCTTCCGATGGTTCATAGCTGTCCCAGGCAAGATGCCCCATACGAACAGCTTTGAACCCGGCCTCTTTCATTAACTGTATATCCCTTTTTATTTTCTCAATATTTTTATCATCGTGAGGATGATAGTTGGCGCCAACAAAAAGCTCCTGCGATTTCAAAGAAAGAATGAGAGAAAATGAAAATACAAATAAGAGAAAGCATTTCAATTTACACACGATCCGAATCTTTTAATAAACATTAAATAATATTCCTCATTTATCCTCTATCCTGCCGCAATACATTTAGTTTGTAATCACATCCACCTCTCCATAGCCGATATTATCGTTATCCTCCGTATTTTTTAAAGCCCGCAGTTTGATATAACGGGCTTTTTCAGCCGTAAATATTTTGGTTTGCCACAAAGGGTTGTTTTTGATGTTGGAGAATTCACCCTCATTTACCAGTTTCCATTCTTTATTATCATTTGAAACATAAAACCGGTAATTAGTGATGATACCTGGCCCCCACAGGGTTTGGTCAGGATAGTATTTGAAACCACAAAGATTTTCTTCTTTCCCCAAATCGATTACAAGATCAGCAGGTATTTGTGTTCCCTTTGGCTGATGCCATGCAGAAGAAGGATTTCCATCAATGACTGCATAAGCCTTTTCGTCTTCTGTTCCTATAATTTTCCAATCCTTTCTGGAGATATCGAATTTTTCATGAGCTGCAGGGCTGCTTTTGCGGGTAGCAGGATCGAAAGCAATTGCTCTTACTTCTAACTTCCTTTCTGTTTGAAATGGTTTTGTATACTTTTTCGATTTGGTAGTTGGAACACTTCCATCCAATGTATAGTAAACAACCGATTCTTCATCAACCGGAATTATTTTTATTTCACCGGATTGATTTCTGATAATTGAAGGAGGCGTTAGCAGTTGCGGGGCGTTATAAATTCCGATGTTGGAAATTACAGGGCAAGCTTTTGAATCGGTTATGTTGAAGCGAACCTGTGTTGCCCTGACAGTAGGGAAACTCAGTATGCGTTTGTAACCGATAGTAGTGGCATTTGCCAGTTCTTTCCAGTTTCCATTAACCAGCGCTTCAACGGTGAAGGCTTTCACTCTTTGTCCTAAACGAATGTATTCCTGTACCAGAAAACGGTTGAATGTGGTTGGCTTACCAAAATCTACTGTCAGCGAAGATTTTGTTATACCATCATCGGTTGCCCAATAGCTGTTTTTATTGACATCTGTTGCATTAGATGCATCAAACTGTTTTGAATTGCCACGAACATTCGAAGCTGTTGCTTTTGATTTTGCAGCCAGATTCACGGCAAATGCTTCTTTCACTGCTTTTGCAAATCCAATCGCTGCTTTTTCATCATTTTCATGAATCAAACCTCTTATATCAATGGGGAAGTTAAGTAGCAATGAACCGTTGTGCCCAATGGAATTATAATAGGTATCCATCAGTTGAGGTACTGTTTTTACCCTTGCGTTTTCACCCGAATGATAAAACCATTCGGGCCTGATGGAAGTATTTACTTCGGCAGAAACCCACGAATCACCATTTTCTAACCCGAAGTGCAACATATTCCATGATACTTCGCCCTTTGCATTTAATAAGCTCCAGTTGGTTTCACCAACCTGGCCGGCTTCGGTTCCAACCCATCGAAGATCGCCCCTGTCGCCTCCATCATTCCATATAACAATGTTGGGTTGCAATTTGCGAATCAGCTTATACGTATTCGGCCAGTCGTAATAAGTTGTACGGTCTATTGTGCGGGTTTCATTAGCGCCGCCATAATATCCCGAACCTCCGTTCGCGCCGTCAAACCATATTTCGAAAATGGGCCCGTAGTTGGTACAAAGCTCTGTAAGTTGATTACGGAAGTAAGTAATGTATTCAGGCTTTCCATAGTCGGGGTGGTTTCTATCCCAGGGCGACAAATAGATGCCTAATTTCAAACCATATTCTTTACAGGCATCGGCCATTTCGCGAACCACATCGCCTTTTCCATTCTTCCATGGAGCATTTTTTACCGAATACTCCGTGTACTTTGAAGGCCACAGACAAAAACCACAATGGTGCTTTGCCGTTATTATTACTCCCTTCATTCCTGCCTGCCTGCAAATACGGGCCCATTGACGACAATCCAGCTTATCAGGATTAAATAGTTTCACATCTTCATTTCCATATCCCCACGATTGATCTGTATAGGTATTTAATGAGAAATGAACAAAAGCGTAATATTCCATTTCCTGCCATCTCATCTGATTTTCTGTTGGAACAGGACCAAAAGGCGCAGGAGCTTTTGTTTGTGCATGGTTATAGCCGATTGCACTTAAGGAAATAAATATCCCACACAAAACAAACCTGGTTAAACTATTGATTTGATACATGCTGTTATTTGAAATTATTCAACTTTAGTCACCACGTCATTCCTTAACTACCTTAAATGATTTAACTCCATTTACTTCATATACCTGTACCACATACACTCCCGATTTCAGGGAAGCTCCCATTGACATTGAGTTTGAGATTGCTGCATGCCCAATGGTTTCAACCTGCCGGCCTAACATGTCAAAAATTGTAATACTTATTATTTCATCCGGCTTGTCAACGATCATACTAAATGTTGATTTAAACGGATTCGGATGTAACAGCACCCGATCAGTATCGGCAGTTGTTGCTATTCGCCCATTTCCAACAGTGGTTAATGCCCATTGCTGGTTAAAACTGCTACTCGAACTCCATTGGCCTAAGTTGTCACCGTTGGTGGTACGCCCCATTCCATCGAGATATAATCCTGTGGCTTTATTCTTAAACTTAACATAGTTTCCGGTAGTTTCCTTTGTCCATTGCTGTGCATCACTGCCACTATAACTCCATTGCCCGGCATTGTCACCATTGGTAGACCTGTACATACCATCAAGATATAATCCAGAGGCACGATTTTTCAGCATTACATAATTTCCGACGGTTTCTGTTGACCATTGCTGTGCTGTACTGCCGCTATTACTCCATTGCCCGGCATTGTCACCATTGGTGAACCTGCCCATACCATCGATCAGCAATCCGGTAGCTCTGTTTTTTAAAGTAACGTAAGTAACAGGAGGTGCAGTGGCTTTAACCAGCAGAATGGCCGTTGTAGAAAGTGCCGGCACCGTTATGGTCAATGAATTTGAGTTTACCGCCACGGTATTTGCCTGCAACGCATTTTGCGTGTGCGATACAAAAGTCTCTGTTGCCGGTAAAGACGACAACTGCAATGTGTTGTAATTTCCATTGGCAACATTGAAATTGCTCAGATTGATTGTAACAGTGCGGGAAGCGCTCATGTCACGGTTTACAAGCATCACCGTTAAAGAGTCGGCATTTTCGTTTACCGAAGAATAAGCAGATACTGTGTTTTCGAGTGAAGAAGTACTGGATACGCTATATTTTTTTGCATTCCTGCTAAAGAGGTGCAGGGTTTCCCACATGCCGATAGACCAGTTCCAGGGAGAAAACAATTCAACGCCATTGTTTGCAAATGTACCCAAATGCGAAGCATATATAACAGATTCAAGGCTTGGGTTGCTGCTCGACATGGTACCCCATTCGCTTACCCCACATGTTATGCCATGGTTGGCGCCAAATTGTTCATTTAACCAGCCGTTGATGCGCTTGAAAATATATTGTTTTGTAAGTGATGCATCCCATCCGCCGGTACTTGTTCTAATACCGTTTGAACCCGGATAATCATACGTTGTATCATAATAAATCCGGTGTCCCTGCAGCGCCTCCGCATCATTATTATAGAAGGGGTAGTTGTGAATATCTACCACATCTACCAGTTTGATACCGGTTGCCTTATACTCATCGCCAAGGCGTTTTATGAAATACTCAATCCAGGGATAATACCGGCCATTTATGTAGATACTTTCATTTGACCATTTGTACCATTGCCATTCAGAGGTTGCAACAGGCCCGCAGAGCTTGATGCCCGGATATAAAGCTTTTGCTTTTTTCGCTAATTCTATATAACGATCCATAAAGGCAGACGCCGATATCTGTGTTGGCATAGCATAATCATGAGTGCCGCTCCATATATCTACCTCATTGTCCATATTCCAGTATACAAACTGGTTTTTGTTAAGCCCTAAACCATTGGTTCCAAACCAATGATTTAGAATTCCTACAGAAGAATCGGCAGGCCAGGTCTGCGTAAACAAATTAATGTCTCCGTCAACCAGGGCTTTACTACCGCCGTTTGGATCGGGCGTTCCTCCACCGGCTAAGTTCTGGCCAACACCAGACCAATACTGGGATTGATTGTAAGCCCAGTCATTGAAGTTGTTATTGGTGTTGGAGGCAACCCGGCCCAGTAATTGAAAAGCAAACATGCCCTGGATATCAGGATAATTGGTAACAATGTTTTGTGCGTGTGCATCCCAGTCCTCATTATAAACATTATTATACCAGTCTGGATGAACCGTAATTTTCTTTCGCCAGTTGTAACCTGTTGCGTTATTTCCGCCGTTCATACGTGCGAAATGCAACCCCGCATCTTTATAAAATTGCACAGATTTGTCAAAGCCTTCATTTCGTCCATATATGTATGGGGAGATCAGGCGTTTGTTCTGCGTTGCATTAACTGAAATAGTTACATTTTGTGAAAAGGCTGTAAAAAGTGCGATGTGGCACAACAACAGCAAGATGATTTTTTTAATCATTGGTTTTGTTTTGGTTGTGAACGGATCGTTTTAAAAGCCAATATCATTTACAGTTTGATAATATTTAAAAAGAAAACATCATTCTCATGAAGCTCAAGCTCTTTTGAAAAGGCGGCTCCATTTTTAATAGTGATAATTTCTTTTAAAAGTGGCGAACCATCGTTTTGCCTCTTTATTTGCTCTACCTGTTGCTTTGTAAGTTGTGCAGGTTTCCCCATAGACAGATAAGTGGAATAAGCATCATTGCTATGGTAACCTACTTTAAAAACTTCAAGAGCATAATTGCCATTGGGAACGTTTGCAATATTGACCTTTAATTTTCCTTTTTGTTTCGAAGGCAAATCGCGGGTATAATACTGCTGGTTATTGGTGCTATCGGGAAGCGTGTAAGTGTAATCCCAAACCAATGCCTGCATGTTTCCTGATGAATCTTTACAAACCCACGAAGCGGCATCTTTATTTACCAGTTCAATATTTCCCAAACGATTTAAAAACTGGTATGAATAAAATACAGGCTTGTTGATGCCTTGCATGTTCAACATTCCAAAACCTCCGTGGAAAGGTGTAAATCTTGGTCCCGGTTCTTCAAAAATATCTGTGAACACCCAATACGACATAGAGTTTGCTGCATTGCCAACCTGTTTCAGTTTTTGCAACACATACGCTGCTTCATGATAACTGTCATGAACAGGGTCCGCGGGGGTATACGATGCACTCCATTCGGTGTAATGCAGTTCCAGGTTAGGCATTAGTGAAGTTGCAATTTCCTTTCGCGATTGAAGTACATCGCCACTAACTGCAAACTCTTCTTTGGCGAGCACTGTACCGGAATTTCCATATTCATCCAAATAGCCTTGTTTCACACCATACGAGTGAGTGCTGATAAAATCGATGGGCAGATTATTTTTGTAACAGTAATCAATCATCTCACTTTCCCATGCTGCGCCGGCAGTTCCCGGTCCGCCAACACGGTAATCCTTGTTTACGCTTTTAACCGCCTGTGCCGTGTATTTGTAAAGTTTGAAATAATCCTGTTGTGTTCCTGTCCAAAAACCAGGCGAAAGATTTGGTTCATTCCAAACTTCAAAATACCAGGTCTTTACTTCATCGGCGCCATAACGTTCTGTAAAGTGTTCTGTAATATTTTTTATGAGGCCTGCCCATTTTTCATAGTCTTTTGGTGGAGTTACATTTCCTCTCCACCAAAAAATTGTTTGAGATCCGCTTGCCAATGCGCCGGGCATAAATCCTAATTCAACGAAAGGTTTTATTCCAATGCTGTGCAAAAAATCAAACAAAGCATCCACATACATGTAATTGTATTCAGGATTTCCTTTGCTGTCTTCTTTATAAACAGCCATATCATCTGTCAGAAGCCCATGCATGCGAATGTATTTAAACCCACATTCTTTTCTTACATAAGCCAATTGTTGCTGCCAGTCGGCTCTAAGACCTTCATTGGCTCTGCCTGCACCCACACATTCGTTAAACATTGTATTGAGGCGTCCGGTTGCTTTGCTGAAATCTATATTTATAATTCGCTCCTGAGTAGCCGGCTTATTGCTATTTGAACTTTGACCAAACAGTTGCACCGAAACGAAAGAAAACAGGAACGCTGATAAGAAAATATTTTTTTTCATTGATAATAATTTACAGCTGCATAAAACCATTCAGGTATTTTTTATGCTAAAGCGCCAACGCATCATTGTATTTTTTTTGTATTGATGATCATACTTGGCGGTGTTAAACCATTTGCACTGGCAGTCAGTTGTGTCTGAAGCATGCTCAGGTAACAAATCTGAAAATTTTCATTTGCTGCCAGCAATGATGGCATCAATTGTACGCTGATCTTTTACCGTATTACTGTTTCTGTCCAGGGCGCCTCCGGTATCCCAGAAAAAAGGTTTAACACCATAAGCTATTGCCTGTTTGGTTACATAGGTTAACCAATAATCTACCGAAGCATTGTGCGTGTCCAGATCTTTGGGAACATTTGACGAACCTCCACGTCTGTAAGCTCCATACTCTCCCATTATAACAGGAATACCTTTATCAACAAACATCGATTTCATCTTACCGAACCATTTTGTTTGTTCACTTTCTTCTCCCCAGGTTGGATTACGGTCAGGCTCTATTGTTGAATGATGACCGGCGCCCCAGTAGTAAAACATTTTACCCCAGCTTGCATCTCCATCCAAAGCAGTAAATTGAAAAGGCGTGTAGTTATGTTCTTCATAGATCAATCGATTGGGAGTGGGATCAGTTGGGAAAGCGGCCACACTTATCCAGTCGCTTGATCCCTGGATAACGAGGCATCTATGAGAATTTTTGCCTCCGGTTGAACGAACGGCATTTACAAATGTTTGGTGATAGGAAAGCAATACACCCATTTTAGTGGCATCGTCTGCATTGGGTTCATTAGCGCTGGCAAACATCAGGTGTTCGTCAAAATCACGCATGGCAGTAGCTATTTGCTCCCAATAGGCCATTTGTTTTGCATTGACAGAATCTTTTTTATTAGGCGTACAGTTGTTTTCCAGCCAGCCACCATCCCAATGAATGTTCAGTAAAACATACATATCATTGTTTACACAATACCCAACAACCGTTTTAACTCTATTGAGCCAGTTTTGATCAATATGCGCAGTTGCCTTGTTATCGACATGATACCAATCAAAGGAACAGGGAATACGAATAGCATTAAAACCCGATTGCTTTACAAATTTTATGTACGACTCGGTTATTACAGGATTGCCCCATCCGGTTTCACCACCGGGAGCTTCCATAGTATTACCAATGTTCCAGCCCAATTTAATTTTTGCGGCCAGTTGTACTGCGGTGCTCATTCCTGTTGAATCAGCTGGTTTGGGAGATGTATTGTAAGACGGATATAGACGATTCGCTTGTGAAACGGTAACGTTTCTGGCCTGGCCATTGGAAGAATTTATAACCAACACTGTTGAACGGGTTGCGCCGGAAGTATTAAGTGTTGCAGATAACCGGGTTGTAGCACTACCGCTGTTTCCGCTGGTTTGGCTTAATTGCAACCAGGAAGAAGCAGCGTTATTGACATTCCATGTTGCGTTCGCGTTGATTGCTAAATCTGCTGTTCCTCCTTCTGATGGAAGAATGATTTCGGATGGTGAAACAGATAGTTCCGGTGCAACGGAAGTTTTTTTATGACAGCCTGTAAAAAATAGTACGGCAAAAAGAAATCCAGTCATTGTATATCCCCTGGTGATTTTCATATTTTGGGTTTATCAATAGAGATGTTTTTTTTTCTAATAGACCTGAAGGGATGGTGCTATTTTCATTGCACCATCCCCGGGTATTCACTTTGCTTAGAATCCAGCTCCTTTGCGTAAAGAATCTAACTGCTGTTTATCTTCTATGGTTTCTTTTTGCCTGTTAATTACACCAGCCCACAAAAACGGAGAGAGTCCATTGGCACGGGCAGTTCTTACCGTATGCCCAAAGAAATGTGCGACTGATGTTAAAGATAAGATTGAATCTGCCGGATGGCCTGTAAGATCATCGGCATGGTATGCTGCACCAAACTCGCCAATCAGTACAGGAATGTTTTTATCCACAAAAGCTTTCTTTGCCCATTCCATGTTGCGCTCCAAATAGGCTTCTTCAAAATCCGGATTTGAGTTATGTTCGGGGTCGGTAAGTGAATGCAGGTTCTTACCCCAATAACGCCACTCTTTGCCCCAGCTTGCATCATCACTCAGTATACAAAAATTAGGGGGTGAGTACCAGTGAAATTCAAGTATCAATTTATCAGGAACGGGATCTTTAGGCAAACCTGGTAATCCGTCTGGAGTAAAATAGTTCATCAGATCAAGCGATGTGTTTGGTGCCTGGAGCACTAAAGTACGATACGCATTTCTGCCTCCGGTAGAACGCACTGCATCAATGAAAATCTGGTGAAAATCGTGTAAAACAGTAGCTGATGGCAAATCTGTGGCATTGGGCTCGTTGAAGCTTGCAAACATTATATGCTCATCAAAATCACGCAGTGTGGTAGCGACCTGCTCCCATATAGCTTTATGTATAGCTTTTGCACTATCTAACTTTGCACCGGTTAAGTGAAAATCATCATTACCATCATGGTGACGGTTTATCTCCACATACATACCATCATTCACACAATACTGAACTACTTCTTTAATCCTTTTTAACCAGGTATCATCAATTTTACCTGTTGTTTTGTTCATATGCCCTTGTGCCCAATAACCACAAGGGATTCTTATCGCATTAAAGCCCGCTTTTTTCAGCGTATCGATCAGCGATTGTGTAATCAGTGGATTACCCCATCCTGTTTCTCCGCCGGGAGATTCCATAGTATTCCAAATGTTTATCCCCATTTTAATACCTGCATTTATTTGCATAGCCGTACTGCCCATGCCGGTTGCATCAGGTGCTTTGGGCGATGTATTATACGATTGATAAATTACAGGCGCCTGAAGTACTGTAATTCGCCTGGCCTGGCCATTTGTAGCATTCAATTTTAAAATTACTGTACGGCTAATGCCGGTCGTATTAATTGGTGCTGTTAAAGTAATGGTTGCATCACCGCTATTGCCAGCTGTGGGGCTAACTTTTACCCAGCCAAATCCGGTTGTATCAATACTCCATTCACCATTACAGGTAAATGACAAGGATTTGGTTCCTCCACTTTCAGGTATGGTATCTGTAATATTAGAAACAGAAATTTGCGGTGAATCTACTTTTGTTTTTTTACAGGAAATGATAGAAAGAAGGGTAATTAAACCTCCTGCTATCACATATATATTTTTAATTTTATTTTTCATCTGTATATTTCTTTTGATATTTCAATTTTTTAAAAGTAGCGGTGATAAACGCGGTCTGCATATCACCCGCCTGCTATTTAATTTTTACAACTCTTAAATTATCAAAAGCACCGTAAAAGCCCGTTGCTGTTGCCGAAGTGCTATAGTTGTGTATATACATTGTGCACCCGCTATTTCCTGTAGCGCCCAATAAATCAGCAAATTTTGTTATCGAAACGCCTCTACCTTCGCCGAGCGTAGCATCGGTTTTACGAAACTCAGTAAAAGGAATGGTTACAGTTCTCCAACCTTTGGTGGTATACGCGGCTGTGACAGTTGAAGATATTTGCCATGGCTCCCATCTGGCTATATATGTTTTGTCGGAACTTAAAATATCAATGGCGCCGCCATTCCATGGTTGCGGGATATTTACTTCAAATTTAAATGCCCAATTACCAACCGGATCATTAATATTGGCTGTTGGTACCCATTGTGCACCGTTCATAAGTATGGCATAATTAGAAAACGTATTCCCTTCACCGGGAGCCAGAATACTATTTTTAAGCGACATGAAAAGACTCGAATTACCAGGAAAATCAGCATTGTAGGGTGGCCATCCGGAGTTAGGGTCGCCACTATTCAAGGTGGCACCACCCCACCACTGCCAATTAAAATTACCGCTCCATTCCCAATTGGAGATTGATCCTACACCAGTTATGTCATTCACGTTGTACATCGTGGTAACCGTTCCAAAGGGTGTTGTAATTGATACCGGTCCGCTTTGAGAAAGCGCTGGCAAAACAAACCCTACAGAACTTCCATCACTTGCTGAAACAAAAGAGGTAATACCCGTACCGGCAAAAGTAAACGTTTGAATACCTTTTAGGTACGTACCATAGATATATACAGAATCGCCGGTTTTTGGATTTTCGTTAGAAACACCGGTAATGGTTGGCGTTGCCAATATCTTGAAAATAACTGTACCGCTCCTGGTAGTTACTACTACATTTCCACTGGCAGGAGCAGGCGTTGGCATCACAAAACCAAGAGAAGTTCCATACGTATTTGATTTAAATGAAGCGATGTTAGTTCCTCCATAAGAAAATTTTTGAACTAAAACCAAATCTGAGCCATAAATAAAAACAGAGTCGCCCGGGTTGGCAAATACATTGGAAATTGCTGTAATCGTTGGTCCGGCCGGGGTTAATTTGAAAGAGAACGTTGTTGTACCTCCGGGTGTTGTGTACTGAATGGTATTGAGCTTATTAGTATCTATTGTTGAAAACACAATTGAAGGAATTTGCACTACAACACTATTCGAAGCAAATAATGCATTATTAAAAGTAGCCGGCACTCCGTTAAACGTTATTTGAAGTGCATTTTGTAAATTCTGACCGGTAATAACTACCCATTGTCCATCGGGCACAACGCCGGATAAAACAGAATCGCCCGGAGATGCAACATAATTAACAACTCCGGTAATTACAGGACTATGTTCTACTGACTTTTTGCATGCAGACATTAATAGTATCAATGCCATCGACACACAAAAAAACAGAATGCCATAATTTAGTTTATATGTTTTTTTCATAAAAATTTATATTGAATACTTACTCAATTAATCACATTGATTAATAATATTTTACTGGTGGTTCTGCCAATTTTGGATTTGCTGTTAACTCCGTTGCCGGTATTTGCAATGTAAATGAACTGGCTGTTGCAGGAAGCACGGTTACAACAGGACTTGCATCTGGTGTAGCAACTCCGGCAGCATAATTGAAAAAAGCACGGTTTTGTGCATTTATAATAGCCAACGCTTTAGCTGGTTTCCAATAAGAAAGCCTTACCAGATCCCCCCAATATTGTCCTTCAAAAGCAAATTCAATTCTTCTTTCGCTAATAAGCGTATCAAGCGTTATGGTTGAAAGCGGGTCAACACCTGCCCTGGTACGCACTTTGTTGTAATACATCAAGGCATCGGGATCTGAAGTGGTAGTATTGTTTCCCATAATAGCTTCGGCATAGATCATATACACATCGGCTAACCTAAGCGCAGCATCATGCTCAGGCGATGACCATAAATCCATAAGAGGCGAACTGTTATCTATATCGTTACCAACAATATGTTTTTTTATACTTACACCAGTAGCTGTATAACCACCACCCGCTGCATTCAATTCAGGAAAGTAATCGCCGTTAAGCATAAAAGTGGCTTTTCGTCTTACCGTATCTTTAGCGGAATACAATAAATACAAGTCGTAAGTAGGATGCATAGAAGACCATGCTCCTCCTTTTTTTGGCATAATAGTGTTGCTTGGCGCATAGTTATTGAGCGTATTACCATTGCCATACCCGGTACCTGCTGCCCATTGAAAAGCAAATAAAACTTCGGGCACATCATTGTTTTGCACTTTAAACAGGTCATAATAACTTGGGAATAATATCTTGCCGCTATTTTTGCACACATTTCCTGCATATTTTTTGGCACTATCCAGGTAAGCCTGGTTGCGTGTGCCATTACCATTCAAACCTGCCATGGTTAAATACACTTTGCTCAACATACCTTGCGCCGACCATGTAGTTACTCTGCCTGCATTATCAGTAGCAGGAAGGTTTTGTACTGCATAATCGAGATCGTTCGTTACAAATTTATACACATCAGAAGCTATTATGCGGTTAATCAGGGGGTGTTCAATCAGCTTGCTATTATCCTCCACAATAGGTACGGCGCCCCAATGCAAAACCAAATTAAAATAAGCATATGCGCGTATAAACTTTGCTTCGGCTATCGCCGCATTTTTATCTGTTTCAGAAACAGAAGAAGGGGCATATCGTTGTATGCCGAGAATAGTATTATTGCATTGGCCAATCATATTGTATAAGCCCGTCCATGCACCTTGCACATAACCGTTAGAAGCAGAAAGGTTTACTGCAAAAAGTTCATTATTATCAGTACCCTGATATTGACCGGTAGTTCCATTTCCACTCAACACATCGCCAAATTGTAAAAACCCATTACCATGCCATTGCCAACAGGTAGCACCTCCGTAAAGGCTGGCAGTAGCCAATCTTATTTCTTTCGTAGTTTGATAAAAATTATTGGAGGCAATCTGAGATAAAGAAGGGCGGTCAAGAAAACTCTTTTTGCATCCTGCTACTGCCATAAGCAATAGCAAAGGAATAAATAGTTTATCTATTGATTTCATAAAAATTAATAGTTTTTTACTTTGTTAATTTAACATTTACGCCAAAGGTGAATACCCTTGATTGAGGATAATGACCATTATCGTAACCAGCCTCGAGTGGATTCCAGGAGCCAACTTCAGGATCCATACCAGTGTATTTTGTAATTATAAATGCGTTAGATACATTAGCATATACCCGAAATGAATAAAGATGCGCTTTCGCCAGTATATTTTGAGGCAAAGAATACCCTACGGTAATGTTTTTACAACGAATAAATGAAGCATCTTCCAAATACAAATTTGTAAACCGCCCATTTTCATTGGTATTATCGTTTCTCAGGCTTACAATAGTGGTATTTGGGTTGGTAACATAAACATTGTTTACATTATTAGGATCTCCATCGGGGTTAATCAAAGCAGTTTTAACATAGTTTAATACCCCGGTAAAATAGTTGGTATTATTTAAAGGGTTAGTTTGATTAACCGGCAATTGATTATACACTTTATTGCCAACGCTTCCACTAAAGAAAATGTTTACATCAAAGCGTTTATAATTAAATGAGTTATTGAACCCAAATTGGAATTTTGGAAGTGGTGAACCTAAAAAGGTTTGGTCTTTTGTGTCAATAATGCCATCGCCATTTAAGTCTTTAAACTTACGGTCGCCATACCATATACCACCACCTGCATTTGCAATCGGGCGAGGTGTTCCTGATTGGTCGGCTGGTAAAGCATGGGTTTTAAAATCATTGACAGTAGCAAATATGCCATCATAAATATATCCATAAAATGAGCCAATGGGTCTACCTACTACAGTTTTTGAGTTTGCCGAAACAAGACTGGCATCATCGCCGCCGGAACCTAAATACAACACTTTATTAATATTACGTGTTACAGTAACATCAGTTCTCCATGTAAAATTTTTGGTGATAATATTGGTGCTCCCTACTCTAATATCAATTCCTTTATTGCTCATAGATCCCACATTTACATAAGGGGCCGTCATTGCACCTGGCGAATAATTAGCTGTTGTACCCGAATACCTTGGAAGTGGTACTTTTAATAATAGGCCATCAGTATGACGATCGTAAACATCTATTGAGAAATTTAATCTCCCGTTAAATAAAGTACCATCTAACCCTATATTAGCATTTTTTGTTTGTTCCCATGTTACATTGGGATTGGCCAAATTGGATTGAAACTGTGCTGTACCAGACAAACCATTAGCAACTGTTGTAAGCTGTGTTACATAAGTATTGCTTGGAATATTTTGATTATTAGTTAACCCATAACCGAGGCGTAACTTTAATTCATTAATGGCTCTAATTTGCGCCAAAAAATTTTCGTTATTCAATTTCCATGCAAATGCACCAGAATACGAAAATGCCCGACGATCTTCAGCTGGAAATTTATCGGAGCCATCGTCACGCAGGTTTAATGTAAACAGGTATTTGTCTAACCAATTATAGTTAATACGTCCAAAATAAGATTCTGAAGCCCCCTGGCCATAATTGCCACCGTTTTTTGCAGTAGAAGGATCACCGCTGGAAATAGATTGCACATTATTAGAAGGAAAATCTGAGCGGCTTGCAGAAACACTTGAAGATTTACTCAAATTAGCTTCGTGCCCGGCAAATACATTCAAATTGTTTTTACCGAAATTCTTATTATAAGTAAGATAACTTCTTACTACGGTATATAAGTCTTGCCCGGAACTATACGAAGACGAAGTTGGGTTGGGAGTAGTGTATTTACCATAGGTAGTTTGAGGGCTGAATTGTTCATTTCTGGAAAAATCAAAATTTCCGGAAACCTCATTCCTCAACGATAAATCTTTGGTAAAGGCTACTTCGGCATATACGTTACCAAATAGCTGATACCTGTAATTCATATTTTTATTAATAAGGGCCGATGCAACCGGGTTTGCCACCGGGGTAACCCATCCGGAAGTATTCGTAACGCCCCCCCAGGTACCATCATTATTTTTCACAGGAATATCGGCAGTTAAACTCAAAGCATCAGAAATTACACCTGAAGAAGAAGTGCCCCCTGAAACTACATTTTCAATAACATTCGCTAATTGAAGACTGGTTCCTATTTTCAACCAATTGGTTGTTTTATTGTCTAAATTCAACCGCAAAGAATATCGCTTAAATTTAGAGCCAAGCGCAATACCATCCTGGTCAAAATATCCTAAGGAAAATAAGTACTGAGTTCTAACATCACCGCCGCTTATTGTAAGCGAATGATTTTGCATAGGTGCATTGCGGAATAATTCATCCTGCCAATTGGTACCCTTTCCTAAATATTTTGGGTTGGCAAATTCAGGCCTGGCATCAAAACCCCACACAGTAGCTCTTTCGTTAAGAAATGTTGCAAGTTGCTGCAAATTAACAGTTGGAAGCCTTTTAGGTATCTGCTGAGCCCCATAATATCCTTCATACGATATTTGAGGAGCGGATACGCTGCCTCTTTTGGTAGTAATAACAATTACGCCATTCGTTGCCTGCGAGCCATAAATGGCAGTTGCAGAAGCATCTTTTAGTACATCAATTGATTCTATTTCTGAAGGGTTGATGCTATTCAGGGGATTAGATCCATTTCCGGGGTCGTTAGTTGGAGGAATAATAACACCATCTATAACATATAATGGCGAATTAGAGCCACTTATAGAAGATATACCATGTATCTCAATGGATACCCCGCCGCCGGGTTGCCCGGATATCTGTTGAACGACAACTCCTGCAACTTTTCCCTGCAGGGCCTGGTCAAAAGTAGTTGGTTGTGATCTACGCAGCTCTGCACCGGAAACAGAAGAAATGGCGCCGGTAACGTCTTTGCGCCTTGTTTTACCATAACCAATTACCACCACGTCATCTAATTGTAAAGCAACTTCACTGAGTTTCACCTCAATGGTGTTGGTTTTACCAACAACTATCTCCTTTTTCGTATATCCTATCATCGTAACTACCAGCACATTGCCAGTTGACGCATCGATACTAAACTTTCCGGCATCATCAGCTATAGTGAACCGATCGGAGCCTTTTAAGGTAATCGTTGCTCCCGGAACCGGGGCGGAGGTTCGTTGATTGATAATTGTACCTCTAATTTTTTCTGTTTGTGAAAAAGCCGGTGCACTTAACAAGATTAGGGGAAATACACCCCAAAGCAGCAATAGTCGCAAGCGAATCGTTTTGGTTGAATACATGTTTGAATATTTAAATTGACTATAATTTCACTTCTATGTTCTTGCCATCATACAATATCTCTTTGCCGTAAGTTTCCATATCCAATCGCTTTGTTTATCGTGTGTGATGTGATTAATTCGAAACGTTCTTTTTTGCAGCATACCATTATATCCGACTTTCCGATCGCCAACAAAAACTGTTTATGTACCTCATTATATAATATGGGAATGTTGGAAAAAGCGTCTTTTTCGTAAATGAAAAGGGATATCACTTCGGGCTTAACAGCATTGGAAGTACCTGTAAATGCGGGGGCTGCAAAAACAATAACGCCGTCCTTTGTTTGAATGTAAGATGGAGATGCCGCCAATAAGTCATTAAACGTAAAAGCACAGCAGTAGCTAAGCAGTAGCAGGGATCTTTTCATATACAGCAATCTTTGGTCTATCAAAATGAACGCTGTAAAACTATTGCTGTTCTGATGAAAACATGGGACTCAAATGATGCAAATTACGGCCTGAAATGATGCAGCCAATTGATTACCATGAATTTCGAAAAAATGGTTTTCTGGCGTCCGGATCAGCATCAGTATCCTGTTCCGGTAAGGCATTGTTGAAATAACAATTACACCGGCAACGATGAATACAGAAATTACGAACACAACCGATATTGCCAAAACGGCTGCATAAAAATTGATCGGCGAATTTTTCAACTGCACAAAAAAAAGCCCGCCGAAAGCTTTAATACTGCCGGTCGGGCCATTAGCTGATACCTGTTTTTCTGTTATCTAAAGCCTGATTTTTTTAATAGTTATTTAGCCCTTCCGGTGTACATATCAACATAAAATATTCATTCAATACTTTAAGAGACTCTTCACCGGGAACCGGCCCCGTATGGGGCGTTGGTCAAAATATATGACCACCGGTTTCGCATCGTAGAAAGCAGGCCACTCAGGAACTCCTTTACCGTTGGGATTACCAAATTTCGCAAAGTTTTTCTTAGCTATTTTTGAACTTCCAGGATACCAACAAACCCTCCCCCTGGAAGACATTCAATTTTCAAGGTGTCTCCTTTTTTTATTTTTATCATTTCTGAAGAAAAAGATTCTTTATTCGTCCCGTCTTTGATAAGCTGAAAATTATAATTCCGTTTATCAGGAAAATCGAATCTTACTATTAATTCCTGTATTAGATCCTGCCCGTTCAACCCGCCGATATACCATTGATTACCTTTCCTGCGGGCAATAATGATCTTTTCTCCCGGATAACCATCGATTAATTTTGTATCATCCCAGCTAACCGGCAAGTGTTTCAAAAAGTCTTTTGGCTCTGCCGGCAACAATTCATACGCCGACGGCCTATCGGCGAAGTGCTGGAACCCTGATTCAAAAACAACAGATAAAGCCAACTCGTGCGCATAGGATGTAATATGCGGATTTTGTGAATTTGAAAAGGTAACCGGCGTGTAATCCATGGAGCCAATTACATTGCGGGTAAACGGAAGCGTAGTATTATGAGCTGCCGCTTTATTAGTCAGTACCGGGCCATTGTTGTACCATTCTGCACCATACACCGCCTCTGTTGTCATCAGGTTGGGATAGGTACGCGCCCAACCCCGGGGAATTGTAGCTCCATGAAAATTCACCATTAAATGATATTTGGCCGCATCCTTCAAAATATCAATGTAATACTTCATCATATCCTGCTGGTCACCGGCAAAAAAATCGACCTTGATCCCGAATACCCCAATTTCATTGAGCCTCGAAAATTCTTTGGCACGTTTTTCTGCCGTTTGTAAACGATCGTTCGGTGTGGGACCGAGCCAGCTTGTACCGGAATTATACCACATTAAAGGTTTAATCCCTTTGCTTTTTGCATAGTTAACGGCATCAACAATATTGCCGCCATTACCCATTACATCCCATTCCCAATCAATCAGCACATATGGCCAGTTCATTTTTGCAGCATTATCTACGTATTCAACAACCTTCTGAAAATCTTTGGAACCGTGATTATTCGCCCAATAGATCCATGAAACTGCCCCGGGTTTTATCCAATCTGTTTCTTTCAATTGATTTGGTTCGCTGACATCGGTGATCAAAGTGGATTCAACGATATCTGACAATTTCCCAATGATCAGTGTATGCCACTGCGACCTCCATGGCAATGTGGCCTTAACGCCGGTTTGGTTAAAATTATCGCGGGAAGACGGATAGGTAACCTGGTATGCATTGGCATTTTTAAGGTTGCATAATTTTGCAGCACAATTGTTTTCAGAAATATTTGCTTCGGAAATTAATGCGTAAACAGATTCGTTATTAACTTTAAATAATGCAGGGAAACCCCATTCCTGTTCTTTGTGTGTGCTTAAACCAGTTTTATTGAACGGAAAAAAATCTTCATACCCAATAGTATAAGGCTGCATCCAACGGTAAGTGCTATCGGGTAAAGTATATGTTGTAGCCTCGCCAATGATATTTACAACCGAATCGGAATGATTGGGAAAAATATACCGGAATGTAACGCCATCATTATAAACCCTAAAAGCAATATCTAACGGTTGTTCATTTGAATTTCTGAAACTAAAAATCTTCTCCCTGCCAAAATTCTCACACTGTTTACGTTTACCACAAATCATTTCATATTTATCATGCACTTCAGTTATTCCGGATTCTCCGACCAATCTGAGATCATCGGTAAATTGCTGGTCTTTTCGCGATATTCCCAAAGGGGATTTTGTCATTACCCCGATATATTCTGAACCCTTTTTGTATAGCACTTTAAAATATACCGGATAACCGGGCTTGTTAACCGATGCCTTTTGCGCACTAATTACTACTTTAATATGCTTATTTGGAGATACAATCTCTTGTGCGTTACCAGCCAATGAGATTGAAAAGCAAAAAAGAAAAAAGAAAACCGGCTTCATAAATCTACATTATTTGTATTTAAGTATGTAAGACCTATGAAAGGATCCTTATCACATTTGCATATGTCAATTCATCAGCAATTTTTTCGGGCAGCGCAACCACTAACCCCTTCTCAGTTCTTTCAAAAGTTAATGATTGCCTTGTTGGTAACCACTCCACTTTTTGAATTTCTTTCGGAAAATGCTGGCTGTCCTTTGCCACACTTTTTATAACAAGCTTCCCATCCTGCGGCCAACCCATGGCAGTTGCATACAACACATCGCCTTTCACATTAAAGCGAATGTCTTCATGGGTAAAAGGCTTCCCTTTTCCTTCATTAAAACCTTTATCACTCAATTTTGCCTCTTGTGCAGGTCCTTCCCCAAATATTTTCCAGGGTCTTGTTCCATAAATACTTTCGCTGTTTGCTTTCATCCAGGCACCTATTTCTTCAACGACCTTTCTCTCCTTTTCGTCAATCGTTCCATCACCACGTACAGGTATGTTCAACATTAAATTTCCATTCTTACTTACAATATCAACCAGACTTTGAATAATCGTCTTTGGTGTTTTGTAACCGTTGCGTTCATAAATTCCACGGGCATAATGCCAACCTCCAATGCAGGTATCCGTTTGCCAGGGCAGTGGTTGAATTTCGTTGGCCTGCCCTCTTTCAATATCCCATACCATGGCCTTGCGTTGGTTCTCATTTAACATTTTTCCATTGAGCACTGCACGAAGTTCACCATATTGTTTAATGCTTTTATTGTAAAGATGAGCGGCTATGCGCAGACCGGCATCACTAACAGGCCAGAACGGAAGTTGATCATCATCGAAATAAACGACATCAGGATTGTATTTATTGATAAGGTCTATAATACGGTTATAAAACTTTTCGATATAGGCTTTGTCGGGCGGGTATACACCATTGCCCCAATCCCATTGGCCTACGTTGAAATTATTATCTAAACTGTTCTGGCTTAAAGGATGATTTTGTGCATATAATTCCTGGGGATCCAATCCTTCCCACCATTTTCCTTTGCCATCTGCTTTCGTAAGTTTTCCATCGTAAGGGATGCCTGCATACTGACCGGTTTTATCTGCCCGTTGCGCTACTTCGTACCAGCGCCATGCGTGTGATGCATGAACACTTACGCCAAAGGGAAGTCCATTGTTTCTGGCTGCCTTTGCCCAACCCCCAATCAGATCTTTCCCGGGACCAATTTTGGTAGCGTTCCAATGCTTCTGATACTTGCTGTCGTACAAATCAAAATTGTCGTGATGATTGGCCATCGCCATAAAATACTGTGCACCCGCATTTTTATACAAACTCACCAGTTCTTCAGGATTCCAATTCTGTGCTTTCCATTCGTTGATCACATCTTTAAATCCAAACTTTGAAGGGGGCCCATATTTTTCAAGATGGATCTTATATTGCTCTGATCCTTCCTCGTACATATTTCTTGCATACCAGTCGCCGGCTTCAGGCTGGCATTGTGGCCCCCAGTGCGCCCACATGCCAAACTTTGCATCACGGAACCACCCGGGTGTTTTATAATTCTGCAACGATTCCCATGTGGGTTTGAATGGCCCATTTGCAATGGATTCGCTTATATATTGTTCTTCAATAAAATTTTTACCTAAGGCACGAGATAACCACAGAGACGGCAAAGTAGCTGCCATTCCCTTGATCAGTGTTCTTCGTTTCATTTTTTAAGTTGTGAGTTTTTTAAGAAGTGATGTATTCATATGGCAATGTGTGATGACGGAATGGAATTACTTAATAACAAATTTATTCTCTCGTCTCCGTTTTTAATTGCACTAAAAAGACTTTGTTTTGTCTAAATCCGACTTTTCCTGAACTTAGAAATGAGCAAGAATTTGATCGTGGTAGTTAACAGAGCCGGGGATTTCCCTAAATAAAAACGAGTTTTTTTGGCAGGCCGCGCCTTTATTCCGCCTTTAAAACAGCCATTGCTACAGGAAGCGATCCGCTCCTGGCAGTAATAGTGATAGTGCCTTTCCGGTTTGTTGATTGTATAATGGCCATACATTTCCCCTGCCAGGCTTCTATGTGGTTACCTTTTAACGGAGTATGGCTTTGCTGATCGCCGTTGCCTACTGCTGCGAGCTTACCTGCACCAATCACTTCAAATGTGATGTTATTGTTTGCAAAAGGCACCGGTACCCCATTGGCATCAAGCAACTGCACGGCAACATAACTTACATCCTGCCGGTTAGCCTTCAGCATTTTTTTGTGGGGCCTCAGCGCTATTTTAGCCGGTTCACCGGCGGTTTGTACTGCAAAGGAAACGCTTTTTCCATCGGCTGTTTTTCCGATGGCTTCCAGCTTGCCTGGTTCATAGGGTACCTCCCAGAAAAGAAAGGCTTCCTTTCTGAGGTCCCATTTGCGGATGCCCAATGACTTTCCATTCAATTTCAATTCTACTTCAGGTACATTGGTATACACATGCACCGCCAGCGTATCGCCTTTCCTGTTATGATTCCAATGCGTTTCCACCTTTGGCCAGCTCCAGAAAGAGCACAGCTCTTTGTTCCGTGCAGAGTTATCGGTTTGAACCGCAATATGTACCATGGGATCATTATTCCAAAGCGCTTTCCTGAACCAATAGGCGGGTTTGGGAAAGCCGCACATGTCAAGCACGCCGCAGGAAGCGCCCCGCCATGGCCAGGTTGGCCATTTTTCCCAGAACTTACAACCGGTACCTACATCGCCAATGCCCGATTCGCCGATATAATCAAACCCGGTCCATAGAAATTCGCCGGCCACATAATCTTTCAACTGCCCCTCGAGCCATTGCTCATACGAGCGCAATTGCCAGCAATTACCCGGATGGTAAGGATAAATCACCGTTTCAGATCCAAAGATCACGCGGTTGGGATATTTTTCATGATCGGCATTATAATAAGCTTCCTGGTAGTTGTAACCTACTATATCGAGCAGATCGGCCATTCCAAAGGAATTGACATTCAGTATCTCGTTACAGGCTGCGGTAAACACACGGGTAGCATCGTATTTACGCGAAGCATCCATCAGCATTTTGGTTATCTTCAGGGCGTTTTCTTTATTATACTGCTCTCTTACTTCATTTCCAATGCTCCAGGCGATAACACAGGGATGGTTGCGGTCGCGCCTGATCCAGTTCTCAACATCCTTTTCGTACCATTGCATAAACTGAGGCGCATAGCCGGCCGGCGTTTTGCCGTCCATCCATTCATCAAAGATCTCGTCAATTACCAAAAAGCCCAGGCTATCTGCATACGTCAGCAATTCGGGCGATGGTGGGTTGTGGCTCATGCGGAGCGCATTGCAGCCCATAGTTTTCAAAAGCTGTAAACGGCGTTTATACGTGCCATCCAAAACAGCAGCGCCCAGGGGTCCGCCGTCGTGATGGTTATTTACGCCTTTTAATTTTACCTGCTTCCCGTTTAACAAAAAACCTTTGTTGGCATCAAAACGGCATGTTCTTATGCCAAAAGGTAAAACATACTTATCGACGATCGTTCCGCCCGAACTCACCTCTACCTGTAACTGATATAAACGGGGTTGCTCAACAGACCATAATACAGGTTTGCTGATCGTGATATGCTGATCGATGTTTAACGCCAGGCCGGCTGCCGCTTCCACGTTCGATTCAGCCCGCCCCGCTTCCCTGCCTGCTGCATCTATTAGCTTTGTTATTACTATGCAGGGCTGATCAATCTTATTTTCATTGCGTAGCTCTATGGATATATCGACATCGGCCCTGTCATTGCTTGCTTCAAGGGTACGGGCAAAAACACCCCATTGATCAATATGGAGGTTGTTTTTGGCAACCAGCCATACATGCCGGTAAATACCTGAACCGGTATACCATCTCGAATTAGCCTGTTCACTGGTATTCACTTTAACTACGACAATATTATCCTGCCCGGCCGGCTTCAAATGCTGTGTGAGTTCATAATAAAAAGAAGAATATCCATAGGGACGATTGCCCAGATAATGTCCGTTGATCCATACATCACTGTTGCGATAAACACCATCGAATAAAACCCAAACCTTCTTACCCGACAGGTTCTTTGCTGTTTTGAAATGTTTCCTGTACCAACCAATACCACTATACGTATAGCCGCCACCCGGTCCTGTAGCGTAGGCAGACCCAAAACCATGTTCTATACTGAAATCATGAGGAACATCCAGTAAGCGCCATTTGGAATCATCAAATTCAGGCCGTTCAGCGCCGGGCTGATCGTTTAAAGCAAACCGCCAGTCAAAATCGAAAGGAAGCATTGCCTTATTATTTTGCTGCGCTGTTGTACCTGATGCTGTTACCATGCACATTATCAACAGCGGAAGCCATAAAGTCCTGATCATTTTCATTTTATTTTTGAGTAATTCCCTTCCATTTATCCGTTCTGAAAGGGTTGGCAGGCAGCCCTGCTGAATTGATCAGGTTACACCCGGGATTATCGGCCCAGGCATACCGAATGGCTTCCGGTTCCGCGACTTTATCGGAATAAACAACCACCTGATCGCCTTCAATGATCGCATGTGCCCAATAAAATTGTTTGTCTTTACCTGCAATGGCAAAACCAGTCACTTCTTTTCCATCTTTCGTTGAAAGGCCTGAACCCGTACTGGTAAAATTGATACGGATACGATTCCCTTCTTTCCGTAAATCTTTATACACAGGCCCCGATGCGATGCCCGCTTGTTTGTACACCAGTTTACCGGCAATTAAAGCGAGGCGGCGGCCCACCTCCTGTTTGTTCATGGGATGAATACTGCCGGAATCCCCGATATCGATTATGCAGGCCATCCCCGTATTTGGTTGAGATAAAGTCAGCGTTTGCGCTTCTCTCAATTCGGCCCACTCACTTTCACCAGGAAGCGCTTTTACTTTTAAGTAATTAGCCAGCTGAACAAATAAAAAAGGAAGATTGCCCTGCTGCCAGCGTTGCCGCCAGTCTGTGATGAGCATGGGAAATAATTCTCTGTAATTGTAAGCCGCCTGTACATTCGCCTCGCCCTGGTACCACAGAAATCCTTTGATGCCATAAGGAATAAGCGGGTTGATCATGGCGTTGAACAGCACTGTGGGGTAATAATGATAGTTGTGTATTTTCGGAATAGCGGTTTCAAGGTCTTTCTTATACAACCATTTCCCTGCTAAAGAAATTTTAGAAGAACCATCTGCAATGTAAATGTCATCCGCCGGCGGATTCAAGCCTCCACCGCCCCATAACATGGCCATCCTTACAGCAATAGTATTTTCTCCATGCTGAACCAGGCGGGCCGGTATAGTATAAGAATGAGCCGGATTCGCATTCCAGATATTCTTACAGATCTCCTGTCCATTGAAATAAAGGGAATAGTTCATTTCGGGATGGCCCAAATTCAGGGTCAGATCTTTTCCTGCAAACGACTCAGGCAATACCAGCTTTTTCCGTAACCAAACCATACCCTCATAATTGCCAATTCCAAAATCCCTGATTACATTGGGCATGTCAATATTTGTCCAGTCAGCATCATTATAATCCGGAACGGTAAATATTTTATCCGCATTATTTTGCGGATTAAAAACAATATTCCAAAAGCGTATCCCGTTCAAACTATCCTTTACAAAATCTTCACGGTCAACACTAAGCGTATCATTACTGAGTGTGTTGGATCTACTTATCGGCGATGTAAGCAACATCTCGCGGCTCGTCCAGGCTTCCACCGGCGTTCCGCCCCAGGTGCTTTGAATAATGCCAACCGGAATATTATGATCGCGATGAATTTTACGGGCAAAATAATAAGCAACCGCCGAGAACTCCTTCACATTTCCGGTATCACAAACTTTCCATTTACCAGATATAATATCTGATTGTGGCGTTAATTTTTTATCATGCTCAACAATAAAAAAGCGTATTTGAGGAAAATTCGCCTTTTCAATTTCATTGGGCGCATCCCCCGCCTGCTGCACCTGCCATTCCATATTTGATTGGCCCGATGCCAGCCACACATCTCCTATCAGAATTCCTTTCAACTCAATTCCTGCGTCTGGCCTGCCCGATTCAGCTATTTTGAGCGTATAAGGACCACCGGCGTTAAACGATAGAAAGCGAAGCATCCATTTTCCGTCTTTGCCCGCTTTTGTGGTTGTACGTACCGTTCCAAGCTCCCCTGTTATCAGCGCTCCCGGACTGGCCTGCCCCCAGATGGGAATTGGCTTCCCTCTTTGTAAAACCATATTGTCGCCAAATACTTTTGGCAAAGTGACTTGCGCATAAGACAGTGAACTGAATAAAAAAAATGATGCAATAAAAAACGAGATACTGATTGCTTTTTTCATGGCCATCCTAATGATCATTTTACTTAACTGAAATTTTTACCTTCTGAAAAACAGCGCGGGATGAATTACCTAACTGCAAAATGTACTCGCCGGCTTCTGCATTCCATGCTTTTTTTGATTCGTCATAAAATGCCAGATCAGTTACTTTCACCAACATTTCTACTGTCTTAGTTTCGCCGGGTTTCAGGAATATCTTTTCAAACGCTTTCAACTCCTTTTCCGGACGCAATACGGAACAAACCGGATCGCTTGCATATAATTGCATTACTTCTGCACCGGATACGCTACCGGTATTTTTGATGGTAAATTTTGCATGAATGGTGTCGTTCTTTCCATAGCCTGATCTGTCAGTTACAAAATGGCTGATGGAAAAAGTTGTATACGAAAGCCCGTAACCAAACGGAAACTGCGGTTGAATTTTCTTTGTATCAAACCAGCGATATCCCACCAAAATATCTTCTTCATAATTCACTTTAAGGTTTCTTCCGGGAAAATTACCTAATGCATGTGCAGGTGATTGATCCAGCGATACCGGTAATGTAAACGGAAGTTTGCCAGAGGGATTTACTTTGCCACTCAGCAGATCTGCTACGGCATTTCCGGCTTCCATTCCGCCAAACCACGACCACAATATAGAAGGCACACGATGAACAATACCTGATAATTTTACCGGTGAACCGGCAATAATAACTACAACTGTATTTGGATTTGCTTTGGCAACTTCCCGAATCAAAACATCTTGTCCATAGGGTAAATCCATACTTTGCTTATCCGAAGATTCTGTATCAAAATCATGATTTAATCCTCCGAAAATGATAACCACTTCTGATTCTTTTGCAACTTTAACAGCTTCATCAATCAATTCCCAGTTAACCTTATCTGCGCTTGTTTGGCCAGTGTTGCTGCCTTCTTTGAAGGTGGACTGTTTTTCATACCCTTGTGCAAAATTTATTTTTACAGTAGCCCCAAACTTTTTCCGGATAGCATCCAGCGGAGTTACTTCGTACAAGGCTTTTATTTCGGAACTAAGCCCGCCACCGCAGTGTTTTCGGGTAGCATTATCGCCAATAATTGCAATTGATTTTATTTTATTGAAATTAAGCGGAAGTATGTTTCCGCTATTTTGCAATAAAACTGCCGCTTCAGCAGCATCATTATACGCAGCCTGCTGATGTTCCGGCGTATTCATCTTTCCTTTTTCCCTTTTTCCTTCATCAAACATTTTTGTTTTATACATTACCCGCAGCACATTCGCCACTTTTTCATCAACCACCGATACCGGCACGTTTCCTTCTTCCACTGCTTTAATTAACGGATTGGCAAAGTACCATTCATTGTAATCTTTTTTATCAGTGCCCATTTCCAAATCAAGCCCAGTTAAAGCGGCTTTTATTGTTGTATGTGCGGCCGACCAGTCGGTCATTAACACGCCTTTGAAACCAAGTTCTTTCCTCAGCATTTGCCTGTTGAGGTATTCGTTTTCAGAACACCAATCGCCCCTGAATTTATTGTATGCGGCCATAACAGTATAAGCGCCGCCTTCTGTTACCGATGCTTTAAATCCAGGTAAATAAATTTCACGCAATGTTCTTTCGCTCATATGAACATCAACAGAATCCCGATGCTCCTCCTGGTTATTAGCCAACCAATGCTTTACACTTGCTGCCACATCTTTCGATTGCAATGCTTTGATATATGCAACTGACATTTTTGAAATAAGAAATGGGTCTTCGCTCATGTACTCAAAATTTCTTCCGCAAAGTGGCGAACGAATAATGTTAATACCTGGCCCAAGCAAAATATCTTTTTTGCGAAAGCGGGCTTCTTCGCCCAATACAATTCCCCGCTCGTAAGCCAGCTTAGGATTCCAGGTGGCGGCAAGCGCCGTACCTGGCGGAAAGCAGGTTGCAGAATCATTTGTCCATCCTGCATAAGCCCAGTCATCCCGGTTTATTTCTGCACGTACTCCATGAGGTCCGTCGCTCAACGCCCATTCCGGAATATCTAACCTTTTTATACCAGGTACATAAAACTTGGAGTTGGCATGTAATAAGCTCACTTTTTCCTGCAAGGTCATCTGACTGATAAGACTTCGGATTTTTTCTTCCGTTGCAATATCGGTCCTTGCCATTTGTTGCGCATCGGTTACACTCATCATTAACAATAAAGCCGCGCAAAGAAATAATTTCAAAATTCTATTCATATAATAACGTTTATTATTCTTATGGTAAATTTTTGTTTAGCCATTAATTGTTAAATCGAAAACCAATAATTGAACCTGATAAGAAAAATATTTTTGGGAAAGAAACATTCAACTGAGAAGAACTCAGAAAAGTAAGCAGCAGCAGCAGTGGTGATTTCATATAGCAATACAGTGTTAATTGAATGTCGTAAAACTAGTACTGTACTGTTTAAAACAAGGGATCCGAATGTTTCGACTTAGGGTATTGAATGTTGCAAAGAACTGATTTTCATCAGATCTATTCATAGGAACACACGAAAAAGGGGCTGCAGGTGCAGCCCCTTTGTTTTTGCTAAACTAACGACATTTGTTATTTATTAACCGGGAAAGGCGCCCAATAATAAGTATGGTTCGCATCGCTGGGTTGGTTGATCAGCGACACTTCCCCCGCATTCCGACCTGCATTCGCCTTTTGCACAGTTTCGGTCCTTACCAGGTCGAACCACCTGATACCAACTTCTGCCGCAAATTCCCATCCTCTTTCCGCTACTACCGAATCCCTGAAAGCTGTTTGTGATAACCCGGCTGGCAAAGCAGGCAAACCAGCCCTTTGCCTAACCTGATTGATAGCATCATAAGCACTGGCATCAACACCTGATGACATGGCTTTTGCTTCTGCATAGGTTAACAGTACTTCCGGATAACGAATGATGAACGTAGTGGCGCTGCCCCACCAGTCATTGGCCTTATGCGTTGCCCAATCGTAGCTATCGTCATCCCGGTATTTCAGGAAATAGGGATGTTTTTGTAATGTATTCTGCCAGGTAACCACATTATTGGGATCGTTCTTTACATAATAGGCTGTTTGGTAAGTAGCGTTCTTTCTGACCCCTGCCGGAAACTTGTTATAGAATGCAATTTCGCCATAGCCATCATCCCAGCCGCCTTCTTCATAATCGGGCGAGAAGGGATTAGGTCCCATCATGTTCCCGTTTTCCCAACTCCATACTGGTATATCATTATCATAATAGCAGGCGAACACCGCCTCTTTATTCAACTTGTTCTTTATTTTCCATATATCGGCAAAATCCGTCAGCATATCATATCCCCAGGTAGCTTTTCCATCTATCACTTCTTTTGCTTTGGTTGCGGCCAGTGTATACTTGTCTGCCTGTTTCAGCGGCCATCCGGCCATGGTGAGATACACATTGGCCAACAGCGCCTTTGCAGAACCTTTGGTGGCCAGGATATCGATCCCATTCTGTCTCGATTTTCCGCTCCAATGATCAGGCAGCATGGTTTCGGCTTTCTGCAGATCAGCTACGATCAAACTATAAATTTCCGAAACGGTTTCATTTGACCGGTTCTGCTGCGGTATCGCTTCTGTTGGCATGGGTATTTCTCCCCAGGTCCTTGTCAAATAGAAATAACTGATAGCGCGCATAAAATAAGAATAGCCGGCAGCGTTATTGCGTTGCTCTTCTGTTGCAGTCGTTGCGTTGGCATAATTCTTAAGCAGCGAATTGGCAGATTTGATGGTGGCATAAAAATAATTCCACCACGCAGTCATCCTGCTATTGGATGCGTTGGCATTAAAAACATCAAAATCTGAAAATTCTATTTTGTTGCCCGATCTTTTTGAAGTGATATCATCCGCTCCGTAATAGGCGCCGACCACGCTGTTAAAAGCGCCATTGAGTTGCAGGGCCAGCGCGGCCTCCGCCATTTCAAGGTCTTCGCCTGTTTTATAAAAACTTACGGGAGTGATGCTTCCTTCAGGATTTTCTTTGAGGTAACTTTTGTTACAGGCTATGGCGAACAGCGCCACCGCCAGCCAGCCAATATAATGAATGTTTAATCTTTTCATATTAATCACATTAATAAGTCAGTTTTAAAATTTAACCTGTAAACCAACAGTAATTGTTTTTGGAGATGGATAAGCGCCCAGATCGATACCTGCGTCGGTATCACTACCTGCCGAAGTAGAAGTAGCTTCGGGGTCAAAGCCTTTGTATTTGGTAATCGTAGCCAGATTTTGTGCGCTGATAAAGATCTTTGCAGTGGCCAGCTTAAGCCATTTTGGATCAATCTGATACGACAGGCTTACATTCTTTAGCCTTACATAACTTCCATCCTGCAGAAATTGTGTTGACTCAACCCAGCTTTTATTTTTGCTCGCCGGGTTGGCAAAGGTAGAGCCTGTATTGGAAGGTGTCCAGTAATTAGCCGCATCTGCCAGTGTAATGAATTTTACATCACTGGTAGGTACAGCCGTAGAAGCGTAAGTGGCATTGAAAATTTTACTGCCATGCGAGCCCTGTACAAAAACGTTCAACTCGAAGTTTTTATAAGCCAGTGAATTATTAAAGCCCCATTGCATTTTTGGCATTGCTGATCCGGCAATCACCCTGTCTTCAAATCCGATAGTGTTGTTTCCGTTTACATCTCTATACATAGCGTCACCGGCTTTATAATTTCCTTTATCAGCCTGGTAAACGCCTTCCCATGGAATGAGGTAAAAGGCACCGAGCGATTGTCCAACCTTTACGACCTGTATACTATTGGTAATAAGTCCGCCACCTACTATGACCGGACGCTCGAGCATTGAATCTGCACCCAGGCTCATCACTTTATTCTGGTTGAATGAAGCATTAAAGGTTGCTGTCCAGGTAAAATCATTGCTTTTAAACGGCGTTCCATCGATCACTATTTCCCAGCCTTTATTATTTACTTTCCCGATATTTTTCAGGAACGTACCGCCGCCATCATAATTATTGATCCTTGTATAGAGGAGCAGGTCGGTCGTGTTTTTATTATAATAATCCACACTTACATTCAGCCTGTTCCCTAATACACTTGCATCGAGCCCAACATTCGTTTGCTTCGATGTTTCCCATTTAACATCAGGATTGGCCGGATTGCCCAACGTGTAACCCGGGTACACTGTTGGGGTTCCATAAGAATAAGTAACCGGTGTAAGCAGGCCAAGCGTGCTATATGGATCCACGGCCTGGTTACCGGTAACGCCCCATCCGGTCCTTAATTTAAGATTGGAAAAAATGCCCAGGTCCTCAATGAATTTTTCATTAGACAGTTTCCAGCCGAAACTAAAGGATGGGAAATTACCCCACTTGTTATTACCCTGGAATTTGGAAGATCCGTCCCTTCTTATGGTTGCAGTCAACAGGTATTTATCGTTAAAGCTATATGCTGCACGGCCCATGTACGACAAAAGCGACCAGTTGCTATAGCCCGACGAAATGCCCTGCGAAGCATTCAATCCCAGGTTATAATACCCGTTCGATAAAGAAGCCAGTCCGGAACCTGATGCGCTGAAGGTGTAGTACTTATTGGATGTAGCTTCCATTAAAGCAGTGGCAGTAAGGCTGTGTTTGCCGAATGTTTTATGAAACGTAAGAACGTTGCTGTTTTGATACGTATAATTTTCCACTGAGCTTTGTCCCGATCCATGATTTCCCGGACTGATCCAGTCATTATTCACATAGGCATTTCTCGCCAATTGCATATCCAGCCCTGCATTAATGCTCAACGTGAGCCAGTCGGTAATGGAATATTTCAATTTTCCGTTGAAAATGCCCACGTTGGAAAAATTGTCTGCGTTCCGCTCCCTAATGACCATATAGGGGTTACCCCATATAGGTGATATACCAAAGCGATTATACTGGCCGGGCGCATCATACACCGGTTCTGTGGGCGCCCAGGTAAGCGCAGCCGTAACAGGATTGCCCTTGGAGCCGATATCGCCGTTATTATGAGAATTAATGCGGCCGGCATAGACGTTAATGCCGAAATTCAGCCGCTTGCTCAATTTCAGATCCAGGTTCGAACGTAAGCCAAACTTTTTCTGGTTGCTGTTCAACAATAACCCTTCCTGGTTTACATAGAAGCCACTCACATAATATTTTGCATTTTCGGTTCCGCCCGATACAGCCACTTGATGGCTTTGCGTAACCGAGTTATCGAATATCTTACTTTGCCAGTCGGTCGTTTGTCCTGCAAATGATTGCGGATCGGCAAATACGGTAGCCCCCGCCGTGAGATTGGCAATTGATGCATAGGTCACCGCATCCATCAGCTTGTATTTTTTCATCGGCCTGTTAAAGCTGGCAAAACCATTGTACTCGATTTTGGGCTTGCCGCTTTTCCCACTCCTGGTGGTAATGATGATCACCCCATTGGCGCCTCTTGACCCATATACTGCGGTAGCAGAAGCATCTTTGAGCACTTCCATGGATTCAATATCGTTCACATTAATATCTGCCAGCCCTATGCTGCTCAGGGCAATACCATCAACAACATACAGCGGGTCATTGCTGGCGTTCACTGAATTGGCGCCCCGGATGCGGATCTTGACAGCACCGCCCGGCGCCCCTGAATTGTTGGTAACGGATACGCCCGCCACCCTGCCCTGCAAGGCAGATGAAACATTTACCAGGGGTTGATCTTTATAAGCTTTGGCAGAAAGGGTAGCTACAGAACCGGTAAGATCACTGCGTTTTTGCGTACCATAACCTACGACCACCACTTCGTTTTCAACCACTGAAATGGCCAGTGAAACATTCAAAACTTCGGTGGCAGATGAAACTGTAACCTGTTGTGTGGTGTAACCAATAGAAGAGAACTCGAGTACATCGCCTGGTTCTGCATCGATCTCAAATTCACCATTGTCATTGCTTGCTACACTTTTACCCTTTGCTTTATTGGAAACAGTTACTGCAGCCAAAGGCTCGCCCCGCTCGCTTTTGATCTTTCCGTTAATTTTTTTAATGAGCACCGCAGGCGGCGATGCGGTTTTATCGGCTTCCGGCACTTTTTCCTTTATTACGATAGTTTCGCCCAACCGCACGAATGTAAACGGCTGGTTGCCAAAACACAATTTCAATACTTCCCCCACATCCATGTTCTTTACATTCAGGTTGATTTTGTCTGCGCGCTGAACGACCTTCATGTCATAGACAAAATCAAGGCCTGTTTGCCTGTTGATCTGCCTGAACACCTCCTGCAACGGGATGTTTTTTTGGGAGATGGTTACTGTTTGCGCGTCACTGCCCACAGCATGCACCTGCACACTTGTTAAAAGCATTAATGCAATCGTTAGTTTCATGCTCATAAGCTTTTGCGTATGGCTACCGGCCCGCCACCAGCGGGCATAGCCATAAAGTAAAACTTTCATACTTTTGCTTTCGTTTTTGGTTTGTAAATATTGGTTGCTGAATCGACTAATAAACGACCAAAACTTTCGCCGGGTCCCGCCCGCCAGCGGGATCCGTTTTTTTTGGCCTTAACTTTTTATCTGGAAACGATAATTTTCCTTCCTTCTACGGTAAAATGCACCTTACCTGCTATTTCAAAATAATTGAGCAGTTGCCTTAGGTCTTCTTTCCGGGATACAACGCCGCCCAGGTAAGTTTCTGATGAAATATTCCGGTACTCCACATCCACATCATACCACCGGGCTATCTGGCGCATGATGACTTTTATATCTGCATTATTGAAATGGAATTTTCCGTTCTTCCAGGACACCACTTCTTCCAGATCGGCATTCTCATTCAAATTAAATTCGCCGTTTTCGTTCCAAACGGCCTGCTGCCCCGGTACCATTACATGTTTTTCTGCCCCCCTTGATACATGCACACTTCCTTCCAAAAGCGTAGTGGCGATCTTTCCTTCCTCGCCATAAGCCATTATGTTGAAGTGGGTGCCCAGTACTTTCACTTCTACATCCTTCACTTTAACTAAAAAAGGTATTTTTGCGCCAGTCCTGAGCGAAGTCGAAGGAGCTACTTCAAAGTAAGCCTCGCCTGTGAGCTCAACGGTGCGGCTGTTGCCGGTAAATGCTACCGGGAATTTTATCGCCGAAGTAGCATTCAACCATACTTTGGTACCATCGGGCAATACCAATTGATATTGTCCGCCTCTTGGAGTGCTGATGGTATTGTATATTGTTTCCCCCCTACCCGTGCTACGAGGGTCATAAATTATTTTTCCATCCTTATTGATAATGCTGGTATTTCCCTGTTGCGCCAACAGGCCGGCGCCTGAACTGTCGAGATCGATCACAGTGCCATTGGCAAGCGTTAAGGTTGCCCTGTCTTTGCCCGGTACAACCGGAGATTGATTTGTGGGAAGATTAGTTTGCTTTGATGCTAATTCGTTCTTTTGAGAAGCGGGTTGAATAAAATAAAAGAGCAGAATTCCTGCGACAATAATTATAGATGCAGCTGTAACAAAACGCCAGGACTTCCTTTTATAAAAAGGGATAACCTTGCTTTGACCATTGATCTGGTTTTTGATCGCCTGCAGTATCTCTATACGCAGCACTTCAGCTTGTTCCGTTGCGGAAACAACAGTTTCTTCATCATCTATCCATTTGTCGTACAACTGGTGTAACTGCTGCTGTTCTTCTTCAGTAGCGGTGCCAGCCAGGAATTTTTCGGCCAATGCGGCTAAAAGCTGTTCCCCGGGAACACTCATATGGCAAGTTTTATACCTTATAAGAGTGTCAGACAGACAATTTACCCTTACTCTTTTTTAATTTTTTTCGAAAAATTTTAAAACATCAGGAAGATAGCTGCATCACCCAATTTATCTCTGATGATCTTCAATGCTTTGGTAAGATGCGATTCGGCGGTTTTTGTGGAGATGTCGAGGTCTGCCGCTACCTGGGTGAGCGATTGGTCGAGCAATTTATTTTTAATAAAGACCATGCGGCATTTTTCAGGCAATGTGGATGATAAGGCTGAAATTTTTTCCAGCATCCATTTATTTTCCAACAGGTCGGCAAGGGCTTCGGGCAGGGTTTGCTTAGGAATCGCTTGCTCGCTTATTTTTTCAACCTGCCTTTTTTTTCGGGCCAGCATTACATATACGGCGTACCGGGCCATAGCAGCTACATAGGCGGCAAAGGATTCAATAACTAAAGATTTTCTCTTTTCCCAAATGGTAAAAAATACTTCCTGTACGATCTCCCGTGCATCGGGGTCAGACTTAAGATGCTTATATGCAACAAAATAGAGCTTTTGCCAGTACCGGTTGTATAGCTCAGTATAAGCCAGCTCATTATCGTTTTTTACCAGAGCAAACAAATCATTATCGTCCGCAGCGTAGTTCAAGACAAGCAAAAGTTAGAATGTTTTATTGTGCCATGCAGTTTGGTGCTCGCACGTTTGCTAAGTTGCTAAAAAAAAATCAAAAGTTGCTAAATAAATTAAATAAAAATTATATTGAAAAAACCGGGTTGCAGAATACCGATATTCAAAAGGTTTACATAATCAGGGGGCTTTAAGCACTTAAGAAGCAGCGCTTAATTGCTCATTTGTATCAGAAATAAAAGCTGCCGGATTGTAAAGTGTTTCAAAAAAAATCAAAGGCCACTAAGGGTAAATTGTCATTTTATTACTCATAAGACATATCTAAGCGGAAAAGCAGAAATATAACCATGAAACTGGTGCAGGGGGTATACTAAATTCCCGGTTGACAATGAGGGTTACTTCCTGTAACATAAAAGAAACTTTAAAAAAGGAGTAAATGAATTATGGCCTGTTCCGCAATCGGAAAGAGATATTAATAAAAACCTGACGGGTTTTGATATTTAGATAAAAAACAACTTACATATGAATAGACGGAAATTGTTAAAAGGGATGGCCGCCACATTACCTGCATGGTGGCTTTCAAAAGTATTCGGCGAACCATTGCAGGATCTTAACACATATGGGGTGCCGGGCGAAAAAATGGCCAAAGGTCCCTTTAACCCCAACTGGGATTCGCTTGAAAAATATACCGTACCAGACTGGTTTCGCGATGCCAAATTCGGCATGTGGGCCCATTGGGGTGCACAATGCCAGCCCGAACATGGCGACTGGTACGCGCGATTCATGTACGTAGAAGGAAATGAGCATTATAAATATCACCTCGAAAAATACGGACATCCCTCAAAAGTAGGGTTCAAAGATGTAATTCATAAGTGGAAAGCTGAAAACTGGAACCCTGACCAACTGGTGGAATTGTATAAAAAAGCGGGAGCACAATACTTTGTAGCCATGGCCAATCACCACGACAATTTCGACAATTACAACAGTCGATACCAACCGTGGAACTCCGTGAAGATGGGGCCCCAAAAAGATCTTATCGGGGGGTGGGCGAAGGCCGCGCAAAAACAAGGGTTGCGGTTCGGAGTAAGCGTGCATGCAGCCCATGCCTGGCCGTGGTACGAAACAGCGCAAAGAAGCGATAAAAGCGGGCCGATGGCCGGCATACCTTATGATGGCAAATTAACAAAAGCCGATGGCAAAGGCACCTGGTGGGAAGGATTGGATCCGCAGCAATTGTATGCGCAAAACCATCCGCTCAGCGCCGGTAGCGAAAACGTTTATAACATTCATAAACAATGGCACTGGGGTGAAGGCGTTAGCGTTCCGGATAAAGCATACTGCGAAAACTTTTATAACAGAACGGTTGACCTCATCAATAAATACCATCCCGACCTGGTATATTTTGATGACACTGCATTGCCTTTATGGCCAATTAGTGATGCCGGTCTGCGCATTGCGGCACACATGTATAACGATAGTATCAAAAGGCACGGAAAACCGGAAGCCGTTATTAATGGAAAGATACTCGATGAAAAACAACGTAAATGCATGGTATGGGATATAGAGAAAGGCTCCAGCAATAATATAGAGCCTCTGCCCTGGCAAACCTGTACCTGTATTGGCGGTTGGCATTACGATCGCCGTATCTACGATCGCAAAGAATATAAAAGCGTCCGTGACGTAGTGAACCAGTTGGTTGACGTAGTAAGTAAAAACGGTAACCTGCTGCTGAACATACCGGTACGCGCCGATGGCACTATAGACGAACTGGAACTGGCGGTAGTGCAGGATATTGGTAAATGGATGGCCATTAACAGCGAAGCCATATATGCTACAAGGCCATGGAAAGTATTTGGCGAAGGACCGTCAATTGCTAATGCCAAACCATTAAACGGGCAGGGCTTCAATGAAGGAGCGGCAAAGCATTTTACGGCAGAAGATTTCAGGTTTACCCAAAAAGGTAATGTATTATACGCTACCTTTTTTGGATGGCCCGAAAATAAGCAGGTGGTTGTAAGATCCCTTGCATCTGGTTCGCCACAGGTTGGTAACAAAAAAATAACGGAAGTGAATTTACTCGGGTATACAGGAAAGCTGCAATGGGAACAGGGCACAGAAGGTTTGCTGGTAAAGCTACCTGATAACAGACCGTGTGACAATGCCTTTGCACTGAAAATTTCAGGCATTACCGGATAATCAATTTCAACAAATGCCGCAGAGTTTCTACTCCTGGCGGCATCCTGATTTTAACAATATAAAGTCTTTAGTTTGCACTGAAAAAACTATAGGACCCGGAATTTTTAATGAAACAACAATTGCACGAAGTTGTAAAGATTGTTTCGCCACACGGGCCATGTATGACCGCCGGGGTATTCACTATAGGTATACTTTATTCCCATCTCATCAAACTTTCCAAGCATGATCTTACAGTTGTTGTAAGCTATATCTTCTTTTCCACCCATTGCTATCCAAAGCACTTTCAGGTTACTATTGATAGTTGTTGCGTTATTTTTCATGAACTCGTACTGCGGATTAGATAATTCCGGCTTGTTGCCAAACCATCCTGAACTAAACACCCCAAGCCAGGAAAAAAGCCGGGTATTCTTTATTCCGGTATACAAAGTTTGTAAACCTCCCATCGATAAACCGGCAAGCGCCCTTTTCGTGGCATCCATTTCTGCCCTGTAATTTTTTTCAACAAAAGGTATGACCACCTGCTTCAATTCATTTTCAAACATTATAAGCGTTTGCTCGCCAAATCCGGCGATCCCACCGGCGCCGAAGTTTCCATCCATCATGACTACCAGCATTGGGCGGGCTTTTTTTTCTGCGATGAGATTATCCAGTATAAGATCCGTTCTGCCCTGAGCAACCCAGCCTCTTTCATCTTCACCGCCTCCATGCTGAATGTATAATACCGGGTACTTTTCGGATGTATTATTATCATAACCTGGCGGGGTATAGATATAAAAGCGACGCCATGAATTGGTAACTGTAGAATAATAACGTTTCATACGCACATCGCCATGAGGAACATCTTTCAAAGCATAATAACCAGCATGGGCAAGTGGAATTTCTATGCCACTGGCCATACGCCCCATTCCATAAAATGTTTCACTGGCCGGATCGGCAACAGCAACACCATCGATAAGCAGGGAATAATAATGAAAGCCTTCACCAATGGAATCAGTGGTTACCTGCCAGTATCCACCTGTATCCCTGCCCATATCATATTTTTTACCCAGGTCAATCTGAACTTTTTGTGCATCCGGCGCTTTGATACGAAACGCCACCCGGTTGTCGGGCAGTATCTGCGGATACTTTGCCGATCTTACGTTGGTGGATGCAGGCGTACCTAACACCGTGTACTTCGGGAAATCAGCAATATTCACTGGTTTGAACAGGAATTGCGAAAACATGTATAATCCGTTTTTCCACACTTTAAAATCATGTACGCCCGGCTCGATATAATAAATGTGCGGAACGCCCTTTTCGTAGAGATAATCATGTGTGCGCTTACTGAATGAGATAAGACCATCATTGTCGCCACAGGAGATCCAAAGCAGTTTCAATTTGCTTTTGGCCATTTCCGGATCAGGCACCAGTTCTTCAGGTTTTTTGGTATTGGGAGCAGATGAAAAACCACCCACCCAGGCGAATTTGTCAAGATTGCCTAACCCAAAATTCAATGACTGCCCGCCGCCCATGGAAAGCCCTGCAATGGCGCAGCTTTCGCGGTCAACCCGCACCGGGTATTTTTTCCCGATGAAAGGGATCAGGTCGTTAAGCAGATCTTTTTCAAAAGTGGCAAACGCCTGCACTTTTGCCGAATCAAAAATATTTCCAACAGGCCGGTCATCTTTCATAGCCCTTCCATTGGGCATTACCACCACCATAGGCTCAATTTTTTTTGCGGCATAAAGGTTATCCAATATTATTTGCGGTTTACCTCCATTCAGCCATTCCTTTTCATCGCCACCGATACCATGCAAAAGATACAGCACAGGATACCGTCCTTTTTTTGAAAACCCCGGTGGTGTATAGACGAGCGCTTTGCGTGTAACACCTACTGTTTTAGAAGGATATAGGATGGTATCAATTTTTCCATGAGGTATTTCAGCGCGAAAAGAATCAAACCCAACCGGCGCCTGCAACGGAACAGACTGAGCAACAGTAGTAACATTTATCAAAAACAGGGCTTTAATAAGTAAAATCAACAATACATTATTTCGCATGGCAATGTCGTTTTTTGCGGTCGCCTGGCGACCAGTTTTTTGTATCAACAGGAATCATCATTGGTACATTCAATTTCAAAACATCCCTACCTGAAGTTCAGGCATGGTACAATTGTTGAAAATAGCAGGAATCTTGTTCAATTAGAATTTTTCGACACCCTTTACTTTCATCTTTAAGCCAAACACCTTACCCGATGCTGTAATGAATAATGTCTTTTCATTTTGACCTCCAAACACAACGTTGGCCGTCCAACCTTCGCCGGTAGGCGCATTAAATATTTTTTCTCCTGTTTTATTAAAACCGGTTACTCCCTGTTCATTGGTCATATAAATATTTCCCCGTTCATCGGTTGTCATACCATCGCCACCCATAGTAGAAAAGAGCTTTTTGTTAGAAAGGGTGCCGTCCCGGTTAATATCAAAGACATAGGTTTCTGCGGGCCATTTGCCTACGTATAATTTCTTTCCATCAGGCGATCCGGTAATTCCATTCGGATAGCCCATGTCTTCTGTCACGACCCTGGTAAATTTTTTGCGGTCAGGGCTCAGGTAATACACATAAGCGCCACCTTGCTGGGTATTGCCTGGCCACGGTCCTTTGCGCGGATCTGTATCATCCCAATAATCTCTTGGAAATAACGGATCGGTGACATAGATACCGCCATTGACCGGATTGATCCAAAGATCATTGGGTCCGTTTAATAATTTGCCATTGTAGTTATTTACCAGCACCGTATGGTTACCGTTCTTATCAATACTCCATAATTCACCATGCATATCCGCACAAGAGATGAGGTATCCGTTCTTATCAAAGTACATTCCATTTGAGCGGCCTGAGTTTGACAGGAAAGTAGTTATAGTGCCGTTGATGGCCGACCATTTATAAATTTTATTATTGGGCTGGTCAGTAAAAAATATATTCCCATGTTTATCAACAGCAGGACCTTCCGTAAACCCAAAACCTTCACCTAATTTTTCCACATGTGCATGGGGTGCAACCAAACATGTGGGGTCAAAAAAAGTAGTATCAACCGGACCACATCCACAGGCAAGTACATTATTTTTAGAATCTATATGATCAACCAGGTCAGCAGTTTGAGATTCTCTTGCCATGTTTTTCATGCAGGAATAATAACTAAAGGCACATAGTACCCCCAGGCAAAGAATCAGTTCTTTTTTCATAGCAAACAATTTTTTTGGTTTAATTAATCAGGTATGTTTTAGTTAAAAGCAAGCGCAAAAGATAATTTTCTTTTAATCGCTTATCCAAAGTATTGGAACTTCCCGATATAATCTTCCAATAAAATACGCTGAAGGATAATATACGCGATGGCTTGTTTTGCATAGATGATAACCAGTACAATAGTCAGCCTGGAACTGTTTTCTTTTCCTTCTTTTATTTCGTTTTTATCCATTCATAACGCCCGTTTTGGCTAACATAGAATTTCGTAACCTTTCCTTCTTCAACTACAAATTCGCCGCTAACGCCCAGCATGTTTTTAAATTGAAAATTGGTTTCCGATAGAAAAAGCAAAGGTATTTTTTGTGTGGGCGAAACGACGGCAATAAGCCGGTCATTGACTCTTTGCATGGCGATCGTTCTGTTGGTGTCAATAGACAGCTTATAAGCCCCTACGTATTTGTCAAGAATTTTTGGGTCTACTTTTACATCGCTTTGCAATGGCTTTCCGATTGCAGTAACCGATATATTGGCCGACAATTCTTCTATGGGAGCTTCACCGTAGTTACACAATATGGCAATAAACACGTCTTCGGCAGGATAATATATTTCATTTGTCTTAAACCCGGGCAATCCTCCCTCATGTTCTATAGACTGAATACCGTTGTTTGTTTTTACAAACCACCCATACCCATAGCCCGCTGTTGTGCCATCGGCCAGTTGGAAAGGTATAAATGCTTTTTGCAAAGTTTCTTTTTTCAGCACCTCGTAAGAATAAAGGCCGTTGTGCCATTTAAGCAAATCATCCACATTTGAAATCAGCCCCCCTGCGGCATATTCAATGGTCGGGCTCCAAAAGTCGGCATTTTTAAAATCCGCGCCCTCTTTACGATAACCATTCACCCGCCCCGGAATTATATTGCCATCGCTGTCAAAACAGGTATGCGTCAACCCCAATGGTTTTAGAAGATTGTCCATGATATAGTTTTGATACCGTTTCCCCGTCAGTTTTTCAATAATATACCCCAACAGGAAATAACCTGAATTGCTATAGGAAAACCTGGTACCAGGTGTAAAGTTCAGCGGATAATTTTTAAAGCTATCGATCACCTGTTTGGGCGTAAAATCCCATCGCTCCATATTCTGACCTGAATAGTCAAGCTGCAGATAGTCTTTAATGCCCGAAGTATGCGTAAGTAAATGTTCAATCGTAATCGTGTGCCCTTTTGAGGGAAAGTCAGGAATAAATTTTTGCAAACTATCGTACACGGAAATTTTACCTTGTTCCTGTAATTGCAAAATAGCCACGGCTGTAAACTGCTTGGTGATAGAAGCAAGATTAAAGGCCATGCCGGTGCTCAGCGGAACATTTAATTCGAGATTGGCGCGGCCGAATGCTTTTTTATAAATGATCTGCCCATGCCTGGCCACCAGCACTTCGCAACCGGGTTGCGATGGTTTGAAATAACCGGCCAGCAGGCTGTCGAGATTTTTCTCCATTCCACTGGCTTGTGCGTGAGAAGCAATAACAGTCAGTAAAAGACCGGCAAACAGTAAAAAACGTTTATACATGTGTTGAATTTTAAAGATGGGTTTAGTTATTTTACTTTCTTCCATTCAGATCTGCGGTCCTGCACAACGATGAGCTTTATTACCTTTCCATTCTCTTTAATGAATTCGAAAGTGGTGTAGATCCGCCGCACATCGGGCGGGAAAAATTTTGTTTCAGAAAGCGGTGATAGCAATATGTTCTTACCAGTGCCATTAGACAATTCAAAATACAGCTTGTCGTGCTTTTTGCGAATGGTAATTGTTTCTTTACCTGATGTAAGTTCGTATGTACCCGTATAATCGTCCAAAACAGTCCCGTTCACATTTACTTCTCCCGAAAACCTGTTGCCCAGGGCCAGGTAGGCAATATCGTTAAACAGCCTGAGCCGCCGGCTACTGAAATTTGTTTTGTCTTCGCCCGACTTTACATTTGTTAAAACAGCTACATAAGTATCATTTGCCGGGAAATACTTTTCCATCGCAATAAAGCCACTTACCTGTCCTTCGTGATGAATGCACCTGTTCCCATACAAAGTATCGATAAACCATCCATAGCCATAATGGGTAGTGTTACCATCGGTAAGCGTGTAAGGACTAAAAGCCTTGTCAACACTTTGGTTGTTAATCAGGCTGCCGGATATCACCGCCTGGTTCCAGCGATAGAGATCTTCCGTGTTCGATAACAAATCGCCGCAGGCAAAGCCCATCGACAGCGTTTGATAATCAGTATTTTCAAAAAAGCCTTTGTTTCTTGTATACCCCTGCACTCTTCCCGGCACAATGGTTCGCTCTTCGGCATACAGCGTGTGCAAAAGACCGGCAGGTATTATAATATGATCTTTCATATACTGGTGATAGTCCTGGCCCGACACGAGTTGAATGATATAACCGAGTAATACATAATTTGAATTAGAATAGCTATATTTTGAACCAGGTTTGTATTCGAGGGGCTGGTTTTTGAAATAGCTCATCAAACGGACTGGAGTAAAATCTTCTCTTTCTATGAATGGGTGAACGGTGTCGGCATTGGCGTAGTCTCTGATGCCCGACGTATGAGTGAGCAAATGTTCGATGGTTATCGTGTATTCCCTGGCCGGAAAGTCCTTTATATATTTGGTGATGCTGTCCTGCAGGGAAATACGTCCTTTTTCAGCCAATTGCAGTATGGCAATAGCAGTGAATTGTTTGGTAATGGAGCCAATCCTGAATACCATGTCGGGCTGCATGGGCGTGTTTAATTCAAGGTTAGCGCTGCCAAAAGCTTTCTTGTATACAATTTGTCCTTTTTGAGCAACCAAAACAGAAATGCCGGGTTCCGTTGGTGTAAACTGTGAAGAAAGTAAACTATCCATTGATTTTTCCAGATCCCTGTCTGGCTCTCGTTCCCGGGCAAACGAATCCTGATTTGTTTGAGCAATCGACAATACACGCATTAGCAAAAAAAACAATACCAGGCATATTTGTTTCATGGCCGTGAGTTTGATGCAAACTCCAGGTTTTCTGACTTAATTTTCTGAAAACAAGTTCTCAAATCCGGATTTGAGAATAATTAGTTGTTTGAACTGATCGTTTTTAGGTATGCCGAGGGCGTCAGCCCCTCTGATTGTTTAAATATGCGTTGAAAAGTAGCCTGCGAATTGAACCCGCATTCCATGGCAAGGGCCGATATGGTGAGTTGCTCCAGGCAGCCGTTCCGGATCCTTAGTTTGAATTCCCCGATGCGATAGGCATTTACCCATTCGTTAAAACTTGTTTGCTGGTGTTGGTTCAGGACGGTTGAAATCATTTTGGCAACAATGCCCGTATGCTTTGCCACGGCTTCAAGGTTCAATTCGGGGTTCAGATACAATTTGTCATCTTTCATGCTTTTTTGAAGCAGGCTCATTATTTGTGTAACCCCCTCTTTCGTTATATCACGGGAAATTGTCTTTTTTACTTTTTCGGTATTAACGGCCAGCGAAATGGAGTATCCTTTTAATCCCAACCAATAAATCATAACAGCAACCGGGATATAAATAGGATACCAGTCAAACTTGTTTAAAAGCCAATCACTATAGGCGGGAAGGATATAAGGGATCAGGAAAATGAACCAGATCAGTTGAAAAGCTAAAAATATGGTAATAAACAATTGCAGCCATTTGCGTATAGCCTCTTTATCGGTATTACCATCTGTAGTTTTTTCCTTTTTCAAAAATTTAAATGAAAGCAATATGTAAATAGTAAGCGATAACCACCGCGGTATATCGGAATACATATTATAGCGATCGATAAAAAGCCCCCAGGGTTCGGGATTATATTTTATAACTTTCATGTAAACACCGGTAATGAAAATAATGGCTGTTAGCTGGGGTACAATATCAATGACGCCGGCCAGGAACTGAAGCCTGTGCCTGCGGGCAAGCCGGAAAGAAGGATTGAGCATTGATTGAATGTAAAAATAAATGAGAGGCCCCATCGGCATTATGATGATCAAAGGCACCACCCAGGAAATAAACCGAAGTATGAAGCTGGACTCCAACAGATGATTATGAATGCAATAAAGGTTCAGACTTGCCATTGACATCAGCAAAATAAGAAAGGCCAGCATACGGTTGGAACGTTTATTGACGGTGCGGCGAAAAAGGAGAATGGATAGGATCAATCCCTGTAGTGCACCCAGCAGGATAATGGTATTTAGAAAGGCTGTCACGGTTTACTTTTATTTGTATATCAAAAATAGCCTCATTTTGGTATCAATGATTTTTTACAAACGCCTTATTAAACTTTTTTACGATAGCCTTATTGAACGCATATGCGATCCCGGAAGAACGGAAAGGGACTACGGATTCAGGTAATAAGATTGAAAAATACAAAAACCCGCCGGGTCACAACTGTACAAGCCGTTGATTACTAAGTTGCCGCTGTTTTACTTTTCAAGGAATCTTTTGCCGGTTAACCGGAATCGATTAATTTGCAACCCCTTTTTGGAAAGATGCCAGAGCGGTCGAATGGGACGGTCTCGAAAACCGTTGTACGGGCAACTGTACCGAGGGTTCGAATCCCTCTCTTTCCGCAAACAAAAAGTAAGGGTGCTCCCGATAGGGGGCATTTTTTATTTCCGGAAGCGTACCGGGCTTGCCCGGTAAAGCGAACGGGAATAAAAAATGACGCACAAAGTGCGGCACCCTTGCTTTTTGTTTGATGCCTCCCTTCAATGGATCGCTGTAGGCAATCCCTCTCTTTCCGCCAGCCTCAGTTAATTGAGATAAACTTAAAGTAATAAAGCCTGCAAAATCAATGATTTGCAGGCTTTTTGCTTTAATTGGTATGCTAATGCTTTTTACGGTTATGTAACTTCCAGGGATTTTCTACCGACTTTTATTGTGGTTCCTGTGTATGTATCTTCTTATTATCACTCGGATTTTCTTTTCTCTTACTGGCAACGTATTCAGATGGCTGCATACCGAATTTTTGCTTGAATGATCGTGCAAAATAGTTGGGTGTTGTAAACCCCACCTGGTATGCTATCTCGGCGATGGTCATATTGCTTTTCTCCATTAATATGGCTGCCCTTTTCAGCTTGAAAGAGCGAATATATTCTATCGGAGTCTGGCCTGCAATCTGTAGCAATTTCGCGTATAAAGTGCTTCTGCTCATGCCAAGCTGCTTGCTTAATCCTTCTACGGAAAGCTCTGGGCTCGTGATGTTCTGCTCAATAAAAAGCACTATTTCCTGTAGCAATGCTTCGTCCGATGAATCGATCCTGACATCCGGTGCTTTGAGGGTAATTTGTTTGGCATAAGTGCTTTTCATGGCACTATTCAATTCGAGAAGGCTCTTTATTTTGGCATTGAGCACTTCGAAATCAAACGGCTTTGTAATATAGTCATTGGCGCCGGTCTCAAGACCTTTGATCTGTTGCTGTTGATCGGTTAATGCAGTAAGTAATATAACAGGGATATGACTGGTCCTTTTATCCGCCTTTAATTTATTGACCATGTCAATTCCGTTTACTTCAGGCATGCTTATGTCACTTACGATCAACTGCGGATGATGAGCCAGTGCTTTCTGCCAGCCCTCCTTTCCATTTGCAGCCTCAATTACCGTATAATTATCCTGAAGGTTGTCGTTTAAATAAAACCTGAAATCTTCGCTGTCTTCTACCAGCAGGATCATGGGTAATACTTTCCTGTTCTCTTTTTGGTTTGCATTTTTGCATGATAACGCTTTCTCTTCCACTGGCGTTGATGGTTGCAGCGCATCGGCCGTTTCTGTAGCAATAACCATAGGAATATGAATAGTAAAAGTGCTGCCATTGCCCGGCTCGCTTTCGACATCAATCATTCCGCCATGTATTTTTACGAATTCCTTTGTTATTGACAGGCCTATGCCCGTGCCATAATTAAGTATAGCCGCAGAAGAATCATTTTGAAAAAAGCGATCATAGATCCTGTCCAGTGCTTCTTTCGGAATACCTATTCCCGAATCCATCACTTTCAGCGTTATCCACTCACTCTTATCAGTACACGGGGTGGGAGAACTCTCCAAAGCCACGCTGATACTGCCTCCTTCCAGTGTGAATTTAAAAGCATTGGAAAGTAAATTGAATAGTATCCGTTCAATTTTATCATGATCGAACATGGCGCCCAGTCGCGGAACAGTGCTGCTGAAAGAAAAATTAATGTGTTTTCTCTCCGATAAATCCTTAAAAGATTCCGACACGTCTTTGACAAAAGAAATGAGCTCTCCTTTTGAAAGTTGTAATGTCAGTTCCTGCTCTTCCATCTTCCTGAAATCAAGCAGTTGGTTCGCCAGGTTTAATAGCCTTTTTGCATTCCGCCTGATCATATGAAGCTTGTCCAGCTTCGAATTGGTTTTTTCTCCATCAATTAACTGTTCTATCGGACCCGAGATCAGTGAAATGGGCGTTCTGAAATCATGACTTAGGTTAGTAAGGAACTTCAGCTTCTGGCGGTCCAGCTCCTGCAGGCGTTTCACCTGCTGTTGTTCCTGTTCCAGTATCAATTTTTTTCGAAGTGCAGTCATTGTTCTGTAGCGGCTATATAATAACAGGCCACTAATAGCCAGGATGTAAACAATGTAGGCAGCGGTAGTGCGCCAGAAAGGTGGTCTAACATAAATTTTTATTTGGGATTCATCGCTATTCCATATGCCGTCATTATTGCTTGCTTTTACGCGGAATATATAAGTGCCGGGATCCAGGTTGATATATGAAGCTGTATTATTCGTTCCTGTATAATTCCAGTCCTTTTCAAATCCTTCTAATTTATAAGCGTATAAGTTTTGTTTTGCCAGGGTATAGTTCAGCGCGACAAAGCTCAGCGCAAAATTTTGTTTGTAATCCAGCCTGATCTCTTTGGCTATCGAAATGTCTTCTTTAATAGGTGCGTCATTTCCTGCATTCACCGATTTGTTTGATATTTTCAGGTCGGTTAAAAGAACCTTCGGGACATTGTGGTTAATGGTAAGTGCCGCAGGGTTGAAATAGTTAATCCCTTCCAGGCCTCCAAACAGTATTTCGCCCCCTGACAATCGTATGCCCGATCCATGAACGAAGTTGCTATTCTGTACACCATTATAACTTGTAAAATTCCTGAACTTATGAGAAGCGGGATCCATGCTGCTGATGCCGGTATTGGTGCTCAGCCATAACTGCCCATGCAGATCTTCCACGATTTGATAGATTGTCGTGTTTTGTAATCCATCCTTTTCCGTGAAGCGTATAAATTGTTTTTTTTGTTTGTTGAACAGGGATAATCCTCCGCCATCCGTACCTACCCACATCATTCCCCGGCTGTCGCTTAATAATGATTGTATTTTGTTGCAGGGTAGTTGGCTGTTGCCCTGGTTATAGATCGTCCAGGTTTCACTAACAGGGTGATATACTGCCAGTCCGCCCCCATGAGTACCAATCCAGATATTTTTATCAGCATCTTCTGTAATAGCCCTTATATAGCCGTTGATCGGCAAAAGACGTTCATTTGGCCCCAAAGGGGTGGGGCTGTATGTAACAATTACTTTATTGTCATGTATAACATGGATACCTGCACCATTCGTGCCCGCCCAAATATTGCTTTTACTGTCCTCCCCGATACAGTAAATGTCATTGCTGTATTGGTTACCAGAAGCATTCTCAAATCTTACCTGTTCGGCTTTGCCGGTTTTGGTATTCAATATGATTACTCCCTTTCCATATGTCCCGATATACAACCGGTTTTCATGCGACATATGCAGCGCCATGATAGTAAAAGGTTGCACCGTTTTCTCATTTAGCCGAATAGCTGTGTGCCGGACCTGGCCGGTTCTATAGTCTAATTCGTACAATCCTCCATCAAAAGTTGCCACATAGGCATTTCCACGCGCGTTTTCAGCGAAATTGGTTATCATAGGGGGCGGTCCCCCTTTTTTATAGAAAGTACTGGTGAGTTTCAGACCAAAAAGGTTGATGTTCTTATCATATTTATTGATACCGCGCAGGAAAGTGCCAAACCAGTAAATGCCGTCTTTGTCAAAATACGAGCAACTGATCGCCTTGCCGGTTAAGCTGAAAATATCTCCGTCCTCAGTAGTATATGTTGACGCTTTCCCCGTGGCGATATTGAAGGCATTTATGCCATTCAAGGTTCCCACCCACAAAAGACCGTCATTATCTGCCTCTATACAACTCACTCTATTATCGCTGAGTGATGCTTCATCGCCGGGTATATTCCTGTAAGTAACAAAATGCTGCTCATCCGGCTGCAATTTGCACAGGCCGTTAACGGTCCCTATCCAGATGGCTCCTGATCTATCTTCCGCTATGGCTCGTACATGATCATGTGCCAGGCTGAACGGGTTTCCTTCCTGGTGTAAAAAACGCCTGAATGTATTAGCTTCTATGGTATACCCGAACAGGCCATTTTCCGTACCAATCCATATCCTGTGTTTACTGTCTTCAAAAATACATTCCACAACTGTTTTAACGGGATTGCCCCTGGCATCCGGAAGCTTTATCTGCGATATGGTTCCGGAGGCGGTATCCATTACATATAAGCTTGCGTATGGCGCTATCCACAGCCTGCCCCTGTAATCGCTGCAAATGCTCTTGATAACAGCGTTGGAGTCTAATTCTGTATTATTGAAGGTAAAATGCCTGAATGTATTTTTTTGCCTGTTGTAAAGGCTCATACCACCCCCGCCGGTGCCTACCCATAAGTTGCCCGCCTTGTCTTCGTGTAAAGACAATACTTCGTTGGCCCGCAAACTGGTGCTATCGTCTGTATTATTCCGGTAAACAGTAAAATTGGTGCCATCGTACTTATTTAATCCATCAGTGGTTGCGAACCACATCAGGCCATACCGGTCCTTTAATATGGCAAAAATGGTATTCGACAATAGTCCATCCCTTGCCGTGATAGAGGTAAAATTGATATGCCTGGGCTGGGTATATCCTGTTAAAGCAAGCAGCCAAAGGGCAACTAACGGTATATATTTTATTCCAGGCATATTTGATGCAATCGCTTACCTGCAATTTCCGATTAATTGTACAAATGACAAGACAATCAAACATTATTGTCAGGATATTCTACAAAAGTCCCCTTCATCCACTGTAAACTTAGCGAACTTTATACAAATGTCAGGATGATAATTATTCCTGGCGACTCATTTACTAACGATTGCTTTACAATCACTTCAGCAAGTTGAAGTATTGCAACAACCTAAAAACTGCCATTATGAAGAAATTTACCGGTCCGGGATTATTCCCGCTGCCACCCCCTCGTGTTTATATTATACTATTTATTCATTTCTGCTGTCATTAAGCGCATCTGCACAACCGTTACGAATACCGTATCCGGTGAAAATCCTTCATTATTAACCAAAAAACGCTGCTATATGAAACGAATTGACTGCCATATCAAACTATGGTTTTTTCTTGTTTTTATAATGAGCCGGATAACCTCGTTTGCCAATGATTCCGGTAACAGAAACCTCCCGCCGTCGCCCGTCGCTTTTACTGTAAACGGAAAAGTGGTAGATGGTAAAGGTAGCGGGCTCCAGGGAGCATCGGTTATACAAAAAGGGTATCCAAATGCGACTACTACCGGCGCCGACGGAAGCTTCAGCATTACCATCCAGCAAAAATCAGCCGTTCTGGTTGTTTCCTATGTTGGTTTTCAATCCAAAGAGGTTTCAGTAAGGGCCGGAGCACCTGATATTACCGTAGAGCTTACCCCTGGTATTAATTCATTGGAAGATGTAATAGTGATTGGTTACGGTACCCAACGAAAACAGCTTTCTACATCAGCCGTTGCCAGGGTAAAAGGCGAACAGCTTGTCGCGGTGCCTGATGCTAACATTTCGAATTCGCTTGCCGGGAGGGCTACCGGGATCATTACGCGTTCAAATGGTGGCAGACCCGGTGCAGATAATGCTACGCTGTACGTCAGGGGTGTTGCCACCATGGGTACCACGGTCAACGGGGTCACGTATAATACTACTCCCCTGATTGTTGTAGATGGCGTGATCCGTAATAATATCAATGAAGTAGACCCCAATAACATCGAAAGTGTAACTGTTTTAAAAGATGCCGCTGCGGTTGCTCCCTATGGATTGGGGGGCGCCAACGGTGTTATTCTTATTACAACAAAAAGAGGGATTTCCGGCCTACCGACCTTAAGTTTTGGGGGATATTACGGTGATCAGCAATCAACTTATTTGCCGAAGATGCTGAGTGCGGTAGATTATATGAAGCTGAAACTGGAGGCTTATTTAACTGAAAATCCAGGTGGAACAAACCCAACATATAGCCAGTCGTATATTGATTCCTACGTTCAAAACCATGCGAAGAACCCCGACCTATACCCTATATCAGACGGATTGAATGATGTGGTTATAAAGCATTCCCCCATTTACCAAAGCAATTTCCAGGTTCGCGGCGGTTCCCAGAACGTGAGGTATTATGCCGGCCTCGGCTACTTTAAACAGAATGGGATGTTCAAAAAGTCAGGTTATGAGCGGTACAATTATAATGTGAATATTGATGTAAACATAACACCCACCACATTGGCATCTTTCTCTTTAAACGGCGCTGTACAAAAAACTTCTGATGTTGACGATGGCACAAGCCAGTTGTTCAGGGGCGTTTATAAGTTTATTCCTGTTGCTCCTCTTAAGTTCACGAACGGCTTATGGGGTGAAAGTTCAGGTAATGCTCCACTGGGAGTAACACACTCAGACGGTTATTTCCGTCAATATACAAACAATATGCTGAGTACCATTGCCCTGGAGCAGAAGCTTCCCTTTATAAAAGGACTTAGTGTAAAGGGCGCATTTAGTTATGATCCCTATAATTATGTTCAAAAACAATGGCATGTGCCATTTATTTACTGGACGCAGAATACTTCTACTACTCCTTACACTTATACTCCTGCTTATTCTACCCAGGAAAGCAGTGCTACAACTTATACATGGCTGAACGAGCAATACTGGCAAAACAATACCATCACCTGGCAGGGTTACGTTAATTATCATAATACGTTTGGAAAGCATGATATTACCGGTTTGGCAGTTGCGGAACTGAGAAGCAATAAAGAGTTTGATTTCAGATCCAGGGTAAACAATTTCGCGGTAAATATCGATGAACTTTCGTTGGGTAGTTCCAATAGAAACGATTTTGATCTTGGAGGCGGATCCGGTACCGGCAGCCAGGTTGGTTATGTTTACCGGGCCAGCTATGCTTATGACAGACGATTCCTGGCCGAGGCATCCGGCAGATATGACGGGCACTATTATTTTGCCCCCGGTAAAAGATGGGTTTACCTTCCTGCGTTTTCATTGGGTTGGATAATTTCCAATGAAAAATTCTTTAAATCGGTAAATTTCGTAGACTATCTCAAAGTCAGGGCATCATGGGGTAAATCCGGAAATCTTACCAGTACCGGGTTCCAATATCTCAACACCTATCCCCTTAGAGGAAATGCCTACTCTTTTGGCGACGGCTCCCTTGTTCAGGGTTCTTATGTACAAATTGAAAATAACCCAAATATCACCTGGGAAATAAGTAAAAAAACGGATGTCGCTGTTGAAGCAAATCTTTGGAAAGGTCTTTTACGATTGGAGGCCGATTATTTCTATGAAAGAAGAACAGGTATGTTGCTGTCGCCTAACGTTATTGTACCACAGGAATACGGACTTCAACTTGCTCAGCAAAATGCGGGGATTATGGACAACCATGGTATTGAATTAACAGTTGGTACTACGAAAAAATTTAATAATGGCTTGCAGGTATCACTTGACGGAAACTTTACTTATGCAAAGAACAAAGTAATACAGATGTATGAGACAGCAGTAACCAGGAATGATCCGGGGCGCAGCAGGACCGGGCGCCCCTACAATACGGTGTTCGGCTACCACGCGCTTGGTTTATTTACTACTGCCGACGATAAAAACGGCGACGGTTTTATTACTGCTGCAGATGGCTATAATGTCACTCAATTTGGTACGATACGTCCGGGTGATATTAAGTATGCTGATATAAGCGGCCCCAATGGAGTGCCAGACGGAAAGATTGACTCTTATGATGAAACAGTCATCGGCAAACCCCAAACACCAGCCATTATATATGGTATAAATGTAAACGCCAGCTGGAAGGGATTCGATTTTTCTATGTTATTCCAGGGTTCAGGAATGTCAAGCTTTAATGTCTATGGCTTTATGACAGTTGCCGGCTTTAACAATAATAGTAATTCTTCTTACGAATACTACAATAACAGGTGGACGCCTGACCGGCAGAACTCAAAATACCCAAGAGCCTATTCTGCGCCTACCAACAACAATGGACAAAGTTCAGACTTCTGGTATGTAAGCAGTTCGTATTTAAGATTAAAGACGGCGTCGCTGGGTTATACAGTTCCGTCAAAAATAAGTTCCATTCTCAGAATGAAGAATTTGCGGTTCTATGTAACCGGCCAGAATATATTGACATTTGGTAAGCTGAAATTTACAGACCCTGAAACAACAGGTGAACAGGGTTATCCTCTTCAGAAGGTATTTCTTGTTGGCTTTAATACTTCCTTCTAAAATCTAAAAATTAAAAAAAGATGAAACCAGTAATAATATATGTTTTATACTGTTGTGTAATAATGGGGTTGCTGGGTTTGTTTTCCTGTGACAAAAACCTGGAAAACCAGCAGAAAACAAGTCTGGACGATAATACACAGTGGGCATCTGAATCCAATGCTGATATTTTTTTAAATGATGTTTATGACCAGTTGCCTGACATGTACTCCCAGCCGGAAAACCTTGACAATTTTACCGATGATAATGATGCGGGGTTTTATTACGATTCATGGAAATATAAAGATGGGAACCTTGATCCTGCTTCTAACAATTATAATCTTTTTGGTGGAGGAGCTACCGGAATTGGTACTATCAGCAGGTATAACTGGCCCGCTCTTTATACTTCTATCCGCAAATGCAATACGTTTATTCAACAGGTTACTGCTCATAAAAGCATTTATGCTGAAGCCTGGTTCAATAAACGAATTGATGAAGCCCGGTTTAACAGGGCCTTTCACTACAGCTTTCTTTTCCTGAATTGGGGAGGTGTGCCTCTTATTTACAGCCCCCAGTCACGTACAGATACAGCCGAATTATTTGTAAAAAGAAGCACTTATGCAGAAACGCTCAATTTTTTAACATCAACATTGGATACGATACTTAATAACAAATACCTTGCTGTTAAATATAACAAGGGTAACCCCGATGCCGGCAGAGCCACACTTGGTGCTGCTTTAATGTTAAAGGCTTATTTGCAGTTAGTGGCCGCAAGCCCTACATTCAATTCCTCAACTTACCCGGGAGGCCCTGATCCCAATCACATCGCCGGGTTCGGCAATGCAGATGTAAGCCGTTGGGCAACTGCTGCTGCTTCGTTTAAAAAATTCATCGATGATTGGGGCGGAGGACAACAATACAATCTTTTCCCCGAGGATTCCACGCTTTGGTTTGAGGGCAGCAAATATAACCAGGAAGTGATCTGGGACAGGCAATATGTTTCCAATGTCAAGGGATCTAATTATGAGCAATATGGCGGACCTGTTTATATTCTCGGCTCTTACTATACCTGGGGCAACTATAACCCAACACAGGAACTGGTAGATCAATTCTTCATGGCAAATGGTAAGCCTATAACCGACCCTGCTTCGGGCTATGATCCCCAACATCCTTATGTGGGCAGGGAACGCAGATTCTATAAATGGATCGTTTATGACGGAGCTCCTTATAAAATGGACTGGATGCCTGCACAGGATACCATTTACACCCGCATTGACCAGGTAAGGCCATCGCTGAATCAAATAGATTTTGCGAGCACAGATGTGAGCAATACAGGGTATTATTTCAAAAAGAAGTTAAATCCAAAGTATCGCCCTGCCACAGGCCTGAGCGGCGCCAACTATATTTATTTCCGGTATGCAGAAGTGCTGTTAGGGTATGCTGAGGCGCAAAATGAGGCAACAGGCCCGGATGCTTCTGTATACAATGCCATTAATGCAATCAGAAATCGTGTAAGTCTGCCTGATTTACCCGGAGGATTAACCCAGAGCCAAATGCGTGATGCCATTCATCAGGAAAGAAGGGTTGAACTGTGCTTTGAAAACAAACGATTCCAGGATATTCTCCGTTGGAAAATTGCAGACCAGGTATTGACTGTTGATTTGCATGGAATGAAGATTGTGAATACCGTACCCGCCAACAACAGCGGTGTATGGACATATACTCCGGTAGGTTTAAATCACCCGCATGGATTCAAACTAAAACAGTATATGCATCCGATCCCGCAGGATGCTCTTGCTCAGAATCCTCAACTGGTGCAAACTCCCGGCTACTAATTCTTATATATTATTTAATCTACAGATTATGAAAAAGGTTTCTCTTATTCTGATGGCTGTCCTGATACATTTCATTGTATCAGGACAGTTTGCTGGTATTCAAAACAACCAGGAGCAGCCGCTTCCTCCTGGGTTTAAACCCGCATCAACTAACACATTTTTATCAGAGTATCCTGCCGTTAATCCTGAAACCCGCAAGGCGATGTTCAGGGTCGTGGCGCCCTATGCACAAAATGTAACGCTGCAGTTGAGTGGAAAACACGCCATGACAAAAGATGATAAAGGGGTCTGGTGGTACACAACAGACCCGCTGGTGGTAGGTTTCCATTATTATGCAATTATGATAGACAGTGTTCCGGTAATGGATAGGGGCAGCCAGGCCTATTTTGGCAGTAACTGGGAGTCAGCAGGTATTGAAGTTCCTGAAGGCGCTGAAGGAGATTATTACAGGTTTAATAAGAACATCCCACATGGAGAAGTTCATTCCCTTTACCACTGGTCTGACGTTAATGGATTAGAGCGTCATATTAATGTCTATGTGCCGGCTGAATATGAACAAAAGCCAAAGAAAAAATACCCCGTGCTTTTTCTTGTCCACGGTTGGGGCGAGGATGAAAACGGTTGGTCGGTCCAGGGGCACATGGCTAATATCATGGATGGCTTAATTGCAGGTGGAAAAGTCGTTCCAATGATTGTTGTAATGCCCAGCGGGGACATCAAAACAAATTCAGATGTTCGTAAAGCATCAGGTGATATAACTGATATTCTGATCAAAGACCTTATTCCTTACATCGATAAAACCTTTCGTACTTATGCTGACCGTGACCACAGGGCTATGGCCGGATTATCAAGAGGTGGTGCTCAAACATGGAATGCAGTGCTGAACCATATGGACAAATTTGCATGGATGGGCGGTTTTAGCGGCTCAGGTCGCTTTGGCTCCAATCCTTTTAATCCTAAAGCACCACCTGTTACTGTTGAAACAGCCTATAACGGCGCATTTAAAGATGCAGCGGCATTTAATAAAATGATGAAACTGTTGTTTATCAGCATTGGTACTGAAGAAGGCCAGGGGGCAAAAGAGACATACGAGACATTGAAAAACCACGGTATAAAAAACCTGGTGTATTACGAATCAAAGGGTACTGCCCACGAATGGCTCACATGGCGCAGGGCACTCAATGATTTTGCGCCAAGGTTATTCAGATAATACACCCGATCCAATTTTAATACGGAAGAACATTTGTGCCATAAATTCCCTCATTTGTGCTATCCACAAATCAGGGGCAATGTTAGCTTTACAACTACATCAGTGGCGGACGTGCATGGCCGGTATGGAGTAACAATTTGTACAATTTCGCACAATTACTTTTTAAATAGTATAGTGATGGTTATGGAAAAAATCCTGTATAAAAAAGTATTTACAATATTCTTAATGATATTTTTGGCTCATTGTGCCGTCGCCCAGAATCCGCTTATCAGGAATATGTATTCCGCAGACCCTTCGGCCCGTGTTTTCGGCGATAGTGTTTATGTATTTCCATCACATGATATTCTTGCCACGACCGGCCACGGACGCATCGGATGGTTTTGCATGGAGGATTATCACGTCTTCGCTTCAAAAAATCTTACTGAATGGAAAGATAATGGTATTGTAGTGAGCCAAACAACCGTACCATGGGCAAAGCCTGACGGATACAGTATGTGGGCGCCTGATTGCATTTACAGGGATGGAAAATATTATTTTTATTTTCCTGCCATCCCGGATTCTATATATGGAAGGGGATTTACCATTGGTGTGGCAGTGGCTGATAAACCCTGGGGGCCATTCATACCCCAGCCAACACCGATCAAAAATGTACATGGAATTGACCCTAACGTATTTATTGACAAAGATGGCCAGGCATATCTCTTTTGGTCGCAGGGAAATATTTTTGCGGCAAAGCTGAAAGATAATATGCTGGAGCTGGCATCTGATCCGGTCATATTACAGGATCTTCCGGTTAAAGGGCTGAAAGAAGGACCCTATCTCTTCGAACGAAATGGGCTCTATTATCTCACCTTTCCACATGTAGAAAATAAAATTGAAAGACTGGAATATGCAATGGGTAATAGTCCATTGGGGCCGTTTAAAATGACGGGCGTTATAATGGATGAATCCCCTACCGGCTGCTGGACGAATCATCATTCTGTTATTCAATTCAAAAACCAGTGGTACCTGTTCTATCACCATAACGACTATTCACCCCAATTTGATAAAGCAAGGTCAATAAGAGCAGATAGCCTCACCTTTAATAATGATGGCACCATAAAAAAAGTAGTTCCGACTTTAAGGGGTATCGGCCTCACCGATGCAAGCAGCGAAATCCAGGTAGACAGGTATTCAGCGATAAGCGACCAGGGTGCTTTTATTTCTTTTCTTGATACCGCAGACAGGTTCAAAGGCTGGAAAACGGTCTTCACTGAACCCGGTGCATGGGTACAATACAACAGTGTTGATTTCGGTAAGAGCCCGTTCAGATCAATACTGGTAAAAGTGATGACTGAAGGAGTAAACATGCTCGAAATTCATAGCGGAAATATTACCGGCCCACTTATCGCCAATATTAAAATTGCAGGAAGCAGCGACTGGAAAACTATAAAAACACCTGTATCGCAGGTTACAACCGGTATTCAAAACATTTTTGTGATTTCGAAAGGTAATACTCCATTGTCTTTAGACTGGATAAAGTTTGAATAATTGGAACAACAAAGCAACTTAATAAAACGATCTGTATGAAAAAAATGCTTGGCAGTTTATTGTACCTGTTTCCCTGTATAATGCAGGCACAAACAGCGAAAATTAAAATTGACATTGAAAGAACCATTGGAGAAATTGATCCTAAAATTTATGGCGTATTTATGGAGCCCATCCATTTTAACGGAAGGCGGATGGGCTTGCCCGATTCCGTTGAGTTCAATACGCTCTACGGAAATTTATACGATCCTTCATCTCCGCTTGCCGATGAAAATGGTTTCAGGAAGGACTACCTGGATGCTATGAAGGAGCTAAATATAACTAATATGCGCTGGCCCGGCGGAAACTTTTTAATGGGATACAACTGGCAGGATGGGATCGGTCCGAAAAACCAACGCCCTACCCGCATCAACCTGGCATGGGGAGGGGTAGACAATAATCATGTAGGCACAGATGAATGGATGCAATTGAATAAAGCTATCGGGAGTGAAAATGTAGTATGCGTCAATCTCGGTCTTGCAAATATCCAGGATGCGGTGTACTGGGTGGAGTACTGCAATTATAAAAGCGGTACTTATTATTCCGATATGCGCGCAAAAAATGGTCACCCGGCTCCTTACAATGTAAAGATCTGGGATCTTGGCAATGAAGTTGATGGTGCTCCCTGGGAACTGGGCCATAAAAATGCGGAGGAATATGGAAATATTGCCCGGGAGGCTGCCAAGGCTATGAAAGCTGTCGACGGCACTATAAAGTTGGTGGCTTCCGGCTCATCGTGGTATAGTAATAATGGATCGTGGGTTGACTGGAATCGCAAAGTACTTTCAAAGTTGGGAGATATGATCAGTTACCTTTCCATACACCGGTATTGGGAAAATGCTACCGACTATTACGCCTTTATGGGTCAGAGTGCTATGGATTTTGAAGAGAAGATTAAGGTCGTTGCGAATGAAATAGAAACCGAAAGGTCTATGAATAACTTTAAAAACCCCATTTATATTTCCGTGGATGAGTGGGGGTCTTTCGGAAGAAACTTCCGTTCTGTGTTACCCATCGCACAATCTTTGAATTCTTTTATCCGGCATGCAGACGTAGTTAAAATGGGCAATTTTACGATGCTGACCAGCCTGTTATCATCCGATCCTAAAAACGGTACTTTTAAATCGCCTTTATTTTATACGTTCAGGCTATTCTCGAACAACTGCCGTGGGAATACAATTGATACCTATGTGGCTTGCGATACGTTCGGTACTGAAAAATATAAAGGCATTCCCTACCTGGATGTTACAGCTGTTTATTCAAAAGAATCACATACCGTATTTATTAATGTGGTGAACAGGCACCAGGATAAAGCAATTACTACTGACATATTGAGTACTTCTGGCTACTTTGGCGGGAAAGCAGAAGCGAGCGTAGTGAATAGTACTTCTTTGACAGACTCCTTTACATTCGATAAAAAAGACCAGTATTTACCTGTAACAAAGGAGGTGCCCGTTAACAATAATAAAATCACTTATAGTTTTGCCGCGCATTCATTTACGCAAATAAAGGTGAACGTAAAAGAGAAATAGCCGGTATTTATATTTTTTCATATGTAGCGTTTGTACATGTTGTCGGGTGTAAAAGCCCGGCAATGTTTTAAATCTATCAATCATGAAGCTTTCATTGATATCAATTTTGTTTGTATCAACAGTATGTGTTGCCCAAAAACTACCTTACCAGGATCCCAACCTTACCACTGAACAAAGAGTACGCGATCTTATTTCGCGATTAACGCTTGAAGAAAAGGCTTCCCTTATGCGTGACCAGTCTCCTGCCATACAACGCCTGGGTATAAAAAAATTCAACTGGTGGAGTGAAGCCCTGCATGGCTTCGCCAACAATGACAGCGTGACGGTTTTTCCCGAACCTATTGGAATGGCGGCTTCTTTCGACGACTCCCTGGTCTTCGAGGTTTTCAACGCTACTTCCGATGAAGTGAGGGCCAAATATAACCAGGCGCAAATGAGAGGAATAGACAATAGCCGGTTTCACAGTCTTTCCGTGTGGACGCCTAATATCAATATCTTTCGTGATCCAAGATGGGGACGAGGGCAGGAAACGTATGGGGAGGACCCTTACCTCACTTCGCGCATGGGCGTGTCTGTAGTTAAAGGGCTACAGGGGCCTGCCGATGCAAAATACCGGAAACTCCTTGCCTGTGCCAAGCATTATGCCGTTCATTCGGGTCCCGAGTGGAGCCGCCATGTACTGAACCTGAATAACGTTAACCCCCGCGACCTGTGGGAAACCTATCTGCCTGCGTTCAAATCATTGGTCCGGCAGGGTGATGTGCGGGAAGTAATGTGTGCTTACCAGCGGTTGGATGATGAACCCTGCTGCGGTAACAATCTTTTAATGCAAACCATTTTGCGGGAGGACTGGGGTTTTAAATACTTAGTTGTTTCGGATTGCGGCGCGGTTACTGATTTTTATACCAGTCATAAAGTTTCATCCGATGGCGTGCATGCTTCAGCGAAGGCCACTTTGGCCGGCACCGATGTTGAATGCGTGTGGGCTGGTTATGCTTTTGCAAACCTTCCCAATGCCGTTGCAAGGGGCCTGGTTACAGAAAAAGAAATCGATAAACATTTGGTGCGGATATTAACAGGTCGGTTTGACCTGGGCGAGATGGATGATGATGCTTTAGTGCCATGGACTAAGATCCCGCCTTCGATATTGAATAATGATCATCATAGGAATATTGCACTTACCATGGCACGCGAGTCGATGACGCTGCTGCAGAATAAGAATAATATATTGCCGATAAGCAAATCGGGAAAAAAGATCGCTGTAATTGGGCCGAATGCTGACAATGCATCCATGCTATGGGGGAATTATAACGGCACACCAATCAGAACAATAACCATTCTGCAGGGCATAAAGTCGAAGCTGGCCGAAAATGCGGTAGTATATGATAAGGCCTGCGATCTGGTGGAGAACAAGGTGACACAAAGCTATTTTTCAAAAACATCGATGGATGGTAAAGCGGGATTTAAAGCTACTTACTGGAACAATCGTGATATGAAAGGTGATATTGTTGCCACGAACCATATTTCAAACCCTTTAAAAATAACTACCGCCGGTGATCATGAATTCGCGCCCGGGGTAAAGCTGGTTGATTTTGCCGCGCAATATGAAACTGAATTCGTAGCCCCGAAAACAGAAGAGATCGTTTTCAAATGCGGTGCTACCGGCCGCTTTGAATTATTGGTGAACGGTGTTTCGCTGGCGAGACACAATAACTGGCGCACGCTTCCTTCAAGGGTCGCCTTCAATGTGGAGCAGGGAAAGAAGTATGATATTGTGATCAAATACGGGCAGCTGAACAACTGGCAGGCAAATCTCGAATTTGATTTTGGAAAAGAAGTGGATATAGATTTTACAGATCTTATCAATAAATTAAAAGGGGCTGATGTAGTAGTATTTGCCGGTGGTCTTTCAACCTTGCTGGAAGGAGAGGAAATGCCGGTGAACTATCCCGGTTTCAAAGGAGGCGACCGGACGAATATCGACTTACCCGAAGTACAGCGCAATTGCCTGAAGGCATTAAAAGCTGCCGGTAAAAAATTAATATTTGTCAATTGTTCGGGTTCAGCCATTGCATTGTCGCAGGAAACAGAATATTGTGATGCGATCCTCCAGGCTTGGTATGGAGGCGAGTCAGGAGGCCAGGCTATAGCTGATGTATTATTCGGCGATTATAATCCTTCCGGCAAACTTGCTGTTACATTTTACAAGAGCTCAGACCAGTTACCTGATTTCCAGGATTATTCTATGAAAGGAAGAACCTACCGTTTTATGTCGGATGCGCTTTTCCCCTTTGGTTATGGGCTAAGCTATACCAGTTTTACTATCGGCAACGCAAGTGTCAGCAGCAGCACAGTGGAGACAAACGGCGCTGTAACGCTAAATGTTCCTGTCTCAAATACAGGCAAGCGTGATGGAACGGAAATAATACAGGTATACCTCCGGCGTGCAGATGATGCGAATGGGCCTTTGAAGACCCTGCGTGGATTTAAGCGGGTGCCTGTAGCGGCCGGAAAAACCGCTACTGCTACCATAACACTTCCATATACCGCGTTTGAATTTTATGATGACCAAAAATTTCAAATGAGGGTTATCCCCGGAAAATATACAGTATGGTATGGGAATAGTTCTGCGGATGAGAACTTGAAAATGACAGAATTGACGGTCCGGTAAGGCGTCAGTTCCGCTTTTGGCAATAGCATGTTTTAGCGGTAGCACCGACCCATATTTCTTTTTTATGTTACCATTTGAATCCTTATCAAGTACTCATTATAAAAATCTACAATTTTATTAAAGTCCGACACAAACCGGTTCGAAAGTTGTAACCTACAGCCCGCCAGTAGAAAAAACTCTATAATAAATTTATATAATAATTTAAACATTTAATATATCGAAGTTTTACGTGTGTGCATATATGTTTAAAATAACATCCAATTATTTCGACTTTAAAAACAGTAATAATTTTAGAGAACGCTTCGTTTAGGGTGCCATGCTCCTTACCCTTATATAAAACGATATCCATGACAAACCTGTACACTTTCTTTCGTCCCCTTGCCAAAACATGCCTATACTCCGGGACAGTTTTCCTTACGCTATCTGCCAATGCGCAAAGTTATTACCCGGCGGGCCTTGGTAACGGAAACCTTCAACTGTGGCTGACTGCCGCGGATTCCACCACCCTGCTGACCACTGCGGGTACACAGGCTGCCAATGGAAATTCCGTTGCCACCTGGAAAGATAAGAGCGGAAGAGGGGCTGATGCCAGTCAATCCGACGGCAGCATCCAGCCGGTGTACTGGACCGGTCAGTTGAATGGATTTGGTGCGCTCATTTTTACGACCGAGGGCCAGTACCTGACAGGGCCGACCGGGGCCTACCAAACCGTCGTCAGCACCCGGGCCATCAATGGGTTCGGCTACAATTACCTTTTCTCTTCCCCCGCTCTCACAGACTACAGCGTCCGGCTTAACCAGGATGGCTCGAATACCAACGTGAACTATACGATGGGTCCTAATCAACAAGACTGGGGCTATAATTATTACCCGGGGGGTTATGCCGCCCTGTGGTTAAATGGCTTGCAAACCCTGGGCACCTTTTATACCACTCACATCCTGGTAGATGAAGCCGGGAGCGCCACCAACGCCACCTATTCCATTAGTAATACATTTTCGAACCGGGGGATGCAATACAATGATCCGGTGTACGAGTTGATAGTCTACAGTGGCACTCCCAACACCACGCAAAGAATATTGCTGGAAAATTATCAGGCCTCGGAATGGGGATTGACCGGATTGCTCCCCAGATTCGACGGCTATCCGAAATTCACCCCACCGACAAGCACCACCTACAATAAAAACCTCGTAGGTATTGGTAACAGCGGCAGCGATAATTTTTTGGCCGATGTGGCTGGCTCTACAGACGGGCTTGGGCTTAGCAGTGGTTCAACCGCATCGGATTTTCTGGGATCCGCTGGCTACGCCATGGCAGCACACAATGCCCAGAGCAATACGGTCAACTACAATCCAACCCTGAATAATGTGCCCGTCAACACGTATGTGTGGAACAGGTCCTGGTACGTGCAACTGTCCGGTGGTAACAGCGCTGGAAATATCACCCTGACTTTCAATTTTAATGATTACAACGGCTCCTCTCCAAATCCTGCTAATTCTTTCTCGCTCCTGTATAACCCGTCGGACGGAACATTCGGGTCCGGGACGAATAAACTGGTGCCCACTGTTTCAAGTAATGTCTCCGGCAATTCGGTGTCATTTGTGGTAAATGCCACCAATCTGCCCAATGGATACTATACCATCATCTATAGTCCACTCATCGCCCTTCCCATCACGCTAAAGAATTTTTCGATGACAAAGCTGTTGCCCAATGCCGCCCTGGCGAAGTGGACCGTTGGCCCGGAATTCGGTCGGGGCTATTTCACCCTTCAACACTCCGCTGAAGGACTCCGATTCACTTCGATAGGTACTGTGGCTGCCGCCGATAATAACTCTTCCGCTGACAACTATAGTTATACAGATAATGCACCTTTTCAGGGCGTCAATTACTACAGGCTTGCGATGGTCAATGCTGCGGGTGATATCTCGTACTCACCGATCGACATGCTGACATTCAGCGAAACTGCCCGTCCAGTGACCCTTTATCCTATCCCAACGAAGGATATCCTGCACATCAGCGCACCAGGCATCAATGAAGCCAGGAATATCGATCTTGTTTCTGTCACCGGACAGGTGCTGGCGAACTACTCAATTTCTAAGCTCAACGGGTCAAACCTATCGGTCAGCAGGCTTCCCGCCGGATCGTATTTTGTCCGTATCCGGGGCGGGGGGCAGTCCTTCATGCTGCCATTCTTAAAACAATAGTTTTATTTGAAATAACCTTTTTGTTCGACAATCCCCATCACCGACACATATGTCTTTTTCAGGTTGATGGTTGATGGTTGAATCTTTATCAAATACTCATTGTAGAAATCCAAAGTTGTAACCTACAGCTCGCAAAAATTGAGAAAGCCTTCAAGTCGTTGGATTTGAAGGCTTTTATGTTTCAAG
>NZ_JCAPSW010000012.1:0-251080 GCF_059587045.1 Niastella sp. sgz303648 | reverse complement strand
ACTTAGTACCTAAATATGTAAAGTGATTTCAGGACGAGACAACTGAAAAAGCAATAGGTATACTTTGGGTAAACGTTGGGTATAATGGGTAAAGCAATAGGTGTTAGCCAGGTAGAGGTATGTCTTATACTAACAGAAAGCCATGAACGGCCGGCATACGGGAATGGTATGGAGCAACCAGGGAGCTACTAAGGAGTAACCAGGGAGTATCCCGGGAGTAACATCCCTATAAGTTCCCTATAAGTCCTCTATAAGATCCCTATAAGTTCTCTACAACTTCTCCATAACTCTGCTATAAGTCTGCTTTCAGAAGATTTGCTAACTTACATTGCATTTGGTAAATGTGCATGTAATTTAGTAATTTCAGTATCTGCTATAATCGGGTAATGCTCTGGTTTATAATAAATATGCCTGTTGGTAGCCGGGCGATATTTTATCATGTCGTCAAAACACAAACCGAAAACACCCTGCCCTGATCCTGAAAAATACATATTGGTAAACACAAAAGAGGGAGCCTTCTGGCGCCGTAAACGGGGAACGGTAACCCGTGCTGCACTGAATACAGCTTTTGCGAAAAATGTAAGTAACTCGAAAGTGGCCAGTCCGGCTGCGAAAAGAATCGTGCAGAGGCTGCGACCTTTTTTACGAGGCCTCGACACCGGCCGGTTAACAGCTCGCCTGGCCGGCGCCTTAATAAAAGCCATCAATCAAAATGGCCAGCCCGATTTTTCATTTCTGCATAAATTTGAGGTACAACTACGTCCCCCACTCGATAGCCTGTTAAAAGAACAAATTCACATCACACAGCAAGGCGACGAATTAACAATAACCATTGCAATTAATGAATATACAATGCAGCTGCCGAAAAAAAGTATTGCCACCGATTACTATTTTGAAGGCGTATTGTTATATGGCGATGTAACAAAAGATAACGGTTTGCGTATCGACAGCGATATGTCGCCATTGTACCCGTATAAAGATACCGGCAAACATACGTGGACACTTACTTTTCAACTTCCCCCCAATGCCGTTCCGTGGATGGTGTTATTAAAAGTCAATAGCCAGGAAGGGAACGAGCTGGCGGTTCATAACCGGCATTATGGGATGCGGGTGGTGGCGGTGGGGGGAGAAATTCCGGGAAAGGAATTAAGTATTAGAGTTTGATTTTCATTTTATTGACTAAGGTCAATAAGCGTTTTTCTTAATGGCAAAACTGTCTTCTGCTGTATGTAATGAAGAAAAATTTAGATACTTTCCTTGCATAATGAAAATAACTGCGTATGAATTTTAATCACAAAAATCTTTTAGAGTTGTTTGATAGCTCACAAAAATCATTTATTATTCCTGTTTACCAAAGAGCTTATTCGTGGGAAAAGAAAGAATGGAAAACCTTTTTAGAAGACATAGTAGAACAGGTAAATGGTAAAAATAATTACTTTTTTGGCAATGTTCTTTTAGAAACAATAAAAAAAGGCGTTCAATATGAAATTATAGATGGTCAACAGCGACTAACTACTCTCACCATTTTCATGCGATCTTTATTTACAGTCTTAAAACAAAGACAAGAAAATGGAGAAGAAGTAAAAGTAAGTATTGAAGAAAAGGAAAAAATATTCCTTAAAGACGGCGGAAACAAAAAGTTGAGGCCAGTAACATACGACATGGCTTGTTATGATGCTTTGATAATGGAGGGGAAAGATAACTTTGAAATATCCTCTTTGTCTCAGAAGAGAATTAAAAATGCAAGAACTTATTTTATTGAAGAAATGCAAGAGTTGCCAAGTGGTATATTGATTGATATTTTAGATAAACTTGAGAGCACAGAAATTACGAGTATTGAATTGGTAGGAAAGAAGGATGCTGCTTTAATGTTTGAATTGCAAAATAACAGAGGAAAAGACTTAACGAATATGGAGCGATTGAAGTCTTATTTTATGTATCAAATGTATGTTTATAGTGATGAAAAGGAAACTGAATCAAATATTGAGTATGTATCAAATGTATTTAAACAAATTTATGCACTAATAAATGATATAAAAGATCTAAACGAGGATAGTATTCTTAATTATCATTGCTATGCTTATACGCGCAAAGGATACAATTATCGTTCACTTGATGATATAAAAGAAGAGTTTAAAATAGCAGAAGGAAAGATTCAATGGATAAATGACTTTATTGATGAATTACATACTACATTTTCGAATATTAAGAAATTGGAGTTGTCCGAAGATCCATATTTACTGCGGTTACAGGAATTAAACATTCCCATATTTGTATATGCTTTTTTAATAAAAGGATACAAATATTTTGGCGATGATGAGAATAAACTTTCGAAATTGTTTCATATAATGGAAATTCTGGTATTTCGCTATAACTTAATGAATAGCAGAGCGGATATTATCGGCCGTTTGAATGAAATTCTTTCAGACTTTTCGGGAAATATAAACGCTTTGCGTGATTCCCTTAAAAACAAATTGAATGAAACCTGGTATTGGGGTGATGATCGCACTGAAAATTGTTTTGACGAATGGATGTTTGAAAATGGGGTACTAAATTACTTGCTGTGGCAATATGAAAGGAGTATCCAAAATAAGGGATACGTTATGGGGAAGATGAAATTAAAGAATGAGCAAATTGAGCATATTTCGCCGCAGACGCCACCTGATGGAGAAACTATCGCTTCCGGCTATGAAATTGATAGCAATAAGCAATATTCAGAAGATTTCAAGAGGGATTATCTTAATTGTTTAGGCAACCTGATGCTTATTTCAGGTTCGCATAATGCTTCCATTGGCAATAAACCTTTTAAAGAAAAACTATCTTCTTATAATAAGAACCCGTTGTTGAATCAACAGGGTGAAATAAGGAATTTTGCCAGCGGTACACAAAATGATCCAATATGGGATTCAGAGGCTATTGATAAAAGGCATAAAGCAATCAAGGAGTTTGCAGTAAGAACCTGGAGTTTCGATAATATTTAACAGGAGGACCACGATTTAAATAGGAGGTTCGGAATAGGATATTATTATGAATAAATTACAAGGCTATTACAATTTAATTTTACTATTTGGTAGCCTTGTAATTTTACGTAAGTTTTTAAGTATTTCAATGGCTGCTCTTGCATTAAAATCATGCTTTAAACTCTTCAAAAAATCCCAAATCAATATCATAAACTGTTTTGGGTTTAAGGCCCAGCCCAAATTTTTCGAAAAGTTCTACCAGTTTATCGCCATCTACCAATTCTATAGGGGGAACGCCGTCCCTGATAGCTTCGTTTCTGGCTTCTTTTGTAAATCTACCAGTTGTTATGATAATCCCTTTATCAGCCCTTCCCTGCATAGCTCCTCTAAAATCCCGTACCTGCGAAGGGCTAACAGTTTCCTTATATCGCTTGCATTGAAACAATACTTTAAAGCTTACCAAATCATTTATTTCAAGCAGGCCAATGCCATCAATGCCATTATCACCCGACCGACCTGTTACATGAACATGCTGAAAACCACATTCAGTTAAAAGTCGTTTGCAAATTCTTTCAAATCCGGATGGTTTAAGCTTTTGAATAATTTCAAGCAATTTATGTGTATGCTCTTCTTCATAGGTAGACACTTCTTCTTCATTGTTTTTTGATCCCTGTTTTTCTTCCTTCATCGCAAAAGTTGAATGAACGGTTTTAAACAATTCATATATGTCTTTTTCTGAAAGGCTACCCGGGGCACTTAAGCCTTTTTCCGTGAGCTTCCATGTTCCTCTGGTGGTAGAATCAATATAACCGGCTTTGTTTAGATACATCTTTGCCCATTGTATCCTGTTCTTAACGCGTGACTGTCCGCTTGAAATTGTTTTTTCTACCTCCGATTCAGAAATATTCATTCGCTCAATTACACGGTCTATTACTTCCGAGGCAATGCCAGCACCACCCATTTCCTTTAGTGTTTCAAGAATAGGGTTTATATATTCAAGGAATTGTGGCCCTTTCATAATATGTCTTTGTTTTATTAAAATAATATATTAGTCCAATAAATTTACCATCTGTAACCGATCTTTCCTTTTCTCCCAATCCTCTATATACCTGGTCAGCATTTTGTAAAATTGTGGCCCATGATTTAAATATTTCAAATGACACAACTCATGCACCAACACATAATCAATACACTGTACGGATGCCTGTATTAATGATAGGTTAAGAATGATATTTCCATTTTCAGAACAACTGCCCCATCGCTTCTCCAACCGGCGAACAAACAAATTATTCAGTACAATCTTTTCCCGTTTCAGAATATAATTATACCGTTCAAGTTGTTCAGCAAATACGAGCTTTGCCTGATGCCGGTACCATTTCATCAGCAACATGGCAATATGCTCTTCATCTGATTTTTTATGTACGGTAACTTTTAAATATTTTCCATGAAGATTTACTTCTTCTTTTAAGCCTTCCAACACTTTCAACCGGTACTTTCTACCCTTATAATAAAACGTTTCGCCACTTACATATTCCAGATTCCTTCGTGTTAATTTATCTTCATACGATTCAAATTTTCTTATCTGTTTGCTTATCCATCCGGCTCTGTTTCCAATCTTCTCCAATATTTTCTCCTTACTTGCGCCAAACGGAGCAGTAATGGTTACCTGTTTATTGGGAAACACAACTATGCCCAGCGTTTTGCGGTTGCTGTATTTAAGCTGAAACGCAATTCGGGTAGTGCCGTATTCAATATGTAAACCATCGCTTTGCCGCATTAATATACATTTTTAGCAACGTTTATACATTTCGCAAGTATATCGTCTAATAATTCGTAGGATAATGAAATACCCCATTCTTGTGATTCACGAAGCAAATAATCCTCTATATCATTCACCATTTTATTTTTCACATCATCGTTTCGTTTCCAATCCCTGATCACCAGTGATGAAATTATGCTGGCTATATCTACACCGGCACGCGCCAAAGCTTTGTTAAGCTTAGTGCCAATCTTATTACCTGCTTTATCGATTTCTGTTTGAAGAATACCATAAAATGCCCTTGCCTCTGGCTTGCCCTGTACTTCGGCAGGTATTCCCTCGGGGCTTCCTTTCACCATTTCTTCACGTATGTGTAATTGTTTGGCAAGGTATTGCGCTTCGTTAATTCGCTTTTGCATAAAATCCTGAATAGTTTTGTCTATCATATCCGAAAACCGCTTATAGTACACAGGGTCCTCATCCATTTTCTCTGTTGATGCTTTTTTCGTAGCGTAAGCTATGGCATCGGCCTTTGAGGCTACTGAGCCGGTAATACGCTCTACTTCTTTTTTAAATAACTCTTCATTGAAAATATTAATGGGTTCGGTAATCTGGTCCATGCCCTGGGCGCCTATATAGGTATCCAATAATTTTTGGATCCGTTTTTCATACTCCTTATAGTCTATTTTTTCGGCATATCGTTGCTGCAAAGAGTTTTTGAGATTGTTGTAAAATTTAAATTCGCTGATAAAAAATTGTATCCTTTCTTCTGAAAAAATTCTGTATAATTGATCAGCAGCTGATAGTGCTGTTTGCAGGTTGCGTGCGAATGCTGTTAACTTTTCCCGGAAAACATCACGTATATCCTTTGGTGCCAGATGGCGTTCCAGAGCTTCCTTGTCTTCTTTCTTTTTAACTCCTTTGAATACATCAATCAGGTCGGCATGCCGTTGCGGAAGTTTTTTGATTTCCTCTGCTACGCTTATTAAACTCCCTTCAAGATCTTCTTCGTCAAATTCGCTGAGTGCGGCGTAATGGGTTAACGCTTCATCCAGTTTGCCCAAAATGCCGATATAATCAATAATGTATCCAAAATCTTTACCCTCGTACAAGCGGTTTACCCTTGCAATGGCCTGCAGCAGGTTGTGTTCTGCCAAAGGTTTTGCGAGGTACATAATGGTACAATTGGGTGCATCAAAGCCGGTGAGTAATTTGCCTACCACTATCAACAGTTCCACGTCATCGCCTTCCGATTTGAATTTTTCAATCGTTATCCGTTCATATTCGCCCATGCCTCCCCGGTATTCTTTTGATGTTTTATCCCACCATTTCTGTACTTCTGTTGTAGGTTCTTCATCTACTTCTTCGTTATCTTCCCTCGTATCGGGCGATGAAATAATAACACGGGCGTTTAATTGCAGTTTGTGGTTTATCTGATTTTCAAAATAGCGAAGATATTTTATGGCTGTTTCCCGCAACGGAACTGCCAGCATGGCCTTAAAGCCTTTACCCTTCCAGTTTTCACAATAGTGCCTGCATACATCGTAAGCAATCTCTTCCACCACCTGCTGGCTTTTATATATCTGTGTAATGGAGGCGAATTTCTTTTTAAAGTTTTTGGTTTGGTATTCAGGTAAAGATTCGCTCACGCGGCTAAATTCTTTGTCTAACACCTCTTTGTTTACTGATAGAATGGCCGAACGACCTTCATACAGTAAAGGAACCACCGCTTTGTCGCGCACTGCCTGTTCAATGGGGTAAGTGGGAAGAATAAAACCGCCGAATTTCCTTGCTGTTGATTTTTCATTATGGGTGAGTGGTGTACCGGTAAAGCCGATATAACAGGCTTTCGGTAAAATCTTTCGCATTTTAGCATGCATGCTTCCGTATTGGCTGCGATGGCTTTCATCAACCAGCACAAAAATATTTTCCGAATCATTTTGAAAATCACGGCGGCTTAAAGCGGAGTCGAATTTATCAATGATGGTGGTGATCACTTCTACTCCATTATCGGCTATCAGTTCGGCCAGGTGAGCGCCGCTTTTAGCCTGCACCGGATGCTTTTGGCAGGCTTCAAAGGTTTTGGTGATTTGATTGTCGAGGTCTATACGGTCAGTAACGATGATTACCCTTGGGTTTTTAATGTCTTTATCGAGCGAAAGGCACTTAGCCAGCATTACCATGGTAAGGCTTTTACCACTGCCCTGTGTATGCCAAACAACACCACCTTTGCGTTGACCTTCGCTATTTAATTCTTTTACCCTTTGCAGCGCATTTTGTACGGCAAAATATTGCTGGTAGCGACATATCTTTTTTTCGTTGGCATCATATATAACAAATTTATACACCAGCTCGATCAGCCGATCTCTGCGGCAAAGGCAATACAACAATTTATCCTGTAAGGTAGGGAGCCTGTCTTCAGCGCCTTCTTTGGAACCTGATGCCGACTTTTTAATAATCGATTGCACCTTGTCTTCTACATTTGTTTGTTCTTCCCATACCGACCAGAATTTTGCAGATGTATTAATCGTTGCATATTTCACCTCATTGGGATGAACAGCCAGTAAAAGCTGGGCGTAATGAAATAATTTCGGTATCCCTTTTTCTTTGTTCTGGTTTCTTATGTGTTGTGAAATAGCCTCGTCAATAGATTGATTCTTATCCCTACGCTTGTTTTCTATCACTGCAAAGGGTATCCCATTAATGAACAGCACCAAATCGGGCCGGCGGGTATCGTTAATGCCTTCAACTACAAACTCGTCAGCAACATGATACACATTGTTCTTTGGATTTTCCCAATCAATGTATTTAATGGTAAAGCTTTTTCTATCACCCTGAATCGTTTCTTCAAAGCTTTTACCGAGGGTGAGCAGGTCATACACTTTTTCACTGGTGCGCACCAAACCCTCATCGGGTATATTCTTCAGCGCATGAATAGCAGCATGAATATTGCCTTCGGAGAATTTATAGGTATTATTTTTATAAGTAAAGGAATTAAGCGTTTTCAGTTGCCCCTCCAGTATGTCTTCCAGTAAAACATTACTTCGTATGCCGCCCCGCTGATGCAGGGCCTCTTCTTTGACAATATGGTGCCAGCCCATTTTACGCAGCAGGAGCAGGGCGGGATGTTGTGAGTCGTTTATTTCAGTATAACTCATACTTTAGCTTTTCTTTGTTGTGTGAGTTTTCATAGTATCGCTTTGCCGTTCTCAGCTTTAGTTTTTTAACATAGGATAGAGATTAGAACCATTTTGTTGATTTCAACATCATGGTTAGATGGCTACTCTTTTTTTGCCAGTGAGGAGTTGTTGCATGAGGCCTTGCTTTTGCTCCTTATAGAATGTTAGTTGTAATTCCAGATAATTTAATTCATGATTTATCAGCATAAGGATATTGGCAATGCATTTTTGTTCATTTAATTCAGGTAGGTAAATTTCCTTTGAATAAATTGGTTGTTGCGAAATTAGTGGTTGACCGCCTTTGTTTCTGAGCTCAGACAAATTCGCATTAATTAAGCAATAAGTTAAATAATCAATATTTACAGGTTTTAAGAAGTTCGTTGTATATAAAGCATTGTCTGTTATCCAATATTTGCCCTCTACTTTTCTTGTAGTTCCACAATATTCTCCAACCCTTCCAATAATTATTCGTTCTCCTTCTTCATTAAACTCATTTGAATAGGCCATTACTCCGTTACCTCCATAGACAGGATAACAATACTTTTCGCTTTTAATACTGCTTACTCCCTTTGGCTTTGTTTCACCACTTGATAATTTAAAAAGTTCAATCAGTGTCATTTTTTGCCATTCGTTTTTAAATCCTGGCAATCTTTTTTTACCGTTAAGCAGTTGCTGCATTAAGCCTTTTTTGAGTAGTTGTTTGGCGGCTATTAATTGGGTGAGGGTTTCGATAGATTTGTCCCAAGTGGAAAGAATTTTTGAAATTTCCTTTTGTTCATTAAGTGATGGTAAAGGAACTATAAAAGATCTTATTTGATCATAATTTAACCCTTGCCTATTTCCCCCAGCTTGAAAACTTGCTATTAGATTTTGACCTTTTGTTGAAATCAGATAGGCGTTTAGAAACTTTGGAAATAAATTCTCTTTTTTAGTGCGTATTATGCAAACATGTTGATTTACATTTCCTCCAAGAATTCGTTTATCAGCAACAGCGCTTCTGCCTATAGACGCTCCTGTTATATTTAAAAAAACGTCATCGACTTTAATTTCAGTTGAATCAAACGTTTTATGTGTTTCATCGTCAATAAACGCTATGTCTGAAAGGATTAATTCTCCCCAGCCGACGTTTTGGCTTCTTACAAAAGGTCGGCCATTTTTTATATAGACCTTTTCCCCGCCTTTTGGAGTAATTCCGCTGCCGACTTTTTCCGTTAAAACACCTAATTTCTTAACCTCCCAATCCTCCGGAATCCATCCCAACTCTGTATGTTTATATCCTTTCATATTTTTATTTTCCTTTGTTTTTTTGATCCAGTTTTTTTATTTCCGCGTCAAAATCAGATTCATATTCTTTATCCTGCACTACCCGGTATTTTTCAAACTCAGTTTCTGCTAATTTGTGAGCAACTGTGGCACTAACTTTTCCTGCATCCTTTAATACAGCGTATTCATTGAACTGTAAAAATGCATCCAACCGTTCTACCCAGTCTTTCATGGTCATCAATTTTTGACGGGCTGCCATATTCTCTGCAAAATCCAGATACATGGTTGCTATCCGATTAAGAGCAGTAAGCTCCTGTTCGGATAAGTAATTTTTAGCTACTGTTACATCGGTTTTCAGGATCTTGCCTTTTGGTGAGTTTTTCCAGGTAGTAAGACCCATATTTGGTTTGGATGCATTAGCTCTTTCGGCAATCAGTTCTGCTGCCGTATGGCCGGTAATAGCCCAGTGCATTTTGTTCTGTACCGTTTTATAAAACACTTGTGTAATCTCAGCTTTTGGGTCATAATCTGCACTACATTGTGCATATATATCAGTTATCTTCTGGTAAAAGCGGCGTTCGCTGGCGCGGATTTCGCGTATACGCTCCAGCAGTTCTTCAAAGTAATCCTTGTCAAACTTTTTACCTTGTTTCAGGCGCTCATCATCCAGTACAAATCCTTTTATAATATATTCACGCAAGGTTTTAGTGGCCCAGATGCGGAAGCGGGTGGCTTCGTGAGAGTTGACACGATAACCGACTGCAATAATGGCATCCAGATTATAAAAATCAACTTCTCTTTCTACCTGTCGGCTTCCTTCCTGCTGAACTATTCGAATTTTTCGAATAGTTGCCTTTTCTTCCAACTCATTGGTTTTGAATATCTCTTTTAAGTGATAGTTTATCGTTTGGACTTCTACACCAAACAATTCAGCCATTTTCTTTTGCGAAAGCCAAAATGTTTCCTGCTCGAAAAAGACTTCGATATGGGTTTTGCCTTCAGGGGCGGTATATAAAAGTATTTCGAATGTTTGCATGGCAATAACATTTACGTGGTATTATTTAAACCCCAATTCTTTAAGATACTTATTCATGTCTGCCTTTGCTTTCACCAGTTCATCATCTAACTCCTCAATACGCTTTTGTACTGCTGGTATATCTATTTCCTCGTCTTTTTCAAACGTATCTACATAGCGGGGTATATTCAGATTGAACTCGTTCTTTTCTATTTCTTCAAAGCCGGCACGATGGGCATATTTTTCTCTTTCGCCACCGCCTTGAAAAAATTCTTTATAGGTTTCTACAATGCGGCTGATATGCTGCTCACGGATCTTGTTTTGCTTTTTACCGCTTTCAAAGTCTTTGCTGGCATCTATGAACAATACATCTTTTGTTTTCTTTCCCTTATTGAACAAAAGAATAGCGGCCGGTATACCGGTGCCAAAAAACAGGTTGGCTGGCAAACCAATCACCGCCTCTAATAAGTTTTCCCGTACAAGGCTTTCGCGAATCTGCCTTTCGCTGCTGCCACGAAATAACACACCATGCGGTACAATAACACCCACTTTTCCCGAGCCTTCTACTGCCGTGTCTATCATATGCAACACAAAAGCATAATCGCCTTTTGTTTTTGGTGGCACACCCCGCAAAAAACGTTTATAGGTATCGTGCGCTGCCCGTTCAGCGCCCCATTTATCCAGTGAAAAAGGAGGATTGGCTACTACAATATCAAATTTCATCAGGTGATCGCCTTCTATCAGCAATGGCTGGTTAATGGTGTCGCCCCATTCAATATGCGCTGCATCCATCCCGTGCAAAAACATGTTCATCTTTGCCAGGGCCCAGGTGCTGCCGTTGCTGTCCTGCCCAAACAAGCTGCAATCTCTTAAATGGGTGCCGGCTTTAAAGGGAACCTGTTCTGCCACTGTAATTAATAAGGAGCCTGAACCGCAGGTAGGATCACAAATACGATCACCTGCTTTAGGCATCATCAGCCGGGCCAGTAATATGCTTATTTCGTGGGGTGTATAAAACTCTCCGCCTTTTTTACCGGCGCCGCTGGCAAAACGCTCGATCAAATACATGTAGGCATTTCCGATAATATCTTCGGTGCCTATTACCGAGGGACGGAAATTCAACTGTGGTTTATCAAAATCATCTATCAGGTTTTTCAGGCGGCGGTTACGGTCTTTGGTATTACCCAGCCGGTCTGAGTTAAAATCAATGTCTTTAAAAACACCTTCCATCTTGCTCTTATTCTCATCTTCTATTTTCTCCGTGATCTTATTGATCAATGAACCCAGGTCGGCATCATGCTTATTTTCAACTATATAATCAAACGTGCAATTGTCGGGCAACACAAAGCGTTCCCGGTTCATTTTACGGCGTATCAGTTCATCATTATCGCCAATCTGCTTCTTATATTCTTCATACTTATCCTTCCATACATCACTCAGGTATTTAAGAAACATGAAGTTGAGGATGTAATTCTTATAATCACTGCTATCTAACGTTCCCCTGAAGGAATCGCAGGCAGCCCATAGCGCTGCATTAATTTCGTCCTGTGTTGGTTTGCGGCTCATTATTATTGTTACTTAAGTTGGTTATTTAATGTATGATCTACCAGTAGCCGGATATTAAGCTCGTATTCGGCTACAAGGCTTTTATATAATTCGTATTGCTTTACCAATTTCATCATTATTTGCTGTTTTTCCAAAGCAGGTATGGGAACAGTTAACTCATCTATTGCCTTTTTAGAAAGGTTCAACGTAGTGGTGCCGGCGCGGTGCATGTTAAAATATTCCTGCGCTTCTGTGCTATTTATATACCAGTGTAAAAATTCAGGCATTAAATTATCGGTATGTAAACGGATTATTGTAAACGCCGACACAGCTATGGCAGGCGCATACTGCGCTTCATACAGCATGGCTTTGTTATTGGACCCTTTGGAAACAAGTATTATATCTCCGTTATTAAGTATTTGGTGCTTCGGAATATCGTTCAATGAAGTTCGATAGGGAGGAAGTTTGATGCTTACATCCGTTGAGAGAGACAGGTCTTTCAATTGGATAACCGTGCATTTACCATCCGGGTCGTGTTGCACTTTTTCCCGAAGGGTATGCCCTGTGAATACATCTGCTATTTCAGATATTTTATATCGCATAATTACTATACAGACAAATATAATTACTTTCTGAAGTTTGAGCAAAGATTTTTAAAAATAAATTTGCATAATGCTTATACAGATATGATATATTAAGGCGTATCGGAAAAGATAAATCGACAAATAATTGATTATTAGATTATTAAAAGCAGAGCATGCATTTCGGAAAGATAATATAATCTTCTTAATTACCTGAATTTTAGTTGTATGAGTACAAATAACTGGCCCGAATTGCACAATCAGCCGCTATCTTTAACCGTTGAAGAGATCAACAACCCAATTCTTGTCCTTGATCAATTTTTTAACTGCTACCACCTTCCCGATATCAGAACCTGCCTGAACAGCTGGCTTCAGGATGCCCTGGCTAAACCAACCATTGAATCAAAAGAGCATGCAACTACACATAACGAGGCGCAAAAACTGGTAGAAGCAGCCTGGCTGATCCATCGGAACGGCACCGGGACAAATAATAGATTAAAACCAGTTGCTGGTACCACGGATATAGATATATGCCCGGCTGAAGAAGATCGTTCGGTCGAAGACAAATTCAACAAACCCAAACGTCTTATCGAAAGAGTACACGACGAACCTTTATCTGTAATTGGCGAGGTGTTTAAAGCCGAATCGCTGGATTTTATTAAGGAATACATGGCAAACTGGTTGCACGTAGCACTGGTTTCGGAAAGTATTAAATATCAGTATGTCGATCAGCGGTCATGCCTGTTGGCTTTTTATGAACAGTTGCTGCTATTACTGGAAGGGCTGTACATTATCAACAATAATCAGCAAGGTGAAAACAAGAAGACAGGTCATAAAAATCAAACGGTATTACTAAACGAAGAACAAATTGCTGATCCCTTCTCAGTGGTAACCGGTTTTTGTAATCAATTTCCTGTTACCTATATCCGTCGTGAGTTGTGGGATTGGTTTCAGGCTGCTATCATCTTTTCAGGAACCTGGCCCGATAACTTATGGCCCGAAGTAGTACTTAACCTGTACGATTATTTGTCATGTCTTACAGAAGCGGCTTTGCATCTTTCCCAAAACTTGTCACGGTTTGTTCAGGCCGGGAGGCGCAAAGAGTGATTTTTAGCGGATTTTCGGTAGCTTTAATGTAATTAAAGGCTTAATTTATTACTTTCTATGCCTTTGCATCCCAATTGCAGAATTTTATGCCAAAAGCAGACTTAAATAAAATTGTAAAAGCCGGAGCTACTGTAAAGTTTAAAAATGTAGATTATAGTACAAAGGCTAAACAAGAAGAACTTAAAGCTCTTAAAGAAAAGCAGGCGGCTATTCTTAAGAGAGAGGAAGTCGATTGGCAAAAACTAAGCAAATTTGTTATCAAATTATAGTTGTTCACGCATGGATGGTGGTAAGATTGAGATTAAGCGTTTATTACTTCACTAATACAAAAAAGTTCGCTCACCATCTTCCAAAAACAATCGATAACTGGCGGCAAAGAATTAAAGAATTTAAAATCATTTATCAGCAGAAGTGATGTTGCCTCACAAAAAAAGCCACCTTGCAGTGGCTCTTCCGGTTTCATCAGGACGGTTTTGGGCTAACAGATTCGCCGGACTCCCTCATTTCGCCGGCCGTGTCAAATTTAAAAAGGTAAAACCAGCTTTACAGCACGGTGCTTAATAATAAACGGTTGGCTGTTTCTCTTTGTCTTGTATTTTGATGTTAGGATTAAAAATGATTTTCGATTTTACCGAATTGGAAATCAAACAGGCGGCTTCAGACTTCTGCAGAATGCGTAGCGCCTTTTCCTCATCAGCATTGTTTTTAATGATCAATACCGGCGATAGCACAATTTCACTGATCATGTATTTGCCATCAACTTTCTCGAGCTTGCCATTGGCATTACAATTAAAACTGATGAAATCGAGTTTTGAATTTTCGGCACCAGCCAGAAAAGTGGTCATTAAGCAACTATTCACAGCAGCCACCAGCAAATGCTCGGGCGACCAGATGCCCGGAACACCTTTGGGAAATTCGGGCGGTGTGGCTACCTCGATATTCGATTGTAAAACGGGTGAACTTACCAGTCCTTTTCGATCAGTTGTCCAGTTCAGTTGTACTTCGTAATAATGGGCACTATCCATGGTGTACGTATTTAGCGTTAAGAATATTTATACAATTCAAAATTCTATAACGCATGTGGGTGATTGTGTGACTTATAGCACGGTATGCAAAGCTATGACCATGTTCATTTTTTGTGCTGATAAAAGTTGGTGTTTTAACTGATAATTATCAGCAATTCAATGAGGATTACTTGTGAGTATCGGATACGCTGTCTATATTCGTTACTAATCAAATGAACCTGAGTTTAACCAAAAGCCCCTTCATTATGCGATTAAAAAAAACATTTTTGGTACTGAATATTTCCCTTTTGACAATCTTCCTTTTTTGTTCGTACAGGAAAGGAGAAACTAAACTTGTATTTTCTGCGCAGGCTGATAAATGGGTTAAAGAAGGAAACAGGAATTATTTATTAGTCAACACAACGTTGACAAATTCTTCAGCAGACACGGTTTCTTATGTAAGCATGTCATGTTCGTGGCAGGATCCATACACTACAGATTCAAAAGAATTATACGTTTATGTAAATGAATGTGATAAAAATGTTCCCCGGCTAATTAAACTCCCGCCTTTTAGCAAGCAAAACACAGTTTTAAAGCTTATAGGCGAAAAAGGCAGCACTCTGTTACATAATTATAGATTTAGAATGGGGTTTAATTTCATAACAGCTAAAGATTATAATGAAATGTTTTCAAAAGTTTCGCAGTTGAGAGAAATGAAAAATGTATTTTGGAGTGATACGGTAATCTTGAAATAGGCGTCTTTGTCTTGTGTTTTGTAAATTATTTTAAACTTCAATCACAGCACCTGCATTAAACGAAGTGTGCTCGTTATACTCCACATACCCAACCTGGTTTGTCAGCAAAGTTGTATTGCCTATCTTAAACTCCGGAACATTACAATGGTGATGGCCATATATCCAGTATAAAGCTCCGGAATTGTGAATCAAATCATATAATTCGGTTACAAATGCATCATTTAAAGGGCTATTCCGGTATTGCTCAGGATACTGGTATAGGGTAGGTACGTGATGCGTTATTACAATATTTTTAACAGTACTGTTTTCCTTCAAAGAATCCTGTAAAAAAGTTGTCGCCTGGTTATGCAACTGGTTAAAATGCTTAGCGGTAAACTTTCTGCCGTGCCAACAAATGGAATAAAAATCTGAAATGCTTCGCTGTATGTCAAATGCATTTACAACATGTATCTTACTCCATAAAGTACTGGCAATAAATCGCACATTGTTATAGGTTACTACCTGATTATTGATCAACCAAACATTGTTACGCAGTTTTTCCAGCAAAGGATCGGCTACTGTAGCTATATCATAACCATAATATTCATGGTTGCCCGGAACCCAATATGCCATTTCGAAATTGTCAGCTACAAAATCAATAAACTCCGGCTGCTTTTTGTGCAGGGCAAAAGGTAAAATATCACCGGCCAAAATCAGTACCTCGCCTACCGGTTCAAGCGGATGCGCTTCCAGGAATTGTTTGTTCCCGGGAAACTCAAGATGAAGGTCTGAGCAGTATTGAATTTTCATTTTGGTGATACTATATTATACAACCAATAAACAACAATTTTCTGAATGTCAGGTGCTATCACCTTCCTGACGTCAGGAAAGCGATCACCAGGGCTTCGCTTACATTTTTACAGGCTTCGAGGCTTTAGACGGCTATCAGGTAACAGGCATAACGGGTTATTACAATATCTTCAATTTCTCTTTCGATACCAGAACTAATTTGCACCATTTTCCTGATGTCAGGAATATGGTTTTTCACACGTTCTCACATTTACTATATCCAGGCAATAATGCAAGCTGGCGCGAATACCGCTTTTACACTTACCGGGCCGGATGCTGTACTCGCTTTTATCCTGTTTTTTGCTATCATTTTACAAATCTATTATACATAAATTTATTAATTTGAAGTTTCATTAAACCATTCTTATGAAGCTTCGTACTAAATTTATCCTGCTGGGCCTGTTAACTGTTTTGTCGATCGTTATTGTAGTACTGATAAAGCCCACCCCTCAGGACCCGGCCTTTCACCTGTTTGCCGACGGCAATACAATTTTAGGCATCCCCAACTTTTATAATGTTTTTAGTAATGTGCCGTTTTTGATTGTTGGCGTAATAGGACTGTGTTTGCTTCCCAAATCATCAGCCGAAAAGTCAATGATGATGATCTATGCTGTAATGTTTTGCTGTATTATACTTATAGGTTTTGGTTCAGCTTATTATCATTATCATCCCGATAACAACAGACTGGTATATGACCGTATTCCCATGACCATCGTTTTCATGGCAATTCTGAGTGCCGTTATAGCCGAATGCATCAATGCAAAAGCAGGTGCGGTATTGTTGTTCCCCCTCGTGATCACTGGTATTTCAAGCGTATTGTGGTGGCATCATACCGAGCTTATCGGTCATGGTGATTTGCGAATGTATGGTTTTGTTCAGTTTTATCCCATGCTCGCCATTCCGGCTATTTTGCTGATTTTCCCTTCTCCGGCTAAAAACAATTCGTGGCGTTTATTGATGTGGGTAGTATTGTGGTACGTTATTGCCAAAGTACTGGAGCATTTCGATAAGGAAATTTATTCATTCACCGGTTTCATCAGCGGCCATTCTTTAAAACATGTTGCAGCTGCTGTTGCTACCTGGTATATGGTGAAGCTGTTTGCGCGGAAGTATGTTCTAAGGAGCTAATCTTCCCCCAAACACATTTGTAAATAAAGTTTGTGAAGCATAGGAACTTTTTTTGCATTACAAATGGCTGCACTCCATTTGAATGATTTTGCAATTGCAAGCATTTGCATTCCTACTGTTCTGGTTTTATCTTTCAATATTCTTTCGCCGGTTATGCTGCCGTCGGGCTCTACAATAAATGCCACTAAAAACTTTGTATCGTAATCGTCGGGAATTGTATCCAGCTTTATTTTATTATAACGTCTCATTAAAGCAGCCATACCGCCTTCATTTTGGGGCTCAGTTTCTGCAGTTATATAGATTCGTCTTTTTGTTAAAGAATCTATTACTGTTTTGCAAGAATCGCTTAGAGGGATCCCGCTTAAGGTAGCGCCATAGTTGTTATTATGAAACGCTGAAAACATAATAATGGAAATGAAAAGTATGACCAGGATTTTAAACATAAACGTGCAATGCATCAAATCTAATATTTTTATTGTGTAGTCAAAATAGCAGTCTGAAAATTATTTGAATGCAAAACTCTTCAAGGCTATTTTTAAAAAACGTTTTGTTTGATTATCTTTGCCCTCCCGATAATATCGGCTGCTGACATCTCTGTAAGGGGCGGATGTTCCTGCCAAAGCCCCGCGATTTAATCTTTTTTTATTCCAAATTAAAGAACATGCAACCTATTGCATTCTATTGCGATGCCAACAGCATTGAACTAAATGCTATGCATCAGTTACAGCAGTATGCGCAGAAACCGTTTGTACAAACCATTTGTACTTTTACCGACATTCATTACTGTGCCGAAAAAGCATTGCCGGTGGGCGTGGCTTTTGAAACCGCTGATTATTGTTATCCGCTGATTACCGGTAAGGATATCGGCTGCGGCGTTATGTACCTGAAAATCGACAAAGAATATTGGCTCAAACCATTTGATAAAAAGGCGCATTATAAAGCCCTGAATTTTGCTCACCTCAAAATGACGGACGATGGCCTGGGTGGTGGTAATCATTTTTTGTCGATCGAGGAAGATGGCGATGCGGTGTATATTATCTGCCATACCGGAACGCGCGACCGCGGAATTGCCCTGTACCAGCATTGTCTGCAGCTAACGCGTGATTTTTCGCAGGCATACGGTCGGGATGTTGATTTTGTACATAAGAATTTTTTGAAGCATGACTTCATTACTTATTACAACAACACCCTGCAATATGGGTACGAAAGACGAAAGAATTTCTGCCTCAAAACGCTGATCTTTTTACAGAATGCAAATTATGTGCACTGTAATAAGAATGACATCGACAGAAATTACCTGCAGGTGAACGTTAAGAATATTGAGCACGAAGGAACGTTACATGGAACGCCTTATATGCTGGAAGATTCCATTCACAACCACCTGCGGTTTTTGCAGCAGTCTGTTGTTCACCGCAAAGGAAGTACAGAACTGATGAAAGGTAAAACAGTGGTTATTCCTTTGTCTATGTCGAGAGGCAGCTTGCTGGTGCAGGCTGCTTCCGTTACCGGGGCCGAAGTTGCTTTGTATTCGTGCGCACATGGTGCGGGAAGAAAACTATCGCGCTTTGATGCGATGAAACACTGGAAAACCGTGTTAAAGGAAAAACAGCGGAAAGCTTATAAAGAACAGTTCAGCGAACTGCTGAACCGGTCGGGCGATTTTCCGCAGGGATATATACAGGAGTTTGATTTTGCGTATAAGGATTCAACTGATATTTTTACATATCAGCCTCACCTGAAAAAGGTAACGCAAACAACGCCTGTAGTAACCATCAAATACACGGAAATATAAAATCGCAAATGGAGCCCGTAAGCTCCATTTTTTTTTACTGTAGTCATGGCTTTTAACCGCGTGTATAAATCACCTTCCCCTGAAACTCGCCCTGTACAACACGGCCGTAGATTATTTTCGTCCAACCGTTTTCAAATCCATGGTTATTGGCTATCAGGTAGCCTTTGTTTGCATCTTTTTTTATCACTTTATGGGCATCGATATAACGTCCTTTCACTTTACAAAAAACGATGTCTCCGATTATATAGTCTTCTGCTTTTTCGAAAGTCAATAAGCTGCCGCTTTTCAAAATCGGTAACATCGAGTTACCAAACGCTTTCATTTTTCCGGTTCCGGATACGGCTAATTCATTCTTTAGCCGTTCAAACTTGTTCATTTCTGTTTGTTTAAATAGGTTCTTTTATTCGTCCCGGTGCTGAAGCAACGGGCTCTGTACCCCCGATGAGATTCGAACTCACATTCTCAATGCTGAGCAGTATGGCTGTAAATACGCTTCCCTACTTTATTTTTTGTATTTCGGTGCACTGTAAATTCTACCCATAATTTCGCGCAGATATTACGGGATCATCCATACACGCTGCGGTTCCGATTTTACCGCAGGCTTTTCCTTTTAAGCTACAGGGGCATAAACCCCCAAAGCTTTCCCTTCGGGGGAATTAAATTAATCTACCAGCAACTTTGTTACGGCTGCTGTGTTCAAAGCCCATGCTGAAGTGTATACTTCATCTGCTGCGGGTATTTCTACCAGTTGCAATTGCTGGGCTTCGGCTTTTATTTGCAACAACTGACCAATGGTTAATTTGCTGCTGAGCTTTTTCAAAAAACTGGTGATGGTGTTTAGGTCGAGGTTCTGCGCCAGCTGACCTGAGAAGGATGTTTCAAGCCACACTATTTCTGAACATGCTACATCCAATACCCCAAATACCATTCCTTTGCTCAAACTATTCACCACCCGCACCTGGTGCTGTACGCACGACGGATCATAAGCAACACCTGTTCTTTCAGAAATACTCATCGGGTATTCGCTGTTCATCCAGCCTACCACCAGGTTGGGTGTAATGCTTCCGTTGCTATAGGCATTGCACGTAAACGTTACATATTGGGCGCCGGCTTTCTTCAGTATATCTACATCGATCTCTATGTATTCAGCCGTTCCGATCTTATCGGGAATGCTTCTGATATCGCCGCTATGCAAACATCCTGTTACTGCCAGCCGGCTGAACGAACAGAACTCTGTTTTTTGCGCATAGGCAATTACACAGCTCAGGTCCATATCCATATGTTGGGCAGGCAATCCGGTACCCCATTGCATAAACAACCGCACTTTATCGCCTGCTACCGCAAAACGGGTTCCCATTAATGCCGCAGGCAGGTCCTGCACGTTGTCGCTTCTGTCGCCGATGGAAACAGGTATTTTGAACAACGCCGGATCGATGAACATGGTTTTGGATATGGTTGTCACAGCCGCAAAACGCTTTTTTACTGCCAGTAAACACAGGTCGCCAACAGCATTTCGCATAGCCTCAAGCTGTTCGTCGGTATACAGCTTCAACAGTGCGTTTGCCGGTATGGTTTTATTGGTACCGCCCAATGGTTTTACCACGCGATTTTTCTTTTGGTCGAAATAATTTTCGGCATACATGCTTAGCGTGAATACCAAACGGGCAGGCACTTTGTCGATGATCTCAGCAAAGGCAGCTATGGTTGCATCGGCGCCAAACCACAACATGTTGGCGAACAGCGAGCGTGCAAATAAGCCGGGTCGTTGTTGTAACAAGGCAAAAGTTTGTTTGGCATCATAACGTAGGCGATACTGGTTTACATGTCCCTGCCATACTTCGTATTCTTCATTGTAAAACCTGTTCAGCAGCTCTTTCAGCTTTTCAAATCCTTTACGCTGACTGTATTCTGCCAAACGCAATGCCCGGATGAAACGCACCCACATGCCGCGTTTCGGGTGCATCATTTCGCACATTTTCGCGGTATCAATCGGCAGGTTGCTTAACCAGGTTGCCACCATCAAACAGGTTGCGCGATTGTATTTCAGCTTTAAGGCAGCTTTGGCATCGAGTTGAGCGCCCGCACTTTTATCGAGCGGCGACCAGATATGTTTATTATTCTTACCACGGCGCTGCATAATAGTGAGTGGTTCAACGATCTGTAAAAACCCGGTATGCTTGTACCACAGATAGCGCAAAATGTCAACAGGCGATGTAAATAAAGACTGTGCTTTTTGCGACTGGTTTGCTGCTATAAAAATATCAACCACCACCATCAGCGTTTCCTTTATACCGATCGATACGTTTGGCAAAGGAAATTCGGCCAGCAATATTTTCAGACTATCAACCTGCGTGGCATCAAGCGCTGTTTTGGAGGTGAGCAGATCGTTTAAAAATGCTTTTGCATCTGCAACAGTCCATAGGTTTAATACCTTTTGTTCGCTGCCTTGTTTATACGTTTCAATGGCGCCAAACTCAAACGGTGTTCCGCAAAACGGACAACCATTATAACGTTCCAGTGGAAACGTATTACCGGGAATGATATGTCCGCACGGTAAGGTGGTCCCTTTGGCTTTGAAAATATTTGCAAAGAAGGTCATGATATGGTCTACCACCGTTTCGCCGGTAGGTACATTCCAGCCTTTTACCAGCGGTGTCCAGTTTTTCTCAACTCCTGTTACCCCGCGGAATTTTTCCAATACGCCTGCCTGAAATTTCGGGCTGGTATTGTTCAGCGCATACAGCAATTGTTCCGAAACGCCATAGCCCAATTTGCTCAGGTTAGCTACCAGTACACCTGTAGTTTCGGTAAGGGTTTTGTTGCTGCCTGTGACGGCTTCATCGGGAATAAGAATGGCTTTCTGACGAATAGCTACAGTTAATAACTGGTTCATAATTGGTACATTTTAAATCAGGTAATGATGCTGCTGATCCAAAAAGAAGTAAGCAACATTTGACCTTAATTTTTTTCGTGAAGCAGGTTGGATTCGAACCAACGACCCACGGAGTGGAAGTCATTGACGTAAGGTTTAGTTGACCGCGATAATTTTCAAACGCCGGATTTGAACCGGTCTGCCGCCGAAGCGGCATTACCATTGAAGTATGTTTGAATTGGCCGCTGATAATTTTAAATCTATACGTTGCTCTACCAGCTGAGCTACTGCTTCAAAACAAAAACGGTAATTGGAAAAGTAATTTTAGGTTTTGAAGTAACTTTTACCTTGACCTGTTTTTGATATAGCAAATATGCTTATGCATATGCGCAGCATAATTGCGTAGTTGAAATTATTTTTGCGGTTTATTTCTTTAGGCCTGTTTTTCAGATGATTAAGTGTAGAAATGCCTTTTAACAACAAAATGTTTTTGTTTGCTGCGCAGTTTGGTTGCGTAGTTAAAAACGGCGTATTACTTTTACAGGCAGAAACGATCCCATGTCAATTAATAAATTAGCCCTTATTCGTTACAAAACCATTGATGAATGTTTGAGGAACCGGTACCGCAAATGGACTTTGGATGACCTGATAGAAAAAGTTGCCAATGTATTGTATGAACTGGAAGGAATTACCACAGGCGTAAGTAAACGCACCATTCAGGCCGATATTCAGATCATGCGCAGCGATAAACTGGGATACAATGCACCTATTATTGTTACCGACAGAAAATTTTACTCGTACAGTGAAGCCGATTACAGCATTACCAATGCGCCCATTAACAAGGCCGATGTAGATAAGATGAGAGAGGTTGTTGGCCTGCTAAAGCAGTTTAACGGCTTTACCTATTTTGATGAAATGAGCGATATGATCGCGAAGCTCGAAAACAACCTGTATAAATCAACCCACCAGGGACGCAATTGCATTCAGTTTGAAAATAATTCGTTGCTGAAAGGTCTTGAACATATCAATCCTTTATATCAGGCTATTTTGCATAAACGGCCGTTGCTGATTGAGTATAAATCGTTCAAAGCGGTGCAGTCGCAGCAACATATTTGTTTTCCTTATTTATTGAAAGAATACCGCAACCGCTGGTTCCTGATCGTTAAACCCAAAAAAACCGGTCAGCTGTTAACCATGGCCTTAGACAGGATCATCGAGTTTCAGGAATTGACGAAAGAAAAATTCCTGGAACATGACGGCGTAGATTTCGAGCGGTATTTCGACGACCTGATCGGCGTTACCAAAAATGAAAGAGACCGTCCGTATAAAGTAGTTCTTTTTGTAGATAAATACCACGCCCCGTATGTGCTTACTAAACCCATACATCAGTCGCAAAAGCTGATCAAAGAAGATGAGCAGGGGATCATCATTCGTATTGATGTGGTGCTGAATTTTGAGCTGGAAAGGGAAATACTCGGTTTCGGCGAATTTGTAAAAGTATTATCTCCCCGCATCCTGGCCTCGAAGATCAGGCAACGGTTGGGGAAGGCGATGCAGGGGTATGAATTAAAGTAAGGAAAACTTTTGAGGTAAATACAACTAACTAAAATTATAGCTATTTATGTTAATAAAATATCCTTCTTTATTGCTTATTGGAATTATGCTAATATCATGTAATTGGCATACAAATAAAAAAAGCGTAGATGAGAGTCCGGCAGGAGGTAGCGATACAACACATCTCATTAATCTTATAAAATCGTATGAACCCAAAATATATAAAGGAAAGGTTCCAAATCAATTTTATGACAACAGAGGGGCTTTTGATTTTTGGAGATTTCCATTAGTTTACCCGTATTCAATTGGTTGTATAGATGTGACAGAATACGGTAATATTTATAGCGACGAGGACAAAACAGATTATGATGAAGGAGGATCGATTCAGCCCTTAACTCACTACTTCAACAAGTTTACCTTTGACAAATCATATTTTGTGGCAAGTAGGTGTAAAGGTCCTTTTGACAATGACACAATTAAAATCGTTGATGAATATTTTATCTTCTCATTTGCAAAAGGAACAAGCACCAGCATCAAGGGGATAGATAACCTGAGAAAAAAACTCAAAGAAATCAATTTTGGCGGTAATACAACCTTTATTACAATAAAAGAGTACGAAAATAAACTATAATATCAGAAGGCAACAGGCGGTTTGGTGTTAGCTTACCTACAACGGAATATTGCCATGCTTCTTCTTCGGCAGGGTGGCTACTTTATTCTGCAGCATGGCAAATGCTTTGATCAGTTTGGTGCGGGTGTGTTTGGGTTCAATCACTTCATCAACGAATCCTCTTTCGGCGGCGAGATAAGGGGTGGCGAATTTTTCGGCGTACTCTGCTTCTTTTTCGGCCAGCTTCTTCGCGGGATCCGGCGCTTCGGCAATTTCTTTTTTGAAAATGATCTCGCTCGCGCCTTTGGCGCCCATCACCGCAATTTCAGCAGAGGGCCAGGCAAAATTCATATCGGCGCCAATGTGTTTTGAATTCATTACGTCATAAGCGCCGCCGTATGCTTTGCGGGTGATTACCGTAACACGCGGCACCGTTGCTTCGCTGAATGCATACAACAACTTGGCGCCATTGGTTATAATGCCATGCCATTCCTGATCGGTGCCGGGTAAAAAGCCGGGCACATCAACCAGCACCAGTAAAGGAATATTAAAGCAATCGCAAAAGCGGGTAAAGCGGGCGGCTTTTTTAGAACTGTCGATATCCAGCACACCGGCTAAGCTCATCGGCTGATTGGCCACAATGCCAATGCTGCGGCCGGCCAGCCGTGCAAAACCAATGACAATATTCGTGGCGTAATTGCTGTGAACTTCAAAAAAGGTATCGGCATCGCAAATACCATCTATCACAGCACGCATATCATACGGCTGGTTCGGACTTTCGGGCACTATCGTTTCCAATACAGTCCTTGTTTCGTCGGCCAGTGTATAGGGAATGGCAGGCGTGATGTCTTCACAATTCTGCGGAAGGTAGCTCAACAGTTTTTTTACCTGCGCAATGCATTCCATATCATTGGCGGCGGTAAGATGTGTTACACCCGATTTGGTAGAATGCGCCGAGGCGCCACCCAGTTCTTCAGGGCTCACTTCTTCTTTGGTAACTGTTTTTACTACATTAGGTCCGGTAACGAACATGTAGCTGGTGTTCTCGACCATAATGGTAAAATCGGTCATGGCGGGCGAGTAAACAGCCCCGCCTGCGCAGGGACCCATAATGGCAGATATCTGAGGTATCACGCCCGATGATAATACATTTCTGTAAAATATATCGGCATAACCGCCTAACGACCTAACGCCTTCCTGTATTCGTGCACCACCCGAATCGTTTAGTCCGATCATGGGCGCACCGGTTTTCATGGCTAGGTCCATTACCTTGCAAATTTTTTCGGCATGTGTTTCAGACAAAGCGCCGCCGAATACGGTAAAGTCCTGCGCAAATACATATACCAATCGTCCGTTGATGGTGCCATAACCGGTAATAACGCCATCGCCATAAAATTGCTGGTCTTCCATGCCGAAATCGATAGTACGATGCAGTACCAGTGCGCCAATCTCTTCAAACGATCCGGGGTCCATGAGCAGTGCAACGCGCTCGCGGGCAGTAAGTTTTCCTTTTTTATGTTGTGCCGCATTCCTGTCTGGTCCGCCACCGAGCTTTCCTTCTTCGATCTTTTCGTTTAATATGTCTGCTTTCGATTTTTTCATGGTTCATTTGTTTAGGTATCGCGCAAAGGCTCAAATTTGTTTGTGCCCGCCCGGATGACCCGGGTCGGGCGGGGTTTGATGTTTGTAGTTTGTGGTTACTGAAACAGGATCAAAATCGCACAGTATGATTCACCGAAAGAACCACAAACTATAAACCTCAAACTATAAACTGCTTAACACCTTCGCGAACATTATTCATTTTCGTTTTATCCAATTAGTTGGGACGCTTTCAACCGGTTTTATTCCTTTTTGTTTTTCGATCCAGTATTTCAACGCCACTATCGCTGCTATTTCGGCCCTGCTTTTTTCCTGCGTCAGCAACTTTTCGGGTGTATAATATTTTTGTACAAACTGTGTATCAAAGTTGCCTGATACAAAAGCTTCGTGATCCAATACAAAGGTGCCGAAGGGTAAGGTAGTGGAAACGCCTTCGATTGAATATTCTTTGATCGCTGTTTTCAGTTTCTGAATGGCTTCTGTTCTGTTGTTGCCGTGGACAATCAGTTTGGCAATCATAGGGTCGTAGTAAACCGGAATATCAAGCCCCTGTGCATATCCATCATCAACCCGTATGCCTTCGCCCTGTGGCTTTTCATATCTGGTAAGTGTACCTGTAGATGGTAAAAAATCATTCAGCGGATCTTCGGCATACACCCTTAATTCAATGGCGTGGCCATTGATATGCAAATCATTTTGCGTGAACCGAAGCTTTTCACCCCTCGCTATTCGAATTTGCTCTTCTACCAGGTCGATGCCTGTGATCATTTCGGTTACAGGATGTTCAACCTGCAACCTGGTGTTCATTTCGAGAAAATAAAAATTAAGCTTGTCATCTACCAGAAATTCTACTGTGCCGGCGCTTCGGTAATTGCACGATTTGGCTACCATCACAGCCGCTTCACCCATTTTTTTTCGCAGCTCGGGTGTTAATATAGAAGAAGGCGATTCTTCCACCACCTTCTGATGCCGCCGCTGAATACTGCATTCGCGTTCGAACAAATGAACCGTGTTGCCATAATTATCGGCCAGTACCTGTATTTCGATGTGACGCGGTGAGGTAACATATTTCTCCAGAAAAACCGATCCGTCGCCAAAGGCCGACAAGGCCTCGCTGGTGGCGCGTTGCATTTGTTCGTTGAGGTCGGTTTCTTTTTCGGCAATGCGCATGCCTTTGCCGCCACCGCCTGCCGATGCTTTGATGAGTACGGGGTATCCTATTTTAGCGGCAACTTCTTTGGCGGTTTTGATATCGGTGATAGCCGTATCAATACCGGGCACCATGGGAATATTATATTTTTTGGCGCATGCTTTGGCTGCCAGCTTTGAACCCATGATGCTGATGGCATTGGCATCGGGACCAATAAAAGTAATACCTGCTGCTTCGGCTTTTTGGGCAAAGGTGGCGTTCTCGCTTAAAAAACCATAGCCGGGGTGTATGGCATCTGCCTGTAATTTTTTGGCTACCTCGATGATTTTATCGGCATTCAGATAACTCTGATTCGAAGGTGGCGGGCCAATGCAAACAGCTTCGTCGGCATACAATACATGCGGCGCATGACGGTCGGCTTCAGAATATACGGCTACTGTTCGTATACCCATTCTGTTTAATGTGCGCATGATCCGCAAAGCTATTTCACCGCGATTGGCAACAACAATTTTTTGCATATTGCTCTTTTAATTTTACCTGCAGAAACGTGATCAGTTACCGGTTACCAGTTACCTGTTACCTGTTTCCGGTTCCCGGCATCCGGCAACAGATAATTAATAAGTCCTCTGCATCTCTGCTGCTATATTGTTACAACCTTTTATTTTTTTATTCCAGCTCAACCAGCACCTGTCCTTTCTCCACTGCCTGACCGGCCTTTACTGCTACTTTTTTAATTTTTGCGTCGGCATGAATAATAATGCTGTTTTCCATTTTCATGGCTTCGAGAATTAAGATCCTGTCGCCTTCTTTTAGTTCCTGTCCGTCGGTTACTGAAATCTCCAGCACCAGGCCGGGCATGGGCGCTTTTATTTCTTTTACCTGTTTGCCGGTAGCGGAACTAAGCCCCATCTGATCGAGCAACTGATCGAGTTCATCTTTAATGGCAATGTTGAACACTTCACCGTCTACTTCGATCTGCAGATTCTTGCCTGTAGTATCGGTAGCAATCAGTTTTACATTTACACTGCGGTTATCTTTTATACAATTGAATTCGTTCGGGGAAATTTTAATGAGGTCTGCCGCCTGCAGATCGGTTTCGGTAAAAAAGAATTCGAACCCGTTTGCGACTACTTTACAGGTTTTGTCATTAGCTGGCATTGACAGAATTTCCTGTAATTTAAATAATTAGAACAGTAAAACCTGAAACGGTGGGAATTGAATAAAATGTGGTTACAAAAACAAAAAAGGCAGTAGATTTTTGAATGAGCAAACAAAAATCTACTGCCTTGTTATTTATTAAAAAATCCTCTTACTGTTTAATCACTTTTTTGGTAACGATCTTACCATTAATATTTACCTGAATCATATAAACGCCGGCACTCATGTTGCGGGTTTCCGGTACAACAATTACTGAACCGGGCAATTTGTTTATTGATTTTGTGTACATCAGTTTGCCGGTAACATCAGTTATATTTATCTGCACTTTCGATGGATCGGTTGTAGCGATACTGATGCTGAGTTTTTCCCTGAACGGATTGTTGTTTATAATCACCATCCGGTCTGATGACGTTTCTTTTTTAATGGTTACAATATCACTGTATTTAAATTGACCGTTTTTGTCAACCTGTTTCAGCCGGTAATACATTACAGAACCGGTATAGGTATTGTCGTCGTAGGTATAAGTAGAACCTGGCGAATTACCTGATGCCGTTGTTTTACTGATAGAGGTGTAATCGGTTCCGTTATACGATCTTTCAAGATCAAAAATTTCGGTATTGTTTTCGGTTGAAGTTTTCCATGAAAGCCGTATAACATTGCCGAACATATCGCCTTTAAAATAATTCAGCACAACCGGCAGTGTGGCAGCAGCTATGTAAACCGGGTAATCTTCGGCCTGGCCATAATAAGGATGTACACAGCCTGAGCTAATGGAAACCGCATTTGCATATATAGTGCTTGCTTCTTCAATTACCCGCAACCGTAATATAGTCCCTGTTTGGGCGCCGACAGGAATGGTAAAAGATTGGGATACGCTTGGGTAAGGATAGGTACCTCCTGCGCTTGCAATATTATTCACGGTGGTAAGAATTTGTTCCGAAGCACTAAAGGAACCGTCGTTGTTATAATCTAACCAGGCGCCCACCTGCTCATTGTTCGCTCCCAGCACGCTTGCCGAAAATGTATAGGTGCCGCCTGCATTCAGATAAATTAACGAGGCGCAATCTCCTGTTTTATCAACATATCCTCCGTCCTGCGATGAAGTCCCTGATGAAAGACTTCTTGAGCCAATCGAAATACCCAACAATCCTAAAGCACCATTCGCATTTGTACTTGAAACGTTGCAGGCACTTGCAGGTGAGGTAAACGTAACTGATGGGTAGGATGATGAATTCGCCCAGGAAGTGGATAAACTTGCCCGTGAAGGAATGGTCATGGCGGCCAGCATTCTTGTTTTTTGTCCTGATGTAAACTGGTTATAAACGCTGGTATAGTTCATGTAATTATTTTCAGTACTGGCCGTATAGGCAGTACCTGTACAGGTATTGGTGCCTGACCTTGGGGTGAAATTTACTACACCTCCTGTTTGATTGTAGGATATGGGATCGGTATCGCAAACTTTATCCCCGTCAGTAGAACAAACACTGTTTGCTGGGCAAACAGTTACATCTGATGATCCCTGAAAAGGGTGGTATAACGAAAGTGCATGGCCTATTTCATGGGGCAGCGTTTTTTGTCCGCTTATAAATTGAGTGGCAAGCATAATAGTACCGTCGAGGGTTGGTGAAGCTCCTGCGAGGTAAGCAAAGCCGGCAATAAACTGTCCGCTGGTGCCATCGGCGCCATCGATTTTATTTACCACCCAAATGTTGTAATAGCTTGAAGGGTTCCACCGGCTGGTATTTTTCACCACTGTTTCGCTAACGCCGCTGCTTCCGTTAACGTTAACGCCATTGCTAACATAAGCTGCATTGCCGCTCATGCTAATTCTTTCGATACCGGTAGTGGCATTACAAAGGGTGTCGCGGGTAGCCAGGGCAAATTGTATCTGAAGATCGCCTACCCCTGAGGTCCCCGTGTAGGTTCCATTATATACATTGTTCAGGTAATCGATGGCTCCGGTGATCTGTGCATCGGTGGGGTTATAAGTGGTGCCGATAGCGCCACCGGTATGCATAACATGTACTACAACAGGTATTGTATACAAAGTTGCCAGTGTTCCCGATACACGGGCCCCTGCTTTACGACTTTCCTGTTCTTTGATAATGGTCTGAATGCGCGCTTCATTTTCAATAACACGTTTCCGGTATTCCGGGTCGGTGTTCATTTGTTTTTCATGCGACGCATCGAAACCACAGATGGGTTGCGCAAAAGAGAGTTGGGCAGCAAAACAAGTTAATACGGTTAATAAGTAAAAGGGTCTTTTTAGCATGTGATACGGATTACAATCTTAACATATGCATTATATATGCTATTTATTGTGCGTTCCCTACGATATTTATGTTTACATAATTTTTTACTTAGATGATCGTTGCCGTAAACACGTATTTTTTAGTTTGGATACCAAACCTTTTTTCTTTACATCAACCGTCAAAACCAGCGCATTAACCCGAAGTGTCAGGCATAGGCGCTGATTGTAAAATTGCCTGTCATTTTATCCGGCTCTCATTCCTTCGCTTCAAATCTTAAAAAAATCTTAAAGCATTATCTCCTTTACTCAAATGGGGGTAACAACAATTTATTACAGTTGATGTAGTGGAAACATTCATTTAAAACTTTCAATTATGAAAAAGGGTACGTTTCTTATTACAGCATTACTATTAGTAACCGGCAGTACAACTATGGCGCAACGCAAAGCCGGCAGTAAAATGATAGGGGCTAATATTGGTTCTGCTACTTACCGCACCGGTACCAGCAATTATGAATATACAACACCATCTTCAAACAGCTCGTCTGATTCAAAGGGTTTTAATATTGCCATATATCCCAATGCCGGATGGTTTGTAAATGAAAATATAGTAATAGGTGCTTCGATCGATGTAGGGTATTCTACCAGTAGTTCCGAATCTAATTCAGGTAATGCCAGCAACTATAAAAGCAATTATATCGATTATGGCATCGGGCCCTGGGCGCGGTTTTATTTTGGCGATGCAAAATCGGCGGTATGGCCTTATGTACAGGTGTCGGGCGCAGTTGGTTCGGGCATTACAAAAACCACCAATAAGTTCAGGTATAATGGCAGCACGCCGGCCACTTCGTATAACTATATTAGTGAAAGTTCGGCGCCTGGTTCTTTTAATTGGAGTGCGGGTGTAAATGTGGGCATCACCAAAATGTTCAATCCCCATGTAGGGCTCGATCTCAGCGTTTCGTTTACACACCAGTACAGCACCTATGAAAGCAAATCGGATTACACATATAAATATGATGGCGGTTTGATTACCACCGGATCTGGTACGTATACCGCTAAAAGCACCGGTAACCCCATTGGCCTTAATGCAGGTATTGTGATCGTACTGTAAAGTAAGCTAACGCACACAAAACACAGGGTTCATGTGAAATGATACCCTGTGTTTTCATATGTTGTAAAAGGTATCTGATTTCAACCCGATTGCGTATTTTTATCAGGTGGATATTGTATCAATAACAATCGCAACAACAGAAAATGCCGCCGCTATTGCAGAAGTGATCAGCCAGGCCGCCCGCGACCTTACAGCCAAACATGGGCAAGGTCACTGGAGTTCTGTTGCCACCGAAAAAGGGGTATTGAATGGAATGGGACGGGCGAAAATATTGATCGCAAAGCGAGGCACTGAAGTAGTGGGAACGCTCAGGCTTACCACTTCAAGGCCCTGGGTTATAGATCCTGATTATTTTACCCCTGTGAAGCACCCGGTTTATTTGGTTGATATGGCGGTGCATCCCGGTCATCAGCGTATAGGAATAGGACGCCTGCTTATTGAAAGGGCCAAATCAATGGCGGCAGCCTGGGGTGGCGATTCCATTCGACTCGATGCCTATGAAGGCGCAGCCGGTGCCTGTGAATTTTATCATAAATGCGGATTTGCCGAAAAGGGGCGCATCATTTATAAAACAGTTCCGCATGTTTATTTTGAATGGCTGATAATGCCTAAGGGGCAAAACCGTTAGATGATGTATAACAAACTTTGATGGTTACGCAACCTGTTGATGTTGTAGTACGTCGTAGAGGGCTTTGTTAAATTCTTCTGAAGAAGCGTCTTTACAAATATAGCCGTCAGCGCCGATTTCCCTCGCTTTGTTAACGTATACACTACCGTTTTGCATAGAAAAGAAAAGGATCTTTATTGATGGCCATTTTTGTTTTAACCGCTCCGCGGTTTCAAAGCCGTTCATAACGGGCATGTTTATGTCGAGCAAACATAAATCGGGCGAGGGAGAGGCTTCTAATTTGTCAAGAAAGTCTTTTCCGTTTTCGGCTTCCAAAATTACTTTATAGCCCATTCTGGTTAATCTGAAATTTACTGCCTTACGCAGTAAGGCATGATCGTCTACCAATGCAATAGTAAAAGAAGTTTGTTGTTCCATAGATTCAGAACTAATGATTTGGGTATTAATAATGTATTTTCCTCAGCACGCCGGCTGAGTAAAATTTCGATTCATTCCGGGATATCCACTTACCGGTATTTCTAACCCAACGGCCCCATGAACATGATCAGGAATAAACCAGCTGTATAATGAAAATTTTGGGCCACCTGTTTTTCTGGTTTATGAAAGGAAAGGTTGAAGCGAGGAAAGGTTGAAGAACGGATAGGTTAAGGAAAGGTAGGTTGATGTGAGGAAAGGTTGAAGAAAGGAAAGGTTGAAGCGAGGATGAGATTCATTTCATATACAATAAAAACACTTTTTTGGGTTTTTTATACTATAAAGCATTAGCATTCAATAACAAAATTAGTAAAATACCATTTTTGGGGTACATAATATTACTTACAGCTAATCGTATATCTGATGGCGATGAGGGAGGCAACTGCGTTTGATGCTGATCAATTGATTACTACTTGTTTGCATTGTTCGATATGGGATGTTGGCGGATCTCTGTAAGGAGTTTTTTGACATTTGTTCTTATAGCCAGAAGCTCATTCCGCGGAGCATTTTCCTTTAAAGCTTTCAGGAATTTTTTCACCTCGATCATATACTGCCGGTGCAGTATTTTAAAATATTCGGTTGTACGCTTATTCATACATAATCAATTCACACAGTACATAATATTTTAAAAATCAGTACAATTTATATACCACCACAAATAACGGGGTGTAACAGCCACGTTAAAAAAAGAAAAGGCCTGCAAAAGAGAATTTATAAAATCCATTTCTGCAGGCGCTTACTGTAATGCTTACTATCTTAATGTGCAGGGAAACATGCTTATCGTGATGTCTCTGTAGCATCATCCGAAGAGACCTGTAAGCCTGTATGCGACTCGTTTTTACGGCGTTTGATCTCTTCAACAAGGGCATCTATCGTTGCCTTATGCCAGGCTGCTTCTGTGGTTCGGCCACCGATAAAAGCCCTTGTGTAAAGCTGGGTTTCCTCTGCCAGCAATTCAATTAATGATTGCAGTTCAAGCTGCTGGTAACGCATAAATAATATGCGAAAGGGGCGCAAATAACAAACCAGTTTGCTACGATTGTAATAATATTTATCCCTACTAATAGTTTACCCTGATGTGCTTTGTTAAGGCGCTCCCTCTGCATTTTTTAAAGTGTAGAAGAGACTTTTTTAAAATGTGGAATCACTTCTACATTTAACAATAAACGCAGCACCTATTGGTGTTCGTAAAAATACGCATCAGGCTTCGTCATACGCTTTTTGTAAGAGGGCGATTTCTATCTTCGTCATCATCATCATGGCCTCCATTACCTTGCCCGATTTTTTGGGGTCCCTGCTTAGCAATTCGCCTAAAATGGGGGGATAGATTTGCCACGATAAACCAAATTTATCTTTCAGCCAGCCACACACACTTGTTTGACCTCCTTCAGAAAGTATGTTCCAGTACTCATCTATCTCCTGCTGGGTATCACAATTTACCACAAACGAAATGGCTTCGTTAAAAGTAAAGTGCGGACCTCCGTTCAATGCAACGAACTGCTGTCCGTTCAACTCAAAGCTTACGGTCATAACTGAACCTTTTGGCCCGGGCCCGGCATCGCCGTAACGGGCAATATTAAGAATGCGGGAGTTTTTGAAAACAGAAGTATAAAAGTTTACTGCTTCCTCGGCATTATTATTAAACCATAAGAAAGGCGTGATCTTTTGCATATGTGTTGATTTTTGAGTGATTTGAATGATTCAACCGACATAACAAAAGTACCGGGCTTACATAAAACCGAAGGGGGGAGGAAATGACAGAAAAAGGGCTGTTTGCGACAATTTGTGTTGTGCAGAAATCTTAATAAACCAGTTCAATTAGTTGTGAAAGCTGGTTTATTGAAAATGATTAAATCAGGGTTCACGCTGTATTTTTGTTAAGGAGGTAAAAAATATGTCTGATACAAATAATTATTACCTGAAGCCGGTTGGATTTATTCAATCAACCATTACCAGTCGTGAACAGGCACCCAGGCAGGGATATGAAGGCGCGCCTGATGCATGGGTTGAAATTGACAGTGCTGCAATGGATGCAACAGAGGGATTGGCCGAAGGTGATGATATTATAATTATCACCTGGTTTCATCAATCAAAACGCGATGTGTTAAAAGTGCATCCGCGGGGTAATTTGAACAACCCGTTAACCGGTGTATTTGCTACCCGGTCGCCCGACAGACCCAATCCGCTTGGCCTGCACCGCGTAAAAGTGTTGCAGATAAATGGTAACAAATTAAAAGTTGGTCCCATTGAGGCGATAAACGGAACGCCGGTAGTGGATATAAAACCGGTGCTGCCTGCTTCGCAGGATGCGTAATAATTTTCAGTTTATTTCACCTGGTAAGAAGCGGCCTCTTCGGCGGTAAATCTTTTTTTGAAAGTAAATGCCTGGGGTGTTTCGCCGTTTTTTCGCAGGTAATTCAATTTTTCAACAGCTTCATGCACTGTAGGCTGATGGCCTGCAGGAACATACCATAATACCATATGCATGTCGGTCATTTTTTCGAACCATTCTTTGCGCCTTTTAAAAATTTCAACATGTGCTGATTGATAAACATATTGAAACAGGGCTTCGGCATGTTGCCATACCGACATATTCACAATAATAAAATCATCGTCGTACACTTTTATCGACGTGGCATTGTTGGTATCATCCTTAAGCCGCCATACAAATCCATCACTGCTTTCGGCCAATGTATTGATACGGTCTAAGTTGGCAACAAATTCGGCCATTACCGGGCTGTCGATGGGCGCCAGCATTTTGGCTATGTTTACCTGAGCTAATTGTAATTCCATTTTACTGTTTAAATTTAACGGTACGAAAATAACTGATGCAAAAACATGAAACAACAAGTAACGAAAAGGTTACCGGCTAAAAAATCAACAAGCGAAATACCGCTGCACCAATGCTCGGTAATTGCCACCTTAAAATTGTTTGCTACCAAATGGAAGCCCTGTATACTCTGTTACCTGGCCAAAAAATCAATGCGTTACAATGAACTGTACAGGATCATTCCAAACATAAGCAGGAAAATGCTTTCAGAACATTTAAAAGAATTGGAAAACGATGCCTTAATTGTTCGCTGCCAGTGCGACAAAAAAATGCAACGGGTAGAATATAGTTTATCGGAAAAAGGCGCTTCTTTACTGCCGCTATTAGAGCATTTGCAAGACTGGGGATTGAACAATATAAAAAATGTGTTATCTATTCAGGAAATGGTAGCCATTACAATGTCGTAATGTATTATAACTTGCTGAAGGATGCATTTCGTATTGTAATGTAAACGATGCCAGTTATTTCTTCGCCGGCCATTCAAAAGTACGCGTCCCCAACTCCTGATACCATTTTGCATTCACGGGTAATGCGGCGCCTTCGTTCGAAAAGATGGTTGATAAAGTGTAAGAAGCTGTTTCTTTATCAGTAAGTTGGTGGCTCCATTTTACACGGTTGGCAATAGCGGCGCCTTCGCCTGTATTTTTATATTCGGCATAATAGGCTGTTTGCTCATTCGCGGCATTATTCCAGTTATCCCAGCCTTCAGGGCTAATATGTTTCCCCATGTTGCAACGAATAAATACAACTTTCGACCAGCTTCGCCACGGACGGCCAAGATATACTTTGGTTGCACCTGTATCGGCGGTGAGTTTGCAATCGATAAAAACAAAACCGAATTTCTTGCCCTGGGTAGTGCTGGCTGCTGTTATAAATGAATTGATTTTGCTGCGTATTTCACAGTTCTGAAAAACAGCGGTGGCTGGTCCAAAAATAAAATCGGTTGTTCCTTCGATATAGCAGTTTACAAATAGCTGGCGCGATGTTTCGCCGCCGGCATAAATTGTATCCTGGTTGCCTAAAAACTTACAGTTAACAAATGTCGCCTGGTCCGATTCAACATGAAGCGCTACCGCCTGTCCTACCGCACCGGCCGAATTGGCGAACGTAATATTTTCGGCCCTGAACCGGTTACCGGCAATTTTTGCTGTGTACGAATTGAAAGTATTCAGTTTGCCCCTGCCCGAATAATCGTTGAATACAATGATGGTTTTATCAACACTTTCACCAATAAAAGTCACATCGGTTTTTGTGGCAGGCAATTCAATTTTTTCGTTATACACTCCATTCTTTATATACAGTGTGATAGGCGCCAGCGGAAAAACGCGCATGGCATCGATGGCATCCTGTATATACTGGTAATCGCCGGTGCCATCTTTGGCTACCGTAAAAATATATTTATATTGTTGCGGATTGGCAGTTTGCGCCTGCAACGTGGTTATGCCGGTAATGGGTACACTTAAAAACAACAACAAATATTTCATACGTTTATTTAACTACTCTTTTTAAAAAATCATCGATGTATTGCAACGTCGGTTCAAACCAGGGATCGAACAAACAAAAAGAATGAGGCGCTTCTGAAAAAGTTTTTACTTCGGTATAAATGTGATATTTGTTCAGGATAGCGATATAATCTTCGCGGCCTGCATGCATCCGGTTTACACTGCTATTGATAAATAAAGTAGCAGGCGTTTGGTTACCTGCATGAGTAAGGGGTGAAGCCTGTTCCCATAAAGCCATATTATCTTTTTTAGGATAACCAAACCAATAAGTAGCGGCAGAGGTTCTTTTGCTGTCGTCGCCCTCTCCCGATTCAGCATGAACAAAAGAAAGCGTTCCGTCGATATCCACTACAGCGCGAATGGGTACCGGTTGTATCGCGTTACACAGGCTGTCTTCAAATGCTGCATTTCCAACGGTAGTTCCCAAAAAAGCAGCCAGTTCACCGCCGGCCGAAAAGCCTGCCACCACAATTTTTGATGTATCGATATTAAATGACTTTGCATGGTTGTATACCCATTTCAACATCCCTTTAAGATCATGCACAGCGGCAGGATACAAAGCTTCGGTCGACAACCGGTATTCGGGGGTAAAACAAACATAGCCCATACCTGCGAGCCGTTGCGCCAGCGGGTAATGTTGCGTGCGATTGCCCGAACGCCATCCGCCGCCATGGATAAATATGATGGCTGTACGTTTTTTTGATCTGGGCTGAACAGGATAAAAAGCGTCTGTCAACAATTTCCGTTCGGCAATAGTACAATAGGGTATATTTCTTTTTTCGGCTACTGATTTAAGCCGGAATTCGGGTACTATTTTAATGTTGGGGTGAGTTTTATGGGTGCTGATATAGGCGCTCCAGGTAGTATACGAAGTATCGGTTATATGAGTGATGCTGGCTGTAGACTGAGCAAAGCCGTTTGCAGTAAACAGCCAACAGAAGAACAGCAACCGGCATTTGGTTGAATTAAATATCCGGGCAAAGCAACCTGCTATCATAGCTTTTGTTAAACGGGAATAACTATTTTACTTACAAATGTATAATTCTACATTTTTCCGGCGTAAGTAAAATAGTTAAACATTCTGATAAACCGGTAACAAAGTTTAATAGCTTAGTCCATACCCGAATTTGTATAACGGATCTTTTGAATCGTACGGCACATCTTCTTTTTGGGCCCTTACGGCTTCCATCGACGAAGGCAATTCAATGGGAAGATGCCCGCCTGGTTTGTATTTCCCGAAAATTATATCCAGCACGGCGGCATCGCTGGCGCCGAAATCGGCCAGCAAGGCTTTGGCCTTTGCATTGATTTCGGGTATAACTGCCGGCCGGTCGAGATAAATATCAACGATGGTAGGCACTGTATTCATCAGTTGAAGAATACTGTCTTTTTGCGTTCCTTTAAAATCAAGATCGCCGTGATGGAATAATTTGGCAATGAAGATGGGCGTTTCAACCGGGTAATTAGGCGTGCTCAACCGCAGTATGGCAATGTCTGCATCCTTCGGGTCATTCACTACGGTTGCATATTGGGCGGCTACTTTTGCATCAATATTCCTGACATATATTTTTAAGCCACCTTGCTTTAACGGTAAGGTTTTATTGTCGTTTTTCAGCAGGGTCATCGACCTGCGTTGCGATGCTTCGGCAGCTTTTACAAATTCGGGTTTGCCCAATACCTGTGTTACTTTCGATTCATCGATGAACGGATTATCGAACAGCCCGAGCTCGAATTTCTGCCGCAACAATCTTTTTACACTTTCATCGATGCGACTTTCTTTTAAACTACCTTCTTTAACAAGGGCAACAATCAGTTCAGGACAGTTTTCGCCTCCAAACTGATCAACACCTGCATCGATGATCTTTTTAACTCTTTCTTTTGCTGATAACTTTTCAACGCCCCAGGCGCGCGCCGGCCAAACCACATCACCGAGATGGGCATCCGTAACCAGTCCCCAGTCGGTACATACCACGCCATCGTAGTGATATTTATTTCGCAAAAGACCTGTAATGATGTCTTTGTTATACGAAAAGCCAACATCCTCACTGGTTTGACCCATTGGCACACCATAGTAAGGCATAATAGCGGCGGTGTGCACAGCAAAGGCAGCTTCGAAAGGAATTAAGTGATAATTGAAATTATTGCCGGGATATACCTGTCCTTTTTGAAATGGGAAATGCGGGTCGAGCCCTTCTTTTTGCGGGCCGCCACCCGGAAAATGTTTGGTCATCGTAGCCACGCTGTTGGGGCCCAGCTTTTCGCCCTGATAGCCCAATATGTAGGCTTTTGCCATGCGGGCCGATAATTGGGCATCTTCGCCAAACGTGCCACTTATACGGGGCCAGCGGGGCTCTGTGGCCAGATCAATTTGCGGATGAAGCGATTCGCGAATACCGGTAGCCAGGTATTCCTGTCGCGAAATATCGGCAAACTGCCTCGTTAGTTTTTCATCACCGATGGCCGCCAGTCCTAATGGCTCGCACCATTGTGAAAACGAATTGGCTGCCATGGCAAAAATATTATTGCTGAAATGGTTGCGCGGGTCCGAAGCGATGGTGATAGGAATACCAAGGCGGGTTGAATCTTCGGCAAAGTGTTGCATGGTGTTATACCATTTTGCCAGAGAAGTAGCCGAAGGAATGGCCCACAAATTAAAGTGGTTCATATTGTTTTCCTTCATCAGCTTCAGGCCATTGGGTGCAAATGCAAACATGCCTGTGGCGGGCTTGTCTTCAATACTTCCGTCTTCGTTTACTCTCGCTCCGTTAATGAACATAAGACCCGCTTTTTCGGGAAGCGTCATTTGCTTCAGCAAATCATTTACCCTTGCTTCTACCGGCTGGTGGCTGTCTTCATAAACATCCAGCCTGCCGTTTTTATTCAGGTCGCGGTACGTAAAATGATTGTTGGGCGATAATTTTTTCCATGATAGTATTCCGGTTGTAGCCAGCAGCAAAAGGCCGGCAGCGGCTACAAGTAGCTTTGAGGGCATAAGCATATCGTCATTGTGTTAGTGTGACACAATGTAATTAATACACCGTAAATTGTGAAATATTTGTTTTTTGTATGTTTTGACGCTCCTTTATTACATTGCAAATATGAAGTACCAGGATCTGGGCCATTTTATAAAAAACAGGAATAATGAATATTTGCCGCATCTTTCGGTGGATTGCGTGGTATTTGGTTTTCATGAAAACATGTTGAAGGTATTGTTGTTGAAAATGAAATATGCCGACAAATGGGCTTTGGCCGGCGGTTTTGTAAAACCTGCGGAATCGCTTGAAACGGCTGCTGCACGGGTGTTGAAGGAACGTACCGGCCTGGATAATATCTTTCTGCAGCAATTTCATGTGTTTAGTGATCCCGATCGTTCGGATACAAAAACGAAAACTGATTTTTTAAAAAAGGCAAACAAGCCATTTTCAAAAGACGACTGGTTTTTGCAACGCTTTTTGTCGGTAGGCTTTTATGCCCTGGTCGATTTTTCAACCGTAAATCCAACTTCGGATGATTTGTCTGAGGCATGTGTGTGGAGCGATATAAATGAGGTAAAGACCCTGATATTCGATCACAATCTAATACTCAATAAAGCGCTTGAGGTATTGCGGTTACAGTTGAATTATCAGCCCATCGGGTACAATTTGCTGCCCGAAAAATTTACCATGCCCGAATTGCAAAAGCTGTATGAAACGATTTTGAACCATCCGTTAGACAGGCGAAATTTTCAGCGTAAGATATTATCGTATGGAATTTTGCGCCAGCTGAAAGAAAAGCGGCAGGGTGTGGCTCATAAAGCGCCGTACCTGTATAGTTTTGATTTGAAAAAATATCGTAAAGCGTTAAAGGAGGGGTTGGAGGGCGTGTGGTAGCGTTTGCATTGTAATTAATGTGGAAAATGAATGTTTTACGTATATTCAGGATACCAGACAAAAAGAACATATTACTAAACCTGCATGACAGAAGAATATTTTCAATTTCACGAAGGCAATAAAATGGGCATTGAGGCCATCGACGGGCGTATCATCATCCCGGCCGTGTATGATTTTGTGGTGCCTCTGTCGGATGGATTGTTTAATGTGCGTGAAGGTAATTATACCGCTTACTTTGATACCGAAGGGAACGAAGTGCTGCCTTTCAGTAATAAGTACAACGAGTACGGTAACTTTACCGAAGGACTGGCCAGAGTGCGTATCAATAAAAAATGGGGATTTATCAATAAAGAAGGCAAAGAGGTGATTGCTCCGCAATTTCATTATGTAGATGAGTTTTCCGACGGACTGGCTATCGTACGAAATGAATACGACCAACATGGCGCCATTGATAGGTACGGAAATCTGGTGATCGGTTACCGTTTTTCGAACCTCACGAATTTTGAAAAAGGCTACGCAAAATTCGGCGATCTGAAAACATGGGGCCTCATCGACAAGGCCGGAAACATTGTAGTTCCGCAGGAATATATTTCCATTGGAGCTGTGGCAATGAATAAGGTGACCGTTCAGGTACTGGAAGGCGATGAGTATAAAGAAGGCCTGCTCACCATTGGCGGCGGTATTGAATGGAATAACAACCTTGATCATATCAACGAATTCAACAAAAGGAAAAAAGAATTTTCAGGGGCCTGTGAAAAACTGATTTCAACAATGTATGCCGACGGCTGTCCCTGTGAATACGAACGCTTCAGGTATTTTATACAATGGAGCCATCCGGTAGGATTCGTTGACCAGGAAATACTTTACTCGGTATTCAGCAAAAAACTAACTGATTTGGGGAATGAGCAATTCAGATGCCCTCATTGCGGCACCTGTTATGAATCAAAATGGATACAGTACAGTGCTTTTATGTGGGTGTTGAATGTGCAGATATCAGTTGCAGGCAATTTTAAAAATAAGGGTGCTGTTGTATCAGCTACCATACCCGTTGCGCTTGGTTTTTACGGATACAACCTCGAAAAGTATACAACACAATACGCTCAGCACGATATTGAAACGGTTATCAATTATCTGAAAGAAAAATAACTTTTCTTTCTTCTTCAACAGGTTCCGTCCCGTAGGGACGGTCTTCCTGATTTATAATCCTCCTACTACCAATATTAGGTCCCTGACGGGACCGCGAAATGATTATAGAAACCAAAAGGTGGCCAGGGTTATTTTTCTGAAAATAAATTTCTATATAATAAGTGCACATATTATATTTGCACGTATAAAATACACTATTTATGTGGAAGAAATCTCATTCTGTTGTAAGTAAAGAAGTTACCCGTGAACAAATGTGGAAGCTGTTTTCAAATGTAAACAACTGGCATGCCTGGGACCCCGGAATTGAATTTGCCAAAATGGAAGGTCAATTTGTGCAGGGAAATCACTTTTTGCTTCGTCCCAAAGGCGGTCCTACGGTTAAGGTAGAGTTGCTGGAAACAGTGCCCAATAAAAAGTTTACCGATGTTACCAGGTTTCCGCTGGCAAAAATGTACGATGAGCATGTGTTTGAAGAAACACCCGAAGGTCTCAGAATTTCAAATACCATTTGGGTGAAAGGCGTACTGGGTTTTTTATGGGTAAAACTGGTTGCTCAAAAAATAGTCGATAACCTGCCAAATGATGTTCAGCAACAGATAAAAGCAGCGCAGGGGCTATAAAATAGTAAAAAATGATTTAATTGCATAGCATTCAAAAATGCCGATCAATGAAATCAACCAATAATACTTTTAGTGTTGAAAAAGCAGAAGATAGTTCCGGCTTTTTATTGTGGCAGGTAACCAATTTGTGGCAGCGCGAAATAAAAAAAGCATTGGAGAAATACGATCTTACCCATTCGCAGTTTGTGTTAATGGCAAGTATTCACTGGCTCACATTGCATAAAAAAGAAGTAACGCAGATCGTATTATCGGCACATACCAAAATAGATCCCATGACCACCTCCACGGTACTGCGAACGCTTCAAAAAAAGGGATTGGTACAGCGGCATGAGCACAGCACCGACACCCGGGCAAAAATTGTTGCCCTTACAGCCAGTGGCGTTCACATGGCAAAGCAGGCCGTAAAAACAGTGGAAGCTTTCGATACTGCATTTTTTTCGGTATTGGGTTCAAAAACAAAGGAATTTAATAAGAAGCTGTTGGCGCTGTTGGAACAGGCAGAGAAAAATAATGAATAACCTCCTTTTGCAATTTCCTCGTTCGTTGTTTACCTTGCGCACCAGAAACCAGCTCAAATGAAAAACCGTTTGTTATCATACCTTTTTTGTATAAGTGTTTTCTTTATTGCCCTGAATGGATTTGCCGATCCCGGAACACCTTCAACACTCGTTGCAAAACCCGATACCGTTTCTGCAGGTATATATATAACCAGTATTCACGATATCAATTTTAAGGATAAGGAATTTACCGTTAATTTCTGGCTATGGTTAAAATATAAAAACAGGGACTTTAATTTTTTCGATAACCTCGAGGTGCCTTCGGCCAAAAGCGTTACCAAATCATTTGTTTCGGTCGATAGTTCGGGCGAAAAGGTATATATGCAAATGAAACTGCAATGCGTGATGAAGGATTCGTGGCGCATAAACAACTTCCCTTTCGATATGCAGAAGCTGCGCATTTCGATTGAAAATTCCCAGTTCGATTCGCGCTACCTCGTATTTGTGGCAGATACCGTTGGCCAGCATTTCGATAAACGTTTTACCCTCAGTGGATGGACGATCGACAGCTGTATTATAAACACAGGCATAAAAGCCTATGAAACCGCTTTTGGCGACGACAGATTAAAAAAACCGCATACCGAATACAGTTCTTTCAAGGTGCGCCTGGCCATAACCCGTGATGCCATGGGGCTTTTCTGGAAGGTGTTCCTGGGCATGTACATCGCTTTTTTAATTGCGTATGTATGCTTTTACATTCACTCCGATGGCATGGATTCGCGTTTTGGGTTAAGCGTGGGCTCGCTGTTTGCCGTGATCGGTAATAAATACATCATAGATAGCTCACTGCCCGAATCAACTACTTTTACGCTGGTAGATACGCTTCATGGTCTTACTTTGTTTTCGATTTTTTGTGTGATTTCTTCTACCGCCTGGTCGCTGAAACTGGTAAAAAATAACCAGTTGGAAAGGGCTAACAAGTTCGATATGAGAATGGCGCAAATTTTATTAGGCGCATATATTTTAGCCAACATATATTTTATTTCACAGGCAAATGGCTAAGCAGTTCGTTTATTTTTTCATGAAACGCCCGGCTGTCGACAGGCGCCTCAGCCCTGTTAAGCATACCGTAATCGCGTATTACATGAGCAATTCGTAAATGATAATCCTTGAATATGCTGTTGCGACCGGCGTCCTGTGCCTGCCGGTGCATTTCGATATTACGCCATTGTTGCATACTTTCTTCATTTTCCCAGAACGACAACGATAACAGTTTTTCGGGATTGGTTAAACTTTGAAACCGCTCAACAGAAATAAAGCCGGGTGTTTTCTCCAGCTCAGGCACCAGCGCAGCTGCCATGGTGAAATACTTGTCTTTTTGAGTTTCATTCGGAATCACTTCGAAAATAACAGCGATCATGTGTGATAAATTTTTTATTTAATAGAAATGAAAATTGATTCGGGCAGCCGAACGTTTACCAGCGGCTCGTATTGTATGCAGGGATCAATCAGTTCAATGTTGGCATAACGTTCAAAAACATAAGCAAAACATTCAATGGCCAGTGCTGCGGCAAAGTGTTTGGCTATGCATTGATGACCGCCCGTACCAAAGGTCAGGTGCTCGTGGTTGTTGGCCCGATCAATATCAAACCTGTTCGGCTGGTTAAAACGAAAGGGGTCGCGATTGGCTGCTGCCAGTACAATGAACAGATTGTGGCCCTGTTTAATAGTTACATCATTCAGTTGTATATCCCTGGCTGCAACGCGCCGGGTGTTGTGAACAGGCGGATCGAACCGGAGCGTTTCGGTTACTAATTTGCCGAGGTTCTCTTTATTACCTGTGTAAGCATTGTCTTTTTTTAATAGTTGCAACAGGCAATTGCTGAGCAATCCCCTGCCTGCATCATAGCTTTGTATAAACAATCCGAGGCAATTGCTTACCAGCGCCGAAAGTAATTCAACCGCTTTTGTTTTAAATGTATCTCCGGCCTCTTGCGCCACCGCCTGGTATAAACCGCTTTTCAGCAAATGAGTTTCAACAAGCTGGTATACTTCTTTTGAAATGGCATTAATGTTTTTTACCTGATCGGGGCTTTTGTGCGGCAGCATTATTTTTACCAGTACATCGATATTGGCAATTATTATCTGCGAATCCTGTTCGGTAAAATCAAGACTTTTTAAAACGGTCAATACCGGTAATTTTTTGCAAATGGTATTTACCCAATCTGTTTCATTACCGGTAACGCCTGTTGCCAATAATTCGTTAACCATGCCGGTTATACCAATGGTTTTCATATGCTGATACAAACGCATGGCAATTTGCCGGGTTTCTGTATGCGCAGAACTATTGCTTAACCGTGCCAGGTGACTGCTGATCATCAGCGCATATTCGTTCAGGCCATCTTTGTTACCTGCATTGATAACCGGAATGTGTGCTGCCGGATATTCAAGAATTGTTTTGCATGCATTATACGAATAAACGGCCCAAAGCTTATTTGTTTCATCCCAATAAACCGGGTATTCGGCAAGCATGGTCTGGTACAACCGGTATGGATCGGTTGTTTCGGATTGTAAAAACAAAACAGGTGCCATATGTAAAATTGAATAACAAAATAAAGTAGCTTTATACAGTAACACTTCATTGTACACTGAAATGTGGATGTAAATGGAATACGCGTTTAAACATATCGCCGGTCTTATTGGCGATCCTGTAAGAGCTACAATTATGTGGACTTTATTGGACGGCAAAGCCTTTACTGCAACAGAACTGGCCATTGCTGCCGCCACAACGCCTCAAAACATAAGCATGCATCTGGCCAAACTGGTTCAGGCCGAATTATTGCGTGTAGAAAGTCAGGGCCGGCATCGCTATTATAAGTATGCGCGAAAAGAAGTGGCCTATGCCATTGAAGCCATGACCAGTTTATTGCCAGCATCAACTACAAAATTGCCGGCTAATGAAGGCAACATTGCCATCAAAAACTGCAGAACCTGCTACGATCATCTGGCCGGGAAAGTAGGCGTGGCATTAACCGATAGCCTGTTGCAGCAAAAAATACTGGTCGATACGAACAACGTTTTTGACCTGAGCCGAAAGGGTGAAAAATGGTTTGCTTCGTTTGATATTGACATAGATGCATTGCAGCAACAACGGCGTTCTTTTTTACGCCCTTGCCTCGACTGGAGCGAACGGCGCTATCATATAGCAGGTTCACTGGCTGCTGCACTGCTCGATAATATGATATCCGCCGACTGGTTAAGGACCACTAAAAATTCAAGAGCGTTGGTGATCACAGGAAAAGGGCAGAAAAAATTGTATGAACATTTTAAGATAGTAGTATAATACCTGCATGCGAACATTTTATTTTACAACCGAACAATTACTGCCGGCTACGTTACCTGTTGCCTGGGATTTTTTTTCATCGGCCGGCAACCTGCGTTTAATTACGCCACCCGAAATGGATTTTAAAACACTTACACAATTAGATGGCCGCGATATTTATGAGGGCATGATCATTGATTACAGGGTAAAGCCGTTGTTTGGTATTCCGGTGCACTGGCAAACCAAAATAAGCAGGGTGCAAAAGAATTTTTCGTTTACCGATATACAATTAAAAGGTCCGTATCGCTGCTGGGAGCATACGCATACTTTTATCGAAGCGGAAAATGGTGTGCTGATGAAAGATGAAGTGAAATATGAGTTGCCCTTTGGTTTACTGGGCACTACGGTTCATGCATTACTTGTGCGAAAGAAAATTATGGACCTGTTTATTTACCGCAAAGCTGCCCTCGAAAGGATTTTTACAAAGGGGGTGAATGATTACTAAGAAATATCTGAATTTCTCTTTTTTACTCTTTTTAGTCCCGCAAAGCGGGACGCTTTTAAGTCAACAACTCTTTTTTCTCTTTTACGCTCTTAGAGCTACTGGGTTCAGTTCGCCGGCGCCTCTTTAGAATAGGAAAGGAAAAAGGGTGGGCCATTCTAAAGCAGATGACCTACCCTTGCTTTATATCATTTCATCAACAGGTTAACCAGTTCGGGGTCTCTGTTGTAAATATCTTCCCTGAAATTTAATTGCCCCTGCCTGTCGACCCAGGCGGTAAAATAGGTTATGTATACCGGCATCGGGTCTTTAACCGCCGCAAACTGTTCTTTTCGGCTGTTCATAGCCTGTGCTATTTTGTCTTCGGGCCAGTTGCTGTTATCGTTCAATAAATACATTGCCAGTCGTTGCGGTTCAGCTACCCGGATACAGCCATGGCTGAATGCCCGTTTGTTTTCCTGAAAAAGATTTTTCGAGGGCGTATCGTGTAAATAAATACTATGGCTGTTGGGGAACAGGAATTTCACAGCACCGAGTGAGTTCCAGGGACCTGGTTTTTGGCGCACGGTAGTGCCAAACCATTCCATATGGTGTTTTTCGAGGTAGTCTTTATCTTTTTGTATTCCGGGTAAAATTTCTTTTTTCAAAATACCGGCGGGAACATTCCAGTACGGACTAAAAACAATCTCGCTGATTTTACCGGCAAAGATCACCGTTTTGTTTACATCCTTGCCAACTACCACGTTCATATTCCACAGCAGCGAATCGTCGTAATAGGCGTGCAATACAAATTCTGGAATATTTACGGCGAGGTATCTGCCCCGAACATCGATCGGCAGCCAGCGGGTACGTTCCATATTCACCATTATTTGTTCAATTCTTTTCTGCACCGGCACATTTAATTCCCTGATCATCGAATTGCCGATAACGCCGTCGTTTGTCAGGCCATGCCTTCTCTGAAAGTTCTTAACAGCCGGTATTAGGCTGCTATCGTATTGGTTCGAAGAAGTATCAACTGCGTCCTTTAAATCGCCTAAAACAAGCAACTGGTGCTTTATAAGGCCTATTGCGGGCGATACATCGCCGGGCCTGAAAGCTTTACTTGTTGAGGGAATGACTTTTTTACCGGCCGGCAGGGTTTTGTATTTTTTCAGGTAATCTTTCAGCAAACTGTATTGCCGGTAAACCGGCTCTTTAACAGATGCGGCGGTGCCGCCATGCAAAACCATTGAATCGAGCAAAGCGCTATACGATAGTTTTTTGCGGGGCATCAGCCAGTTTATTTTTTGCGAAGCGCTTTCTTCGAGTCCGCCCCAAACTTTTTGAGCAAAGAAAAAGTACAGGGCCGTTAACAGCAGTTCCGTTTCGCTTTTCTGTTGCAGGGTTTGACCGTTGGTAGGGTTAATAAGGCTATCGAGGTTGCGTTTATAAGGTAAGCTAAGGTTAAGACCTTCTTCGGGCAAATTTTCGAGCCGCATGTACAAATGGCTGGCCTGTTCGGTAAGATCTTTTTCGGTGTACCAGGCAAATGAATAATTACGCGTGGTGTAAAAAGTACTCATGTCGGACCGAAATACCCGCAGTGAATCGTATTTAACAAAAAATGAATCGAGGTATGATGGGGTAAAGCGAAGGGTGTTTTGTTCGCTGAAATTTCCGGCAATGTCGCGGGCTGTTTGCTGTACCAGTTTACTTATGCTGTCTTTTTTACGGTTCGAGCCGAGCTTGTTGTTCGATTCGTTGCATCCCCAGAAACTAATAAGGAGAATAAGGGCAAAGATCTTTTTCATAAACAGTTGTTGCTGCCTGTAAAGGTAACAGGATAGTTTATTGTGTCAAGGGTTTAATGTTATCAATCAATTTTGTTAAAAAATAAAGGGGTTCATGAATATTACCTGATTGTTGCATCCTGTAATACCCGTAAACCCCGTTATAATGCTTTTTTTCCGCTGGCTGTACAATTGAAATCAAATCACATCACATTAGCTGCCTGCAGGGGTGGTTCTCATACTTGCAATGGCCTTGTAATGCTTGATAAGGCCTGCGGGTTTCGTTCCGCTGCCTGTACAAGAGTTAATCAACTGAATAAATAGAAAGCAAATCACTAAGAAGTATATGGTGTCAGGCGGCCCCGTTGAAAAATTAATGGGAACCGTGTAATATCCAGGAGATGAAGGAGCTTAATAAAGAAAGGTACTTACTAACCCTGCTTTTACAGGTTTTAACCCAGTGAACGCCTGTAAAAGTTTTTGATTCCTTCAAATCATATTTATACCCTGGTGAAAGCGGCAGGTTGTTGAACCGGAATTTTTTGATGGGAACGGGATATCCCGTTTTCCCTGTAAAGCTTTTCAGGTTGCTATTCCTGAAGTGCGTATGCCGGTGCGGCATTACTTATTTTCCCGTTTATGACGCCTGAACTTTCAACACGGTATATACGAACTACTTCACGTGTTTGCTGATGATCTTAGCCAGATCGAACATAGAGATCTGATCTTTTCCGAACAGCGGTTTCAGCTTGCTATCGGCATTGATATTTCTTTTGTTCTTTTTATCCTGCAGGTTGTTCTTTCTGATATAATCCCAGATCTTTTTCACGATCTCAGTTCTTGGTAATGGTTTGCTTCCTATAACTTCAGCTAAAGCAGGGCTTGCTGTAAGAGGAGCCATGAATGCTGCGTTAGGTTTTCTGGCTGATTTCTTTTTCGGAGCTGCTTTTTTAGCGGCTTTTTTTACTGCCTTAGCAGGTGCTTTCTTGGCTGCTTTTTTAACTGCTTTTTTTGCAGCTTTCTTAGCTGTTTTTGCCATAGTGTTTTAAAATTTAAAAGTGAAAAATGAGACTTTGTTTTTGTAATTGTAAGGTGCTGTAATATGCTTACGCACCAAAACCTATTTGTGAATATATTAAATTTATAGATACCAATTATGAATTCTCAGGAATATTCAAGTGTTAAAAGCCAAAATTTATCGCCTGTACACGGCCGTTTCCTAAGTGAAATTAACTAACGCACTGCAAACATAGATACCTTTTTTATGATAAACACTATATTTTTCCCTGTATTTTCAACAAAAATAGTTAGGCAACCAAAAGGTTTCATTACTTTTGAAACCAAAAGGTTTCATTTTTAATATGCGAAGAGACGTATTTCAGGCAATTGCCGACCCCACCCGAAGGGAGATCATTAACATGATATCGGTACACCCGCTCAATGTGAATGCGGTGGCCGAGAACTTTGAGGTAAGCCGCACAGCCATTTACAAACACATTAAGATACTGACCGAATGCGGACTGGTGGTAATTACCCAGTTCGGCCGTGAGCGCTACTGCGAAGCCCGCCTCGAAAAGCTCGGCGAAGTATCGGATTGGGTAGAACAATACAGGAAGATATGGACCGAAAGGCTCGACAGCCTTGAAAATTACTTTAACGAACTGGAAACAAAAAAGAAGAAGAACAGAAGAAAATAGCAGGGAAAAGGGCGATAAATTATGGGTGTATGTGTTAGTGCTACGCTAAAAGCGGGCCCTCTTTAAGGGGAAGATATAAGGTAAGAATATCGCGCAAAGGCGCGGAGGCGCAAAGTTGATCGCTTCGCGATCTATATAAAGACACAAATTAAAAGCTCCCGACTCGTGGGGAAAAGTTTTGTGGCTTTGTTCCGCAAGGCGGAACCTTCCTGATTTTTACCGGAATAATAATGATTTCAACCGACCTTCTTAGCGCCCTGGCGCCTTGCGGGAAATTTAGATCTTAATCTATTTCAAGCAATTCTTTATTGTACTTGTTGCGGTATTCTACAGGAGAAAGTCCGGTGATTTTCTTAAAGATGGTCCTGAAGGCCTTTACATCGCAATAGCCTACATCATACATTACTTCATTAACGTTTTTGCGACCGGTTTCAAGATCTTTCTTGGCGGCTTCTATCTTAACCCGTTGAATGTATTCGGTTACCGTATTACAGGTGGCCTTTTTAAAACGGCGTTCAAGGCTTCGGCGGCCAACGGCAAACACATCGGCCAGGTGATCAACGGTTATTTTGTCTTCGAAATTCTTTTCAATATACTCCTGGGCTTTTTTTACGGTTTCATCTTCATGCGATTTTTGTCCCTGGAAAATGATAAACGGCGATTGCAGCGTGCGATCGATATCGATCATAAATGCCTTGGAAATAAGAATGGCAATATCGCGGCCGGCGAATTTTTCGATCATGTACACCAGCAGGTTTACGTATGAATAGGCCCCGCCGCTTGTGTAAATGCCATCGTCGTCGGTAATGATCTTATCATCTACCAGTTGTACATCGGGATACATGGCTCTGAACTGATTGGCCATTCGCCAGTGGGTAGCGCATTGTTTTCCTTTTAACAAACCGGTAGCTGCCAGAAAAAAGGAGCCGATACAAAGACTGGCTACTTCGGCACCGCCATTATATTGCTGTACGATCCACGGAATAAATTCCTTATTCAGTGTTGGTGCATTATTCAGGTCATAAATAGCCGGAATGATGATAAGATCGGTTTTTTTAACATCCCCAACCAAACAATCGGGTTTTACAGTAAACAGCCCGTCGCGCTGACTTGTTTCCTTCGCAAGCCCAACCAGTTGAATCATAAACAAAGGCGCTTTTCCCATGGCTGTTCGCAAAACATTAACCTCAGAAAGAATCTGGTGCGTTCCTTCGATATTCACCAGGCTGGTATGCCCCTGCGGAATAAGAATCGAAACGTGTTTCATCTGTACTTTTTTAGTTTATTTCGACCCGAAATTCTGTTCAAATCGTACTTTTTTCACTATGACAGGCGGGTCTGAAAAGTGTACTAAAGATAAACAACTATTGTCGCAATCACCACTTTGTACATTGTGTAATTACCGCCCCTTGTAATCCTGTGCCGGCATGGTGTTGAATTTGCAAAACGTACAATAGAATACACCATGTCGCAATTAGCCCCTTAATTGGTCGCATTTGCACCCCGGACAATAAATATGACGAATGTATTTTTGATATGCAATTAATGACCCCGCAGTTTTCGATCGATCGTTTGATCTTTGATGTGAGCCTTTTTAAAGTACAAACAGTTTAAATGCAAACACAATGGTTGAGGTTTTCAAAACAAATGTGCATGAATTTACCGAGGCGCAAAAACTGGTTGCCTTATTGCGCAGGCATTTTCCGGACAGCAAAATAAATTTCGACCTCGACGACTGCGACAAGGTTTTGCGGGTAGAAGGACAAAATCTGAAGATCGAAAAAGTAATGACCCTCGTAAAACAGAAAGGCTTTGTTTGTGCCATACTTGATTAATACAATTCATTTTATAAACATTAAAACGTAAGAAAATGCCAGCACTGAATCCTTATTTAAACTTTAATGGTAATGCCGAAGAGGTTTTTAATTTTTACAAATCGGTATTTGGCGGCGAATTCGCAACTATAATGCGGTTTAAAGATGTGCCTCCGGAATATAAAAGTCCTGCACATGAAGATAATAAGATCATGCATATTGCATTGCCCATAGCCGGCGGCGATATGTTAATGGGCAGCGATGTACCTGAAGCAATGGGAAAAGTAACCCCTGGTACCAACTTTCACATTTCCATTAGCGCCATAAGCAAGGAAGAAGCCGAGCAATTATTCAACGGGTTATCAGCAGGTGGTAAGGTGCTTATGCCTTTATCGAAGGCTTTCTGGGGCAGCTTATTTGGCATGTTTACCGATAAATACGGTATTGACTGGATGGTGAGCTACGATGAAACGCGCAGATAATATGAGCGCTCAGCTAAAAGAGGCGCCGTAGCATCCAACTGAAGTGAACAGGCAAAGCATTTCGTTCATTGTGAAATCAAAAATGTTATCATGGAAACGTATAATATATCGAACGATCTGAAGGTGTTTGGCTTTCAGGTAAAAACATTCCCCATGGGAATTGGAGAAGCGTTTGAAACATTAATGAAAAAGTTGCCACCCGGTGATAAACGTTCGTATTATGGCATCAGTAATTGTGATGGCAATGAAGTTGTTTATATCGCATCTGCCGAAGAAACCTTTGCCGGTGAAGGGGAAAAGTATAGCTATGAAACTTTTACAATAGAAAAAGGGGAGTATATCACCGAAGCCGTTGACAACTGGCAGCAAAAGATCCAGTGCATAAAAGATGTTTTTGCCGAAATGATGAAAGACGGGCGGATCGATAAAACAAAACCATATATCTGTGTGGAATGGTATAAGAATATGAACGAAATGCTTTGCATGATAAAAATTGAAAAACAGAAAGTGAAACAACCAGTATGATTACTTCGAACCAATTGCTACAGGAATTTGAAAACGCAACCAATGCGTACGTAAGAATAATTTCTTCGCTAAGCCAGGAAGAATTAAATACGGTTCCGTATGAAGGCAGCTGGACGGTTGCCCAGATAACAGAACACATATTTAAATCGGATAATGCCGTGTTAAAGGCTTTGTACGGTCCTGTGCAAACAACGGGCAGACCGGCCGATGAAGGTGTGGAAAACCTGAGATCAATTTTTCTGGATTTTAGCACAAAGCTGAAATCGCCTGAGTTTATTATTCCTACCGATGTAAAGCACGATAAAGAACAGTTGATAACTGCTTTCAAAGGTGTAAGGGACCTGATTGCAAAAGCCATCAAAACCCTTGATTTAACGGTTACCTGTTCAATGCCTGTGTTTGGCGAGCCTACAAGACTGGAGCTGATTTCATTTGTTGTTTTTCATACCCGGCGGCATACCAACCAGGTGCAACATATATTCGAAAAGTTGATCCATGCCTGAATAAACCACTCCGCAACCTGTTGTACAGTTTTTTAGTTGTACTATATTAGCATAGGTGAATTAACCTCATGCATATGCAGTACAAACGAATGCCTATCGAACAGGAATCGCCCGAAGAAACCGGATACGATACCATTTTGTGCAACCTGGCCGAGAGTTCTGTTGCTGATTTAAAATTCAGTGACCTGAATGTTCGCCTGGATGATCTGAAACTGGAGTATATTCCTCACCGGGGCAACCAGGCTTTAAGAGAATTACTGGCTGCCGAAGCCGGTGGTTTGCAGGCCGGCAATGTGTTACTCACCAACGGCGCCGCCGGCGCTTTGTTCATTATTAATACTGCCCTGTTGGGCCGGCAGGATCATTTAATTGTTGTTCGCCCCAATTACGCTACCAATATTGTTGTGCCCGAAACCATTGGCTGTTCTATCAGCTTTATTGATTTGCAGTTTGAACAAAACTGGCGGGTAAATATCAGCGCTATTGAGGCAGCGATAACTCCCGCTACTAAGCTCATCAGCATTACCACGCCGCACAATCCTACCGGAATGGTAATGACGATAGAAGAATTACATGCATTGATTGCGATTGCCGAAAAAAGAAATATATGCCTGCTGGTAGATGAAACCTATCGTGATGCCTGTTTTAAAACACCGTATCCCATAATGGCATCGTTGAGCAACAAAGTTATCAGCGTGTCGTCACTGTCGAAAGCATATGGTTTGCCGGGCTTGCGAATGGGATGGATCATTACGCAGGATGAAATTTTGATGGAACAGTTTTTGGCGGCCAAAGAAATGATTTACATCAGCAATGCGGCTCTTGATGAAGAAGTGGCGCTTCAGTTTTACCGGCAAAAAGAAATATTTAGTGCCATCATCAATAAAAAAGCCATGGAAAACTTTCAGTTGCTGAGCGCCTGGCTGAAACAGGAAACCCGTCTTGAATATGTATTGCCTCAGGGTGGTGTGGTTTGCTTTCCCCGTTTTAAAGATCCCGCATCGATCAACATTCCCGGTTTTTATAAAACATTAATTCAGAAGTATAAAACCATGACGGGCGCCGGCCATTGGTTTGCCATGCCCGGCCATTATATGCGCATTGGCTTTGGCTGGCCCGGGAAAGAAGCGTTTGAACAGGGGTTGATGAACGTGAGTAAGTCGATTGGGGAGAACGAGGTTTAAAGCTTTCTTGTGCCGTTCACGCACATACTTTTGCTGCTCAACGAATAACTGCTTATAATATTTTAGTATGACAATATAGGTTACTAAATTGATAATTGCCTAAATAACGCCGGCTCAAAACGTACCTACTTTTATACCGCTGATACTTACACTATTTTAATCATTCTTTTTATTAATTGCGGCGGCTTCTTTATACAGTAAAGGAGCTGTAGCAAACTATTTGCTTTATGAAAAGAAAACTCAATTGCGGTATGAGAACCACTGGTCGTTTTGTACTCCCCCTCTTTTTATTTTTTTCGGTTTTTCATCTTGCATTTTCGGTTTCTGTACTGGCGCAAACCATTACAGTAAACGGAATTATCAAAGACGATAAGGGTAATGCATTGGCGGGTGCAGTGGTTAAAATCAAAGGCGCCAATAAATCAGTTGTATCCGATGGTGATGGCAAATACAGTATTTCGGTGCCGGGGCCCGAAACGGTTTTGATTTTTTCATTTGTAGGATACGAAGGCGTGCAGGAAACAGTTGGCCGGCGTACACAGATCGATGTTACCATGACATCTACCGGCGGAAGGCTCGATGATGTGGTGGTGGTTGGTTACGGTACGCAGAAAAAAAGAGATTTAACCGGCGCTGTTGCAACTGTAGGAAGTACCGAACTGAATAAACGGGTAGCCACCGATCCAACTCAGTTGTTACAGGGCAAATTGCCGGGGCTTTCGTTAACACAGGCCTCGGGCGAAGCCGGTAATGAAAGCTTTGTACTTCGCGTAAGAGGGTTGGGCACTTACAGTTCGGCAGGAAGTAGTCCACTGGTGATTGTAGATGGTTTGCCCGGTAGTCTTACTAACCTTGATCCGCAGAACATTGAATCTATTACACTGTTGAAAGATGCCGCTTCGGCAGCCATTTATGGAACCCGGGCTGCCAATGGCGTTATATTGGTTACCACCAAACAAGGCACCAATGGCAAATTTCAGTTAAGCTATGATGTGAATGTAGGGATTGCCAAACCAACATCGCTGCCCAAAAATCTTATTTATAATTCTGCTACCTATATGGAGTTGTGGAATCAGGGAGCCATTAATTCAGGATATGCCAACCGGTTTTCACAGGCGCAGATAGATGCCTATAAAAATCCTTCGAACCCCGATTTGTATCCCAATGTGAACTGGCTCGACCTCGTAATGCGCACCGTTACCACGCAAACGCATCATGTGGGCATGACCGGTGGCCGTAATGGTACCACCTTTAATATTGGGTTGGGTTATAATGATCAGCCGGATATCATGATCGGTTTTTCGTACAAAAAATATAACCTGCAGCTTAATCTCAATTCAAAGATCAACGACTGGGCTACGGTGGGCGGCAGCATGACATTTAACTACGGAAAAAGAGTATATGCTTCCCGGGGTAGCCAGGACCAGTTCCTGTCGGCCATGTCACAATCACCTATGTACGGACCTAAATTGCCCGATGGCAGCGGACGCTATGTAAATTCGGTTTATCCCAGCGTACAAACGCCAAACAAAAATCCGGTGGCAATTGCCGAAAATGCCCTTGCTAATGCCATCGATTATTATTTACAAACCAATCTTTATATAAATATCAAATTGCTGAAAGGGCTCGAATGGAGAACCAGTGGCGGCTTAAATTATGATTTTCAGAAAACGTCTGATTTTAAACCGGTGATCTATCAGTATAACTGGTTTGCCGGGCCTTTCGATGCGCCCGAACGCACACTCGACGTGAACGGTCAGGGTATGGTAGTAACCGATAATAATTACATCTACCCCGTGGGATATACGCAGTTAACGTACAGTAAAGAAATCGGCGATCATAGTTTTAAAGCACTGGCGGGTACACAGGCCGAATACAATAAGGCACAGGTGTTGTCGGGTAGCCGTACCACACCCTTTTCGAGCAATTTACTCAATGAGCTGAACTGGGGCCCTACAGCATCGCAGCTGGCTTCGGGCAATTCGGCCGAATGGTCGTTGCGTTCGTACTATGGCCGGTTGAACTATGATTACGATGGTAAATATTTGTTCGAAGCAAATGCCCGGTACGATGCCTCTTCACGCTTTCCGCCCGATAACAAATGGGCTTTGTTCCCATCCTTTTCGGCGGGCTGGGTAGTATCGCGTGAAAAATTTATGGCCGGCATTTCGTGGCTAAATAATCTGAAGGTGCGTGGTTCGTGGGGCCGGTTGGGTAATCAGAACATTGCCAACTATCCTTACCAGATGGTATATTCAAATCTCAATTCATACAACAACAATATTCAGTATGCGTATTCTTTCTCGGGAAGTTCATTGAACTCCGGCGCTGCAATAAATGGGTTAACAGATAAGCGTATTCATTGGGAAAATACGCGGGTAGTTGATGCGGGTGTAGATGTAACCTTGTTCCGGAATTTAAACGTAACGGTTGACTGGTATAACAAATTAACCTATGATATTCTTTACCAACAGGCGATACCCGCTTATATCGGGCTTACGGGTCCGTTTGTAAATAATGGAAAAATGCGCAACACCGGTATTGAAGCATCTGCCCAGTATACGAGCAAGGTAGCCGATGTGTCGTATTCGGTAGGCGGTACTTTCCAGGCAAATAAAAACACGCTGGTAAAATTCGGCGCTCCGCAAATAAACACCGGTAACAATACCATCAATATCGAAGGGCAGCCGTACGGAAGTTTTTACATGTATAAATATGCGGGCATTTTTCAAAGTGATGATGAAATTGCCAAATCGCCCAAACAACCTTATAATCCCAAACCAGGCTATCTGAAATTTGAGAATACCGATACAACCAATAATGTAATTGACGCCAATGACCGGGTAATTGTAGCGGGTGTTAATCCAAAATTCGAATATTCGTTCAATGCCAGCGCTTCCTGGCGAAATTTTGATATTTCTATTTTCCTGTATGGTTCATACGGACAAAAAATATTTGCCAACGGTTGGGGCGTACAACCATTCAACCAGGGTTCGCCCCCTACATCAGACTGGTTAAATGCGTGGACACCGCAGAACCACAGCACCACCATGCCGTTGATTTATATAACCGGACAGGGGCCTGCGAGCAATAACATTGGTACTGCATCGACCTACTATTTACAAGACGGATCGTTTTTACGGATAAAAAATATGCAGATAGGTTACAATATGCCTGCGTTGATTACAAAGCGGCTGGCCATGAGCAGTCTGCGTGTATACGTTGCCGGCGATAACCTGGCAACCTTTACTAAATTTAAGGGGCTCGATCCTGAACGCGTGCCAAGCAGCGGCAATAACAGGTATGTAGTGCATCCGCAAAACCAGGTGTTCTCATTCGGACTAAAAGCAGTTTTTTAAATCTCTTACAATTTGCACAACATGAAAGTATTCATTCAATATATTATACTGTTTTTTGTATTGGTTACGGTATCGGTTGGCTGCAGTAAAGATTTTTTAACCAAAAATCCTACTGACCAGCTGCCTGTAGAAAATTTCTGGAAAACACCTGCCGATGCCGATATAGCATTGACCGCTATTTACAGCTACCTTATTCAGGGATATAATTACAGCAGCTCCACCAATACCGGACAGGGCTGGGGAGCCGGTACGCCTTATTGGGAAACACTCACCGATAATGCATACAGCGGCGCTTTTGGCAACGTGGCTTCGGGCGCTATTGAACCAACAACCGGTACTATTCAGTCGGATGCGTACAATACATCGTACAAAGCCATTCAGGCTTGTAATGTGTTTTTGGCCAATATTGGCAATGTGCCTATACAGCAGGCTGCTATGACCCGGTATATTGCCGAAGTTCGGTTTATGCGTGGCTATTATTATTTTCTGCTTGCTCAGTTATACGGCGATGTGGTGTATTACACAAGGCCTATGGGCAATGCAAATGATGATCCAGGAGCATATCAGTTGGGAAGAACGCCCAAAGCGCAGGTGATCGATTCGGTATTGAGTGATCTTAATTTTGCAAAGGATAATTTGCCCGATACGGCTTATACAGGCCATGTGGTAAAAGGAACTGCTTTGGGATATCTTACAAAAGTTTATTTAACACAGAACAACTGGCAAAAGGCTGTTGAAACAAGTTCAGCTATTATTGCTTCTAACAAGTTCAGTTTGTATACCGGTGGTTATCGTGGTTTGTTTTTAAAACCATTGCAGAACAACAACCCGGAAATTATATTTTCGGGCCGTTACCAGGTTCCCAATGCGTTTAGTCCGGCTGATTATTTGTACACCTATAGCGCCAGCTTTCAACCGTTAGGTTACCTGGTAAAAGATTATGAATGTACCGATGGATTACCTACCGCTACCTCACCCCTGTACGACAGTACAAAACCATATCTAAATCGTGATCCCCGGTTGCTGGCAACCATACTTACGCCGGGTGTATTATATAAAGGCGGTATTGTATTTAAGCCTTCTGATATCGGCGCTTCATCGGGCTTTTTGAATAAAAAGGGAGTCGACTCAACACGGGCAACGGTAATAGGCACTCAAAGCGACGCCGATTGGGTGTATTTGCGCTATGCCGATGTATTGCTGATGTATGCCGAAGCACAAAATGAAATGATAGGTCCCGATATTACAGTATATAATGCTGTTAATGCTATTCGTACACGCCCCAGTGTTAATATGCCGCCTTTACCAACGGGTTTGTCGCAGGATGAAATGCGCACCCGCATCCGGCATGAAAGAAGAATTGAACTGGCGCTTGAGGGGCAACGATACTTCGACCTGAAACGCTGGAAGCTCGACCGGGTGATTATCTCTACGATTAAAGATCCCGGTAACACTTCATCAAGAACATTCCCGTTACGCGATACGTTATGGCCTGTACCTCAATCAGAAATAGATGTGGCAAAAACTTATGGGAATACTTCGTTTAAGCAAACGCCGGGATGGTAGCAGGATGAAGGTTCAAGGCGCAAGACTCAAGGCACAAGGAACAAGGTACAAGGCACAAGAAACAAATATGGGTTAGTTGTAATATAGCGATAATGAAACTGCACAAAGGGTTGTCTTTTTTTAAGACAACCTTTTTTGTGCTAAATTTAGTTCAGCAATTCGAACTATTAAACCCTTTTTAAAGCAACACCATATGAGAAAATGGTTACTTTTCCTAATGATTGCAGCTCTTTGCACAACAGGTTGTTTAAAGAAAAGCAGCAATGATACCGATAAGGATTCTGTCGGATATTTTATAACCAACCTTAAAGCCGATATGAATTATTCACAAATTGTAAATGTGTTTGGTGAGCCGGATGGAGATATTGGGAGCGGCATTCATATTTATGTGTACAATTTGTCGGATGGTTCACAGGTATGGATAGGATACGCTGATAAAATTATCTACGCAAACCATGTGAGCAGCTCCAAAGAATTGCTTCACAAAATAATATAACCCGCAGGCTATTCGAGCACCAGCGTCCCAAACGCCGCGGGGATATGAAAATCGGGTTTTGCCGACCGGGGATTGATCCAGCTAATCCATCTCAGGTCAGCTTTTCCATTTACAATGCTTTTGCATTCAGCCCTGAACAGGCCCGCATGTAAACGGTTGTTTTGCAGCAATGCCAGTTTTTTTAACGATGGTATGCCAATGGCAGCTTCAACGATATAACCATCTTTTTGCAACGAAGTTTTAATGATGAGCTGATCAGTTGGCCATTGCCAGCTATAACCCATTTTTCGGTAGTACCATGCTGTGTAATCGAGCACCCTGCCCCGCGAATCCATTTCAAGACAATAATAAGGCGTCATAGTGCTGTCGGGAGTAAGAAAAATTTCAACTCTGTCTGATGCGCCAACTTCCTGCTTATCGTTTTTGATGACGAGGGTGTTAACCGAATCGTCTTTTACCTTATACAAACAATACAACCAGTTGCCATCCCATAATGCAGCAAACGAAGTAGGCGGCGCGGATTCGGTTTCCCACGGATAGCTAAAGTTGGTAAGTACATTCGCAATGCTCCAGGCTGCATTTGTTCCATTACCTGTTACCTGCATTTTACCAGCCGGTATTTTTTTTACCACATAGGTTTGCGCCTGCAGTGAAATGTTGTTTATCATTAACCACGCGAACAGGGCATATATAAATGAAATTCTCATGGCTACATTTTATAGGAGGCGGTCAATTGTTCACCTTTGTTCGTTCCATTGCCGGCCGGTTGGTGGTTGCTGCGTTTCGTAACCTGGTAACATCTGCCGAAGCAACGAGACTATCTTCTTTATTAAATCTTTTTTTGATATAGGTGGCAATGGAAGCAATGGCATGATCATCCAAAAATCCGCCATGTGCCGGCATTACCCCATTAAAGGTTTTTCCGTTTACTTTAATTTCTCCCTGCAATCCGTTCAATATAACTTTTATCAGCTGGTCTTTATTGCCAGCGATCATGTCGGAGCCTGCCAGTGGCGGATAGCGGTTGTTATCACCTTTGCCATCGCGCTGGTGGCAGCCTGCGCAGTAGGAGTTGTATAATATCAGTCCGTTCATTTCGCCGCCCATACCCAGATTGTCTTTTATTTCGTCGGGTGTTTTTATGTAGGTGCGCGATTTTCGTTTTTCCATGTTTGCCAGCTGGGCTGCACCGAATTTATTTTTATCGCCCTTGTACATCACCCGCCAGATCTTTCCTTTATTCGATTCGGAAATATATAACGAACCATCGGGTCCCATAGCCAGCCCCATGGGCCGGTACAACGCATCGCTTGTATTAAATACGGTATCTACTCCGGTAAATCCATCGGCAAAAACTTCCCATTCGCCGGTAGGTTTGCCGTTTTGAAAAGGTACAAAACAAACAATATAACCCGCCTGCGGATATGGTGAGCGGTCGGTAGAACCATGAAAAGCCACAAAAGCGCCATTTTTATAGCGAGCAGGAAATTGGTTGCCGGTATAAAATAACAAGTCCATCGGCGCCCAGTGACCGGGGAAGCCAAATACCGGTACATCGAACTGCGCTGCGCGGCCGATCGTTTTGCCATCACCGCCATAACCGGGCTGCAAAACATTTTTGCCCTGCATTTGATCATAATACGCATATGGCCATCCGAAATTTGAATGTTCGGTAACCTTCAGCAATGGTTCCGATGGAAGCACGGCCGCCTGCCAGGCGGAATATATTTTAGGATAACGGGTATGAAAATTATCCATGCCGTTCATTACGCAATACAGGGTATTATCCATCGGGTTCCAGCTAATGCCCAACACGCTTCGTATGCCGGTGGCGTATTTGTAACCGCTTTTTTGTGTTTGGCCTGTTCTCGATTCATCGAACCGCCAGATGCCGGCATGTGTTTCCAGGTCGGGAGCAGGGTCAAGTCCTTTGCCGCCTGGTATGCCGGCAGGCCCTGCCTGGTTGATGTCCTGCGCAGCATCGGTAGGTGCGCCAAACGGAACATACATGTTGCCGTGGTTATCGAATGTAAAAGGTTTGGCCGTATGCCAGTGCTTTCTGAGATTTTCATCATCATCGGTAAGAATGACCTCAGTTTTGCTTTCGGGTATCAGTTCACCGTCTTTTAATTTATTTCGGAAAATAGTTTTTACGGTAGAAGTATACAGGTAGCCATTATGAACTTCAATACCCGCGGGCAAACCGCCTTCATCTTTATAATCGCCAAAATAACTGATCACATCGGCCTTGCCGTCGTTATCGGCATCGCGAAGACCAACGGTGCCGCCTCCGCCGTGCATGATGTCGTTGTAGGTTAATTTAACATATATGTCGCCGTTGGTATTTACGGTAAGATGCCGGGCTCTGCCAAGGCTGTCGGCTACTACTACTGCTTCAAAATTACCGGGTAAAAAAAGACCTCCGTTATCAGCATCGCCCGGCGGCAAGGGTTTTGCCGCAGGTTGCTTGCATGCAGTAAAACAAATGAAGAACAGGGGCGCTGAAAAAAATGTACAAATAAAAAAACTGATAGAATAACGACGATGCAGGCAAAACCCGGGCATGATTTGTATTTTAATAAATAAATAAGTACAGCGATTGGTCAGACAATGAACTCGTCTGAAAGTACCATTACAGAAGGTTTTATGTGCAACACAGGAATACGGGGGAAATGAAAATGTGCTTCCTGTTTAATAAAAAGTGGGTTTTAAGCGCCGTTTGTACCCTAATTTAATAAAATATTTTTATCCGGCACTTGAAGTATTGCTGTTTTTTAGGTAATTCCGACAAAACCTCCTGCGCAAAAGCCTTTACCGTTGTATCGATCTGCATGATATTACACCGGATAAAAAAATAACAGATGACCTGGGCCTCGATTAAATCAGAGAGTAACCGTTAATAATTCCCCGCATACCGTTACATTTATATTATAAAGATGTTGTTCTATGCAGGAAAAACAGGAACGGGTTTGGGAGAAAGGGATCACTGCTTCTACGATCTGGCAATGCGACGACATTCGAATCGGGCATGCCGTTTCAACTTTTAAAGAACTTACCAGTTATTCGGCGGGCAATGAAAATGATGTGGTGCGTTTTCATTTTGGATTAAAAGGAAACTACAGCTTTACATATAAACAACTAAACCGCACCTTCGATTTAATTGGCGGCCATCATAATATCATGTATTCACAGGGATTTGATATGGTGGTACAGAACAGAACGCTTGAATTGGAAACTTTTGGTATTCAGTTTCCCAAACAATTGTTTATTCAGTTTACCCAGCATGGCAATGAGCCTTTGAAACGGTTTGCCCAGGCTATAATGGATGGCAAAAACAGCCTGATGTCTGAATACTGGGGTGCTATTGATTCAACAATTCAGCAGGTGATACAACAGGTGATCCATTGCAACTATGCGGGCGATTTGAAAAAATTATTCCTGCTTTCAAAAAGCATAGAGTTGCTGGTGCTGTGTGCAGATGCCTACCAGGTGGCTGAAACAAAAAAAGATCTTTTCATAAAGAATAAAATCGATAAAGAAAAGATAATAGCCGTACGCGATATTATCAATGAACGGCTTACAGATCCGCCCAACCTGTCGCAAATAGCAAAAATGGTTGGATTGAATGAATATAAACTGAAGCGTGGTTTTAAAGAAACCTTCAATAGCACAATTTTTGGTTACCTGGCCGACCAGCGGCTGCAGTTGGCCCATCAGTATTTGCGGGATACCGAAAAAACCGCAGCAGAAATAGCGGTGGAGCTGGGTTACTGCACCCCTCAGCACTTTAATAATGCCTTTAAAAGAAAGTTTGGCATCACTCCTTTTTCCGTTAGAAATAATCCGTAAAATGCAATTAGCCCTGCCGTACGGTTATTTATTTTGCTAAAAACTCAAATACATGAACTCATTAATTGTTAAAAACACCATCACCATTCATGCGCCGGCTTCGAAAGTGTGGGATGCATTGGTAAATCCTGAACAAACAAAAAAATACATGTTTGGCTGTGAAACGGTGTCTGACTGGCAACCCGGCAGTGAGCTGTTATGGAAGGGTGTTTTTAATGGTATGGAAATGGTGGCGGTAAAGGGAAAAATTGTGGCTATACAACCCGGCAGTCATCTTGCCTATACAACCATTGATCCCAATTCGACTATTGAGGACATTCCTGAAAATTATCTTACGGTAACCTATGATTTAACAACCGAAGGCCACGATACCATTTTAAAGGTAACTCAGGGTGATTACTCAAAAGTAGCCGAAGGTGAAAAAAGATACAATGAGGCCGTTGCCGCCGGGGGCTGGCAATCGATCCTTGAACTGATAAAAAAGCAGGTAGAGGGATAAACTGAGCGCCACGAATTTCGGGTCCACCTTCGGTGGACTTATTTGCCACAGATGGCACAGATGAACACAGATATGTTTAGGTTCAACACTAGAACATAATCAATTATACTTAATCTGTATCTTATCCGTGTTAATCCGTGCAATCCGTGGCAAAATCCTCCTGCGTTGCGCCAGCAACGCAGTAATCCGTGGCATCTGTTTTAAACAAATCATCACTTCAATTGGTTATTCTTTATTCAAACCAAAAAAAATTAACCATGAGTGATGTTGCTGTAACTACCACACAACCCGTTAAAGAACTGTTTATCAAAATGGCTGTTGCTGCCTGGGATGCACAATGTGCAAGGGTAAGCAAACTGGTCGACGAACTAACCGACGATGAACTGATGGCAGAAGTGGCGCCGGGCCGTAATACCGGTATTTACCTCTTTGGCCATTTGATAGCTGCCACCGATGCCATGTTTCCACTGTTGGCATTTGGCGAAAAATTATATCCTGAACTCACAGAGCCATTTTTAACCAGTGCCGATAAAGCGGACTATGAAAAACCGCCGGTATCGGAGTTAAGAAAGTACTGGAAAGAAGTAAATGCTAAATTCTCAAATCGTATAGCAGGCACCTCTACCGATGAATGGTTTATGAAACATACCGCCGTTTCGGAAGAAGATTTTGCCAAAGAACCGCACCGCAATAAACTAAATGTACTGCTCAGCAGAACCAGTCATCACAGTTACCATCTGGGACAGCTTGTATTTCTCAAAAAGAAATAACCATTAATTTTTGGTATAAATCATCTTTTATATGGATGATTTTATTGCTTTGTGCATGAACGGATGTTTTTATTCCTAACTTGAATGTATGAAAAAGAGGATTGAGCATATTCTTTATGGCCGTGAAAAAAAGATCACAGAAGAAGAAACCGTAAGACAGTCGTTACCACATAAGGATTTCCGTTTTGCCAATCCGTTTATTGTTTTGCATCATATCGGGCCGGTACAATATCATGCCGGGCAGCATGCACGAATAAATCCTCACCCGCATCGCGGGTTTAGTCCGTATACATTCATGTTGCAGGGCGAAGGGTTTCACCGCGATAATGCAGGTAATGATGAGGTGGTCAAAGCCGGTGGCGTACAATGGATGTTTGCCGGCAGTGGCATTTTGCATAGCGAAGGGCCAACCTCAGCATTACTGAAGCAGGGCGGTATACAGGAATTGATACAACTATGGATCAATGCACCTCGTGCCAATAAATGGGATAAGCCGTTTTATCAGTCGGCCCCTAAAGAACAATTGCCTGTTGTGATCAATGAAGAGGGCGTGCAGTTTCGGCTGGCAAGCGGCAATTATAACGGTCAAACAGGTCCTGTTCAGAATTTCACGCCCGTTATTTCAATGATCGGTGAAGTAAATGCAGGAAAGAACGTAACACTAAATGCAATACCCGGTTACTGGGCATTATTATACGTAGCAAAAGGAACTATTGTAGCGAATGATGAAACAGTGGCCATGCATAACCTGATTGTATTTAGTAAAGAAGACGAAGACATAGTTATAACGGCTGTTGAAGATGCACAGTTGTTGTTTTTGTGCGCCGAACCGATCGACGAACCGGTGGCTGCCAAAGACAATTTTGTAATGAATACACCCGAGGAAATTGAACAGGCAATGAGTGATTATAAGAACGGGTTATTTGGCAGCCTGAGTTACTGATTTCATTTTAAAAAACAATAATATCATGCAACCGAACATTGGCATTAAACCTGATAATCTCACAGCAGTGTGTCATATTTTGAACGGAATTTTGGCAGACGAATTTTTACTGTATACCAAAACCCGTAATGCCCACTGGAATGTTGAAGGGCCCGATTTTCACGATAAACATAAATTCTTTGAAAGCCAGTACGAGCAGCTCGATGAGATCATGGATGAAGTAGCAGAGCGTATTCGTATGTTGGGACATTATGCACCTGCCACGCTCAGTGATTTTTTAAAACTCACGCACCTTACCGAACAGTCGCGCGAAAAAAACGATAGTCATGGTTTTATTCGCGAGTTGCTGGCCGATCACGAAACGCTTATCATCACCATGCGTGAGAACATCAATCGTTTTGCCAATGAGCACGGCGATTTGGGCACCAGCGATTTTATTACCGGCCTGATGGAAACACACGAAAAAATGGCCTGGATGCTGAGATCGCATCTGCGGTAATTGATTTTATAGCAAAAGAAACCACCCGTTTGGTGCGGTCACTACCGCATTAAACGGGTTTTGTATTTTGGGTGCGGCCCGAACGCTTCGCAAACCGAACGATTTGTAGAATACCGGGTAACAAAATCAGTGCGAGGAACGCGGTTATTATCAGGTAATTTTGTTTTAGAATATAACGCGCTTCGACTAATTTACGCTTTAGCTGCTCTTGTAAAATAAACGATTTTTCGGCTCTCGCTACCGGTAAACAGTCGCCTGAAAGGTCCGGTAATTCTATATGAGATTCTACCGGAGGCTCATTGGCAAATAAATAAAATGAATTATCTGTATAGGCATATCTTTTTAACCTGTATATCTGGGCCTGGTTAAGTACCCATACAAAATCGCCATAGGTATTTTCTTCGCCAAATTCAATTTTTAAAACACTATTAGTATCGTTGGTGAATTGCATTCTTTCAATTTCGCGGTTTATAAAATCCATTTTGGCGTTCAAAATATAATCCTCAAAAGGCCAGTCAGGATGCCACAGGTATATAGTAGTTACTTTTTTGTTTTTGATGGCTTCATAAAAAGCATACTTTGAGAAGCTATAGTAATTTTTTTTGTCAGTATTGTCATTAGGCAAAAACATTTTGATGGCAACGGGCGGGGCCTTCTCTTCGGGTAAAAAAAGCAGTAACAGCACCGGTAATCCCAACAGGCTTATTATACCGGGCAAATAATACAGTTTTTTTCGTTTCATTTATTTTTAGATGCGCCGGATGGCCTTTTCCATAAACAAAAAGCCCTGCCGATTCAATCAGCAGGGCTTTAATCTAAGCATTATTGACTATTCACCATTGACCATTCGCCTAATCATAATCCGACAACCGCACCGCAAACACACAACGATTATCTGCGCCATATAGCGACGTTTCAAATTCTGTCAGGTTCCATAAATAGCCGGTAGCTGTTTCAAGATAAAGATCCTCTGCTCCATGCGGCCAGCGGTAGCGAACGCCGGCGGTGGCGCCATCATTATAACGAACCAGTCTTGCCGTAGAACCTTCATAACTGCTATTGCCTGTTGTGGTCATAAATGTTTTTGAACCCGCACGGAACACACCCTGCACGCCATTTACATTGGTATTGTCGGTGTCGATAGGCGTAATTACTTCGGGTTGCGGACTGGTTACAATTTCTCCTGTAGCATTCAGGTGAAAGCCGTATACTTTGGGCACTGTGGTACTTGATGATTCAATATACTGACCGGTCCACAACATTTTGTCGGATGATGTAGCGCCTTCGCCCAGTTCAATGCAGGAGAACGGTGATGCATTGGTGATCTTGTAATATCCTGTTTGTGGTAATACATAGGCATAGTTAAATGCCTTGAGTGTTCCGTCGGTATCCTGGCCTATGGTATTTCCCGTATCATCACCGGATACCGATATGAATTTGGTAAGATCGAATACGCGTATGCCCAGTTTTGTATCTGCCACATAAATTTTCCCGGCATAGCAGGCCACGCCACCGGCGTGAATAGTTACCGGTGCAAATGAATTCAACTGTGTATATGAATTGCTCGATTTGTACAGATCAGCATTCGACATATTGGCCTTGTTTTGTACCAGTATAATATGGCGATAGGTAATGTTGCTCATGCTGGTAATATCTACCAGCGAAACGCGTACACCTTTGTGCTGGTTATAAACGCCATCTATGTCAGAAGGCCCGATGGCATACCAGGTAACCAGCAAAAAGTTTCTGCCGCTCCACTGAAAACCGGTGATGCCCTGCGGGCGCCATTCAATGGTTTGTTCATCTCCGCTATTCCATGTAAAACCCTTTACCTGCCGGTCGGAAGGAATATTAAATCCGTACACAGATGTGTATCCACTTGCAGTGCCTATGCGGTTCAGGTTCAGCTGGTCGGGTGTTTTATAACCATAGGAAGAAAGACTGCTTACAAAACTGCTTTCGTCAGTATAGGTCACCGTTACATTGGCGGCTACTGCATTGGAGGAGGTATTGCCGGTGATGGGTGGTCTTTCTTCGGCGACAGGTTGGGATTGTTTCACGCAGGCGTTTAGTGTTACCGCCGCAACAGCGGTAATACAATACATTCGTAAACTCATAGGATTGTTTTTAGGTTAATTTAATTGGTTTAATTATCTGTGATTAACTTTTCATGATTCATAGGTAGGCAAAATTTTCAGCAACCGCAAACAAACTACCGGATATGCAGGTACGTTTTTTCCACATTAATGATTTCTTTACACGCAAATTCCCGCATATTAAGTGTATGTGAAATCTTCAAAAACAAATGGAGTGTAAAATGAGGGGGCGGTGGCAAAAAGACGCAAAAACGATGTTAACAGATAAAATAATTTATTAACTTGTCGCTTTCCCGTGGGCGGATACTAATGACCAAAAAACTATCTTCCATCAGGGAAAGAATTATAATTTTGCAGCAGGATCAAACCGAACCCCTTTATCAAATATGTTTTTCGCCAACAGTTATCTGTACTACATTCCAATCGCTTTACAGGCAATTTGTGTTCTTCATTGTATTCGAAAAGGAAACCAGAACAAATGGATCTGGATCATTGTGTTTCTGCCTGTTATAGGTAGCCTGATTTACCTCTTTTCTGAAGTTATTACCGGTCATGAAATTGACCAGGTTTCGTCGGGCATGGGACAGGTGCTTAATCCCGGTGGAAGCATCAAAAAGCTCGAGCAGCAATTGCGTTTTTCAGATACTTTTCATAACAGCATTGCATTGGCCGATGCCTATCTGGCCAAGGGATATACCAATGATGCCATTGCATTGTATGAACAAAGTTTAACCGGCGTTTTTACCGAAAACGAACATGTTATTAAGCAGCTGATCATTGCCTATGCCAATGTGAACCGCTTTGCCGATATTTTACCGCTTGCCAAAAGAATTTATAATTCGCCTCAGTTTGCAAAATCAAAAGTACATGTAGTGTATGCCCTTGCGCTTGAACATACTGGCAATAAAGAACTGGCCGAAAAAGAGTTTAAATTAATGAATAGCCGGTTTGCTTATTTTGAAGCCCGCTATCAGTACGCGCTATTTTTATCAAGGAATGGCAGAAAGGAGGAAGCCGTGCAGCTATTGGATAGTATGGTGGCCGAAGCTACCCAGCTCAGTTCGCGCGAGCGCAGGTTCAACGCGCAGTGGATTGCGCAGGCCAGAGAAGAATTAAGAAAGCTAAGAGGTTAAACGAGTAACCCTTCGGCTTCGCTCAGGAGAAAAAAGAGATTTTAGTTCTTTCAAATTGCCAATTGTTTGTATACTCGTTGCAATTCAAACAAAGGATAAAACCTCTGGTTGCCTGCATACACGCTGCAATTACAACAACGGGTTTTCGCTTTTTTCTCCTTCTTCTCTTGTAGCTCTTAGCAAAAAAAATGGCTGCCCCCGTTGGAGGCAGCCCCTGGAATCCTCAAACCCGTATCGCCTAAAATCCTAATCCGATGTATAATGAGATAGCGCTGTTCTTCGAATCTTTTGTCAATTCGCCAGACAGGCTACCGGACTTCCCTATTTCATGGAATCCATAGCTGTACCGTGCTCCGAGCGTAAAGTTTGAAATATCTATTCCCAACCCACCGGCTACACCATAATCAATGCGGTTGAAGTTCTCAGCGTTGAGTTCTTTTATTTCATTGATCGTGCCATTGTCCTTTAGATCTTTAATGTTAACAGCGGCGAGATAAGACACATACGGACCAACGTGCAGATTGAAATTTTTGGCTACATTAATAACCGCCAGTACCGGTAATTCGATGTAGTTTAAATTAAACCGGTATTCGCCTTTGCCTTCAAGAAAATTGTTATACGTTTCTTTAGCTCCTTTGCTCGTATACAATAATTCAGGTTGAATAGAAAATCCTTTGGCAACAGGCAACTTGGCAAAAAATCCTGCATTGAAACCAACTTTCATGTTTTCGTCTGATACATCCTTTACGTACATGTTGGTGAGATTGACCCCTCCCTTAATACCGAATTTGGGTGATAATGAATTTTCTGAAGATGTTTGTTGTTCCTGTGCAAGCACACGTGTAGCAGTTGCGATTAATACAGCACAGAATAAGGAAAAACATACAATTACTTTTTTCATCTGAAAAGATTTTTAATTTTTCTAATTAACAAAAGCCTGAGGGTTTTTTAATCCATTAAGGTTTAAGCAAATATGAAAATCCCTCAATGTATTTGTTAAAATTCCTGTGCCCCCGCCTGAAATAGTTTACTGTATTGCGTTTCATCGTTTCTTCCGGGGAAATTAATCCTCATAAACAACCACAAAATGTATACGAGGTATTCGTTGCAACATAGTGGGCACAATAATTTTTTATATATCCCGAAACCTAATTTACCATCAACATGAGTAAAATATTTAAATGGATAGGTGCAGTTTTTGTGGCCATGATAAATATATGTTTGTTGTGCGGCGCAGGGCATGTACTTGACTGGATGAAATATTTCTTTAAGAAAGCAGCCCCGCGCACCCGAGGGGCAAGTCACAAGATATAAAGGGGTGCCTTAAAAACAGTTGTGAAAAATATACCTGCTCGGGTTAAACGATCCTGAAAAAATAACAAACTGAATAAAATTATTTTACATATTCAATATAGCCATTCAATACAGGAACAATTAAACCCCGGAAAGTTGCTCCTTAAAACACCCCGCACAGATGAAAAAATTAATATTCTTATTGTTCCTGGTGCTTACTGTGGCGGCCGGTATTGTTTATTACAAAAACTGGCGTAGCGATTTCCTGCGCAAAAAAGTTCCTCAACTTGTTTTTCTTAAATCAGATAGTTTATACAGGATCACCTACGACACCGTTGATATTGATGAAGTAGAGGGCGAAATAGTTATTAAAAACCTGCAGCTTACCCCCGATACTACGTATAAAAAGTCAGGCGATAATACCCTGCCCCGCGATTTGCTGAAAGTAACGGTGCCCGAAATTCATATCACCGGCGTACAAACCAATAGCGCTGTAATAGATAAAGAAATAATTGCGGCAAAAATTAAGCTTACTAATCCGGTAGTTACCATGTTCAGTAACCGTAACAAAGCGCCCAAAAAAGATGCAACGTCTACCAAAGAGAAAATATATAGGGTGCTACTGCGCGGTCTCGAAAAAATAAACGTCGATACCATTCTCATTACCGATGCCGATTATCATATTTGTTTATGGCCAAAAGGCGATACTTTATTCAGCGGCCGCAAAATTAACGCCCACCTGTACCATCTTACCATAAGCGACAGCACCAGCACCGATACATCGCGCGTGTTGTTTGCCCAAAATGCAGCATTAACGGTTAACAACATACTCATTCGTGGCAGAAATCAACTATATCATTACCGGTTTAATAAGATCAACCTGCAATCAAATGAAAAGCTGTTTACAGTAAACAACATGTCTATTATACCCCTGATGAACGAAGCTGCTTATATGCGGGCCGTGAAATGGCAAACCGACCGGCTCGACTTTGATTTTTACGACGTACAATTCAGGCAGGTAAATGTGCAGGAGTTATTGAATGGAAATCTCATTGCCGGGGAACTATCTGTTGGCCGCGCTTCGTTTAAGGTGTTCAGAGATAAATCGTATCCGGTAAAAAAGCTAAGTAAGGTTGGCCATTACCCTCAACAGGAGTTTTTAAAAATACCGGTTGAAGTGGCTATCAAAAGAGCAGTGTTTCATCAGGGGTATATAGAATATAAAGAAAAGAACCCGCAAACGGCCAGCAGCGGTGTAGTGGTTTTCAGCGATGTGTCGGCAACCCTGCATAATGTTACCAACAGTGCTGCTCATTTGCGTAATAATCAGGTTTGCACTGTACAGTTCAATAGTAGGTTGCTGCAAAAAATTCCGCTATCGGCTACGCTGCAGTTTTATTTGTTGAACAATAACGGTAAGTTTACCGCAACCGGCAATATGGGTGAAACCGATGCCACCATTTTTAACCCGTTAAGCAGGCCCATGGCGCTGGTACTGATCAATGAAGGAATTATAAACCGGTTGGATTTTAATTTAGCCGGTAACGATCTCAATGCCAGTGGTACTATCAAATTGTTGTATGATGATCTGAAAGTGAAACTGCTTAAAATGGGTGATCTCAAAAATACATACGAAACAAAAAAGGTGGCTTCTTTTTTGGCCAATTTCAGTATACTCGATGCCAACCCTACTAAAAACAAACCCGTTCGGGTGGTTACTGTTTCACACCAAAGGAATATTTACGCCTCAATGTTCAATCTGATATGGAAGTCGATTTTTGAAGGCGTGCAAAAAACGGTGGGGCTCGAAGGCAAGCTGCCGGGGAGTTAGTCGTATTTCAGCATTGAAATTCCAAATTTTAAATTATTTATGGTCCATTTCATGTTTGAAATTTCAAAAAACAAAAATGTGATGGCCATAACATTTTACATGATGGCCATCGCAACTTAAGCGATGGTCTGCAACAATATTATTTTGGGGGCATTTAGATTGACTATGGCTATTAAAAATAACAAAATGGCTGTTTTATGCCTGAAAATTCAAAGAAATGAGCACAAGGTAGCCATTTCATTTATTGCCACAGGAACGGCCGGAATTTTGGATGACCATTTCAAACATGAAACGGTCATTTTTTAAATTGAAATTTCAAATTTCAATTTAAAATTTCGAAAAGCAAACATGAAGTGGCTATCACTGGAATTGTTACGGCCACCACAAATTATGTTTTAAGCATTACCGGTTTTGTTGCAGGTGTTACCAATTATACTGTGTGCGTGGTAAAAATGGAGCAGGGCATATATTGAGTTGTTTTGGCTATTACAAAATTATGAATAGCTATAAGTAAACTGGTAAGGGCGCTTGTAGTTAATGCTACTGACCTGGTTGTGTTGTTAACGGGTATCGTGAAGCAGGATGCAGCCATTTTTGTATTAACAACCACGAAAAGCAAATATGTAAAGGTCATTGCTTTTCCTGTTTAATCTATTTCGTAAAGATTGAACGCAGAGGTTCTTCTTACTTCCTACCTCTTATTTCCTGCTTCCGTGACCCCGCATCAGAACGGATACCCAATCGCTAAGTTAAACACCAGGTTCTCCTTCCTCCACTGACTACTGCCAAAATCAACCTTATTTAATACCCAGCGTTCGGCCGAAGGCAACCAGGGTTTGCGAATAGGGAATGCCATGTCGAGCCGCAGTACAAGGAACGTAATATCAAAGCGCAAACCCACACCGGTACCCGCCGCCAGCTCGTTCATGAACTTGCTGGTGAAAAGGGCTCCGGGTTTATCGGGGTTGTCGTTGAATAACCAAACGTTACCTGCATCTACAAAAACGGCACCGTTTATAATACCGGCTATAGGGAACCGAAGCTCGGTATTCATTTCAAGCTTTATATCACCGGGCTGTTCTGTTGGGAAACCAAACTTCTGAGGCGCTTCATAAGTGCCCGGCCCTACACTGCGGCTTCTGAAAGCGCGGATGCTGTTATTACCGCCCGAGAAAAATTGTTTTATATAAGGCAGCTCGCGTGAATTACCATACGGAATACCCACCCCGGCCATAATACGGTTTGCCCAAACGCTTTTTTGGCCCACTTTACGATAGAACCTGAAGTCGGCCTGTAGTTTGGTGTATTGCGAGAACTGCGCCCCGAAAATTTTCGCCGTGTCCTCCTTGCTGATGTTAGCGCCGGTTATCAAACCTGCAATATTACCCGACAGGTCGATGCCGCCACTGAAGTAAAAGCCGTTTACCGGCCGGTTGTTCAAAACATTGGTATAGGTGAATGTATAATCTGAACCGAGTATAAACTGTTTGTCTATGGCTTTTTGTAATGTTTCGTTGTATTTGGCACTGTCGGTATAGGCAGGTGTAACATTAATGGGCTGAATATAATTAATGCTGATCGGGTTCAGCTCGTGTTCTTTTTGAATATTTTCTTTCCAGGTAAAACCATAACTGGTCCTGAACGAGTTCATGGTATACAACTTTTGCCGTTCAAGGATGTCGTACCCTAATTTTATCGTAGTACGCGGAAGAAATCCTCCTTTTGTATTAAAATTAAAGAAGGGTATCAGGAACCGGGGGAACGACAGTGAAGGTTCTAACCCAAACCGGAAAGTATTATATCCCTGGAACTGCCCGCTGTACTGCACTTCAAAACCTGCTGATGCTTTAACTGAAAACAGTTCGCCGCCTCGTAAAGTATTTCGGTTGCGCCAGCTTATCGAAATATTGGAGCCGGTGAGGTTATTTGATTTGGTATCGCCATTCACCTCAATGCGCAATGATTTTTTAGGTAGCGGTGTTAGGTAGTAATACGCATTCAGTAACGACGAATCGTCACGGGGCACAACTTCGAACCGGTTCTTTACAAATTTAAATATGTTCATGTTTATCAACCGGCTGATGCTGGCATTATGATCGGTGCGATTGTACACATCACCGGGATTAAAGGTCATTGACTGCTGAAAAAGTTTGGGCTTATACAACTTCCTTCTGTCTACCACATAGTAGCCTTTAAAGTACGTTGCACCCGCTTTGCTGGTATCCATCTGGCCGGGTTCCAGATTAAATCCGGTATAAATAAATACATCGTTGATGCGGAATACTTTCCGTGCGTCTTCGGGAGTGGTTGGTTTAACGGTTACAAACAGATTAACCTTATTATTGCCAATAGTAGTATCGGCTTTTATCAACAGGTCTTCCGGTCTGAAGAAATAAAAACCATTTTCTTTCAGATGATTGTCAATCCGCTGCCGTTCGGCCGATATCACATCAAGGTCAAATGGCTGCTTAGGTTTTAAAAGCGATTTAGGCATGGTTTCGCGAATGGCTTGCGGCAACACCGTGCTGTCGCCCATAAATTCAACCTTCTGTACGATGTACTGATCGAATGTGCGGGTTGTATAGGTGGCACTGGCCTTTTTGCCTTTTACCGTTGTATCGCCCCGAACGCGTGCATTAAAAAAACCTTTGTTTGCGAGATAACTTTGTAATACCTGTACATTATGATCGAGGTTGAGGTCGCTGAGCAAAACCGGCGGCTGACCGAATTTTTCTTTAAACCATTTCCCGGGAAATCTTTTCGAATGGGCAAAGGCGTTGTAAATATTTAATTTAAATGGTATTCCCAGAAATTTCGAATTGGGTTTTGGCCGTGTAAGCTCTTCCAGCTCGTCGCGCAACGCTTTTTGCTTTTTGTTAGATAGTTTGCTGTCTTTAATAGTAATTTTCGCTCCGGTATACAAAGCATCTCCGGCAGGCAAATTTTTGGTGCTGGAACAGGAAGAAATTATTAGTATACATGCTGCCAGCAAAAAATAGTATGTAGTTCTAACTGTCTTCACTTTTTTCCAATTCCTGGTTTTCGGTTGATTTGAAAGAAGTTTGTGGTGGTTGCGGTTTATTTTGTTGCTGCTCTGCCTCACGCGCCTTTTGGCGTTGTTGCCTTCTTTCTTCCTTTGCTTTTTTACTCAGGAAAAGATTTTTGAATTTATTATAGTCAAGGGTGATAATAAACCCTACCCCGGTTTCAATAACATATCCTTCAATAGCACCTTCGTATTCGTTTTTGCGATAGGCCCTTAATAAATACCGGCGGTCCTGACTCAAACTATAGTCCACTGCCACATTACCTGCTATATTACTGGGGTTGCGATTGGTGTTTTGCGATCCTTCCAGTTCAAAATTGCTGCCTATGGTTACGGTTAACCGGTCGTTCATCAACCGTTTCGAAAGCGCTACGTTTAAATCGGTTCGTGTTTGTGCATTGCCGGTTGAGTAATCTTCAAAAGAGGCTACATCAAAATTAATATCAACACCCTGCACCAGGTCGCTGGCCAGTTTGTTCAATTGCTCGGTGAGTAATTTACTGGCGCTTTGCCGGGCGAAATATTCGGGTGTTAATCCGCCGGCGCTGCTTTCGAATGGATTTTCTCCAACAAACCGGTTCAGTAACAATAATGCGAATACCTGTTTGTTCAACTCTGAAGGTTCCTGCCGCAACTGGGTCAACCGGTAATTGATGGTGGTAGAGGTTCCTTTCGAAATTTCATTGCTTTCTTCGGGCAACTGAATATCAAAAGTTACCTGCGGCTGTAATAATTCGCCTTTTAAAATCAGCAGCACATTAAATGGCAGGCGTTGTAAATAGGCATTGCGGGTGGTGCTTGCTTCATCTTCTACCTGATTTTTTACCAGGTCCATCGGTGCCGCTTTAACGGTATATATGGCAGTAACATCAAGATCGGCTTTGGTGGGTTCACCGTTCCAAACTATTTTACTGCCCTCCTGAATATCGAATTTTCGTTTTAATAAATTATAGCTCAGTTCATAGGAACCACTCTTAATTTCATACGAGCCCGATAGGGTGGTTTTACCGCTGGGGTCAATGCCGCCGGTGAGCAACCCTTCGCCCTGCATGCGTATAAAGTCGCCATTGCCTTCGTCGACTATTAAACTGAATATCGCTTCTTTTTTAATTTCAACATTGGCCGAAATATCCAAACCGGTTATGCCCGAATGATTAAGCGAATCAAAGCCCGCCATGCCTTTCATAAACAGCGTGTCGTTTTCGGGCGCATCCATATCTACAAACTGCACAATGCCTTCGCGTTTTACAACTTCAGGTTCCTGCTGGGGTAGTACTACGGTTATATTTGTTTTATCGGCAATGGTCAGGTTACCGTCTACAACAGGTTTTTCGGCAGTTCCTTTTATTTTCATTCTGCTGCTGAAAATAAGCTGGCCATAATACAACCTGTTTTGTTGTTTGGTGCTGTTCATGGCCTTGAAGTCGTTGGCATTTACAGCAAGGTCAAAACGGTAATTTGCAAAATCGGTGGTGTACACCATGCCGTCGATAACGGCTTTATTTTTGGCCGAATCTTCAATGGTAAAACTATCGAAGCGAATACCCTGGTTGTTTACGGCAATGGTTTCGTCTTCGATATGGAAGTAGCTGTTGAGCATACTCAGGTTAAAGCTCGTTTGTTTAAAATTCAGTCCGCCATTAACATTCAGTTTATTGGCCGAACCCGATACATCGAACTTACCCGTAACATTACCCGATGCATGTGAAATAGCACCCATGGTGGCGCCTTCGATTGAAGCCATATTTAAAGTGTCGAGCAACAATTTAAATTTGAAGTCGTTACCATTAACGGGTTTTAAATAGAAGTCGCCGTTCAAAGTGGCATGATTGCCCCTGCCGGTTAATACAATATCGGCATTGATGATATCGGGTGTAGTGTTCTTTGCTTTTACTGCTATATTACCAACAGTATCGCGTTTGAAATTCAGGTTGCGAACCAGGAGGTCGCCCGAAAACAACGGATTCGTAGTAAGATTATGTAACAGTATTTCTCCATCGAGCGTTCCATCAACCGCCAGTGAGTCAGACGTTACAAAGGCCGCCAGGGTAGATATCTGAAAACTGGTAAAGCTGGCTTCGGCCGGTGCATTCAGCATATTGCCTCTGCTTTTTAAACTGAACTGCTGAAAATTACGGTTCAACATAAAATTGTTGATGCGCAGATCGTTGCTGGTTAAATGAATGGCATTATCGGTCGCTACGCTCCATTGTTCATAATTCAGTATTAAACTATCGGGCTTCAGGCTAATATCGTATGTGCCATATTGTGGCTGCTGCAACAAGGCGGATATGGCGTATTGTAATTTCCCAAGCCTGTCGTGGAATCGTGTTCTGAAATCTATTTTATCATGCGCGGCACTGGCATTGAGCGATAAATTATGTACGGTATTGCTGCCCAATTTTACCTGTTGTATGGTAGCGATGGCTCTTAATGCGCTGTCGCGAACGTTGGCTTCGAACTGCATATTGTCAATGGCAATAGCGTCGGTGACCAGCACCGGCATGGTGGCATTGGCCTGCCAGCCGCTGTCGCTCGAAAAGCGGGCAATAAAACGCAGCGACTGAAACCGCTGCAGGGTGGGAAAGGCAACTTTTAACGCCGGGTTGTCGGTAACAAATAAGGCGATCCTGAAATTATAGGGCGCTGTTTTGTTGGTTTGTTTCGAAGGCATTACGGTAAAGTAGGGTTGTACCACCTGCATCAGCACATCGGCGATTTCGGTAAGCTTGTATTTCCCGGCCAGCCGCGCCCTGGCCACATCGCTGGTGACGGTAATGCGGCTGCTGTCGACTGCATGTTCGGCAAGCACCTGAACCGTATCTAATTGCAGACGGTCTTTATCGGTTACCAGTAATGAATGAACAATATTTACTTTGCCCCGCAGGCTATCGGGATTTACATTCGGCAGGTCGGCTGTTATTTTACCGCGGTATATAACTTCCTGAGTTGTTAAATGCAGTGGCTTTGTTTTGATGCTGTCTACCATTATGTCGGCTTTTACAGCCGGATCTTTTATGGCCAGGTTTACCGAGATGCTGCCGCCCATTCGAATGTTGGGATCGGCAATGCTTACCTGCGCATCGGCCTGCTGGTTTTTCATGGTGCCGTCGAGCTCTATATTCTGATAATTATATTTTTGAAATACCACCGACTGAACGGTGCCTTTTACGGTAGCATCGGCCGTTTGCTGTGTTAATCCTTTACCCTGAACATGCACCGTGGCTGACACTGTTTCGAGATTGGGATTTTTTAAAATAGCGCCGGCCTGTACCTGTTGGGCCTGCACCTGCATATTATAGGCGGCTGCTTTTACATCCTGGTAATTGGCCATAGTGCCGTTCAACACCACATTGCCCGAGGAACTTTGTACCGTAACATTGGTTTGCAGGTTGCGGCCATTACCGCGGGCTGTTCCCGACAGCTTCATCGTTTCGGGAATATTCACCTGCGAGCGAATATCAGCCGGCAAAAACTGCTCTGCATCTTTTTTAGTTGTTTTGATTTCATTGATGTGTACATCGCCATATAATTTATCCATTGATGGAAGCCCTGCAATGGTGCCTGTCATATCGATTTTTGTATTGTTCCATCCTGAAACCTGTAATACCCGTGCTGTAAGATTATCAACACGGCCCGATACATCGGCATTGATTGTAAAAACGGTGGCGGCATTGCTGAAGGCGGGCTGTTGTTTCAGATCGGGAACAAAATATAAAATGTCGCGGTTGGCAATATAACAATCCGGCAATTTCGCCTTTACCTGCAGTGCGCTTATATTTTTCTGAATGCTTTCGATCGAAGGGTAATCGAGGTGTATGGTATGTTTGATGCGTGTGCCCGGTGTTTGAACCAGCAATTCATCGGCATGGGCCATTTTACCGGTATATAAAAACTTACCTTTTAACTGTTGCAGGGTAAACCCACTTTGCTCTTTGAAGGCAGCCTGTTGCACCCGGGCTGCAATGGTGTCTTCATCCATTAAAATATCCTGTGCAGCAAACGTAATGTTATCAGCTTTCAGATGGCCGTAGTCGAGCACCTTCGGTTGACGTGGTTTATTCTGATCATCAAATTGTACAAATGTTTTTTGCACGTTCACATCTTTAACAAGCACATACCAGCTTTGAGCGGCCACTTCTTTTGCTTCGGTTTTTGCTTTTTCGGCTATCAGTTGTTTGGGGGCTGTTTTACCCATTTGTACATTGGTGCTGACCCCAATGAGGCGAATGTTATCAATCACAATACGTCTTTGGTTCAGGTCGGTGGTGTTAATGCGTGTATCAAGACTGGCCAGTTTTGCCTGTGTAAATAAAGCCGATACACTGTTGCGGTAATCGACATCGATATTTTTAAGATGAATATTTTTCAGCATCATGGTTGGCATCGGTGCTACGGCAGTATCATTCACTACAATATCCGAGGCCGTTATCAAAGGTTTGTACTGATATAATCTGGCAGTTAACCCATCGAGCGTAACAGAAGGAATGTCAAATACCTGTTTCTGCGGATCGAACCGGGTAATGTGGCTGTCGAAGTGATGCAGCTGAATGGCCCAGTCGTTGCCCGAAATAGTATCCTTATATAAAAAACGGATATCGTCGAGATACAGGTTATCGAGCCCCATTTTAAGGGCTGCAGTATCGGCAGGGTTGGCGGGCTTTGTATTTTCGGTTACAAATGCATCTATAATAAACTGAAAATTAAACACCGTGTCGGGCAACTGTCGCTTTATTTTGGCAGTCATGCCCTGCAATCGCAGGTCGCCTATCTGCACTTCGTTGTGCAACAGTTTAAACATATTGATACTGGCCTTGATGCGGCCGCCATACAACAGCGTGTCTTTGGTTTTATCTTCAACATATACATTGTCGAGTACAACCGAGGTGGGAAAACCAATGCGCAAACGGCCAATTTCGAAGCGGGTGCCCAGTTTATGCTGCAGCCATGCCTGCACTTTTTTGCGGGCTAAATTTTGTACCGGTGGCGTTTGTACAAGTACTGCTATCAGTAACAGACCTACAAAAAACCACAACAGTATCTTCAGTGTTATTTTACCGGCTTTCTTCACATATTTGGCTTTAGCGTACTGAATTGCTGTTTGTTTTTACCGGTCGAATACCAGCAACCCGGTAAAGCCATAAAGCAATATTTCGTATGTACAAACTAAAATACCTATGCCATATGAATATGAAATAAAGCTGATTGATAATGGTTAGGAAGAATGTAAAGCGATGTGGAAAATTGTCTACAGGCAAATCGCTTAAGAAAAAGATAACTCTTAACTAATGTGCGATTCTCCTACTTCTTTTGCTTCGTGCTTCACGATAAATACAGCGGTTTCTATCGTCTTTATACCATGGCCATGCTGAATAGCATATATTTTAGTAAACTCGGCCCCGAAATACAGGATCAGGGAAGAATAATACACCCATACTAATATTACTATAATTGAACCGGCGGCTCCGTAGGCTAATCCTACATTCGATTTGCCGATGTATAAACTGATCAAAAATTTTCCGCCCATAAATAACAGGGCAGTGAATGCGGCGCCTATCATTGCATCTTTCCATTTTATAATGGCATCGGGCAGCACTTTAAATATAATGGCAAACAAACAGGTAATAACGGCAAACATGATCACTATGTTTAAAATATAAAAGGTTATGAGGGTAACGCTTTTAAAATATATCTGTAACCGTTCGCTCATCAATTCAAGCAGGGCGTTAATAATTAATGACACCAGTAAAATAAAACCACAGCTTATTACCAGCGAAAAAGATATAAGCCTGTTGGTGATAAATTTCAACCATCCCTTTTTGGGCTTGGCGCGTATTGACCATATGTAATTGATAGATCCCTGAATTTCGGTAAATACACCGGTGGCGCCCAGGATCATTAATGCAACGCCAATAATGGCAGCAATTATAGTTTGCTGGTTGTGCTGACTATTGGCAATAATGTTTTGTATTTGCAGCGCCGCCGCGCTGCCGATCAATGCTTTTATCTGGTTGTATAATTTACCTTCCACTGCTTCGCGACCCAGAAAAATTCCTGCAAAAGAAATTATGATGATCAGGGTGGGCCCTAAGGCAAAGATGGTGTAATACGAAAGGGAAGCACTGAGTTTTATGCAATTGTCGTTTAAAAACTCATTTACTGATTGCTTAAAGATTTTCCAGGTGTTTGCCATTATTCTGAATATGATCATAACCATACCATATAAGCAAAAACAATGTTCCCCTATAAAAATAATGATATAGCACCTGAAAGTAAGGTTTAGTGAGCAATTAATTCTACAAAAAGCCGAACGTAGTAAATCAATCCTGTTGACTACTTACCAGGAACCACCTGGCAGTATATTTTTATTGTATAAGCATATTATGAAACCTTAAAATTGTGGACTATGAGAAGTATACTTTATCTGATAGCGGTGATTTTAGTAATTGGCTGGTTACTGGGTTTCTTTGTTTATAGTGCAGGTGGTTTGATACATGTTTTGATTGTATTGGCAGTTATTTCTTTGATCCTTGGCTTAATGCGTAGTACATAGTTTTTCCTTCATATAGTAAGTTTCAATCAAAACCGGGGCTACAGAAGCATATTCTGTAGCCTTTTTGCATAACCCCGGCCCCTCTCCTGAAGGAAAGGGGTGTGGTGTGAGGGCATAAAAAAAATCCCGCCTTATGTAGCGCGGGATTTAAAGTGATATTAAATTTAACCGGAAGCGTTTAGTTGACCACCTGCTTTTCATCATTCGATTCTACATCGAGAATGAATTTATATACCAACGGATCTGCCAGTCGTCCACAACCATCTATTAACGTGCCTTTCACCCCATCGTTTGTTTCAATTACATATAAAACCGCACTGTCGTCGGGATCAGAAAAACCTTCGAACCTGAAAGAGGTAATCACTCTTACTTCAGCGGGAACATATAATTTGCGGGTTGTTGATGATTCAAGTCCTTCGCGTGTAGCCTTAAAATCTTCCTTGTAGCCATCGTCTACCACCTTGCTCAAACACGAAACCATGCTCCTTATGTATGGGGTAGACCTGTTATAATCTGTTTTCATAGCCCTTTTTTAAATATTTCTTTAATAAAAAATTTTTGCCACTGTTTTTTACGGCCTTTTTCATCAGATAGTGTATAATTTTCCCCATTTGCATGAAAAATAAAATATATATGAAAGATGGTGGGGTACTCTCAACAGTAAGCTTCCGCGGAAAAACCGGTGCCAGATAGAATAAAAACTGAATTAGATAAAAGGCGGCCTGAGGCAACACGGTTAATAAACAAACAGGCCAGTAATTGCTTACCGGCCTGTGTTTCTGCTCTACAGTACTAAAGCCACTATCTTAAAGTATATTTTAATTGCATCAGCTTATCGCGATGCACCCTGATCTTTGGTAAGGCATCATTGATCCAGGCTCGCAGGCCCGGGTCGGTGGCCGTGGTAGCGCCGTCTTCCATAGCGGCGATCATTGCTTCGTGTTTGTTCAGCATTTCGGTACACCATTTTTTATCAAAGGCGCCGGGCTTACCATTGGCCAGTTCCATAGCCTGATGTTTATCCGTTGCCGTTGCCGAATCGGGCGTGCTGATATTGCGGTTAGCCGAAATTTGTTTTAATTGTTTCATCAGCAACATATGATCTGCCTGCAGCGAAGCGGCTAAGTTTTTAATAGTTTTATTCCCGGATTTTTGTTTGGCCACTTTGGCCATTTCAATTTCCGAATAGCCCAACACTGCCAGGTTTACTACCAGCTGTGCATTCTTTTGAGCGTCATTTGAAATAAACTTATCGTCGTTGTTTTCTTCGGCTACATTTTTACTTTCTGTGGCTATAGGTTTTTGGTTTTCATTGTTGCTGCCACAGGAAGTAATGCATGCATTACTTCCTGCCAGCAACCCAACAAATACTATATATAGCGTGTGTTTCATTGATACGCGGTTATTTCACTACTTCATGAAGGTCACGGTACTTTTTAACCATATCATGCGAGGTTTTCAGGGATGCTTTCTGACTGGCTATCAACTGTCTTATTTCAGTTGGTAAGTACGAATCAGATGCCAGTGCATCTTCATAGGCACGTTGTGCAGCGTCTTCGCCATATTCGCACGAAGCCAGTAATGCATGACGGTCTTTTCCGGTAAACATGTCTTTTATGTTCATCCATGCCCGGTAAATTTTACCGGCAGCTGTAGTGCCTGTTGCCGGTTCGCCACCTAACCTGGCCACTTCGGCGGTTAATTCGGTAGCATATTGACGGCTTTCTTCGGCCATGCGGTTAAATATGGCGCGCAGATCAACATCAACAATTTTTGAATCTTCGGATGCTCTTGTATACCCTGCAGTACGATCGTTATTAATTCTTATAAGATCGTTCAATACTTCAATAACATTTTCATTTTGTGCCATATCATTAGATTTTTGAATTAGAAATAATCAGGTAAAACGGTAAACTGTAAGCGCTATATCAATGCGTTGCAGTCCCCATTTACCTGCGAAAGCGATGCATCGTAATAAGTAAGCGCGTATATAAACTAATTAAAAAATTGTTCCTCCGTTGTATTACAGCGATTTATAGGAGGCACCTGATTTTTAGTGTGGAAGCGGTTCTACAGTTGACCTTTCAAATGAGCACAATGTGCAATTAGAATTTTTTATGTTTCCCGTTTTATTGCAGAGGGATGCATGCAGCGCAATATATATTTATTACAGCTGTGATTTTGTTCACCGACATTGTTTTTATCAATAGAAAGTTGAGTGTTGTACTGTTAACTGCCAGCCATCAAACTTATAACTTAACAGAGAATACTGTAAACAGTATGGATATGAATAAAAGTTTAACTGGCATGGTATTTTGCGCCAGTAATGAAAATAAAAATTAATCATCATGGCCAGATATTCGAAGAAATCACAGAAAACAGTGGAAAGTGCCATGCGGCGTAAAAAGAAAGGTACGTTGCGAAGTGGCAGAAGTGGTAAAAAAGTTACCAGCCGTAAACAGGCAATTGCAATAGGATTATCAGAAGCGCGTGAAAAAGGGGCAAAGGTTCCTGCGCCCCCAAAGAAGAGCGCTAAAAAAACGGCTTCAAAAAGAAGCGGGGCTAAAAAAACAGCTTCGAAAAGAACAACGCGTAAAAGGGCAACACGTAAAACCGCAAGCCGGTAGTAAAGTCCGAAAGTCTGCAAGACCGAAAGTCCGAAAGTCGGAAAGTCGGAAAAAAACAATTCCGGTTAAGATGGAATTATGTTTTGTTTCAGGCAGTACACGTTTAAGTAAGTACCGATTAAGAAGTACCAGGAAATTGCAACACGCCCGCGTATTCAGTAAATATTGATTAAGCGTGGTAATCCCGGTTTGTTGGAATTTTGGCTGATTAGAAGAAGCACCAGGCAAAAAGTTGGAAGAACGTTTACTCACGCTGTAAACCTTCTTCCAACTTTCTTTCTTTTCAGAGGCGCCTGCTACACCCTGGGCCAACGCCTGGCTGCATACGATAACGGAGCCCGGCGAAGTAAGACCGCAGGCTTTATTTCATTCCGCCTTCCGATCTTAGTTAAAATAAAAAACCCGATGTAGAAACATCGGGAGTCCTTGGTTAAGGCCTGATTTGTAGCGTAAGTTTATAATTAGGTACTAATGTTAATTTTAAAAAACCGGCTTGTCTCTCGTACACTTTCTTCCCTTTATTACCGGTTTCGTATATATATTTTATAAAAACTATGCCTAAAATTTTAAACGGGAGTAAATTGGATGTGTAGAAAAAAACACTCAATTTGTTCCGTTTTGATTGCTGGTTTTGTGGAATGACTGTAGAATTTTCATTAAAATCTGCTCTTCGCTGGTTAATCCGGTACGATCATCGGGTTCTTCCAGATTATCCAGGTTACTTAGATATTTATTCAGGTTATTTTGCTCATATAATTCAATCAATCCCGGGTGTACATAATATTTTTTACATACCGTTCGGGTATTCCCAAGCTTTAGGCTTACTTCGTCTAATGCCGACACCAGGTTTTTTTTGTTTTCAGATACCGTAACTGCTTCGCCTATGGAGCGCAACGAACGCAGCAGGTTAAGCGATCCGGCCCAGGTTCTGAAATCTTTTGAAGTAAAATCGGTACCTGTTGTTTCTTTTATATAATTATTGATCATACCCGAATCAACGGTGTGTGCATTACCCTCGTCATCGTAGTATTGAAATAATTCTTTCCCCGGAATTTCGCGGCAGTTTTTCACAATGCGGGCAAACCGTTTGTTTTTAAGGGTTATATTATGGGTGATGCCCTTTTTGCCTTTAAAAGAAAAACGGATCTTATCGCCGCTGATGGCAACGTGTTTATCTTTTAACGTGGTAAGTCCGTGCGACCCGTTTTGTTTTTCATAGCCTTCGTTCCCGATGCGTATATACGTACGTTCCATTAAACCAATAATGGTGGCTATTACTTTGGTAGCCGAAAGTTCTTTTTGGGCCAGGTCGTTCTCGAGCCGCGCGCGCAGTGACGGAAGCGCTTTGCCAAATTCATACAACCGGTGAAATTTTGTTTCATTGCGTAAAACTGTCCATAAGGGATGATATCGGTACTGTTTGCGTTTACGCATATCCAGCCCGGTTGCCTGTATATGTCCATTTGGCAAAGGGCATATCCATACGGAAGACCAGGAGGGCGGTATGGCCAGGCTGCGTATCCTTTTTATTGCTGACTTTGTACGTAGGGGCTTACCCTGGTACACATACATATAACCGCGGCCTTTTTTATAGCGCAAAATGCCGGGCCCGCTGTCGTTCACATATACCAGATCCGCCACCGTGGCTGCCTTTGCGTAATCGCGGTATATTTTCAAAAATTCTCTATGCGATAGTTTAGCTACCTGCATACGACATTACCCCCTGATGCGGTCTTTTTTCATTTTATGAATATTTTCAGCTTCACTCAACGAATGAGTGGTGTTTACATCGATTTCCTTTTCGGCCAGATCGGCCAGCCGTATATAAAACCTTTTGATCTTTTTCAGGTCTTCTTCCGAAAGTTCTTCGATATCTATCAGCTGGTTACTGGCCTTTTCATTACTGGCAATCAGTTCGTTTAATTTCAGCTGTATGGCAGTAGTGTCTTTGTTTTGCGAATGCTGAATAATGAATACCATTAAAAAAGTAATGATGGTGGTGCCTGTATTAATTACCAGTTGCCAGGTATCTGAAAACTTAAATATCGGTCCTGTTATTCCCCAGATAATAATTACTGTTAAGGCTGTTATAAAAGCTATTGGCGACCCTGTGGCTTTGGTTGTTTTATTCGCCATTTTTTGAAACAGCATAGAAAGCCTGCGCTTGTTTTTTATTGCTTGTGCTCGGTCTTGCATACTTTAGTGTTTTGTTGGCAGTGAGAGTATAGAAAACAAAATAGCTTACGCGGCTCACAAAGAAGCGTGCACGTTAAGCTTACCAAATAAGGGATGGGCTGTGAAAAAGCAATAAAAAAAAGTCAGGCCAGGAATGGCCCGACACCAGTAGACCTTAAAAAACCCCTAAATCTATAACCAGAACTAAAAAGTTATTCCAGTATATTTTATATGCTGATTGATCTTGTTTAAATGGTTTGTTTAATCATCTTCTTCGTTCTGATCCTGTTCGCCTTCATGTCCCTCTTCACTTGCTGTGATATTTGAATTGTTTTCTGCAATACTGGTTAACAATTCATCCGTTTCTTTTTCTTCCCGCAACGTTTGGCTCAACAGATTGGAAACATCTTCACGTCCTAATGTTTTTGCCAGTTGGGCCAGTCCGCCATACGTTGCTATTTCATAGTGTTCAACTTTTTGAGCGGCCATAATCAGCGCTACATCACGGGTGGCAGAACCATCTTCGGTATCTTCGATAATAGATTGTGCTTCGTTAACCAAACCTTCCATCGCTTCGCATTTTTTTGCTCTTGGCGTTTCGCCCAGCATTTCAAACACGTCTTCGAGCCGGCCAACCTGATCTTCGGTAACCGACAGATGATCGGCAAACGCATTGGCCAGTTCGTCAGAGGTGGCTGCTTTTTGCATTTTGGGCAGGGCTTTGGTAAGATGTTTCTCAGCCCAATAAATATCCTTTAACTCTTCTAAAAAGTATTTTTCCAATAGTGGCTTGCTGCTCTTTCCGCTCATACCCGCTTTGTGACTTTTAGTGGTGCTTTTGCTTGTCCCGGTAGTTTTCCTGGACCTCGGTGATCTTTCCATCGTAATGCGTTGTTTAGTTATTATAAAAACCGGATCGACAGCATTTATAAAAAAGCAATGCCACGATTGATAAAAGGGATTTCAGGCAAGTGTAGAAAAACTTCTACGGCAAACTGTAGCAACGATCCCGCGAATGCCCATTCGGTAGTGGTATTTCTTTTGAACTTTAACTTCCAAAACTTACATATATGAAACCCGCGAATTGCATAGCCTTTTTACAGAATAAGATTCAGGGAATTGGTAGTGCGTTGTTTTATAATTTGAGTTGCGGTGTTTTAAAGTTCCCTACCACTATTGTTACGATCCTGAAAGTAGACGAATTGGCAAACATCTGGTTTTTTGCCAACCGACCCGAGCAGCATTTGCAGGAATTTGATAAAGAGTTTCCGGTGCACATGCAGTTTTATCGCAAAGGGAAAGACTATTACCTGCAAATAACCGGGCAGGCTTTTATTATAAATGATCCGGAAGATCTGAACGGTTTGATAGACATGAGCGACGAAGTGAAGCGAATGGCATTTAAAGAACTGGTTTTGATAAAAGTAAAAATAGGAAGCGCTCAATATTATGAATACCATGAGCAATTTACGTATAAAAATAATCTGAAAGGGATCATTGACCGGATATACGACTGGTTGTTCGATGTGCATACAAGGGCAGAGCCTTATATATTTCAGCCGGCCCCGCGCCTGGGCTTTTAATGTGAGATTAAATCTTCGCTGCACTCAGTAAAGAATATATTGTTGTTTCTACCGCCGCATAAAAAACCCTGAAAGCAAAACAGCTTTACAGGGTTTTATTATTGAACGCCGACTTAGGGAACAGCCGTTTATTGTTTGTAGTTTGTGGTTTGTAGTTTGCGGTTCTGAGCCTTGTAGCTTGTTTCCTTCATCTTGCACCCTGTAACTTTTGTCTTGTGCCTTTTCCTTATGCCTTTAGTTCAAACTGCTTCTTCTTCATGCTTCCCGGCGAATATCCATGATGCTTTTTAAAAATGTCGATGAAATTGCTCACCTTTTCATACCCCATTATTTCTGCCGTTTCATTTACCGTAAGCGGTTTTTGCAGCAACAGGGTACGGGCCATTTCCATTTTCCTGTTCAGATAATACTCGTAAATGCTTCGGCCATATATTAATTTAAAATAGCGTTTCAGCGTCGATTCGCTGAGTGTAACCTGCTGGGCAATAGAGCCAACCCGGGGAAGTGTTGTTTGCAGGTGCGATAATAAAATTGATTCGGCGGCTTTTACCTTATCGTAATACAGATCGATGTAGCACGACGTTTTATCGGTTTCGTGGTGCGACACACTGGTCAGAAAGTTTTTTATCAGGGAAACCGACAACAGCAGCATGTCGGAAATGTCGTTGCCTTTTTCGGCAATACAGTTGAATAGTTTTACCGCCGCCTGGCTGTTCTTTCCCGAACACGGTTCAATAAGCACCGGCAACTCGGTCAAATCCTCATTAAAATACTGACAAACGGTTTCATAACCCGGCTGTTGTTTCAGCCAGTAAGATGATATGCTAAAGTCGATGATCTGTACAGGTATCTGCGCACTTAACTGCAGCGAAGCGTTGATTGAATCGGGCACCAGCGCATAACTTCTTTCACGCACCTTGTTGAATTGCTGATGCTGGTTAATATTTTTATAGTCAACCGATTCAGGAGTAAGAATGCAAATAAGACTAAAGCCGTTATTGGCAACAAACATCGGCATGGCTTCTTTAACCAGCTCAATGGGTTTTAATAAAACCATATCCCATACACGCATATACAATCCGGCATCGAGGTGCCATTTTTTAATTTGCCCGCGACCCATTTCACCGGCAAACTGTATGGTGCTGTTCCCATCTTCGGTTTGGGCTCCGGTTTGTATGGCAAGATGCCTAAAGTCTTCTTCGTTATCGATTTTTGTTAATGGTATTGAGTAGTTTTTCATATTTCTGAAGTTTATTGATTAACGGAATAAGGTTTACACTACATAAAATGCTCTGCACGGCCTTATTACTATAACAACACCTGTATCAGGGGGATGAATCCTGAATATCTTTTGTATTTGCCTATTTGAGCAGAAACATTCATTAATGATAAGCAATTCCTCTTATTGCTGAAACAAGTTGTTTATTGATTTGATAAATGTCAATTAAAGCAGCGTAGGTGTTCATAACCTTAACAAGTAAGTGTATCCTGACCTTTTTCGGGTATTCTTTGGATGAATAAGGGTAAAAGAACATCGACACTCCTTATAACTTTACATATGTATTACGAATCCGGATATCAAACCAATATTCGTCAAAATCCCACCCCGTGCTAAATTCAATTTTTTGCCGATTCCAGACCTGTATTTACCAATAAACTGATGTAAACCATAACAAACAATTGCATCCATGCTCACGTATTGGCTGCATTGTAGCGCCTGTTTTACCTAAACCTAAACACTACCATGAAATCCCTCAAGTTGTGCATTTTTCTGTTTGCATTAGCTATTCATCCCGTTTCAGCCCAGGTTAATCAGCCATTTTCGGGGCTGATGGAATTTAAAGGACAGGAAATAAATAAAGACATTGACCTGGTTTGGAAAACAGGCACCGAAAGTGATCTGAACCATTACGAAGTTGAAAAAAGCCGCGACGGGGTACATTTTGAAACGATTGCCATTGTATTTCCGTGGGAGGGCGACAATCATCCCGATTACACCTGGTCAGATAAACAGGCAGCGGCCGGCATCAATTATTACCGGTTGAAAATGGTTGATAAAAGCGGCTCCTACATTTATTCAAACGTGCTTACGTTTTCAGTGACCGAAAAACTGATGTCGAAAATAGTGGTAGCGCCCAGTTTGGTCACTAACCAGATTCGTATACAGTTTTATGATGTAAGTGATAACTCTTACAAAATAGAATTGAGAAATTTGGCCGGCCAAATGTTTACCGAAAAAGCCGTGCATATTACCCGATACGGACAAACGGAATACCTTATGCGGACTGTCTCAATGACACCCGGCGTTTATTTTCTAACATTTTTTAGAAAAAATAATAAAAAGCTTTCAACATACAAGGTTATCATTCTCTAAGGTTACAAGCAAAAGAGAAAACCACCTTCGGGTGGTTTTTTTATTTATAATCAGGGGTACCGTGAGTGTTACCTGCAATTTTTCATTGCAGGAAAAAAATAGTGTGTTTGTTGCAGTTATACTTCTGACTTGTTGGCAACGGTGATATTTTTAATTGGTTATTAACGTTAGTTTGGCGTATTTGGAACGCTTCATGCAGTGTAGAAGTTTTTCTCAAGTAGCGTAAAATTTTTCTCAAAACCTATTAAAAACACCTTGGAGAGATGAAAATGAGTAAAGGCCTGAATCGCCGGTCATTCCTGCGCAATGTAGGTTTGGCTGCAGCCGGCGCAATGGTAGGATGCAATAAAGTTCTACCCGGTTTAGATGTAACGGATGCCACCACAAGTACCGTAGCCGCCGCAAACACTATTAAAAACCTCGGCAAGCTTCCCAAATGGAAAGGTTTCAACCTGAACGAATTTTTTCAACCCGATCCGTGGTATTGGCAGGGTCCTACCCCTGAAGAATACTTCAAGTGGATGGCCGATTGGGGCTTTGACTTTGTTCGCATTCCGGTAGCGTATCCAACCTACATCAATATTCCTCAGTACGAGAAAAACATTACGGTAGATAATGTATACAGCATCAATGAAGCCGGCGTGAACAAAATAGAACGAACCATTTACCTCGCACAAAAATACAACCTGCATGTAAGTTTGAATTTGCACCGCGCTCCCGGTTACTGTGTAAGCACAGGTTATAACGAGCCATTTAATTTGTGGACAGATAAAGCCGCCCAGGATGCGTTTTACTATCACTGGAGTTTTTGGGCAAAACGGTTTAAAAACGTTTCTACAAGCAAAATCAGTTTCGATCTGCTGAATGAACCCTGCTTCAGAGCGAATGTAAATGACCCATCTTCTCCAACCAGCGCTGTTCCGGGAACTACGTATCGCACCATTGCGCAGGCTGCCAGAGATGTTATTCGTAAAGAAAATGCCGCTTATATTATTATTGCCGATGGCAACAATGGCGGAGCCACTGCTGTTCCTGAACTGGCCGATTTGAAGATTGCACAAAGCTGCCGTGGATATACACCATTTGAAATTTCACACTATAAAGCGCCGTGGGTTTATCCCGACCCTGCTTACCAGCCAACACCATTGTGGCCGGGTACTGTAGGCGGACAATATTTCAGCCGTACCCTGCTCGAAGAATATTACAAGCCATGGATCGATCTGGCAAGGCAGGGCGTTGGTGTTCATTGCGGTGAATGCGGCTGCTGGAAAATGACGCCCCATGAGGTGTTCCTGGCCTGGTTTGGCGATGTGCTGGATATACTCAGTACAAACGGTATCGGCTTTTCGTTGTGGGAGTTCAATGGCGACTTTGGTATTCTGAACTCAAACCGCGCCGATGTGCAATACGAAAACTGGTATGGCAATCAGCTCGACAGAAAACTGTTGACCCTGTTACAAAGCAAGTAATTCGCATCATAAAAACGCCGCAGCAATGGCCGGTGCCGTTTTATCCTGAGCAAACCCGAAGGATGCGTGCCGGGTGTTGCTGCGGTTATTCTTTAATTTAAATGGAAGTCCTGAGCGTAGTCGAAGGACATGAGCCGTTGGGACTGAGCGTAGTCGAAGTCCCGGATTGCAGCTAAAAGTGCTGGCTTGCAAAGCGAAAAGTGCTGGCTTGCAAATTGTATTTACCATCGTAGAAATCAATTTGTTATTGACCATGGCGGCCGGTAATTTTTTTTATGTTGAAAGTTTAAACGGTTTACTCGAAGAAGTTCAAACCCGAAAAATATTTCCTGATTCAAAATATTTTGTGGACTGTACACCCCGTACAGATGCTGCAACCATTGTAGCTGAATATGAAAAACTGCGCACGCAGCCGGGTTTCGATTTAAACCTGTTTATCAATACGCATTTTATATTGCCACCCGAATTGCCTGCCGGTTATTTGTCGGCCAATAAGTCGCTGTTGCAACATATAGAAGATCTGTGGACGGCATTAAAACGAACACCGGTTGTGCAAAGCAATACCGGAACGCTGATTTCATTACCGTATCCCTACATTGTTCCCGGTGGTCGCTTCAGGGAAATTTTTTACTGGGACAGTTATTTTACCATGCTGGGTTTGCAGGCATCGGGCCATGTTGATCTTGTTCAAAGCATGGCCGACAATTTTGCCTGGCTCGCCACCACCATCGGGCATATTCCCAATGGTAGCAGAACCTATTTTTTGTCGCGCTCGCAACCGCCCTTCTTTTCATTGATGACTGAATTGCTGGCCGAAGAAAAAGGAGAGGAAATATTACTGCACTATTTGCCTGCTCTTGAAACAGAATATGCATTCTGGATGGATGGAGCCACGGCGCTCAATGCATCGCAACCGGTTTACCGGCGTGTGGTATTGCTGCCCGGTGATTACGTGATGAATCGTTACTGGGACGATAAGAACACCGTACGCCCCGAAGCTTATTATGAAGAAACAAAACTGGCTAACCGCTCGGGCCGGCCGCAGAACGAAGTGCACCGGCATTTGAGGGCAGCGTGCGAATCGGGCTGGGATTTTTCGAGCCGGTGGTTTCGCGACGGAACGCAAATGGAAACTGTTGAAACCACTGATATTATTCCGGTTGATCTCAACTGCCTGTTGCTGCACCTCGAAGAAACCCTGTTGAAAATATATAATATGCAGCACGATGCTGAAAAAGCAACGATCATGCAGGCGGCTATTCATAAGCGATTTGAAGCCATACAAAAATATTGCTGGAATGATTCCGCGCTTGCGCAAAAGGGATTTTACTTCGATTACCATCACGTGCAACAACAGCAAACCGGTAAATATAGTCTGGCTGCCTTATACCCTTTGTTTTTTAAAGTAGCCTCTCCCGAACAGGCGAAGCAAATAGCAACAGTGCTGGAAGAGAAATTTTTATGCGAAGGCGGTTTTATAACAACGTTAGTACGCACCGGTCAGCAATGGGATGCGCCCAATGGCTGGGCGCCTTTGCATTGGCTTGCTTATAAAGGATTGCAGCAATATGGTTTTACCGAACTGGCTGTTAAAGTAAAAGACCGCTGGCTGAAAACCTGTGAAAAGGTATACCACGAAACCGGTAAAATGATGGAGAAGTACAATGTGATGGATGTTGATGTGAAAGCAGGAGGCGGCAAATATCCCAACCAGGATGGTTTTGGCTGGACGAATGCGGTGTATGTAAAAATGCTGAAATCATAGCTATTTGATAATTACCCACTTACCAAAATACTAACAACCGTTCAACCGGCTATTTTTACACTTAGCCTCCTATTTTACCACCCATCATACATACTTTACCGGTTGTGAAATGAAAAATACCGTTCAGACCTGATTTTCTAAAGGAAATGTTAACACCAGTATATCTTTGTTATATCAAACAAACAGGAGATAATTCTCCAACTAAAATGAATCACTTCTTAGAATTCTTACTTGCCCGTTTCCGTCAAAGAGTAAAACCACCGGCAGTTTCAAATTTTTAAATCTCACGTAACAACTCAACTGGGTGCAATGTACTCAGTCACAAGCGCAGGTATTTGCTGTGACCTGCATTTCCCATGCCTTTAACCAACATACGATGAAATTAAAAATTTGGATTGGCCCCCTGATAGCTGTAATAATTTTGGCCACGTTACGACAGATGATGTACAACTCAATGCAAGATGAACAACAACGGTCAGTTATACGCGCAGCTATAGAATCAAGGCAGCCTTCGCCCGAAAACCGCGTGTTGCCTAAAGCTTCAGCGGTGGTGCAAGGTTTGCCGCAGACGATGCCGGAGCATTTCAATCCTCCTATGACCGGTACCCGTGTGCTTACTGACACTCTGCCCTTCTGATTTATTCAGCAATATAATAAGGCAGCAAAAGCAAATGGCATAACAGTGCAAACTGTTGTGGGTGGCCGTTCTGTGCGCGAACGTACCTGACCTTTTATTTCATTGATCATTGTAATTGAGCAATATTTTGCCTCCATTGTTTCCCCCTCCACCGGAGGGGGTAAGGGGGAGGCCTAACACTTAAAAAAACAACTATGGCCAACTTAGGAAAAAAAATTTTGTCGGCTTTCGTTGACGTAACCGATGATAAAAAAACGGTTAGCGAAAAGCCGGGTTCTGTAGCCGGGAAGGTGCCGAAGCAAACAGATCAGATTATGATGCCGTCATCACCGGCTACGGTTAACAGTTATACACCTGTTAACAATTATACACCGGCAGGCAACAGCAAGTTTGCAGCCTATTTCGATAAGCTGTTCAGCGAGGCGAACATTCCGGGACCTGATTATTACGAGTTCAGTAAAATGATTGATGTAATGAAAGCGGTGCCTGATGAACAGGTTCGGTACACTACCGCGTTTGCCGGCTTAAGTGTGCAGGGGCTTGATAAACAAAAACTGCTATCAACCGCTGCCCAGTACCTGCAGTTGCTCGAAACTGATGCGGCGAACTTTCTTAGTTCGGTAGATACCGCGCTGAAGGAAAAAGTGCACGAGAAAAAGCGAACGATGGAAGAAAAGGAAAATCGTATTCAGCAGTTAACGCAGGAAATAAGCAACCTGCAAAACGAACTGATTACGCTGCAGAGCGAAATAAAGGAGAATGAAGAGAAAATTGAAGCCAGTACCGGTGGCTATAAATACGAAAGCGAAGCATTTAAAAGCCGCATTGCCTTTGATATTGAAAAAATAAAAAGATATATACAATAGAAAGGATCAAATAACAGGAACCAAATAACCAAAACCAATTTTTAAAATATATAACAATGATAAATCCGATTCAAAAATCAAAAACGCCCGGCTGGTTCTCTGAGCCAAAGAACTTAGCCACAGCAATTATAGGCATATCATTATTTGCCGGACTGGCTTATGGTTTTGTAACCTATGTGTTACCCTGGCTCATAACTGTAACCTGGAACCTGATAAACCTTGTAATTGGCGGCGTGATCCTTGGCTTTATGCTGATGATCGTTACCAATAAAAAATTCTGGAGGGCCTTAAAATACTTCTCTGAATTTATAGCCAATTATACCATTGGCATTGCCATTGAACTGAACCCGTTCAATATACTGCAGGCCAAAATTGAGCAAGGTTATAAAGACAGAAATACCTTGTATCAGCAGGCAGCCAAATTAAAAGGTAAGCAAAGCGAACTGGTAGATAAGCTGACCGATAAAGAAAAAGAGCTGCAGCTGAATATACAGAAAGTAAAAATTCTGCAAACCGAACAGGGCAGCAACAACAACCGGCAGATTGATCTGTATGCAAACAATGTATTGCGCTGTCGCGAATACATCGATAATGTTACGCCTATAGTGGGCGACCTTAACAAGCTGATAAAGTTTACCGATGCAGCTTATGAAGAAAGCGGCATCATGCTCGAAGATGCAAAGCTTGATCTGGAAGCAAAGAAAGACCTGTACTACTCGGTGACCACCGGTTTGAGTGCCGTAACCAGCGCCATGAAAGCGTTCAAGGGCGACGACGAACTGAACCAGGATGCCGAAAAAGCGCTGGCCATACTGAAAGTACAAATTGGTGAAAAGATCGGTCACATTAAATCGGCCATCGATGTAACCTCGCGCTTTATGGATGATAAAGTGCTGGAAGATAAAGCCAAATCGGCTCAGGCCATTGAACTGATCAATCAGTTTAATATGAGCAATGATTTTAATTATACGCAGAACGCGCTGGATAAAAACCAGGATAGCGGAAAGCTGAAAGGGATTTCTACTCCTGATCGTTACAGAGGCTTGCTTGATTAAAGCCCGAAGTCTAAAACCCGAAGTCAGAAGTCTGAAGTCGGAAGTCAGATATCGAATAGAATAGGATTTCCAATAGATCAATAGACTTGATTTTGCTGAACGGAGCGTCGCAAGCGGTGTGCAACCGGAGCGATGCAGCCGAAGGCCCAATCCATGTTCTTTAAAAACCAAAACAAATTTCAAAAAGCAAAAAATAAACAGTGAGCAATTGGCTTCCAAACTGCCCATTGCCTACTGCCTGATGAAAATCAACAGGCAGAAAAAACATTAACAACTATAAAAAATATACAACTATGGCATTCAAACTAAAACCCGCCGGAAAAGTATTGATCATTACTACAGTAGTAGCTGTAGGTATTTTAGCCGTGAGATGGTATCAGAACCGTCCGAAAGAAGTAAGTGGCTCCATTGAAGTAGGTAAAGTATCGTTACCCGATGCGCCCGAAGCATCGTTACAGGGCAATGCAGTTAAACTGCCTGTGCCCGGCGACGAACAGGCTGTAAATGGCGGTACCCAAATTACCTGGGAACGTATGGCCTGGAACGCGCAGTTCAGTGGCATGTATGCTAACGGTGGCGTACGAACTACCAAAGGCTCGTTGTTCGATAAAGCGCACCTCGACGTTAACTATGTTCGTCAGGACGACTGTAACAAACAAATGGCCGACCTGGTAAAATTTGCGAACGATTATAAAACCAATCCCAATGCGCCCGGTGTGCTGATCACTTTTATGGGCGACGGTATGCCGGCCTTTATGACCTCGCTCGCCAAAGAGCTTGAACCTTTGGGCCCCGAATACCAGCCCATTATTATACCGGTTACCCACGGTAAATCATATGGTGAAGACCAGATCATGGGACCATTATCGTGGAAGCAGGACCCGCATAATGCAATTGGTAAATGCGTGGCCGGTGTATTGCGCGATGGCGACGTAAATATATTGTTGAAATGGGCCGGCGACAACGGTCTTAAAGTAAACCCCGATGAAACAACTTACGATGGCAATGCGATTAACTTAATTGCCGCCAACGACTTCCTTGATGCACCTAATAAATACATCAGCGGTTATACCGAAAAAAGGAAGCTGATCAAAAACGGTAAAACAACCGGCACCGATACAACCGTTGGTGTAGATGCAGTTGCCACATGGACGCCCGGCGACGTGAACGTGGCTACCAAAAAAGGTGGTCTGGTAACCATCGCCAACACAAGGCAATATGCATCGCAAATGAGTAACCAAACCATTGCCATTAAAAAATGGGCTTATGATCACAGAACCGATATCGAAAGCATGATCATTGCCCTGGCACAGGCCGGCGACCAGGTACGCTCGTTTACCGAAGCAAAAGAATTTGCTGCTGATGTAAGCACTAAAGTATACCAGGAACAAAATGCCGCCTACTGGCTGAAGTATTATAATGGTGTTGAAGAAAAAGATATTCAGGGTTTGAAGGTGAACTTAGGTGGTTCGGCCGTATTTAACCTGAGCGATATGGCCAATACCTATGGACTGGGAGAGGATAAGGTAGACCGTTATAAAGCAGTGTACAACACCTTTGGTAACCTGATGGTGAAAATGTATCCGGCCATTATGCCTGCCTTTATGCCTTACGAAAAAGCGGTTGACAAATCATTTTTGTTCAGTGTGATTTCGAATCACCCCGAATTGTTACAGGGTAAGGCCATTGAAACAAAATATGCCGAGCAGATTACATCGGCCGTTTCGTCGAAGTCGTACCAGATTCAGTTTGAAACCGGCTCTGCCAATATCAAACCTTCTTCTTATAAAACGCTTGACGAAATTTTTGAATCGGCCGTGGTGGCTGAAGGTTTAAAATTAGGCGTGTACGGACACACCGATAACCAGGGCAGCGACGAAATAAACATTCCGCTGTCGCAGCACAGGGCCGAAGCAGTACGTGCTTACCTGCTCAAAAAAGGATTGAAACAAAATCAGATCGAAGCCAAAGGCTTTGGTTCTGAAAAACCCATCGCCGATAACAGCACCGAAACCGGCAGAAGCAAAAACCGCCGTGTTGAAATTGTGTTGGGTGAGTAGCAAGTATTAAGTAATAAGTCGTAAGTAGTAAGTACGGCCCTTGTTAACCTATAAACCTGGCCCTTATCCCAATCAACAAAGGCTGGCAACGGAGAGTAATTGAAGTTGCCGGCCTTTTTAAAAGGTTAAATGCCGTGCCTTGGTTCCAAACCGTGGCACGGCTACAAACCAACTAAAGAAACTAAAGCTCTTCGAGGCTTGAAGCATCGAAGCCTTATTCTGTTGCCTTTGGCAACGATCGCATACTGCCCCACCAACTAAAAGAAAATTTATGAAAAAAATTATTCAGCCGTTTGCCCGCATCAACCGGCAAACATTTTTGATAATGGTTGCCATACAGGCGGTGGTTACATTACTGTTGTGGCAAACGTTGTCGCAGGGCCTCATTCCCAAACCCGGTAAGGTAGCTGAGGCATTTGTGCATTTGCTTGGCACCAAACTGCTGCTCGATAATGTGCTGGTAAGTCTGCTGCTAACTTTAAAGGCCATGGTGTTTTCTATTTTGATAACCCTGGTGTTTGCTTATTTATCGGTAATACCGTTTTTTAAAAGTCTGGCTCTGTTCCTTGTAAAATGCCGGTATCTTACTTTAACAGGTTTGATATTTATTTTCACGCTGCTTACCAAAGACGGAAGCCAGTTAAAGTTATCGTTGCTGGTATTTGGCATTGTGCCCTTTTTTGTAACCTCGTTTTTGTCGGTAATTGTAAGCATCAATCCGCAGGAATATGATTTATGCAAAACATTAGGGTATAACAACTGGCAAACGCTGTACGAAGTGATTGTCATCGGCAAGGCCGACCATGTGTTTGAGATACTGCGTCAGAACTTTGCTATATCGTGGCTGATGATCACTATGGTCGAAGGGTTGAGCATGAGCGAAGGCGGTATTGGTACCCTGCTTATCAAATACAATAAATACAACGATTTGACCAATGTACTGGCATTGCAGCTGGTGATATTTGTAATCGGGTTATGCTTCGACTATTTACTTGGTGCATTACGGCATTGGTTATTTCCTTATAGTAAATTAAAAACAGCACAGGCATCATGACAAATCATACCAAAGCAGAAGTTATATTACAGGTGAAGGACGTACAACTTTCGTACGACAGGCCCATTCTTCGTGATATCAATTTTTGTATCAGGAATATTATCCGTCCCGGTTTTAGCCAGGGACAGGTGGTTACACTCATCGGCCGAAGCGGTATTGGCAAAACGCAGTTGTTTAAAATTTTGTCGGGCCTGCAAAAGCCAACATCGGGCCAGGTTACTATTCATAACAACAAGCCTGTAGAGGCCGGCGATATGGGTGTGATATTTCAAAACTATTATTTATTCGAATGGCGAACCGTGTATCAGTCATTGCTGCTGGCTGCACGAAAGAATAAATCATTGGCAGGTCAGGAAAAGCAGGCTATTGACCAATATGCCGAACAGTTTAGCCTCACCGGTCATTTGAGTTTGTACCCGCAGCAGTTGTCGGGCGGTCAGCGCCAGCGTGTGAGCATTATGCAGCAGTTGCTGAAAGGATCGGATTTTATTTTACTCGATGAACCCTTCAGTGGGCTCGACGTCTGTATGCTCGACAAAGCAGTGGAGTTGTTGTTGCAGGTATCGCTGTCGGATGAATTAAAAACGCTCATCATTGTATCGCACGATATCGTAACAAGCGTTGCTATTTCTGATACCGTATTTATTTTAGGTAACGAAGAAGGCAAAGCCGGCGCCACCATCAAAAAAGAAATCGATTTAATGGAACGCGATCTGGCCTGGCAAAAGAATATTCAGAAGGAAAAGAGATTTATTGATACGATTGAGGAGATAAAGGGGTGTTTGTAAGTAAGTCCGGAAGTCGGAAAGTTCGAAAGTCCGAAAGAAAAAAGCCGTGCCTTTTAAAGTCGGAAGGTCAGAAATGTTCGAAAGAAGATTCTAAATTTAGAGTGCTTCTTTCGGACTTCCGGTCTTTCTGACTGGCTTCAAAGCCCAAACTTCCACCCCACTTTAAACTCTAACCACGACGCATGATCGTCGCCGGTAAATCCGGCGTAGGCAACGCCTACATCAAAAGGACCTAATTTGGCGCCTGCGCCCACATCGCCTGTAAGGCGTGAGTAAGCACTGCCGCCTTTTACTTTTATATTGGCAACACCTGCATCGGCATTTATAAACAATAAATTACCGGGTAAAAAATAATGACGTACGCCTAATTTCATAGGCACATAGGTGAGGTTACCGGTTGCTTCGGGCCTCGCATTGAAAAAAGTATATCCAACAGTACCGGTAAAAAAAGTTTTGCCTGTTCCCAGTCCTACACCGCCTTCGGCGCCAAGACCATATGAATAATTGTTTTTAAAATCGCTTTGAACCGGGCTTGCATATACTCCGTGTGCAAACACAAAGAATAATTTCTGGGCCTGTGCACCGGTAAGCATACCGGATGCTAACAGCACAGCAATCACCATCGAAAAACGTAATGCAGGTTTCATGTTGGTACAATGTATTTACTGGTTGCTGAAAAATTTATGCCATCATTTGTTAAGGTGTAAGTTGATAAGTTTACAAGTTGATTTGTTTACAGGTTTAAACTGCAAACCGCGAACGGCCACTGCCTGCTGCCTGGTAAACCGGCAGCAGGTGCAATGATTCAACCAACAACACATGATCTATTTCGATTATTAACGTTTTTATAAGATTTCTGCCAGGCTTTTAAAAGTGTTTCCTGCAAAATATAGTCGAATTTTAAGACTCGTTTAACCTTTAGAAGTATTGGCTTTTCCAAAGTTTAAAACGATCTAACAAAACCAGCGTAGGGATTTAAAGTATAAACCGCTTATCACAGGCGGAAGGCATAGCTGTATATGATTATGTAGCTTTTTATTATATGCTCAACTTTAAAACCTTGCAAATGAACTTCAACAAAGTAAATACCATTGCAGGCTGGATAGTTTGTTTAATAGCCTGCACGGTATACCTGCTCACCATGGAACCTACAGCGAGCCTTTGGGATTGTGGTGAATTTATTTCCTCTGCCTACACCATGGGCATTCCGCATCCGCCCGGCGCACCCTTGTTTATTTTGATTGCGCGTTTTTTCATTATTCTTTTTGGTGATGATCCGCATACAGCCGCCCGTGCCGTAAACAGCATGAGCGCTATAGTAAGCGGCCTTACGATATTGTTTTTATTCTGGACAATTACCCATTTTGCCCGCAAACTGGTTCAAAATAATGAAGAACCGCTCAGTAACCAGTTGGTATTTACGATAATCGGCGCCGGTGCAGTAGGCGCACTGGCCTATACTTTTTCAGATTCATTCTGGTTCAGTGCAGTGGAAGGCGAAGTGTATGCCTTATCATCTTTTTTTACTGCATTGGTGTTTTGGGCAATTTTAAAATGGGAGCAACAGGCTAATAAACCCGGGGCCGACAAATGGATGATCTTTATCTTTTACATGATGGGCCTTTCCATTGGTGTTCACCTCTTAAACCTGCTTACCATTCCCGCCATTATTATGGTGTATTACTTTAAACGGTATAAAGTAACCAAACGGAATACCATTATTGCGTTTTTGATCGGTTGCGCCATTACCGGTTTTGTTCAGAAATTTATTATTCAATACACCATTAAGGGAGCCGGCCTGTTCGATATTTATTTTGTAAACCAGCTGGGCGCTCCGTTTTATGTGGGCTTCGCTTTTTTCTTTTTGTTAATAGCTGCCGGCATAACATGGGGCATACGGCAGGCAGCCAAAAGAAAATTATATTACGTGAAGCTGGGCTTATGGAGTGCTGCCTTTATGTTGCTGGGTTATTCAACCTATCTTACTACCATGATCCGGTCCAATGCCGATCCCGGTGTTGATATGTACAATGTTGATAATCCTGTGAATCTCGAAGGTTATTTAAGCCGTGAAAAATATGGCGACTGGCCTATTATGTATGGTCCTGATTTTACCGACCGCGCTCCCTATGTAAAAAACGGCGATGAATATGTAAAAGGAAAAAACAAATACGAAATAACAGGAATAAAATACAAACAGGATTGGGGCAACACGCCATCGTCGCACCTGTTTCCCCGCATGTGGGAGTCTGATAACGACCGGTTCCAGGCTGTAGATTGTTACCGGCAATTCGCAGGGCTTGAGCAGGATGAAACGCCCACTATGGCCGATAACGTAAAGTACTTTGTGAAGTACCAGGCCGGCTGGATGTACATGCGTTACTTTATGTGGAACTTTGCCGGCAAACAAAACGATCTGCAGGGCCTCGGTAATCCGCGCGACAGTAATTTCATCAGCGGTATTTCATTTATTGATAATGCCATGTACGGCAATCAGCAAAAACTGCCCGACACTACCCGCGTCAGCAACAAATCGTATAACCGCTTATATATGCTGCCGCTGTTATTAGGTCTGGCCGGCATGCTATTTCAGTTTAAACGCAACCGGAAAGATTTTGCGGTAAACGGATTGTTGTTCTTCTTTACCGGTTTGGCGGTTGTTCTTTTTCTGAATCAGGCAGGTTATCAGCCGCGTGAGCGCGACTATGCGTTTGTTGGTTCGTTTTATGCGTTTGCCATTTGGATAGGACTGGGCGTGCTTTGGGTAAAACAAATGCTCGAAAAAGCAGTGAAATCGCCTGTTGCCGCCGGTATGGCAATCAGTATTTGTTTACTGGCTGTGCCTGTTTTGATGGCGCAGCAGGAATGGGATGATCACGACCGCAGTCAGAAAACGTTGGCGCTTGATTTGGCAAAAAATTATCTCGAAAGCTGTCCGCCCAATGCTATTTTATTTACTACCGGCGACAACGACAGTTATCCGCTTTGGTATGCACAGGAGGTGGAAGGTATTCGTAAAGATGTGCGGGTTGTTGTAGTCAACTTAATCGGCAGCGATTGGTATATTGATCAGCTGCGTTATAAAGTGAACAAAAGCGATCCGTTTAATGTGGTGTTTACGCCCGAACAGGTAGCCGGTGAAAGACTTAACGTGGTTTATTATTCAAAGCTACCCGGATATGATGCCAATAAATATTACGACCTGCATGATATTTTAAAGAATGTAGTTGGCAGCGATGATGCACGTTTTACCAACGTAACTGAAGATGGAGACACCTATCATCTGTTTCCTGTACAAAAATTCAGTGTGCCGGTAGATGTTAAAGCTGTTACTGCCAATGGCACCGTGCACCCCGGAGAAAAGATGGTGGATGCTTTGCATCTTGATATCAACAAAAATTATCTGTTCAAAAATGATCTGGCGGTACTGGCCGTTATTGCCGGCAACCAATGGAAGCGGCCTATATGTTTTACCAGTACCAATTCTTTACGCGAACTGGGTTTGGAAAAATATACGCGGCTCGAAGGGATGTGCTATCACCTGGTACCGGTTGAAAACACCAACACAAGTGGTGTCGACAATGAAGTGGCCTACAAAAACATCATGCAAAAATTTGGTTACGGCAATGCAAACAAAAAGGGTGTTTATTTTGATGAAGAGAACCGGCTCCTCATGAATTTCATTAAGCTGAACCATGCGCAGGTAGCTTTAAGTCTGGCACAGGCCGGTAAAAAAGAAGAAGCCCGCAGGGTTTTACAGCGTTTCGATAATCAGGTGAGCGAATCGAATATGCCCTATGGCATGACGAGTAACCGGGGCAATATCCATAATATTTATTCTATACAATTTTTACAGGCATGTTATGCATCGGGCGATTATGCGCTGGCAAAGAAAGTAACCGATTCGGTTAAAAAAGATCTGAAGCAACAAATGAAATATTATGCAAGTCTTGGCGATGAGCAGTACAACCAGGAGCAACTGGTTAATAACGCCTGGCTGCTGACGCAGGGCAAAGGCGGTGACTTATCGTACAGGCAGACATATTTTGCGCAGGACATCGTTTCGTGCTACCAGTTATTGCAGCAGATGGATAAATGGGAGCAGGAGTATCGACCGGGAAAAATATTGTAAGAGCCTGTCCCGACTTGTCGGGAAGCGTATCAAACATGTAAGGTGCCGAAGTCTGATGTCGGAAGTCTGATGTCGGAAGTCGGAAGTCAGAAGTCAGAAGTCAGAAGTCGGAAGTCGGAAGTCTGAGGCGGGAATGATTAAATCCGCAGGTACTTCTGACTTCATACTTCTGACCTCTGTTATTTTTTCTTCAGTTTACCTTGCACCACTTCCTTTCTTTTCAACCATGAATTAAGAGGCTCGGGAACATATGAAATTCCCTTTTTACCGGTGAGCCCGGTTTTCTTTCCAAAAACGGCACTCAGCTGTTGTAACTGCTTTTTGCTTTTGCTGTGTGCAAGTAATTGTTGTTGCTTTTTTTCGATTTGACCGGTGAACACCTCAATGCCCCGGTTTATAACCCGCAATTCATCCTTATATCGCTTTTGTTTTCGATAAATAACCAGTAGCCTATTAAAAGGGAAGCTGTCAGCAATACCTCTTTTTATATTTTGTTCATACAGGGCTGCAGCACGTTTCAGGTCGCCGCTTGCCTCAGCTTCAGCGCCCGTTTGGTTGTTAAGAGCTTCCTCGATTTTATCGGAATTCCTGCTCTCAGGCTTTATTTTTTTAGAATCGTTTGCCATATGACCTGCTTTAAAAACAAATTAAAATCCTGTGCCATCAAATAGTTTTTAGTTCTGGTTTCTTAGAACTCATCATTAAAACCAAACTGTGTTTTAATTGTTATCAATTAGTTCGGGTAACACCGAACTTAGAACTCAGATGCCGGTACCCTATAAAAGCTAAGGAATACATCTACCTAACAATGAATGCGTTTGCCAAACAGTGTATAATTTTAAAAATACGTAATATGGCTGACCAACATAGGATGCACAAAGCGCAGGCTGTTCATGATGTAGATGTGCAGGGCTTAAAAAAGCTGAGCTTTTATGAAGATGAATTAAATATTCTGGAAAAGCGCCTGCACGAAATTACCGCCCGGTATACTTCAGATAACGTCAGGGAACAAATTGCCAGTCTTCGCGAACACTTATTGTTAAAACGAACCGACCTGAAACGGCTGCAACACGATTTCACCAGAGAAGAGTTTACACTGGCCGATCAGCTCGAAAAGCAAAGCGATCATATAAACATACAGCGTGCCCGTGAATTGCACGAGCGTATGGGATATTTTCAAAAAGAAGTAAAAGAACTGTGGGTAACGGTAAATGATTTTTTAAGTAAAACCATGTAAATTACCCGCTGTTTAATCACCGTTATTTCAGGAATTTCGTAAAGCACTTTTATTTTGACTACAACTACTCAACCTTCTGCAAAAGATGTGGTGCTGATTGGCGCCGGCATTATGAGCGCTACATTGGGCATGCTGTTAAAGCAGTTGCAGCCCAATATAACCATTACCATTTTTGAAAGACTTGATGTAGCTGCTGCCGAAAGCTCCGATGCCTGGAATAATGCAGGTACGGGTCATTCGGCTTTTTGTGAATTGAACTATACACCACAGTTGCCCGATGGATCGATTGATGCGGGTAAAGCGGTTAAGGTGGCTGAATCTTTTGAGATATCGCGGCAGTTCTGGTCGTACCTGATACAGGAAAAAGTGCTCAGTAATCCCGATGCGTTTATTCGCCGCATTCCACATATGAGCTTTGTGTGGGGCGAAAAGAATGTTGCTTATTTAAGAAAAAGGTATGATGCCCTGCAGCAGTATCCGCTTTTTCAGGGCATGAAATATTCAGAAGATGCGCAGCTATTAACTGAATGGGTGCCACTGATGATGCAGGGCCGGAAGGCAACAGATAAGGTAGCCGCTACCCGTATGAACAGGGGTACTGATGTAAACTTTGGTTCATTGACGCATAGCTTGCTCAACCGGTTAAAAGAAATGGCCGGTGTAAAAATATATTTCAACCATGAAGTGCAAAGGTTGAACAAGCAATCAAATGGAACCTGGCAACTGGGTTTAAAAGACCGATCGACCGATAAAAAGAGAACGATCACTACAAAGTTTGTTTTTATCGGGGCCGGCGGCGGATCATTGCCCCTGTTATTAAAATCGGGTATACCCGAAGGAAAAACATTTGGCGGTTTTCCGGTAAGCGGCCAGTGGTTGCGATGCAACAATCAGCAGGTTATTGAGCAACATAACGCCAAAGTGTACGGCAAAGCTTCAGTTGGTTCGCCGCCAATGTCGGTACCGCATCTTGATACAAGAATTATCAATGGAAAAAAATCTTTATTGTTCGGTCCGTTTGCGGGCTTTTCGACCAAATTCTTAAAGTCAGGTTCTTTATTCGATCTGTTCCTGTCGATAAGACCTTCGAATATATTGCCCATTTTATCGGCCGGCATTCATAATATTCCACTTACCCGGTACCTTATACGCCAGGTGCGGCAGAGCGATGAAGACCGGTTAGCCGCCCTGCGGTCATTTGTGCCCACTGCAAAAATGAGCGAATGGGAACTGGTAATTGCCGGTCAGCGGGTGCAGGTAATAAAAAAAGACGAAGAGGAAGGTGGTATTCTTGAATTTGGTACCGAAGTGGTAAGTGCGGCAGACGGATCACTGGCGGCCCTATTGGGGGCGTCGCCCGGTGCATCTACGGCTGTGTCGATTATGATAAAGCTGCTGCAAAAATGTTTTCCTGTAAAAATGCGAAGCGGCGAATGGCTGGCAAAGCTGCAGCAAATGATCCCTTCTTACGGATTATCACTTGCGGGTGATGCTAAATTGTGTGAACAAATCAGGGCCTGGACAGACCATGTATTGCACCTGCAGCCGGATGTGGAAGTATAAAATAAAAAATGCGACCCGGAAATTTCCAGATCGCATTAACATAACCTTTCCTTTTATGGCTCGATGAGTGAACCCTGTTTAATTTCAATTAATACCTCGTGAACCGGTAACGACCGATATAATCATTGGTATAATTGGTAGCTACAAACGAATTCGAATACAACCGTACGTTATCAAAATACATATCTATAGTATCATCTCCGGAGTAATTCGACAGGTGCAGCGATAATGATTGGTGTGTATTGGTATAATAAGTACCATACTCGTCATAATAGCCATCTGTGATGGTTTGAACATACCAGGTACCATTGAGGGTAGTGCCGTTTTCAACATAACGGGCACTGCCATTATTGTAAAAATAGAATACACCGTTTTCAACGCCGGTTTTAACACTGTACCATCCGTAGGAATCTTTGTGTGCAGCATCGGTAAGAACCCATGAACCGGCGAGAGAGGCTTGTTGTTCGATTACAACTTTTGAACAACCAGATAAAGAAGCGATGGCGATCAATAAAAAGGTTAAGCGTATAATTGGTTTCATAACCGGGTGTTTTTTAAAGTGAATAAAGTGTGGTCATTAATTAGAATATCTAATATCCGGCCGGTTTATTCATGGTTCACCGTAAACGGGTCATTTGTGACTCTGTTAACAGCGTATTTTTATTTCTTTAACAACTGGTACAAAACATCAAACAATTAAACCATAAAACAATTTAATTTGCGTTTTAAAGGAATCTATGCGGAAGAATTATATTTTTATCATTACCCTAACCCTGCTGATAGCCTGTTCACCGAAGTATAAAAACCCCCATATTGAAATACAAACCAGTTTGGGCGATATAGAGGTGGAATTATATCCCGATCAGGCGCCAAAAACGGTAAAAGCGTTTCTTTCCTATGTTAAAGCCGGCTATTATAAGAACAGCTCGTTTTACCGGGTGCTGAATGACGACAATCAGCCATCCAACGCACCGAAGGCCGAGCTGATACAGGGAGGCCTGTATAAATCGAATCCGCGCGTGCATGATACGCTTGCCGGCATACCACACGAAACCACACAGCAAACCCATATACTGCATAAGAACGGCGTTATATCGCTGGCCCGCCTGGCACCCGGTACCGCCACCAGTGAGTTTTTTATTTGCCTGGGCGATCAACCGGGATTCGATTACGGTGGCGAAAACAATCCCGATAAACAAGGCTATGCCGCCTTCGGAAAAGTGGTAAAGGGCATGAACGTGGTTCAAAAAATTTACAACCATCCCGAAGATGATCAATCATTCGATCCCCCGGTTCCTATTTATAATATAGTTGAGTTGTAAGGTAGCGGCAAACGGGAAACGTGAAACGGCAAAGGGGGCCTCAATGTTATCTGAACATGAAACTCAGACTTATTGCAAATGATAACCGTATCTGAACATAAACAACAGCTTTCCGAAGAAGGATATGCAATAATAAACGATATTTTCACGGCTGCTGAAGTATCGGAAATAGTTAACGTCATTAACAGTATCGATGCCACCGGAAATCCTGCTTTTCGCAAAACGGCCGACCTGTTTGCTATCAGACGTTTTGTGAAAGAAGTTCCGGCAATAAACCGGCTGTTGTTTAACAGTTCTTTGCGCACTATTATTGACCAGCTCTTCGGAACCGGCTATTTTCTGGTAAAAGCCATTTACTTCGACAAACCTGAACAGTCGAACTGGTTTGTAGCCTGGCATCAGGATTTAACTATTTCGGTTGCAGCAAAAGCTGAAGCGGATGGGTTCAGCCAGTGGACCATTAAAAATAATCAGTACGCAGTTCAGCCGCCCGTTACGCTGCTTGAAAATATTTTCACTATACGGATACACCTCGACGATACTGATGAAAACAACGGGGCATTAAAAATAATTCCACAGTCGCACCGTAAAGGTATTTACCGGCCCGAAACCATCGATTGGGAGCAGGAAAGGGAAGTTGTTTGTAAAGTAAACAGCGGAGGTATTATGATCATGCAGCCCCTGCTGCTTCATGCATCGAACCGCAGCACCAATAACAACAAACGAAGGGTCATTCATCTTGAATTCAGCAACCGGCTGTTGCCCGAACCATTGCAATGGGCCGAATACCTCGATCTGCAGGTTTTGCATTGATTACTAACATAATACTATCGGGTATTCATGCAGGTGTTTTATTACGAAAAAATATATGTCAAAAACAGCCTGTAAAAGCTTGCATGATTAAAATTTGCTTACCAAATTTACAGTCGTTGACAACGCAACTGCTCCCGCACATTTAACCGCCCGTTTCAATTCCAATTTCCTTACGCACATTTAATCATTTCCAATTTTCCCGAATTACCGGCATTCAATCGCCTGTGATCAGCCCATGTACTGATCTGAAACCTTCATTCATTCATATAAACCTAAACGTACCAAAATGAAAACTTTATTCCTGCTATTAGAACTGGCCTGCATTGTTGTAACCTGCGTTGTTAGCGCTTCCCTGTATCTGAAAGGCGAATACAATACGTCGAGTTTGCTTATACTCACCTCTCTTATTTCCCTTTCGCTGTGGGTTAAATCGAATGGCTTACTGGAAGATAAAAAGATAGATAATACCAGGCAAAACGCTTAACGCAAAACGCACAAATCACACATGGAGTATGGCATTCTGCATTAAGCGTTCAGCGTTGAGCGTTCTGCGTTCTGCGTTTAGCTTTTGTGGAAGTATCTGTTAAAAACCTTTACCATTTAATCATATACAGCATTTCCGGCTTTAGGTGTGGGTTATAAGCAACCGAACCTGAAGCCGGTATGCAGTCATGATGCCCGATGCCATTTATTTTGGTAAATTTATGCAGCCCTTTATTAAATAAAAGGGCGAAAATGTATGACACAACCGGCAAAAGGTATTTCCTATGAAGCTGCTGTGCAGCTGCTGCAAAAAGCTTATTCAGCTTTTAATGCCCGCGATATTGATGCTGTTTTAAACCTCATGCATACCGATGTAAGCTGGCCCAACGGATGGGAAGGTGGATATGTGCATGGCTATGATGAAGTGCGCGATTACTGGCAACGCCAGTGGGCTGCCATTAATCCCCATGTAGAACCAGTTTCGTTTGATGAAACGAACGACGGGCGCATTTGCGTAAACGTACACCAGGTTGTAAAAGACCTCGATGATAAAATTTTAGTCGATGGAACGGTTCAGCATATTTATACGATTGAAAATGGACTGATACATACGATGGAGATAAAATAAGCAGCCCTCCGGGTATATAATTTGCTTCCTGCTATTGTGTAACTTTTCTGTTCATTTTACGACAAACCGTTTTATGCCAGACACCATTCAATTGCAGGTCAACGGAAAAACGCATTCCGTTCAGGTTGACCCGGCAACGCCGTTATTATATGTATTAAGAAATGAGCTGCAGCTGAATGGCCCCAAATACGGCTGCGGCTTGCAGCAATGCGGCGCCTGCATGGTATTGCTGAACGGAAAAGCCGAGCCCAGCTGCATGCTACCTGTATCGGCTGCAAAAGATAAAATCATTATCACGCTCGAAGGACTGATAAAGGATGAAAATACGCTGCACCCTGTACAGGAAGCATTTGTACAGGAACAGGCAGCCCAATGCGGGTATTGCTTAAACGGTATGGTAATATCGGCAGTTGCCCTGTTAAACGAAAATTCCCGGCCCGATGATAAGGCTATTCGCGAAGGATTGTACCGCTCGCTTTGCCGCTGCGGAACGCACACACGCATCATAAGGGCCATTAAACGAGCTTCGGGACAATTGCCGGCTGATGGGTAGGCGTGGGATATTTCGCGCAAAGGCGCTAAGGCGCGAAGCGACTCTTTGCGAACTTACCTTGCTTAAAATATTTTGATGATGTGCTTTTGAAGGCCTTTTAGAATACTGAGCGATCAATTTGCGCCTTGGCGCCTTTGCGAGAAACGAATAAATCATCGACCAAACAATGAACAGAAGAAATTTCATAAAAAATACCGGTTGTCTCGCAATCGGGTTTTCATTAAGAGGCGCTGATTTCACCTATGCTTCTCCGTTGATTCAGGACCTGCCGCAGAGTATTAAAGAAAATCCGAAAATAAATGCCTGGCTCGAAATACTGGGCAACGGGCAGATACGGATATTTACCGGCAAAATTGAATTGGGACAGGGTATTCAAACAGCTATTGCACAGGTAGCCGCCGAAGAGCTGGATGTTGATGTAGACCATGTTGAAGTAGTATTGGCCGATACCGGCCGTACACCCGACGAAGGATATACCGTTGGCAGCGGTTCCATTGAACAAAGCGCCATGGCCGTTAGATATGCGGCGGCGGCAGGCCGGCAAAAATTATTGGAACTGGCGGCACAGCAGCTGGCAATTCCGGTTTCACAACTAACCATCAATAACGGAAAAATCAGCACGGTTTCGGGCAACAAAACCATCCCCTTTGCCGAAGTGCTGAATGGTAAACAAATAACAGATGAAATAAAGGGGCCTGTGGCTTTAAAAGCAAAAAGCGATTATAAGGTTGTTGGTAAAGCTATTCCACGCAAAGAGATCAGCCGTATGGTTAAAGCCCGGCCGGTTTATATACAGGACTTGCGTTTTGAGGGTATGGTGCATGCCTGCATGGTGCGTCCGCCGGTGTATGAAGCAAAATTGTTGCGTGTAGATGAAAAGGGTTTGAAAAAAAATATACCCGGCGTTTTAAAGGTGGTGGTGAACGGCAGTTTTTTAGGAGTTATAGCGCAGGACGAATACCAGGCTGTAAAAGCACAGCAGTGGTTGCGGCAGCACTGCGAATGGTCGGCCGGTGTAACATTACCGGTTGAAGCCACTAAACCTGCTTACTTTAAATCGTTGCCTGCCAAAACAGAACGTATACTCGAAGCCGGCGCTATTCCTGCAACCGGCGACGGAAATACCATCAAAGCCGCTTATTTCAAACCGTATGTGATGCATGCTTCCATAGGACCTTCCTGTGGAGTAGCTATTTATGAAAACGGCCGGTTGCATGTATGGTCGCATTCGCAGGGCGTATATCCTTTGCGCGAGGCGCTGGCAAAAATGGTAAATCTTTCAACGGATAATATACAGGTAACCGGTGTGCCCGGTTCGGGTTGTTACGGCCACAACGGGGCAGATGATGCAGCCGCCGATGCAGCCTTACTGGCCATAGCTTATCCCGGCAAACACATCAGGTTGCAGTGGACGCGCGATGATGAACATGCCTGGGAACCTTATGGCAGCGCCATGGTGATGGAGCTGTCGGCAGGTTTAACCGATTCAGGCAATATTAGCTGGTGGCAACATGATTTTTGGTCCGACACACATGTGGCCAGGCCTATGGGTATTGCTGCCAATCTGTTGCCAGCAAAATATTTATCAACCCCGTTCATTAACCGTGATGGCGGTATTTGGGGAGGGGCGCAGCGCAATTCCGAACCGTATTATACAATTTCCAATCAGCAGATAAATGCCCATTGGTTCAAAGGTCCGTTACGTGTATCGGCCTTGCGCAGCCTGGGGGCATATGCCAATGTATTCGCTATTGAATCATTTATGGACGAGCTGGCCGAAAAAGCCGGCAAGGATCCGTTTACCTTTCGCCTGATGCACCTTGACGATGATCGCGCCAAAGCGGTTATACGTAAAGTACAGGATCTTATAAAATCAGAACCTGTTGCTGCCCATACAGGAATTGGCATAGCCTTCTCACGTTATAAGAACAGCGCGTCGTATTGCGCTGCAGCTGCCAAAGTTTATGTTGAGCCTAAAGATGGCTCGGTTCATGTACAAAAAATGTGGGCTGCCATCGATGCGGGTGAAACAATAAATACCGACGGACTAAAAAATCAAACCGAGGGCGGCTTAATTCAATCTGTCAGCTGGACCCTAATGGAGCAGGTGCGGTTTGATTCAAAACATATCCTGAGTCGCGACTGGGTATCTTATCCCATATTACGATTTACCCAGATACCTGAAGTTGAGGTGGAAGTATTGAACCGGCCCACTGAAAAAGCCATGGGCGCCGGTGAAGCAGCCCAGGGACCGGCCGCTGCAGCCATCGTAAATGCCCTATACAAAGCTTGCGGAAAACGCATCCGGCATCTGCCGGTTGGATTGAAGTTGCAATAATAATTTGTTTTTCACCCTATTATGTACTTCATTAATTCTTATCATTTCTTTTTTAGTCTTCTATAGATAATGAATATGCTTAATGTAGAATAAGTGAAAGCCTGAAATGACCTATGGGCAAGCACCTACCCTGATATAAGACTTGACGTGTATCAATTTATAATGGTTTTCATTTATATTTTTTCTCTTTTATACAATTTTTCCACCATTCAATCGGTTTTATGCAATGTACCCCGTACTTCTCGTACCCGATGCACATTTGTTCTTAGTAGAAGTACGAAAAACGGTTAAGGCTCCAATGATACAGCTCAAAGTTAAACGTAGCGCTTTGAAGAAGGGATTCTTCTGCCTGCTCGTACCAATGATGTTTCCTGCGAAACATTTGTGTGCCCAGTTATCCGGGTACACGTATGGTAAAACAATTACCATTCAGGCATCGCAGGTTGCCGGAACACAAACAAACTTTCCGGTGTTGGTAAATATTACCACCGACAATAATTTAAAATCAACGGCCAATGGCGGACACGTTCAGAATGCCAATGGTTATGATATAATATTTACTTTGAACGACTGTAGCACTATATTATCGCACCAGATCGAAAAATATGATGCTACTACCGGTCAATTCGTGGCGTGGGTTAAAGTGCCTTCGATATCCAGTGCAGCCAATACAACTTTATATATGTTCTACGGAAAGTCGGGGGTATCAACCAACCCTTCTACTACCGCAGTATGGGATGCAAATTATATGGGTGTATACCATTTTAACAGCAGTGTAAACGATGCATCTTCAAACAGCCGTAACCTTACAGATAATTCAACAGCTAATTTAGCCAGCAGTAAAATAGGAGAAGGACGCCGGTTAGCCAACAGCCCTTTTGTTACTTCTAATTCAGCCAGTTTGAAGTACCTGCAATTACCCAGTCCCATATTCAGCACTGTTACCAATTTTACGTTCGAAGGTTGGGTTTACCTTGAAACCACCACTACCAACTGGGAACGCGTTTTTGATTTTGGCCGAAACACCACTTACAATATGTTTCTTACGCCTTCGACGGGTACTGGTACTACCGCTCCTACCTATATAAAACGCTTTGCCATAACCATTAACGGTAATGGATCTGAGCAACAGATATCATCCACCAGCATAACCGGTACGGCCGCCTGGCACTATTTTGTGGTTACTATCAACAACGGCACCAGTACCGGCACTTTGTATTATGATGGCGCAGTTGATCAAACCAATACCGGTATGACCCTGCGCCCACTCGATATGGGTACCGATAATTCAAATTACTTTGGCCGCTCGCAGTATACAGCCGACGAAGGGTTTTATGGCAATTTTGATGAGTTCAGAATATCGAATACCGCTCGCAGCGCCAACTGGGTAACCACATCTTACAGAAATCAAAACAGCCCTTCAACTTTTTATTCGCTTTCATCTGAAACAGCAGGTTCTGCATTGTGTTCGATATTGCCTGTTCAGCTCACCTCTTTCGAAACAGTGGCCGAACAGAACGGCTCGGTAACCATTTCCTGGGTTGCCGAACAGGAAGGGAATAATGAAAAATTCATAGTAGAAAGATCGGGCAACGGAACAACCTGGGAATCTATTAAAACTGTTGCAGGGGCTGGCAACGGACAAACAAGTTCGCACCGGTATATGGTGCAGGACCTTAACCCATTGCAACCTGTGTGTTATTATCGTTTAAAACAGGTAGCCGTTGATAATGCCATTACCTATTCATCGATCAATACGATTAAATCGAATGCACTTGAAAACAATGGGATTTTAATAAGTCCCAATCCTGCACAGCGCAGCATAAAAATTGCTTTTGCTGATATTATATCGCAGGAAACCCGCATTGAAATAACGAACAATATGGGACTGAAAATTCCGGTATCGAAGGTTGCTACTGGAAATAATATGCAGATCGATTTACCGGTATTGGCAAATGGCATTTATTTTCTGAATGTATATAATAAAGGAAATAAGTACAGTCGCAAGCTGTTAATTGTTCAATAGCGCAATTATATGTTTCGTTTCAAACTGCTAATGTTAAATCGCCAATTGCTCTGATAATTGACGTCGTTTAAAAGAGAACTGTCATTCCTGCGTTCTTAGCGCCTCCTTTGTCCCGCACCTGCGGGATCGCAAAGTGCGCTAAGTTTCGCAGCGGTACTATTATGCGGCATTTGCCAGTTTTATAATATCACTTACCCCAATAATTGGTTTTTCGTACCCCTTTATAGTTGCATTGATCATAGCCTGCCCTACTTCCTTCAGGGTACAAACACGATTTGGAAACAACGATTTGAATACCGGGTATAACCAGCCAAGCACTCTATATCCTTTGAGTGTATTTTTTAAGCCTTTTGTAGGTTTCATGAATCCCGGTCTGAACATGTATGCCTGTTTGAAAGGCAATTTCAGCAGATCATTTTCAGTTTGACCTTTTACCCGCGCCCACATCATTTTTCCGTGTTCGGTACTGTCGGTGCCGGCGCCGGAAACATAACAAAAGGTCGTGGCGGGGTTGAGTTCGGCAAGCAGGGTAGCCATGTGCATGGTAAGATCATATGTTACCCGGTGATAATCTTTTTCATTCATGCCAACCGACGATACGCCTAAACAAAAGTAACAGGCATTATATCCTTTCAGCTGTTCCCTGATGGGCAACAGGTTGTAAAAATCAGTGTGAATGATTTCCTTAAGTTTAGGATGCGAAATGCCACAGCTTCTTCTGGCAATAACCAACACCTGTTCAACATCAGCATGTAACAGGCATTCATGTAAAACCCCTTCACCTACCATGCCGGTAGCACCTGTTATAATTGCTTTAATTTTCATATTATAATTTATGATATCCTTTCGTAATTGCGGTACTTTGTTTAACCGATCGCATCGGAGATATACAACTCAGGCCCGATCGAAGTTCCCACAGATACAACCCAAAAAATACCGCATTGTTCATCACTTACCGGTTTAGTTGTGTTTGGGTATTATTGTTTGCAAAATTGTAACATACTTCAGGAAAAAAGGCCAACACGAAATAAATATAAACTCTTTTTTTTTCTGTTCATAGCACTTAGCTTTATCAATATGCAACTTACTACACGGCCGGTTGTACAATGTGTATTTGCCATTCCGCCCAAAGTGCATGTGCTCGACATATGCGGGCCCATACAAATATTTTATGAAGCGCTGGATTATGGCGCTCCCGTTAAATTATTATTTAGTAATATACATGCCAGTGAGAGTAGCATCGAAAGCAGCAGCCGTTTATATTTTTCACACCTTGAAGATTTCAATTCGTTTAATTTAAAAAAGGGCGACCTGGTGTTTATACCGGGGCTTGAATCGTACCTGTTATCTGATGAAAGTTTTTTGCACTCATCAAAACCTTTTCAAAACTGGTTAACGGAACAATACAACAAAGACGTTACCATATGCTCAATTTGTACGGGCGCTTACTTACTGGCCGAAGCAGGATTGCTGAACGATAAAGAATGCACTACTCATTGGAAGTATATTGACCGTTTTGCAAACCGGTATCCTTTGGCAAAGGTTCAGCAGAACCGCTTGTTTGTACATGCCGGTAACCTGTATACCAGCGCCGGTGTGGCTGCTGGTATCGATTTGTCGTTGTTTTTGATTGAACAATTGTTCGGGGCGCATTTTGCAGCACAAATTGCAATAGAAGTAGTGGTGTATTTGCGTCGTACGGCATTTGATCCGCAGCTCACTGCCTTTTTACAACACCGCAATCACATCAATAACCGAATTCATACCGTTCAGGATAAACTGGGCCAGTCGCTTGAAAAGAAAATAAATATCGAAGCGCTGGCCGAACAGGTACACATGAGCGCCCGAAACCTCACCCGGCTTTTTAAAAAAACAACAGGCATAACCATCGGCCAGTATATTGATCAACTGAGGCTTGAACGGGCGCGGCAAATGATGGGCGAAGGCCATACCATACAGGCTGTTGCCGAAGTATGTGGTTTAAAAAGCAGCAACCAGTTGCGCAGACTGCTTAAAAGAAACTAAGGCAACGAGGCACAAAGGCAACGAGGAATACCTTACCATCTATGCCTCTACCGTAAATTTTGTCCCGATCTGTCGCTTCATTGTCCTTATTTACCTTTCGGAGCAGTTATACCTTTATGCAGAAGAAACACCCGCTTATGAAACAGTTTTTTGTTTTGTTTTTCTGCATAATACAGATAGCCATGAGTAACTCATTATTTGCACAAACAGCTTATTATTGTGCGCCCTGTAACGGCAGTTGCGACAGCCTTACTTTTACGACACCTGGTAAATGTCCGCATTGCGGCATGACGCTGGTACAGCAAACACCTGAGGAGCATCAAAAATCCATGAACGCCAAAAGATATAAGGTTGCTTTTTATTTGCAGAATGGTGTTGAGGTGCTTGATTTTGCCGGCCCTATGGAAGTATTTGCCTATGCTCAGTTTGATGTATTTACAGTGTCGCGCACCAAAGAACCCATTGTTTCACAGGGCATATTGAAAGTTATTCCCGATTACACGATCAACGATGCTCCTGCAGCAGATATACTTGCTTTTTTTGGCGGTAATGCGGGTAACGCTGCCAATGACCCGAAAGTAATTGAATGGATAAAAGCGCAAACCAATATTTCGTATTATTTTTCGGTTTGCACAGGCGCGTTTATTTTGGGTAAGGCAGATATTTTAAATAACCTCACTGTTACCACATTTCACGAAAGTATAGAAGGCCTTAAAAAGGCAGTGCCCAATGCAAAGGTTTTGTCGGATGTACGTTTTGTAGACAATGGAAAAGTGATCACAACAGCAGGTATTTCGGCCGGTATCGATGGCGCATTACACCTGGTTGAAAAAATAAGGGGTATTGAAGCTGCCAAACGTATTGCGCAGTATATGGAGTACGACAAATGGGTGCCGCAACAGGGTCTGGTGATAGATGCTGCTAAAAAATAAAGGAGCGCATCAGCGCTAAACTATGGGCGTTAATTCAAATAATTCTGATAATAACTCATAGCTGTGAAAACGGTCCTGTTTCGTTTCGGCAAAAGTTGAAATGATGATTTCGTTTACATCGAAGCTGGTTGCCATGGCAATCAGTTTTTCTTTTACCACATCGGGCGTTCCTATAATGGTGCGTTGCCGGTTAAACAGCACCCGTTGCCATTCGTTTTCGGTGTATTTATATTGTTTTGCTACTTCATAGGTGGGTATTTCATCGAACCGGCCTTTTTCAAAACTCAGCATCCGGTAATCCATAACAGCCTGCAACTGCGCGGCTTTTTGTTCGCTTTCTGAAGTAAAAGCAAAAACGCCCACGCTGGCTTTGGATGTTTTCAATTGATTCGATGGTTTGAATCGCTGCCTGTAGGTGGCAATCGCTTCAGGTCCGCCAACGGGATTTATGAACTGTGCATAGCTTAATGCCATGCCGGCGTGAGCAGCAAGGTAAGCGCTTTCGCCGCTGCTGGTTAACATCCATAATTCAGGAACGGTATCAATCGACGGGATAGCGCGCACTTTACCCTGTACGTTATTATAACCGGGTGTATCTGTTAAATAATCCTGCAGATCGTTGATCTGTTCAATATATTCCTGCGGATCGAACGTATTGGAGGGATTTAATAATTTGGCTGTAAGTCTGTCGCCACCTGGTGCGCGGCCAACGCCCAGATCGATGCGATGCGGATACAAGGCTTCGAGCAACCTGAAATTTTCAGCAACTTTTAAAGCACTGTGATTGGGCAGCATAATGCCGCCCGAACCAAGACGAATGCGTTTACTTTCAGCGGCAAGGCGCGCTATCAGCACTTCGGGCGCAGCGCCTGCCAGCGTAATGGTATTATGATGTTCACTCAGCCAGTAGCGTGTATAACCAAGCCCGTCGGCAAAGCGAACCAGTTCAATTGATTCCTGTAAAGCCTCCGATGCATTGCTTCCTTTGCGAATGGGTGTTTGATCAAGGATGCTTAATTGTATCGACATGCATATAGTAACAGCGCAGGTTTAAAAAGGTTTAAACTGTATGAACTGAACCGGTACATGATCGGTAAGCCAAACACCGTTATCAGATAAATAAAATTCATAATGCTGCTTGTGCATGTTTTACAGGCTCCACCCTTTTTGATTCGGGTGAGCGATTAATAAAGAAATTAGAAATACCCAATGGAAATTCCAAAAATTCTGATAAAGAGATGCGTTTGTTATCAATCAATATCAGATTGTTGGTTTGATCGAGACAGGTAATAACCAGATTTTTTTTGTGCGGGTTATTGCCTGCATAAATCGAGTCTATACCAAATGCATGTTGTAATAATTCATAGGAATGGAATCCCTGCCTGAATGCTCCCTGGTATTGATGGGTTGTGTTGGTTTTATCTTCGAAACTTAATTTGTTCGATTCGTTTGGCATATAACCATTGCCATGGCGTGTTAAATACGAACGCATCACGTAATAAATATCCGGCAAAGGCAAATGCTCTTTTTTAATGATCTCCAGCGCGTTTTTTGATGTGGTATTGCTACGGGTAACATTTGGGAAAAATCCAAAATCCATATCGAGCATAATGCCCTGGGCGCCTTCGAATATAATGTGCTCATAGTTATGTTTAATTTCCGCCAATGTATTTATCGAAAGGTTTATGTGATCAATATACCATAAAAACATTTCTATTTTTTCACTGGCATCAGCGGCATTATAATAAGCGGCAATTTGTTGCAGCTTTTGCTTAAGAGCCGGCCGGTATTTCAAATCAATGGCGAACAATTTAAAAGGGGTTTGGGTGTTACGCATTATTGTAGCGCCAAACCCAACGCCCACCGAGCCATGTTTATTGGATGATTCGGTTTTTTGATTGTATTCATAATCAAAAGGCGTTGTTACCATCGATAACGGATGAAGAAAATGAACCGGATGATACCCATTTCGTATTAACGCCTGCCGCTCGTTGTAAAAAGATTTCGGGCAAAAGGTACAATACTCGCTCCAGTATGTGTGTGCCCCCTGTAATGTACCAGCGCTGAAACTGGAGAATATATGCCGGTACCCGTTGTTTTCAACGGTGTGCCCGGCATTGTGCCCTCCTGAAAATCGTACAATCAGGCTTTTTTCAGCTGAAAGAAATGCCGTTGTTATTCCTTTGCCTTCATCGCCAAAGAAAAGCCCTGTTACGATGCTTGTTTTGCTCATGTATAATTGTTGATTTTATAAAGAAATAATACCACCTTGTTTTTTAGAGGCTACATCGCTGCCTATTTTAACCAATGCGTTAGTAACCTGTTTGGCGATGGCTTTGTCGAAACCGGCAACAACATTTTTTAATTCAGCCCCCATCACCACGGCAACGGTAGAAGCAATTATTTCGGCAATGTTGTTATAGTCTTCAACGATGATAACTCTTTCCTGTAATAATTGCTTCCATTCGTTGATAATAGGCTGGCTTTGTCCTGTAACGGTTTCACGAACATGCAAATGGAAAACATGATACATTCTTTGCGCTTCGGCCAATACCTGTTCAGCTGAAAGGCCTTCGTGGAACTGATAACCCAATAAAGCGGTGAGAAAATCTTTATCGAGTTGTTCATGTACGCCTTCGTCGCCAATGGTGAACAAAAAGCCCTTCTGATTTCTTTTTTCAAAACAATCAATGGATGTGTGACGGGATGCAAACAACCAGGCCAGCGAATAGGATTCTTTATTCTGACCACCGCCACCACCTTCCAGATAAATTTTAGTGAGCCACCTGTTCAACTCGTCGGTGCCGGCTTCAAATTGCCCGGTTTGCAACGGACTTTGATCAGTATACTGATCACCAATACCGCCAAATAATACATGCGCATCGGGCACGCCGTGCGAAATAAGCGTGTTCATCAGGTGACCTAATTTATGACGGATCAACATATCGGGAATTGATCCCATGCTTCCGGTAACATCTAAAAAAACACCAATGGCAAGGCTTTCGGGGTGTGTGTCGGAATCCCTGCTTTCGCGGAACTGAACACCGTAGGGCGACATATCGCTGTCGATACTTGTATTCGAAAATACCTGTGCCCTTGTTTTTGATGAATAGCCGGCCTTTAAATTGTTATAGGCGTCGTTCGACCATCTTGAATTTCCCATACATTTAAATTTTAAAAGGTTGATGAATGAAATTTTGTTTTAAAATTTTTTCTTAATAAAGTTTTATACTGCATTAAGCACTCGTATGCATTATCGTGACTGGTCAATAAAAAATTGATGAAATCAGCATTGTGCGTTTTTCTGAATTTTACCGCGTTGCCCGATTTTTCGCCAAGCAAATAAGCGGCAATATGTTTTGCACATTCGAGGTCGGCAATCGATGTGGCTGTTTTTGTATTTATTGTTTGTAACGGATACCAGTTGCTGTACCTGCCCGATAGCGTGCGTACCCTTGCATTTTTCAGGGTAAGATGATAAAAGGAAACCACCTGTATTCCATGATTTTCAGGAATGATGAAAATGGATTCAGGATTTAATCCGCAATGAACATAGTCAACCTGCGACAAATAAGCGCAATATTCCAGTATCCTGTTTAATACCCAGTTTACATGCTCCTGTGGCAACTGCAATCCTGATAATGGAATGGCTCTTTTTTCAAAAATGAACCGGTAGGTGCCATCGGGCAACAACAAACAATCTTTAGGCAGGTATTTTTTAAAATGTACGTCTGCGTCGGATTTCATTTGCTGAAACTTTCTATAGTTGTCTACAGATGCTTTAAGATTTGGTACAGAAGATTTAAAGTCTGCCCAATATCCATTGGTCCTGAAAGGGCCCAGGTCATCTTCAAACAGTTTTCCGTTTTCGAACTCATTCTTCCAGCCATTCATTTTTGTAGTGGCTGCCGATGCACCGGCGTCGGTACAGGTGTCGGGATGAATTCGTTTTATTATATTATTGAATTCGGTTTTAAAATTGACTACGTTCAATACATCTTCAATTTTATTGGCCTTATTGATTTTACTGATCAGCGGGTTCATGGTGATGCATTATTTTTTTCATAAAAAGGAGGTATCCTTCGACTCCGCTCAGGACTCGATTCGATTATGCTCACGACTATTAGTCCGGCTTCATTGAAAGCCTGAACGAAGCTGAAGGAAGTCTTTGCAGGAAATTTAAAAGCTTAATTTAACAGCATTGCCTGTTATTGACGTGTGATGTGTTGAGGAATTTATTTACAATCCCATTGCCTTTGATAACCGGTTGCACAGATCATTTATATCGTCGCTTCTTCTGATTTCATTGACCCATTTTTCGGGTATAGATTCAAAACCATAATACAATCCTGCCAGTCCGCCGGTTACAGCTGCTGTGGTATCGGTATCGTGTCCCAGGTTTACTGCTTTTAATACAGCATCTTTATAATTATCTGTATTCATAAAACACCACATCGATGCTTTAAGCGTGTCGGCCACGTAATGTAGTGAGCAAATGGCGTCTTCGGGTTGCTTTGATATATCGCTCAACAGCAGTGGCGCCAGCAAATCCATTTCGTGTTTTGCGATGTTATTGGCGTTCAAAAAATTCCATACATTTCTGGCTGTTCTGTTATAGGCAGATTTTTTGCCGCTGCCATTTAATAACTCCAGTGCAAATTCAAGATAATAGAAACAGGCAATAACCGGCCGGATATATCCGTGCGTGATGCACGACACCTCTTTAGTTATTTCATATCTTTTTTCAATATCAAAATTCCTGATATAAAAAAGTAACGGGATTGTGCGCATCAGCGACCCGTTGCCATTGCAGGTTTCGCTGTAATTACCCGAAAGGGCAGGAGGGGTTCCGTTTTTTAATCGACCTATTGAATCTTCGGTCGATTTGCCAACGCCAAATACAATGCCTCCTGGTGTCCAATACCCTTCATAAAACCATTTTACAAAACGCTGGGCTATATCGTTCAGATCATAACCATTGCATAATGATTCGGCAATACAAAAGGTAAGCGAGCTGTCGTCGGAAAAAGTGCCGGGTGGCTGGTTGTGCTGCTTGTACCCTTCATAATCCTGCACCGGTTGCTGCTTCATTTCATTGCGGCTTTTAAATTCAACTGGCACTCCCAATGCATCACCAACTGCTACTCCGAATAAGGCTGCGTGAATAATGTTTGGTTTCATATCAAAATCTATTCCTGAACGATTCAATCATGCTTTCATTATTGGTTTTCACAGCGAAAGCAATTCGCTTAAAACAGCCGGCAAACTTTCCGGTGAGCGCTTCATGAAACAGTCCGGCAATCATGTTGGGATCGTTTCTGAAAACTCCGCAACCCCAGGCCCCCAGTATCAGTGTAGGGTGATTTTGGGCAACGCATAGTGCCAGTAATTTTTCAATACGCGCTCGCATTACTGCTTCTACCTCGCTGCTATTGGCTGCGTTTCTCTTTTGCAATTCACCTGCATTCACTGCCGGTGATGTTGCCACCGATACACACAATACTTCATCTGTAAGGTTTCCGTTTTCATTTTTAAATACTGGAACACGCGGCGACCATATCATGTGATCGGAATACAAAAAGTTTTGCTGTTCTCTGTGATAGTTGTAATATTCAGGCGCTTTGAGCAAACAGAGATACAAGCCCGATGCCCTTGCTATGCATTCTTCCTGTGCAACTGCACCACCTAAGAAACCGCCACCGGGATTTTTTGCCGAAGCAAAATTCAGGCATAGTATGTCTTTCTCACCTTCGATTGCCAGCCGGCGGGCTGCATCCAGCGTAGTTTCATTGGTTACTTCAAATGTTGTTTTTTCAGTGCCTGCAATTACAGTAGTTGACAGCAGCGAATCAAGCTGCTCAGGTGTATACAGGTTTGTGTTGTTAACTGAATACTGTATTGAATCAGCTATTTCTACTTTTTCATTTTTTGAATTATAATAGAATCCCTGTTCAATCAGCTTCAGTGTATCTTCAGCTATTGATTTGAAATTTTTGCGCATAAATTTTGTTTTTTAAACTATTTCTACTTCTTTATTTACCGTTGCCCTCTCCCTTACTTCTTCAAAACTTGTTTCATTTATCAATGCTCCATTTTCAAAAACTGTTACAAGCTGGTCGTCGTATTCGGGATGGGTTTCTTTTCTTACTGTCTGGTACCCATTTTCGGTGCGAATTAATTTCAACTGCCCGGCTTTTGAGGTTTTAAATGATTGCACCAGTTTGCCATGGTTGTCTACTTCAACTGGATGTTTTTGTACATCTACCCCTTTCCCATTCACTTCGGCATATGAACATTTAAAGGCAAACTTTTGAGTATCTCTGTCAACCTTTTGTAGCAGAGCGCCACCCATACCCAACACCAGGTTTTCGGCGCTGATGCCATTTATTTTCAGAGCGCCATAGATCAATCGTATTGTTTGCACATTAATGCCATCTCCCTGCAATACCCTTACCTGTGTCGGTAATACTTTATACCCTTTTTCATTGATGGTATAACCGAATTTGTTCAACAGTATATCAAACACCTTCAGCAGAGTAAATACCGGGTCGCCGCTATCAGGACGAATAACCAGTACGCCATCACGATTTAATACGAGGTCTTTTAATTCGGTGCCCCAGTATTCGCTGCAGGCTCTGAATATGTCGAATGAATCAGATACACAGGCCACAATACCGGTAGGGAAGGTTTTTAATATATGTTTGAATACTTCCAGCTCACCTTCTTCACCCAACAACGTACAAACCGAGTGTTCGGTAGCGGGGACTGATACGCCGTATACTTTTTGCGCATTATAATAGCGCTGAGCCAGCACGCTACCCATGATGGTATCGCTACCCATGAAACTGAGCAGGTGAGCGGCTCCACCCAGGCCGGCGCTTTCTACAGAGCTTACACCACGAAATCCAAAATCATTCAGTACAAAATCAATGGCTGGTTTCGATGCTTCTGATGCTGTTTCTTCAAAATATTCCTCAACTATTTTTCTAACTTCGCGCGACAGGGTGGCAACAGTATTGGGATACCACACCTGCATCAACAGCGTTTCTAAAAAGTTACTGAGCCAGAAACATTCGGGATCGGTATTTTCGATCGTCATCAGCACATTGTTCACCGGTACTGCCGTTCCTTCGGGAACTGCTTTTATACGAACGGGTAAACGGCCATTGTGTTTTTCAAGAATATAATCGAACTTACTGCGATCAAATACATCGTTACGACCGAACACCTGTTTTAAAAAATCATCTGCTGCATCGATCTTTTCTTTGGTGATCACTTTGCCCTCGAGATAATATTTTAAAAAATACTGCAAGCCAAAGAATACAGTTTCAGAAAATTGGCCACCCCGGCTTTCGAGGTAAGAGTAAATTTTTGTAGTACCGGGATAGTATAATTTATGGTGAGAGTATTTATAGGCGTCGGCGAGTAATACTATGTTTTCCTGCGTTTTCATAAAAAAAAGTTTGCTTGTGTTAATTAAGGGTTGTTATAAGGTGCTGTTTGTTCTTATCCATTTAAATTTTTCAGTAAAAGATTCACCAGTACGTGGTGCTCTTTGGCAATGGTTCCGTTTCGCATCATAGTTGTTAGTTCTTTTACCTGAAACCAGGCCAGTTCTTTCAAATCGTCGTTTGCCTTCGCATTACCAAAAACCCATTGCGTTTTAAATAACAGGGTCATTATTTTATCTTCCTCAGAACGATAACGCCAGTCATCTATTTTGGCCGACCCGATATATTGCATACTATTTATTTCCAAATCGCCACACTCTTCCTGCAATTCGCGTCGTGCTGCTGCTTCGTATGTTTCGTCGGTGGGGTCGGCAAAACCACCGGGAAAACGCCACTGGGGAGCATTTGGTTTTTTGCCAAGCAACACCTGCGTGTCGTTATATTTTAATACGGCAATATCAACCGTGGGATATACTTTGGCATATGTATTTTGATAGGCATAATTGATACCCATTCTGAAATCGGTTGTATCAAGTACTTTATCGCTGTTTTCATTTCGAATAACCGTAGCAGAATGCTCACCCAGCTCGGGTAAGGCAACAACCTGTAAATGTCCACTGTAGTAGGGGATAAAACAGTCGCGGCTGCCATATAATATAAATGACTCCTGCGGAAAAGTGTTTTGTAACAAGGCATCGAGTTGTTTGCTCCATGCTTCATCAGATGGGTGGTCGCTCAATGGCAACACGATCAGTTCAGGCGCATATTGTTTGAGTAATTTTTCTCTGGTATAAAAATCAAACGGATTGCGGCGGCTGCCTTTTACGGGCGAAACGCCCAGTACTACAATTACTTTATTGTGCTTAGCCCTAATTTCATTCAATAAATATTTGTGGCCTTCATGAAGGTAAGGAGTTTGGAACCTGGCGATTATGACACCTGTTGTTTTCATTTTGCGTTAATTATACGCAAATTTAATCACGGTTTTTGAAATATCCAAATTTTGCGTAAAAAACACGCAAAATAAGAATGCAAGACCTGAGAGGTCAAAACAAGGAATGTTGCATACCAGTTATTTGCATAATTGCCGCTCCGGAATTCCGGCCGGGCTCTAACAGAGTCCTGTGTCCGCTCATTTAAACGATCAAATAACCAATTTTAATAATTAGATCTTGCCAAAATTTTTCTTCCGGTCAATTTGAAGAATTAAATCGCTCAATTGAAGGATTAAATTACCGATTTGAAGAATTGAATCGCCCAATTAAAGGATTAAATCACCGATTTGAACATTGAATCGCTTAATTAAAGGATTGAATTNTCAATTAAAGGATTAAATCACCGATTTGAACATTGAATCGCTTAATTAAAGGATCAAATCATCGATTTGAAGAATTAAATCGGTCAATTAAAGCATTAAATCACCGATTTGAACATTGAATCGCTTAATTAAAGGATCAAATCACCGATTTGAAGAATTAAATCGCTCATTTGAAGGTTTAAATCATCGATTTGAAGAATTAAATGATAGCAAAGTTCTTCTTCAGGCCGATTTAAAGAATTAAATCACTCCATTTAAACGATCAAATCACCGATTTTAATAATTAAAGTCTTTAAATCTCAAAATTGATTCCCTCTTTTACCAGCTCCTGGTAACGCTTTTTATTGAACTGAAACAATTTGGAGGGGCGGCCTTTGCCTTCGCTTTTCGCATATTCATCGGTTTCATCGAGTATGCCCAGGGCCATCACTTTTTTGTAGAAGTTACGGCGGTCTATTTCGCGGTCGAGTAGAGTGATGTACAATTTTTCGAGGTCGGCAAACGGAAATTTACGATCGAGCAGTTCAAAGCCAATGGGTTGATAACGGATCTTTGCCCTGACCCGTTCAATGGCTACATGTAATATTTTTTTATGATCGAATGCTAACGGTGGAAGTGCTTTGATATTGAACCATTGCGCATTTTCGGCATCGGTACTGGCTTTCAACTGCTGAAATTGCGCCGATTTAACCAGCGCAAAATACGACACTGAAATTACCCGCTTGCGGGGATCGCGATCGGGATCGCCAAAAGTGTATAATTGTTCCAGGTAATTCACCTCTATGCCCGTTTCTTCACGCAGTTCCCGGCGCACCGCATCTTCGAGCGATTCATCGGGCAACACAAATCCGCCGGGTATTGCCCAGGCGTTTTTAAAGGGAGGGTATTTGCGTTGTATAAGCAATACCGATACGCCTTCGTTTTTGGAATATCCAAACACAATAGCGTCAACAGCCACTTTTATTTCTGAACCTGATACCGACATTAAGATGCAATATAAAACATATGCATCAATCAATGTCAAACCTTATCTTTAGCGGCAAATATGTTTCATGTACCTGTTGATTCCCGGACGCCACCAGTTACTGACCCAATTTCAGTTTCAGTACTTACAACGCCTTATACAAAATACGCTGCAAAATGAGCCTGATGTATTTGGCAACCCTGTTGGCATCAATGAAAAAATTGAAGCGGTGATTTTTGCCGTTACCTCGGCCAACCATTCCAATACCCGCCGCAATCCCTTACCATTTTATCTGCGTGCCATCAGCATTGAAGCTTTTGGCAATGAGCTCAAAATACCCACTTACATGTATGGGATTGACGACGTAGGCCAGGTGTCTAATTTTGCGCAGTATACACTCAAACGCATTCAGCACGACAGCGAGGGGCTGTTTCATTGTACGCCTCAAAACACCATTGTTATTTGCTCAACACCGGTATTGAATATGTATCGTGAGCCTGGTTTTACTATTCTGCCGGCCGAACTAAAAGATATTACTACCTGGCAATATCATACGCCCATGCCCTGGGACGTAGTGGAGCACATTGCACGATGCGCCGACTGGCAAACAGACCCATTTGTGAAACAGCATATGCATGCCAGCGCCTATAACGTATGGGCGAAATACAAGCGGGGCGAAAAAGTGCAAATGCTGTTCAGGGATGCCATGATCAGCAGCGACGGCGATTTAACCGAAACACGCGATTATAATGTATATGTACGGCAAATGGATGATATAGCCGAAATGAAATACCACGATACGGCCCATTTTATTCAACCCGGACGTATAGGCGATATCGGTTGTGCGGTAGGGTCGTGGATAAAACTGGCCTGTAAAGATGAACGTTTACGCGAGTCGGATTTTTATGGCATTGAAGTATCGCGCTATTTATATGTGGTATGCCAGCAGCGGAAAGAGAACGGTGAGTTTGTAAATCCCTTTGTGTTCTTCTCTCAAAAAAATGCGGTGACCGGCCTGGTATTCGATCCCAATTCGATGAATACCATCCATACTTCTTCACTTACCCATGAAATTGAATCGTACGGCAGCCGGAAAGACCTGCTGGCATTCATTCGCAACCGCTACGAAGAACTGGCGCCGGGTGGTATATGGATCAACCGTGATGTGGTTGGCCCCGACAACAAAGAGCAAACTATTTATTTGTGGCTGAACGACACCGACGGCAGTAACGACGATCCCTATAAAGAATTTAACGACAAAAACGAACTCGCGCAATACCTCAGCAGTTTATCAACCTACACCCGCTTTCTTCGGTTTGCCCGTGACTTCAGGCATAAAGAAGGCTATGTATTGAACCATTCCATTACAACTATCAGCAATAAAAAATACATTGTTATTTCTTTACAGGATGCCATGGAATATCTGAGCCGGAAAGATTATACCGATAACTGGCAAAGCGAAATGCATGAAACTTTTTGTTTCTGGGATTTTAATGAATGGAAAGATCATTTACGCGAAGCCGGTTTTACCATTCATCCTTCATCAAAAGCATTTACTAATGATTGGATCGTAAACAATCGCTGGAAGGGTAAGGCAGAATTATTTACGCTTGAGAGTGGAGCGTTGGTTCCGATAGATTACCCTGTTACCACCATGTTTTTGATTGGGGTGAAGGCGTGATATGAAGAATGAAAAATTAAAAATGTTAAATGAAAAAGTAAGAAAACTGCTTCGGGGGTTTACTTTTTCATTTAACATTTCTCATTCTTAATTTCTTATTTTAATAGCTTTTATGGCGGCTACAACTTCTGAGTAAAACACCGACGATAAATCACCCGCAGGAATAAGCCTTTCATCTTTATCGTTTGACGGATTATCGAACCAGTTGGCCTTATTTTTAGAAGTATCAACAAAATATAATTTTCCCAGCTTTGCGTCATCAGTAAATCCAAACACCGCTACTCCATCTACCTGCAATACAGCTTCAATGTGGCTTGCGTAGTCGGTATAGTGAAAAGTATAAATATAGCCTCCATCGCCGGTATCGCCTTTTCTCCAGCCATATTTATCAAATGTATTTTTTATCGAACCTGAATCGGTAGGCACGTTCACAAAATCCTGTATGATCCTTTTGTCCTTATCTTCTTCGGGCAACAGGTACACCGGTCTTTCGAGCTGCGGAAAAACAGGCTCAATAGATAGTTCAAAGAATTGTTTTTTCCATGCCTGCAATTCCTCCGGTGAAAACGAAATTGGATGTACAATGCCTATTGTTTGGGTTTCGGGAGCATCTACCTCATTACCCTCTTTATCAATCAGCGTGGTATCTTCCTGGCAAAGAAAAGAACTGATGAGCTGCTGCTTTTCATCGTATATACCCCATAATAATTTGGTGGCGTAAATAAACATGATGGGATTGTTCAAAAAGAACTGTTGCCATTCGGCATAGCTCCATTTGCGCTGCACCACCAGGTAATGCTCAAGCCGCGAAGATTGCGCTTTCACCACATCGCGTACTTCTTTGGCAATACCTTTAAATTCTTCCTTTAATTCATTACCGGCTGCTGCGGGTAACGATTTTAGTTTTTTATTGTCTTCGTTAAAGAAAGCCAGTTTAAAATTGCTGTCAACAAATGCACGGTATTCATCGCCGTTTATGGTAAAATGTTTAAAAAGCCCTTCAAATCCAAAATCAGGAACTATTCTGTCGCCTAATTCGTGAATAGATATTTCCAGCTCTTCGGCGGCGGCAGTAAGCGCTGTTAAAGCGGTTTCGCTTACATAGGGTTTTTTGTTGCGGTATTTGCGCGAGAACCATTCAATCCATCGTAATGCCTTGTTGCTTCCCTGTAAAGCAAGGGCTTCGATGCCGTATTCGCTCATGGCTTTTCTTCCGCCATCGATCCATTTGTTAATGGCGGTACAAAACTTATTCACTATATCATCGTTGCCAAACAGGGCAGCCAGTAACAGCAGGAATTTATATTTTGCGTCGAACTCTTTTTCTTCAAATGCTTTATAAACAGCTTTTGCAAAGTCGGCCGATTTTTCCCTGTCGATCAGTTGCAATACCGGTTTAATTTCTGCATCGGTACGCATACCTTTAACCCGCGACATGCGATACAGGATCAGTCTTGTTTCTTCGTTAGTAAGCCGGCGGCCCGATAAAAGATATAAACCGGGCAATGTTTCTTCATTCAGCCAGGGAAACAGGGGCCGTTTTAATTTGCCACGCGTTTTGGCGTTTTCCACCATTTCGGTGATGGCTTCTTCGGTAATATGTGTTGAAATTTCACGGCCACAGGTTTGCCATATTAAATCCCTTGTTTCGTCGTCGGTTTCGGTATCAAGTGCTTTTTTAAGTGTGTTCATGGCTTCGGGTGAGCCAAGGGTTAATAAAATGCGGGCAGCCATCAGGCGGATATCTTTGTTTGTATCTTCAATGGCTGCAATAGCTTTTTCCGTTAGGCTGCCATCATTTTCTATCAAAAATTGTATGGCCAGGTTTTCGGCATGTTTTGACTGGTATTTTTCGAACTGCCACAGAACGTTTATGTCAAACTGGCCATTATAATTTTTTAATTCATTAAATATATACTCCTGCCGTTTTTCTTCATGGTATTTTTCATCTTTTTGAAAAACAGCTTTGAGCAAATAAGGAATACAGGAATTGCCTAAAACGGAGTTGAGCATTTGCAGTACTGGTTTTTTCAAAACAAATTGTGCAGCCAAAAGCTGTTCAAGCAATTCGATGCCCCTTGCTTCATTTTCTTTTAGTATAAAATACAAAGCCCAGGCATATTGGGGCATCGATAAATACTTTTCATCTGTTCTCTTATAATAGTCCGATGAAAAATCAGATTCATAATAATTTTTGAGGTTATTTAAAAAGTATTGGAAATAAGCTTCTGAATTGGCAACCAATTCCTTTATATTCTTTTCAGGATTATAGTCATTATAAATGAGATACAGATAATAAATTTTGGTTGACGAAGACAGGTTGTCGATGATGTTTTTATAAAAAGGGCCATACGCTTCGAAGTCATATTTCAAAGCACATGCCATTGTTCGGGTATGGTAGTGATCACCACTATTTTTCAAATGCTTATGAATATACTCTTTTATCTTTTCCCTGCGGCTGCGAAATAAAAAAACAAACAGGTTTCTGTTGAAATCTCTGAAGGAATCACTACCCATTTCTTCATTTAGTGCCGATTCAGGCATTCGCGATAACCGGTCGTGTATAAAGTTTAACACCGGTGTGTTGCCATTAAGAATTTCATGGTCTTTAAAATGTACCAAAGAAGAAATAAAAAAGAAAGTCAACTTATCATCTTTCCACTCAAGTTTATGATATCTGTTTAAAATTTTATCAAAAACATCCTGATTGTCATCTTCTCTTAACGGGGCTAAAAATCTATGGGCCAGCTCTATTTTAACGTATCTTAAAATGGATGGGCTTGTAAATAAAGAAAAAAGCAACGTTTCATTTTCAGTAGTAATGTCTGGCGTTAGCAATAATTCATGCAGCAGGTGAAACCAACGGTTGTCAAACTTATCAGTGAGCGTTGGTAACTGGCTGATCTTTCCCGTAAGGTATTCATAAGAGAAATTGTAACAATCAGCCGGTATCTCTACCCTGGACAAACGTTCATAATACGGGCTTAACTGCTCGGGCGTAAAGGGCATATTGGTTGGGTTTTTGGTTTTGGGTTGTAAGGGTTATTTTGTGAATCTATAGAGAAGTAATTTATTCAGCTTCGCTGATTTTGAGCAATTTAATGGCACGTACACCTGCAAGCACTGACGTAGGAGGGTTGTAATTCTTCAATCGTAAAGGCCATAGGGTTGTTATTTTTTTAATACCAGGTCTTCTTTTGCTGCCCACAGACCTATATCCTGCTTGCTTAAGGCGGCGGCCATCAGGTCGGGAAACTTATCGGGCGAACAGGCAAAAACAGGTATGCCAAGGTTCGATAAAAATTGCGCATTCTGGTGATCATAGCCGGGAGCGCCATCATCGTTCAACGCCAGTAATACCACCACCTGCACGCCGGCGGAAACCAGCTCAACAGCTCTTTTGCGCATTTCGGCCTCATTGCCGCCTTCGTATAAATCGGTGATGAGCACCAATACGGTGTCGTTGGGTTTGGTGATGATCTGTTTGCAGTAAGTAAGTGCCGCATTGATATCAGTACCGCCGCCTAACTGAACGCCAAACAACAATTCAACCGGGTCGGTCAGTTCTTCGGTTAAATCGGCCACGGCGGTATCGAACACCACCATTTTAGTTTTGATGGCAGGAATAGAAGCCATTACCGATCCGAAAATACCTGAATACACAACCGAAGCGCCCATCGAACCGCTTTGGTCGATACAGAGTACCACATCTTTTAACGCATTTCTTTTGCGTCCGTATCCGATGCGTGTTTCGGGGATCACTGTTTTATACTCAGGCTGATAATGTTTCAGATTTTTAAGAATGGTAGCATGCCAGTTGATTTCATTATGGCGTGGCCGGCGGTTACGCACACTGCGGTTTAAGCTGCCCACAATGGCCTGTTGCGTTGGCTGCGATAGCTTTCGCAATAATTCATCAACTACCTTTCGCACCACCATGCGCGCGGTGTCTTTGGTTTTATCGGGAATTACCTTGCTTAATGTCATTAAGGTGGCTACGAGGTGTACATCGGGCTCCACATTCTCGAGCATTTCTTTTTCAAACAACATTTGTGTCAGGTTCAACCGCTTCAGCGCATCCTGCTGCATTACCTGAACGATGCTCGAAGGAAAAAACGTACGGATGTCGCCCAGCCAGCGGGCAACATTAGGCGAAGATGCACCCAGTCCTCCCTGTCGTTTGCTGTCGTACAGGGCTTCGAGTGTTTTATCTATTTGAATATCCCGTTCGCTCAGCGATATACCGGTACCGTCGTTTTGATCGCCACCGAGTATCAATCGCCATTTACGAATATGTTGTTCGTTGTTCATTGTGTGTTTATTTTACAGGTAAACCCAGCAATTGCATAATAACCGGAATGCCCTGTTGCGCTCTTTCGACATCCAAACCGGTTTCAATCTTTGGCAATACAGCAGTGCCGCTGCTGCCGGCTTTTACTTTTTCGCCGAGCTTTCTTCGTTCGGGCCCCGAAAAATTCGAAAACGTACGGCGCAACAAAGGCAGCAGTCGTGTAAATATTTCTTCATCCAGTGCGCCCACCCAGTTGTTAACGAGGTTCCACAAATCGTGGTCGATTAACAAAATGGTGCCGCTTCCTTTTAAAAAACCTTCGAGCCAGGCTGCAGCTTTATCGGGCTGGGTAGCGGTTGACATGGCATAGTGAAATGCTTTGATGAGTTCATCTCCTTCCAGTAGTTTATAATCGGCCAGTAATCGTGTAGCATAACCCGCAATGAAAGGAGATGTATTGCTGGTAGTGGCAATGGTTTGTAATGTTTGTTGCCACTGGCCGGTGATATCAGGCTGTTGTAACACATTCACCGCATCGGTTAATTTAAAAAACAGGTCGAGCAGTTGTTGTGCGGCTTCTTCATCTACCAGGGTGCAGGCTGCAGGCAAACTCACACAAATGCGAGTGATCATGCTGTTTACAATACCCAGCACCAGGTCGGCATCGGTTTTGCGCACGCTGCCATAACGGCTTACCTGTACCAGGCCGGGCACCACTTCCATTAATTGTATTACATCGCCGCTGGCGGCTGCCAGATTATTGATGCAATTGATACATTCTTCTACAGCGCGGTGCAGCTCGGCCGGAATGGTATGTGAAAGCAAGGCGCTTACTGTACTTAACGAAGTGGCCTCATTGGCTTTTTTAATTACAAACTTTTCAGCGGCTTCGGCAACGGTATTACCCCAGTTGCCTTTTTCAATAATGTCGATAGATAAGTTTGGGTTCCATTGCAGGCGCCATGATTCTTTAAAAGTTCCTTTACCTGAAGTGTCCTGTTGTTCGCCCCACTTTATATCGAGTAATAGCAGTCGATGTAAAAATATGCTGCGCTCCAGGTCGGTATCTTTTCGCAGGTCTAATGTGTAGTCTTTCCAGTCGGCGGTGGCGGGTAACCGTAATTTCTTTTGCAGCTTTTCAATATCTACCTGAAGGGGTGGTTTGGGAATTTCAGTGGGCACTTCGCCAATGCGGTTGCTTACGATCAGGTCGTCGTGGATCAGCTGCATTAATATATTTTCGCCATTGCACAGTACGGTGCGGGTGGCTTCATTCAATTCTTCGAGACCTGCTTTATTGAGGTTGCGCAAATAAGCCAGTGATTCTGCAAGGCGAACAGCCTCTATCACATGCGCCACTGAAGTATCCATTTGCTGCTTTCTTAACAGCTTTGCTACTTTAGCCATCCAGCGGGTGCCATCGTCGACCGGGTGATGCCATATGTGATCATACCAGCCGGGCGATTCAATACCTGCTCCATACCCGCTATAAAAGCTCAGGCGACTATATGTCCACGGTATCCATGTGCATTCAACTTTTACTTTCGGCAATCCTTTCAACAGGTCGTTGTCGTCTTTTGGTTTGGGCATATTCACCAATGCTGGCGCATGCCAGGCGCCGCAGATTACCGCAATGTTCTGGAACATTTCTTTCTCGGCCTGTCGTATGGTTTTGCGCATCCATGCTTCCCGCAACAGTTCCCTTCTGTCTTCTTTGTGAGCAACCGTTTCGCGCAACACCTGCATAGCTTCGGTAACAGCGTCAAACACCTGTTCGTTGTTATGCCGGTGCTCGAACATATGCTCCCACCACTTTTCGCCATCATCGTAACCGGCCACTTCGGCGAGATAAGAAATGGGATCTTTTTTGATGGTTATTTCAGGTTCGGCTGTTGCTTCATTATTGCGTAATGCATAATTATTTAATGATGCATCGGGGTCGTTGCCCTGTTCATTTGTTGTTTTGCTTTCCTGTTCTTTTAACAGCTGCTCGCGTTTTTCTTTTTCAAGCGCAATATGATGGCCTATGGGAAGATCCATAAACCGTATATGTATATTGTTTTTACGGGCGTACAACATGGCCTGCCATTCGGGCGAAAATTCGGCGAACGGATAAAACAAAGATTGCTGCAGATCATCGGGCTGGTATACCAGAATCGCAACAGGAGGTTTCAGTTCTTTATGGTGAACCCATTGTATCAGGGGATCTGCCTCGGGCGGTCCTTCAACCAAAACAATATCCGGCTTCAATTTTTCCAGAAAATCTTTTACGTTTTTTGCCGAACCGGGGCCATGGTGCCGTATGCCTAATATGTGTACCGACATGGTGAATGGTCAATGGTGAATGGTCAATAGTTTACTGCTCAACGCTTAATTCAGATCCCGGCAGGCGCGGTAAATATCTTTCCAGTCTTCGCGGGGTTTTACAACTGTTTCAAGATATTCCTGCCATACCAGTTTGTCCTGCACGGGGTCTTTGATTACCGAACCAAGGATCCCTGCCGCAAGGTCGGCTGCTTTTAATTGTCCATCGCCAAAATAGGCAGCCATGGCCAGTCCATTGTTTACAACTGAAATAGCTTCGGCGGTACTCAATGTTCCGCTGGGCACTTTAATTTTTGTTTTACCATCGATAGTAACCCCATTGCGCAATTCACGAAAGATGGTTACAATGCGACGGATCTCCTGCAGGGCCGGTGGCTCGGCCGGTAATTCCATCACTTTTTCAAAACTTTCAACCCGCCGTTTTACAATATCAATTTCTTCTTCCATGGAGTCGGGAACCGGTAAAATAACGGTGTTGAACCTACGCTTCAGGGCGCTTGACAATTCGTTCACTCCTTTATCGCGGTTGTTGGCTGTAGCTATTACATTAAATCCTTTCACCGCCTGTACTTCGGTATTCAATTCGGGAACAGGTAAAGTTTTTTCTGATAAAATAGTAATGAGCGTATCCTGTACGTCGGCCCCAATACGGGTGAGCTCTTCAATACGCACAATTTTTCCCTCTTTCATAGCACGCATTACCGGTGTTTCGACCAATGCGTTTTGTGAAGGGCCTTCGGCCAGCAGGCGTGCATAGTTCCAGCCATAACGAATGGATTCTTCACTTGTTCCTGCAGTGCCCTGAACGATCATGGTACTATCGCCGCTTACGGCGGCTGATAAATGTTCACTCACCCAGCTTTTGGCAGTACCGGGCAGTCCATACAACAACAAAGCTCGATCGGTAGTAAGTGTGGCCACCGCAATTTCCATCAATCGTTTATTGCCAATGTATTTGGGCGATACTTCAAATCCGTTTTTCAGTTTACCGCCGATAAGGTAGGTAACTACCGACTGGGGCGATAACTTCCAGTTTTGCGGCCGCTTGCCGCTGTCCTGCTTTTGCAGTTCTTCCAGTTCCTGTGCATATAATTGTTCGGCATGCAGGCGTAATAAGGCAGACATAATGGTTATTTTATTCGTTAAAGGAATTTATGGTTTGTTTTTTTAAGTTGATGAGCTTTGCAATATGTTCACTGGTATTGCTCCAGTAAGATCGCAAATGCGCTTCGGGCGGACCGCATTTGTCGAGCTCCGTTGCCATACCAACCGGTATGCAATGAATATTTTTACTATAAAAAGGCTTGTTGAACTGATAGGCGTTTTTTGCTGTGTATTTAAAAATGGCTTTGGTAAGCTCTATGCTCCATTCATCTTCGCGCTGCACAGCATAATCAATAATGTTATCAGCAAACTGGTCGATAAATTTTAAACTGTAAAATTCCTGTTGTTCAACGGGCAGCAGGGGAATGATATCAATAAAAAATACATCGCTGTTTTCCATAAAAGCCAATGCCCAGCGACTGTCTTTGAAAGAAACAATTGAATTAATAAGTGCACGTATTAATTTTTTACCGGTATTGTCTTTCTGCCACGATTTTATAAGGGAGCCCGGTGTGTTTTGCAGATGTGTTTCCCAAAAAGAAGGGGGAACCGATTGCGCCAGCTGCAACACAACATATTCATCATCGGTAAGCTCTTTGGTGTTGCTTAGTTTGTCGATACCTGTTTTGTAAATGCTTTCATCGATATTGGCGGGTAGCTGCAGGTGCAGGTGTTTTTCGGATGATATGCCCATCAACTTTTTTTCAGTTTTTATGGTCACTGCCTGCTGTAATACCTGCTGGTATTTTTGTACAATGGGCGAAGCAGGAATTTGCTTTAATAACCGGAGCGCTGTTTCTTTTACCTTTTTGCTTTTTTCGGTTGAAAGACTTTCTAAAAATGCAATATCATCTTCGCCAATATTTGTGATAAGCAATTGCAGCAATTCGGCTTTTGTATTGGCATCTTCCTGCGCCCATGTTTGCTGCAACCATTCCCGCGCCTGTGTGGGATTCAACTGCCGTAATTGCTGCAACACGGTTTTGCGTTGTTCGGGTGAACCTGTTTGCCACAATTCTTCATCGGTTGCGGCGGCCGAAAAATTCCATTCGTTGTTTAAACGGGTGAGCCATTCGCCCCGTTTGCCGCAACAGGATACTATCAGGTTTTGTAATTTTTTTTGCTGCACGCCTACGTTCAGTAACAGCGGAATCAGCTCGGGAACAACAATGCGTTGCTTTGAAGCGCATTGCTGTAACCAGTAGCGCAGCAATGAATAGCTTTCCGTATCAAGAATGTCTTTTAAGGTGTGCATGGCCAGGGCCGAACCGTATTCTTTTTCTTCGGTACCTGCTATGGCAATGGTTATTCCTTCTTTTTGCAAAGGTGTAACCCCGCACTGACGATAATTAAAAGCCAGTGCAGCTGTTTGCAAAAACTGTTCTTCTTTGTCAGATGTACCTTGTTGTATGGCTGTTGCCGCATTGCTTATGCCGGCTGGTAATTCATCGGCACTGAGCGCCCTTTTATCTGTGCCCATCAGGGCAGTATTTATAATTTGATCCCAGAATTGCATATCCCCTGTGTTTAGGTGAATGGTCAATGGTCAATGGTGAATCCGCCTCTCCGCCAGTTGGCTGATTCGACGGACGAAGTGATCAATGGTCTATAACAATTTATACTCATCGTTATACCAGGCGCCGATAGGCTCGTATGTTTTTTCTTTGCCTACAACAGCAATATTCAATGCCTGGCCTCCGCTTAATGATAATAGCTTCCAGATATTTTTAAACCCGCTTTTAATGTTCATAAGGGTATTGTTGCTGTCTTGCAGCCACCATTGCTGATTGTACAATACAGGGCGTACCTGTTCAATAATAAAGGGTCGCTCGCTGCGAAAAGGCAAGGCGCTGCTGTAGGCTGTTTCGGCTTCAACTACCTGTTGCCAGTTGATGAACCCTTTGTATTGTTGCGTTTTTTCGGCATTCATTTGCCGTTTTACGATGGCGCGTAAAGGAACAACTGAAGGATAGTAAATCAGTTCAGCCTGTACAAATACGCCGGGCATTAAGTTTAACTGGCCGCCCTGTCCGCGTATCAGAAACTGCAGTACCAATGCGTATTTGTTGCTGGTTATGCCGTACAGCCAGTTTCTTTCAACCGTTAAATTATCATCTTCGGTAGTTTGTTTGCCAAGCACCAGCCATGTATCGGTAATGCCTGTTTGCTCTTTTAGTTCATCCTGGTTTTGTGTAAAACCTATCCAGGCGCGAATATCCTGCTGAAGCGGGGCAGGCAGCGATTCGCTTTTTGTAAAACCTGTAGTTACAAGATAAATGCGCAACAGCTGGTCCATGAATTCAGATTGCCAGCCTTCGCGGTAAAAATTAATTTCACCAAGATTTTTTATCATGCCTGCGAGACCCGGGGCCTGCGCATCTACCATTCTGCGCGCCATATTTTCGAACCAGGCTGAGCCTTTTTCAGGCATATTAATAATACCGTTGCGGATGATGTCTTTTATCCATTGTAATAATTCCTCAATGCCATCGGTCACTTTTTGTTCGCGCGCCTGTTTTCGTTTTGCCTGCGCGGCTTCGTCAACCGGTTTATCTTTTTGTTCTGCCTGTTTTTCCTGCCGCTCGCTTCGTTTGGTGATCCAATCAGCTACCCAGGCAGGCATTTCATTGGTGGTAAAATCGTTCTTATGCCGTGCATAAAGCAACAGCAAACCGATGCCATGTTTACAGGGAAATTTGCGGCTGGGACAACTACATTTAAAAGCAATATTTACAAGGTCAACCTGGGTTTGATATGGCTTACTGCCGCTTCCCTGGCATTCGCCCCATAGTGCAAGGTCGTTAACTCCTTTACTGACCCATTTGGCGGCATTGGATAATTCTTTGCCTGATTTTTTAGAAGACTCATCGGGAGCCAGGGCAAGTACTTGTTCTTCGGATAAGTGCAAAACGCAACAATTTTAAAGTGAACTTATAAGAACCAATTTACAAAAAACAAAAAGCAAAGCTAATATTTCGTACAAATTAAATTGTTTTTACCTGGTAATGTAACCGTTATGATTGACACAGGGCGTGTATATTTCGAACACATGATAATTAATGAAGTATTTTAGCAAAATATAGCCTGAAAATATTTTATGGAGCTGAAATTAATTGTTGTAAGAACACCTGATCCTGCAAAACTGGCGGATTTTTACATTTTACTGGGTTTATCATTTCATCATCACCGGCACGGCAATGGGCCGTGGCATTATTCGGCGCAAATACGGCAAACAATTTTTGAAATTTATCCCCTGAGCAAAACTCAAAGTAAAGCTGATGAAAATTTGCGCCTGGGGTTTTCGGTTGATAATTTTGACAATACTGTTGAATTGCTGCGTAACCGAAATACCCGTTTTATTAATGAATCAATGCAAACCGAATGGGGCATTATGGCTGTTATCGAAGATCCTGACGGAAGAAAGGTAGAATTGTATAAAAGCGCCTAAAAAGCAGGGAAGCTTAAACAAATTGTTATAACTATATAATTAGTTGTAAAACTAAATATTTAGTTATATGTTTGTCGCATGAAAAAACTCTTCTCCTGTGCTCTGTGGCTGGGCATTTTTTTCATTTCATATAATAAGATACATGGGCAAAGCAGTAATTCGTCAGGTATTACAGGAACCGTGCTCGATTCATTAACCGGTAAACCTGTTGAAGGAGCGACCATTGTTTTAAAAAAAACAATTGATACGTTGTATCATAAAACCGTTTTGAGCGAAAAAGAGGGCGCGTTTGCATTATCTCATCACTGTAACCCATACAGGTTATAAAATATTTAAGAAGCAGTTTACCCTTGAAAGAGTAAGCGCCGGTTTGCAACTGCTTATTAAAATACAGGCGGGCAGTGAAGCATTGAAGGAAGTGGTGGTTACTTCAGAGAAAAATAAATTAGTAGAAATTCAGTTAGATAAAGTTGTTGTGAATGCAAGCGCCCTTATATCTGCAACGGGCGGTAATGCCGTAGATATTTTAAATGGTTCGCCCGGTGTAATGGTCGATGAAAATGGAGGTGTAAGTTTAAAAGGCAGGGAAGGTGTAATTATTTATGTAGATGACCGGCCAGTTCAGCTTTCGGGCACCGATCTGTTGAATTATTTAAAGTCATTGCCTTCGTCGCTGATTGATAAACTTGAACTGATGAGCAATCCTTCTTCAAAATACAATGCCGATGGCGCTGCCATTATTAATATCAAAACCAAAAAAATAAAAGCAAAAGGTTTTTATGGAAGTGTTTCGGCAAGTGCCGGATCGGGCCGGTATTTTAAATCGAACGGCAGCCTGTTGCTTAACTATAAAATGAACCGCTTTAACTTCTTTATGAACATAGGAGCTTCGGCAAATAACACTTATTTTTTGTCGAACCGGCAACGAAAGTACAGTTATCCCAATGCGTCGCTTTCATATACTTTGTTGCAGGATGTTCATGAAATTAGCCACGATAATAGCGGCAATTACAGAGCAGGGGTCGACTATGACGTGAGTAAACATACTTCCCTTGGCATCATGGCCGATGGATATACCGAACCGTACCGCGAAAAAGGCATTTACAGCAACCGGTTTATCGATCCTTCGGGCAAATCAGATTCATCTATTGTTTCGAATAGTCGTTTTAACAGCAAGCCTTATCGCAATTCGGTGAATGTTTATATAATGCATTTGTTCGATGGAATGCATAAAGAAATATATATCAACCTCGATTATTTGCGCTATACTACCAGAGCGGCTCAAACGCTCGAAAGCAATGTATTCAAACCGGCCGGTTCGCAAACAGAGCAATATACACTGCTTACCGAAAGCCCTTTTGCTGCCAGTATTTACAGTGCAAAGGCCGATTACAGCGACACCATTTTTGGAAAAATAAAAATAGAACCGGGCATTCAAACCATCAATTCTATCAGAAACAATACCAGCAGTTATTTTACGAAACAGGAAAATGTATTATATCCTAACGAGGAGTTGAACAACAGTTTCCGCTATCGCGAAACTATCAACGCTGCCTATATAAATCTTAAAAGAAATTTTAACAGGTTATCAGCACAGGCAGGCATCCGGGTTGAAAGCACCGCGGGCAATGCCGTGCAATATGATAGGCCGTCTAAACCCGATACTTCGTTCAGTATTCACTATGCCAATTGGTTTCCCACGGCTTATCTGATGTATACTATCGATAAAAAAGAAAAACATCAGTTGAATTTTTCAATAGCCAGGCGCATTGAAAGGCCGGGCTATTACGACCTGAACCCTTCAACATTTTTCTTCGACCGCAATACATCCAATTCGGGAAACAGTTTGCTGAAGCCTTCGTTCATCACCCATATGGAATTATCGTACACGTATAACAAAAAGCTTACTGCCGAATTATCATATAGTAACGCAAAAGGATTCATTACCCGCGGTTACAAACAGGTGGGCGACGCATTTATAGGTGTTCAAACAAATCTTGACCACGCTACCGATATAAGTCTTAATATAAGCTGGCAATTTAATGTGTGCCGCTGGTATACTGTAAACATCTATCATGAGCTTGAAGATCGCCATTTCCGGAGCCGGATCTTTAATGAAGATCTTTGGGAGGATAAGCGGCTTACCACTTTTTATTTGAAAGCATACAGTCAGTTTAAATTCACCAGAGGCTGGTCGGCCGACCTTACCACCACCTACCGCAGCAAATTGCTTCAATGGCAGTCGTCTATCCGTCCACTTGCGCAAATGCATGCCGGCCTGCAAAAAAAGATCAATGAAAAAGCTACGGTTACCCTTGCCGGGAATGATATATTCCACACCTGGAAAGTAAGGCGGGATATCAATATTCAATATGCATCCATTTATTATTATCTCATTTTCGACACGCAGAAGTTTGCCATAACCTTCCAATACCGGTTTGGCAAATCGGTTAACAGCCGCGAAAGAAAAACGGGAATTGAGGCGGAGGCGGGAAGGGTGAATTAGATAGGCAATAGGCAATGAACAATAGGCAATGGGCAATGAGCACCAGGCAAGTGGTGGCGAGTGCGGGTAGGCAGTTGCCGGTTACCAGTTACCGGTTACCAGTTACCTGTTACCTGTTACCTGTTACCGGTTTTCCCGGAACCTGGCAACTTGTAACAGGGATCAGGAACCAGAAACAAAAAAACAGAAACCAGAAACCATAAACTTTTATTGCTCGCTTTTCATTTCCTGTATAGCTAATACTTCAGGATTCTTTTTGAACGTAATAATGAACGAAGTGCCCACATTTACCTCCGACTTCACATCAATTGAACCTTTGTTCGATTGAATGATATTTAAGGTGCTGGCAAGGCCAAGTCCCATTCCATTGCGTTTTGACGTAAAATATGGTTCAAATAACCGCGAGATATTTTCTTCGTTAATACCACAACCATTGTCGCTTATAATAATGTTATGATCGTCGTTTGATTTTATAACCACCGATATGCGGCCACGCTTATGATGAATAGCCTCGGTTGCATTCACCAGTATATTCGAAAAGGCCAGCTTTAGCTTTTCCTTGTCGACCGTAACAATCACGGGCTCATCGGGGTATTTTATTTCGAGTTTTATACCCTGCAATGTAAGCCGGTCGATGGCATCGAGAATGCTTTCGTCCATGATGCTTTGCAGCACATGCGGCTCCATTTTCATTTCGGCGGGCCGCGACGAGTTCAGCAATTCTGTTATCAGAGCGCCTATACGGCTACTGTTGCGCTGAATAATTTCAAAGTAAGTTGAACTGTTTTCATTAGCGCCGGTTTCGTCGCGCAGATGCTCAACCGATAAATTGATATTGTTAAGCGGGTTGCGAACTTCGTGAGCGAGGGTGCGAATAAGGCGGCCGGTAGCGGCCAGTTTTTCGATTTGCAGGGTGGCTTTTTCGGCTTTTTTAAGGTTGGTAATATCGTGCACAATACCCTGCATGTAACCGATGCCGTTATTATCTTTTTCGAGCGATGCAGAAATGACGCAAATGCGATGTTCGCCCTTTCTGTTACGTATTTCGGCCTCCATATCATTTACTTCGCCGCGTTCGGTAAACAGAAACCTGAATTTTTCCTGGTCTTTATTATGAACAAAGAGATCGTAAACGTTTAAACTGATCAGTTCGTCTTTGGTATATCCTACCAGGTCGCTGGTAGCGCTGTTTACGTCTTTAAAGCAACCTTCCATATCGGCAGTAAATACCATGTCTTTCGACCGTTCGAACATATTGCGGTATTTGCGCTCATTGGCGCGTAAGGCTTTTACCGAGGCAGCCCTTTCGAGGGCATACCTTATACTGCGTTCGAGCTTTTCTTCGTTCAGCTCGCCTTTTATGAGGTAATCCATAGCGCCTACGCGCATGGCTTCCATATCTACATCGTGGTTGCCTTTACCGGTTAATAAAATTACCGGTTCCTCACAACCGGCTGCTATGGCTTCTTTCAGCAGGTCGAGGCCCGTTTTGGCGCCGAGGCGATAATCGATGAAATAAATATCGTTGCGCCGGTTTTTCATCTGGTCCAGCGCTTCTTTATAACTATAACACCAGTTTATCGAAAAGCCTGAAGATGGGATGCTGCGAATAAGATCGCTGGTGATAATGAAGTCGTCTTCATCATCATCTACAATCAGTATACGGGCCTGTAGTTTAGGTACTGTCATCAGAAAAATTTATTGGCTTTCCGGTAATATTACAGTAAAGGTAGCGCCATTATCCGGTTCGCCGGTAGCATAAATAAGGCCCTTATGCTGGTCGGTAATTTTTTTGCAAATCGCTAACCCGATACCTGAACCCGGGTATTCGGTTTTGCCGTGCAGTCGTTGAAATATCTGAAAGATCCGTTCGCTGTATTCGGGTTCAAATCCGATTCCATTGTCTTTGAAATCTATTTTAAACCAGTTTTTGTCTACATCAAGCAAATGCTGTTCTTTTTGCCTGCGCGTTAAACGATGGCTACGGATGCTGATAACAGGAGCAACGTTGGCCCTTTTGAATTTGATTGAGTTGCTCAGCAGGTTGTCGAAAAGTTGTTTCATTTGCGACGGTATGGCCTTTATTACCGGCAAAATGCCAACTTTTATCTCTGCTGTTGTTTCCTCGATTTTAAGTTCCAGATCGGCCTTTACGTCTTTTAAAACTTCGTTCAGGTCAACCGTTACATAAGGCTGGTTGGTGCGTGCAGTTCTGCTGAATTCGAGTAATGTGTCGATCAGCAGGCGCATGTTTTCGACCGATGCAGTAATACGGTTTAAATACAGCTGCCCGTCGGAACCAAGTTCGGTTTTGTATTTATTTTCGAGCCGTTCAATAAAGGTGTTTATTTTTCGCAGCGGCTCGTTCATATCATGTGAGGCCACATAGGCAAATTCTTCCAACTCTTTATTGCTGCGGTCGAGGTCTTTAATTTTTTCTTCGAGGCTAACCTGGTACTGGCGTAAACGGGTTATGTCGCGACTGGTACCAATGGTTTTTAGCCAGTTGCCTTCACTGTCGTATATTAATTTGCCCGAAGTTTCGATCCTTTTTTTACTTCCGTCATTGGCTGTGATCTGGTATTCGGAAGAATAGTTTTCGGGTTTTTCTTTGTTCGCAACAATGGATTCGGTAATGGCCTTGTTTTTATCGTAGTATTCTTCGTGCATGTGTTTTCGGTACAAGGCTTCGTTGATTACGATTTTATTTTTATCTGTTTCAGGATCGTAGCCAAACAACCGGTACATGCCATCTGACCAAAAGAAAATGCCGGTGCGGGGGTCAAATTCCCAGGTGCCGTAATTCAGGAATTTTTCATTTTCCTGCTTCATTGCTTTATAGGCAGCCAAATCGCGGTACAGCTGCAATTGTTCTGTAACATCGATGGTGCTGCCTATTACCCGTACCAGCTCATCTTTATCGTTTCGTATTATTTTGGCTTTTTCACGAACATCTTTTATGCGGCCGTTAACATCGCTAACCTTGTAATACAAATCATATTCATGATGTATTAAATGGTCTTTGCGGTTGTATAACACATTATCGCGATCGGCTTCAACAATGTGCTGTAAATAAAATTCAGGCGTAATATCGGGTTTGTAAGTCAGCGGATCATAGCCGAGCAGTTTATACAAACCGTTGCTCCAGATTAATTTATTTCCGGCTACATCCCATTCCCATACGCCGAATTTCAGTACTTCCTGCGTATCGTTAAACAGTTCTTCAATTCGTTTGAACTTATTGGTGGTATCAATTTCTTCGGTAATGTCCTGGGCGATGAATAAAATACTGATGGCATTACCCAGCTTGTCGCGGTCGAGCACCGTGCCCATGGTGCGAAAATATTTCCATTGGCCTGCTTTATGGTTCAGGCGTGAATTGTAACTGTGACTTTCGTTGTCGGGAAGTGAATAGAACTTTTGAAGCTCTTTATTAACCAGTTCCAGATCGTCTTTATACACCAGTTTCATCAGGTCATCGTCCCAGCTCACGATATCGTTTTGGGTATAACCCAGCAAATCGGTCACTTTGCGGTTGATGTACTTTAGCTTTTTACTATCGGCATCAAACACGTATATAATGGCCGGAAAAAAGTCGGTTATTTTATCCGGAAGCCCATCGTGAACACTGTTGGATTGAAACAAAAGCTTCAGAGGGTTAATCTCCTGATTTATTAGTTCTTCCATCAAAGCCTGGACTTATTTTACGCTTAATGCCTAACGCAGAACGCTTAACGCAGAACAGAAAGCTAAGCCAACTGTGTGGGCATTGGGCGTTATGCGTTGAGCTTTTAGCGTTTAGCATTGTTATTTACTGGTTATTAAATTCCTGATATTGTTTCATTTTATTGTACAATGTTTTTCGGTCGATGTTCAATAATTTGGCGGCTTTACTTTTGTTAAAATTCGATTTTTTCAGCGCTTCGATTATTGTTTCATACTCTGCATCGATGCTTGCATTTTTTAACGATAATTCGCTGTGCGAGTGATGCGGATGCGGCCGTGGTATTTCTGCTTCGGAAATAGGGGATGGTAATGGTGGGGCAGGTATTACAGTTTTGGTTTCTGAATGCATGAAAGGTGCTTCGGGTGTTTCATCAAACTGTAAACGGGTAAAGTTCGATATTTCGAATGGAAGTGTGTGTGCTTCGATATAGGAGCCTTCTGCCAGCAGGGTGGCGCGTTTAATTACATTCTTCAGTTCGCGCAGGTTGCCATACCAGATATAACTTCTGAAAATTTCTTCAACTTCCCTGGTGAAGCCTTTTACATTTTTTTCGAGCTCTTTATTGGTTTGCTGTAAAAAGTGCCGCGCAAAAACCATTGTATCATCTTTGCGTTCGCGCAGAGGCGGCACCACAATGCTGAACTCGTTAAACCGGTGAAACAGATCTTCACGGAATTTACCACGGCGGGCAATATCCCATAACTTTTCGTTACTGGCTACAATAATGCGAATGTCGAGGTCGATATCTTTTGTACCGCCCACTCTTCGCATTTTTCTTTCCTGCACAACGCGCAATAACGAAACCTGTATATCGTACGAAAGGTTACCAATTTCATCGAGGAAAACGGTACCGCCGTTAGCAATTTCGAGGCTGCCAATTTTTTGATTTAAAGCGCCGGTAAACGAGCCTTTTTCGTGCCCGAATAATTCGCTGCCTGCCAGTTCTTTCGACATGGCGCCGCAGTCGATGGCAACAAACGGCATGTTTTTACGCCGGCTGCGTTTGTGTATTTCCTGGGCAATGGCTTCTTTGCCGCTGCCGCTTTCGCCGTAAATTATAATGCTGTAATTGGTAGGCGCTACCAGATCAATTTGTTTGAGAATTTTTTTAAATGAATCACTGTCACCAAAAATATAATCACCCGAAATAATGATTTGCTGTTTCTTTTCTTTTTCGGCATTGGTTTGTTCCACGTCGGGGGCCGGTGCGGGTGCCGGTGTATAAGTGGCCGCTCCGTCGGTAGGTTTAGCGGCAGCTACAGTGGTGGTAGCGGCGGTATCGGCAGTGGTTTTGTTTTGTAATGCTTTTTTTATGGTGACCAGTATTTCATCGGGGAATAATGGCTTGCCTATATAATCGTATGCACCCAGTTTCATTACTTCTACTGCCACTTTAATATCGCTGTAGCCTGTCATGATAATAACCGGCACTTCGGGCAGTTGTTCTTTTATTTTTACCAGCAAAGTTGTTCCATCCATATCATCGAGCCTGAAATCGCACATCACCAGGTCGGGTGTAAACGAATGAATAAGTTCAAGTGCCTTTTTGCCTGCATACACTTCGGCCACTTCGTAGTTATGTTTGGTGAGAAAGCGTTTAAGTAACAGGCAAATATCCCTGTCATCGTCTATTACAAGTATTTTCGGCATCTTCAAATTTACTTTTTTACTGTTAGTTTATAATGGTTTTTCCCATATTTAACTATTCACCAAATTTAGTGATACTGTTGGCGTTATGCCCATATTGCACGCATCTGGGCTACCGGTATCTGTAAAATCTCCCGGTATTTGGCAACTGTTCTACGGGCTATGGAAAAACCCTTTTGGGCTAAAATGGAAACGAGCTGCTGATCGGTATAAGGATTTTTTTTGTCTTCTTTTTCAATGGCGTCTTCAATGGCCACCTGAATAACCCGGTTACTGATCGCTTCGCCTTTTTCGTTGATAATTCCTTCGGTAAACAGATCTTTCAGTAATATCATGCCAAAAGGGGTATCTACGTACTTATTGCAGGTAATACGCGATACGGTTGAAATATCTACTCCGGTAATATCAGCTATATTTTTCAGGATCATCGGTTTCAGCAGTTTTATATCGCCTTCGCGAAAATAATCGTACTGCATGTTTACAATTGCTTTCATTATTCGCAGCATAGTGCCTTCGCGCTGGCGTATAGCACTTACAAACCATTGAGCCGACTGGTACTTATTCTTTAAATATTGTGCCGCAGCCGCGTCTTTTTTGTTTTTCTGGCTGTCGGCCACTATTTCTTTCCATTCGCGGCTTATAAAAAGGGAGGAAGATCGCTGGTTATACAACGACACTTCGAGGTAATCGCCTTCCTGAACGATCAAAAAGTCGGGTATGATATGATTGTTGGCGGTAGCTCCTTCCTGTACCTCGGCCACCGGTTTCATTTTTAGCGAGCTAATCAGCTCCAGAATGATCTTTAATTCATCTTCCTCAAGGTGCAGGCACTCCATAATTTTATCCATATTACGGTTGCGTAGGTCCTGGTAGTGGTTCTGCAACAGGCAGATGGACTTTTGTACATCGGGCCGTTTGGTATTCATGGCTTTTAACTGAAGCAGCAGGCATTCGCAAATGCTGCGGGCACCGATGCCGATTGGGTCAAGCTGTTGTATGGCCGCCAGCACCGATTCAAATGCCTCAGCTTCTATCCATGTTTTACAGGTAAATGAATATTCTTCGGCTACCTTGTCTAAAGTATTTTCAAGCAGTCCGCTGTCGCTGAGCGAGTCGATCAGGTAATCGGCCAGTTTGGTTTGCTCTTCGTCGTTCCAGCATAACCTGAATTGTTTTTTCAGATCGTCCCTGAAATCTGTAGAGGCTTTCAGCGGACTAAAAGTTTTTTCTTCATCCGGCAAATAATTACTGTATTCCATTTTGTAATCGGGAATATCGTCGTAACCGTATTCGTCCCAGTCCTGAAAATCCTGAACCTGTTCTTTCGAATATTTATCTGCATTAGATTCTTCTTCGTCTTCCTTTTTTTCGAGAAAAGGATTGTCTTCCAGTTCCTGTTCAATTCTATGTTCTAATTCGAGTGTATTTAAATGAAATAAATTGAGTAATTGTATCTGCTGGGGCAAAATTTTCGTTTCCTGCTTCTGCACAAGATTCTGCTGTAACATACCGGTTGGTTTTTCTTTATTAACTTCAAGATGCTTTCCATTTTGACCAGTTTGACAATTTAATTTTAGTTTATTGATTGTTAGGTTATTGTCAGTGAATCGTTTTTTTACTATGTTGCGTTATTGAAAGTTGATGTGGTGGAATGTGGAAAATTATCCCCGATTTGTAGAATTGATCGCTATGAAAAAAAGATTATTTTTTATAATTACCGCATTCATCTTATCGCTGATCATCATTATGCTTCTTTCATATCTGTTATATGAAAGTTATGTGCGTGCCAATGCGCAGAACCGCCGCATTGAACATGCGTATAAAGTAAGTCTTCAAACCAGCGAGCTCGAAAACTATATCAAAGAAGCTGAAACCGCTCAGCGCGGTTATCTGTTAACCAACGACAGTGTTTTTCTGCAGCCTTTTTTAAGTATCAGAAATGATATAAAACCGAAATATGACTCTCTGAAACGGCTAACGGCAGGCAACCGCGATCAGCAGCAATTGTTAAACAAAGCAGGTTTGCTGATCAATAACCTGATCGATCATTTTCAGCATAGTGTTTATCTGAAATCGCGTTCGGGCCTGTTAGGCAGCAAAGAAAATATGGATAGCCTGCGTGCTGTTTTTGAAAAAGTGCAGGATGAAGAGATGAAACTGGTGAAGTATTATTCGGTTAATAAGCACGAATCGAGCATGCCGCGGTATTTTACCGCTATATTCCTGTTTGCGTTCATTATATTTTTTATTTCGTTTCTGGTTATATTGAAAGAGTTCAGACAGCGGTCGTTATACCAGAAACAGCTTGAACAAAAAATGAATGAAACCAATGCCTATAATATCGAGCTGGAACAAATCGCTTTTGCCACATCGCACGATTTACAGGAGCCGTTACGCCGCATTCGAACTTTCAGCGATCGCTTAATATGGAAATACCACGACCAGTTGAATGATGAGGGTAAAATGATTTTATCGAGAATTGATTATTCGGCGCGCCGCATGCAGGGACTGATCGAAGATCTGATGAATTTTGCCAATCTTGTTCGCGGCGATGAACGATTGAGCACGGTTGACGCCAATCAGCTGATTCAAACGGTTGTCGAAAGCCTGAAAGCTGATATTGATTTAAAAAAGGCCATGATACATATTGGCCAGATGCCATCGATCACCGGGTTTGAGCACCAGTTGTTCCTGATGTTTAAAGCGCTAATTGATAATGCCATCAAATTTGGAAAAACAGGGATACCACCGGTAGTAACCATTCAATGCGTTAAAACCACCGGCCAGGAACTGATGCATATCGATAAAAAACTGGGTAAGAAACAATTTATTCGTATAAGCATACAGGATAATGGAATTGGTTTCGGCAATGAGTTCAGCCAGAAAATATTTCTGATATTTCAACGGTTGCATGCCGATTCGGAATACGAAGGCAAGGGCATTGGGCTGGCAATTGTTGAAAGGGTAATGACCAATCACAACGGATATGTACTGGCATCTGCCCAGCCCGATAAGGGCGCCCTGTTCAATTTGTATTTTCCTGTACCGGAAGGTTAACCATATCAGCCATGAGTTTTATCTGATGCCTGATGCTTTCAAATGCTTTCGACACGGCGATTTCCCAACGGGGCCCATGGCTATAGCCTGTATATTCTCCGCAATAAGCGCCGATTTTTACCAATGCAGCAATTATATCATCGTCGGGATTCGATAGTGTTATTTCTATGATATAGATCTCATCGAGGATTTCTTCCAAAAGATTTGCTTTGAGCGATGATAAAAAACTAATCTCTTCAAACGGAATATCCTGATAAGTGTGCTTATCTATATGTAACAAAAAGCTCTTCTTCATAACCCAAAATTTTCTTATTTCTGATTTTGAGATTTAGTGATTTTGATTTCGTTTTTTTGATTTGTTTTAAATCCGGAAATCTAAAAATCACTAAATCAGAAATCATTTAAATTAGCTGTTCTGCTGTTTCTGTAATTGTTCATTTTTATAACCTCAGTCAAAGCAATCTCACTTATAATAATATAAAGATTGTACCTGCGAATGTTTAAACAAGCAAATTGAAAAGGAATGTAGAAGTTCCTCTACACGGTGCTGCTTTTTTACCTTAATAATGGAATAGTTAATATTAAGCCTGATGCAGGAAATGCATACGGTATGATTTTTACAAATTATATTAAAACAACCAAAAAAACTGAAGGTTTGTAACGGTTAACACTATAATAACTACTTATAAAACTTCAGCAAGAGTGTGATCGTATGCGCAGTGTTTTATTGACAACGCGGAAGAATCGGGCCCGGAATATGATCAAAGTAAAATAACTGGTTAACCCAGTGTGCTGCCGAAAATCATTTGTTGTAAATGAAAGCTGAGCATCACGATTGGTAGTAAACTATATTTAATCACCTTAAACATTACAACTATGCTACGTTGGACGGTAATATTTCTGGTAGTAGCAATCATAGCAGCTATTTTTGGGTTCACCGGAATTGCTGCAGGTGCAGCTGCCATAGCAAAAATTCTATTCTATATTTTCATAGTATTATTCCTGATATCATTAATAGCTGGTGGATTCAGGAGAGTCGATTAGTGAAGTTGGAAAGTCAGTAAAGTCCGAAAGTCCGAAAGAGAGTTCAAAATTTAGTGAGCTTCTTTCGGACTTTTCGTCTTTCGGACTTCCGGACTCTTCGCACTTTATTAAATAAACTTTAAGGTTATCTTCTGTTAACAAATACTTACATTTGATTAGATAAACAGGGGATAGATACATTATGAACAAGCAGCCAATACTTATTGCTGAAGACGATGCAGACGACAGGTATCTGCTGCAAACAGCTTTTTCGGAAATAGGCTATCCCGAAAAAATTGACTTTGTTGAAAATGGGGTAGAAGTGATGAATTATCTCGACAATATCTACACCAATAACAACATGGAACTTAAAGCGCTGCCTGGTTTTATTTTACTCGATCTGAATATGCCCAAAAAAGACGGGCGTGAAGTGTTGAAGGAAATAAAACAACATCCGGTATTTAAAAAAATTCCGGTTATTGTTTTCACTACTACCAAAAACGAAATTGAAATAAAAAGGTGTTATGAACTGGGCGCTAACAGTTATGTGATAAAGCCTATCAGTTTCGATGCCTTGCTGAAAGTGGTTGAAAATATTCGCAGCTATTGGTTTCAAACAGCATCCATACCCGCTTCCTGATGCGTTTTACCGTTTTTGCCAAACAGATGTTTTAATTTATCTATAAGTTTTTCGGGTTCGCCAGCCAGGTGCGAAGCATAATTCTTTATTATAAAAGGTATAACCCATTTGGTAAAACGCCCCGATCCTGCAAGAAATACTTTTTTTATCAGGCCATCGGCCAGTAAATTAATACCCAGGTTGGCAAATAGCCCACCGCTTTTTCGGGTAAACAGTTTTTTTATCGTGGATGCTACAATGATAGAAGGTTGCAGATCTTCCTTAATGGCCTGCCAGTCGTTTTTAATTTGCAATTTTTGTTCGGCCATCAATGCTTTTAAGCGGGCCTTTTCCTGCAGCAGCTCCTTATAATTGGTAATCGGTTTTGTCATAAATTTTTCTAACAATAAAATCTCTGATAATGGGGAAAACAATCTTTTTGCGTAACAGGAAGACAATGATCAATAATACAATATACAAAAATGCAACGATAAAATAACCGGCCGCCGGGTTATGCAGCAGTTTACCGGTAAAAAGGGCAAGGCCGATGCCCAGCAGTAATAAAATGCAAAGGAATAATCCACCTATTATAAAAAAGATAATTGCCCTTGAAAGAGCTCTTGAACCAGCCTGCGCTATATTAACCCGCGCCAGTTCGTACCAGGTTTCAACTAAATCTTCTACATGATTGGATAGGGTTGATGCTTTAGTTTTAAGATCTTCCATGTGCTTGTTTTAAATCCCGGGCTTAATTACGATCGGTATGCATTTGTGAATAGCTTTCGGCTACATTGTTTTTTACGGTTTCCATTCCCTGTTGTACTTCTTCCTTCGCTCCGGCATACATATCTTTTATTTCTTCCTGTCCAAGTGCCAGTAATTCAGCTACATCTTCCACCAACTCGTCGAAGCTGTTCCTGATTTTTTTTCTGAGATCACTACCTTTTTCGGGGGCGAGCAAAACACCAACGGCTGCACCGGCGGCAGCGGCGGCGAGCATACCGAGAATGATTTTTGTGCTAGATGTCATACATTTACTTTCCGGGAATTGAGGAAAAAATTATACCACTGATAGAAGAATGCTGTTTTTTTTATATTTTTCATTGATGGGAAACAAATTCCCCAGGATTTATAAAAGCCGGCTCTAAAACATGAATAAAGAGCGAATAAAAGTTTTGATCATAGATGATGAAAAGGATTTGTGTCTTTTAATTAAGACCTATCTCACCCGTAAGAACTGCGATGTACACACTGCGTATACCCTTACCGAAGGGCTTAATCAGGTAGATCAGTTTTTACCCGATGTTCTTTTCCTCGATAACAACTTACCCGATGGGTTAGGCTGGGAAAAAGCTGAGAACATTATTCAACATTACCCCAATATTCAGCTTCATTTGCTAAGTGCCTTTAACCCTCCACGCATAAAAGACGGCCTGCCGGTGACAAAAGTTTGGGAAAAACCCATTTCACTGAAAGATCTGGATATTTATTTTAGCTGAACACTTCTGTTACCTGTTACCAGATCCCTGTTACCCGTAAAATCAGATAGCCTGTATTGTGAAACTGGTACACCCGGTAACTTGCAACTGGTACCCGGTATCCGGCAACTGTATTCCGTTTTCACCGATATTTGCACCCTCATTTTTTGAAACTTTTATATGCGAATAGCAATTAACGGAATGGGTCGTATCGGACGGCTTTTGTTCAGAAGACTGGTAAATCACGACAATTTTGAGCTGGTAGCGGTAAATGATATCATGGATGTTGATAATCTGACATATCTGTTAAAGTATGATTCGGTTTATGGAACATTTCCCGGTACTATAACCCACCAAAAAGATACCATTGTAGCGGATAATAAAACAATCAGGGCCTTTCAAGAGCCCGATCCGGCCCGGTTGCCCTGGAAGGAGCTGCAGGTTGATGTGGTGCTTGAATGCTCGGGACGCTTTACCACCCGCATTGCGGCAGAACAACACATTAAGGCCGGCGCTCATAGAGTGTTATTATCAACCACCGGTTCGGCCGATATTCCCCTGCTTGTGTATGGTTTTAACCAGCATGCCCTGTCGAAAGAAGATATCATTATTTCGCCGGGAGGCTGCATGACCAACTGCTCAACCCATATAATGTATATACTGAATGCGATAGGTATTAAATCGGCTCATTGCAACATTTTGCATTCATATACTTCGCGTCAGGAACTGGTTGATGCCCCGGCCAAACAATTCAGGCGGGGAAGGGCTGCTGCCGAAAGCATCATTCCGGTAGAAATTGATTTACAGCAATCGCTTGAACGCCTGTTACCAGGTCTTAAAGATAAAATAGCCTCGGTATCCACCCGTGTGCCGGTTGCCAACGGCGCTATGGCCGATTTTACCATTCAGCTTAGCCAGCCAACAGACAAGGCAGAAATTAACCGGTTATTTGCAACAGCCGCTCAAACCGAATACAAAGGAATTATTCAATATACCGAAGACCCCCTCGTGTCGCTGGATATCAAGGGTAACACGCATTCGTGTATTATCGACGGTACCCTAACCTCGGTTGTAGGCAATCATGTGAAGCTGATAGCCTGGTTCGATAACGAGTATGGATTTACTACCCGAATGATCGATTTGCTGGGGAAGTTCTGAGGCCCGAAGTCTGAGGTCTGAGGTCTGAAGTCGGATGTCGGAAGTCCGAAGCCCGAAGTCGTGGGGGAAGGAAATATGATAAATGATCGTCTTATACTGTGGGAAAATGAAGTATGAAGTAGTAGGAAGAAGGAAGTAGGAAATTGGAAATTGAAAAGATGTAAGAAGTATGAAGTAGGAAAACTGAAATTAGTCAGGGTGCTCAACGTTTCGGGTTCATCTGACTTCCGTATTTTAATTTACTTTTAATGTACAATCTTAATCCTGCATACCCGGTAACTTTATTATTTGTGAATTTTGCGCCCATAGAAATCTGGTTATGGAAGAAATAAAAATTTTACTGGTAGAAGATGAAAAGAAAATCGCCGAGTCGTTGAAAAAAGGTCTTTCTGAGCAAAACTACTATGTAGAAGTAGCGTATGATGGACTGATTGGCAAAAAATTGTTCGAAACCTACCCATTCGATCTTATAATACTCGATATTAACCTGCCGGGATTAAACGGTTATGAGTTATGTAAGCAAATTCGCCGGCAAAGCGAACGCATTCCCGTGGTAATGCTCACCGCCCTGAATACTACCGCCGATAAAATTGAAGGCTTCGATGCGGGGGCCGATGACTATATTGTAAAGCCATTCGACTTTAAAGAATTGCTGGTGCGCATCAGGGCATTGCTGAAAAGGATCTACCACAATATACCTACCGGCAATATTTTAAAGGTGGCCGATTTAACCATGAACCTCGATAGCAAAGAAGTAACACGGGCCGATAAGCCCATTTCGCTTACTGCCAAAGAGTTTCAGTTGCTCGAGTACCTGATCAGGAATAAAAACCGTGTAGTATCACGGGCAGATATTGCATTGAACGTTTGGGATATCGATTTCGATACAAAAACCAATGTAATTGATGTGTATGTAAATTTCCTGCGCAAAAAACTCGATAAAGATTTTGATTCCCGGCTTATTCATACGCAGGTAGGCATGGGCTATATATTGAAAGAAAACCCATAGGGTGAAGATCAAATATAAAATAACCGCACTATTTACCTTACTCGTTACAGCCATATTGCTGGTATTAAGCATATCCGTTCATTATTTTACTTCTATTCAAAGGTTCGATGCCTTTAAAAAACGCCTGAAGGGACGGGCCAACAATGATGGACAGCTGTATTCGTATTTTGGCGACAGCGACAGCACGCGTTCTATTTTATACCGCATCGATTCGGCCTCGGCTTTTACGCTGTATCAAAAAAGCGTGGTGATCTTTAATTACCTCGATCAGCCGGTGTATACTTTCAATGTAAAGGATATCGACTCCATACTGCCCAGTAAAGAAATATTAAAAGAAGCAAGGGTAAAACACGAAGTATATTACAGCACCCACAAGCGCGATGTGCTGGCCTTTCACTATACCGACAGCAGCAGCCGCATTGTTGTACTGGTGGCAGGTTATGATGTGGATGGCTGGCAACGGTTAAAAGACCTGCGCGATATTTTATTGGTGTGCCTGTTTATTGGCATTGCCGTGGCCCTCATTGTTGGCTACGCTTTTTCGGTGCAGCTGGTAAGGCCTATTGCACAGATCATTCATGAAGTAAAGGATATTTCTTCGCAAAACCTGTCGCACCATATACATGCAGGTAGCACGCAGGATGAACTGAACCTGCTTGCCAATACCTTTAACGAACTGCTCGACCGGTTGCAGGAATCGTTTATAATACAACGGCGATTTATTTCGAATGCCTCGCACGAATTATCGACCCCGCTTACCGCTATATTAAGTCAGCTCGAAGTAACGCTGCATAAAGAACGAAGTATTGATGAATACCGGCAGGTTATGACCTCGATACACGAAGATGTACAGCAAATGCAGCAGCTTACAAAAAGTTTGCTCGAAATTGCCAAAACCGGTACCGAAGGAAGTATTGAATTAAATGAAGTTCGTATAGATGAAGTGTTGTTAAGGGTAACCGCCGATGTGCAAAAAAGCAGTGAAGATTATAAGGTTATTTTGCAATTCGGCGATTTCCCCGATGATGAAAAGTATTTTCTGGTATTCGGCAACAGCGAATTATTATACAGCTCTCTGCGCAATATTATTGAGAACGGATGCAAATTTTCTTCCGATCACCATGCCCTTGTTAATTTATTATTCAGCAATGAAGATGTAATTATTCAGGTGAAGAATTTTGGTGATACTATTTCACAGGAAGAAGCCGAACATATTTTTCAGCCTTTTTACCGCAGCGCCAATGCTTCGCCTATAAAAGGTTTTGGCCTGGGACTGGCGCTTGCCAAACGCATCATCAGCTTGCACAAAGGGGGCATCAAGGTTCAGTCATCCAACGAAAGCGGAACGGTTTTCACCATAATGTTGCCCTCGGTAAAAGCGTTTAGCAACAGGCAATAAGGCAATGGGCAATAGGCAATGTCGTTTAGTTTAGGAGTTGTCCTGGGTTTTTAATCCCGCTGGGATCAAAATGTTGGTAGAAAGAACGTTTGTTGATATCGTCCCGGAGGGACGAAATGCAGCGATTTGCAGGCTTTGGTTTTCGAAAAACAGATTTTATCAGCTGACAGTCAGACGGGTACCACATTCACTTCAGGAATTGTTCGGGAAGTGTTCGGGAAGTGCTCAGGAAGGCTTCGGGAATTCCCCGAACAAATCCCAAATACATGTCGAATCCATCCTGGATCCATCCCGGGTACTTCTCTTTTCAGGCTTTGTTTAATACCTTTTTAATTCGTGTTTAATAGCCGTTTAACCGGAATAAGGCATATTTGGTTTATATTATTTTATACATTGAGTAGTAAAGTATTTATATTCCGTGGCCTTTCCTGTTGTATTGTTTTATTGCTTGCTGCAGGTATATTACTACAGCACAAAAACAAACAACTTACAGAAGCAAATAACAAATTGCTGCTTTTAAATGATTCTGTGTTATCGGTAAATCTGAAATTGCAAAAAGACATCATTTTTTTAAAGCATGGCCTTGATAGTATAGAACACAGCGCACCGGAAAAACAACAACTGACGAGCAGATAATATATTTCATTGATGCAACATTAGTAATCGGTTTAGCAACCACGCCTGCATAGAGATAAGTGGTTATTTATAGTTGGGGAAATTTATTGTTGATATACAATGCGATAACCGATTTTCGGTTACTCCCGAAAAAAAACTGGGGAAGAGTTTTTAAAATATCACAAAACATCGTACCTTTTGGTAAGCGGACAAAGAAACTACATCTTTATTTTTAATTAGAATCATTTAGTCTCACACACAAATTTTGCCAGATTTTCAGCGTATTAATTGGAGTTTAAAATTAATGCCCTGTATTCTTATCCTGCACCTTTCATGAAAACTGTTCGGTATTCGAATGGAACGTCAATAATTTTCAACATCCAAAAAAAGGAAAGGAGGGCACATGAAACACCACGAATCCCCTTACGTAAACAAGAGGAAAAAGTGTATTGAATTTCATATTAAAAATGCCTGCGCTAATAAAATTTCGCTGGCAGGTGATTTTAATAACTGGGCGCATGATCAGTTAACGCTTCGGCCTACCAAAAACGGTTTCTGGAGTATTGAAATACCCATGCTGCCACGTGGTAAGTATCATTACAAATTTTTTATTGATGAGCGTATGTGGGCAGAAGATATTGAAAATCAGTATCGCGAACCCGATGGAGTAACCGGTTGGAATAGTGTGTTGGAGCTTTAAATGATTTTGTCATTATTCTTCTTTGTGGTGTAACCATAAAATCGTGAGGGTTTTACCCCGTACCCCCGAGTTATTCGGGGAAAGCTTAGTTAAGCCCTCATGGTTATAAACAAAAAAGATGAGCCATTCGCAGTGTTGTGAATGGCTCATTTTATTTTTAGGAAGTAAGAAGTATGAAAGTTTTGCTTATTGCCAATTGCTTATTGCCCATTGCCTATTGCCCATTGCCTGTTGATTATTATGCATTATTATAAACTTTATAAACAGGTTCTCTTAGCACATCTCCTTTATCAGAACAAATAAATTCAAGCACATTGGCGATTTGCTCAGGTTTTACCCAATTGTTGGGGTCGGCATCAGGCATGCTTTGCCGGTTTGGCGGCGTATCTATTGTGCTGGGCACAATTACCGATACTATCACATTTTTGCCTTTGGCTTCTTTATTTAAAATGTCTGCGAGTTTAAACAGCAACGATTTACTTAATGTATAGGCAATGGTTTTAGTGCCTTGTTCGGCATGTAAACCCGGGCGTGCGCCGGTTAATACAAGTCTGCCGTACCCATTTTGCAGCATGTGCTGAAACAGCGGCCTTGCGATGTTATAAGCAGTTTCGAAATTCAGTGAGAACATTTTTTTAAGGGCAGCGCCATCTGTTGCCTCAATATCTCCCATGGCAAAACCACCTGCGAGCAACACGCCGCAATCGATGTTTCCGTACAGGCCGGCGGCTTCTTTTACAAAGACCTCACTTTCTGATTCATTGGTTAAATCGATGCTATGCAGTTCAAACTGTGGATTTTTATCGGCAAATCCCAGATGGCTACCCGAATGGTCAACCGCAATTACCTTATAATTTGCATCAAGGAATTTTTTTACCACTGCAGTTCCCAGGTTGCCGTTTGCACCTGTTATGATAATGGTTTTGGGCATAATGATATTTTGAATGTGTTAGTCAAAGATAAGGGAAGTCGGGAAGACCGAAAGTCGGAAAGACCGAAAGTAAGCAAGCGGTAAGTTGCAATATTATTTTATTATTGTATTACTTTAAATAGTGTTAACACAAAAAGTAGTGGGATGTTTGTTTTTAGGTAAAAGAAGAGGTTATATTAATGAGGGAAATTTTCAAAGAATATATAAGATGTGCGAAGAGATATTGGTTATGATTAATTCATTACGGAATAAATTAAAGTAGTCGGAAAGTTAAAAGTCGGGAAGCCCTAAAAACCGAAAGTCCGAAAGAAAGCCCAGGTTAGAGCTTAATTCTTTCGGACTTTCCGTCTTCCTGACTTCCCGACTTAAAAAATATAATTCCAGCCGTGTTTATCCTCATCTTCAGCCTTGCGAATAGCTTCCATTTTGTTTTTGAGGCGGTACATAATGGCGTTTTCGGAATATGCAGGCAAATGATGATCGATGCCATTTAAATGAATGGTTGCAATAGGAGCAACTACTGCAGCTGTGCCGGCGCCAAAGGCTTCGGTAATGGTATTGTGACGAAACGCATTTTCAATTTCAGCAACGCTGATAGGGCGCGCTTCGTGCGGAATGCCCAGGTCGGCAGCGAGGGTTAACAGCGAATCGCGGGTAACACCATCCAGAATTGAATCACTGGTAGGAGGGGTAACCAGCGTACCATCTATTACAAACATGGCATTCATCATACCCGATTCTTCAATGAATTTGTTTTCACGGGCATCTGTCCATATTACCTGGTCAAAACCGGCTTCTTTTGCTTTTTGTGTTGGGTAAAAAGCGCCGCCGTAATTGCCCGCACATTTGGCAGAACCGGTTCCTCCTCTCGAAGCGCGTACAAAATTGGTTTCCACCTTTACACGCAACGGCTGCGAAAAGGCAGGACCAACCGGACCGGTAAAAATAATAAAGCAATATTCATCAGAAACTTTTACGCCAAACTTGGCTTCGCTGGCAAACATCAGCGGACGAATATATAATGAAGACCCCGCCTGTGCCGGTATCCAGTCTTTATCAACTTCAACCAGGCGGCGAAGTCCATCAACAAATATATCTTCAGGTATGATCGCCATGCACATTCTGTTAAGCGACTTCACCATTCTTTCGTAATGCCTTTGAACCCTGAAAAGATTGATACGGCCGTCGTCGAGCTTAAACGCTTTCAATCCTTCAAACACCGATTGTCCGTAGTGTAATGCAAGCGTTGTAGGACTTATGGTAATATCGCCAAAAGGTATAATGCGCGGAGTATCCCACTGACCCTTTGCATAATTGCATATCAGCATGTGGTCGGCCACATAAGTTCCAAAACCGAGCTTGTTAAAATCAACTTCAGATAACCGGCTTTTTGTAGTTTTTTGAACTATTATCTCATCGGTAAGTTCCATAGCTAAAAATTTTAAAATAGGTTATTCAGTTGTTCGTAAGCCGGCTACCTTTTTAGGGTTAACACAACTTGCGAAACAGGTATATGATACAAAAATTATTTGTAATTCTTTTTGCAGTTGGCCTTAACCGGTTTTTTGTGCACTTGCATTTGCCTTGTCGAAACCACAGTTATCATGGTACTTTTACCAGAAAGAACATGTAATTGGTTGACAGGCTTTCAGCATGTAATCAGGCGTAATGGTCAGGTATTGCTGCAATTCTTTCTGTGATGTAAAGATAAAAAGATTAAGGCACAACTTACAAGGTTCAAGGCACAAGATTCAAGGCAAATGGCACAGGAAACAAGTCACAAGTAACAGGGATCAGGGGGCAAAGTGCTATTTGCCAATTGCCAATGGCCTATTGCAAATTGCCTGTTATTTCCTTCCCGATTCGTACTGTTTCATTTACAAGCGCTTCAAAATCTTCGAACCGGCTGCGATGGTTGGTAATGGCAGTGCGAATGGCATATTGATTGTTCAATATGGTGGAAGAAGGCGCTGCGATTCCCTGCTCATGCAATCGCATTAAAATTTCCTTGTTAATGCTGTTCAGTTCTTTATCGGAACAATTATCCCGCGCATCCGCGGGATTAAAACGGAAGCAAACAATATTCAATGGTACAGGCGCCATCAGTTCAAGTGCCGGCTCATTTTCAACCAACTGTGCCAGGTATTGTGCCTGCTGCAGGTTTTGCCTGATCAATGCCCGGTATTCCTGCAAGCCATGCTGTTTCAAAAGCATCCAAACTTTCAATGCCTTAAAACCACGCGATAGCTCCATGCCATAATTATTAAATGCATCCGGACCCGATGACAAACCTCTTTCGTGAAAGGTTAAATAATTTACAGCAGTGGCAAATGCTTCCCTGTGTAATTGCGCATCGCGAATAAGCACACAGGCGCCTTCGTAATTCATGTACATCCATTTATGAAAATCGAACGACAGGCTATCTGCCTGCTCAATGGCCTTTAACTGATTGTCGAACTCAGGTAATATTTTGGGAATGGCGCCAAATGCTCCGTCGATATGCAGCCATAAATTATGTTCTTTCGCAATTGCCGAAAGTTCACCGATGTCGTCGATGGAGCCGGTATTTACCGTTCCTGCATTACCTACAATACAAAACGGCTGATGTCCGGCATTTATATCTTCAACGATCATGCGCTTTAGTGCCCGGGTTTGTATGCGATAATTTTCATCTACCGGTACCTTGCGAAAATTATCACTGCCAATGCCAATCACTTCTACACCTTTTATAACGCAATTATGTGTTTCGGTTGAACCGTATACCATCAACTGCTTTTGCAGGGATTGTAAACCTTTTGTTTTAATGGTACTGTTGGCATGATGGCGTGCTACAATGAGTGCCGTGATGTTGGCCAGTGAAGCGCCGCTCACCAATAAACCGCTGGCGTTCGAAGGAAAGCCCATCATTTGTTTCGACCATTCAATCACCTGTTTTTCAACGTACATCGGCATCGTATCGCCAATACTAACATTGGCGTTCATGCCCGATGCCAGCATATCGGCCAGCATGCCAAAAGGGGTGCCGCCACCCTGTACCCATGCCCAAAAGCGCGGATGGATATTGTTGGTGTTGTAGGGCAACACGTTCGTTAAAAATGATTTATATATATCAGCTACCGGTTCACCCACCTGTGGCAATGGTTGCTGCATACTGTTAATGGCATTGCCGGCAGGCTTCGACCACACAGGTCGTTGACGCGCTGTTTCGAGATAATAGAAAATATCATCCAGCATGCGGTGGGCCAGCTCGTTCAATACCGACCAGTTCTTCGGATCGAGCGTTTTTTCTTCCGTTAACAGTAATTCTTTGTTCATAACAAAAAAGTTTGGCAGCTATAAAGTTGATAAAAGCCTTAGCCTGTAACAACCCGATTCCTGCTATATGTACAAATTTCCTGTAGAACGGCAATAAAAAACAGATGCAGATTTAAGTTTATTGAGTAGATCAGATGAGGGGCAGTTGACAAAGTTGACGAGTTTACAAGTTGATCAGTTAATAAGTTAACAGGTTGAGGGGCCACTGCCTTGTAAACATTTTAACCTGTTAACTTATCAACTTTTTAACCTGTGAACTGCTAAGCATAAATGTGCTCAACGGCATCGCGGTATTTTTCCATAACCACTTTGCGCTTGATGCTTAATTTGGGCGTCATTTCACCGGTTTCGATGCTCCACTCGTTGGGCAGTAATTCAAACTTTTTTATTTGCTCAACATGATTAAAAAATTTGTTGTAGCTATCTATCAGTTCGCGGTATAGATCAATTACTTTGGGCTGCTTTATCAGTTGTTCGTGCGAGGTAATGGGTAAACCCTGTTTGCGGGCCCAGTCTGTCAACGCCGGAAAAGCAGGAACGATCAATGCGCCTACAAATTTGCGTTCGGAACCAACTACCATAATCTGTTCAACAAAAATCGATTCCTTCAGCTTGTTTTCGATAGGCAAAGGCGCTACATATTTGCCACCGCTGGTTTTGAACAGTTCTTTTTTGCGATCGGTAATTTTCAGGTATTTGTTATCTACCATCATGCCTATATCGCCGGTATGATACCATTCGCCGCTCATTGATTCGGCAGTAAGATCGGCCCGTTTATAATAGCCCATCATCACATTGGGACCCTTGCATAATATTTCTCCGTCTTCGGCAATTTTTACATCAACCTTATCAATCAATGGGCCAACGGTGCTGAATGAGCGGTTATGCTCTTCGAAGCGGTTTACGCTTATTACCGGAGATGTTTCAGTTAAGCCATATCCTTCAAGAATGGGAATGCGGGCAGCCGTGAAAATACGTATCAGCCGAACCTGACAGGCGGCGCCGCCGCTAACAATACATTTAAGGTTATTGCCAAGTCCTTCGCGCCACTTACTAAAAATGATTTTATTGGCAAGCGATAACTGAAGTTTATAACCAAAGCTCAATGGTTTATTGATTTCGAAGCGGGCGGCCAGGTCATGCGCCCAGAAAAATAATTTTCTTTTTATTCCGGTTAGTTCTGCACCCTTGCCCATGATACGGTCGTACACTTTTTCGAGCAGGCGCGGTACTGTGGTAAAAATATCGGGCTTTACTTCTTTCAGGTTATCGCCAATAGTATCCATGCTTTCGGCATAATATATAGCAATGCCCCTGTAAAGATAAAAGTACGTGATCATGCGCTCGAAAATATGGTTCAATGGCAAAAAGCTCAGGGCCCGCATATTGGTAAAATCGGGCAGGCAGGGGTAACATGCCATTACGTTGCTGAGTATGTTACGATGCGATAACATCACTCCTTTAGGCGTACCCGTAGTGCCTGAAGTATAAATGATGGTGGCAAGATCTTCGTACTGAATACCGGCTGCAATAGTTTTTACCTGTTCAAAAGCCGGTTCGTCGGCCAGCGACAGAATATCTTTCCAGTGACTGGCATTGGCTACATGTTCAAAAGTATAAATTGCCTTAACTGTTGGCGTTTTTTCTTTTACACTGAGTACTTTATGAAACAGTTCTTCATCGTTTACAAAAACTATTTTAACCTGTGCATCTTTGAGTACAAATTCAAGGTCCTGCACATTAATAGTTGGATAAATAGGCGTAAGTATGGCGCCGATTTGTTGCACCGCCAGATCGAGCATAACCCATTCGGGCCTGTTTTTACTGAGGATAGCAATTTTATCGCGGTTTTCGGCAGTCATATCACCGCTTTGAACGCCAAGATTTAACAACCCGGCGCTGAGTTTATCAACAGTATTTTTTACTTCTTCTGTGCTGTACGTTCTCCAGGTGCCATTTTCTTTGGCGGCCAGCATATCGGGTAATGGCTTCCTGTTCAAATTAGTTTGCAGGCAATCGAATAATCGTTTGGGTTCGGTCATAAAGTTCTAAGTTTTATGTCGTAAGTCGTAGGTTTAAGTCGTAGGTTTTTAATTCTTATAACTTAGTACTTATTACTTACTACTTTCAATTTACCAATTCTGCTCAAATAAAAAAAGTCCCGCTTCCGGCGGGACTTTTTTTTAAATATCTTTTTATTTAGATGTTTGATAATACTGTGCGCCCGGTAATTTAAATACCCGGTTATGCTGAAAGTAATCAAACTTATTGTATTCTTCCTGGTGTGTTTTTGTCCAGTTTTCGTAAGCCGGCAGGTTATTCGCGGTTCCGAATACCCATTGGTTATAAGCATCGAACATACCAGCTTTCAGCAGTTGCTGATGATATTCAAACAGGCGGAAGGGGAAACGCGAAGCGTTTTTCGAAAACCAGTCTAATACAAATTTTGTACGGATGGCCGATAAGGTTTCGGCTGTAACGCCATTTGCGCCAATAAACGACGATTGCGCCTTCATTTCATCGAGGAATGCTTTTACAAAGTCGTTTTTTGTATCCTGGTCTTTATTGAGGTTTGCATCGGTGAATAATTTCTTGTAACCATCGAGCAAAACGTTTTTGATTTCGGCTGTGCGTTTCGAATAGCTTTCGAGGTTTACAAATATTTCACCGTAAATAAGTGTCCATACTTTATCGGTAGTAAAAAAGTAATATTTGGAGGCGTTATAATAGTTGCCTGAGTAACCAGGATCGGTTTCAATGCCTTTTTCCCATTGTTTTATAGCATCGGTATACTCTTTTTTGCTCCACAGCATTTCGCCATACTCGTTGTACAGGGTACCGCTGTTAGGAAACTTTTTCAGGGCTCCCTTGTACATTTTTTCGCAATCCTTTACTTCCTCAATGGCTTTATAAATCATGCCCAGGATCTGAAAACTTTGAACATCAACGTCTTTACGTTCGGGGAAAGCTTTGGCAACTTCCAGTCCATGTACATAATCACGGTTCAGGTAGTAGGCAAAAGCGAGGTCTTTTTGTAAGTCGAGGTTATCGCTGTTGCTTTGCAGTGCCCTGTTCAAAACCAGAATGGCGTTTGAATAATCACCCTGCCGTATATAGTTTTTTGCTGTTTCCTGAACTGTTTTACCATCAGCTTCCTGTGAATGGCCAATGTGTGCGGTAAACAACAATCCGGCGGCTAATAACAGATGTTTCATACGGTTCAAAGATAAGGGAAGTCGGAAAGCCGAAAGACTGAAAGTTGTTAAATCTGAGGCTGAAATCTGAAGTCTGAAGTCAGAAGTCTGAAGTCGGATATCGGAAATCGGAAGTAAGAAAGTGGAAAACCCGAAAGACGGTTGCTGAAATGAATCAGTGTCTCCGCCTTTCGGACTTTTCTGACTTCAGACATCCGACTTCAGACTTCGGATGCCCTGATTTTAATAAATCAGGTGCGTAAGCAACCCATCCCTAAGCTTCGGTTCGAACCAGGTGCTTTTGGGAGGCATTACATTACCGCTGTCGGCAATATCGAACAACTGCTGAATGGTAACGGGGTGCAGACTGAAGGCTACGGCCATTTCGCCGCTGTTTACACGCTTTTCGAGCTCGCCCAGGCCACGAATTCCACCCACAAAATCAATGCGTTTATCGGTGCGCTGGTCGGTAATTCCCAGAATTTTATCCAATACATGTTCCGACAGAATGGTTACGTCCAAAACGCCGATGGGATCGTTCGTCCAGGTGCCCTCTTTGGATGTTAATTTATACCACTGGCCTTTCAGGTACATGCCAAACTGGTGCAGACTGGCAGGTGAAACAGCGCCTGTAGCTTTTTCGAGGGTAAAGGCAGCTGATAATTTATCCAGAAATGTTTTTTCGTCGAGCCCGTTCAGGTCTTTGATCACCCGGTTGTAATCCATAATATACAACTGGTTCGAGGGGAACAGGGTGGTTAAAAAGTAATCTGCTGCTTCGGTGGCCTGGTTGCCCAGTGCCTTACGTACTTTGGCGGCCGAAGCGGCGCGATGGTGACCATCGGCAATGTATGTATTTGGAATTTTGTTGAAAAGACCGGTAATTGATTCAATAACCGAATCATCATTAATTACCCAAATGGTGTGGCTGATATTATCGTCGGCAACAAAATCATACACGGGCGAGTGGGTGTCTTTCCATTGTTCAATCAGCGAATCAATGGCCACGTCGTTGCGGTAAGCCAAAAAAACGTTGCCTGTTTGAGCACCGGTGATGGTTATATGGTTAATGCGGTCCTGCTCTTTTTCGGGGCGGGTAAATTCGTGTTTTTTAATTACGTCCTCCTCATAGTCGTTTACCGAGCTGGCGCTTACCAAACCAGTTTGACTGCGGCCGTTCATTATCAGCTGATAAATGTAATAACAGGCTTTATCTTCCCTGAACAGAATACTACGTTGTATAAAAGCGGCTATATTTTCCTTTGCTTTTTCATATACAGACTGGCTGTGAATATCGATGCTATCATTCAGATCGATTTCAGATTTGGTGATATGCAAAAATGAATACGGATTACCTACCGCTTCTTCACGGGCTTCTTTTGAATTTAATACATCGTAAGGACGCGAAGCAACCTGTTTAGCCAGTTCGGGCCGCGGGCGCAACGCTTTAAAAGGAGAAATATTAGCCATGAAAAAATATTGATTGTTGAATATTAAATGTTAAATGATGAAGGACTAAGCCGGTAAATATTGAATGATGAATGTTGAAGGGGTTTCACTTCGACATTCAAAATTGGACATTCAATATTCGATATTATAAAGGCTTATCCTTTTTTATTAGCGAAATCTTTCATCAGCTCAGTAAGCACTTTCACACTTTCAATCGGCAATGCATTGTATAATGACGCCCTGAACCCGCCAACGCTGCGATGACCTTTTATGCCTACTACATTGTTTTGTTTGCAAACTGTTAGGAATTGTTTTTCGAGATCGGTATTGTCAATCACAAAACAAACGTTCATTAAGCTGCGATCTTCTTTGGCTACAACAGTTCCTTTGAAAATTGGCAGGCTGTCGATAGTATCATACAGCAGTTTTGCTTTTTGATTGTTGATCGTTTCTAAAGCAGCTACTCCGCCCTGTTGCTTTAGCCAGCGCAGGGTAAGCATACACACATACACAGCAAATACCGGGGGCGTATTTAACATGCTGCCGTTTTCGATATGATTGCGGTAATCCATCATAGAGGGCAGCTTGCGGGTTACTTTGCCCAGTATATTTTTATTTACAATAACTACATTCACACCGGCGGCACCTATATTTTTCTGAGCGCCGGCATATATCAGGTCGAATTTATTAAAGTCGATCACCCGGCTCAGAATATCGCTGCTCATATCGGCTACCAGCGGAACACCGGCTTCGTAAAAAGGTGTATAGTCGTGCCACTGCACACCGTGAATGGTTTCGTTCGATGTAATGTGCAGGTATTTGGCCGTTTTAGGTACCGTAAATTGTTTGGGCAAATAATTATAGTTCGATTCTTTGGCACTACAAACCACTTCAACATGCCCGAATAATTTGGCTTCTTTAATAGCCTTTCCCGACCAGGTACCGGTATCGGTATAAGCGCCTATTTCGTTGTCGTTCAACAGGTTCATAGGAATCTGAAAAAACTGGGTGGAGGCGCCGCCGTGCAAAAAAAGCACTTCATGCCGGTCGTCGAGCTGCATAAGTTCTTTCATCAGGGCAATGGATTCATCCATTACGGCCTGGAATAAATCGGTACGGTGCCCGATTTCGAGTATCGACAAACCGGAGTTATTATAATTTAATATGGCTTCACTGGCTTGCTGAAATACTTCTTTGGGTAAAATGCTTGGTCCCGAGTTAAAATTGTGCATCATCGTTTCAATGAATTAGAAAGAGTGCAAAAGTATGCCATTCGTACATTATAGCAGGGGCCAATTTAGGAAGATGCAGGTGTTCCGGTTTTGCCGGTTATTTTTCACACGCTTTCCCTATTACCTCTCCTTTCATCCATTCTTTATTTAGATTTTCAAATTCTTTCAGATCTTCTTCGCTGAAATTTTTGTTGGTGAGCTGTTTCAGATCGGGCTGGCCGGCATTTACCCAGGCAGTATACCAGAAAGAAGCCACGGCATATATCGATTGCTGCATACGGCGTTCAACCATGTTGTTAAGTTGCTTATTATAGGCCTGGCAATAAGCGGTTGAATATTGACGAATCACTTTTCCACTACGTTCTTCGAACGAAAATTTTTGATCGGGCGAAAACCGGTTGTTCAATGCTTTTTCAATTTGTAATACACTATCGGCTGCTGCGGCGCTTTCAAGCACGCGGTCCCAGGTAAAAGAAAGCGGATTGGCTATATATACCGCTTTACCGGTAAAAAAGTTCCAGGTGGTGGCAGCTAACAATTCGGGAATGCGCGATTCCCAAAAAGCGTGTATGCCATGCTGGTTGGTTAACTGACCGTTGTGATTACTGCATACGTGAAGGGGCACATGGGCATCGGCGATATAATGCCCGATGTCGGCCGATAGTTTCAAAATTTTTACCTGGTCTTTTTCTTTAAAAGCTTTGGTGAGGCGTGCCAGCATGGTTTGAATATACCAGGGCACAATGCCATTGGCCTGTAAGGTGTCGGCCCCGAATTTTTCCACGGCTTTGGTCCAGGTATGCGGTAATGAATCGAAAGGATATTGGCCGTACTTGTCGATATCAATATAATGGCGGGCGCCTTCGGCGGTTACGGCATACCGACGTTTATCGGCATCTACTGCATGATCGTTCAGGAATTGAATGTTGGGTTTGTATAGTACCAGCATTTCGGGCGGCAACATGAATACCGCATAGTAGTTTATCTGGCGATGGGCATAAAAACCCCATGGATAAAGGAAATGGCTGCAAAGCACTGCCACTCCTGTTAGCAGTAATTTTTTCATATAGCAATGTTGAAAAAACGGAAAACGCAAAACGCTGAATGCTCAACGCAAAACGCTTAACGCAAAATACACAATTCTTTTTGGTAATGCGTTAAGCGTTCAGCCTGTAATGCGTTAAGCGTTCGGCATTAAGCGTTAAGCCTATTTAGGGCGATATTTATTTCTTTTTTACTTCTTCTTCTTCAATAGAGGTAACCCCGCCGGATATGGCAAATTTCATGGCTTCGGCCGAGTTTATATCGGTAAGCAGGCGAACCCTGTCTCTCTTAACAAAATACAGCCGGCCTGTAAAAGCATACGACTGGGGAACGTATACGGCTACATAATCCTGTAAGCCAAACTCATGCACTTCCTGCTGGGTTATAAACCCAATTTGCCATACATCGTTTGTTTCGATGCATACCAGCACTGCTTTATCAAATTTTCTTTTGTTGCCGGCAAAGGCCTCAAAAAAATCTTTTACTGTTGAGTACAGTATTTTAATACCGGGGGTGCGTTCCAGTATTTTATCAAACAGGTCAACCAGTTTGCTAACAATAAATGAAGATGATATATACCCAACGAGTATAACGATCAGTGTTACCAGTATAAAGCCCAGGCCGGGAATTTTTTTAGGATTGCCTGCCGTGTCGGTACCTAATATATCAGGGACGAAGTAGCCGATAAGACTGGGTAAAATATTATCAATAAAATTGAATAATGCGGTAACCGCATAAATGGTAATAGCTATAGGAGCTAAAATAATTAGCCCCTGCAGAAAATACTGAAAGATTTTCTTAAATATATACTTGGTTGTCATTTGCTGGTATTTAGCAATCCAAAATTAGCCTACTTATACTGTGTGGTAAAATTAAATCCGTTAGTTAGTATGGCGTTTTGGTCTGGTAAGCAATCTGTTAGTAGTTTTCGGCAAGGGTTCAAATTCCATACTACAGCTACCAAGTTAACTCAAAACAAACAGTTGTTTGCATTATTTTTTTTGTTACCGGCGGTTTAAAATTCGGATGGAAACTTTGGTAACGAAAAAAGTTTCCATAGTTTTGTGCCGATTTTATGATAACAGAAGCAAACACAAAAGTGCGGATTCGGGAAAAGGCGAAAGAATTATTTCTACGGTATGGTATTCGCTCTGTTTCCATGGACGACATTGCCAATCAGCTGGGCATGTCGAAAAAAACTATTTACCAGTATTTTACCGATAAAAACGAGCTGGTTGATTCAGTGGTCGAAGACGATATAGGTTGCATGCAGCGCGATTGCATGCAATGCACTGAAAAAGCACGCGATGCGGTAGAAGAAATTTTTTTAACGGTAGATAAGGTAATAGAACAGTTGAGTAATCTGAACCCCATGGTATTGTATGATCTTGAAAAGTTTCATGTTCGGGCATACCAGCGGTTTATAGAACACAAAAACAAGTTCTTATTGCAGATAATTCGCCACAATCTGGAGTGGGGTGTGAAAGAAGGCCTTTACCGGTCGGATATTGATGTTGAAGTGTTGGCCAGGTTCAGACTCGATTCGATGATGATCCCCTTCAACATCGATCTGTTCCCTCCCTCAAAGTATAAGCTTACCGAGGTTACCAAAATAATTATAGAACATTTTTTATATGGTGTCGCCTCGTTAAAAGGGCACAAACTGATTTTAAAATATCAACAGCATAGAAATAAAAATGCAAAGAACTATGAAACTGAATCCGGCAAGCATAAGTAAGATCGCTCTGGTGATGGTATTAACAGGAGGTGTGATGCAATTGGCTCTGGCGCAGGAAAAACACGTACTCACTGTAAAACAGGCAGTGGAATATGCGAAAAAAAATAGCGTACAAATTAAAAATGTTCTGTTAGACGTTAGGTTGCAGGAAGAAACTAACCGCCAGGTTACATCTTCTGCATTTCCGCAAATTGATGGCAGAATGGGAACTACCTATAACCCTAATCTGGCTGTTCAGGCTTTTCCCGATTTTATTACCGCAGGAACATATAGGGTTCTTATAGATAACGACGTAAGAAAAGGAAACGGCGACGCCATAACAATGCCTGAGATAGGACTTTTGAAAGCATCATTTGCAACAAAATGGACGGCCAATGCGGGTGTTGATTTGCACCAGTTGTTATTCGATGGCCAGGTGTTTGTGGGCTTACAGGCAAGGGAAACATCTATGCAATGGGCCAGAAAGAATGTTGAAGTAACCGAAGAGCTGATCAAAGCAAACGTACATAAAGTGTATTATCAGTTGGTTGTTGGTAAAACTCAAATCGACTTACTTGATGCCAATATAGCACGATTAACAAAATTACAAAACGATACCCGCGAATTATATAAGAACGGATTTGCTGAAAAATTGGATGTAGATAAAGTAACGGTTCAGATCGCCAATCTTGAAACGGAAAAAAAGAAAGCCCTGAACCAGATATCGAATGGATACCTGGGCCTGAAATTACTGATGGGCATGCCTATTAAAGATGAGCTGGTATTGACAGATACGCTCAGCGACAGCCAGATAAAAGACGGCATGCTTGAAGCAAGCGCTTATAATTATACCGACAGAAAAGAATACCAATACGCCGAACTGGGCAAAAAGCTGAATGAGTATAATATTAAACGTTATAAGCTGAGCCAGATACCAACAGTAAGCCTTTCAGGCTCCTATTCAAAAAATGCGCAACGTAACCAATTCGACTTTTTTAGTAAGGGCGACTGGTATACGTTTTCGAACATCAACCTGAACATTGCAATACCCCTGTTTCACGGCTTTAACACAAGATCGAAAATTGATGCCGCCAAACTTGAACTGCAGAAAACAGTTAACCAGATGGATAACCTGAAGTTAACTATCGACAATGAAGTGGAAACCGCCCGCACCAATTTCAAAACGGCTACTGAATCTATGGATTATCAAAAGCAAAACATGAAACTGGCCGAAGATGTATATGAACAAACAAAAAAGAAGTACGAAGCCGGTTTGGGGTCTAACACCGAAATCACCGCTGCGCAAACCGATCTGAAAAGCGCACAAACAAATTATATCAATGCATTGTACGATGCCATTGTAGCCCGTATAGATTATTTAAAAGCCATAGGGAAATTATAAACACAACCAAACTCTAAACCAATAAATGAATTCACCGGATAAACTTTTAGATATGAAAAGCTTGTATAACATAATAGGTGCCGTTGCAATTGTTCTTTTTGTTGCTGCCTGTGGCGCATCTACAGAAGGCGATAAAAAAGATCTCGACAAGAAAAAAGCCCGGCTCGAAGAATTGAAGAAGCAACAGACAGAAGTGACTGATGATATAGCAAAGCTCGAAAAAGAGATTGCTAAGTTAGATACAAGTGCCGCGAAGGTCGAAAAACCCAAATTAGTGGTATTATCTACTGTTCAGCCCACCGCATTTACACACTATATCGATCTGCAGGGTAAGATAGATGCCGAAAACATAGCCTGGGTAACACCCCGTGGTCAGGGCGGACAGGTAAGGGCCCTTTATGTAAAGCAAGGAGATAATGTTCGCAAAGGGCAGTTGTTGATGAAGCTCGATGATGCTGTGGTACGCCAGCAGATTGAACAGGCTACTGTGCAGTTAAACCTGGCCAAAACTTTATACGACCGCCGTAAAAATCTTTGGGATCAAAAAATTGGTACCGAAGTAGAGTTATTACAGGCAAAAAGTAACATGGAAAACTTTGAAAAACAAATTGACCTGCTGAAAGAGCAATCAAGTCAGTCGAATGTATATGCAGAGTTAGGTGGTGTTGCCGATGTGGTAACCATTAAAGTGGGTGAAACTTTTTCTGCTGTTTCTGCAACCCAAATGGGTATTCGCATTGTAAACAACTACAATCTGAAAGTAACAGCCAATGTTCCGGAAAATTATCAGAGCAAGGTAAATGAAGGAACCAATTTAATTGTTACGCTGCCTGAAGACAATAATAAATCGCTCAATACAAAGGTATCGGTAGCAGGTAAGATCATTGATCCTAATACCCGTTCATTTTATATCGAAGGTAGAATCCCTGCCAATGGCGGTTTCCGCCCCGGACAAATCGCCATGGTGCGCATACAGGACTATTCGGCTCCCAATGCTGTTACAATTCCTATTAATACCATTCAGAATGATGAAAAAGGAAAATTTGTAATGGTAGCTGCTACTGAAGGCGGCAAAAAAGTTGCTCAGAAAAGGCCGGTAACAGTAGGATTACTTTATGGTAATAAACTGGAAGTAAAAAGTGGACTGCAGGCAGGAGATATTTTAATTGCAGATGGTTTTCAGGGTTTGTACGAGGGGCAGCTGATTACCACAGAGACTAAGTAACGGCAGTCGGCAATCGGCAAACGTGAAACGGCAGAGACAACTGAAACAGAAAGTGATTAATTATTGAGGAGTATTTCACGTTTTACGTTTTACGATTCACGAAACATCAAAGTTGACTTACACAACAAAATAATTGTATGAGTGTTTTAGAAAATATTACAGGTACGTTCAAACAGTTTAAGCCTACAACCTGGAGCGTAAAAAATAAAACTGCTATATACCTGGTAATGGTGTTCTTTAGTTTTTGGGGTATTAAACAGTTTGTTACCTTACCTAAGGAGCAGTTCCCGGATATCGTGATCCCTACTATTTATGTGCAAACCATTTATGTAGGAAACTCTCCAAAGGATATAGAAAACCTGGTAACCCACCCTATTGAAAAACAGATCAAAGGTATTACAGGGGCCAAGATCAATAAAACCACCAGCACCTCGGTACAGGATTATTCAGCCATTGTAGTGGAGTTCGGTACCGATGTAAAAACCGATGTGGCGCTGCAAAAAGTAAAGGATGCGGTTGACAAATCGAAGAAAGACCTGCCTACTGATCTTACTGAAGAACCTTCGGTAATGGAAGTGAGTTTTTCGGAGCAACCCATTATGTATGTTAACCTGAGCGGTGATTATGATATGCCGCGCCTGAAAAAATATGCTGATAACTTGCAGGACAAGCTGGAAGAATTATCACAGCTAAACCGGGTAGACATTGTAGGCGCCCCGGAAAGAGAGTTCCAGATCAATGTAGATAACTACAAAATGCGCAGCGCCAATATCACATTCGATGATATTGCCAATGCTGTTTCGCGCGAAAACATGGATATTTCGGGTGGTTTACTCGACGTAGGGAATATGAAACGTACCCTGCAGTTGAAAGGGCAGTTTAAAACCGCATACGATATTCAGAAAGTGGTAGTGCGCAATACCAGCGGTTCGCCGATATACCTTAAAGATATTGCAGAGATAAAAGATACTACCAAAGAAAGGGAAAGCTATGCACGTCTCGATGGAAAGCCTGTTATTACACTGAACGTTATCAAACGTGCCGGTGAAAACCTTATCGAAACGTCTGATGATGTGAAGAAGGTTGTGGATGAAATGAAAGCCACCCAGTTTCCCAAAGGTCTGAATGTGGTCATTACCGGCGATCAAAGTAAGGCATCCCGTACATCGTTCAACGACCTGGTAAATACCATTGTAATTGGTTTTATACTGGTATTGATCATCCTGATGTTTTTCATGGGGGTAACCAATGCGTTTTTCGTAGCCTTGTCGGTACCGTTAAGTATGTTCGTAGCTTTTGTATTTTTACCAGCGGCTGACCTCATGATTGGTACGCATGTTACGCTCAACTTCATAGTACTGTTTGCGTTGTTATTCGGCCTGGGTATTATAGTAGATGATGCAATTGTGGTAATTGAAAATACGCACCGCATTTTTATGCAAAGCAATGGGCAGCTTACAGCACAGAAATCGGCTATGATGGCGGCCGGTGAAGTGTTTGTGCCTGTACTGGCCGGTACTATTACCACACTGGCGCCATTCATCCCCCTCATGTTCTGGCCCGGTATCATTGGTAAATTTATGATTTACCTGCCGGCAATGCTCATCTTTACGCTTACAGCATCACTGATAGTGGCCTTTATAATGAACCCCGTATTTGCGGTGGATTTTATGAATCACCCCGAAGGGGCAAAAGAAACCAAATCAGCCATATTTAAAAAACCTGCTTTTTGGGTTACGTTAGGGCTGGGTATTTTCTTCGATGTATTAGCAGCAGCAAATCACGTTACCGTCAATGGGTTAAGTGTTAGCTTCTTCGGCAATGTATTAATATTTATGCTGCTGCTGGTATTGTTAAACCGCTATGTACTGGATGACCTGATTCACGGTTTCCAAAACCGGGCTTTACCCTGGATCATGGGCCATTACGAAACGGCATTGCGCTGGGCGCTCAAAGGATGGCGCCCTGTACATTTACTAATCGGCACTTTCGTTTTATTAATACTCACCTATTTGTTCTTTGGCGCGCGAAACGTACCGGTGGTATTCTTCCCTAAAGGTGATCCCAACCAGATATATGTATACCTGAAATTGCCGGTAGGAACTGATGTGGAATATACCGATTCTATAACCCGTACGCTTGAAACAAAAGTATACCAGGTGATAGGAATGGATCATGGCAAAAAGAACCCGGTGGTTGAAAGTGTGATCAGTAACGTAGCCGTTGGTGCGGGCGACCCTACCAGTGGCGACCGAAGCACAAGACCCGAACTGGGCCGTATTCAAATTTCATTTGTGGAGTTTGAAAAACGCCATGGGGTAGCTACCACGCCTTACCTCGATAATATTCGTAAAGCAATAAAAGGGATTCCTGGCGCTGAAATTTCGGTTGACCAGGAAAAGGGTGGACCGCCCACAGATCCGCCCATTAATATTGAAGTGGCCAGTGAAGATTTTGATGGCATGATTAAAACAGCCGTATCATTAAAAAATTATCTCGATTCGATACAGGTAGCTGGTGTAGAAGAGTTGAAAATGGATGTAGACCTTACCAATCCCGAGATTAGCTTCACGGTAGATCGTGAAAGGGCATTGATTGAAGGGGTTTCCACTGCACAAATAGGACAGGAAATCAGAACAGCGGTATTCGGACGTGAAGTGTCGAAGATTAAAGATGGTGAAGATGAATATAAAATTCAATTGCGTAATCTGGAAGTACAACGCAAAAACCTCGCCGACCTGCTGAATATGAATATCACTTTCCGTGATATGGCCAGCGGCCAGGTTAAACACATACCTATCAGCTCACTGATAAAAATTGATTATACCAGTACCCTGGGAAGTGTAAAACGAAAAAACCAGAAACGGGTAATTACGCTCCGTTCAAATGTATTAAGCGGTTATACGCCTACTGCAGTAAACCAGGTTATAGCAGGCTATATCGACAATTTTAAACAAAAGGCAGATAATGTAACCATTAAACAAACAGGTGAAGGAGAGCAACAGAAAGAAACAGGTGATTTCCTTTTAAACGCATTGATTATTGCATTAGCACTTATTCTCTTCACGCTTGTATTCCAGTTTAACTCTATCAGCAAACCGGTGATCATTTTAACCGAAATTATATTTAGTGTAATCGGGGTGCTGTTGGGTTTTGCTATCACCAAAATGGAAGTATCGGTATTGATGACCGGTTTAGGTATTGTAGGGTTAGCCGGTATTGTAGTGAAAAACGGTATCCTGGTAATTGAATTTACCGATGAATTGCGGGCCCGTGGATTGAAAACCCGGGAAGCCCTGGTACAGGCCGGTAAAACCCGTATCATACCGGTATTGTTAACGGCCATGGCTGCGATATTGGGTTTGATACCGTTGGCGATTGGTTTCAACATCAACTTTGTTACTTTATTCTCTGATTTGAACCCGCATATTTTCTTTGGTGGTGATAATGCCGTATTCTGGAAACCATTATCCTGGACCATCATCTTCGGTTTGGCTTTTGCGTTCTTTATGACGCTGGTGATTTTACCAAGTATGTACCTGATCGCGGAACGTTTAAGAAGACCAATGCGAAACATGTATGGCGGCAAATGGATTTCATTTATCGGTATTCCGCCATTTACCCTGTTATTCATTCCATTGATGTTAATTACCATGTTCGTGCATAACTATAAAGTAAGACGCAGAAGAAGAAAATTAGCCGGTAAAAAAGAAAAAGTGAACGAAGCCTTCCTCGGAAGCTGGTTCTAAGCAGAAATATCGAATAACGAATAAAAAATGTCGAATGATGAAGTTGTATTTACTTCATCATTCGACATTCTTCATTTAATATTCGTTATTGTTTAAAATCCTTTCTTACTATCAACCGGCTTCCCATCTGTATCCAGCTCTACAATTTCATAACCTGTTTTTTGTAAACCGGGAAGTATGCGCGTTTTGTCGCCCACCAGAACAATATTCAGTTTGTCGGGGTTTATCCATTTTTTTGCCAGCGCATCTATTTCGGCCTTTGTAATATTCTTTAAGATTTTATTTTGCTGATCAACATAATCGGCCGGTAAATTATATTCCAAAATGCGTTCAATAAATCCGGCTTTTTGGGCGCCTGTTTCATAACGCAACGCATCACGCTGGCCAATGGCATTTTTCATAAACACCAGTTCATCTTCTTTTATACCACTGCCAACATAGGTTTTAAACTCTTTTACAATTTCTGTTAAAGCGCTGTCGGTTACATCGGCTTTAATGCCCGAGCTGAATAAAAAATCGCCGGTGTATTGATCGCCGTCGAACGTGCTGCGGGCACCGTAGGTCCAGCCCTTGTCTTCGCGCAGGTTTAAATTTACACGCGCATTGAAGCTGCCGCCCAACGCAAAATTCATTAACCCTGCTTTGTAATATTCACCAGTGGCGTCATATTTCAAACCGGTAACATAGCCTACTCTGAACTCGGTTTGCGCAGCTTTAGGAATATTTACCAGGTAGATCCTTGATTTATCAACCTCTTTTGGTTTGGCCGATACTGCCGGCAGGTCAATTGGTTTATTAGGCAGTTTGCTCAGGAAGGCAAGCTTAGGGGCAATTTCGCTTTGAGTAATATCGCCTACAACAATCACTTTGGTGTTTTTCGCTGTGATGTAGTTGTTATAGTAGTTCTGCACATCCTGCAGACTGATATTTTTAATAGTGCTTTCGGTGCCATTTTCGCTCATGCCCAGAATGTGGCCTGCGCCATAATTCACGGTAGCTATTACATCATCGGCCACTGCCGCGGGGCGGGCCTTGTATTGTTTTAAACTTTCCAGTGTTTGTTTCTGAATACGGTTAAAGGTGTTATCGGTGAATTTGGGATTGAACATCCGCTCCTGTAACAGGGTAAGCGTTTTATCGATATTCTTTTTCAGCGCCTGCACCGAAAATATAATAGCATCTCTGCTGCTGCTAATCTCAATGGAGCTTCCCAGCTTTTCAAGAGCTACCGACATTTGCTCGGCCGTATAGTTTTTGGTATCCTCGTTCATCATATCGGCAAAAATACTTGCCAGGCCTAATTTCGATGTGTCTTTGGCCTGTAACAAATGACCTCCGGGTATAGCAATACGTAGTGTTACAATAGGTATTTCATTGTTTTGAGCGCCGATCATTTTAATACTGCCAGGCACATCTTTACGCCAAAAGGAAGGCACTTTAACAACAGGGTTAGGGCCGTTGCCGGGATGTACGTTGCGGTCGAAATTATCTTTGGCTTTTGTATATTTTAAACCGGCGTAGCCATAATCAGGTGCTGTGTAATGACTGCTGTCGACTACATAATTATCTGCAGCAGCAATTACATTTTCCTGCCCTTTGGGTAATACGCTTACAATAACCGAATGTTTGCCCTTTACGTATTGATTGTATACGCGCATTACATCTTCTTTGGTAACAGCCGAATACATTTTCAGTAACTCTCCAATCATATTAGGGTTACCGGTAAAGGTTTGAAAGCCGGCCAGCTGAAATACTTTGCCCGATACGCTTTGTAATCCGTTGATGTATTGTGCTTCGGAACTGCCTTTGAACTTTTCGATATCATCATCGGTAATACCGCGTTTTTCAAAGCTGTCGAGCGATGCGCGTACCAGCTTTTCCATATCGGCCAGTGTTTTGCCGGGCATGGGCACCACGCGAATGGTGAATTCGCCCGCCAGTTCGCTTAACTGGCTGTATGCATTTGCCTGTAAAGCCAGTTGCGTTTTTACCAGTTGCTGATACAATACCGAGTTATTGCCTTGTCCTAATATTTGTGCCAGGCAGGCGAGGGCAGGCATGTCTTTATGAAAATTAGGCACTGTAGGATATACGATGTTCAGCAAAGGCAGGCGTATATAGTTATCAGTATAACTTACATAGCGGTCTTTTTCGATGGTTACCGCAGGCACTTCCACCTTAGCTATTTCGGGACCACGTGGAATGGCGCCAAAGTATTTTTCAACCAGCTTTACTACGTCGGCTGTTTTTACATCGCCACCCACGGTTACGGTAGCATTGTTGGGGCCATACCAGCGTAAGAAGAAGTTTTTCAGGTCGTTTACATCAACCCGGTTCAGATCTTCGATATAGCCTATGGTTAACCAGGAATAGGGATGACCGTATGGATACAAATTTTTCGAAGCAACTTCGGTTACCAGTCCGTAAGGGCGGTTATCATAGTTCTGGCCACGTTCGTTCTTTACAGTGGCGCGTTGTACTTCGAATTTTTTTTGTGTAACGGCATCGAGCAAAAAGCCCATGCGATCGGCTTCGAGCCACAGCATTTTTTCGAGCTGATTACTGGGAACTGTTTCATAATAATTAGTGCGGTCGCGGGTGGTTGATCCGTTTAGGGTGCCACCGGCATCCGTTATGATTTTGAAATGCTCTTCATCTTTTACGTGGTCGCTTCCCTGGAACATCATGTGTTCAAAAAAATGGGCGAAGCCCGATTTTCCAATCTGTTCGCGTGCCGAACCTACGTGGTAGGTAACGTCGACCTGCACTACGGGGTCGCTGTGGTCTTCATGCACTACCACGGTAAGTCCGTTGGGCAGTACATATTTTTCATAAGGAATTATCAGATCATTTCCCTGACGCGTAATTTTTTCTACCAGTTTTGCCTGACCAGCTACCTGATCACACAGGTAAAGCATCGATGCGGCGAATACCAGTACGGTTCTTTTCATATATGTAATTTTTGTTAAGTAAGCGTGTAAGGTAAAATAATTATCATGGGTGTTCCAAACCATTTATCACTTTAGTTGAGGTGGTTGTCAGGATTTTGGAGCTCTTCAATCCGCGGGCAGTGGGGCAGGCTATGCTCAGAGCCATTCCATGGTATTCCCTTCAACTGCGTTCAGGGGCGTTCCATGGTACTGAGTGCAGTCGAAGGATGAAAAATTTATCAATTCCGGAATGAAACGAATATTACTAAATTGCGACAAACAGAAAGGATTTACGCTATAAATCACAAAATCCCGAAATCGCCAAATCAGAAATAAAATCAATAATTAATCATATTAATAAATCCTTAAAAATCTTTCCATGCGTACAAATCACGAGATAGACTACCGCATTATAGGTGAAGAAATGCAATATGTTGAAGTTGAACTGGATCCGGGTGAAACGGCCATTGCCGAAAGTGGCGCTTTTATGATGATGGACGATGGCATTCAGATGGAAACGCTTTTTGGCGATGGATCAAAGGCCCAACAGGGTTTTTTGGGCAAACTGATGTCGGCCGGTAAGCGTGTACTAACCGGTGAAAGTTTGTTTATGACTGCATTTACCAATGTGGGTCAGGGAAAAAAGAGGGTAAGTTTTGCATCACCTTATCCCGGTAAAATTATTCCGCTCGATTTGATGGAACTGGGTGGTAAAATCATTGCTCAGAAAGATGCTTTTTTATGCGCTGCCAAAGGGGTAAGTGTGGGCATTGAGTTTCAGCGTAAGCTGGGTACCGGCCTGTTTGGTGGTGAAGGTTTTATTATGGAAAAGCTCGAAGGTGATGGTATGGCCTTTGTGCATGCGGGCGGCCATGTGTTTGAAAGAATTTTACAACCGGGTGAATTATTGAAAATTGATACCGGTTGTTTGGTGGCTTATACACAAACCATCGATTACGATATTCAGTTTGTTGGAGGTATTAAAAATACATTGTTTGGCGGTGAAGGATTGTTCTTTGCTACCCTGCGCGGCCCCGGTAAAGTTTGGATACAAACGTTGCCGATCAGCCGCCTTGCCGGTCGCATATTAAATTATGCCACTACCAACCGTAAAGAAGAAGGTAGTATTTTAGGCGGGTTGGGCAATATGTTGGATGGTGACGGATGGTAGCAGGAGGTGCGAAGTAAGAAGTATGAAATTGCATTACAAAAAAAGTCCGCTGTTATGCGGACTTTTTTGTTGAATTGAAGTTGGGAAAATTATTGTTTTATAAATGCTATCAAATCAATAATTGGGATTTACTACAGGCGCACTGCCGGCGGCAGGCGGGTTCTTTGATGTTTCATCAGCAGGAACATCCCAGTAATCCATAAAATTATAATTGATAGTAGCATTCGTATAAACATTCTTTTTATAAATAAGCGTAGCTCCATACCGGCCACCGCCATTCGAAATGGCATAGGTCCAGCCCCATCTGCGTAAATCATAGAACGAGAGGCCGCGTAGCGCCAATGCAGCCAGGCGTTCCATGGTTAATTCCTGCATTGCCTCCGCCAGCGTTAAACCGGTTCCCTTTGTTGCTGCAATACCCGAACCCAGGTAAGTTCTTACTGCATCTAAAAAGCCAAGACCGGTTTCAATGTTGCCTGTACGAATATTGGCTTCGGCCATCATAAGTGCATTTTCTTCGTAGGTAGGTCCGATGTAAATTTCAAGAGCGCCTATATTACGTGAGCCCAGAATGGGTATGCCGCTTAACGAAGAGTCTACACCATCTATCAGACTATATCTCGTTGAATTGGTATTGGCATCGCCATAAAAGATGCCGTCTGAGGTGGTAAAATTGGCCAGCCGTTTGTCGCCCGATTTAAAGTTCTGCACCAGTCTTTCACTCAGCTTATAGGAGGTTGTTTGGTTGCTGGCAGTGAGCATCCCTGCAACAGAACCTCCGTTAGTTGAAAAGAATGAATTGGAGGCAGATGTTCTTCCCGTAAATACGTAATCACCTTTTTGAATTCCGTTAGTGCAGTAAGTAATAACCGATTGCCAGTCGGCAGTGGCCATTGCAGACATAGATGCTTTACTAATTGTTGCACCAGGATTGCCATTTACAAAGGGCGCCAGGTGATTCAATAAAATATTGCGGGCCAACATGGTATTGATCGTTCTTTTCCACTGGGCACTGGATAGTGGTGAGCCAAGCCCCTTCTGATTTTGTGCAGGAATTAATGCAGTGATAATTGTAGTGTAATCATCCTGGTTGCTGATGCCCTGCAGCGTAGTTAAAGCCAGATTCAGTTGCTTATTGCTTTCTGCTATCATATCGGCACTGCTTACAAACTTGTTTACAACTGTTTTGGAATCATCTATAATTAAACCGGCTATATATAATGTGCCGATTTGCGCATAAGCATATCCTTTCCACCAGTAAACCCATGCTTTAATAGTGTTCGCTTTGTCGGTCGTAAGCGGAATATTAACTAGCTTCTCTAATGTAACGTTACAGGCATAGATCATTGCATACATATTGAGCCACTCATAATACAATGCGTTATTGGCATTGGCGGTAGAGGCTGTTGTGTTAAATGATCTTATAATGCTTACCTGCGGAGCAGTGTTTGTGAATTTTGTTGATGCATCGGCCGGATCTGCCTGAAAATATTCCGGCACGCCCATGGTGGTAGTTTGGTTGTTTGAACCCTGACCACCCCCAACTACATCGCCCATTAATTCGTGATAACCCCAGGGCAAAGAAAAATAACTATCTCCCAGCCATCCGTCGCCGTAATTAAAGCCATTCCAGTAAATTCCTCCCTTAGCATAAGCGGTAATTCCCGTTTCTGTAGTAACATTGGCCTCAAAGGTTGGATTGTTTGGATTTTGAACGTCGAGTTGTTTTTTACATGAAGTTACCCCCAGCATCAGGGCAATTGAAAGACAGCCAAAAATATAGTTTTGCTGTTTTGTATATAAGTTGAATGATATTTTTTTCATTGAAATTTTCTTTTACGGTTACGAATCAAAAGCCCAGATTCAATGTACACTGATACGATTTCATGTTTGGTACAGTGCTATGATCAATTCCCCTGTCGAAGGCTGAATTGGATGCGCCCGAACTGATTTCGGGATCTAAGCCACTGTATTTGGTAAAGGTCATCAGGTTTCTGCCACTAAGTACCAGCTGGCATTTTTTTAACCAGTTATTATTTTTGACGAACCGCGAAAAATCAACTCCCAACGAAACATTTCGAAGCCTTACAAAAGAGGCATCTTCATAGAAATAATCTTTGGTTACGTTATTACCCACGCCTTTGGCAGTGCTTCCAAGCGCGTAGTAGGCACTGGCATAATACGCCGTCCAGGCGCCTGTTTGGCCATTGATGGTAACAGGATTTGTAAAGTCTTTGCTGATACCATCGCGGTACATCCACTCATTCGTTTGATTGTAAAGGTGAGAGCCATGTATCCAGTCGAACTGAAAGGCAAGCGTAATGGTGTTGTTCCAGCTAAGGCTGTTGATAAAAGAAGAAGTCAGTTTCGGATTAGGATCGCCTAAAGAAACGGCTTCATCAGAGAAAAAGATGGCTTTGGTGGTTTTATTCACTACCCTTCCGTTTACTATTTCATAGTTAGATTGCTTTGAAGGATCGATAAAAGGTGTTTTGCCATCCTCACGCACCTGGGTAACGCTGGTGAGCGCTTTATATCCATAGATCTCACCGATTTTTCTACCGGCAGCGAGTATCAGACCACTGCTTCCGGCCCCGGAAGTAAGCGGAATATCTCCTCCGGCCACTTTATCAATCATTGATGTCTGATGTCCGAGATTGGTCGTGAAATCCCAGGTGAAATTCCTTGATGCCAGCACCGGAATATTAATGGCCAGCTGCCAGCCATTTGACGAAACTGTAATAGCATTTGTTATCAGGGAAGAAGCGCCTGATGAAGGTGGCAGATTCTGAGCGAAAATGGCATTATCGGTATGCCTTTTCCAATAAGTGAACGATACGTTTACATTGCTGAGCCAATCGCCTTTGGCGATCGCAAATGAAAGATCGGTGCCTATTTCCTTTTCCGACGAAACCTCAACATTCAGAAGTGGATTGCTGGAAGTGGTCTGATTGGTATATGTTAGTTCATTGCCTGTAGGCTGCAGCGTGAGCGTGGGGTATCGATCGAAAGGTTTCGGTTGAATACCTGCTTTGCCATATGCTGCCCTGATTTTAAAGGTTGGAATAACATCCTGAATCTTTTCCCAGAAATCGAATGATGGTAAATTCAGGTATGCATTAAAGTGAGGGAAAGTAAATGGCTTTGAACCGGATCCAAATGCTGAAGAATAATCGGTTCTGAACCCCGCTGTTACACCGCCCCAGGCGCCTACATCTATTTTTTGATCAACCAGGTATCCATACGTTATAAAAGGCTCGATCATGTCAACAGCGATGTGCTGGCTTTGCGTAGCCGCGAAATTGAACGGAGGATTGAGTGCCAGGCCTTGTCCCCAGGTATCAAACTCCTTGTAATCGTTTCTCCGGTAATCAAAACCCAGTAACGTAGTTGTTTGTATGGGAATTCTGAGATGAAAATCTTTCTCAAAATCGGTACGTACTGTTGCACTACCCAAAAAATTCTGTTTTGTATTGAAGTATTGGTAGTTGTCCATCTCGCCTGTTAAATCGGATGAATTATATTTGTATGCATAGGTGCTATTTGCAACTGCGTTGGCGTTAGTTGTCTGATTGTAATACGTCCAAATGTCATTTTCATTCTTGTAACTGATTCCATACTTCGCATTCAATGTAAGGAATTTATTCACGCGGTAATTGGCTTCAAGGTTTTGAATAATGTCGTACCGCTTGCTGTTGCCGCTGGTATATTCAAGCCGGTAATAGGGGTTGAATGCGTTTACGCTTAAAAAGCTGGCTGTTTGATAGGGCGCATAATGACCGCCTGTTATGGTATCGGTTAAGCTAAAGAAGGGAGATGTGTTTAAGAAGCCATATACGCCGCCTACATCGGCATTAAGAGTTCCTCTGCCGAAATCCGAGCCCCCGGGAGCGCCCAATTGAGGGTGCATGGTATTGCGTGTGTAAACCAATTGTGTTATTGACCGTAATGTAAATCCTTTAAAAACTTCAAACCCCAGATTTACGCTCAAATTCGACCGGTCGATATAACCATTGTTTTTTAAGAAAGGAGAAGTTGTATGATTATTGGCGAAGGCAAAGTTAAAATCCATTTTGTCGTTTCCGCCGCTTACGCTTAAAGAGTTGTTTCTTGTTGTTGAACCTGTGAAAACCTGTTTGAAATGATCATTGTAATGCAGGTTGCCGTTGTAAGGCTGATCGGCATTGTTGCGCGGATCGAGTATGCCATAACGGGTATAGCTTGGCGATAAACCGGGAATGGTGCTTGTTAGGCCCGGTACATCATTGCCATACTTATAGGCAATGGAATTGGAGCCCAGGATCGATCCGGTTGCAGGATCTATTTTGATGATATCACCTGCAAAGTAACCAATGCTTGAGTCGGTACCAGCATTGATGACATTTCCGTTGGCATCAGTTAAATAAGGGTGCTTATCGGCTTTGCCAAAATCGCCTGCATTGATAAATGAATTGTTTGCTATACTTGAAGAAACATTAATACTTATGCGGCCTTTGGTGCCTTTTTTTGTAAAGATCTGAATAACGCCGTTGGCGCCCTGTGCACCGTATATGGTACCCGATGCAGCGCCCTGCACCACTTCTATACGTTCTACCTGAGCCATATCGAGCGTGTTGAGGTATTCGAAAGGAATTTCGATCCCATCTAACATTACCAGCGGTCTTGTGCCGCCCTGCACAGTATTAATACCTCTTAGTACGATATTTACTTTATCGCCGGGGTTACCCGAAACCGATGAAATCTGGGCGCCGGGAATTTTGCCAACCATGGCCTGATCAATGGAGGCCGTAGGTATTTGTGGTAATTTATCAGAAGAAAGTGATTCTACCGAAATCCCTAATTTTCGTTTAGTGGTAGCAACGCCCGAGCCGGTGATCACTACTTCGGCCAAAGACGTAGAGGAAGTCTTTAGTTTTATTATTAAAGATGAAGTAGCCTCGGTTATCTTAACTTCTCTTTTTTCGTAACCAATGGAGTTAAACACCAAAGTAGTACCTGAAGGGACTTTCAAAGTAAATTTTCCATCAATGTCGGCTGTGGTTCCTTTGGAAACGCCTTTTTGTAAAATGGTGGTGTTTGGAATGGGGGCTCCGGAAGTGTCGAGCACTTTTCCGCTGACTTCAACTGTTTGAGCAGTTGCCGAAATAGTAAGCAGGCTGCCTGCTATCAGGCAGTAGATGAATTTTCTCATGTGCACTAAAATTTTAAAAAATTAAAAATGAAAAAGGATCATTTGCGATTGAAATCGCAACTATAACCAACAAGCCCCTGGTCGATATCGGTTGTAGGGCCAGGAGGCAGTGTAGTTAAAAAAACTCCATCCACCTCTGAAGAGGTGCCTGCTTTTGATCCATTGAATAAAAGGATTGATTTGGAGGTTGGGAAGCCATTTGCTGTGTGTATGACCCACTCCCTGATTGTTAAAGTGTATACCTGCGGGGTATGAAAATAACATTACCATACCGGCCTGCAGGAGCGCCAGTGAATTTCTCATGTGACAGTTTTTAGATAAACAATAAGTAATGGTCAGGAAACCATTATATAATTATCAAGTTAATGAAAATATCAATTAAATGATTTGTGATTAAAATATATAAAATATAAAAATATGATAATGATTTACTTAACAAGGTTTCAATCTTATCCTGATTTTTATAAGACATTTATTTTCAAACCTGATAATTTCTGCGAGTATACATTATAATTCAATATATATGAAGTAATCTATCAAAATTTTCTTTAGAATAACATATTCGACAAACCGAAGCAGGATTTATTAAAGAAAGATGTATTATGATGCCGTGCTTTTTTCAGACAGGAGTCATATGATTTTTAATTATGTTTTAATGTAAATAAAAAAACCATCCTGCTGTCAGCGGGATGGCTTTGTATAAAAGTTATTCACTGTTTTATTTTCTGGAAGCCAGTTTTGACAGTAAACGTAAGATTTCGAGATATAACCAAACGATGGTTACCATTAAAGCATAGGCGCCGAACCATTCCATGTATTTGGGAGCACCCTGTTTGGCGCCCCGTTCAATGAAATCAAAATCTAATACCAGGTTCATCGCAGCAATACCTACAACCACTAACGAAAACAAAATACCCATAGTAGAGCCTTCGTAAATGAGCGGCATTTGTACGCCAAACATTCTTAAGATCATAGCTAACATATAAAAGACACCTATTCCGGCAGTTGCTACAATAACAATGGTTTTAAATCTTTGGGTTGCTTTAATAATACCGAAGCGGTATAAAGCAAACATGGCGATCACTACACCAAAAGTTAACCCAACGGCCTGCATAACGATGCCGGGGGCAATTTTATCGAATGCATCATTATAATAAGCTGAAATGCCGCCCAGCAACACGCCTTCGGCAAGGGCATATATGGGAGCCAGAAACGAACCCCATTGTTGTTTAAAATACAATACCAAACCTGCTATTGCGCCCACGATCAGTGAAGCGAATATCCATACCATAACATCTGTGCCCTCGGCAGCTGCTTTCCAGGTAAATGAAGCAGATGCAAGTAATAAGATCAACATCAGGCCAAATTTGTTCAGGGTACCTTTTTCGGTCATTACCTCGGTTTGCTGCCACTCGATACTGCTGTTAAACGTTTTTTCGTTTAAAACAGGATTACCGGATTTAAATAGCGCCATATAAAATAGAGTTTAGTTTACAGAAAACAAGATACAAAAAATCATCAATCACCAATGGTGAATGGTCAATGGTCAATTGTTAAAGATTGATCTGTGAATCGGCAACCGGTCCCGCCATGGCGGAATGAAACGGCAATTGCTTACACCCCACGCACACTTTGTCATTTTGCTATATTAAGAACTGCCTGCTTTCTACTGCCCATTGCCTGCTGCCTATTGCCTTTTAATCAGTCTCAGTTCACCGGTAATTGTAACAACACTTCTTTAATTTCTTTGAATTTCGCTCAGGGAATAAAATGATTGGCGCCGGGTATAATCAGTTCGCCAATACGTTCAGTATTCAACATTGCCGGGTGGCGCCCGGAAACTGGTTTATCATCACCGAATCGGCTTTGCGAAAGGTCATGCAACCGGTAATCAACAAGCAATATGCAATGGGCAATGGGCAACAGGCAAGGGACAATACCCTGGCGACAGTACTTAACCAATATGCATATAACTTTTATATATGGATTTGTCTATTGCCAATTGCCTGTTGTCTATTGACTACTATTTCTTCGGTTGAATATTTCTCCGGTCGTCTTTTTTAGGCGGACGATTATCCCGGTTATCGGGCCGGTTGTCGCGACGTTGCTGTTGCTGGCCTTGTTGAGGCTGTTGCTTGCGCGGTTGTTCTTTTTGTTGATGATGCTGATGCCTTTTTTTCTTTTCGGCTCTTTCCAAACTGCGCAAACTGATTTGCCCAACCACATCAACAAATTCGGGTTCAACCTCTTTAGGTTTATTTGTTGTAACGTCAACAGCTTCCAGTTCATCGGGAGCATGGCCCTGCTCGTTCATTTGTTTTATTTTCCTTACCCGTTCAATAGTCAGCGGATATTGCTTGGTACTATCGGGCAGGGTATACCACATGAGGTTTTTGAAAATATCCTTTTTAATAAGGATGGCAGTACCCTTTGTAACCTGTAAAGTATCGGCATTGTCGGGGAAGTGTTGCAGGGCATCAAGATAAATATCCAGTTCGTAGTTCAGACAGCATTTTAACCGGCCGCACTGACCGCTGAGCTTGCTTTGATTGATGGATAAATTCTGATAACGGGCTGCGGTAGTGTTTACCGATTTAAAATCGGTTAACCACGTGCTGCAGCACAATTCGCGGCCGCAACTGCCAATGCCACCAACTTTGGCAGCTTCCTGGCGGGCGCCTATCTGGCGCATTTCGACCTTAACCCTGAACTCCTTGGCATATATCTTAATCAGTTCACGAAAGTCAACGCGGTCGTCGGCAATATAAAAGAAGGTGGCTTTACGGCCATCAGCCTGAATTTCTACTTCGGTAAGCTTCATTTCAAGACCCAGTTGGCGGGCAATGGCGCGGGCGCGGATCAGGCCTTCTTTTTCACGGTCTTTATTCTGTTGCCAGATCTCGATGTCTTTATCAGTAGCGCGACGAAGTACTTTTTTAATATCGGGGTCGGTTTCGTCGGCATTTCTTTTTTTCATTTGAAGACGTACAATTTCACCGGTGATGTTTACCGTACCAACATCAAATCCGCTTACGCCTTCCACGGCAACGAGGTCGCCTTTTTCGAATATGTGAACAGTGGTATTGCGGTAGAAATCTTTACGACTACCGTTATTAAAAGTTATTTCAACAATTTTACAGGTGCCCGAAGGATCGCTAAAGGGCAGGTTACTCAGCCAATCATGAACATTCATTCTGTTACAACCGCCTGTGCTGCATCCGCCATTGCTTTTACAGCCTGCTACTTTACCGCCTGTTCCGCATGAACTACATCCCATTCTCTATTTAGGATTAACGATTTATAAAAATTTTTAAACCTCGGCCGGAAACGCATGCAGAAAGTGAAAGGTAGGAACTGTTGATCCATCACCGCTAAAGCGGATTGCGCCCACTAAATATTTATTCAAATACCGGTTGCAAAATTGTAACCTAATGAATACGACGCATTTATGGATAAAATATAGCGAAAAAAGATAACCTGATATTTAGTAATCCTGCTCGCAATTCAAACCCCACCACAACATTTTCTGCCTTCTGCTTTACAGGCCGATTTACAAATATAAGTTATTAACTGCAAAAGGGATTCATATGGAAATTGATTATAGCTGAATGCCGAACGCTGAACGCCGAATGCTGAACGCCAAATTAGCTATGTTTTGCGTTTTGCGTTATGCATTAAGCGTTTAGCTTAGATGATATTGGTTACCTCTTTACCGGCAATTATGTGGTACATTTTAATGGTGAGGGCATGGAATAGCATTTTGGCGTTGGCGTTCCGCTCAATATAGTAGGAGGCTTTGTCGAGCTCTTCAATAATGGCCTGTTGCTGGTAAAAACCGGCAATTTTATTAAGACGACCTGCAAAATCGAGCTCATTTGATGGTAGATGCACATTTTGGGCGCCCATGGCCTGCAGGCGAATGGCCTGTTCGAGCAGGTGATTAAAATATCTCAGGAATTGTTTTTGTTTTTCGCGCCCCAGCTTGCTGATGTCGTCGATCCATTTCACCTGGGCTATGGGCCCGTTTTTTAAAATGGCATTCAGCCAGTCGCGCAACAGCGATTGCCAGTCTTCCTCGGCATGTTGCACCAGTTGCAGGGCTTCGTGGTAATTGCCTTCGGCAATAAGGGCTATTTGCCTTGCCTGATCTTCGGCCAGTTTTGCTCTTGTAATAAGGGCATCGGTTATTTCAGCCTGTGTAAGTGCCGGTATTTTAACCAGTTGTGTTCTCGATAAAATGGTTTGCAGTATCAGCGACTCGTTTTCGGCTACCAATATAAATAAGGTATTGGGGGGCGGTTCTTCAATCAGCTTCAGCAATTTATTGCCTTCATTGCCAAGATACTCAGGCATCCACATGACCAGTATTTTAAAACCGCTCTCAAAACTTTTGAGCGAAAGCTTGCGGATGATGTCGTTACATTCATAAGCCGTTATGTTCCCCTGCTTGTTTTCGGCCCCGATAAACTGCAGCCAGTCGTAGGCATTGCCGTAGGGATATTTTGCAATGAATTCGCGCCACTCGCTGATGTAATCCGAGCTCAGGGGTTTATCGCCCGATTTGCGCGGAACTACCGGATACGAAAAATGGATATCCGGATGCATGAGTTGCAGCATTTTCTGGCACGAAGGGCATTCGCCGCAGGCTTCGGAAACACCGCTACCCACTGATGGGGAGGAAGCTGGCTCTTCGCCAAAAAGCGAGGGGCCGGCCGCAATCGGTTTTGCATTAACCTTTTCACAAACAATGTATTGGGCAAAAGCTATGGCCAGAGGCAGGGCGCCGCTTCCTTCTTTACCTAAAAACAAAAGGGCATGACTGATGCGGTTCTGCTGCACCATATTAACCAGATGCAATTTTACATCTGCCTGACCTATAACATTTTTGAACAACATGCAATGGCGAAGATACAATATCGAATATTGAATGTTGAATTTTGAATGTCGAAGTTGTATTCACTTTTTCATTCGACATTTATCATTCGTTATTCGATATTCTAAAAAGAAGAAGCCCCCGGGCGGAGGCTTCTAATTACTTTCGACGGCTACTCTTAATGGCTTTTTAAGGAATCGGATCAAGTTTTCAAGAGTACCAGGAAAAGTGGGATCTTTTAGCTTTTCATGGATTGGATACAGTTCGGTTTTTCTTTCAAGGATATGCTGTTTTCACAGGACCATTGGATCTTTTCAGTCGGTATTGGATTGCATTACAAAAGTGGTACATATTTCCCGCAGGAGGAACCTTTTTCGGCCAATGGCCTCAAAAAACCGATTTTGCGCCTGAATTGTCAGATGAACAATTAATGGAAGGCTGTAGAAATATCTAATGGTTTCTGTGGAGTGGACAATCGGTGGGGGAATGGTGAACAAAAGGTGGACTTCCCTCTAAAAGGAGGCTTGCCTGGGACGGATGGGTGGGGGGCGCGTTCTCAAAAAGGCTCACCAGTTCCGTTAGTGGGAAAATACAGGAGGACTCTTTCTCCTGGAAGCTGGGTAAAAATGGAGCCTGTCGGAAATTGAGGCTTATCTTTTGATACGGCTGAGGCATTTTCTCAAAAGTGGCTCAACCTTATGCCTCCCTTATACCTTATGCCGATGGTACTTGCTTAAAATGGCCCGCATGCTCCTGATTGCTAAAAACAAAGGTGGACCTCCGGAAGAAAGCCCACCTTTGATTGACCTTGCGGGTTTTTAAAGGCTTCGATTTTAAAGCCCTCTGTTAATCCCTAAGGTTTTGAATTAATTCAGATACTTCGTTACTTCCTCGCTCATGGGTTTCACCTTATTATGTATAACGGTGATCAGGTTGCCCTTTTCATCGAGTAAAAACTTGGTGAAATTCCATTTAACAGGGTCGGTAAATCCTTTTTTGGCGGCTTCGGCAACCAGGTATTTATATATCGGGGCAATGTCATCGCCTTTTACCGAAACTTTTTCGGCCATGGGGAAGCTTACACCATAGTTCTTTTTACAAAATTCCTGGATCTCGCCATTTGAACCAGGTTCCTGTTGTCCGAAATTATTGGCGGGAAAGCCTACGATCACCAGTTTGTCTTTGTACTTTTCATATAACTGTTCCAGCTCGGCATATTGAGGTGTATTACCACATTTTGATGCCGTGTTCACGATCATGATCTTTTTCCCTTTATATTTCGAAAAATCGATGGTTCCGCCATCCAGCGAAGGAACCTTAAAGTCGTAAATAGACGAGGCGGCGGTAAAAAGCAGGGAAACAAGCAATAGGCGTATCATATTGATAAAATTTAATACAAGTGTATAATGTGTTTAAATTGTACTATACAAATATGCTGCTAAATTGGTTGCTTTCAGTTAAAATAATGGTTAATGGCAGAAGCAAGTGGTAAGTAGTAAGTAGTAAGTGGTAAGTGGGAAGGCAAGTGGTAATAGGCAATGGGGAGCATAGACTAAAGGCAGCAGGCAATGGGCAGTAAGCAGTTAAGATCCGGGCCTACAGGCAACAAGCCCTCCGGGCAGGCAGCAGATAGCAGGCGGCAGGCGGCAGGCAGCAAACATGACCCACATAGCAGGAACCACCAGTTTGCAGATACTAACTTAGAACTTAAAACTTACAACTTAGAACTTACTGCTTTTCATAACAACCCAAATCAGGAGCGCTGCCAACGTTACGTGGTAAGCCATCGAGATCGATCGTTGCGCTGGTGACCACCCCCTTGTTAATAACAGGCGATTCATCTCTTAACCTGAAGTTGTAAAATTTTAATTGAGTGCTGATGCTGTCGAATAAAGGCGATTGGTTGGCGATAATAGCGCTTGACGTAACATTTGCCGGACTGTTTTTTACCTTCCACAAACAGTTTTGAAAATTTATATTGAAGATAGTTGCGCCCTGTTTATCGGTTACCACCTCATCATCCACAGTGCCGTTTTCGCCCCAGAAAATACAGTTCTTGAAACCCGCTGTACAATTGGCTGTTAATATCGTATTTCCATCTTTAACATAATTGGTTACCAGCAACACAGGATCTTTATGAAGAATGTACGAGTTTGAAAACGATGCAACCGTGCAATGATTAAAATCATACTGACCGCCATATCCCAGCAAAACATTTTTACCGCAATTGCTTACGAGGCAATTTTCGGCTTTGATGTTCGACTGAACACCCAGAATGCCGGCATCGTAACAGTTATCAACAATGCATTGCGTTAATGTTACTTTGGGATTGGCATTCACCGAAGGTTTTTCGGCTACTACACCCTGATAGGCATTTAATATATTGGTAAATTCAAGTACGTTGTCTTTGCTGGTTTCGCGAAAATAAATTCCGGGCCACCCGCCGGGAAAGTTGCGATAGGGATCATCGAGCCTGTCGCCTTTAAATGTAACCCGCGTACTGTCGTATTTTTCACCGGTAACCTTTAAGGTGCCGTCTACAATAAAAGGAGCATCGGCATGCAGATATATACGACAGCCTTTTTCAATGGTAAGCGTGGCATCTTTATCTACCAGTAAACCGCCGGTTATTACATAGGGCCTGTTGTTGGTCCAGGTAACATTGCCGGTAATCAGGTTCGACCGGTAAAAATTGGCGTTCTGCCCCCAGGCTTCAAGTTGTACCCACCGTACATTACCGTTATATTCTATGCGAACGCTGTCCTGCACAATAAAGGGAAGGTTGGCGGCAGAGGGATCTATTTTTACTGTAACAAAAACATAAATACTGTCGTTGGCCTCCATTTCAATATTGGTTACTTCGGCGCCCGATGTGCCATCGACATTCATTTTAAAGAACGACTGGCTGCCTCCGCCAAGTGCTACTTTGCTAAGGCGCAGCTTTTGATTATTTTGATTGTATATACGAAAGAACTGGGTTACCGAACCTGTTGTAGTGAATACAGTATCAAAGTGCAGGGTGTCGGCGGTAGTAGACAGCGATGCCGTGCTGCTGGTAATGAATGATTCTTTTTTGCAGGAAATAAGAACGCCGGTTAGTAATATGGCAGCAAGTGTTATGTTCCGGATGAATGTAACTTGCCGCAACCGGCAGTTGGAGGTTGGCAGTTGGCGCCCTGAATATTTCATGTTGCTGTAAAAATACACGTTTGATAACAACTTTTTCAAAGTTCCAGAATTTCCTAAAAGCTAAGGTAAATAAACGCTATAGCCGCTTTTTAATTGTTTTGTTAAGAAGTTAAAAGGCACTACGTAAAATGTGCTCAACTACGACGTTCAATATTTAGTGTTCAATATTCGGTATTTTATTTTACCGTGTACGCCATGGTCATAATGCTTACTCTTGTACCGGGCGCAGTAAGTAATTCCTGACCGCAGGCTTCCAAAGTAGCGCCGGTGGTAATTACATCATCTACCAATAAAATATGTTTACCGGCAATGGCTTCGGGTTGCAGCAGCCCGAATTTACCCTGCATGTTTTGCCAGCGTTCGATCCTGTTTTTATGTGTTTGGGTTTCGCTGAGGCTGCGGCGGCTGATAACATGGGGCAGTACAGGCCGGCTAAATACTTCTGCCATGCCCTGGCATAATACCAGCGCCTGGTTATAGCCGCGTTTTCGTTCACGGGCTGCATATAAGGGCAATGGAACAATAACATCGATATCGTTAAAGCGATTGGTTTGCAATAAAGCTTCGCCCATTTTACGACCTATAAAAAGCCCCAGCTCTTTATTGCCTTTATATTTTAGCTGATGAACTATTCGTTGTAACAACGAATCTTTTGAAAAATATAAATAACTGGCTGCGCAGGAAACCATAAGGCGACCCCAAAATATTTTTTCAACCGGGTTATTGGCGTGCATGTGAAAGCCGGTAAGCGGCAGGCGGTCGATACAGTGCATACACAATACCTGCTGATGGCTGATGATATCGCTGTCGCATCCGGCACAGTGATGAGGTAAAAAAAGATGCACTAACGGGTGCAGTGGATTGGTAAGCATCGCTAAACAATATTGAATATCGAATAATTAATGTCGAATGATGAAATAAATACAACTTCGATATTCAACATTCGACATTCGATATTCAATATTAAAACAAATATTGATATACTTCTTCAACCCTTCCCATGGGTACCACTTCGATATTGAAACCTGCTTTGCCGATTGATTTTTGTCCGTAGCGCGATACGATGATCTTTTCGAAACCCAGCTTTTCGGCTTCGGCTATCCGTTGTTCAACGCGATGCACGGCACGCACTTCGCCGCTCAACCCTACTTCGCCGGCAAAACAAACATGTTGAGGTAAGGGTACATCTTCGTACGAGCTTAATAAGGCGCATAAAACAGCCAGATCGATCGATGGGTCTTCGACCTTTAATCCGCCGGCTATGTTCAAAAAAACATCTTTTACGCCGAAATGAAAGCCTCCTTTTTTTTCAAGCACGGCCAGCAGTAACTGCAAACGCCGCAGATCAAAACCCGATACGGTTCTTTGCGGTGTTCCGTAAACCGATTGGGTAACCAGCGCCTGCACTTCTATGAGCAGGGGGCGCATGCCTTCGATGGTGGCGGCAATGGCAATACCACTCAGGCGATCTTCTTTCGGCGTCATTAAAATTTCGCTGGGGTTGTTTACGCAGCGCATGCCTTCGCCTGTCATTTCATAAATACCCAGTTCAGAGGTGCTGCCAAAACGGTTTTTAATAGTTCGTAATATGCGATAGGCATAATGCCGGTCGCCTTCGAACTGTAAAACCGTATCAACCATATGCTCCAGAATTTTTGGGCCGGCAATACTGCCGTCTTTTGTTATATGACCTATTAAAAAAACAGGCGTATTGGTTTCTTTGGCAAAACGCTGAAATTCTGCTGCCGATTCACGAATCTGGGATATGCTTCCGGGTGAAGAGTCGATATAAGGCGATTGAATAGTTTGAATTGAGTCAACGATAACCAGGTCGGGCTTTAGTTTTTTTATTTCCTGAAAAATGGTTTGGGTAGAAGTTTCTGTTAGTAAATAAAAATTTTCGTTCCTGATATTCAAACGGTCGGCCCGCATCTTTATCTGTTGCTCACTTTCTTCTCCGCTGATATATAAAACTGTTTTTGATTGTAACTGCAAACCATTTTGCAAAAACAAAGTGCTTTTACCAATGCCCGGTTCACCGGCAATTAATACAATGCTTCCGGGAACAATACCACCGCCCAATACTCTGTTTAGTTCTGCATCGGTTGTTGCAATGCGTATTTGTTCACTGCTGATGATGGTATGTAGTGCAATGGTGCGTATTGATTTTGTTTCTTCTTTATAATCATCCCATCCGTTTTCTTTTTGGGGCGAAGGTTTATGTATCACTTCTTCAACAAATGAATTCCACGTACCGCATGATGGACATTTACCAACCCATTTGGCACTTTCGTAACCACAATTAGAACAAAAGAATGCTGTTTTAACTTTAGCCATGCGATAAAGGTATAAAACCCTGATGGTTTGTTGTTGATGCATTAAAACGCTTCATGCAAACTTTCAAAGTTTATAAGGTTGTTGATGTATGATAGTAAACAAAAAAATACAGCTTTTGAGCGGCGGTTTTTTAGCAAAAAAAAGAGGCAAAAAATGATCAAAAAATGAAGCTTTTTTTTAAAAGTAAAAAGGCCAACATTGCTGTTGACCCTTTACTTACTAACCCATTAAATTCTTGCACTAAATTACAAATAAGCGCCACATAACAAAATTATTTTTTGGGGTTGTGAATAAATTCCAAAACGCCTGAAACGTTAGCCGCATTTAGCATTCTGGTGCCATAAATCATTGATAATCATAATTTAATAGAATTTTAAGAATCTCTTTGCAACCCTTGTGATAAAATGTCAGCCGTACATCATTATACGCAAACGGAATGACAAAAAGGCCCCTGTTTTTTGTCGAAAAAAGTCGTAAAAAAATACCAAAATAAGCTGGTAACTGATTTGATAGATTATTGTTATTAATTAAAATCAGGAGTGTAAAATGGAACCCTCAATTTGGTTGATTGCGATGCTTTTTGTGGTGATTAGTTTGCTGGTTTCGGGCGTGTTAAAAAGTAAATTTACCCGGTACAGCAACATACCTCTTTCGGCCGGTTTAACGGGTAGTGAGGTAGCGCTGAAAATGTTACGCGATAACGGAATTTATGACGTGAAGGTAATTTCAACCAGCGGCTTTTTAAGCGACCATTACAACCCGCTTACCAAAACCGTTAATCTGAGCCCCGACGTATATAACGGAGTTTCAATAGCTGCCGCAGCTATAGCGGCCCACGAATGCGGTCACGCCGTGCAGCATGCCACTGCTTATCAATGGTTAATGCTGCGAAGCAGGCTGGTGCCTGTGGTTCAGTTCAGTGCAGGCATTTTGCAATGGATATTGTTGCTGGGCATTCTGATGGTTAATAGTTTCCCGGCTTTATTGCTCGCAGGTATTATACTTTTTGGCCTAACTACTTTATTTTCAATTATTACGCTGCCCGTTGAGATCGATTCCAGCAGCAGGGCCCTTGCCTGGCTAAACCGAACGAATATTACCAGTTCGAAGGAGTATCCCGGGGCAAAGGATGCGCTTAAATGGGCGGCTTTAACCTATGTAGTGGCTGCCCTGGGTTCAATCGCCGCCTTAATTAATTATATATTCATTTTCCTGGGCGGTCGCAACCGCGATTAACAGGCAAATGCGATAAAATTTATAAGGCATTGTATCATACATGTATATAACATTGCATTAATGGCTTTTAAATCCCGCCAAATAAGGCGGGATTTTTTGTTTTCAGAAAGTTACGAAGAGGTTGGGTGCTGTTTAAAGGGCTTTACAGGCTTATTAAGGCAGAGGGCATGGATGACGGGCAATCATTGGTTAAACAGGTAACGGGTACCTATAAATTGTATTTTTTACAGGAATTCGGTTCCGGCGAGGCCGATCAAGGCAATTTGGTGATTTTTGCTGCACACTTATCGGCCATATATGCGCAGTTATTGCTAAAACTGCACACTTACCAATTTATCCTTCGAGGTATGATTTTATAAAATACTTTTGATCTGTCTGATTCACTTTTTTCCCTACGCCTTTCTGGTTTTATATTACGATCGGGCAATTTCTTGCCCGATCCTATTTTTTTATACCCTCCTAAGCGTCAAAATCAACTGAATTTTTAATATGTGAACTTATTTAAATGTGCGGTTGCCAGCGGGTAACGAGTGCCTGGCAGGGGAGTAGCAAGTAGAAGAGCAAGTGGTTAGTGGAAAGTAGCGGGCAGTAGAAGCCAGTGACCAGCGGTGAAAGGTTAGGGAGAAGTTTATAAGTTGAAAAGTTGACTCGTTGATAAGTTAATAGGAAGCCGGGTGTTTTGCCGGTTTACCTTTCCTTTTTGCCGGTTTCTTCCTGTTTGTATAATATACTCACAATTAACGGATTAATCCCGTTTTCGCAAAGGGCCTTCATTTCCCGGCAATAAATCTATGGGTGGCAGGCGCCTAAAACCCAATGGCACACTGATAACCGGCGAAGCATTCACCAAAGCGTCCGACAAAGCCTTGGCGAAGACGGATTCACCATTGACTATTGACCATTCACCATTGACCACGATTACAGCTTTATTTCATCATCGTGCTTGTCGAAGAAGTGAAACTCGGTAAGATGATAGTTGGTATTTTCCTGGATCTTAACCTTTTGGCCGTATTTCCATCTCCATTTCCATTGTTTCGATTTAAACATGTTACCCTTTGTAAGGTAGGCATGCATAATGGGATGAACTACCAGCTTAAGATCTTTATGCTGATGGGTGATGAGGTAGCTTAAATTCTTTTCAATTTCATCTTCGAGCAGCAGGGTCGAAGATATTTTACCGGTTCCGGCGCAGCTGGGGCACACTTCCTGGGTATTGATATTAACCTCAGGTTTCATGCGCTGACGGGTAATTTGCATTAACCCGAATTTCGAAATCGGCAGAACGGCATGCTTGGCTCTGTCGGGCCGCATGCATTCTTCCATAGCTTCCAGCAGCTTGCGCTTATTATCGGGCAGCTTCATATCAATAAAGTCTACCACTATAATACCGCCCAGGTCGCGTAATCGTAGCTGACGCGATATTTCAGCTGCTGCTTCGAGGTTGGTTTCCAGGGCATTTTGCTCCTGGTTATTGCCAACGCTTTTATAGCCGCTGTTAACGTCAATTACGTGCAACGCTTCGGTATGTTCAATAATAAGGTAAGCCCCGCTGGGAAGGTTAACGGTTTTACCAAACGCGGCTTTCACCTGTTTGGTAATGCCATACTGATCGAAAATGGGCAGGCCATTATGATAGTACGAAACAATGTCGGCTTTTTCGGGGGCAATACGCTGAATATAGTTGCGGGTGTCGTTGTAAATATTGCGGTCGTTAACAACTACCCGGTTGAAGTCTTCATTTAGCAGGTCGCGCAAAATACTGGTGGTTTTTGTTTGCTCACTCAATATTTTGGCAGGTGCAACAGCTCCTATCAGATTGGCCTGAATGGTTTTCCAGGTTTCTACAAGGGCTGCAAGATCTTCGTGTAATTCGGCTGTGTTCTTTCCTTCGGCTGCGGTGCGCACTATAACCCCAAAGTTCTTGGGTTTTATAGCTTCCACTATTTTCTGTAAACGTTTTCGTTCTTCGGCAGAATGAATTTTGCGTGAAACGGCTACAATATCATTAAATGGAGTGATTACAACAAAACGGCCGGGTAATGAAATTTCGCAGCTAAGGCGGGGGCCTTTGGCTGCGATGGGTTCTTTCAATATCTGAACCAGTATATTCGGCTTGCCGCTCAGTACTTCATTGATCTTACCGGTTTTAATAATTTCCGGTTCAACCTGAAAAGTGGCGAAGTTAAATCCCTGGGGGCTGTTATCATTAATAGCCATTTGGGTAAACTTCAATAACGAGCGGGCGTATGGACTGAGGTCTGTATAATGCAAAAAAGCATCTTTCTCAAACCCCACGTCTACAAACGCGGCATTCAACCCCGGTATTAGTTTTTTAACTTTTCCGAGATATAAGTCTCCCACCGCGAAACTTGCATCAGCTTTTTCATGATGCAATTCCACGAGTTTTTTATCCTCGAGCAGGGCGATTTCAACACCCTGAGGCGCCGCATTTATAATTAGTTCCTTATTCAAGCGTAACTGTCTTTATACCGTCTAAAACCAATCTCATCACTACAAGGAAAGGTGCTGAAGAGGAATTAGTTGTCAGGTATCAGAATCAGCATTGCAGGTAACCTGTAATAAATGACAACATAACTAAGATTCAGCGAAAGAAGGAAAAGTCACGCCTTTCAGCGTGACCATTACAAGAAGATAAACTAACGGTTCTTCTTCTTATGACGGTTCTTTCTTAGTCTTTTTTTACGCTTGTGCGTGGCAATTTTATGACGCTTTCTTTTTCTACCACAAGGCATAGGTCACCAATGAGTTTAAGATTAAATAATAATTTTTAAATAACTTTCGGAAAGGTTTATTTATTTCTTTTCTAATAACTTAATTCGATCGTCAATTTCTTTAACAACGTCGGCATTGTGAATAAATTTCTTACCCGCCTTATACCATTTCGCTGCATTTGCCTTGTCGTTCGTACGTTCGTAGGCTTCGGCCAGTATCAGCATCGCTTCCACGTTATCAGGCTGTTGCTGTACTACTTTCAACATACGGTCTATCACTTTATCAAACTGACCCGATATCATACCTCCCATTCCCAGCATAAATTGTGCGTACACATTGTTGGGATTGCGGTCGGCAACTTCTTTGATCATCAAAATCCCCTGCATCGGTGTTTCGCTGATATTACCTAAAAGGTAGCAGCTGCCCAGTCCGATTTTCAGGGAATCGTTACCCGGATCCTGTTGTAAAGCCTTTTCAAATAACTCTTTAGCCTGTATGGCCATCCACCTTTGCAGGTCGGGATTCTCCTGACGGCGAACGCCATCTAAAAAGAATTGGGCAGCAAAGGTGAGACTTTTTTGTGAGTTTTCCAATTTAGCAGCTTCTCCTGAATAATAAGCGTAGGGAAGCAGCAAATGGGCCGAATCTTTCCAGAAAGCAGCCAGTTGCCGGAACACTTTCGCCTGTTGTTCTTTTACGTCGCCGCGTACCACGGCTGTTTCCAGTTGAGCAACATAGGCTTGCTGTGAAGCACTTAGCTGCTGCCGGGAGGCCGCCAGAATGGTATTTATATCTATTTCCTTTGAAACGGCAGGTGCTGCCGCAGCTCCAGGTTTTTTAGGGGGAATAGTTCTGCCAAAAAAATAAACAAGGCAAAGGAGCGCTACTCCGCTGCCAATGAGAATAAATTGTTGCTTTTTCAAAAATCAAAACATTTAAGCAACAAAGTTACATCTCATCATCCGGGTTTGGCTGATCTTCTTTTACTGACTGAAGTTTTTTAACTTCTGCAACAAATTCTTTGGCTGGTTTGAAAGCGGGAATAAAATGTTCGGGTATATGAACCGCAATATTCTTTTTGATATTACGTCCAATTTTAGCAGCTCTTTTTTTAGTTATAAAACTGCCGAAACCACGAATGTAGATGTTCTCGCCCGCGGACAAGGTGTCTTTTACTTCCTTGAACATGGTCTCCAGCGTAACCAGTACATCAACCTTCGGTATACCTGTTTTTTCCGATATTTGGTTAACGAGGTCTGCCTTTCTCATGTCGCATGAATTTTAACGGGTTTACAAATTTTTATTTTTTAAAAATTTCACAGGATGTCAAAGGCAATCTACACAAAATCAATTCTTTAATGAAATTAAATGTAAATTTTCATATTTGCAAGAAAAGTATAAACAATTGAAAATGAATTTTAAACAATTTTCGTGCCTCTTTTTTAACAAAAACTATTCATTTTCAATTGATTATCGGGGATAAGGCAGTACGAAACTTATAGTAGTAATTTTTTTTCTGTTTGAAAAAAACGCTGAAAACCAGTTCCCGAAGCCCCTTAAAATGCTTTTTTTATGGTTGTGTAAGCCTAAAAACGACAACAATTTGCATGAAACCTGATTTTACGCGTAAGTTATTACAGTGGAATAAACATAAGAACACACGTGCAATGCCGTGGAAAGGTGAAAAGGATCCTTATAAAATATGGTTGAGCGAAATTATTCTTCAGCAAACAAGAGTTGAACAGGGGTGGAGCTATTATGAAAAATTCATTTCAGCATTTCCTACCATCAAACATCTGGCGCGGGCAAACGAAGAAATGGTTTTTAAAATGTGGGAAGGACTCGGTTATTATAGCCGTTGTAAAAATCTGATTGCAACCGCGCGTATAATTGTTAATGAACACAAAGGAAAATTTCCTGCTACCTACGATGAAATAAAACAACTTCCAGGCATAGGGCCTTATACAGCTTCGGCTATATCATCATTTGCTTTCAATGCTCCTTATGCGGTATTGGATGGTAATGTGCAACGTGTGATAGCCCGTTACTTTGGCATTTCAACACCGATCGATACCACTGAAGGAAAGAAATTGTATCAAACACTTGCCCAGTCGCTGTTACAGCTCGATGAGCCGGGGATATATAACCAGGCCATCATGGACTTTGGCGCAGTGATTTGCAAACCACAAAACCCTTTATGCAGCGATTGTGTTCAAAATAAAGAATGCGAAGCGTTCAAACATAACCTTACCGCACAGTTACCGGTAAAGCAAAAAGCCATCATACGCAAAGAGCGCTGGTTCTATTACTTTATAATTGAGAATAAAAACAAGGTTTATATTCGTCAAAGAACGGGCAGGGATATATGGGAAAACCTGTTTGAGTTTGTTTTATTTGAATCGCCCGCTGTTGTTGACGACATTTCATTAAAACTGCCCTTTTTAAAAAAGCTGGTAAACGGCCAACAGGTACATATACAAAGCATCAGCCGTATGTACCGGCAGCAATTAACCCATCAAACAATCCATGGCCGCTTTGTTAAGGTTATGGTAAATGAGTCGTTACCCTCACTGAACGATTTTATGCTTATTGATAAAAAGCAATTATCTAAATATGCCTTTCCCCGGTTTATTACTTCTTTTTTAGCAGAGTCATGATCATGGAAGTCTGATGTTTGAGGGCAAAAGTCTGAAGTCGGATGCCGGAAGCCGGATGTCCGATGTCTGAAGTCCGAAGTGAGATGTATGGTGTGAGATACACAACAGGCCGGGTTGAGGGGGCTTCTGACCTCTGATTTCTGACTTCAGACTTCGGGCTTGAAAAATTCCTTTTTTTCTATTAAAAAATTTAACTTTAAAAAGGATTAACCGGCGCAGACGATTTTTAACATCAAATTTTCCATCTATGAGAGGAGTAAACAGGGTAATGCTAATTGGTAATTTAGGAAAAGACCCGGACACACAACACCTCGAGGGACATATTGCCGTAGCAAAATTTCCTTTGGCAACTACCGAAACATTTAAAGACAGATCGGGAAAACTCATTTCTCAAACAGAATGGCATACAGTGGTACTGTGGAGAGGTTTGGCAGAGCTGGCACAAAAGTACCTTCACAAAGGCAGCCTGGTTTACATCGAAGGCAGGCTTCGTACTCGTAGCTGGGAAGATAAGGAAGGCAATAAAAAATTCGCCACCGAAGTGGTGGGCGATAACCTGATAATGCTCGATAAAAGAGCCGATGCAACCCACGGTACGCATGGCACAACCACCACACATGGCGAAAATATAGAGGGGTTCCCCAGTGCCGATATTCCGCCTCTGGGCGATTCTCCAGCTCAGGATTTGCCATTCTAAGCCATACCATTATTTTTGCAGTTCAAAATATTACAGGCAGGGGGTCCACTAAAAAACGTTTTTAATGTTTATTTTAGTCGGCCCCCTGCTGAACAATTTGAAAATTTGAAAATGTGTTAATTTGAAAATTCATTTAGCAAACGCAACGATTTTAGATAATTCAGTTAGAAATTTCAGAGGGTTGCCAGGAAATAAGCATGTTGATCTTTAAACGTCATTTTCAAATTTTCAAATTGCCCAATTTTCAAATTGATTAAAACCCCATGTTTTGGATAAGCCTTTGTTGATTTTTGGAATGGAGTATGTGAACGCGCTGCTGTTGATGGTGACCAATGTACAGGCTACCACCCTGCTGGCTGCTGCAGTGCTTGTTTTGTTATTGCTGTCGTTTTTTATTTCGGGGGCCGAAATGGCCTTTTTTTCGCTTACCTACCGCGATATCAATATGCTTAAAACCAAGCAGGATACCGGCTGGAAGCGGATTGCCTCACTGCTCGAAGAACCAAGGGCTTTACAGGCTTCGCTCATGGTTGCCAATACCCTGGTGAATATTGCCATCATTATTCTTACCAACTTCTTTATTGATCAGGTACTGGTGATAAAGCCCGGCCAGGGAGCCATGGTGTTAGGTTATTTAATCAAAATAATCATCATTTCGTTCCTTATCATTTTGTTTGGTGAAATACTACCTAAAGTACGTGCTTCGCAAAACAACCTGCGTTCGGCTTACGAAGCCTCGTTTCTGGTAGAAGTGATTTATTATTTGTTCAAACGCATTGCGGTATGGTTGCTCAAAGTGAGTGACCGGTTCGAATCGTTGTTTGGCGGAAAAGCTTCGCGTGCCTATACACATCAGCAATTGGAAGAAGCTATAAAAAACACCATACACGAAGAAGAAGAGCAACGCATACTGGCAGGCATTTATAAGTTTCCGAACATTACGGTAAAGCAAATTATGCGAACGCGGCTCGATGTAAACGGTATTGAATTTGAAGCTTCGTTCCAGGCGCTGAAAAGAAAAGTTGAAGAGCTGCATTACTCCCGGTTGCCGGTGTACCGCAAAAGTCTCGACGATATTGCGGGTATTGTACACACCAAAGATCTTTTACCGCATTTGAATGAAGGTGATAACTTCGACTGGCATTTGGTTATACGACCGCCTTTTTTTGTACACGAACAAAAACATATCGAAGACCTGCTGAAAGAGTTTCAAACCCGGCATATACACTTTGCCGTGGTAGTAGATGAATTTGGAGGTACCAGCGGCATTGTAACGCTTGAAGATATACTCGAAGAGATCATTGGCGACATACGCGACGAATTTGATGAAGAAGAAAGCGGCAATAAAAAAATAGATGATAGCACATTCATTTTCGAAGGCCGCACCATGATACACGATGCCTGCAAAATGATGAATTTGTCTGAAGATACTTTCGATCAGGTAAAAGGCGACAGCGATTCAATGGCCGGCCTGATGCTTGAGCTGGCAGGTGAAATTCCGAAAGTGAACGATACGGCAAGTATAGGCGATTTTGAATTTATTGCCCTTGAAGTAGACCGCAACCGCATTCGCAAAATAAAAGTAACCATCAATATTAAAGAAGATAAGCAGGTAAGTTAGTTGCCTGTTCCCAGTTACCCGGTTCCAGGAAACCGGCAACCGGCAACTGGTAACCGGTAACCGGTAACAAAAAAATGTGTGTTCTAATGAAAAAAAATTCCAGCTATTTTACCTTTTCATTTATTGTCATTCTGCTCATGTTTGCCATCGCCTGCAACAGCATCTATACGCAGAAAAATAAAGGGTATTTTAAAATTGATTTTCCCAAACACGAGTACAGGTTGTTTGATCAGCCCGGTTATCCATATACTTTTGAATATCCTGTGTATGCAAACATTTTAAAGGATACCACTTTTTTTGAAGATAAACCCGAAAACCCGTATTGGATCAATATTGATATTCCCCGGTTTAACGGAAGAATATATATCAGTTATAAAGATGTTGGTAAAAACGATTATACCAAACTGGTAAACGATGCGTATAATATGACGTACAAGCATAGTACCAAAGCCACCGAAATTGTTGATTCGCCCATGCATACACCAAACGGTGTTGGCGGTGTGTTTTTTACGGTTGGTGGTAATGCCGCTACAGCCAAACAGTTTTTTATTACCGATACCACCAAACATTTTTTGCGCGGCGCTTTATACTTCGATGCCAGCCCCAATGCCGATTCGCTCAGCGTAGTGAACGACTTTTTACAGGATGATATGAAGCATCTTATTAATACGTTTCACTGGCGGTAAATGCCACGAGCGGCAAACCCTGAGCGTAGTCGAAGGGTTTTTGCAATAAACCCTGAGCGCAGTCGAAGGGTCTTTGCAATTAGCCCTGAGCGTAGTCGAAGGGTTGCCTGTTCCCTATTGCCAATTGCCTATTGCCAATTGCCCAATTGGCCATTGCCCATTGACAATTCTTTTTTATATTGAATCAGGCTTTACCAGCTGTTAAACCTGATTTATGAAAAATGCATTTCTGCTATTCTTATTTCTTTCGGTTTATTCTTTTTCCGAGGGGCAGTCAACCTGGTTTGTTGATAGTTTAAACAAAGAGTTATCCCATGCCCACACTGTACCACTCAGAATGAACCTGTTGAACCAACTGGCCCGTTATTATATAGGAATTGATAACGAACGGTCAGAAGAGTACGGGGCGCAAATGACAGCTATTGCCGACTCGAGCCGCAACCGCGAATGGATGATAACAGCTTTGTTGTATAATGCCAACCGCTTTTATGACCAGGGCTTTGTACAACAATCGGTAACCCGGGGATTAGAGTATTCGCAAAGGGCATTCGATATGGCAAAAAGCAATAACCTCGATGAGTACACCTGCTGGGCATACCTGTCTTTGGCCCGGGGCTATAATAATAACGGCGAAAATGATAAGGCGCTTAACTGTAATAATATGGCCTTATCTATAGCTTCGACTATCAATAACGATTCATTAAAAACCTATGTGTACAATTCGCTGGCCCGAAACTACCTCGCTAAAGATGAAAAATTGTTAGCCTTTCGCAATTATTTACAGGCACTTGGTATAGCAGAAGCTTCAGGTAAATATGATTTGCTTCGATTATGTTATACCCGAATGGCAGAGTTTTACACTGCTCTCGGCGATTACGAAAAGGCTAAGGATTTTGCATTTAAAAGGGTTGACCTGCAACGGCAACAACATCGCCTGTATGATTTGTTGGATACGTACAAAGCTATTGGTGATTTGTATAATTATCAAAAGCAGGCCGATCCGGGATTGCACTACTTTCAAAAGGCCATTGCATTGGCCGATTCGCTTCATATAGAAATATACAAGCTGCAGGTATACGACGGTATTATAAATCTTTACCTGAATTGCGGAATGTATGAAAAAGGCCTGGCTTATTTTAATAGCCATGTCGAAGTGAAGGAGTTTTTAAATAAAGCGGGCCTTGGTTATTTTATTGATAATGCCTATGGAATACTTTACCTGTATTTAAACAAGCTCGATTCAGCGGGTTATTATCTTAAAAAGTCAGAGCCTTATATTTTAAACAACGCTAATAAATTTAATTTATACATGCTTTATTCCGTATCAGCAACCTACTACCGTAAAATGAACAATTACGAAAAGGCAATTGACTATTGGACGAAAGCAAAACTGCTTAGCGAACAAACCGGAACCCTTTCCCATTTGCAGGAATCCGTTACCAACCTCGACTCGTTGTACCAGTTCAGGGGCGATTATAAGAATGCCTATATGTACAATTCGTTGTACCATTTATATACCGACAGCTTAAACAACCTGGCCAAAGAAAAAGATATGATGTCGCTCGAAATTGAGAATGAAAACAAACGCAAAGAGCGGGAGGCAAAGCTGCAGGAAGAAGCCCTTCGCCGAAGCCATAATTTGCAATATATGGGCATAACCATCGCCATTGCAATTATTTTCATTTTATTGGTAACAGCCGGTGTTTTTAAAGTATCAAAAAACACCATCAGCGCCCTCGGCTTTTTTGCTTTCATCTTTTTATTTGAGTTTATTATCTTAATTGCCGATAACTGGATCCATGACTTTACGCATGGCGAACCATGGAAAGTGCTGGCTATTAAAATAGGGTTAATAGCCATTTTGCTGCCGCTGCATCATAAGATAGAAGAAAGGGCAATCCATTACCTTACAACAAAGGAGCTATTGCGGTTAAAAGGCCGGGGTTTTTTCAAAAAATTTATCAAAAAGAAAGATGCTGATGTTCCCATGGGTAATGTGTAATTTTACAGCGCCCGGCCCATACAGGTTGGCCGGAAAATAAATATATAACAGTGATAGTAGTTAACAACGTACTCATCAGTGATGAAATCGCGGAAGCTCAGTTTGTTTGCGACCTTGTAAAGTGCAAAGGCGGATGCTGTGAAGAAGGAGATGCCGGTGCCCCGCTCGAAAACGAAGAGCTGGATATAATGGTAGAGGTATTCGAAAAAGTAAAACCCTACCTTACCCCCGAAGCCCTTGCCGAAATTGAGCGAAAAGGTAAATATGTTTACCATAAAGAATTTGGCTGGGTAACACCTACTCTCGGCGGCGATAACGAAATATGTGTTTATGGGGTACGCGACGAAAAAGGCATCATCAAATGCGCTTTTGAACAGGCTTATAACGATGGCATCATCGGCTGGAAAAAACCAATCAGCTGCCATTTCTTTCCCATTATTCAAAAAAACGGCCGCAAGGGCGACTACGACAGAATGAATTACGAGCCCCGGGCCACCCTGTGCAACCCCGCCTGCTCGTTGGGTAAAAAATTAAAAGTACCGGTATATAAATTTCTGAAAGAACCCATCGTTCGTAAATATGGTGAGGATTTTTACAATGCGCTTGATAAGGCGGCTACCGAGTACTTTGAAACAGGGGAGGCCACCAGCTAAACGAAGTAAGAGAACTTAGAACTTAAAACTTACAACTTACAACTCAAATGAGCGGCAATTCTTCATCTTTCATGGCCAAAAGCACCATTAAGGCTGCAGATCTTGAACACAGGCGTAAAGTAAATTTTAACATCAGCAAATACAACGCAACCGTACCGCTTGGCAAGCAGCAGTTCAGTGATGTGCATCTGGCGCGTGAAAGGGCAAAAAATACAAAATGGCGTGCTATTGAAAACCTCGATAAGCACCTTGAAGAATTTGAGGCAAATCTTACCAAACGCGGAGGAAAAGTAATATGGGCCGAAGATAGCAAACAGGCGCTCGAAGAAGTGCTTGCTATTTGCAAAGCGAAAAACTGCAAAACGATCGTGAAGAGCAAGAGCATGGTGACCGAAGAAATTCACCTGAACCATTTTTTAGAAGAGCATGGCATCGAGAGCGTTGAAACCGATTTGGGCGAATATATTCAGCAGTTGGACGGTGAGCCGCCCTATCACATCGTTACGCCGGCCATGCATAAAAGCAAGGAAGACATTGCCAAACTGTTTGCCGAAAAACTGCACACAGCCCCCAATCTTTCGGCCGAACAGCTTACACTTGTGGCCCGGGATAAATTGCGTGAAAAATATGTACGGGCCGAAGTGGGTATCACCGGCGCCAACTTCATACTGGCCGATATTGGCGGAGTGGCCGTAAGCGAAAACGAAGGCAATGCCCGCCTCAGCAATGCTTTTCCCAAAACGCATATTGTAATTACCGGCATTGAAAAGGTAATTCCTTCGATGAACGACCTGGCGTTGTTCTGGCCTTTGCTCGCAACCTTTGGTACCGGACAATGGATCACTTCCTACAACTCAATTATTTCAGGTCCACGGCAACCGAACGAACCCGATGGGCCCGACGAAATGTATGTGATACTGCTCGATAACGGCCGCACCAATATACTGGCTAATGAAAAAGCCAGGGAAAGTCTTTACTGCATCCGCTGTGGCGCCTGCTTAAATGCATGCCCCGTTTATAAAAATATTGGCGGTCATGCTTATGAAACAACCTACAGCGGTCCTATAGGCTCTGTAATTACTCCCCATTTAAAAGAAATGAGCGACTGGAAGCATTTGAGCTATGCTTCGTCATTATGCGGTAACTGTACCGAAGTTTGTGCGGTAAAAATCAATCTGCACGAGCTGTTGCTCGAAAACAGGCACGAGGCAGTAGAAAGCGGAGCCGCCCACTGGGGTGAAAAAATAGCCTGGAAAGTATGGAAACAGGCCAGTTTGCACCGGTTTATGATGAATATGGGCAACGACAAGCTGAAGAACTGGATGGTAAATAAAGTGTTTAAGGGCTGGACGAAAAACCGGGCCGACCTGAATTTTACCCCTAAAACATTCAATGAAATGTGGCGGCAGAAACACGCCAACAAGCAATAGCGCCCTGAGCGGAGTCGAAGGGTCGGCATATTAAAGCGTTGAGCGAAGTCGAAACGCTGCTTAAATCAATGTTTGAATTTGTATATTGCCTATGCCTATTGCCAATTGATTGTATGTTGATCTATTCCCATACCATTTCACCTCGTCTGCAATATATTGTTGATTTTTTCAGTAAAGAATTGTTCGACGAACCCATCAGTATAACTACCGATGAGGCATATTTTAAAGCAAGTGATGGGCCCCGTTTAAATTATTCTGCCGGCGAATTTTCGGATCAGGAATTTTTTATACGTAATACGCCACTGCTTTTTGAAACGGGTATTAAACCCCAGGCTATCGAATGCTTCGAGATTAATTTTTACAAAGCATTTTTTCAAACCTCAGGCGATTTTCCGTTCGACATTTTTGCTGCTTCCTTTTATTTGCTGAGCCGCTACGAAGAGTACCTGCCACATGAAAAAGATGAGTATGGCCGTTATGCGCATACCAATTCACTGGCGTTTCGCGAACATTTTTTATCGCAGCCACTTGTAAATAGCTGGCTGCATTCGTTTAAGCAGGCGTTACAATTTAAATTCCCCGCACTTGTTTTTAAACAGGGCCAGTTTAAATGCGTATTAACCTACGATATCGATATGGCCTGGTCGTATTTGCATAAAGGATGGTTGCGTACGCTGGGCGGGTTTGCCGCTTCAATAAGAAAAGGCCAATGGCAGGCTGTTAAAGATCGCTGGCAGGTATTAACCCGTAAAAAGAAAGATCCCTTCGATTGTTTTGAATGGCTCGATGCCTGGCATTTATACTGCCGGATAAAGCCTTACTTCTTTTTTCTGGTGGCAAAAAGAACATCACGGTACGATAAAAATATTTCAACTCAAAAAAAGCCGTTCCGCGACCTGATCACCTATTATGCCGAAACCTATAATATAGGCTGGCACCCTTCGTGGCAAAGCGGCAACGATAAAGCGTTGCTGAAAGAAGAGCTGGAGTGGTTGCAGGTGGTGGCCGATAAAGAAATTACTCAAAGCCGGCAGCATTATATTCGTTTTACCATGCCTGTTACTTACCGAAGGTTGATCGAAACCGGAATAGAAAAAGATTTTTCAATGGGCTATGGTAGTATCAATGGGTTCCGCGCTTCAGTCTGTTCGCCCTTCTACTGGTACGATCTTGAAAAAGAAGAAGCGACTTCACTCCTGATCTATCCCTTTTGTTTTATGGATGCCAACTCGCTGTTTGAGCAAAAACAATCTCCCAAACAAACCTACGATGAACTGATACAGTATTACGAAAGGGTAAAAAATTATAAAGGCGTTTTCATTCCCATCTGGCACAACTTCATATTAGGCACCGACCCACAGTTTAAAGGCTGGCGCGAGCTGTTTGAGTTGTTTATGAAAGAAACGGTGTACTGGGATGCGTATTATGATGAAGTGTGAGGCGGTTACTATATCAATAAAACGCATGCAATTTTTATTCACTCTGTTTTTTTGTTTCTCAATAGTTTTGTATTCTCTCAAATTTATGTATTGGGCGACTCGTTACGAATTGATTTTGTGAAGCCTGATATTCACAAAAATCTTGAAAGTGAAAATGATTTGAATTTTATTATCAGATTTAAAAATATATCTAACAGACCAATTCAAGTATATTCTGACCTGATTTGTGAGAAATCTCCAAGCATTTTTGGCAACTATGATATTCATCTATTTAAAAAGGTTAAGAATGAATATATACAAGTTGATTATTATCCGGTCTCATCAATAGCGAGGGGATACATTTGTTTACTTTTATTGACAATCTTGAGAATTCAATTGTTGTTATACCAAAAGATAATGAAAAAGCATTTTATTCGGATTTCTATAACAATTTTGTAAAAACTTCCGATAATGCTAATGTTGATGCAGATGCTTTGAATACTAATTTAAGAAGTTACGGAGTGAGTTATTCTACAAGTGAATATTTTTCTTATTATGATAAAAATTCAAAGGATATTTATAAAGGAAAAGATTGGGATAATGGTACAATTGACATATTCAAGCCAATAGATGGAAAAGGAAAGCTAAAAAATGAGCATGCTGCCTCTACTGAAATGAAAAATGGGTATAAAAGAATAGTTCCAGATTCAGACAATGCCGGTAATCCCAGGAATGCCAGTCCTAAAAATGGAGACTTAGGCATTCATACCCATACAAATGAAGGTAGGCGTTGGTCTGGATTGGGTGCTGATGGATTTTATAGGCCAGAAGCTGTTCTGTCAGGTCGGAACGCATTAGGTGAAGATATAACAAAAACCAGTGGAACAAATGCCAGACAGGGTAACTTTAGAGTAGTTGTAAGCACGACCCATGTTTATTTATATGCTGAAGGGCAAGTAATGATAGCCGTAGATAGAAAATTAACGCCAAGCAAAAACCCAGGTGAAATAAAATGAGAGTATTAATTATCATAAGCAGTATTTGCGTTTTGAGCTGTAATTTGGTTAAACAAAAAAATCACAAGGATAATAGTGGAAGTGTTTTGGTTAATAAAGATAGTATTGGAAAAGTTGACAGTATGAAATGGATTTATTATTCTATGAATTACTATGGGAAGGCTTTGTTTTATGACTCTCTAAGTAAAAAAGAGATTAAATTGGATCCAGTTGAATGTGATGTTGTTCTTGACACTTACAGGAAGGTGACAAGCGACTCATCTTATTACCTTTTTTCTCTTAATAGACCAGGGTATTCTTTTCTTTATGTTAATTTAGCTTCCATAGATGGAGTAGGGATTTATAGGAATAATATTTATCCAATTACAGGGCACGTAAAATATGTTTACCAAAATAATCTGGATTCCGTTAAATCGCTATTCACTAGAGCCGATAGCGCTTTTAGAGTTTATCTAAAAAAATATTCAGGTAAAATGTCTCCTTGGTTGAAACAAGAAGCAGTGCGAAGGAACATTTTACAATAGATAGCAAAAGCCGCAGCGCCTGCTGCGGCTTTGTTCTTACTTAGCATGCCTACAAGATAATCTCCTGGATGCGAAATCTTCATATTAAGAAGGGAAATATAAACAGGTTCCACGTTTCATAGGCCTGTAACCTTGACACCTGTAACTGTAAAGGGATAATCGAAGCAAAGAAGGAAAGAAATGAGGAAGAAGATTTGCCAAGGTTTACCTGGGGGCAGGTCAATGCACAAATAAATGAATGGCTTGCCATTAATCCTAATATTAAAGTGACATACAGATAATATGTTGTAAAAAATTGTTGTTAGCAAATTTTTTACCAAAAACTATGATCTATGATATCTAAGAAGTTATTTTTAATTTTTGTTTTTGGAGCTTCCTGCTCACCTCTTTTTTCTCAAAACGTAAATCGATGCGAACTACTTAAAAAATTCTTGAACTTTACTGAGGTAATTTCTAGCTTTCATTTAGATAATAAAAATGATTCCCTAATCTTAATTGATAAAAAAAATGCTTTTGCTAAACATTGCGGTGTTATTGTGTGGAAGGAAAAGACTGTTATGGTAAAATTTGATTCTATTTTAATTGAGGAGATAAGAAAAAAGGACCCATATATATTATTTAAGGATAACTGCAACATCTTTGTTTTGTCCGATTATTCAAGAAATAAAACTTTGCATAGTTTTAGCATTTTGCAACCTTGTTCAAATTTGCTTACAGAAGGGAAAATGAAAGTGGTTGATGGTAAATATGAATTGGTGAAAGTTAAGAAATATGTCCTTTAGAGAGGTCCAGCATATGATTGGAATACTGCACCTTCAAAGATTCCACACCGGTGGACGCTGGGGTACAAAAATTTTGGGACGATTGGCTGTTTATTACGCTGTATATGATGCAATAAAAACGGATATTGAAATCATGGATCATACTATTGAAACAGCTCCGTTAAATTCAAAAGATGGAAAAACTGCTACAAAGGATGATATGATCAGAGGCTACTCAATCGGATTTTGAATATCAGGAAGGAAAAAAATTATTTGGAAACTAAATAGGAAAAACAATGAGCAGTAATATAGAAGCAGAAAACCGGTTTGCTGAATTAGTTTCTTTCGTAAGAGAGCAAATACGTGAATATAATATGCCGATTACACGGGAAACTTTGATAGAGGACGGTTTAGGAGTTACAGGAGATGAAGCGGTAGATTTAATAATAGCTTTTAGTAAGAAGTATAATATTGATATAAGCAACTTCAATTTTGGAAAATACTTCTATGATGAGCCAGGTGTTTTTAACTTCCAAAGTCGAAAAATAGAACCCTTTGCAATTGGTTATTTAGAAAAAGCGATAATTGCGGGCCGTTTGGATGAAGACGTAATAAATAGTTAAGTAACAAAAAAACTCAGCGATCACTGAAGCTTTTGTTAGGTGTGCCCGGCATGATCATAAACTTGGAGGGGAAAGTCCTCTACTGATCCTGATAGTGGCAATCGTTAGCTGAACGACAAGGGTGTCCACTCTGAAATCGCAGGCAAAATCCCGGTTTGACGAACAGAAACTGCATACAAGGTAATAAGTGATGGTGATGCCGCTAACCAAGTTAAAGCCCGATACTAATCCATTAATATCAGATATTACATATGCCGAAAGCAAGTGGATATATTTTGAGGTCAAAAAAGTGATTATTAGAAAACCTGAACCATTATAGTGAGGTTTCTTTTATCCACAATTTACATTGGTTCAGGAATAATATACAGTTAAAACAAAACAGGTTCCGGATTTCATAACCTGGAACCTGTAACTGCAAACCGGCAACCGGTAACTGGTAACCAGTTAGTGCTTAAAATGCCTCATCTCTGTCATCACCATCGCTAACTGATGTTGTTGGCAGTATTCAATGGAATCTTTATCACGCACTGAACCGCCCGGTTGAATAAAGGCTGTGATACCTGCTTCGTGGCCCAGTTGCATACAGTCGTTGAACGGGAAAAAGGCATCGCTGGCCAGTACGGCGCCATTCAAATCGAACTTAAACTGGCGGGCTTTTTCCAATGCATTACGCAGGGCATCAACACGGCTGGTTTGTCCGCATCCCTTGCCAATAAGTTGTTTATTTTTTATAAGTGCAATGGCATTCGACTTCAGGTGTTTGCAAACCAGGTTTGCAAATTCCAGATCGGCTTTTTCTGCAGCGGTAGTTTCGCGTCCATCTACTTCTTTCCATTCAATATAATTGCCTTTATCTTCTCCCTGGGCAAGCACGCCGTTGAGCACCGATTTATATTGTTCTTTACGTGTTGCAGCTGCTTTTTGCTCGAACTATTTGAGTTATTTATGAAAGAAACAGCGTACTTGGATGCGTATTATGATAAAGTGTGAGGCGGTTATTCTATAATAAATAAGCTCCAAATAACTCCGGGGAAAAAAACATAAAATCATGTGTTTTTTCTCCTTGATAAATTTTTACCTCGTATCATCTTTGTTATAACATTGCTAAATATAATGCGAATTTGGCGTGTAGGGATTACTGATAAGTAGCGTTAGTAATGTGGGTATTTAACATAACTGACCGATTCCCGATTACTTATTACCAAAAAACCTTAATGCAACCAAAACCTTTGCTTGTCCTGCTTATGAGCCTTGTCCTGTTCCATTGTGCCCGGGCTCAGGATTCTTCTTCACTTTACAACAAAGTATTTTCCGCTCCTGATAAATTATTCAGTTCCATCAACAAAAAAACGAACGACTTTAGCGATAAACTGGTAAAGCAAACCAACCGGTATCTTACACGCCTTGCCAAAAAAGAACAAAGGTTAAAAGAAAAGCTTTGGCGTACCGACTCGGTAAAGGCTAAGGCCATTTTTGGTGATCCGCAACAAACCTACGCTGCCTTACAATCGAAGCTCAGCGATGGAACCGGCAAATTGGATAAATTCAGCAACGTATACAATGGTCATCTTGATTCGATGAACACTGCCCTTAAATTCCTGCAACAAAACGAACTCCTGGGGCAGTCGCCTGCAACACAGGCAAAGTATAAACAAACACTGGAACAATACGCAGGGTTACAGAGCAAGTTGAATGGTACAGATGCGATAGAAAAAACGCTGCAGGAACGGCAAACTTATTTAAAAGAACAGCTCCAACAACTGGGTCTCACCAAACAGTTCCGTAAATATCAGCAGGACCTATATTATTATAAAGCGCAGATGCAGGAATACAAAAACACCTTTGATGATCCGCAGGTAATAGAAGAAAAAGCATTATCGCTGTTAAGGGAAGTGCCGGCTTTTAAAAATTTCTTTGGCCGCTATTCTGAATTGGGCGGTTTATTCCGCCTGCCCGGCAGTGATGCCGGCGCCGGCAGTGCGCCAATTACCGGCTTGCAAACAAGAGACATGTTGCAGCAAAGCATGGTTCAACAATTTGGCAGTACCGAAGCCATGCAACAGGCAGCGCAACAGGGAATGAATGAGGCACAGGCACAGTTAAAGCAGTTAAAAGATAAACTTCTTAACTCCCCCTCCACCGGAGGGGGGCGGGGGGAGGCCAACACCCCCGACTTTAAACCCAACAATCAAAAAACAAAAACTTTCTGGAACAGACTGGAATACGGCACTAATTTTCAAACGGCGCAGTCCAATTATTTCTTTCCCACTACTACCGACCTCGGTTTGTCGGTAGGTTATAAGCTAAATGATAAAAGTACCATAGGTGTAGGCGCCAGTTACAAAATGGGCTGGGGTAAAGACATCCGCCATATTTCGATTACACATGAAGGTGTCGGGTTAAGATCATACTTAGATATGAAACTCAAGGGGAGCTTTTATGCAAGTGGGGGATATGAATATAATTACCAGCCATTAACGCTTGCAGGATCATCCTCCCCCTCCATCCCGCCGATGGCGGGAGGGGAGGCCTCTGCCTGGACGCAAAGCGGATTGATAGGAGTGAGTAAAATCATTTCTGTAAAAAGCAACTTTTTTAAGAAAACGAAAGTGCAGTTGCTGTGGGATTTTTTGAGTTATCAGCAGGTGCCAAGGACGCAGCAGGTATTATTCCGGGTAGGTTATAATTTTTAAAAGCGAAAGGGAATTATTGAATGCAGATAAATGACATGTCTGCATCGATTTCAATGATTCTTTGGTTACAAATACAATCATGCTATAAGAGATAATTTTAAAGGTATTAATATGAAATATAAACAGGTAAATGGCTCTCTGGGAAAACTACTTTTTGTAATGATTTTTGTTTTTGGATCAACCAGGGCGGCGCTGGCGCAACAGGCGCCTGCAATTATACCTCCTTCGCCGGTTGCCCAGCAATTTCAGCGATTTTTGGGCTATCCCGTATCACCGGCTACAGGTCTGGCGCAAATTTCCATACCCCTGTATAATCTTCAGTTGTCAGGTTTAACTATACCATTTAGTTTGAATTATCACGGAGATGGAATAAAAGTTGATCAGGCGCCAGGCAATATTGGATTTGGATGGGTGTTAAACCCAGGTCTTATGATTTCCCGTACAATTCTTGGCAATGCTGATGATTATCATAAAACAGATGCTATTCCATCAAATGAATATCAAGTGTTGAATCTTACTAAATTGCAACTTGCCGATATGTCACTCCCACTGGGCTCTCCTGATGATGCTCCTACAAAAGATGGCCAGTACGATATATTTACTATCCATTTGCCCACTGTAAATGCAACATTTATTTTAAAATGGGAAAATAATGTTCTTAATGCGGTTTTACTGGAAGACGCACCTGTTAAAATAGTTCCCAATAGACCAACTGGTTCAGCTACTCCCTTTTTTTATGGGTTCGAAGTATATGATCAAAATGGTATTCAATATTCTTTTGGCCCGGTAACTGGCGGCATTGATTTTACAGAATCAGTAGACGTAGGTACGAGCTATACTACCAGTTGGCTGCTTCGAAAAATTACACTACCTGGGGTTGGCAATACGGTTTCATTCAGTTATGATAATGCAGCAACGCTCCAAATGCCCCATGTAAACCAGTCTATGTCTATTTTAGATGATGCTTCTTTTCCGGCAGAATGTGGCTCCGCTCCCGATTTGGGAGGTGCAGTTAAAAGCAGCGATATTGGAGTTGATGGTATGATAAATCCCAATTATGTTGTGAAAGCTTTAAAAACAATTACTTTTCTCAATGGCAGAATTGAATTCAGTTATACAAACAATGATAATTACCTGTTGTCTGCTTTTACTGTTTACAACCAGAGTAATAATGTTATAAAAAACTGTGCTTTTACCCGGGCAGGCGGCACCACCTACCAGATGTTCCAGCTTACTAAATTGGCCGTCAGCGGAGAAGGTGAATATAATTTCCAATATAACACCCAGGATATTATTGCAGCTACGGCACAGGATTACTCAGGGTATTATAATGGTAAACAAAATCCTTCATTAGTTCCACTGGTTGTATTGCCGACATGGGTAAGAAATAACGGAAGGCAAATTAATTCCGGATCTTTTGGTGAAGCCGATCGAAATGCAGACTCACTATACATACAGGCCCGCATACTTAAAAAGATAATTTATCCTACAGGGGGATGGACCAGTTTTGATTATGAACCGCACCAGTTTATATCGAAAGGGGCCACCGATTTTGGCCTTGGGCTGCGGATAAAAAAGATCAATACGTATGATTCCCTGGCTAATAAAACAATTACTAAAACGTACAAATACGGACAAAACGAATCTGGTCTTGGTAATCTCGGTATGCCTGTTTCCAGGAATAATCAGGTTAGTGCCATTGACGGGCTTTCATTTGTTGGGGAAAACTGGGTTTACAAAGACGGTGATTGCTTCCAACTATACCGGCAAAGGATTCTTGGTTCTAATGCTAAGTTTAGTGCATTTAATTTTAATGTTCCTGTTTGGTACGATCATGTAACTGAATATATCGACGAGGGTAAAAATGTTTATACCTATTCATACAATGCTACACGCTTCATGAATATAATAGCTCCTCTGGGAGGTTTTACAGTATCTGCAACCTCACTTGACTTCTCGCACGATAGCTACGTACCCGATGTATTGAACCTCGCTTCGGCGCCAAAGCTCGATACCCAGTTTATTTATGATAAATCCGGCCTTGTATTAAAGGAAGTTATAAACAGCTACAGTATTACATCGCCCGCTATTACAGGACTCATAGTGGAACCCCGATTTTATTGTTATCTCAGCGGCAATCTTTCTAACTATAATATGACCAATATGGTACAGTTTAGCGGACATCCATGGACTGCTGAACTGGCAACTCTGAACCCATTTATGGTCAGTCTTTATCAAATAGCTACAGGCAGGGAAAGTCTGCTGTCTACCACTGAACGAAATCATACATCAGCTGGCATCATGGAAACAGTTACACAGTATGATTACGAACCAAATGTACTGTTTAATCTTTCTTCAAAACGAATAACAACCAGTACAAACGATTCACTGACTGAATATTACTATTACCCCACCACAGCATCTATACCTAATTTGAATAGTTCCCAACAGGCAATGGTTACCACCCTTAAAAACAATAACCGGTTGACCACCTTGGTACAAACGTTATCTTTCAAAAACACCACGACTCCGTTAAACGGTACCCTATATCAGTACAAAGACTGGGGCAATAATATTTTAGCGCCTGAAATAGTGTATACAAAAAGCGGTAATAATGCTTATGAAAGTCGACTTCGGTATTATGTCTACGATGATAAAAATAATGTTATTTCAATATCCAAAGAAAACGATGCACGTGTAAGTTATATCTGGGATTACAATAAAACTTATCCGATAGCCGAAGCAAAAAATGCTATCTATGATCAGATTGCCTATACGTCTTTTGAAGCCGACGGCACCGGCAACTGGACTTTTAGCGGAACACCATCCTCTAATCTGGTAGCGCTAACCGGTAAAAATGCATATAATTTAAATGGTTCAAATAGCATCACCAAAACGGGCCTCACCAGCAGTGTTGTTTATATAGTATCATATTGGACAAAAAATGCAGGTGCATTTACTATTGCTGGTACACAAACCGGATACCCTATTGCAGGAAGAACAATAAATGGCTGGAAATATTTCGAACATAAAATAAGCGGACTAACGCAGTTGAGCATTGGCGGTTCCGGTTTGATAGATGAGCTGCGATTGTATCCGGCAAATGCCCAAATGGTCACATATACTTATGATCCCTTAATTGGTACAACTTCTCAATGCGATGCTAATAACCGCATAACATACTATGAATATGATGCAGCTAACCGGTTAACATTAATTAGAGATCAGGACAAAAACATTGTAAAAAGATTCTGTTACAATTATTGGGGCCAGGCCGGGGACTGCAACTACTACTACAATATAGCCAAAAGCGGAACCTTTACCCGCAGCACCTGCGGAACTGATTATACTGGTTCAACTGTTACATATACAGTTCCTGCGGGAAAATATAGCTCAGCGGCCTCACAGGCTGCTGCCGACCAGCTGGCGCTGAATGATGTGAATGCAAGCGGTCAGGCTTACGCTGATAGTATAGGAACCTGTACTGCATCTCAGGTATATATAAACACGACCAATTTCACCACCATGACCTTTATTGCTCTTTATAAAAATACTTCAACGAATAACACTTATTCTATTACCATATACCCCTACACAAGCGGTGCTTCCCTGGGGCCAATTCCTCCCGGAACTTATGATGTGACTGTCACCCCCTATTATGGCGGCTCTAATTTATATGAGTGGTGGATGTTTGGTTATTATATGGCGGGATACAATAGTATAACGCTTGATGGAGTATCGATAGGCAGCAGTTATGGTGCTGATATTTCAATTGGTGATTATTAATTTACAAATATTGATTATGATAAGAAAAATAATTTTTATTGTATTGCTTTCTATACCTGTTTGCGTATTCAGTCAACAGGCTCTTTATAACATCACTTTTCAGGATATTAACAATAACCAGGTTTCAGTAAATACATTTTCCGGTAAAAAAATTGTGATATCGGTAATTGATGCTGCCAACCCAAACGAACGGTATCTTAAAATGCTCGATACGCTTTGTCGCAACAACAATACAACCGTACAGGTTATTGCTGTGCCGGCTTTCAACTTTTCAACCGCCATTAGCAACGATTCACTGGCGGCTATTTATAACCGGCTACATCTGGCATACATTATTTCAAAACCGGCTAAAGGTAAAAAAGCTGATGGCGTACAACAGCACAGCCTGTTACAATGGTTAACTCATAACGCTTCAAACGGGCATTTTGATAATGATGTGGAAGAACCCGGTCAGCTATTTGTGATCAGTGATACCGGCGTTTTGTACGCCGCTATGAAAAGCAAAATATCGCCAACCGGAGCCACTATGAACAAGATTATTTCCCGTCAGGTACAGTAACAAAATAATTCAGCCATTAACCCAATCTTACTGTTCTATCAATTCCCAAAACTCACAGTATGCAAAAACAGCGTATCATATACTTTATCCCAGTCCTTTTTTTAACAATGGCAGGTTTTCCGGCTCGCAGCCAGGATGCTACACCTGTTGTTCCTGCAGCTTATTCATCTTCAACACCGGTCAATTATGTAAGAACCTGGGACGCTGCTGCACCTGAGCAAAATCCCAATGCACTCATTAGCAGAAACCTTCGGGATGTAAAGCAAGCCACGCAGTATGTTGATGGGTTGGGGCGGCCGTTGCAAACTGTAGTGAAACAAGGTTCTTATCCAACCGGTGACAGTGCTGTGGATTTGATCAGCCCTGTTGTGTATGATGAATTTGGAAGGGAAATAAGAAAATACCTGCCTTTTGCAGCCAATACTAAGGGTGGAAATACATCAGTTTCAGATGGCCTTTTCAAACTGAACCCCTTTCAGCAGCAGCAATATTTTTATAGTGATAGCAATACGAACAGCCCGGTAAAAGGCCAGGGAGAAACTTTCTATTACGGTAAAACGGAATTTGAACCGTCCCCGTTAAACAGGGTCGATAGAACCTATGCTCCGGGAAATAATTGGGTGAGTCTGGGCAAAGGCATGAAAATGAAATATTATTTGAACGCGGCAACTGATTCAGTAAGAATATGGAGTGTTACTGATGGTGCTATAGGTAGCTTCAGCACGTATGCCAGCAGCGGCATGTATGCAGCCGGCCTTCTGTATAAAAATATAATGGTAGATGAAAAGGATAACCAGGTAATTGAATTTAAAGATAAGGAAGGGAAAGTTATCTTAAAAAAGGTGCAATTGACTGCAACCGCAGATGATGGAAGCGGTCGGGGGCATACAGGCTGGCTATGCACTTATTATATTTACAATGATCTCGGTGACCTCAGCTGCGTAATTCAACCCCGGGGAGTTGAGCTGATTGCTTCTACGTGGTCATTAACGGATGCAACAATTTTAGCCGAACAATGCTTCCGCTATGAATACGACAGCCGTAACCGCATGATCATAAAAAAAGTACCCGGTGCGGGTGAGGTATATATGGTATATGATACCCGCGACAGGCTGGTGATGACGCAGGACGCCAACTTACGTGCTATCAATACCTGGCTGGTTACGTTATATGAAAATAGTTTGAACCGTCCCGTACAAACCGGTAAGTTGTTAAACACCTGGAACAACAAAACATTCACACAGCACCTCACAGATGCCGCTGTTAGTAGCGCTTATCCTTTTGATGCTTCTTCCACGCCGTCTACCACCTACTGGGAATATCTTACTAAAACAGGTTATGATGATTATACCACCATTCCTGCTGCCAGTTTGCTAAGCAGCTCATTTGACACTTCAAACAGCACTATTTTCTTTAGCACATATAACGCCTCGCCCGATTATGCTCAGGCACTGACAGCCAGTGCACAAACCCGTGGGCTGGTAACCTGGACCGAAACCAAAGTATTGAATACATCTACGTATTTGTACACGGTTAATATTTATGATGATAAAGGCAGGTTAATACAGGTAAAAAGTAAAAACGTAACAGGTGGTGCCGATGTAATCACTACGCAATACAACTGGAGCGGCCAGCCGCTGATTATGGTGCAAAAACAGGTGAACAACACTATTTCCCAAACCAGTACCATAGTTACCAAAATGAATTATGACGATCTTGGCCGGTTGGTTAAAACCGAAAAGAAAGTGGGTAACCGTTCGGTAAATAGTGGTGCCCTGCCATCTGCATACACCACAGTTGCACAAAATGATTATGATGCGCTGGGTCAGTTAAAGAAAAAACAAATCGGCAATAAACCGGGTGCTGCGGCCGGAACGGCCCTCGCCAAATTAGAATATGAATACAATATCCGGGGCTGGTTACTTTCGGTGAATAAAGATTATATCAGCAATAGTACCAACAGCGACCAGTATTTTGCCATGCAGTTGGGGTACGATAAAGACGGATATGCCAGCTTTCCCAACAAACAATATAATGGTAATATTGGTGGAATGATCTGGAAAAGCGAAGGCGATCAGCAAAAAAGAAAATATGACTTTGCCTATGATGCGGTGAATCGCCTTACAGGTGCCGACTTTAACCAAAGCACCGGAGGAACCACCTTCGATAAATCGGCTTTAATAGATTTTAGTGTAAGCAATCTTACCTACGATGCAAACGGTAATATTGTAACTATGTGGCAGCAGGGCTTTAAGGTGGGCGGCAGCAACTATATAGATAAACTTAACTATCATTATATAACCAACTCTAATAAACTCCTGAATGTAATTGACTCAGTAAATGATGCACAAACAAAAATGGGCGACTTCCGCACTTCCACGCTGCACCCTAACAGCGGAAATAAAACAAACCTTACTGTCGACTACAGCTACGATGTCAACGGCAATTTGATAAAAGACCTGAATAAAGATATGGTAAGTTATAGCGGCGGTGATGGTATTGCATACAATCACCTGAACTTGCCGCAGACCATTACAGTAAAAAAAGATAGTAGCAGCAATAAAGGAACGATCACTTATACCTATGACGCGTCAGGTAACAAATTGAAAAAAACTACAACAGAAACCAGTGCTACGGTAGCATATAATGGCAGTAACTATACCAGCGATATCACTACCATTACTACGTATCTGGGTGGGCTGGTCTACGAAAGTAAATCGTACAGTAACACTTCATTATCGGCACTTCAGTATAGCGATATATTGCAGTTCATTGCACACGAAGAAGGTCGCATACGGTTTGCAAAAGCCACTACAGCCACCTGTACGGTTATGCCCGACAGACTGATATATGACTATTTTATCAAAGACCATTTGGGCAATACCAGAATGGTGCTCACTGAGCAAAACGAGCCGGTATGTTATCCTACGCTAAGCTTTGAAGGCGCTGTGGGCAGCACAGAAATTCAAAATCAGGATAATACCTGGGAAAATAAAACCGGTCAGAGCATTAATGTAAACAGTGTGCGCACTACCCGGCCCGGTAGTTTTGGTACCAGCAGTACGAATGGCAGTTATGTTCAGTTAGTGCGCAAAAGCACAGGCGCTATAGGAGCTGCCAAACTATTAAAAGTAATGGCCGGCGATCGTATCCATACCAGTGTTGATTACTATTACACAGTGGCCAGCGCCAATAACACCGGTGCCAGCGGCATCACCAGTTTGGTAACCAATTTTATGAGTGCTATTGGCGGCAGTGCCGCAGTATCCGGAATATTAAAAGACGGCGCTACTACTATTACAAGTGCATTAAATAGCAATTCGGTATTAACTGGTCTGCTGAATACCGCCAACAATACCAGCGGTACCAACCAAGCGCCCAAAGCGTATTTAAACATTATATTTTTTGATGATCAGTTTAAGTTTGATCAGGTGGCCAGCACGGTGGTACCCGTGGCCTACACACCAGGTGTAAAAGGAACGATAAATAAAATGGCGGCCAATGCCATTACCGCCAAAAAAAGCGGTTATGTATATGTTTATTTCAGTAATGAGAGCGATGAATTGGTATATTTTGATAATTTTATGCTTACACACGAGGCAGGGCCCATTATGGAAGAAACGCATTATTATCCGTTTGGGTTAACGATGGCAGGGATAAGTTCAAGAGCGATTGGCAAACTGAATAATAAGTATGAATATAACGGAAAAGAAAAGCAGGAGAAGGAGTTTAGTGATGGTAGTGGTTTGGAGTGGTACGATTATGGGGCAAGGATGTATGACCAACAAATCGGACGCTTCAATCAAGTTGACCCGAAGGCTGATTTGATGCGTAGGCACTCACCTTACAACTTTGCATTCGACAATCCAATCAGATTTATTGACCCTGATGGAATGGGACCTCAGGATATTGTATTGGGTAAAAATACTGTAGCTAAAAGAAACCTTAATCAAACTGAAATTAATACTTTGATGGGAGGATTACGAGGTATGACAGATGATAAACTCCGGTACAATCCAGAAACCAAACAGGTTGAAATTGAATCTAAAGGTAGTGGCAGTAAGAAAGAAGGTACAGCTTTAATTAGAAGATTAATCAATAGTGATAAAGCGCTTACTATAAATATAGCAACAGAGACCAAGAATGGACAAACATATGGAATGACCGGAGGTGCCACTGGTGCAACGAATGGCGATAAACAAAATGAATCTAATGGCAAGGGAACAGATGTTTCTACGGATATAGGATCAACACATCCAATATACACAGAAACATCAGGTGGCGCAGTGAAAGAAGAGACATTGTCGGTTGGTGATTTGCTTAACCACGAATTAGTGCATGCAGATGCCCAAATGAACGGGGAATCAATAGAAGGTGGGAAGACAAATAATGTTTATTCAACACCAGGAGGCTCATATGAAAAGGAAACGATTACAAAAGAAGACGCTGCTACGATAGGAATAATCCAAAGACCATCTGCTAAAGGAATAAAATATACGTACGAGAATAATTTGAGATATGAACAGGGTAAAACAAAAAGATTAAATTACTATAAGTATTAATGATTTAACTACAATTTTTTAAAATGAAAAAGTTATTTTATATATTATTTTTCTTCTTGACATTTAGCTCATGCAAAGAAGGGGTTAACAAAAATGAACAGCATTATAATGTTCGAAGTGATATAAGATTAGGTACAAAATTCTATTCGATATTTTTAAATGAAGAAGGTGATGCATATGTAATTAGAGGGCATGGTTCTTATTATACTGCCATATTAAGAATTGAATCTTCTGATACCAGCAAAGTCTTTAAATTGGATTCAGCTAAAATATTTTTTGAAGTCTTGGATAAAATTAAGATTAATCCTATAATAAAAGCAAATCGTACTGGCACAGCACAAAGAGCAGAAGTATATTATGACAATCAAAAAGTTTATGATTCTTATGCATGGGATGAAACATTCTGGAATTTATTTAGGCCCATCATGGAACAAATACCAAAAGGGTTTAATCCTTTTCGTGCAAACGACAAACCATTTGAAAATTGATTAAATATTAATTGCAAAGGAATGTATCAAAAATAAACGAAAGGATTGAGAATCGCTAAATGACTACCTGTTTCCATCAGGTACCCGAATAAAAAGAGGCTGACTCATACCTTTGACAGCCTCTTGATTTTTGATGTGCCATGCATGCCACCATTTCAAAGGGTGAAAGTCCAAGGTAGGTCAGCTAACGGAAAGAACAATCCGAAGTGACATTTTAATAAGATGAAAAATATATTATTATTATTATTAAGTCTGTTAAGTTTTATTTCGGGTAGAGCTCAGGATAATTCCAAGCAAAAAAGTATTATCATTGAATTTTTGTTTTCAACAAAAAGTGCGGAACTGAGGCGAATTTGTACCATGGTTTGTTAAGTGTGCTTTTAAATTCAATATTTAAAATTTGTAGTATACAAATTGACACTCAAAAAATAACTCAATAACTGCGGGTGGTCATTTGAACTTATCTAACTGAAAGTTGGATTAGTTGTCAAAGCGTTAATCCACACATTAATCCTAGTTAAGAGTAAGAAATAAGGCATATTCATTCCCATCTGGCACAACTTCATATTAGGCACCGACCCACAGTTTAAAGGCTGGCGTGAGTTGTTTGAGATATTTATGAAAGAAACAGCGTACTTGGATGCGTATTATGATAAAGTGTGGGGCGGTTACTCTATAATGAATAATCTCCAAATAACTCCGGGTAAAAAAACATAAAATCATGTGTTTTTTCTCCTTGATAAATTTTTACCTCGTATCATCTTTGTTATAACATTGCTAAATATAATGCGAATTTGGCGTGTATGGATTACTGATAAGTAGCGTTAGTAATGTGGGTATTTAATATAACTGACCGATTCCCGATTACTTATTACCAAAATACCTTGATGCAACCAAAACCTTTGCTTGTCCTGATTATTAGCCTTGTCCTGTTCCATTGTACCCGGGCCCAGGATTCATCTTCTCCTTACAATAGAGTATTTTCCGCTCCGGATAAATTATTCAGTTCCATCAACAAAAAAACGGATGACTTTAGTGATAAACTGGTAAAACAAACCAACCGGTATCTTACCCGCCTTGCCAAAAAAGAACAAAGGTTAAAAGAAAAGCTTTGGCGAACCGACTCCGTAAAGGCTCAGGCTATTTTTGGTGATCCGCAGCAAACCTACGCTGCTTTACAGTCAAAACTCAAAGATGGCACAGGCAAATTGGATAGATTCAGCAACGTGTATAACGGTCATCTTGATTCGATGAGCACTGCCCTTAAATTCCTGGAAGAAAGCAAATTGCTGGCACAGTCACCTGCAACACAGGCTAAGTATAAACAAACCTTGGAACAATACGCAGGGTTACAGAGCAAGTTGAATGGCGCCGATGCGATAGAAAAAACGCTGCAGGAACGGCAAACTTATTTAAAAGAACAGCTCCAACAACTGGGTCTCACCAAACAGTTCCGTAAATATCAGCAGGACCTGTATTATTATAAAGCGCAGGTGCAGGAATACAAAAACACCTTTGATGATCCGGCAGCAATAGAAGAAAAAGCATTATCGCTGTTAAGGGATGTGCCGGCTTTTAAAAATTTCTTTGCCCGCTATTCTGAATTGGGCGGTTTATTCCGCCTGCCCGGCAGTGATGCCGGCGCCGGCAGTGCGCCAATTGCCGGCTTGCAAACAAGAGACATGTTGCAGCAAAGCATGGTTCAACAATTTGGCAGTGCCGAAGCCATGCAACGGGCAGCGCAACAGGGAATGAATGAGGCACAGGCACAGCTAAAGCAGTTAAAAGATAAACTTCTTAACTCCCCCTCCACCGGAGGGGGGCGGGGGGAGGCCAACACCCCTGACTTTAAACCCAACAATCAAAGAACAAAAACTTTCTGGAACAGGCTTGAATATGGCTCCAACTTTCAAACGGCGCAGTCCAATTATTTCTTTCCCACTACTACCGACCTCGGTTTGTCGGTAGGTTATAAGCTAAATGATAAAAGTACCATAGGTATAGGCGCCAGTTATAAAATGGGCTGGGGTAAGGATGTAAGGCATATCGCGTTTACTACCCAGGGCATGGGAATTAGGTCATACCTCGATGTAAAGCTCAAAGGCAGCTTTTATGCTAGTGGTGGATTTGAATATAATTACCAGCCATTATTGCTTGCAGTATCAAACTCCCCCTCCACCGGAGGGGGCAGGGGGGAGGCCTCTGCCTGGACGCAGAGCGGGTTGATGGGAGTGAGTAAGGTAGTTTCTATTAAGAGCAACTTTTTTAAAAAAACGAAAGTTCAGTTGCTGTGGGATTTTTTGAGTTACCAGCAGGTGCCACGAACGCAGCCTGTGAAGTTTAGGGTAGCATATAATTTTTGATATACATATATTTTCAACAAACCCTTTTTGGATAAAATAAAAGGAACAGATATTATGGAAAAGAGTCCTTTGCTTTTATTTGTATTTACAGTATTAACTTCTTTGAAGAGTTTTTCACAGGATAACACATCTTTATACAATAAAAAACCTGTCATTGCCTCTCCTAATGCTGCAGCTTTAGACAAATATGTAGAGTTTCCTATTGGTAATTATACCGGTACTATAGATATCTCTATTCCCATACATGAGATAAAAACCAAAAGTGTGACTGTTCCTGTTTCACTCTCCTATCACAGTGGAGGAATAAAGGTGGATGAAGTTTCAACAGATATTGGAATCGGATGGTCACTCTTTGCAGGAGGGTCCATAAGCATACAACCCAATGGTTTAATGGACGAAATGTCACGTTATCCATTTAGGGATACGATGTATTTTTCTAAAATAAAAAATTTGAATTTTCCTCAAACACTGTTTGGTGGAGGTACTATAGATTGCGGTACAGCATTAATATATTCAGATCCTTTATCAGATCCATATACGTTATATACCTTTTTTAAAGACGTTATTCAGGAAAATGCTGATGCTGAGCCAGACCTTTATTCTTTCAATTTTTTAGGCCGGTCAGGCCGTTTTTTTCAGGATGAGAATGGCGTATTTCGTACTATACCATACTCCGAAATAAAAATCGAAAGAATTACTGAAAATAATTTCCCCGCTGGATATAAAATTACTGATGAGAATGGGAACCTGTTTGAGTTTCGGATACTCGAAAAAGGGTATGAACACATTTCCGGTAATCCCTATTTTCCAATAACAAGAAATGCTTTCTCATATTACATATCAAAGATAGTGACTATAGAAGGAGAGGTGATTGAGTTTAATTATTCCCCTGAATATAATTATTCTTACGATTTGCAAAAATCAAGTTCACGGGCCAGCACATCTCCGTTAACCAGTTGCTGGCAATATAACCAACAGGGAGAGTATGCTTATTTTAGTGAAACCACTTCTTTAATGGCTGTACTTGGTCGTCGGATAGAATCAATAAAAGCATCTGATGGAACATTGATTAAATTCTTTTATTCAACTAATGATAGAACTGATTTGCCAGGAACAAAGGCATTGGAATCGATAGAGGTTTGGGACTATTTATTTAAAAATAAAAGAATAAAAGAATTTATATTAAACCAAAACTACTCTACTGGTAGGCTAACCTTAAACAGTATACAAAGAACTGGTGAACCGCCCACAGTTTTTAATTACAATAGTGTATTGCCAGCTCGTTTATCGTATTCACAGGATCATTTTGGGTATGCAAATAATGGCAATAACACAACATTGTTGCCAAAGGATGAGTATAACGAATTTTGGGAGGGGGCCGATCGTTCTGTGGATTCAAATTTTACACAGTTGGGTATGCTCACTAAAATAATTCATCCTACAGGTGGGCAAACCGAATTTTTTTATGAACCAAACTGGTATTATATTCCTTATGCAACAACAACGTACCCTAAAAAAATTGGTGCTTCTATTCAATCCCTGCCAAATACCACAAGATCACTAACTTTTAATATTCCGGCAAATGCTGAAAGAATTAGAATTAACTGTAATGATACCTATGATGGCTCTGTTATTCACAATGATTACTGCATCATACATCTGACAGGCTCTAATAGTTATTCTCGGGATTTTATGGGCACGGGGAGTATTGCATTGCCTTCTCTTTTAGCCGGACAATATACCCTTTCGATTGAAAATGTTGGTTCAACATATTCTGCTGATGCATTAATGTTTTGGTTTGAGAAAACAGATCTACCTCCGCATAATGAAGTCGGTGGAGGTGTTCGTATAAAGCAAATTAGGAAATCTGATAATATAGGGGGAGCTGTGATGGTAAAAAACTTTTTCTATAATGAAGGTGGTACAAATTTGTCAAGTGGAGTAGCTACCTGGGAACCTATGTATTTAAAATATACCGATCATCATGTAAATGGTAATAATGATTGTAATATAACTGCTTGTCAATATTTAGAGCAAAGCTCAAATAGCATTACGCCTTTAACCTTTTCGAACGGCAATTTTGTTTCTTATAAAGAAGTTACAACATATTCAAAGGATATTACACAAAGTGGTTATTCTAACTATAAATATATATCAGATTATGGGGGCACTAATGCATATATCCCAACCTTTCCATACGGACCAAGAATTCTTTTCGACTGGACAAATGGAAGCTTATTAGAGCAAACCGACTATGTTTATTCAAATAATCAGTTCAGAGCTATTAGGAAAAAGAAAAATTATTACAATTATAATTTTTTTTCACCCCCAACAGCAGCCACTCCATTTTTGTTTAAAACCTACGGGGCTAAAATTGCAGTTCAAGAACCTCCTTTTATCTGCTGGGGCCCCTGCGCCTCCGGGCAGTCACAGATTAATACTTTTTATAGCAGTTTGTATTTTGGTGTACAACAATATACGTTATATTCTTCATGGCATCGCATTGATAAAACTGACGAAATTAATTATGGGGATGAAGTTGATTCAATTATAAATACAACAAACTATTATTACGACAATCCCAATAGTATACAGTCTACACGAATAGAAACGATAAACAGTAAAGGTGAAGCCCTGATTCAAAAATTTAAATATGCCAACGATTATTCGTCTTTTGGATTTGTTGCCGATTTAAAATCAAAAAATGTTATAGCACGACCTGTTGAAAAATATGTGCTTAAAAAGAAAGGCAGCAATCAATTTGTAGTGAACGGACAAATCGAAACCTATAAAACAGGTTCAGTTTTACCTGATAAAATATATTTTTTAGAAAGTGCTGAACCTATAGCTATAAGTGCATTTAATGAAACAAACATGAATGCCTCCGGAAGCCTTTCTATGGACAATCAATATAGGGAGAGACTTTCCTTTAATAGTTATAATAATATTGGAAATCTTACAGAGTTACAAAAGAAAAACGATGGCCCTGTTAGTTATATCTGGGATTATGCTTCAGTTAAACCGATTGCAGAGGTGGTAAACGGAAGTTTTGGATCAATTGCATATACTTCTTTTGAAGCAGATGGAACAGGTAACTGGAATATTAACAACAGTACACGAAGCGCTGGTGGTATAACCGGTATGCAATGCTATCAACTTTCTAATGGGTTTATTTCTAAAAATGATATAAGTCCATCAGTTGAATATATTGTTTCCTATTGGAGTACTGGCGGGGCATGCTCAATAATCGGAAATACAGGAACACCTATTCAAGGTAAAAGTGTAATTATTGACAGTATACTGTGGACGTATTATCAACATCTGATAACAGGGGTATCAGGAACAACTGTTTCGGGCAGTGGAAAAATTGATGAATTACGTCTATATCCAAAAGGTGCAGAGATGACAACATACACGTATGCACCCTTAATTGGAATGACCAGTTCTTGCAATTTCCGTAATAGTATAGTTTATTATGAATATGATGAATTAAGTCGGTTACTAAGAATTCGTGATGATGATAAAAACATTATAAAGCAGTTTAATTATCAGTATCAGGTTATCGATAATAATGTCCCACAATGGAAAATAACTGGTAATACACGTTGTAAGCCTTGTAGTCAGAGCACATCATATAATACCAATATAAAACAACAGGAAGAAAAGAATATTAATCCGAACAGTAACGATAGTACAAGATGGATAGATATTGGAATAAGTTCGGAATGTGTAATTCAACCAGATTGGCGAAATACTTCTTCTCCTCTTCGCTGCAAAATTGTAAATGGAGCAAATACAGGTGAGCGTGAACAGGAACAATTCGACGTAAATCCATGCAGTTCTTCTGGCTATCGATGGGTGGTTGTTGACCAGAATTGCACTACATGTCCCAGGCCCGAAAGCTGGCAGGCCACGGGAAATTATCGTTGTGTTCTAAATGCTAACGGTAATAATACAGGTGAACAACAGACTGAACTTATTAATGTAACCGCATGCAATCCATCTTCAACGTTGAAATGGGTGAGTGTAGGTACAAACCTCAATGCCTGTCCTTTGCCTTGTTCCCCGGTATGTAGTTCACCAAGCCAAAAATGTATTGGCGGTCATTGCGAGAATGGTACAAAAGTTTGCACTGGTTATTATTTTGATTCGTCTCAGGGAGTCTTCATTAATTTCTACCATTATGAATTTAGTGATGGAACCTGGTCAAATGATTTTTCTGAAACCGGATATTGTGATTGCGAGTTTATTAATTGTATTTAAAAATAATTTATATGAAGATGCTAATATTTGCAATGTTGCTGATATTTCTTTCAAGTACTAAAATATTTTCTCAAAGTAATGCTGAACATCTCGCAGAGAGAATTGCACTTAAAATGAGAGATTCACTAAACTTAACTGAAGAACAAAAGAATCGTATTTATTCAATCAATATGGGGTTGCATAATCAAAAAATGATAATACGACGACAATATAGTAATCCCGATTCTCTGAGGTATTACATTCAGCGAATTGAAAGTACCAGGGATTCTATTTATAAAACGGTTTTAAACGTTGACCAGGTGATATTATATCGGCAAAAAAAAAGGTACCTGGTAAATAATCAATAATTCAATATCCAAAACTCACAGTATGCAAAACCAGCGTATCAAATACTTTATCCCAATTCTGTTTTTAACAATGGCAGGTTTTCCGGCTCGCAGCCAGGATGCCACACCTGTTGTATCTTCAGCTTACACATCTTCAACACCGGTAAATTATATAAGAACCTGGGATGCTACTGCACCTGAGCAAAATCCCAATACATTCATCTCCCGAAATCTGCGTGATGTAAAGCAAACGACGCTGTATATAGATGGGTTGGGGCGGCCGGTGCAAACTGTAGTGAAACAAGGTTCTTATCCAACCGGTGGCAGTGCTGTTGATTTGGTTAGTCCAGTAGTTTACGATGAATTTGGAAGGGAAATAAGAAATTACCTGCCCTTTGCAGCCAATACTAAGGGTGGAAATACATCTGTTTCAGATGGACTTTTCAAACTGAACCCGTTTCAGCAGCAGCAATATTTTTATAGTGATAGCAATACGAACAGCCCGGTAAAAGGCCAGGGAGAAACTTTCTATTATGGTAAAACAGAATTTGAACCGTCTCCGTTAAACAGGGTCGATAGAACATATGCTCCGGGAAATAATTGGGTGAGCCTGGGCAAAGGCATGAAAATGAAATATTATTTGAACACGGCAACTGATTCAGTAAGAATATGGAATGTTACTGATGGCGCCACAGGTAGTTTCAGCACTTATGCCAGCAGCGGTATGTATGCAACAGGGCTTCTGTATAAAAATATAATGGTCGACGAAAAGGATAACCAGATTATTGAATTTAAAGATAAGAACGGTAAAGTTGTCTTAAAAAAAGTACAACTGACTGCAACGGCAGATGATGGAAACGGCCGGGGTCATACAGGCTGGCTATGTACTTATTATATTTACAATGATCTCGGTAACCTTAGCTGTGTTATTCAACCACTGGGAGTTGAACTGATTGCTTCTACGTGGTCATTAACAGATGCAACGATTTTAGCTGAACAATGTTTCCGCTATGAATACGACAGCCGTAACCGCATGATTATTAAAAAAGTACCAGGCGCCGGAGAAGTATATTTGGTATACGACACACGCGACAGGCTGGTGATGACGCAGGATGCTAATCTGCGTAACAGTAACACCTGGATGGTTACGTTATATGAAAATAACCTGAACCGTCCCTTACAAACCGGCAAGTTGTTAAACACTTATAACAATAAAACATTCACCCAGCACCTCACAGATGCCGCTGCTAGTACCGCTTATCCGTTTGATGCTTCTTCCACCCCATCCACCACCTACTGGGAATATCTTACCAAAACAGGTTATGATGATTATAACACCATTCCCGCTGCCAGTTTGCTGAATAGCACATTTGATAATTCAAGCAGCACTATTTTTTTTAGTACATATAATGCCTCGCCCGATTATGCTCAGGCGCTTATTGCCAGTACACAAACTAGGGGGCTGGTAACATGGACCGAAACCAAAGTATTGAATACCTCTACCTATTTGTACACGGTTAATATCTATGATGATAAAGGCAGGTTAATACAGGTAAAAAGCAAAAATGTAACGGGCGGCGCCGATGTAGCCACTACGCAATACAACTGGAGCGGCCAGCCGCTGATTATGGTGCAAATACAGGTGAACAACACTATTTCCCAAACCAGCACCATCGTTACCAAAATGAATTATGACGATCTTGGCCGGTTGGTTAAAACCGAAAAGAAAGTGGGTAACAGTTCGGTAAATAGTAATGCCCTGCCATCTGCATACACTACAATTGCACAACATGAATATGATGCATTGGGGCAATTAAAGAAAAAACAAATCGGCAATAAACCGGGTGCTGCTGCCGGAACGGCCCTCGCCAAATTAGAATATGAATACAATATCCGGGGCTGGTTACTGTCGGTGAATAAAGATTATATCAGCAATAGTACCAACAGCGACCAGTATTTTGCCATGCAGCTGGGGTACGATAAAGACGGATATGCCAGCTTCCCCAACAAACAATATAATGGCAATATTGGCGGAATGATCTGGAAAAGCGAAGGCGACCAGCAAAAAAGAAAATATGACTTTGCCTATGATGCGGTGAATCGCCTTACAGGTGCCGACTTTAACCAGAGCACCGGCGGAACCACCTTCGATAAATCGGCTTTAATAGATTTTAGTGTAAGCAATCTTACCTACGATGCCAACGGTAATATTGTAACTATGTGGCAACAGGGCTTCAAGGTAGGTGGCAGCAACTATATAGATAAACTTAACTATCATTATATAACCAACTCTAATAAACTCCTGAATGTAATTGACTCAGTAAATGATGCGCAAACAAAAATGGGCGACTTCCGCACTTCCACGCTGCACCCTAACAGCGGAAATAAAACAAACCTTACTGTCGATTACAGCTACGATGTCAACGGTAATATGGTGAAAGACCTGAATAAAGATATGGTAAGTTACAGTGGCGGTGATGGTATTAGCTATAATCACCTGAACCTGCCTCAGGCCATTACAGTAAAAAAAGATGGTAGCAGCAATAAAGGAACGATCACTTATACCTATGATGCGGCAGGTAACAAATTGGAAAAAACTACAATCGAAACCAGTGCCACGGTAGCATATAATGGCAGCAATTACCCCAGCGATATCACTACAACTACTACCTATCTGGGTGGGCTGGTCTACGAAAGTAAATCATACAGTAACACTTCATTGTCGTCACTTCAGTACAGCGATGTATTGCAGTTCATTGCACACGAAGAAGGTCGCATACGGTTTGTAAAAGCCACTACGGCTACTTGTACGGTTATGCCGGATAGACTGATCTATGATTATTTTATCAAAGACCATTTAGGCAATACCCGGATGGTGCTTACTGAGCAAAACGAGCCGGTATGTTATCCTACGCTAAGCTTTGAAGGCGCTGTTGGCAGCACCGAAATTCAAAACCAGGATAATACCTGGGAAAACAAAACTGGTCAGAGTATTAATGTGAACAGTGTGCGCACTACCCGGCCCGGTAGTTTTGGTACCAGCAGTACGAATGGCAGCTATTCTCTGCTGGTGCGCAAAAGCACCGGCGCTATAGGTGCTGCCAAACTATTAAAAGTGATGGCCGGAGACCGTATCCATACCAGTGTCGACTACTACTACGCAGTGACCAGCGCCAATAACACCGGTGCCAGCGGCATCACCAGTTTGGTAACCAATTTTTTGAGTGCTATTGGCGGCAGCGCCGCAGTATCCGGCGTATTAAAAGACGGGGCTACTACCATTACAAGCGCATTAAACAGCAATTCGGTATTAAGTGGTTTGTTAAATACCGCTAACAATACCAGCGGCGCCAATCAGGCGCCCAAAGCGTATTTAAATATTATATTTTTTGATGATCAGTTTAAGTTTGATCAGGTAGCCAGTACGGTGGTGCCCGTGGCATACACACCAGGTGTAAAAGGAACGATCAATAAAATGGCAGTCAATGCCGTTACTGCCAAAAAAAGCGGTTATGTATATGTTTATTTCAGTAATGAAAGCGATGAATTGGTATATTTTGATAACTTTATGCTTACTCATGAAGCAGGAGTAATACTGGAGGAAACACATTATTATCCGTTTGGGCTGACGATGGCAGGAATAAGTTCAAGAGCGATCAACAAATTGGATAATAAATATGAGTATAATGGAAAAGAAAAACAGGAAAAAGAGTTTAATGATGGTAGCGGGTTGGAGTGGTACGATTATGGGGCAAGAATGTATGATGCCCAGATTGGGAGGTGGCATATATTAGATCCCAAAGCTGATAAGTATTATGAGCTTTCTCCATATTGCTATGTTGCAAATAATCCGATAATTCATATCGATCCTGATGGGAAGGAAATAATTGTTGTTCGGTATCACAATCAATATGCAACAGGAGGGATTGCCCAAACAGCATTAAATTCAAGAGAACCGGTGCTGAGAGATGTTCCAAAATCTGTCCATGATTTAGGTGTCACCGGAATAATGGGTGGACTTGCTGGCGTAACATACCAGCGTAATAAAAACGGCAAATATGATGTTAAGCTTTTTGTAGGTGAATTTATTAATTCTAATCTCGCGCCTGGTCAAATATTAGATAATAAAAACCCTGGGCTTTCAAAAGAAGTTTCGTCGCACGAAGAAGGACACGGTGATCAGCTTGAAGATGCATTTAAATCTAAGATAGAAGTAGGAAGTGGTATTTCGGTTAGTAAGGATGGGAAAACTACAGAAATTAAACTGAGCGGTACAATCGATAATATATTAGATCAGGCTTCAAGCGAATATGATAAGTTAAAAAGTAGTAATCCATCTGCTGTAAATAAAATAAAAAAAGAAGATTATATTAAAGGTGTATTTAATAAAGCCTTAATTGAAGTAAATAAAAAAATGACCGGCGATAAAGAAACAGATGCAAATAAGCGCGCTGAAAAAAAACTTGGAGGGAAAAATAATATGCCATATACAAACGGAGTACTGCCAATAAGGCTTCAATAAAACAATCAGTTATGTATATTCGATACTTAAAACTATTTTATTTAATTATTATATCTGTTTTTTTTTCATGCAAATCTATTAGTAATAAAAGGGTTATAGAGAAAAAAGATACAGTAATAACAAGTTTAACTGATAGCTCAATATTAAACTCAAAGGGAAAATCAGCCTTAGATTTGTTTATTGAGAGTTATGCAGATTCAATTAATCGCGCAGAAATAGTAAAGAAATTGCCGGATTTTTTAGAAGACTCGCAATTTGATTATAATAATTCTGGTATTTGGTCGCCCAGCCATCATCCATTGCCACTTCGTTATATGATTATTAATAAAGTTAATAGTTGTATTGCATTAAGGTTGCTTTTAGGTAGTGGTAATCCTAATTATAAAATAAAGCCTCATAAATACCATGATATTGACGTTGAATATTCAGATATGTCTTTTTTTCAGCTCTCACAAATAAGATATAAAGAATTAAGGTGCTTGGAACAAGAAAAAAGAGAGTGACCCTAAACTGAATTTTGCGCAATAATTCCTCCTTAAGCAAGATTAAGCAAAAAATAAGGTATATTAAAAAACGAAACAGGTTCCACGTTTCATAGGCCTGCACCTTGAAACCTGGAACCTGTAACTGCAAACCGGCAACCGGCAACCAGTAACTATTAGTGCTTAAAATGCCTCATCCCTGTCATCACCATAGCCAACTGATGTTGCTGGCAGTATTCAATGGAGTCTTTATCGCGCACTGAACCGCCCGGTTGTATAAAGGCTGTGATACCTGCTTCGTGGCCCAGTTGCACACAGTCGTTGAACGGGAAAAAGGCATCGCTGGCCAGTACGGCGCCATTCAAATCGAACTTAAACTGACGGGCTTTTTCCAACGCCTGACGCAGCGCATCAACACGACTGGTCTGTCCGCATCCCTTGCCAATAAGTTGTTTATTTTTTATAAGAGCAATGGCATTCGACTTAAGGTGTTTACAAACCAGATTTGCGAATGCCAGATCGGCTTTTTCGGCAGCAGTGGTTTCACGTCCGCCTACTTCTTTCCATTCAATATAATTGCCTCTATCTTCTCCCTGGGCCAGCACGCCGTTCAGCACCGATTTATATTGTTCTTTACGTGTTGCAAATGCTTTTTGCTGTAACAGTATGCGGTTCTTTTTCGATTTTAAAACGACTAAAGCATCATCAGCAAAAGAGGGTGCAATCAGCACTTCGAAAAATATTTCATTGATGGCATCGGCTGTAGCCTTATCAATTGTTCCATTGCAAACCAGCACGCCGCCAAAAGCACTTTCAGGGTCTCCGGCAAGCGCCAGGTCCCAGGCTGCTTTAACCGAGCCGGCTGCTGCGATGCCGCAAACGTTGGTGTGTTTAATAATACCAAACACAATTCCGTGCGACTCCTGACCGCCACCAGCTGCGGGGCCACCCGAAAATTCATTGATCAACTGTACGGCAGCATCAACATCAACGAGGTTATTATATGAAAGCTCTTTGCCGTTCAGCTGATCGAACAACTTTGTTAAATCGCCATAAAACACACCGGTCTGGTGTGGGTTTTCGCCATAACGCATGGTTTTGGGATCGGGGATCGATTCAAGAAAGTACAATGCATTTTCGGGGTTGAAATATTTGGCAATAGCTACATCATAATGTGCTACAATTTGAAATGCCTTGGCTGCAAAAGCGCGGCGTTGTTCAAGAGTGGTTTCGCCATTTTGTGCAGTTAATAGATCGGCCAGTACCTGGTAGTCGGTTTTGGCTGCTAAAACAACCACATCTTTGAAGTTTTTGGCAGCGCCACGTATCATGGATGGTCCGCCGATATCGATTTTTTCGATAATTAATTTTTCTTCCGATGTGCTTGCTACGGTTTCTTCAAAAGGATACAGGTCAACAATAACCAGGTCAATTTCAGGAATATTGTATTGTTTCATTTCCTGAACGTCGGTATCCAGGTCTCTGCGGCCCAAAATACCACCAAATACCGAAGGATGCAGTGTTTTAACGCGTCCGCCCAAAATTGAAGGATACGTTGTTAATTGCTCCACCGGAACTACGGGTATACCCAGTTTTTCTATAAAAGATTGAGTACCACCGGTTGAGTAAATTGTAATGCCCTGTTTATGCAGCACGTTTACGAGCGTTTCAAGTCCATCTTTGTAAAACACCGAAATAAGTGCGCTCTGTATCTTTTTGGTCATAGATCTATATTGAGTAGTGAGTGTTGTCGTTATCAATGGTCAATACGCTAAACGCCGAGCGCTTAATGCGTAACGCCGATTCACTTTGCTTTAAGCGTTGTGCATTCAGCTTTAAGCCTTGCGCCTTTTCCATTGAGGGCGCAAAGGTAGGTTAATACACATTTAAAACAAAGGCGCCCTGATCGGCTACCGAAAAGTAGGGGATGCCCAGCCGGCTGCATTCCTGCTGCCATTTGGCAACCTTCCATACGGGGTTTGAAGGGTCAAAAACGAACCTGCGGCAGGTAAAAACATCGGCTAATCCGGTGATTGTAACGGATGGGTTTTTAGAAAGAACGATGCAGTCAATGGCAATTTTCGGGGCCGTTGGGGCAAGCTGGTATGGCTGGTCAACCACCATAAAAGTTGAATGGCCTAACCGGAAAAAATTTTTCCATACCAGTAAATTTCCCGGGTTATTACGGTTGTTTACGCGGTGCAGCAACCGGCAGGGCTGCAGGTAAAAATTTTGAATAAAAGGGTCTTGTGCAATAGCAGAATCCCCTTTAAAATAATAGTGTTGTCCTGCAATAACGTCAATGGCGCTGTGCCGCGGAATGTTATAAACGATAATTTTTTGCTGTTGTGAAGCACTCCATAAGGCAGCTGTTCTCAGCAGGGTGATCATAAATAAAGAAGCTATTGCCAGGTAAGCACCCGTTTTGTTTTTATGTAGTAGCCACCAGGCGGTTGCACTGATGCATGTATAAACGAAAATGAGTTCGGTAAAACTAATTTGTAAGCCAGTAGATATTGCAAATGGTATTTTGTTCACCCCTTCAATAAAATTATTCAGCCATAAAATTAGGTAGTGTGTTAAATAGCCGATAACGCTTGCTATAACAGGGATAAAGCCTGCAGTACATAACAGTATTGTGCAAATGATAATGAGGCTCGATGCGGGAACAGCAACCAGATTAGCGATCAAAAACAAATTCGGGAACTGATGAAAATGGTATATCGATACCGGTACGGTTAATACCTGCGCAGCCAGTGTTACAGCGGTTGACTTCCATAAAAAATCAACTATTTTATTTTGAATAAAAAGAAGATGATAAATAGGCTTAAAGAAAATTCCCAAACTTAATACCGCTGCATAAGACAGTTGAAAACCTGCATCCCACAACCAGAAAGGATTATAGCAAAGCAATAAAAAAGCTGAGGCTGCCAGACTGTTATAGAGCGATGTTTTGCGGTTCATGCCGGCGCCAAGTACAACGCAGGTAAACATCACTGCCGAGCGCAGTACCGAAGGCGAAGCGCCCGCCATAAAACTGAATGCCCACAAGCCGGTAATGATAAAAACAGGCTGCAGAAAGCGCAACGATTTTCGCCTGGTAAGCGGCCGTATGATAAGGCCAAGCAGCCAGTAAATTAAAGCGAGGTGTAACCCTGAAATGGCAATGATGTGAACCACCCCGGTACCGGCATATGATTGAACCAGCTCTTTATCAAGATCGTCTTTATAGCCGATCAGCATTGCTTCAGCAAGGCCTGCTTCTTTTTTGCCAGTGATGTATTTTTTTAAAATGGCAACAATTTTTTCTCTTGTGGATAAAACACATTTCCTAAACAGGTTTTCATTTTTTATTTTGAGGGCCATATATTCTCCCTGCTTAAGGTATGACTGGTATACTATACCCTGAAAGGTGCAATAACGCTGATAATCAAAGCTGCCAGGATTGCCTGTGTTTTTAACCGGCTGTAACGCTTTAAATAATATCAACTGATTGCCATATTGCAAATGTGGAGTTGCGCTGTCTTTTTGGAAATAAAGAAGAATTTTTCCACAGGCATTGTGTGAGGTATTGTTGAACAATACTGCCTGAACCGAAGCCACCGTTTTAAACGATTGGTTCTTTTCGGTTAGTGGTTCTTCAATAGTTACAAGCACCGCATTTCCCGAAGCGTATTGCGTAGTAATACAGCCTGGTTGATGGCGAACATCTTTGTAATAAAATAGTAACAATCCGGTTGCGAATAGCATTATATGCAAAAAGGCGCCATGCAGCCATTGGGCATGGTATTGGTGTGGTAACCGGGTAAAAGTAAAAAGCCGGCCGGCGAGTATGCTAACAGTAAAAAGCAACCATATACCAACAATAGGCAATGGATAGTAACATTGGCAAATGATGCCGAAAAGGAAAGGAATTAAAAGCCTGATAAAAGGAGCTTCTTTCCATATTGGTAAAACAGGTGTATGCAACATACAGGAGCGTTAGTAGCGGGCTGTGGATCGGGAACCGGTGGTGGTGGTGAAGAAAACAAACTACCTACTTTATCAAAAAAGGACAAGGCTAATGGTAAAAAGATAAAGCAGGTAGTTTGAAAAAGGAAATTCTGTTTGCAGAATAAAATTTCCTCAAGAGGATTTGTAGGATAACAAAAGCCTTGAGGAAATCTGTCGGCGGGTTTTCACAGGACTATTGGACTTTTTAAAACGGGATGATAGCAACTCTCCATGTCTAATTTCTGATAAAAACCGGATACATACTACAAATGCCCGATTTATTATATACGGTTTTTATACGGGTAATAAACGGCCCAAACACCCCCGTAAAAAAACGGGGTATTTGGGTATTTTTTTAACGGTATTTGACCCCCTCATTTAACGGTATTTGCACCGTCTTTTTCACGTAGCTCGTTGAACTGCTTCACTTTATAAATAAAAGTAATTTGTAATTAGTTGACTAACACCTAATTATAGCCGAAGTTGTCCGAAGTTCGGCAATTACTTTTACATCGACAACACAATCACTTATTTCAAAACTCACGAGCTATGACTACAATGACTACAATTGAAAAAAAATCCTTACGCGTAGGAAAATACGTAGATACGAACCATGTTGATACTGTAATCAGAAATTATAAACAGGAGAGATGGGTGCATAATTCAGAGCGTCTGGGCAAAGAAGATTCAAGAAGTGCCTGGTATAGCATTGAGGAATTGGAAGGATTCATTGAAAAGGTTAAGGAGCAGGGTGGCAATGGTATCAGATTATATTTTGGCGCCTATTCGAATGACCATGTTGAAACACCCGCTTTTGCCGGCCTCCAAACCATTATTATGGTGGCATCGAAAGCAAAAAGATCGGCTACCGGTCTAACCAACAAGGATATTTATATTAATACAGAAAAAGGTACCACTATATTAGCTTATGGGGATGGCGCAGTATGTCCTCCCTTTTACTGTCCCGGAACGGATTCCGACGGTTGGGGTGGTATTGGTACCACATTAATCGACAGGGGTGATGACGGCATGGTAGTAGTATAAATAAATAAAAAACCAGGATTATAAAAAACCTTCGGAAAACCGGAGGTTTTTTTATTTTAATTCTCTATAATGCAAAACCTTATTATTTACTTTGCGGGTGATGAAGTTACCCTTATATAATTATTTTTTAATTGCCAGTTTACTGGCAGGGGTAGCAGTTTATTTTCAAAATAATACCCCCCGGTATTTAAAAATATTTCCGTTTTTTCTTTTATTTACAGTAGGTGTTGAATATTTCGGATTAATCCTGGCAAGCATTACGGGAAGTAATACAATTCTGTATAACTTTTATACTATCATTCAATTTGGTTTTTTCTTTTTAGTTCTGAGAGAAATTATATCCAACCCTAAAGTCAAAAAACTAATACTTATTATTATAGCTTTTTTTGTTTTGCTGTCTTTAGTCAATGTTTTTTTTATACAAAAATTAAAGGATTGGAATTCGTTTAGTTATTCATTTGGCAGCTTAGCAACAGTTGCAATGATAATATATTATTTCTATGAATTATTTAAGCAGCCTAAGTCAACGAATTTAACAAGAGAGCCTGCATTTTGGATTTGCTCGGGATTGTTATTCTTTCTTTGTTGCAGTTTCCCAATTTTCGGACTTATTAATTTTTTGAAGAAGTCACCAAGAATTATTATTAAAAATTTGCAGTCTATATTAACTCTTATTAATATTTCATTATATTTATTGTTTACGATTGCTTTTCTTTGTCGTATCAGGTTCAATAAAGCAGTTAAAAAAGCATAAAAATAACTTGAGATTGTTTGCGACTATACCTTTCTATTTCTGTTTTACATGTATAGTTGTTTACTGACCTGATAACAGTTTTATATGGCTGAGCTTTTAGTTAATTTAGTTACGGTTTTTGAATTTTTGAGCTTTTTAGCTTCACTAATTATTTATTTAAAAAAGAATCCACCACTTTTTTTAAAATTCTTTCCCGTATTTCTATTAATAACAGTTATAGTTGAAGTGACTGCAACCATGTTGAGGCTAAATAAAATGTCGGTTAAGCCATTATACAATTTTTTTTCTGTTTTTGAATTTGAATTTTATTTTTTCGTTCTTTATCATTCAATCCAAAACAGGCGAATAAAACAAATTATTTTCTATACTGGCATTTTATATCCTGCGATTGCGATTATAAATATTTTTTACCAAAAAATTAAAGCATTCCACTCCTTTACCTATAGCCTTGGTGCTATATTAATAGTTTGCTTTTGTATATATTCTCTTTATGAACTGTTAAAAAATACTGTTTCCCAAAAAGTAAAACGTGAACCGGCTTTCTGGATTTATTTTGGTTTGTTGCTTTTTTATAGTTGCACTTTACCAATATGGGCTTCTATTAATTTTTTACATGGTAACCGATTTGAAATAACGATATATGCTATTATTTCGGGTGTTACAAATTATTTATTGTACTCTTCATTTATAATAGCCTTTTTATGCTTCTTTAAACTCAACAAAGCAGAAAATCGTATAAACATTCCAGAATCAGTTTAACTCTAACCTGCCTATGTTGTTCAACGTTTACCTTGGGTTACTTTTTATTTGTTTTATTACAGGGCTAACTGTTTATTATAACCGTCAAGCGCCCTTATATTTAAAGCTTTTCCCTTGGTTTCTTTTTATAACATGGATAGTTGAAATAATCGGAAGATATTGGATACATACTTGGGGGAATAATAATGCTGTTTATAATTTTTATTCCATCCTGGAATTTACTTTCCTTGTTTTTCTTATTTATAACTGTATACAAAATAAACGAATCAGGCGTGTGATCGTTTATGCAGTGTGCATTTATCTTCCGGCTATGCTGGCAAACATTTTTTTTATTCAGGGGATTCATCATTTTCATACAATCACTTTTTTACCAGGAGCTGTTTTGTTAATTTTATTTAGTGCCTGGCGTTTATATGAACTCTTTTTTAAAAGCTCCGCTAAAGTGCCATTTAAAGAACCATCTTTTTGGATTGCATCCGGCATAATGTTATTTCGTAGTTGCACCGCTCCTTTATTTTTAGCCAATGAATTTGGGAATCAGTTTACAAAGAAAGAGTTATTGTTATTAAACCAGTTTATGCTTGCCATTAATCTGGTTTACTATTCTATGTTTACTATTGCCTTTTTATGCAGCGTCAATATACGGAAGACAAAATTATCTTAATAGTATGGAACTTCTCAACAGATTAATAACGGTATTTGAATTTCTAAGCTTTTTAGCTTCATTAACTCTTTACCTTAAAAAGAATTATTACTTAAGATACTTTCCGGTTTTTCTTTTAATAACCCTTATTGTTGAAATCATCGGCAACATTTTGCGGATGAAAAGAATAAATAATTTGATGATGTATAATTTCTTTGGTGTTTTTGAATTTATATTTTACCTGTTTGTCTTTTATCATATAATTCAAAATAAACGTGTAAAGCAAATTATACTCTTTGCTGTTATATTGTATCCGATAGTTGCTGTGCTAAATATTTGTTTGCAAAAGAAAGGCATATTCCTGTATAGTACATATTGTCCCGGCGCTATATTGGTTGTTGGTGTATCTGTATATTATCTATATGAATTATTTAAAAAACTGGTCACCAGTAATCCTGCTGCTGACCCGGTATTCTGGATTTGTCTTGGCTTGTTGCTTTTTTATAGTTGTACATTACCTTTATTTGGCTATTATAATTTTCTTCAGTTTACTGATAAAAATGAAAAGTGGGTGTTTGCTTTAATTTTAAGTATTACAAATTATATATTGTATACCTGCTTTACAATTGCCTTTTTATGTAACCTTAAATATCCGGGTAACAGAAATGCTTATTAATTTAATGTAGTATGAGAGCGGCATATTTTATTTTTATTAGTATTGCATTTTTATGCTCTTTAACTGTTTATACAAGCAGGTCTAAAGCTTTATATTTAAAACTCTTCCCTCCTTTCCTGTTAATAACAATAATTGCAAACATTATTGCCTACTATATGGCTGTAAAAATAAAAACCAATCATCCGGTTTATAATGTTTATAATGCTTTGGAGTTTATGTTTTATTTTTTTGTGCTTTATCAAATGATCAGTAATAAAATTGCGAGAACCTTTATTTTAATTATAAGTTTTTCTTTTATAACAGCAGAAGTAATAAATATTTATTTACATGGCATTGGAATGTTCCATTCTTATGCATATCTCCTGGGTTCTGTACTTATTGTTTTATGTTGTTTTTATTTTTTCTTTGAATTTATGAAATTGCCTCGTGCCCAGTCCCTGGTTTATTATCCTGATTTCTGGATAGTTTGTGGGATATTAACATTATATGCCGGGGCTTTACCTCTTTTTGGGGCAGCTAATTTTATTAAATATTTTTCGCCCTTTATTATAAAAATGTTTAGCGTATTATTAATGGTAGTAAATTATGTAGAGTATTTATTATTTTCTATATCTTTTTTAATAAGAATCAGAACTCTCAAAAATTCACTTGTCGGCTGGAATGATTAAATTTTTTGATACCCTGGATCCCTTAAATATTTTGTATGCTTTTTTATATATACCTTATTGTACTATTTACTTGTTTTATTATTGGCATTGTGACCAATTATTTTTTAAAGGCGGTACCGTTATATTTAAAGATTTTTCCCTGGTTTATCTTTCTTACACTTCTTATAGAAATATCCGGAGCATACCTGTCTTTTAAATATGGCCGCAATCATTACCTGTTCAACGTATTTCATATACTTGAATTTTTATTTTTTGGGTATATTTTTTATCAGATGTCCTGGAAAACCAGTATTAAAAGGGCAATTATATATTCAGGTTGTTTTTATTTAAGTATAACGCTGATAAGTTTTTTCATTCAGCCGATACGTGTTTTTCACAACTGGTCATTTTTTGTGGGGGCTTTTTTGCTGGTTTTTATCAGCGGGTGGTATTTGTTTGAATTTTTTAAGGAATCCCAATCAAATCCATTCAGGCATCCTTCTTTTTGGATCGCTTGCGGCATACTATTTTTCTATAGTTCTGCTATCCCTATACATTTGTTTTTAAATTTAATGAGAAATTTTACAAAGCTTGAATTGAAAAAGATGGGTAACATTTTGTTACTGATCAATATTATCTATTATTGCTTATTCTCAGTGGGTTTTGTTTGCCGGTTTAATTGCCCACGCGCATTTAATCTCGCAGGTCAGGAAAAATAGGAAGTGTTATAGATTCCTCAACTGCCTGGTGTAAGCTGTTTATCGTTTTGCTACGCTCAACTGCCATTAATCTGATATATAGCCCTTTATTTATATTTGCTATATCTTAATCCTAAATGGCGGTACCAAATGATCTACATTTTATTTCTGATCTATCTTTCTACATTATTAATTGCTTCCGTTACAGGAGTCTTGGCCACCTTATTTAGGTAACCATTCGGTTCTCGACACTGCCGAAGCGATTGTATAAGC
>NZ_JCAPSW010000011.1:0-269235 GCF_059587045.1 Niastella sp. sgz303648 | reverse complement strand
ATCAATTATTCTTTGGTGCGGCTGGGTATCGATACCATTGATTTGTATCAGCCGTGCCGGCTTGATAATAGTGTTCCGTTAGAAGATGTTATCGGAACTGTTGCCGACCTGATCAAAGAAGGAAAGGTGCGTTACCTCGGCGTGTCGGAAATCACTGCAGAACAACTGCGCAAAGCCCATAGCGTACACCCTGTAACGGCATTGGAAATAGGCTATTCTTTGGCCGATCGACAAATTGAAAGCAACCTGCTTCCTGCAGCGAAAGAACTGGGTATAGGGGTTGTGGCCTTTGCCAACACAGCCGAAGGATTATTGACGGGTGAAATGAAAGCACCGCTGCCGGATAATGACTACCACAATCACTTCACGCGTTTTCAGGGAGAGAATCTGATAAAGAACCTGCAGAAAGTGGAAGTATTGAAAAAAATGGCAACCGTAAAAGGATACACGCCAACACAACTGGCGATCGCCTGGGTGAATGCGCAGAATGATCATATCATGCCATTGGTAAGTATGAGCCGCAGATCACGGCTACCGGAAAATATTGCAGCCATGAAAATCAACTTCACTCCTGAAGAAATGAATGCGCTGAACTCACATTTTTCACCGGGAGCGATCGTTGGCGGTACATACCTGCAGCGATAGCAGAACTTCGCATAAAACTGATCTTTTTATACCTTTACAAAGTGACGAATCCAACCGAAATAATTCCCGGAGTTATCTTTTACGCTTATTACTCCGCCATGCGAAAGGAGAAAGTGTGCTTCCTCGAGCACAATACCCTGGTATTGCAGGTTGCGGGGCAGTTTACTTTGGAAACATCGGGCCAGAAAATTTCGATGAGGAAAGGTGAGCTATTGCTCATTGGCAAAAATCAACTGGGCCAGATAACCAAAACGCCGCTGCCCGATGAGGAAAATTATGAAACAATCGTCATTTCCCTGCAGGAAGACCTGCTCAGGCAAGTTGCGCTGGAGGAGCAAATAGAGATACAGCAAAAGTACGCCGGCCCTCCCAACGTTCTGATACCCGGAAACGATTTTTTGCGGGGTTATTTTCAATCTGTAATACCATACGTTCGCAATCCGGCCGAAAAGATGCCGATTGCCATGGGCATTTTGAAAGTGAAGGAAGCGGTGAAGCTGGTGCTGCATGCCATGCCTGAGCTCAGCGGATTTTTGTTCAACTTTTCGGAGCACTATAAGATCGATCTGAAAAAATTTATGCTCAGCAATTTTCATTATAATGTTCCGGTTGAAAAGTTTGCACAGCTCACCGGGCGTAGCCTTGCGGGGTTTAAGCGCGACTTCAAAAAAACGTTTGATACATCGCCCAGGCAGTGGCTACAGGAAAAACGGTTGATGGAGGCACGCCACCTTATCGAAAAAAAGAATAAGAAACCGTCTGCCATCTACCTCGACTTAGGATTTGAAAGCCTCTCTCATTTCTCACATTCTTTTAAAAAGAAGTTCGGCAAGGCGCCTTCCGAATGGTTATAGATTAGCTAAATAGGATTTATATGACTAACAAAAAAATTCGCGTAGGCATTATTGGCCTGAATCCTGATGGTCAATGGGCTTCCAGATCTCATTTCCCTGCATTAAAATATTTATCAGAAGATTTTGAAATCGTAGGAGTAGCAAATTCTACTTATGAAAGTGCCCGGAAAACTGCTATTGCATTAAATATTCCAATAGCATTTCAAAATGCAGCAGCGTTGATTAAATCAGATGAAATTGATTTGGTAACCATAACGGTGAAAGTACCCTATCATTTTGATTTGGTAAAAGCAGCGCTACATGCTAATAAGCATATTTACTGTGAACATCCCCTGGGTATTAATTTAAAAGAAACTGTAGCGTTAGCCGACCTGGCATCTAAAAGGGGTGTTGTAGCTGCAGTAGGAACACAAATGCCTTTTGCACCCGAGGTAATTTACCTGGAACGTCTTATTAAAGAGAATTATATTGGAAAGGTTCTTTCTACATCATTAATTGGTTCAGGTATATTTTGGTCAAATGAAACAATGACCAGTATGTCATATATGTACGATAAAGCAGGGGGAGCAACAATGCTCAGTATTCCGATAGCGCATACACTGGCAGGGTTTCAAAAAGTTTTAGGAGAGATCGGTACACTTAAAGCAAAGATGATCAATAATTTTAAGACTGTTACAATTAAAGATACAGGTGAAGTGAAACCTAAAACTGCTGAAGATCAGATTATGGTAATTGGAGATTTAAAAAGCGGACCTGCTTTTACTATCCATTACCGTGCAGGACTTTCAAAGGGTACCAATTTTCTTTGGGAAATAAACGGTACAGAAGGAGATATTCAGGTAACCGGAAACCTTGGTCATGGTCAATTTGCTCAACTAACTATTATGGGCGCCGGCCGTGAAGAAAAAGTACTTACAAAGCTTGACCCTCCCCGGGAATTGTATGCAGGACTTCCCGAAAGCTCGTTCGCCAGAAATGTGGCAAATTTATATAAGAGCATAGCGAATGATATTAGAAATAATACACGTACTGCTCCCACTTTTAGTGATTCTGTCAGTCTTTTTAAATTGTTGAATTCAATCGAAGAGTCTGCAGACTTCTAATAAGATAATGCAAATTCTAATGATAAAGCATGAGGAAAATCATTCCGTTTTCATCGCCGGGGTTGACGGGTCTCATGCAATGTTTCATAGCTATTAAGTACCTTAATCAACATGCTGAAAGTAACAATTATTCACTTCTAAAATTTCAGCTATGAAACATTCATCATTCTTTAGGATTGCCAATGCGGAAGCATTAGGCACAAGCTTTGGTTCCCTGCCTCGGGAAAATACATCCGGGAAATACAAACATATTGTTGTTACACACTATGGCGGGCCCGATGAGCTTCATGTAGTTGAAGAAGCGTGTCCTGAACCGAAAAAGGGTGAAGTACGGGTGAGGGTACAGGCCGCAGGCGTGTCCTTGCCCGACGTCATGATGCGTGAAGGCATCCATCCCGAAACGCCCCGGCTGCCCTTCACACCAGGATGGGATGTGGTTGGGGTGGTCGATAAGCTTGGCGACGGCGTTTCCGGAATCAACATAGGCCAGCAGGTTGCGGCGCTGCCCATATTCGGCGCGTACACTGAGTTTATCTGTCTGCCACAACATTTATTGGTTCCGGTGCCACCGGGGTTGGATCCTGCCGAGGCTGTCAGCCTCGTATTGAACTATATCACTGCATATCAGATGTTGCATCGTTCTGCCAAAGTTAAACCGGGGCAACGTGTGTTGATCCATGGTGCGGCAGGTGGCGTTGGTACGGCACTCCTGCAGCTTGGACGTATCGCCGAACTGGAAATGTACGGCACCTGTTCATCCCGGGATTCTTCGCTTGTATCCGGTCTCGGCGCTACCCCCATCGATTATGAGCATCAGGATTTCGTAAAAGAAATTCACCGGCTTACCGGCGATGGTGTCGATGCCGTCTTTGAAAGCATCGGCGGCACCCATACCTGGCTTTCCCGCAATGCACTACGTCGCGGCGGAAAGGTCGTTGCCTTTGGTCTTACCGGCTCATTACGCGGGGGCCGAACAACGATGAGCGGCAAAGGCCGCCGTCACCGCTATCGCGCCATTAGCATCTTCCTGTGGTATATTTTTCTAAGCAGAATACTCCCCGGCCGAAAGCGGGTGGCCCTTTACAGCATCCAGTGGCTGATGCGCCTTAAACCGGCCTTTTTTCGACAAGACCTGACAGCCCTGTTTGAACTGCTTCAACAAAAAAAGATCAGGCCGCTTATTGCACAGCGATTCCCGCTTACCGAGGCTAAACAAGCCCACGAACTACTTGGGAAGGGAGGCGTTACAGGCAAGATCGTACTCGTATGCAACGGTACATCGAATGAATAATGCATCATTATGACGATTGAACAGGAAAGAGTAAAAATAGCAGGTTGGAAAAAATGGGGACCGTATGTAAGCGACCGGCAGTGGGGTACGGTGCGGGAAGATTACAGCCTCAACGGTGATGCCTGGAATTTTACGACGCATGATATGGCCCGAAGCAAAGCCTACCGCTGGGGCGAAGAAGGCATTGCAGGTATTTGCGATGACGAACAGCTTTTGTGTTTTGCATTATCCCTGTGGAATAAAAAAGATCCTGTTTTGAAAGAACGCTATTTTGGATTAACCAACACGGAAGGCAATCATGGTGAGGATGTTAAGGAACTCTATTACTATCTCGACAATACGCCCACCCATTCGTACATGAAAATGTTGTATAAATATCCGCAAACACCTTTTCCTTATACACAGCTCCTTGAAGAAAATCGCCGCAGGGCCAAACAAGATCCGGAATTTGAACTCATAGACACCGGAATTTTTGATAACAACGGGTATTTTGATGTCGTAGTAGAATACGCCAAACAATCGCCTCAGCATATTTTAATCCGCATTTCCGTCCATAACCGGAGCAATGAGGTGCAGGCAATAAATGTACTTCCTACCTTATGGTTCCGGAACACGTGGGCCTGGGGATATGATGCCCGTCAACCTCAATTAAGTGCCGGCTCCGCCGCCATCATAGAAGCGTTTCATCAAACTTTGGGGCAATATTATTGTCAGGGCGAAGGCTTGCCTGAATTATTGTTCTGTAACAATGAAACCAATACCATTCGCCTGTATGGGCATGGGAGTAACACAGACTATTATAAAGATGGCATTAATGATTATCTTATCCGGGATGCTGCAAGCATCAATCCGGCAAAAAGAGGTACTAAAGCTGCATTTAATTATGACCTCACTATTCCTGCCGGTTCATCTGTTGTTGTTCGCCTGTCGCTGTCGCAGGACCCGAATTATACATTTGAAAATTTTGATCAGATTTTCTCCTTACGAAAAGAAGAAGCCGATGCCTTTTACCTTGAAATTTTAAAATTTGAAAAGAACCCGGATGTAATCCATATCAAAAGGCAGGCGCTGTCGGGTTTGTTATGGAACAAACAATTTTATTATTATGATGTGCATCAGTGGCTGAAGGGTGATCCCGGGCAACCTTCACCGCCTTTGCGGCGATCGCAACTACGGAACACGGAATGGAAACACCTGCACAGCAAAGAAATACTTTCGGTGCCTGACAAGTGGGAATTTCCCTGGTTTGCCGCCTGGGATATGGCGTTTCACTGCTATACATTGGCTATGGTGGATATGGAATTTGCCAAAAGCCAATTACTATATATGGTAAACGAATGGTACATGCACCCTAACGGACAACTGCCCGCTTACGAGTGGAACTTCAGCGATTGCAATCCGCCCATTCACGCCATGGCCATCTGGGAAATTTACAAAGCCGAAAAGCAGGCCAGCCACGGCAAGGGAGATGTGCTGTTTTTGGAAAAAGTTTTTCATAAACTCATGCTCAATTTCAACTGGTGGGTGAACCGAAAAGATGCAACCGGTAATAATATTTTCGAGGGTGGATTTTTAGGGTTAGACAATATTGGCGTGATAGACAGGAGCAAGCCCTTACGCAATGGTGAATATCTGCAACAATCAGATGCGACCGGCTGGATGGCTATGTATGCATTGAACCTGATTCGCATTGCGCATGAATTATTATGGCATAATGCTGCGTACACGGAAATAACTTCGAAGTATTTTGAACATTTTCTGTACATCGCCGGTGCGATGAATGGCGTGGAAGAAAATTTATGGGACGATGAGGATAACTTTTACTATGACCGATTGTTGCTGCCCGATAAGGTGTCTGTGCCCCTGAAGATCAGAAGTCTGGTGGGGTTGATCGCGCTTTTTGTGGTTGAAACCGCAGCAGATAATGAGATCAAAAAAGATGACTTTTTTGATAAACGCAGGAAATGGGTTGAGGAACACCGGCCCGACCTGGCCAACCTTGTTATGCACTGGAATAAGACAAATAAAGATGGCATCCATCTCTATAGCCTGATGCGAGGTTTCAGGATGAAGATGACGTTGAAACGTTTGCTGGATGAAAATGAATTTTTAAGCGACTATGGCATTCGCTCCCTTTCAAAATTTCATTTGGAACACCCGTATCAATTCAATGCAGATGGACAGGTGCAGACCGTGAAATATACACCTGGTGAAAGCGACAACAATATGTTCGGCGGCAACAGTAACTGGCGGGGTCCTGTGTGGCTGCCAATGAACTGGCTGGTGATTGAAAGCTTAAGACGTTATTATTCGTTTTACGGAGATGACTTTAAATTGGAATGCCCAACCGGATCTGGCCGGTATATGACCTTGAATGAAGTGGCCAACGAATTGAGCCGCCGTGTATTCCGGATCTTTGAACGAAACGAAGCGGGTATTCGTCCCGTATTTGGCAGTTCAATAAAAATGCAACAAGATGAGCATTTTAAAGATCACCTGTTGTTTCACGAATACTTTCATGGCGACACGGGCGTTGGTTTAGGCGCCTCGCATCAAACAGGATGGACCGCTTTGATCGCTACTTTAAACCGCTCGTAGAAGAAAAGATTGAACAATAGCATTTCCAGCCAGGCGCACCGGATTTATTATAATGAAAAAACCTTACTGCAGAAACAGTAAGGTTTTTGTTATTTGTATATGGAAAATTTGCGGCTAATACCCGGCGTTTTGCTGCGCCTGCTTTTCATCTGGAGTCAAAGCCTTACCATTTAATTGTATACCATCGAGGTAAGTTTGTGGAATAGGTCGCAGTAAATGGTAATCCTTGATATTAGGTGCAGCCTGGCTGTTAAATGCCTTTACTCTTTGAACCAATGTTTTTGTTCTTGAAAGGTCTTCCCAGCGCTTATACTCACCGCAAAGCTCCCGTGAACGTTCATTCAATACAAGCGCCAGCATTCTGTCATATGGACCACTTAATCCCAACGTGGAGATCACATATTCATCACCGGTGGGCAGTGAATTAATGTCTGTAATAGCCAGACTGGCCGAAGCTGCCGTGGTAACAGCAATATTATTCGATTCATAATAGGAGTTCTCCCCCATGAAAGAGTTGATGGTGGAGCTTTGGCCCGAAGTGGAAGCACCCAGCGCTCCTCCCCCATCATAATATGCGGCGCGGTCTTCTCCGCTTGCAAACTGGGCGCGGGCACGAACTGCATTAATATATGGCAATGCATCAGCATAAGAGCCGGTGCCTGATTTTGCCAGCCTGATTTTGGCTTCAGCTGCCATCAAATAAGTTTCTGCCGACCGGGCAAGGTTCAAATCACGCAATCCCCTCGTTTCGTTTAAAGCTATCCTTGAACCATCCATATGCTTGCTTAAAGAAGGAAATCTCACGTCAACTTCCATGGCTCCATCTGTTGTTCTACCCGCAGGAAAAGCAACATAGGCATTCGGAATTGTTTTGCCTGTTTTGGAATAAACAACAACATCGTTCAGCTTATAACTTGCAAAGCGGTTATCACCCGGTTGATTTATAATATAGATTAACCCAAGATCGCCGTTGACATAATAACTGCCCGCAGACTTGTTCAACCTCCATTTTGTTCTAAAGCTTTTCCAGAACCTTGAGTCGTTCACCAGATCATATACTCTATACATATAGTAATTGGTGCGCAAACGGCTAAATGGCCTGTCGCCTGTAACATCGCGTTGCATCTGCGGTATATCCTCATAACGCGAACCCCAATAGAGATGTTGCTGATTTGCTCCGTTAGTAGAAACGTCTGCAGTAAATTGCGCAGAAAGGATCAGTTCTGACAATTTTTCGTTGGCGCCATCGGGCCCGGTATATTTCCACAGGTCTGCGAAGTTAGTAGTCAGCGGATGATGGGAAATAACTTCATCACACAAAGGTGTTATGGCAGCAAGATCAGCTGCTTTGGTAGATGAATTCCATGAATCATTGATTTCACTGGCACGGAACAGATAGGCTTTTGCCAGATAGTGAGCGGCCGCATCTTTTGTGATCTTTGCAGGTGCACCCGTGTTTGGCAAAAGATCATAGGCCTGTTTAAAATCTGCAATGATCTGTTTGCAAATTTCTTCAGGAGTTGCCCGCGTAAATTCCATTTCAACACCGGTGCTCACTTCGGTCTTCAGCGGTACCGGGCCATATTGAGAAACCAGTCGCAGGAAACAGTATGCCCTTAAAAAATATCCTTCGCCTAAAGCCACTTTTTTAATGGCATCTGCAGTTGAAGCGCTGGCTGTTGCATTTTTTATAAGCAGATTGGCATCGCCGATGCCGATGTACAGGTTATCCCACTGCGCATTGGCCGCTTGTGTATTTGAGTTATTCAAGGTAACAATAGACTTGAAGCCGGCATCATAGTTGTTCCATGCGCCATTCGATGGATCGCCGCCCACCATAAACTCATCGACACCGTAATTGGCAACACAATATGCCCACTCGGCAGCAAACGGAAGATCGAATACCTGGTAATAGGCGCCTGTAGCCAATTGCTGAATACCTGCATCTGTTTTAAAAAATTCCATCCCTCTTGAGGTAGTAAGTTCCTCTTTCAGAAAATCTTTTTTGCAGGATGATATAATGATCAAACCTGAAAAAAGGGATATATTAAAGATCAATTTTATTGTGTTCATTTTCTTATTTTTTAATAGTAATCGTTGCAGTTAAAATGATGCGTTAATTCCAAAAGTGATACCTCTGTTATAGGTAGCACCATTAAAGTTAGAAGTAACTACATCCATATCCAGCCAACTGATCTTTGAAAACAGCATGCCCGGGTTGGCGATTTGTATATAGGCTTTTAAATTCGAGATGGCAGACGTTTTCAACACTTTGCCATCGAGGCTGTACCCCAACGATATATTGCGGATCTTGATAAATGAAGCGTTTTTATAACCCAACACCACATAGTAGGGATCACCACTTCCTTCAGAATAAAAAGGTCTTTGATATTCAGCATTCAAATTGTTCTCATTATAATAGTTGATCTTCCGCTGAACAGGGCGGGCAGTTTCCGCTTCGCCGCCCGTATTATACATGTACTTCAAACGGCCATATAGAAAAATGGAAAATTCAAAGTTTTTATATGAAACTGTATTGGTCATTCCCACAATCCATCTGGGTCTTGTATTGCCAATGATCACCCGGTCATGATTGGCATCTATCTTATTATCGCCATTGATATCAGCTGGTCTCGCATTTCCCGGAGTGAAAGAACTTCCATTTGTATTAAACTGCCTGTAGGTGGCTGAATCCTGCACATGCCAGAGACCTGCACTTTTATATCCATAAATTACACCAATAGACTGACCTATGAACAAGTTGTTATTGATATCATCCTGCTTTCCGTTTGATAAAGTGACGATCTTTTCCTTTTGCCAGGAGATACTGGCATTGGTTGTCCAGTTGAAATTCCTCGATTTGATATTAACGGTTGATAAACTCAGATCGATCCCTTTATTGGCGGTTTCACCAATATTTGCAAATGTGTTTGTATAACCGGTAACTGTTGGAATGCTTACCTGAAATAACAGATCTGTTGTTTTTGATTTATACATATCCAGACTTCCTGTTATCCTTCTGTTCAGCACCGAAAAGTCGATACCCACATTATATTGAGTGGTTTTTTCCCAGCCCACCGACTGGTTGGCCAATGTTAATGAAGGAATTGCCCCGGCTGTTATTGTTGTTATGTATGGATAAAAGAGAGAGGTAACAGCTCCCTGGGTTGTATATGGATTGATGGAAGAGTTACCGGTAACACCTACCCCAAATCTTAATTTCAGATCATTCACCCAGGTTGCATTTTTCATAAAATTTTCGTCGTTAACTTTCCAGCCAACAGCCATAGAAGGGAACCACGAATACTTGTGACCTTCAGCGAGCTGGGAGGCGCCATCACGACGGGCACTCACAGTGAGCAAATACCTGCCGTTAAAGCTGTAGTTGATGCGAGCCATTAAAGACTGTAACTGGCTTTCGGTAAGGCCCGACGTATACCCGGTTAAATTAGCTGCGGGTATATAGCTTTTTGATAACGCATTCCATCTTTGGCTTCCAAAAGCAATACCGTTTGCAGCAATATAACTGCTGTCTGTTGTAAATTTAGTTTGGCTGGCTAATAAGGTGAGCCCAATGTCGTGGTTGCCAATGCTTTTATTATAATAGAGCAAATGATCAAGGGTATATGAGAAAGTTGTAGCCTTTGAAAGCGAAGCAGAATTGGAACCACTACTGATCACAGAATTTGCGTCTATGTACGTTCCATCCTTATAAGTAGAATAGTCTGGCCCAAAATTCACCCGGTATTTCAGGTCTTTCAGCAAAGGATGAATGCCTCCAAAGTCAATTTGACCATAAAAGCTACCGAAAGCGCGAAGGGTTGTTCTTTGGTCCTGATTCAATGTCCACTCATTAGCCACATTTTTAAAAGAAATATCACCGCCCGGGTAAAATACCCTGTTTCCTGCAGAATCATATGGTACAGCATAAGGGAACAACGCCCTTGCTGATTCATAGATGCTGGTTGAAGAGGAAACTGTGGTGGCCCCTGTTTTGGATTGACCATATTCCTGTACACTGTATGAAACAGTGACGTTACTACCGAACGAAAACCATTTGGTAGCAGTTACATCAACATTTGAGTTGGCAGTATACCTCTTATAACTCTGTCCTTTTTGCGTGCCTGTATTACCTAAATAGCCAAATGAAGCATAGGTTTTAACCTTTTCACTTCCTCCGCTAACGCTCAAATTCAGGTTCTTCGTGATGCCTGTTTGGGTAACCATTCCAAACCAATCAGTTGTTTGCACCTGAGATCCGTCCCATTTTCCCGAAGTCCAGCCTCTGGCAATATTTGCCCAGGCAGAAGGGTCGCTGGTGGCCAGGAATATTGTTTTGTCATTAGCTATTGTGGGCTGATCACCGCGGGGATATACTGCCGGGTTCTTATAATAATAGGCCCAGCGGCGAAATGTTATATAATCCTGAGCATTGAACATTTCCTCTCTATCGATCAGCTTTTCAGCGGTAGTAGACAGGTTTACATTCAACGTTGTTTTACCGGCCTTGCCTTGTTTAGTGGTAACGATTATAACACCATTGGCCCCCCGCGAACCATAAATGGCTGTTGCAGAGGCATCTTTCAGCACATCAATTGACTCAATATCAGTAGGATTTATGTATTCAATGCCGCCGGTCATCAGGGGAATTCCATCAACAACGTACAGCGGCGAATTGGATGCATTTATAGAACGTACACCCCGGATATTAATGGTTCCTAATGTACCCGGACGTTCACTGGTGGTAATGTCAACACCTGCTACTTTTCCCTGCATCGCCTGCAAGGCATCAGCTACAGGCCTCGACTTTATGTCTTTATCATTGATGCCGGTAACAGCGCCTGTTACATCGCGTTTTTTTACGGCGCCATACCCTATAACTACAACCTGGTCCATGGGGTTATCGGCAGCGCTCAAAGTTACATTCACCTGTTCTTTATTTTCTATGGGTACTTCCCTCGAAGTGAATCCAACAGAACTAAATACAAGCACTGAACTGGCTGATGGCGCATTAATGGAGAATGTTCCATCCTTGTTTGTTGCGGTTGCGATTTTGGTGCCTTTAACCTGTACAGTAACACCTTGTAAAGGAATACCCGCATTATCTGTTATTTTACCGGTTACAGGAAAATTGTTTTGTGCGAAGGAAATTATGGCAACGAGGTTGAGCAGCGAAATGAGCAGGACATTTCGCCTGGAAGCAATCGATTTTTTCATAATAGCCGTTAGGAGATTTAATTTACAATGTATATGTAAATTATCTTATCCAGTTCCGATAATCATCCTGAACTATCCTGAAGCATTCTGTACGAACTGACTTATTTCGTTTAATATTGATAATCTGGTAATTAATGCCATTTATGGTATTACCCATTGAGATGCTTCAGGGCGGCTTAAATCCATTATATTTTCGAATGAGTTCTCTGGCCTTCAAACCGGATGGTTTCATGTCTTTTGTATTCCAGTTTCCTTTCGACGAAGCAGTCGGCAGTAAAACCGAACAGGTTTCATTTTTGTCCGACACAGACCAGGTTATCCAACTGATTTTATTGTGCTCAGCCCAGGATATCCATTCATTCCATTCGGTTTCGTTTAGCGGGCCATCACCCGAGGCCTCCATTCCTGCTGATTCAGAAATAAAAATCGGTAATCCTTTTTTAAGGGCATAGTCACCTCTTTGCCGCAGTGGTTGCTTATGTGTAGCTGCATAAAAGTGAAGCGTGTACATCAGGTTGCCGTAATCTTTAATTGGATCATCGGCAGCCAGATGAACATCCTGATCCCAATGAGGCGAGCCAACAAGAATGATATTATCCGGATCGATAGCCCTGATCGTTTTAATAAGCGCTGTTGAATAAGCCTTCACATCAGCCCACGATTGCCGTTCGGGCTCATTAAAAATTTCGTAAATGATATTAGGCTGTTTACCGTACTCAGTTGCTATTTCAGTAAAAAATTGCTTCGCTTCCTCTTGTCTTATATTGTGACTATGCCAGTCAACGATTACATAAATGCCTTCTTTAATGGCAGCATCGATCACCTCTTTTATTTTTCCCTTCGACCAGGCCGGCTTGTTTATATAACCATTATCCGGTTCTACTCCCATGGCTGCACGTACAACATTACAGCCCCAATCTTTTTTTAACCAACTTACAGTTTCGGCGTTATAAAATCGTGGCCACCAATTATGCCAGCCAAAACTCATCCCCCGCAATACCACAGGGTCTCCTTTTTGGTTGACGAGATGAGTGCCCGAAACTTTCAACCGGCCATTTTCTTTAACAGGTTGTGCGAAGCCCATCGAAAAAATAAAAATGAGTAGAGCTGCCGAATAAATTTTTTTCATGCTTACAAGCTTTAACTTATCGACTCATAAGTTAAAACAAAAATGAATGCAGTGATTGTTTTCATTTGAAATCATATTTTTTACGACGAGGTCTCGACAACATGGCTGTTGCTTCTTTGTCATTGTTATTAAATGCTTCCTTTACAGGGTCCCAATATATTTTACGTTTCAGCTTTATTGCAATCTGGTGTAGCAAACAGGCACTACAGGAGCGATGTCCAACTTCAATGGGAGCAACCGGTTCTTTTCGTGTTTTAATGCAATCGAGCCAGTTAGCGTGTTGCTCAGGGCTTTCATACAAATGAATTTCATTCGGTCCGATAACTGACTGCAACAATTTTGGATTGCCTGCATCAATAGGCTTGATACCATTACTGTTGGCAACAGGGTCGCTATCAGTAACACGGTAATTGCCGCGGGTTACCCAAATCCATCCATCGGTTCCGATAAATTTTATACCATTTGGCAATTCGTTCGAAACAATCATATGAACACCATTGGCATATATAGCTTCGGTTCTGAAAATACCATGTACATCCCAAAGCCCTTTATAATTTGGATCATCGGTTGGAAAATTCGCTGTTCCCCATACTTCGATTGGCCCACTATAATCAGTACCCATAGCCCAATGCGCTGTGTCGATATGATGTGCACCCCAACCGGTGATCATGCCGGCGCCAAACTGCTCACAGCGCAACCAACCGGGGCGGCTACCAATTCCTTTTGGTGTTGCATCCTGTGAATGCACACGATCTTCGGTATAATAAATTTCAGGAGTAGCGCCCAACCATGCATCATAATTTAAGTTGGATGGAACAGGCATCGGAGTTGGATTACCACCGCCGGGATCACCAGGCAATCCCACTTCAATCGTTTTTAACCGGCCAATTCTTCCATTGCGCACAAGCTCACATGCTTTTTTAAATTGAGGCCAGGGATCAATTGATCTTTGCTGACTTCCCATTTGCAAAATGCGACCGGTCTTTTTCACTGCATCCGAAAGAATTCTTCCTTCTTCAATAGTTAGTGACGCAGGTTTTTGCAGGTAAACATCTTTGCCTGCACCTACTGCGTGCACGCCAACAATTGCATGCTGGTGATCGGGCAAACTGATGTGAACGGCATCGATATCTTTATTTAACAAAAGTTCTTTGTAATCGTAATAAACTTTAACGTCCCAATCGCCGGTCAATCCTCCATTTTCTTTTATTTCTTTGATGTAATTATTTTTAACGGCCTGCGGACCATAATCAGCTCTTTTTTTATCAACATCGCAAACAGCAATGATCCTTGCACCGGCATAACGTGCAATTTCAGCCATGTCGTGCGTTGTTGAAATTCTTCCGCAACCAATCGATGCAACATTAATGCGGTTGCTCGGCGCATGCTTTCCAAACACGGATGATGGAACAATAGCTGGAAAATTCAAAGCGAGCGCAGTACCCAATGTAGCTTTCCCGGTATCGGTTAAAAATTTCCTGCGGCTGGATGAAGGTTTTTGTTGCTTTTCCATTTTAATTTTTTTAAGGAATTGGCTTACGCTTTATTAAAATTGAGTTGCTGTGCATGCTGCTGCGCTTTTAGGGCAAGCTCTGTTGCCAGGAAGCAATGCTGTTGTGTCATTGCAGTTTCTGTTCGGTCAATGATATCATCAACTAATTGTTTACCGTAGGGCAGATCTACATTACTGCAATCGATGTATTGCGTGTCTTTTTCGTTCACTAAAAAAAGATGGCTGCCACCAGGCCTCCCCGCGATATCTACGTTTTTCCGAACTTCGATATAACCTTTAGTGCCAAGAATGGTAAGTCTTCCATCACCCCATGTATTTAATCCGTCTGGTGTAAACCAATCCACCCGGATATATCCGGTACCCCCATTGCCACGAATAGTGATATCACCAAAGTCTTCAAAGGCAGGATATTGAGGATGCGCAACATTTCCAATCTGAGATAATAAGATTTCTGCCTTATCAGAATTGGTGAAGAAAAGAAACTGGTCGAACTGATGAGAGCCGATGTCGGTAATAATGCCGCCAAAATATTTTTTATCAAAAAACCATTGAGGGCGATCCTTTGCACTCATGCGGTGTGGAGCAAGAATAACGGTTTGAATAACATTGCCAATAGCACCTTGTTTCACCAGGTCACCTGCCTTAACCGTTGCTTTGTTCTCGAACCGTTCGCTGTACATGATGGAATATATGCGGCTTGTTTGTTTTTGAATCCGGCGCACTTCGTCCAATTGATCCAATGATATAATTCCAGGTTTATCAGTCATATAATCTTTTCCATGCTGCATGGCACGAATGCCAATGCCTGCACGTTCAACAGGAATGGCGGCGCTTAGGATAAGTTGAATGGATTTATCTTCCAGAATTTCTTTTTCGCTGTTAGCCAATTTTACCTGTGGATATCGCTTTGTGAAATCTGCAATTAAATCGGCTTCTTTTGCATACAGTGATACCAATTGTGCGCCACCCCTTATCACAGCGTTCACCTGCGCATAAATGTGAGCGTGGTTAATACCAATGACAGAAAATTTTATGCGCGGATCATCAAACTGTTTTGACCCGGTTTGATCCGCTTCTTCATGATATTTGCCAGATGCAACTATTTTTTCAGTCAGCCCCGAAAACAAACTCATTCCAGTAAATGTGGCTGCGTTTTTTAAAAACCTGCGACGATTAAAGTTTGATTTTGGCATATCGTTATATTAACTTTTTAAAATATTTATCCATAACCCCGATCGCACAAACTATTACTAATTTAATCAAATCATTCGTGAGATGCGTCGTCGCTATTCTGGTAAAACCTGAAACCTTTTGATCCGTAGTCAAATGCGCTGAGTTATGAGCACAAAAAAACCACGCCAATGCGTGGTTGCCATTTGTGATCCGGGCTGGATTTTTATATACAAAACAGAAATAATGTAATTTCCAAGTAATTCGATATTACCACTTCATCGAAAGAAATACCTTGCGGCCCGCCCCTGGCAACACTATTGCCCTATTCCCCCCATGTATTGTGGCCACTGATGAAGCGGTATACAATAACAAATTGTATCGCGCCAAATGGTACACTCAAAATAACCAGCCCGATATCAACACCGGCAGCGGCAAGCCCTGGGAGTACCTGAGCGATTGTTCGGCAGGCAGCAGTACCCGTGCGCAACTTGTCGCCGCACTAATAGACAATAGCACGGCTAAAAATACCTTTACGGCATATCCCAATCCTGTAACAGGTGACCAACTGCACACACAGATAGATGCCCATGCCGGCGACCGCTTACAGGCCAGCCTGTGGAATGTGGAAGGCAGATTTCCTGTGCTGATGCAGCAATTTTATGCAGCCGGCAACGGCGTGCAATCGGTGAACCTCGATGTGGCCCAGGTAAGGTCCGGCATTTGGATATTAAAAGTGAAAAACCTAACTACCGGGCGCGTAGAAACGAAAAAAATAATTAGATTGAAGGAATAGACCGGAAAACCGGAATATCAGCAAGTCCGGAAGAAGCGTGTTGTAAAAGACAAGCGGACATAGGAAAGCCATATAGCTATTTCGTCAAAAAGGCGGGTAAGCGTTAAATAGAAATGACCCGGATCGGCTATTTTTTCGATCCGGGTCATAGTTAGAGGATTCAACGCCTATAACAAAGTATCCAGCTGTTTCTTCAGCTCCGGGTCCGACGGCCTTTTGGCATCCCCGGAAATGATCTTCCCATCAGGAGAGATCAGGATAAACCGCGGTATGGAATTGATATTGTACTGCTGTATGAATGTTGAGCTGAAATCCTTATCTGCCATCACCTGGATGCCACCCAGATGATTCTCTTTTACATAATTCTTCCATTTGGCCCTGTCGGCAGCCCTGTCAACAGAAAGACTGATAAAACAAATGTTCTTCCCCTTGTACGCCTTTTCCATCTTTATCAGGAAGGGGATCTCGGCCTTGCAGGGACCGCACCAGGTGGCCCATACATCGATATAGATATACTTTCCGCGCAGCGCTTTCAGGTTGACGGGTCGTCCATCGATGCCGGTATAGGTGAAGTCGGGACTAAGACCTTTCTCCTTCATCCTTTTGAAATTGTCGTAGGTCTGCTTCAGATCATTTTTGTAGTAAGGCATCGTCGACATGGACATGAACGCCTGGTATACCGCTTCCTTATTGGAATCATTTTTGTCTGTTTGCAGCTCTTTCGCAGCCGCATCATAAGAGAGATATTCTTTGATAAAAGGATCGCTGACCTCCTGGTTGACTATTTTGAACCTGACAGAAAATCTTGCGTAATAGTCGCTGTCATTGGTGAGTTTTTTATTTTGGATCGATTCCAGGTAGGTGTCTTCCCATTCGCGGTAGGAGGCGGATCGTTTGAACAACGGCGCATCATTAAGATCCACTGTACCTTTAAACAGGCTGTCTAACCTGGCCGACTCCTCAGGATTGAGCTTTTTTGTGAACACTGCCTTCTGAGCGGAATCTACCAGCCTGTTGAAGTCGGGATCGCCTTTTTTTGCAATGAGCAGATTTGTAAGGCGGATAAAGGCGGCAGAGTCCAGGCCATAATAACCCTTATGAGTAAAATATAGCTGCCGGCAATAATAGTCGATGTCTTTTCTCTTCAGCTCCCGGAGCGCCGTATCCGGCTCCTGTTGTACTTTGGCTAAGGCTGCAGTCCTGAAGGCCTCCACTTTTTGAATAAAGACATCCGCGGGGATGTTGGATGAGGGATAGAAAAGGTTTCCACCTCCTGTTAAAGGAAGATAAGAGGCCAGCAACGCCGGCTTGTCGGCAAAAAGGTCATCGGCCAGTTTCGGCTTCTCCTCCTGGCAATACACTTTCAGGAAACAGCAGGAATAAAAAAGACAGCAGATAATAAAACGCATGGTCATGTTTGTTTATTTGGAATAATTTAATTGCATATCAGGATTGAATACACTGACCCGGATAGGGATCTCGAAAGTATAATGCATACTATGCGGGGCCAGCGTTGCATCTACCGACAACGTTGAGGAATTGATCCGCTGTATGGCCGGCATCCGCCCTTCCCGGTCCAGCCTTTTCATATCGAACCACCGCAGTCCCGAATACGCCAGCTCACGCCTGCGTTCTGCGAGCACCTTTTCGAGGGCATCTTCAGGGGAGGTGGCCGTTTCGTCGGCATAAGCCGATGTCAGGATGCGGTTTTTCCGGATATTGTTCACGATATCCATGGCATCCTGGTACTGGCCCTTTCTTGCCAGCAGCTCAGCGCGTGTAAGGTCCATCTCGGGGAAGGTGATCCCGAAATTATAGACCCCGGGTAAAGTCGAGCGGCCCAGGCCGTCAGTATTGGTGACGGTGAGGTAAACATATCGCAGATCATTACTGGTAAAATAACTTTTGAGGTCGGCGGAATAAAGGTCGAAGATGGGACTGCCGGTCACCGCCGCCCTTTGCCAGAGGATCTCAGGGTTTTGATCATACACGGGAAAGTCATCGCGGGAGGCATAGGAATTATAGTTCAGATAGCTATGCGGCGCCATTAAGGCAGCATTGGTATATTTGGCGGCGCTGTCATATTTAGCCATATAAAGATAGATCCGGCTGAGCAGCCCATAAGCCGCATACTTAGTCACGCGGTATCTATTGATATTCGATGCCGGCAGCAGGCTGATCGCCGTGCGCACATCGTTGATCATCGTGTCCAGCGTAACCTGCAGCGAGCTCCTTTGCGGAACCTTATCCGTCACATTGATGCTGGTCACCAGGGGAAGGCCCGGGTTTTTAGCGGCGCTGTCCTTATCATAGGATTTGGCAAACACCGTCAGCAGGTCCAGATAACAGCTGGCCCGGATCACCAGCGCCTCACCCCGCACTCCTTCCTTCTGCGCCGCTGAATCTCCCGTAGCGCCCGTAACCCCCTGTATGATGACATTGGCATCATAGATACAATGATAAAGAGGACCCCATACCTCGGGACTGACTGTTTCATCGATGGTAATGACAGGCCGCCAGTAATACCCGTTCGCATCCGCAGACTGGTTCGTAGCAGTATAGGTACTGAAGAAGTCGTCCGTAAATTCCAGCAGGTCAATAGGAAAAGTCTTTGTTAGCGTTGGGGAATTGAGCATCGCCTCATAGTCCCCTTCCGTTTCAGGTATAATGATCCCTTTGGGTTTTACTTCCAGGAATTTATTACAGCTGCAAAGCCCGGCAACTGCAAAGAGCAGCATGGATAGTATTTTCTTGTTCATAGCTGTCATTTAAAAATTTGTGGAAAAACTGAGACTGTAAAAAGGCTTCGCCGGCAGCGTGCGCACACCCGTGACCCGGTTGATCGCATCCGGGTCAATATCATTGCCGCTGAACGTATACCGGAATGCATTCTGCACCTGCAGGCGCAGCTGCGTATTCCGTAACCGGATTTTATTCAGTAAAGTGCCCCTTATATTATAAGTTACGATCAGGTCCCTCAACCTTATATAATCCGCCTTTCGCACAAATCGGGACGCATACTCATAGCCATAGAGCGCTGAGCCCTGGTAATAACCTGGTGCAAAGATTCCCGGTGCAAATCCTGGCATGCTCGTTTGGGTTTCATCTCCGGGCTTTTTCCAGTAATCAGTGGAGCCCAATAACGGAATGTTGGATGAGAGCGTGATACTGTTGGGATTGGGCTGTTCCACTCTCATGACATGACCACCATAATACATGAACAGGAAGGAAAGGTCAAAAGCGCCCAGGCTGAACTGGTTGTTAAGGCCCAGCACATATTTAGGCGTTGTGGTGCCGCTATAGATCATATCCTTCAGAGATACATCCACGGCAGGGCTCCCGAATGAATAAAAGGCAAGCACCTGCTTATTTCCCTTGCTGTCCAGGACATAAGGCTGTCCCAGTGAATTCAATCCCCCATAATTATAGCTGTACAGGGCCCCCAGCGGTTTGCCCATGATGGGGTTGCTCCCGGTGGCGACCAGCTCAGAATTAGAGAACAGCGTAGACTTTACTGCCAGCACCTGGTTATTATTAAAGGAGGCAGTCAGCTGTGTACGCCATTGCAGCCAACCTTTCTTTATATTCACCGTATTCACCATCAGCTCCAGCCCCTTGTTCCGGATAGAGGCGGTATTGGCATTGTATTGGTTAAAGCCACTGGTGGGATCCGCATCGAATTGACCGAATACATCCAGGGATTTTTTCAGGTACCAATCGATACTGCCCGACACCCGGTCCTTTAAGATCGTATAATCCAACCCGATATTATAATTCCTGGTTGTTTCCCATCGCAGCGACTGGTTCTCCGGTGTTAATACATCATTATATACCAGGGGCGTATTGAGTCGCGTATTGAGCCCAGACTGTAGGGTCAGGTAACCCCCATTATTGTTGGAAGGGATATTGCCGTTGAACCCCATAGCCCCCCGGAGCTGCAGGTGGTTGATCCACTTGATATTCCTTATAAAATCCTCTTTTTCCAGCCGCCAGTTCACCCCAGCAGACCACAGCGGCTTGTATTTGTATTTAGGATCTACACCGAATAAATTGGACTGATCGATCCGGAAGCTGCCTGTGGCGACATACTTTCCTTTATAAATATAAGTGCCCTGACCATAATAGGACATAAACCGGCTGTCTGTTTCCGACTGGTTGAAATAGTTGGTGCTGCTGAAGGAAGGCGCCCCAAGACCGACATTGAATACATGGGATATGGTAGCATTCAGTGCCTGCATATTGATCGGCTTGCTGATCAGCGTCTGCCCGTCATAACCAAAAAAGGAAGTCGTGTACCCCTGGTTCAGGATCCTTTTCTGTTCGATGCCCAATATGCCCGAAATATCATGCTCCCCCGTCCTCTCCGAGAAATTCAGCTGCCCCCGGGCAGTATAATCCGTTATCTTTTCACTTGTGCGTTTTAAGATATTCCCTGCCGGCATATTGGAGAACAACGCTTTTCCGGTGGACGGGTCCATGGTTGCCATGGCATTGAGCAGCATCCGCACTGCATACGCATCTCCCAGCTGCAGCTGGTCATTTATTACATCCTGGTTCTCGAAATCTCCCCCCAGGTCAATACTCAGCCAGCGGGTGATCCTTGCATTAACACGTGCCTGGAAACGCCCGGCATTGGTTTTTACCGTATTGGTATTGCTGGTGAGCTCCCGGTAAGGATAATAATACTCATCATTCAGCCCCAGGGCCATCAGGCTGTTATTCTTCGCCTGCGAAAGTCCCGTAGACAGGAAGTCCCTTCCAGGCGCCAGTGCTACTGGTAAGGCACTCCCATGTCCATCGGCCAGGTTTTCATAGGGAAAGAAATCCGAATAAGGTACGATGCCCCCGCTGTGGGTCAGTATATTCGTATAAGTCCCCCGGAAGTCGAAATTGATCCGGTCTGAGAACTTCATCGTATTGGCCATATTCAGGATGAACCGGCGATTATCTGCACGCTTTTGCAACTGCTCATCCCCGATATAATTAAACCCCAGCAGGTAGGTGTTTTTGTCATTGCCCCCACTCACATCGCCGTTCACATTCCTCGTCAGCCGGCGACGGTAAAATAGATTTTCATACTCCTTAAGATTGTCATAAGAACCCAGGGTCTTCAGCTGCGCATTCACCTGGTCCTGCGTCAGCACAGGATTCGTTACACCGGGACGCGGCCCCTGGAAAAGGATCACCTGGGCCGGGTCCATCGCCCACAGCCCAAACTGGTAAAAAATGGGACTGGGATTCGACACATAAAAATTGTCAGACTGCAGCTGCACATACTCGTTGGCCGGCGCATACTTCAGGTAGCCGAAATCCGGTTTCGCCTGATAGGCCAGGCTGCTACGTAAATTAAAGACGGCCTTGCCCGACTTACCCCTCCTGGTCTCTATGACAATGACGCCATTGGACGCCCTTACCCCGTAGATGGAAGCCGCAGCCGCATCCCGCAGAACGCTGACAGAAAGGATATCATCCGGATTGATCGTACGGATATCTATTTCCGTGGGAAAACCATCCACGATGATCAGGGGCTGTTTGACAGCTTCGAAAGTAGATACCCCCCTGATCGTAAGCTCTCCCGACTGACTATTGTACACCAGCCCGGGCACCTTCCCCTCGAGACTTTCAAGGAAATTCCCCGTGATGGCTTCCCGCTGATGATATTCCTTTTCTCCCACCGTGGTAGCCGCCCCGGTGAGCCGGTCTTTAGTCACCTTCTGATAACCCGTATTGACGACTATGATGGTCATGGAATCCAGGGCCGACACCTTGTAAGCCAGCTCGATCGTCAGCGAAGGGTAAACGCTCCCGTCAGGGTAAGAGAGGACCCGGTACTCTTTGGTCTCAAATGCGACAGCCGTGAAAATCAATATATCGCCCGCATTGGCCAGAGTAATAAAATCCCCGTTAACGTTCGTCGCCGTCTGCAGCCGGGAATTCCGATTGGTCACCGTGATACCCGCCAAAGGATTGCCATTGCCATCCACCACACGCCCATAAACAGTAATAGGCGGAGGCGGCAACCGATTCCCCTTCCCTTCCGTTGCCCCGGCAGGCGACCCAGGCGCTTTACGCGATAATAAAATAGTCTTATTCGCAATCGTATACTCGATTGGCAATTCACGGAACAACTGCGCTAAAAATTGGTCCAGCGGAAGATCGTTTACCTTTAACGTAACAGGTTCCTTACCGCTGATCACGGCCTCCGTATACACGAATACATATCCCGTTTGCCGCTTAACTTCCCTAAATACCTTTTCCAGCGGGACATCTTTTCCAGAAAAAGTGATCTTTTGCGCAATGCCGTTCGCGCTGACATTCAGGAAAACAGCAGTCAGCAATACGATGCTCAGCTTCATAGGTAAAAGCGTTTTGGTGAGCCGGCGGTTGCCCCCACGGGCTGGCCTTCCGGCAATAGCAGTTTTTTGCATACTTTTGCATTGTTTGGGTGATGAATAAGCAGTCTGTCAGGACTTATTTGTTTGTCTTACCCCGAACTTCAGCCGGAAATGTTAGTAGCATTGCCGGCTTTTTGTTAGAGTACTATCATTGATGCATAGCTTCTATTTTGTTGGTTCGCCCACAATCACCAGGATCCTCCCCTCCAGTCTGCACCGGATGCCCAGCTTTGACAAAAATTTCAGTACCTCCGATAGACGGACCCCTCTGTCCATCTCCCCTTTAAACCTTACCACAGGTGGTGCCCCTTCATACCGTACCTCGATATCGTACCATCTTTGCAACTGTCGCATGACTGCCTGGATGTTAGCACCCTCAAAACTGAAAAATCCATTCTTCCACGCCATTACCTGATCTACATCTGCATTTTTAACCAGCACCAGGCCAGATACGCTGTCTGTCTGACCCTGTTCCCCCGGATGGAGCAGGATATTTGCGCCGGCTTTGGCCAATTTTATTTTGCCCTCAAGCAATGTCGTCTTAATAGATGGTTCATTCGGATAAGCGTTTACGTTAAAATGGGTCCCAAGCACTTCCACGTCAATATCATTTACATTCACATGAAACGGCTTCTTGTCTTTTGACACTTCGAAATAGGCCTCTCCTGTTAACTGTACTGATCTTTCATGACCAGCGAACGCCGTTGGAAATTTAAGGGTTGATAAGGCGTTTAACCAGACTTTGGTGCCATCGGCCAGGGTTAACTCATACTGCCCGCCGGAAGGTGTAGACACAGCGTTATAAAGCATTGCTGACCCACTGGTAAGATTACCTGAATAGGACAATCTGCCCGCATCAACTTTTGTAACCTCTACCCCACCCTGGTTTGCCAGATTCCCACTTGCGACACTATCGAGGGTGATCTTTCTACCATCGGACAATGTCAAAATGGCTTTATTGCCTCCGGGAGCCACATCATTTTTGAATTCGTTAAGGTCAACGGCAACATTGTTCTTATTGGGATATCGGACCCATAAAAAGGTTCCGGCGCCGATCATAATAAGAATTGCCGCAGCGGCAGCAAACATCCATTTTCGTTTTGAGCCGACAAGGATCAGCAACTTGCCATTGGCAGGATTTACATGCGGCGTTGCATCGGCTGGCCCACCGAGCTTTTGGTAGATCTTTTCCCACAGCTCTCTGCGGGCAGCAACCATTGGCAGGGTTTCAAAAATCCCGCTATATTCTTCTATTAAAGAATGGCTCTCTGCAATAGGTAAGTCCGACAACCATTTAGAAAATTCTTCATGCTCCGCCTCGGAGCAAATTCCGGCAGCAAATTTTTCAGCAATAAGTTTTGCCTGAATTTTATCCATGATAAAATAAATTGGGGGTTATTTTGAGCCTTAACCTTCAAATTAACCTGTTCCAGATAAAAGGACGCTAATACAATTGAAAAGGCCTAGTCGATGGGAAAATATTTTCAATATTCAAATAAGGCCATGAAAATCAATAGGGTTGCAGTGATATCACCGTGCTTTTGCAAGTATTCCCGGATGGAGGCGGTGGCACTGTACAGGTGTTGTTTAACAGTTGATTTGGATAGGCCAAGCCGCTGGGCCATCTCGTCCAGTGTCAGATTTTCTTCAAGGCTTAGGTTGAAAACTTCCCTTTTCCTTTCCGGCAACAATTCGATAGCATCGAGCACCATTTTATAATATTGATTATAAAGCGTACGATGATCGGCATCAGCCTGCCTGCCGCCAGGCACTGCTTCATCCAATTCCACTATCTTATACCCGGCTTTGACGCTTCGGAGGTAACTGATGACCCGGTTGCGGGCTATTTGATATAAGTAACCGCGAAAAGAGGTAAGATCAGGTAATTTTTCCTTTTTTTTCCATACGCTTATAAATATGTCCTGGATAATTTCTTCGGTAACTTCTTTTGAGCGGGTGATGAAAAAGACATATTTTTCAATTCCTCCTTCGTACTGTTCGTATAATTGCTCAAAGGCTAGTTTATCTCCAGTGGCGACCAATTGCAATAGCAGGTGTTCATTATACTCGCCTTTTATATATTGCCTTTTAGTCATTTATTACCTATTATTCATTTATCTATATGAGTAAGATAAAGATAGAATAATTGTCTAAAGGTAGTATATAGACGACCCTTTACTCACCCCTTCAATCCACTCCCGCTGCAGATCGAACAGAAACTGGAAAAGATTGGTCTCCGTCGGGATCTGGAATGTAGGCTGGCAATGGGTTTCAGCGGCTATCAACTAAAAAAGAACGCTGATGTTCAGCGTCCTCAAAACCAGAGATTTTACCTTGAGTGATCCGGATTGGAGAATTGTCGAACCAGAAAATAGAGGATTTGAAGACAATATTCAATTAACAATAAGTTATAATAAATACTAAATATATCCCCAGCTAATTTTTCCGGTTTTTGATGTACCAAAAGTTCGAATCCAGCTTTCCCCGCAAACTCAAAAACAGCGCCCCACGACTTGAGTCTGGGGCGCTGCTGTTTATTTTGGAGCGTTGCCGGGCTTGTCAGGGCTTCTTGGCAAAGAAGCCTGAACCATCAGCTTCCGGAAACCTGATACAAAAGCTATTGCATTCATTGGTATGCTAATGCTTATCTGCTGTTAACTTTCCTTCAAACTTTTTGATAGCTTCTGCCGTAATTGGCGTAAAGAAATTAACAAGGTTTCCATCCGGGTCACGGAACAAAAATGACCTGTTTCCCCAGGGCATTGTTGTCGGTTTTTGCACAATGCAATGCTGAAGAAAATCAGCCAGCCTTTTGTAATCGTTATCTACATCTTTAGTGATAAATTCTATTATGGCAGTTCGATTCTGTGCGGCTTTTGCAACCTCGTCACCTCCAAATAGCTGTAGCGTTCTGGTACTCCCAATTGCCAAAGTGGCCCATTGGGTTTGCAGTTCGGCAAAATCATCGGTGTATTGAATTGCAGATATACCAGTGATATGATTGTAAAATTCCACGAGTTTTTTTACATCAGCCGTAATAACTCTAACTGACATCAGGTTCATAATACTGTTTTTTATGGATAATATATGTTCTTTGTTGGAGCAAAGATGAAACAGGCTTATGACAAGGGTGTGTCAGGGGTGGTAAAATTTTTTTCTTTTTCACTTAAATATTCCCTCAGCGTCATTTTGTGCGGTTGAAAATTCAATTCAGTCAATTCAAGTTTTAGGATGTTGTTAAGTTTGAACATCCTAAACTCCTTTCTTAATCTGCAATAGGCAATGAGCGCCCAACTTTCCTCAAGGCAATAATACAAGGCAAATGGCTCAACAAACCTTACCGTTTTTTCTTTTTTGCCTAATGAATGATAATGAATATTGAGAACCTTGAATTCGATAAGGGCATGTTGAATTAGTGGAAGCAAATCGCTTTTTTGTGTTCTAAACAGTAGGGGGCTAACAGCAATCCTGTTTGCTAAAAATTCTACTTTTTCTTTCGTAGAAAATTGCAATACTGCTTTTATTTTGTTCAAAGCAGATAGTAATTCTTCTGTAAAAGAACGGTCGGTATTCGATAATAAAAGTTGTTCTGCTGTAATGAGCGCGTTTGCTTCGCTTCCTGTAAACATTACAGGCGGTATTTTATATCCCTCCATTAACGAATACCCTTTACCATCTATTGTCAAAACAGGTATTCCTGCATCTTCAAGAGCTTTAATGTCTCTGTAAATTGTTCTGATGCTTACATTGAATTTTTTAGAAAGCTGAGTGGCGGTCAAAAGACGTTTTGTTTGCAATTGTGTAGCTATTGCAACCAGTCTTGAGATTCGTTTTATGTCGTTGTCGTTCATTTTTGTTAACATGGTTCACCGGCGGGATTTGCAGCCGTGTAGGTGTTCATTGTGAATCTTTATCAAATACTCATTGTACAAATCTACAAAAGGTGAGGATTCGATTTGGAAATATTGGTGCTTGAGTGTATTTGGATTTGACGAAACGATAGATCCGGTATTATTAGATGAAATTCAATCTCTGAGGCTGACAGCAACCCAAATTGACATACAAGAAGGTGTAATTGAACAAGTAAATAAAATAATAGCAAAACATCGCCACTGATATCCACTTTACGCAATCCGGATCACCCCCTTCAAATTTGTGTAACGCACTGAAACCTGCAGACTCGGAGTTTATGCGACAATACAATTCTTTGCCGTTAAAAATTCCGGGATTTGTCTCAAAATTACCTTTTCATAATATGTGCCGTTTGTGTGATTTTTATCACATAAAAAGCATATAATCAGTACAACATCTAATCGCGAGTTTCGAGGGCACACCCTGTTAGCTAGTTTTTCTTTTGCCGATTTCTCCAATTATTACTATTTGATTTACCAAATAAGAATGCTTACTTGCATCAACACCCTAATACACTTCCCCTCCCTATAATCGTAAAAAACAACTATTTCTTGTTGTAATCACTCTGTAAATAATCCGTATTTATCCCCTGGTTCATTTGCACTGTTAAAAAATCATTGTTTCATTAATTGTATTGGCGCTTAACCTCATTGTTTCAGAACAACGCAGTAACACCTGTTTATTGGTCGGGCAAAAATTGTTACCCTGATCAGTAGATCGCTAATGACGCTCTCCGTTGAGCGAATAGGCGAAGTGATGCCTGCAGATAAGCTGTAACCATTAGACGTTGTCCATTAAATCTAAAATCAAATAAATTATGAACAAATCAGTTGGAATTGAAAAAGACATTGCTGTAGTCTACCAAAACAAGACATCATCAATAGCTGAAATGCCTGACAACAAATTTAAACACCTGTGGCATTTGATCGGTAATACACCCATGCTGGAAATTGCATACCGGTACAAAAAACAATACCGCAAAATATATGTAAAAGCCGAGCATTATAATTTAACGGGTAGTATAAAAGACCGCATGGCTTTGTACATTTTACAAGAATCTTACCGTACGTGGGATATACGGCCAGGCGATGTAATTATAGAAGCTACGAGCGGTAATACTGGTATTGCCTTCAGTGCCATTGGTAAAGCGCTGGGGCATGAAGTAAAGATAATTATGCCCAATTGGTTAAGTAAAGAGCGGATAGATATTATGAGAAGTCTGGGAGCAGAAGTGATATTGGTTTCAAAAGAAGAAGGAGGTTTTTTAGGAAGCATTGCCTTAAGTAAAAAGATGGCAGCCGAAAATAACAGTGTTTTTCTTCCCCGGCAGTTTGAAAACTTGTATAATGCAGAAGCCCACGAAAAAACAACTGCCAGAGAAATATGGATGCAAATGCAATCCATCGATCTTCATACCGATGCATTTGTGGCTGGCGTTGGTACAGGAGGAACCATTATGGGCGTGGGTAAATACCTGAAAAAAAGAAATCCATTAGTAAAGATACATCCACTGGAACCAGCCGAATCGCCAACGCTATCAACAGGGTACAAGGTTGGTTCTCATCGTATTCAGGGTATCTCGGATGAGTTTATTCCTTCAATAGTTAAGCTTAATGAATTAGATAAGGTAATTAAAGTAAGCGATGGCGACTCTATTATAATGGCGCAGCAACTGGCTAAGCAGCTTGGCCTTGCAGTTGGTATGTCATCTGGCGCTAACCTGCTTGGCGCAATTCAACTACAAAACGAAATGGGTGCCAGAGCGAATGTGGTAACGGTATTCAGCGACAGTAATAAAAAATATTTAAGCACTGATTTAATGAGAGAAGAACCCGTAAAAGATCATTACATCTCGCAAGATATTGAACTGATCGATTACCGATCGATACATCGGTTATAATAATCAGTTCCGAAAAAGGTGTATTACAACAAAGTAAAGTAGGTTTTTCTCATTTTACGTTGTAAGCCGTAAAATGAAAAAGCGCTGCAATCTGATGGAAAATTAGCTGGCGGCGACTTGTCGCAACTCAGACACTCCATGTATCGGAATCGGACAGTCATGGTAATTGAATGTCGCTAATAAAAAAAGGCTGCCTCAAAATTACTTTTGAAGGCAGCCGCACATAGTAAGGCATTCATTCAGGAATCAATCTACCCCCAGCTTATTAAGGACGGGCAAAATCCACCGTAGGCTTCAATGCACCCAGTGCGGAATTGTAAACAGGCGTGCCCAATCCCGATGGCATACCATCAGTCATAAGCGGAGCCGCAATGGGATTAAAACTACCGGTGATAAAACGTCCAATACAGCTACAGTCGAAATGTAAACCCATCTCGGGCGCAGGGACCGATGCAAACGAAGTAATTGGTCCCGGATAAGGGAAAGAGGGGCCATTCAGGCCTGTTACTTTATCAACAGATACAATCACACCAGAAATTCCGCTGGTATACATCACGTATAACTGGGCATTGCAGTTAAAGGTTAAACCGCGTACGTTCCAACCCACCGGGAGTGGATTGGGCAAACAATTAATACTTGGCAAAGTGGATAAACTAAATTTAACGATCCGGTTATTGGGCGCTACTGTACCGCGATTGATGGCATAAAAGACACCAGTAGTGGGATCTCTTTCCACATCGCTTAAATCAAGAACAAGACCACAAGGATTTGTAACAGGAACTACGGTTACACAATTAGGGTCGATAAATTTTAAAATGGCATTTGGAGTAGATCCCGTAGCGCCGGTAGTACCCCAAAAGACACCAGTTGTAGGATCGTACGCCAATCCGCTGGCGCGCAGAATGGGATTACCACTACAGTCTTTCAATTGGTTGGTACCACTTACCACATAGGGCACAACTGAAATAGGGCTGGCGCCGGGCGACCCCGTTACTATAAAAATAGAGGAGAACCCGGTAACAGAATCAACCACCAGGTTGTACATGGTAGGCTGGCATTCTTCCACCGCATTTACAGTTTTGCCGGCAGATAACGGGGGCGATGTTTTATCTGCAGTAACATTTTTTTTACAGGCAGCAAGTGTTAGTAGTCCGAAGACTATTGTTGTAAGGTTTAATTGGTTCATAAAATAATTTTAGATTTGGTTTAATAGAAAATGGAGCCGGATTAAGGAGATGGAATAATTCCGGAATGAATAGTACGCCTTATTCCAAATTTAATATTTTTATCTGATATGGATACACGTAATTATACCTGATAGAACTCTGGAAAGTAATTAAAAACATCTATATATACACGTAATATCTTTATAAATTACTTGTTTAAACTATCTATCCTCATAACCGGAATATAGCTAATATGTTTTCCTTATAATTAATACTCAATGGCAGGTCGTGGTTTTCAGCCAGGATCACTTCATCAGCTTTGATCATTTTTATTTACGCTACCGATACAATAAATGACTTATGTATCCGGATAAACTTTTGCGGGGGTAATATTTAGCACCGCTTTCAGGAAACGCTCGCACGAAAATGGTTTTAACAGGTAGTCTACCACATCCAGGTAAAAAGCCTGCACTGCATAGCTTGGATAAGTAGTGAAGTCGCTTTTTAAAACAATCGTACATCACCTAAATGTCTCTATCTCGCCAGCTATAGAAAATTGGCTGGATAATTAGTTCGACATTCAATGAAAAGCATATAATTATCGAACACAAAAAAGCCTTCAAACTCAATGAATTTGAAGGCTTCTTATTTTTTTGTGATCCACCCTGGAGAATTATCGAACCAATACAAATCAGATTTGGAATTGCTTTACAGTTTAAAGCCTTTATTAGCAGGCATTAAATAAAATAGAATTGGAAATGTTACAGGACATAGGAATAGAAAACAACCACGAATCCTCTGCAAACTAAATTCATCCTCCTTATGACTGCCTATGTGGTATTTATATAAGAAGGGTTTCACTTTCGCCAGTTAACATACGCTGAAGAGAGCATTTTTTCTCTGGTTGCAATTTCTTACTAACCGTTCTTTTGTTTGCTTTCTAAACAAGCAAGAATACAAAAGCCCCCATTGAAACTTTAAACAACAATTCCCTGATCTGGGGGTATTCACCCACTTTATTTCCGAACTATAATCACATTTTGCAATTTCGAATTATTGCATGGGGGATGATTTCAATGCACAGCTTGCCAAACTTGGCATGCGAATAAAAGCTATTAGGGAGCATAGAGGAATGACTTTGATGGATCTGGATGTAGAAACCAGAATAGATCAAAGTGATTTAAGCCGTTATGAACAGGGGAAAGTAAATTTCAGGTATAAAACCCTGTATAAAATTGCGACTGCTTTACAAGTGGAAATTTATGACATCACAAACTATTTGGGACCTCTACCAGACAATTCTACTTTCAAACTAAAATTCCCGAAAAAATCCAATAGCCGAAAACCAAAACGCAAAAAGAAGAACAAATAGTTTTCCCGATACTTCACAAAAAAGACTTCCAAACACCAATTTCTCCGTTTAAGACTTTTTAAGGTTGTTAGCTTTCATGCTAATAACTATCCAATGTAAAGTGTAATTAAAATTGTAGAGCCAATTACCTGACTGATCTCCTTAATAGAATCAGGTTCAAGCTATTGGCTATTCAGTAAATTTTATTAAAATAAGGGTATGCCTGTTTAACCGTCTTTATATAGGCATAATATGAAAACAACTTTAAAATTGAAGTTATGGCCTTTTTAAATCGGGAAAATAATAACAGCGAAAACAAACCAGTTATTAATGGTAGTGATAACCGGCAAAGCGAAATCTTTATCAAATTTTTGTGGTTTACCGTCCATATCAAAAACCCAAATCGACTCACAATTGAAATCATGAAACGGGCATTGATATTCTGCGCATTCCTATTTATATCGATTTTTATATACGTATGCGTAAGGTGCTTCGTTAAGTAATAACCTATATTAATGGGCGTAAGGAGAAAATTTAGATATCCAGACTTTTATCGATTCTATTTCTTTTGGTTTTTTCTGAATAATAGTATTCAGTAATTGTTTGAAATTATGATTATTCCGGATAGCCACCTTTTTAGTAAAAGATTTAAAAGCATTAAATTCTCCTGGTAACTTATACTTTGTTATATCAATTTTTAAGCTTCTACACAAATTAAAAATAAATTCATCCATCGCTGGGTTTACAACCACCAGGTAATGCTCTCTGTCAGGATGTTTTAAAAGGCTTACTTTATTGATCTCGTCTTTTAAATCAAACTCTAAAAAACCATTTGGCTTCCTTTTGTCGTCATCTACAAACCCCATGACTTTAGGTGTCTTTTTCTTTTTCTCAAGTATTTTGAAGACATCATTAATAGTTGGAGCATGATTAGGCTCTTTATATCCCAGCATTTCTACAAATACTGTATCTACATTACATTCCGGGACGAGGTTAGTATGCAAAATCATCTGACAAAGGAATCTATATTAAAAAATACATCCGCACCACTTCCCCAAATGTTATCAAGTTCTTTCTCTGTTAATTTTTTGATTTTAGTTTGATAGTCTTCATAATAAACGTGAAAGAATGAAATATCCTTAATCGTTTTAGAATCCTCTACCATGCTGTTAAAAAAATACGGACTATGTGTTGTAATAAAATAAGTATTGTTATTATCCGCTTTAATCAATTCAGATAACTCCTTAACATATGGGGGGAATGAATGTGATTCTGGCTCTTCCAAAAGAATGGAAGCATTCTTATTTGAATAAATAGCGGCAACATGAAATAACATTCTCCGGAATGTATCAGGAGTAAGCTCAAAAGGAATTTTATAAACAATCCCCTTTTCCTTTTTCTGAACTTCAAATGTCCTTGTAGAATAGTCCATAAGAAACTCAAGGCCAAATTCTTCAAAAAAAGAATTTATCCAATCCCGTATATTTGGATTGCCTTGAACAATCGTATAGAGATTGTCCCCAGAGGTTTTTAAATATGCAGCAAAAACATTTCCATAAATTACTCCATCACGAAACTCATATCTTCTTATTGGGTTTTCTTCCGTTGATACTCCTGCTGAAATATTCCCATTTACATCTAATAACGCCGCTTTGGAAATATAATCTTCAGAAAATGAGTTTGTAGGCTTAGATATACTTTCTTCCAAAAACGCGTTTATTGAATGTGATTTTATTAAATCATTATCTCTATTATTTAATAAGTCAGCAGTTGGGTTAATGAACTGAAAAAAAGCATTAACTCCACTATAATACTTTAATAAAGCAAGGTTATTACCTATACTCACTTCAATATCATTGGTAAGATTTCTATCATAAAAAAGATTGTCTAATGAATTATATCTTATTAGAGTAGGCTCAATATTCCGTTTTTCTTTCCCCTGAATGAAATTAAATAGCGTCAATGCTTCAATCAGGTTCGATTTGCCGCTATTGGGCTTCCCTATAAATAAATTAACCCTCGAAATATCAAATTTTACATGTTTGATAGATTTGAAATTTCTTATTTCAACCTGTTTGGCAGAAGATTCTTTGGTATTTATTTTCCTTGATTTAGCCATTTATAATCTTTCATTAAACCACTATGCAGAGAAATTAAAGATATGAAATTCAACACAATCAAATCTGAAGTAGATATTGATTGAATAATGATAATAAAAAAACCGCCAATATGTTGGCGGTTTTGTGAACCGGATTGGATTCGAACCAATGATTTACCACGTCAACCCACACGTCACATATCAATGATTTTCAATGTATTACAACTATTCGATTTGCCTTAATCAGTAATCTCGACTCATATGGTCACCGATTTGGTCACCACTAAAAAAACATCTTCAACTTTAAGTCAAATTCGAATGAATTCCCATGAACTGACTTGAAAGAGCTATAGCAAATGTATAGTTTTACTCGTATTTTTCTGCATAGGCGAACACACTTTGCATGAGCTTATTGCCCTAATCCGCTTTAATAGCGCATATAACTCGGCAATTTTGGTTCACGTTGTTTGTCGACTTCTTCAGCGGATTTTGAAACTTTTATAATAAGTGTCTTATTTTCCGGGCTTATGATGGTTATCTGATCGCCCGGATTAAAGCCCCAATTACGCAACCAAATACCTCTTAACCTAACGTAGGGATAAGGACGGTTATTTCTGCAGACATTTGCACAACATAAGGTTAGTATTCGCTCATTATTTTCCATATAATTAATATTTATATAAAAAGTGAATTATCAAAAAAAGAAAATGAAGGATACGAATGCATCAACATCTCAATTGCTGATTATGATCCAATAGTTTTAACAACATAATTAATGTAATACCAATGGCAGAATCTATGTTCATCATCAGTTCCTGCTGCGTTAATCATTTTAGTAGCATGCCTGACTGCTTTTTCTTCATTCAGGGTTAATTCTTCTTTTGCATATTCTGTCCAGACCGTAAGCCACAATCTTCGCGGATGATATTGATTAAAATGAAAAGATGCAGTATTAATAATATACTTACTGGTATACAACCCTATCTTTGGACCGACCACATAATTGAAATAATACCACGTAAAGAACTTTTTAGTTTCTTTATTGCTCATCCCGAGTCTTAAATTTTGCCCAACTTTTTTGACCGCCGTTTTGCCTCCTTCTCTCTTTAATTCTAATGCTTCGAATTTTTTGATTAATTCTTCAGCTGTGTGCACGGAATAATTCATGCAAAAGTCTTTCGCAGCGATCACCTGCGCTTCTTTGGTCTTCATACAAAAAAATTTAAGGATTATTAAATGAGTTTATTTGGTTTGCTTCAAAGGAAAACGCTTAGCTATGTCAATCTGTAAAAGTTATCATTGTGGAAGGATCTATTTATTAATTCAATCCTTTCTTTCTTTTAGACACCGGGACCAGGAGCAAAAAGAAAGGACGGCGATAGCAGGTGGGGGCCCCGAATTAGGCAAGGGGCAAATGACGGGAATGCGCGGAGGCAGGAATTTTTCGGCGCCAACGTAAAAACAAAAACAAAAAGCCGTTGGCGCCGAAAAATTTCCGTGTTTCCCCTTGCCCTATTCGGGGTGCCTGCTACCTTCGCCGGCCTTTTTGCTCCTGGTCCGTGTGAATAAAGACTTAGTTGATCTATTTATTATTATGAAGAATGGAGCCATGGTTGTACCGTATACTCGCCTTCCAGCTTCGGTTATACACCAGAGGTGACGCCAGCCAATGAACAGGTAATAGATACTTCCTTTGACGGTATAGTAACTGGCCCGTTTCATGATCAATCCCAGGAATTCGACAAATTCTCATCGGTCATTTCACCGTGGGCCATTGCAAAGTCGGAATGCTTATGCCGGTCTTTTACAAAGAAATTGGTCGGCAGGTTATATAGTAGGTCGGTGAATAATATCCGCACCTTGCTCCCATCCATGAGCAGGTAAGGAATTTCATAGCCCGCACTGATCAGTTTCCTCGAGTATTAATGTGCGATGCTTACCATCGAGGCAGTATGACTCTGCAACCTAGTGACGGGTGTAACCGAGATCGTATAGTTTGCGGGCTTTTTCAGCTTTCGAAAGGCTGGAGGCGATTATTTGTTTAGCGTTCATATTCAACGAATTACATGTCTAATATGAGCGCTTTTTTGCCTTTCTTCCAAGTTACTGTGGGTATTTCTTTCCGTATATATGTCGCCTATTTAGATAATAACAAAAAGTAAAAAAATATAAACTGTATTAATCTAAATACAACTGCTAGGCTTTTAGAGAATAAGTATTTTGTATTAAATAATTCGCAAACCCTTATCAGGCCAAAATCTCATAACAAAGACAACCTATGAAAATATAATTCATAATATACTTTCGCACACGATGTGGGAAGAATTATAGTGGCGATAGATGTAGATTATTTGGAACAACGTTTATTTTTGTTAAATACCGTCCGTACTTCTTTGGATGACAAAACATCCAATTCTCAATTATGGGATCTCCCATAAAAAAACCCGGAAGGTTAAAGGTAATCCTCCGGGGTATTAAAGCAAATGCTTCTTTTATAAAAACCTTCCTGGAAGTAGTCAACATCATTTGGCAATGGTTCAGTTGACATTTCAGGAGTAAGAAGGCCGGTTTTTACCGGCTTTCATTTTTGTAAGCAATTTTGCTATCAAAAATGATAGACCAAATTTAGTATCAAATTTGACATAATTCCACAAAGAAAAACACAAATTCTCAACAGTAAGAATCCAAAATACTCCAAAATATTCCCAAAAGTTCCCTAAAATCTGAAAAATACTTTTATATCTTATTGATTATAAGGCATTTTTATTGTCCTCATAAATCAGCATTTTGTTCGAGAAAGCAGAAAAGCGAATTGTGCCTAATTAATTAATATAGCTGATCAGACAGCCGCTATGCTCAACCTTATTCATCAAGGACCATGCGATGCAAGCCGGATCCAATGTTGATGAAGAATACGAAGTTCGATATTGGTGCAAGGAGCTTAAGTTTCTGCCTATGAGCTTCGTTCTGCCGTTCAACAGGTTCGTCCTATGGTCGAAAATGTGAAAAAGCATCTACAGAAATAATTTTGACAGTCAATGCCAGTTTTTTATATTAAAGACCGACCAATCCTTTGCAGCGGAAAAGTAAATAAATGAGATAAGCATGGCTCCAAACTCAATTAATCCGCGAACCTTTCCTTTTTTCATCGTTTTTCGGCGCTTCATCAGCAGATTCAGATGATGTTTCATCATTAATTAAGGGCAGTGTGCTGTGATCGGTTTCTGTATTAGTTATTTTTATGATTGAAGCAGGTGCAACTATCGGAGGAATAACTGTCGGCTTTATTTTTAGATTTTGTAAAGCATCCACAGGATCATTTTCTTTTATTATTGAAGGGTTTTTATTGAGGTGATCCACTTCGTCTGAAGTCAATTGATGTATTATAACCTTCTGCCCTCTTTTTATAATTAACAAAGAGCCGAGCCTTACTGTAGCGTTTTCATATTTCTCAATACTATTCATTACTTTCTCTGCTGCACTCGCTAATTTTTCCGTTTGTTCAGCAGTAGGCAAATCAACATATTTTAATTCCAACGCTTGCTTGCCTTTTTTGAAAAGTCGATCAGCATCTTCAGGCGTAATATTTTTCTTGAATACGAATTGCAATCTTTTCCAAAATGAGTTTAAAATTGGCTCATTTTCTGTTTTTATTTCGTAGCCTAAAGCCTCCATAAAATCACCGCACGCATTTACAATATCCTCTTGCTCTTTCAACTCTATTTGCTTCGGTATATAAATATTAACCTCTGTATCCTCAAAAATTTCACCGCCGCCAAAAAGTATAATATTTGAAAGCTTCCACATGCCTTTAATGGTTACTGGAGTTATTGAATCACCTTGTATTTTTGAAATTAAATTCCGTAATGCTTCCTTCTCAAATATTAATCTTAATATTACTCCATTATCTGCAGATAGAAACATGTCCATTTTGGACATTGTAAAATTAGTTGGATGAGGGTTTCGATAAATTGATAGTACTTTATATTCTATTAATATAGGATTTTGTGCAACGTAAGGAACTGATGACTCATTAATGTTACTGTAATTTTCATTTTTTAAAAGGCCATCAACAAATTCCACAAACTCATATAATGGCAGAGAAGAAAAAACTAATTTTATCAGTGCTCCATTATCGGCCTTTAACAAAATTTCAAATTGGTTTGTGTCGTTCTTAAATTCTAAAGTGTTAGTTATAGAATGCTCAACAAGATGCATATTAGCAGAGTTTATCCTTTAAAGTTATATTTATCTATTGTAATATGCAAGAGAGCCCCTTTTTCTATTGTAATATAATGTTGTTGTGAAGCAGTTTTTCACTGCCTGTTTTGTGTCCCTAATACACCCAGCTATCTTAGTGCTCTTTGTAGGTTCCGGAAATTACCGTTAAATGTTTTCTGCTGCATGGGCATTTCCGTTTTTTTTGTGGGCCATTCCACGTCAAATTTTAAATAGCGGCTGTCGAACCTTCATCGTAATCATGGTTCTTATTAAACAGTGATTCCATTTTAATCTTCATTCACCATGTTCAGGTTTAAGGCTGAATCCCACCAGTAATCTAGGTTCATTGCTCATTCTTTATTGATTTGAATATTTGCTTACAATATTCTTTTATGGCATACTCTGATGGGAACAAGTTACAACGGGTAATCGCCCATACAATTCCTGTAACTCATTGAAATACTCCAGCTGGCGAAAGTGAATGAAGGTTTCTGACCATCTGCCATTTACCAGGAAACAATGCCATTTTAAATCCTTACAGGCCCTGCTCAGATGCAAATAATAATCGCCATGGTGATTATGTTCGCAGTAAATCGATAGCGTATATGCATCTGTACTGTCCCAGTATGCTCGAGGGTGATGCTCTGTATATGCCCGGCGATATATCAGTTCGCCCGTTTTGTCATTTACCGGTATCCAGATCTAAAAAATGCTTCCGATTTAGCTAAAATTGCTGCAACTGATAAATAAGGCAAATTTTTAATATCTGAGAGAATTCCCTTAATTTTATACACACCTAACCATAACCATATACCTATGCGACTATTAATTTTATTATTACTTGTTTCGCTTTTTGATCTCTGTTATTCTCAAACAAAAAAAACAGATGGATATATCGGTAATATACCTTACAGTTGCATTACTCAGTTCCAGAAAAACTATTTTACTGTTGAGAGAAAAGATGGCTATGCTATCATTAATTTAGATGGAAATGTTATTGGAAGCGGAATAAAAGCACCTACTGTTGGGTTTACAAAAAAGTTTGTAATTGATTATGGTGTTTATTTTGCTCAGGAAGGTGATCATATCGTTCTAAAAAATCTATCTGGCAAAACTATTGGTCAAGGAAAGTACCAGGAAATTTCCCCTTTTGTTACTGACAATACTATTGTTCAATTGCAAAGTGCTCCGGGCATTTTGGTTTTCGCTTATATAGATACAGCAGGCAAGGAAATTGTCAGATTCGATGCGAAGAAGTATTCTTCCATAGCCAATCCTACCACTAAAAAAGCGGCTTTTGCTATAACCTCATTGAAAAACTTCATTCCTTTTAGTGAAGACCTAACGCCAATAAAATCGGACGAAAAAGACAAATATGGATTTATCAATAAAGGATTAAAAGTTGTAATACCAATTGCGTATAAGGGTGTTTCTCCCTTTTCAGAAGGGCTTGCTGCTGTGCAGAATAACGACGGAAACTGGGGATATATAAATACTAATGGTGTTCTCGTAATTCCATATAGCTATTCGAGACGCCCATCCAGATTCAGCTCCGGAGTCGCAAAAGTTGAAAACAGTGAGGGATTATTTGGTTATATAAACAAATCAATTAAGGTAGTCATACCAACCCGCTATAAAATTGCCACTCATTTTTACAAGGGATATGCTCTTGTTCAGGAAAATTATGATAGCCCTGCTCAATTAATCGATACGGCAGGATCTATCATTGCAACATTTCCCAAAGGCGCCAGCTTTAAAAACAATGATAAACCTGAAGCTGGAATTTTTGGTGGAGAAAATCCGGAATATCCATTTTATATTTCTGAGACTCTTCGGCAGCTTGTTGATGAAGGGAAAGGCATTTTCGAGAAAGGCCTTTATTACGCTCTGATAGATAATAAAGGTAACATAGTACTGGATTTCAAGTACAAATACCTTTCAGATTATCATGAGGGAAAATTGTTCGCACATAAATCAGAGTATATTAATAATTCGACTCAAAATAATTATGGAGTTATTGATGAAAAAGGAGAATTTGTAATCAATATCGTTAAGCCAGAATTTTAATAATCTTCGAAATGCAAACTACTGATGCAAGCCTGACAAAAATTTTACAACAATGCTTGTTCATCATGGTATGCGGCCAAAATCACAATTATATCCTTTGACCTTGCCGGTGTGGGTGACTTAATTCATCATCATAAATTTGCTGTACAAGGCTTTTTGTTGTTTGTTGAATACTGGCCTTATGGTCAATATCTACCAAACGATTGCCTTTATCGAACACATAAATGGTATTTTTATTTGGAGCTGCTTCTATTGTGTACTTTACCGGCATTTGATTAATGATTAATGTCACTTCCCTTTTGCTTCCCCTCTTTAAAGCATCAATAATAGCCTGGTACTTATTACAATGTTCCCTTTCTTTAATTGGAAGGTGGGATAACTTTTCATCCAGATTGAAAGGAACCTCGGTTAAGCGGTTCGTTTCCGGGTGAATCATCAGCCACTTGTCTTCACCATCCCAAAACCGGCAAACGCCTTTTCCATTGACCAAATTGGCCGCTTCCATTGCGTTGATCTTTAGCTCACCATTTACATGGAATGTTTGCCTGCAACAAATAGGGTCATTGTTCAAAAGTGAATCCAGGGAAGGCCGTGCTATTGCCTCAAACTTTTCAAAATAGTACAGGTCGGTGTGAGGAATTTTTTTGAAGTGAACCACATAATGGGCACCAGGATTTTCAACATCTGCATAACGCAAATGAAACTCGGGAAGATTCAAATTGATCATTCGCTTTACGCTACCTTCCATCTCAAGAGTAAAGCCAGCTTTTTTCAATTCAGCAGATAAGTTTTGCAGGTTAAGCTGCTGAATGAGTTCCTTTTCTAAATTACCCGTTGCTCTTTGATAATAACTTACTGCGTCATTTTCGCCTCTGATTCTATCTTTAATTGCTTCAATCAGCTTTGAATAAAAAAAACGGTTGAACCATGTCGGCTTTAGACTTGCTTCTAACTTCCTGATTTGATGCCGAACATATTTTAAAGCCTGTTTCTCAGAAGGATTTTTAGATTTCCGAAATTCCATCAAAATACTCCGGTATTGATTTAACTTCAACTTTATATCAAACGTGTCTTTTGTTGTCAAAACCGGATTATTGATTTTTAATTTGGCGTCTTGCTCAGCATACAGCAAAATTGCCTCCCCTACCCGATTTTGGTTTTCGGGAATAAACTGACTTTTCAGAGATGCCATATTAAATAGATTTTGCTTTTAGCAAGTGGCGATTTTTGATGCGAAGAGATATATTTCTTCCACCATTGCGCTCGTACATTTCAAATAAAAATTCCTTTTTATCTGGTATCGTGAATTTAGGTACAACCATCACAAAATCTTTCGTAGTCTGCCCAGGTAAACAACTCAAAGTATCCACCTTTATCGGTATCAATTCCCGCTGCTGAAATGACGATCGTTTTGCTCTATTACGGTCTCTTATATAAAAATGGGTAAAATCAATATCATAATCCAGACTGGAAAAATTAGAAGCTGAGAAAGAAAAGAACAACCGATCGTTTAAAAAATAAATCCCATTCAATCGAATTTTTAATTCAAATCGCCCGGTTGATTTGGACAGGAACGGCTCTGACGCTCTCACCGTTTGCATTGACTCTTCTAACTGCGTTTCATTTAAGGATTCATCGGCAAAGGAAATATCCGCAGAATAACGCTGCAAATGCTGATCTAATCTCCGCAAGTCATATGTGGCATGAATTGGATTCTCAGCATATGTAACATTGAACGTATACAATTTACCATCCAATGTAAAAACATGCAAATTGGTAGGTTCAAAATTTCTTTTAGCAGCTTTTATTAGTAAAATATTTTCTATCTGTGGCACTTGCATTGCCATGATATCCTTATATCCCCAATAAGCTTTTTTAATGGTTCCCGGAAATGCTATAGCAGTATTGTAGTTATAACCAATTTCCAAATTAAAGGGAATTACTGTCGTTGCAGCGGGAAGATCATTGGCATTCACCTGGGCCCGTATTGAATACGAAATCGTAAAAAATAGCAATAAGAAAAATAATGGTTTCATGATACAATTTTTGAAGTGAATAAAGATGTTATAAGGATTGAACAGGTTTAAGAATGACGATGTGGCCCGCCTTTACATTGGCAGTAATCCTTTTTATTTTTTTGCTTAGGAGATTTTTAACGGTTTGAATACCAGATGCGGCTGCCTGAATACCTACTGAAGAAGTCATAGCATTTAATTGCATCTGCTGAATCATCTGGTCGATTCCCGTCTTTGTAACTTCTTCTGTAACATCACCCTGAATACTGATGCCCTCCATGCCATCTGATTGATCATGGACAAGGAACTGCACCGGAAATACCCGGTTGTTATAGGCTATTTCCTGAATTGACACTTTTACACGTGCCTCTGTAATCTGACATTTACCAAATAGAAATTGTCCTTTGGGAATTAGAATATTATCAATAAAGACATCCTGCAGGAGGCGAAACCTGATCGTTTGATTATCGTGAATCTTTTGATTTTCATGAACGGCAGCCAAAAGAATAGGTGCATTACTATTAACACCAGTAACATGTGAAGCTAAACCCCAAAAGGCATTTTCTGTGGTCATGCCGCCAAAGAAATCAGAATCCATATAAGAAGGATTACCAGTGATGTGATAGCGTAAAGTATCTGTGGCTGGATTTTGTTTCTGTATCGCCCAACGCTCTTTCACCCGCTCGGGATGCTGAATATCGAGAATCTTATCGAGCATTATTTCCAGCTGTTTCATCTCAGGACTGCCGTTACTGGTATCGCCGTTTTGCAATGCCACCAACAGTTTTTCAAAATTTTCAATTTCAGTGTTTTTTTTTATTAAAGCATTTTCTACCGATGCATTTGTACCATTGAGATTATCAGTGGAGCTGCCATTTAGGGCCGTCATTAATTTATCAATGCGGTCGTTAACTTTTTTTTCGTTGTCATCAACAGACGAATTGGGTTTGTGGTAATTTGTAACAGGAGGTAAATCTTCTTCGACTTCTACATTCCGGGAAAGTGAGGGAGCATACATTTTTTTGACGTAGGGATCGGCGTTTTCCTGTTCGCGTAGCCTGGCGGAATCCTGCTGCGCCTGCATATAAATCTCGAATTTATTGCGTCCTGAGTCTTTAATATTGGCGGCCGGCAGCTTGGCATTGAAGGCGTTTTGATTGCCTGCATCACTGGCTCCTGCTTTTCTGCCGGTATTTACCATAAGCCAAAAAACGACCATTGGTAACAGGAAAATAAATCCTAACAATAAAAGTTTTTTCTTTTTGTTTGCGATTTCCATATATTTTATTTTTCTGAGTGAATAGAGTCCCTTTGTTGTTGTGCTTTTCGCAACTTGTAGAGTTCCCGTAAATAGTCAAGATTAAGGGAGTCTGGTAGACGTACATCTTCAGGAAATATGGCGACAGGCGGCTTTAACCAGGAAGATGGATTATCTTTTTTTACGAATATTCCACGGTACAGAAAAAAGAGGGCTATTAGACCGAATCCAAAACAGAACACCATTAAAGCCTGCTTTTTTTGCTTTATAGTCAGCTTTCGTTCTTTTGTGCTCAACCAGTTGGTCCATATTACCTGTACATGCAGGAATGCCTTTGCAATCAGTGTGGCCGCTTTATCAGCTACCGGATAATGCCTCTGCTCCTGCTTTGCCTTACTATGAAAAAGTTTCAACATAGTTTAGCGTTTTTCGAATTTCAGGTCATTATTTTCAAGGATTTTCCATCCCTCAATCAGGAATCCATGTATGTTGTTATCACTGATCTGGTTCAAAATGCGGATGAAGCCTTCGGTTACAATGGACCGGGTAACTATACTGGTCGTTCGGATGACTTTGAGCTTACCGTAGTATTTGAACGAATACGGAACATGGTTAAGGTTAACAATGATGCTATCAGGATCTTCTACACGTTGTGTAACATTGGCTGCCACGAGGTTGGAATAATAGCCTCGTTCATTAAGGTTGTCATATTCTGCTTTCGCTGTTCCATCACATAAATACAAAGCTTTCGTGATCTGTTTCTTAATGACTGCATCGTCAGGGTCCAGATCGTAAAACCGGTAATGAAAGGTTTTAACATGATCACGGATTTCAACAGAAAGCGAATCGCTTCGGTTAATACCGATTGCATCCATAAGTTTACTATTGGCCAATATATAAACCCGGTTCTTGTTTTGCTGGTTATCCATCCTTGTTGTGTAGAGTACATAGAAACAGACGACACAATTGGCTACCAAAAAGAGCAGGGAAAACCAACGTATATGCTTGAAAGCGGTATCAATATTTTTGAATTGCTGAAACATAATTCACTTTTTACAGTATACTAATTAACTTCCTGTCAAATTGTTACGCTGATAGCCATTGGGATAAGGTTCTGAGTTAGCGGCATCGGCCATGCTGTACATCCTATTATCAGAGCCCTGCATGTCTCCCACCACACTTCCGGCAGCAACGCCGGCCGATCCACCCGATATTCCACCTACGGCCATAGAAGCGCCACCAACCACAATATTGTTTATTTTGCTTAAGATGGCGTTGGCCCCAGACGCATGTACAACATAATTCGCAATTGAGGGTATAGAGAAATAACCAAAAGCAGCAATAAATAAAAAGATTAGGTAAGCCATATCCGTAGGACCAAAACCGATGAGATCACCCTGTGCATTTTGATTGATATCTAATTGTAGCATGCCTTGTTGAATCCGGCCGATAAGCGCACCAAACAGATTGCTGATAGGCAGCCAAAGATAGATATTGATATACCTGCCTAACCAAACGGTGAGTGTATGTTGAAAGCCATCATACATACTCAGACATAAGACAAAGGGACCTAATATACCCAGGATCAGCATATGAAAAGTGCGCATTGTATCAATACATAGAGCTGCCGCATAATACAAAAGCTGTAGCACAAGGGAGATCAATCCTTTGAGCATGAATCCAAGCGTATTGGTAAAGAGGCTAAAGGAAAAAGCAAGTGCTTTTCCGAAACTTAATCCATTATTATCTGTTCTTCCCTCCGGGTCCTGGTATTTATACCATTCTTTATTGTCCTCATAGCCGAGTCCTCCAATTAAAGATTGCCATTCTTGTCCATCTGTAATAGATTTAGCACGTGCGGCCAACATCCGGTTGGTAGCTTCATTGGAATTTTTAACCATCCCGTTCGTAGCCAACACTATTGGTTTTAAAAGACCGTTGAACATTGTCAATATTTGCGGGTATAGCGTAATCAAAATGGCCAGTACGAACGGTTTGAACAAAGGGAAAAAATCAATCGCCTCTGCATTCGAGAGATGTTTATACACACGGTACCCGATATACCATAATGCGCCGAATGCTCCTACTGCCCGTGCCACATCAGTCAACTGGGCGCAAAGGGGAATCATTTCATTATAAAGGTTTTCGAGTACAGTATGCAGCTTCTGAATACCGGTTGATTGTGCTTGCACCAGGCATGGAAATAGCAGCCCGGCCATCATAGCCAGGATCAACTTATTATTGTACTTCATGACTAATCTTTTAATCCATAAATACGCAGAAGGTCTTTCGTTTCCTTTTTGGCTTTGATGCGTTGATAAGCCATTACCGTGGTCTTATCATTAAAATGACGCAAAAATTGCAGTTTATCCAGCATGTCCTCATGGATGCGATCCACAGATGACATTCTTTCGGCATCATTCATACGGAGTTGCCCGGACGTGGTTACCATGACCAACTCGTCAAGGTTTTTGAGGGAACGGTCTACCAGGTTATCATAAACATTGCCCACGTACCCGAGTTCTTTATTATTAAAAACGTCAATTGACAGATACTGCTTATAAGCAGCTTTGTATTCTGTTACCAGCTGGCGCTGTAAAGCAATAATGTCAAAAATTCTCTTATAATTCCGTACCGTTGGGCTAACTTCCAGCAGGCCGTCCAGAAAAACCTTGTGCAGGTCAAAATTTCCTTCGGCGAGGTCTTTAATTGTATTATATCCTTTTGTAAGTATCTGATAGCCCTTATACATATTATCCAGAATAGCCCGTAGCTGATTAAGCTTTTCAATATTTAAAATCAGCTGCTCTATTTCAGCCTGCTGTGCTTTGGCCGGCTTTATCAGGATGATAAAAAAGTTGATTGAGGCCAGTAAAAGGATTTTCAGTTTCATGGCACATAAAAATTTTGAAGTGTTTCTAAATCGTTCAATTCCGTTTGTCGCTGCCGGAGTAGCATTTGGATTTTGCTCATCAGGTCGAACAGCGAAGTATATTTTTGCGAAACCAATTCATGCAGCTGGTCAATACGTTTTAAACGCTCACTATCGTTCATCTCCAGGCGGCCAGCTGTTATTACATCCATCAATTGGTCCTTATCTTCCCCTACTTTATCAAGTATGCTTGTGAACAGCTTGTATAGAAAATCTATTTCGTTTGCAGACAGACCTTCCGCCTGTCTGAGCTTTTTTGAAATGGTTTTATATGCATCAACCATTTTGATGTACATACGAAGAATATCAGCGGACTTTTTATAGTGGCGAACTGTCGGACTTACCTGTTTCAAATGATCAAAGAACATGCTGTGCAGGTTGAGGTCCCCGGCTTTAAGATCGCTGATCACATTCATGCCGGTATTCACAATATCATATCCTTTTTTCAGGTAGCCCAGGTGAACTTGCAATTTAGCAATCTGTTCCAGCAAGTACTTCCGCTGTGTTTTGTTTTGCCTGAACCATTCGTCCCAGGTTTGGGCATTGGCTCCGAATGTGCAGACCACCCAAACCAAAACGACCACATATTTTTTTCTTTTCATTGCAACTCCTTTATGACAATTATTAAATTTGACTCACATTCCTTTTCTAAAAGAGATGCGTTTAGCATCCGGCGTCATACGCTTGACTACTGACCGCGCATGTTGCAATTGGTTCGCTTGATTCAATTCCTGAAAAATGTTTTGAAGTGTAAAAGCGGCCTCCGTAGGAAAATACTTTTTCTCGGCTGCTCCTACTCTCGCAGTCAAAGATTCCAATTGCAATGTTATCCTTACAGGATCAAACGAGTAATAAAACATACAATGCATAGAACACTGTTGACCCAGGTGAATATTGCGAGCAATGGAAACGTATTGATTTCCGGTTTCGTAAAGCTTATTTTGCAGAATGCCATCCAGCTCTCTTTCAATAAAATTGGAATCATTGGTAAAATGTGTCCTATAGTAACCAATGGCCCCTAAAAGATCTTCCTGTTCCCGTAACAGCAGCTTGACCTGTTCTTTTGGATAAATGATTTGTGCCTTACTTTCCTTTAATCCTCTGCTAAACATATTCCAAATAGCAACTGCGGACGGTAAATCGTTAAGCTCGTCCAAAGAATAGTGGATTCTCTTTTCTCTGTGATCTGCCAGCAGTGCATTCAGGATAAGCTTCTTTTCACTTTGATCTACGGCATAGAATAAACCAAAACTCAGTTCTTCGCTCCCGTTGTTAAAGAAACCTTTTGTTCTGATAACAAACTCCTGAGTCTGATTCTGATCAAAAATTTTTTTTAACAAACGAGCTTCCAGCTTTTTAAACAGAAAATTATTATGGTACGGAAAATGTGCCTTGTCCGTATAACCTTTTGCAGCCAGCAGGGTTTGGTGTTCAGCAAGCGTTTTCTCGTATAGATGGTGTACATGATTTTCTTCAATAAACGGGGCAAGCAAAACGGGCTCACTCATTTCCTGTTCCTGCACTTTTGAAAGCAGAGTTACCAGCTTATTAGCATATGGTAGTTCATGTATCCCCCGCTCAAAGTGAAACTCCCGGGAAACACCTTCCATATTCGCTTTCATGAATTTAAGATCGAATACTTTTGTGGTTGGGTCAAGTTCGTAACCGAACAAAAACCTAATCATGTTTTGCTCTTTATTAAAAAAACCAACTGCCTGTAGTTCAAACGAACGAATACTTTTCTTCAAAAACGATTCTTTCAGGTGATAGGAAATGGCTCTTTCCAACTGTTTTACAAATAAACCAGGTTCCTCCTCTGTACCCAGCCCGATGTCACTATATCCTTTTTCCCTGAGCAGGGAACAATGTTCTTCCAATATGTCGATCAGGTCAGTCATGTGTTTATTTTTTCAATCGTCGATACCATACAGTTTTTTAATACGGTTGATTTCATCCAGATTACTGGCCCTTTGCAGGCTTAACCGGGTATTCTGATCGGTGAATCTTCGCAAATCGCTGACATAAGATTCTATTTCGTCAGCAGACCGGTTCAAAAGTTCCAGTCTTTGCGCATCGGACATTTGAACTGAAAAGGATTCCAGCAGTATCAGTATTTGATCGAGGCTTTCAGCACTTTTTTCAATAATCCCGGTATAAACACTCCGGATATACTCAATTTCATTCTCTGTAAAATGATTATCGCTTCGAATTAAAGCATAGGCCCTTTTGTATTCACTAATTAGCTGCTTCTCCCTGCCAATGATTTCGGTAATCCGTTTGTAATAAGAAATAATGGATTTCACTCTCCATAATTCATCGAAGTAATCTTCATAGAGTTTTTTTTGCTTTCCTGTCCAATCTGCGATTTCCTGAAGTTTTAGCCTGGAAAGGGTATTCTCTACCTGCTTTTGAATGTTCTGCAGATCGATCGTTTTGTTTTGTAATCGCTGAATCTGCAAGTCAATGGCCTTAATTACTTTAATTACAGCCTGCCTGATCGCTTCGGTAATAGGATCCTGAGCAAAGCTCCTTGCCGGCATTATCGAAAAAACTATCATCAGCAATAAAGGCAATGAAATTTTAAGTATAATTTTCATAACGCTGATTTGTCCATGTTTTCGCGGATATGATTGGCGAGCATAGCAATACCCCGCTTTATGCTGCCGTATTTTTTAGCGTAAGCCTGCACCTTGATCTTTTCCTTTTCTTCCGTTGTATAACAGAGGTATTCCTCGAGTGAAACCTCTGTACGGTACACCTTACTGATCATTCCACCCAGGCTGATAAACACCTCCTTGTACTTCCGTTTAGGATCGTTTGCTTTATTCATGGAAAGGATCAATGCTTTTTCTTTATCTGTCAAACCGAGCAGTTCCTGTATCTGCTGGAATTTATTAGTGTATTTTGATTGATCAAGTAATATTTTGCAATCACTATTATTGATAATCGCATCTTTTATAATATTCGAATTGGTGATATCATCTACTTCCTGCGTAACTATAATTGGTTCACCATAGAATTTCCTCATTGTCTTAAAAAGGTATTTTATGTACTCAGCCATCCCTTGTTTCATGATCGCTTTCCAGGCCTCTTCAATTAGCACGATTTTCCGGACTCCTTTCAACTTACGCATTTTATTTAATACCGTTTCCATAACCGTAATGGCCACGGCACTAAAGAGAATCGCATTGTCTTTGATGTTATCCAACTCAAATACAATAAATTTCTGTTGTAACAGATCGATGTTTTTTTGTGCATTGAGCAGATAATCGTATTCGCCGCCTGTATAAAAAGGCCTTAACACATACAGGAAATTATCGACATCGAAATCTTTTTCTTTAATTCCTTCAGCCCTAAGTTTATTAACAAAAACGTCTTTTAAAAATTCATAGAACGAATTAAAACAAGGAAATATCTGTGGATTTGATTTGATGTAACTGAAATATTCCTGAAGAGCATTTGAAAGCGACACATATTCACTTCTGGAAAAGCTTTCATCGTCCTTTTTCCATAAAGCGAGCAATAAAGTTTTAATACTTTCTTTTTTCTCTATGTCCAGCTCTTCTTCATTCAGAACAAAAGGATTAAACTGAATTGGCTCTTTTTCGGAATAAGTGAAATAATAGCCATCGAGCAGTTCACAAAGTCCCCTATAGCTATGGCCCACATCTACTACCACCGCATGGCTGCCCTGCTCTACATATGAGCGAAGGAGTAAATTTGTAAAGAAGCTCTTTCCGCTGCCTGAAGGACCTAAGATGAATTTCGACCGGTTCGTACAAATTCCCCGGGCCATCGGCTCATCTGAAAGATCCACATGAACCGGGAACCCGCTGATACGATCGGCCAGCCGGATTCCCACCGGGGATAAGGAACTCCGGTAATTGGTTTCCATATTGAAAAAGCAGGTAGCTTGCTCGCAAAAAGTGTCGAAGGTTTCGTTAGCGGGCAGGTCGCCGGCGTTTCCTGGAATGCAGGACCAATAAATCTGAGCTGCACCCACAGTTTCATGCTTCGTGCGAGCATCCATCTGCGCGATTGCCGCAGAAACCTTGTTGCGGATGTCTTTAGCCTTTTCTTTATCATCGGACCACACAAAAAGATTAAAATGTGCCTTAACCGGCAGGCGTTGTTGCGAAATCGCTTCATTTAAAAATTGGTTGACTGCTTCCCTGCTGATGGCATTTTCCCTGGAATAAGAGCTTAGTGATTGCAGGCGCAGACGCCGGCTTTCCAGCTTTTTCAATGTAGCCGGTGCATCGTCAATTACAATAAACTGGTTGTAAATGTGATTGCAATCCAGCATTTGTGCCAGCGGTGTAGCAAAGCTTACACTGAATTTAGTTTTGTCTGTACTATACCGGTCATAGTTGATCCGCGGACCACATAAAGCGGGTAAATCTGATACGTCAGCAAGGGTAAACAGACTACAATAAAAATCACCAACTTTGATCGCATCCTGCGTGATACCCAGATCACGGATCACCGGCGTTTCATTCTCCTGCAACAGAAAACAATATTGCTCGATTAAGCCTGCACGCTGTTCTGTACCTGCCAGATCATCGCTTGTTAACCGGCGCAAATTTACATAGCCGCTATCCTGAAGGATTTTGGCAAATTGCCCTGCCTTGTCCACAAAGCTTTCCATAATTTTGCTATCAATCGTCTGTAGCGGTACGATAGTAGGTCGAATCAAATTGGAAAAGAGCGAATTGGGGAAACGTTTACCCTCGGATTTTTTAGTCAAAAACAGAAAACAGCGGTGATTGAGGTAAGGTCTTTCATGAAAATGGCGTTCACTGCGTTGAGACAGAAAACTTTTACTGGCTTTGGAAAAATCTGCGGAGTATTTTGCTTCAGTAAACCAATCCTGTTTGTGCACTACTGAGTTTTTAGGGAGAAGCCGGATGGCCCTGATCCAGGTATGATGAAGAGCTTCAAAATCATTTGCAGCCAGGGTAAAAATTTCCGGAAGTTCCACCTGAAAGACGATAGTTATGTCTCCGGCTTTTGACAAAATGCAATCCTGCTCTACTTTATATATCGGAAATAGCTGTTCCAATTGCTTTATCTTCTTCATATTATTTTTTACTTAGCTGAATGAATGTTTCTCTTGATCGTGACTGAATAGCTTTTGGCAAACGTCTTTGCGCAACTTTTTTCATCAGGCCATGTTCACCGTACTTGTTACTTAGATGTTGGATGGTTATAAAAAGAGCAAATCCCATTAGCAGAATGATACTGATGCACACATAACTGTTAACCCCGGCAATAAAAAGAATGGCAAACAGCAAAAGGAGAATCACCAGACCTATTGCCAAATAAATGATGTATTGTGCTTTGATGCCTTTAAATTCTAAAGCACGATTAACCCCGCGATTTATTTCGTACACACTGGCCATAAAACTGCTGAATAGGATTACCAAAAAGACGAACGGAGCGTCGCAACGAAAGCTTAATAGCGTTACCGGCCCTGACCTCATACTTTTACAACCCAAAAAACGCCCTCAACGCCGTGGCTACTACTACCAGAAACAAGCAGGCGCCGAACCAGGCAGCCGCTGTTTTATTCGCATCCTGCTCACCATGCGACATCTTGTTATACACTTTAACTGCACCTACTATCCCAACGACCCCGCCAACTGCGTATAACAACTTGAGGCCTGTACCAAAGTATTTCTTTACTAAGTCGGCGGCATCAGTAAGACCTTTTTCGCCATCTTGCGCAGATAAGGCAGAAGCTAATAACAGGCAACCAATCGTTATTAATGAAATTTTGACAATACAAATTCCAGCAGTTTTATTCTTGCGCTTCATAAAACGTTAATATTTTAAAGTAGAAGGATGGTATTGTTACAACAAATAACCTTTAAGGATAAGCGGTGGAAGATGTTTTTTAATTCCACAGATTGAGCAGTTGGTCTTTTGTCACCGACAGGCCGCAATCGCGTTCTACGCTGACTGCTATAAAACTGTTGATGGCGTCGAAGTATTCGGTATCCCTGAAAATTGTGTAGGGATTGACAATGGCCTTTAATTTTGATAATACTTCTTCAAGGTTGGGCGAATTTGAAGCCATATTATCCAGAGCATTTTGAATTTTTTCTACCACAATTTCAGCAGCCTTCAATATGAACGATTCCTGATCGTCAACAGCAACTAAATGAGATTCCAATGCAAAATCTTTATCGATTGTGATTTCGGCGGCATCAGACAATTCCAATAAAGGCCGGTCAATGAGTGCAGGCGGGAAATTTGACTCCCCGGATTGAACAATGTTAAAAGAATTGGGTTGCCCTTTAAATAATGCGGGTTGTGGCTTCTTCCGGTCCCAAACTATTACTATCGTACAAACAAGTGCAATCAGCCAACAGATTCCAAAAAGTATGACAGAATCATTGCTAAACATAAAAGTTGCTTTTGAAGTGAAAAAATCGCTAATTCATTCCTGTGAGAACAAAAATCGGATGGCGGGAAAGCGATTTTTCAGAGTGCGAGTTGAGGCTCAGGAAGATTTATTTTGTTAGTAAAGCATTATTATTAAGAAATAACGAAAGACAGCTTTAATTGAAATGTGACCGGACTGAAGTCAGGTATGCAGACCTCTGCCTATTCTATTGCTCGTGTACAGAACCTGTAGAAAACCTTTTCCTTCGTTAAAATGCTCTGGATAAGATTGTCCGTACTTGTTTACCACGTTGCACAGAGTATGATTGACGATTTTGGTGGATATATACTTATAATTATCGTATACACTGTGGTCGTAATGCTAGTTACCGATGCAGGAATCAGTTCAGGGCAGCGGTACTATTCTTAGCTTTTTCCCGCTCAATGTATTGCCCGCATTTTGGGCAAGTTCGTCTTGGATACAGTAATGTGATATATGAACACTCACTCTGAACAGTAAGCTATTCGTTTTTTCAGCTTCGGCCCGGCCTTTAATCATACCTACTTAGGATCCATACGAGTTCAGTTTCAACTGTAGTATTTGCAGGTAACAGATCATTAGCATTGCCACGAAATATTCAAAGTTGGAAGAAACTCGAAATTCGTCATTTGTCAAGCAAGATTTTTACTGGATCGCCTATCAAAGTATTCAAAAGCTTACGACAAATCTGGGTTTGAATTTATCAGCTGGAAACAGAAGGTGAACTGGGATATAACTAATGATGTAAAACGTGTCCTCACGTATGACACGCCATTGCCTATGATCGTAAACAGGAGCAGAAATGACAAGGATCAAAAGAACTATAACCATTTGCCTATTCCATGATCAGCACGGCAGCGCCCTGAATGCTTCCTTTCCGAAACTCGTTCAACGCTTTATTGGCCTGCGGCAATGGATATAAATGCGTTTCAGTATGGATTCTGGTTTTTGCCACCTGTTCAAAAAAATCCACTCCATCTTTACGGGTAAGATTGGCAACGGAGCGGATCATTCTTTCCTGCCAAAGCCATTTATAGGGAAAGGACGGGATATCACTCATATGAATACCACCACAAATTACGATGCCGCCCTTATCAGTATCCTGCAACGCTTTTGGCACCAATTCCCCTGCCGGTGCAAAGATGATAGCGGCATCCAATAGCTCAGGAGAAGCTTGTGATGAATCACCTACCCATTGAGCACCGAGTCTGGCCGCAAATTTTTGTGCATCTACATCCCCAATGCGGGTAAAGGCAAATATTTTTTTCCCCTGGGAAATGGCCAGCTGTATAAGTATATGCGCTGCTGCACCAAATCCATAAATGCCGATTTTCTCTGCATGATCCCCTATCATCCCATAAGACCGGTAACCTATCAATCCGGCGCAAAGTAAAGGAGTACTTTGCGCATTGGCATATTCCGGTGGAAGCAAAAAGCAATACCGGTGATCAGCTACCGTATATTCTGCATATCCTCCATCAATGGTGTAGCCGGTAAACCCAGCTTGTGTACACAGGTTCTCCTGCCCCTTCAAACAATAACGACACTTACCGCACGTATATCCCAGCCAGGGAATGCCTACCACATCGCCTTCCTGTAGTTTTGTTACTTCTTTGCCGGTCTTTACAACAGTCCCTATAATTTCATGCCCCGGAATAAGCGGAAGTTTGGGATGTTTAAGTTCTCCATCAAATATATGAAGATCAGTGCGACATATACCACAGGCTATAATTTTTACCAATACCTGCTGTGCTGAAGGAACAGGCAAAGGTAAAGTTCTATATAATAATGGTTGCCCGATACTTTCAAGCACCATGGCATACATGTTATTAGGCAAATTCATAAAAAGTAGTGTTACAGCATAAATTATACTTAAACATGAGTCAGTTATCATAGCCTTAGTCAAAATTGAAACATCAGGGCATATTAAAAAACGATCTTTATCATTACAGTGCATGATTAGTTTCAGGAATGCAAACATGATTAGCCATACCTTATTTGTCACATGATCAGTATCATATTTGCTGCTCATATACGTCATATCAATACCACAAAACATGAATATCTTTATGCAAACGAAAGCTAATGAACCATATAATCAATAAAATTGGCTTTTGGTCAGGCATTGCAGCATTTACGTTTACGATTGCCTACTGCATTGTCCAAATCCTGCAGCTTTATGATATTATCACTTATCCTACCGATGAAAGGCTTGTTTACGGAACATCGCTTTGCATTGTAGTCCCTTTTGTTCTGGAGATTCTTGCACTTCATTTTATCACACCAGAAAAGAAAAAGTTTTGGAGCCATGCCGCATTAATTTTTACAACATTATATGCGGTGTTCGTAAGTGCAAATTATGTTGTTCAATTAGCAACAGTAATTCCAATGACACTGAAAGGATATTTAAATGAGGTTCGTATTCTTCAACAAACGCCCCACTCATTGTTCTGGGATTTTGATGCTATAGGCTACATATTTATGGGTTTAGCCACTTTAATAGCCATACCTGCTTTCGAGAAAAAAGGCTTTCAAAAATGGGTACGCCTGGCGTTCATTGCCAATGCACTTGTAACCCCTTTGATTACTATTGTGTATTTCTATCCTACTTATTCTTATAATTTATTGCTTCTTGGTTTTCCATGGGCTATAACAGCTCCACTGTTTATGTTAATGCTTGCAATCTTGTTTAAAAAGAAGAACGGGAATAACAACATTACTCCACTCCCATAATACGTTTATCTGAAATTCCTTTATTTTTCGAACAAGCAGGATACCAGAGTGGCTTGTATCAATATTGCTTAAACAGGAGTTTTCATTTCAGGGATTAATTCTTTATTAATCGCACGGTTGCCCAATATCTTTTCCAGATCATCTTTAAATATAACCTCTTTTTGCAGCAGCAATTCAGCTACCCTCATAAGCGATTCTTTATTCTGTAAAAGAATGCTTTTTGTCTGCTGAAAAGCATTATCTACCAGTTTGCGCACTTCTTCATCGATCAGCTTACCGGTTTCTTCGCTATAGGGTTTTTGAAACCCCGAATCCCGTTGCCCCGATGAATCGTAAAAGCTAACATTTCCTATCCTTTCATTAAATCCATAATATGCAACCATCATGTAAGCTTCTTTGGTTACTTTTTCCAGGTCATCCAGTGCACCGGACGACACTTCACCGAATATTATTTCTTCTGCCGCACGGCCGCCCAATGTTGCACATAAATGTTCAAAAAAAGCTGTGCTGGTCCTTAACTGTTTTTCATCAGGTAAGTACCAGGCTGCCCCTAATGTTTTGCCTCTTGGTATAATGGAAACTTTTACAAGTGGATCAACACTTTTTAATAACCAGCTTGTTACTGCATGGCCTGCTTCGTGGTAAGCTATTATTTTCTTTTCTTCGGGAGAAATAATCTTACTTTTTCTTTCAAGACCAGCTACAATTCGATCAATAGCATCCAGGAAATCGGACCGCCCCACTTTTTCTTTTTTCCTGCGGGCTGCAATAAGAGCTGCTTCATTACATATATTGGCAATATCCGCACCCGAAAAACCGGGTGTTTGCGAAGTTAGGAAGTGAATATCAATAGTATCATCTAATACAAGTGGCCGTATATGCACCTTAAATATAGCTTCACGTTCTTTTAAGTTAGGAAGCTCCAAATATATATGCCTGTCGAACCGGCCGGGACGAAGCAATGCGGGATCAAGCATATCAGCACGGTTGGTTGCAGCCAGTACAATAACACCGGTGTTGGTTCCAAATCCATCCATTTCGGTAAGAAGTTGGTTTAATGTGCTTTCCCTTTCATCATTCGCGCCGCTAAAAAATGTATTACGGCTTCTTGATCGTCCTATTGCATCAATCTCATCTATAAAAACAATGCAGTGCGCTTTTTCTTTAGCTCTTTTGAATAAATCGCGTACCCTCGATGCGCCAACACCTACGAACATTTCAACAAATTCAGAACCCGAAATACTGAAAAAAGGTACCTGTGCCTCCCCTGCCACCGCTTTTGCAAGCAGCGTTTTACCTGTTCCCGGCGGACCGACCAATATAACCCCTTTTGGAATCTTTGCTCCCAACCGGGTGAAATCCTGCGGGCTTTTTAAGAAATCAACGATTTCTTTTACTTCCATTTCCGCTTCATCAAGGCCGGCTACATCATCGAAAGTTATTGTGCTTTTGTTTTCTTTATCAAGCAGTGTGGCGGTAGATTTACCAAAACTAAAAACCGAAGAACCACCGGTACCTCTCATACTTTTACGTAAAAGATATTGCCATATAAAAAACATCACAATAAAAGGCCATATCCAACTCATTATGTTCCGGAATCCGCTTGCTTTTTTGAAATATGTTACAGGGATGTTTTCTTTTCCAAACAACTTTTGCTCGGCTGCATTTAATTTTTGTTCAAAAGTTTCAACTGAACCAATAGTCATCGTATAATGAGGCCCGGGGTTGGGCTCTTTTCCGATCAGTGGTTTAAACGCCTTTTTAAACGAAGTATCGCTCTTAAATTCTTTTTTTATGTATATCTCAACATAATCCTGGTTTATAACCACCATTTTTTCTACAGCACCTTTACTTAAAATTTTCGTCTCAAAATCCAGCCAGCTTATGTCCTGTACAGGATTGGTTGTCCATGTAAACAACAACGGGAATAGTATTATTCCAATAAGTAGTAGCACGGCCCATAATAAAGGGATTCTTTTTGAAGAAGATTTCCGGCGGGATTTCTTTTCATTGTTATTATTAGCCGGTTGCATAAGGTGTGTTTATTGTATCAAAATTGATGTATCCCACCAGGCAAAAATATGACCGTAGTCACCAATTTGCATGATTAGCTTCAGGCAACGAAAAGGCCTTTAATCATACGTGTCGCTGAACCTTCTCATTTGAAACCGCCTGTTCGAAAAGCTAATATTGTGATGTTGTTTTGAACACTAATTTTAAAACTTTTAGTATGACACCCCAATATTTCAACAATGATTTTGCGAGGCAATTCAGGCATGATTACATTGTATACCCATGTACTGAAGAATATGAATATAAAAATCTGCTTTTAAGACAGTTTTCCGGTAACGACAAAGAAATGCCTCTCCTTGGGGAATACCTGGATGAAAAATTTCATAATGCCGGCCTGGTTTACCGAATCATTATTAAACTGGAAAATGAAGAAATACCTCATTCGCGCAGTTTATTCAACCTGGCCCGGCAAATTAACACCCAATTCAATGTTTATATGACGGAAGAATCTAATACGGCATATTATTATAAGGAGGTAATTGCTATGCTCAATTCATTTTGCGAACTGGCTGATACTTTACAGGAAGATATAAGAGAATGTTTATGCGGTAACCTTAAAAAAATTTATTGTGGTGATACTGAACAGAAAAGCTGCATCGATATCGACAGCTCATATACATATAAAGTTATAGACTCTATAGATTTTTACCTGAATGAACTACAAACCTATTACAACTATTTCAATACTACCTTGCAAAAAGAAGTAAATAATACTAATGGAATTGGGGTTACAACACATGTGGCAGAATGCCTGTTACAACTGATCGCATGCAACGAACAGGTAATCGCAGATATTGAATGTACACGGAATGTGCTGTTGGAATGGGAAACAGAAATGGATAACAAAGAACAACAGGAATTGTATAACTGATATGATATAGATCACTTTGCCAAAACCATTCAACCAATCAAATTCAGGAATTTTTTTTCATCAATAATTTTGAGTTGATCTTCTTTCCTCGCCTGTTCCAATTTCGATCCGGGGTCTTTACCTGCTACCAGATAATTCACTTTGGATGAAATATTGTCAACAGTTCGTCCACCCAAATGCTCCACGATATTTCTGGCCTCCTCACGGCTATATTTTTTCAATTCGCCCGTAAACACAAAGGTGAGCCCGGATAATTTTCCTTTAATGCTTTTCTTTTTTTTGTCATTGCAGATGTTGACGCCCGCTTTTTTTAATTGTTTGATCATTTGTACATTTTCCTTTTGGTGAAAAAATGCATGAATACTGGCAGCTACCGTTTCTCCTATATCTGGTAGTGCAGCCAGTTCTTCTTTTTTCATTTCTGCAATATCAGTAAGGCATGATACAGTATCCGCAAGCGTTCGGGCAGTTCGTTCGCCTATATAATGAATACCTAGTCCATTGATCAGGCGCGGCAGCGGTCGTTTTTTGGAAGCATCCACTGCATGCTGCAGATTGGCTGCTGATTGCCGGCCGAATCCTGGCAGTTTACTGATTTTACCAAAATCCATTTGATAAATGTCGGGAATGGAATGAATAATATGCGCTTCAAAAAGGCGATTTACCGTTTTTGAACCCATTCCCTCTATATTTATAGCATTCTTTGATGCAAAATGCTGAATGCGTCTCTTTACCTGGGCAGGGCAATTAACGTTTATGCATCGCCATATACTTTCTCCTTCCGGCCTTATCAGTTCAGCGTGGCAGCAGGGACAATTTTTGGGGAATGCTATTTTGCGGGTATTTTTCGACCGGTTTTCTATTACTGGTTTTACTACATATGGGATTACATCACCGGCCCTTTCCACAATGACAGTATCACGCAACCGAATATCCTTGTCACGTATATAATCTTCATTATGTAAAGAAGCCGAAGCAATAGTAACGCCACCTATATGAACCGGTTCAAGTTCGGCCACCGGTGTAATAGCGCCCGTTCTGCCTACCTGAAAATGTATACCTGTTAGTACGGTTGTACCTTGCCTGGCTTCAAATTTAAAAGCCATTGCCCACCGTGGATGATGGGCGGTGAAACCAAGCTTTTTGTATAGTGAAAAGTCATTTACTTTAATAACCACTCCATCGATCTCATACAAAAAATCGTCTCTTACTTTGATCCAATGATCACATATTGACAAAAGATCCTTCAGCGAGTTGGCCTTTTGCAGTTCCCCGAAGGGTGTTTTGAAACCTACCGAGTGTAGTATGTCAATCGCATTTTGCTGTTTTTTAATCCGGCTTACCATAACATCATTGCCACCTTTGTCTACTGCATAGCTTATCTGGTATAGCCATGCAATTAAATCCCGCTTTGCAACTACTTTTGGATCCTGCAGGCGTAACGATCCCGCTGCAGCATTCCTGGGGTTGGCAAACAATAGTAGGCCCTGCTTTTTTCTTAACCGGTTGAGCTCTTTGAAGCCCCCCTTTTTGATGATCACTTCCCCCCTTATTTCTACTTTATGGATATTAAACTTTGAAAAAGCAGCTTTCAGCGGAATAGATCTTAACGTTCTGAGATTACCGGTAATATCTTCTCCTATTATTCCATCACCCCTGGTAGTGCCTCTTACAAAACAATCGCCTTCGTATATTAATGAAATGCCGGTACCATCCAGTTTAGGTTCGATGGTATAAGTGACAGATGTTACTTTTGACATTTCTTTCACCCGTGTATCAAAATCTTCGAGGTCACTCTTTTTATAAGAGTTGTCGAGCGAAAGCATTGGGGTCAGATGTGCTGCTTCGGGAAACTCCCCGGTCAACTTCTCTCCTATTCGCTGCGTAGGCGATGTGGGCGTAACAAGTTCCGGCCACTTCTTTTCAATTTCCTTTAATAAATCAATGAGTTTGTCATATCCGGAATCAGAAATAACAGGATCATTCAGAACGTAGTACCGATGGTCGTGGTAAGAAATAGACTCATGTAACCGGTGAACATATTTCTGTGCATCTTTTTTGTTTTTGATACTGTTTATTGAAACAGTCAAAAGCTGATTCGTATTCTTCTCAGCAATTTTCACGGTTATTTTTATTTGGCTTCATTAAAAATCGCCCAAAATTTATCAATTCTGCATGTATATATTAATGACCTTGATCAACCGGCATAATGACAAACTGCATTCTTATACTGTCACACGATGAAATGTTCCCCAAAAAGCGGGAAAAAAGCGAATTAAAAAAAGTTGAGGTTCTGCACCGGCTTTTTGCATATTATCTGTGAATGCAGCGGCATCAGAAACAGCTTCCTTATGTTGGTCATTGAAATGCTTCACCGGAAAATTTTCAGATCACTACGTATTGAACGGCATTTCCCATAAACCTGCTTTTTTTTAGCGCTGCGGCGATCCTTTCTTATCCGTTCTATTTCGCTGTCAATGTATGATTGTGACACTCCTTCATGAGGAATAACAAAGAACCCGGTAAGGCTTACAGCGCCAATATCACAAACGGCATTTATTTTTAAAGAATACAGTGAATAATTAAAAGGCAAGATATAAATGAATATTTGCCAGGAAAATAAGGGCGAAAATCACTAACACTGCGAATGTGGTCAAAGCTCCTAATCCCAGTGCTTTCCCTACTTTTGCAGAAAGTCTCTTTTTCGTTCCCTCTGTTAGTGCATGCTTTCCAAAAACAATGGCTAAAATGCCCAGTGGAATTACCAGTAACAGCGTATAGGTTGGGATGAACAGGAAAACGACGGAAGCAATCCCCAACCATAAAGAAGCTGTGGCGTTTTTGTCGGCATTGACAGTGTTGTCTTGTAAGAGGTGCTGCCTGGATAATTTTTTCAGGTACATCCGGAGGAATATTCTTAAAAATCCTGGTCTGCCAGCATGCAGAGCAGATGCTGTCACGGAGGCCCCATCCGATCGTTCCTTTACCGCTACAGATTCCAGTGAGGAATATGCTTTAACGGACATCAGGACAATACAAATACCCATTAAAAGAGCAGAAAATCTGAAGTAGTTCATAGCTGCTTATTTGAGGTTTTATAATTACACATATATACTGTTTATAAATATGACAATTTCGATATGTGCGTATATTGGATGGTTTTGGTTTTTACAAGAAGTATTAATGCTACATAACGCTTTTTTACTAAGTCGTTTTTTTATGTAAGCGTTGTTGCTTAAGTTGTCTGAATTGCTGAACCTCTTTCCATGCACAGGTATTCAGAATATTTTCCTTTTTGCACCATCCCCGGCGGGCAACCGAAACGCCTGATTGCATAAAATCAAATTGCGACAAGGCATGCGAATCGGTGCTTATAGTGATTATAGCTCCGTTTTCAATGGCATCTTTAACCAGGTTATCCCGTAAGTCGAGCCGGTCGGGCTGGGCATTGATCTCAATAGAAGTACCGGTAAATGCCGCTTTCTCTATTAGTTTTTTCCAATCAAGTGCATATGGTTCCCTTTTGTTGATCAATCGGCCACTGGGGTGACCGATACAATTCACATACCTGTTGTCGCAGGCTTTGAGCAGTCGTTCTGTATTGTCTTTTGTGAAACCGCTGTGAATAGAAGCAACTACCCACTCAAACTGGTGCAAAATATCATCAGGCAAATCAAGCGAGCCATTGGCCAGGATATCTACTTCAACCCCTTTCTTTACGAAGTCTTTTCCCAGCTTTTTATTGACCCTATCAATCTCTTTAAATTGTTGAATAAAGTCTTCGGGCTGCAACCCATGGGCCACCCTTTCACTGGGAGAATGGTCGGTAAGAACAATGTATTCGTAGTTTGGAAATTCTTTACAAACATACCGCGCAATGGTTTCAATTTCATCGGCGCCATCGCTCCAGGTACTATGCATCTGCAAATCGCCCCTGATATCTTTTAACGCTACCAGTTTAGGCAACTGGTGTTTTCGGGCTTTTTCAATTTCACCTCTTTGTTCGCGTAATTCGGGCGGTATAAACTGCATGCCAAACAACCGGTAAATTTCATCTTCGGTAGCACCAGCCAGGCGTTTATCGCTTTCTGCGTCGAACACACCGTACTCATTCACCTTCCATCCTTTTCCTTTAGCCCAGGTGCGCAATTCGATATTGTGTTCTTTTGAACCGGTAAAATATAATAAAGCCGCCCCATATTCATAATCATGCACCAGCCGAAGGTCTACCTGTAAATTCGATTTTTTTAAAACAATAGCAGCCCTTGTTTCTCCGCTGGCCAGGGTTCTTGCTGCCTGTGGCAAGGCAATGAATTTATTAACTATCTTTTTCCAATCTTTTTTATCGGCCGTAGCAATAACATCAATATCGCCAATGGTTTCTTTTTTCCTCCGTAAACTGCCGGCCAGTTCGGCTTTTTTAACCCCCGGCATGGCCAATACTTCCTGCAATATTTCGCTTCCGGCACGCAAAGCATCCCACAACAACATTCGGGTATGCGCTTCTTTGAAAAGCTTTAACCCGCGCTTCATGTTCTCGATTTTCTTTGTGCCAAAACCTCTCAGTCCTTCCAGCTTACCTGCTTCAATGGCTTTGATCAATTGTTCCCGGTTATTGACGTGCACCTTCTGATGCAGAATTTTTACAGTGGCCGGTCCAAAGCCATTAATATCCATCAACTCTAATAAACCCTCCGGTACTTTCTTTTTAAGTTGTTCAAAGGTTTTGATCTTATTGGTATTCAGGTATTCGATTATTTTCTCACCTATACTTTCACCAATGCCATGCAATTCATGTAAAGCGTCTTTATCTTTTACGTATTCCGAAATGTCATTTTTCAGGTTACTTAGTGTACGGGTTGCCCCATCATAAGCCATAACCCTGAACCGGTGTTTAGCGCCCAGGTACCGGTAACAGGATGCCATCTGATGAAAAATAGCAGCCAGATCGGCATTGTGCTGCACCCCCGGCTTTTTAACAGTTGCTACCCTCATAAAATAATTTTATCAAATAAACATCGAAAGAGCCGGTAAATACAATGAGGGCGGTCAAAATGCAGAATGATGATGGTCAGCAGAAGACGATTTTATTTATTGAATTACATGATGCCTGTCATTGTATGCAAAGGCCGTAATGTGCTAATTTGATAATCAATAAAAAAACAATTGTTATGGCAACAGATGTCGTGAAAGGAAATGAATAGCTGAAAATGCTGGCCGACGACCTTCAGGTTCCGGATCACAAAGCATGCCGTATACTGAGGACGGTGTTGCACGCGATCCGGAACCATTTAACTGTTGAGGAATCGATACATCTGATAGCGCAATTACCTATGATGGTAAAAGCAGTGTATGTAGAACAATGGCATACACCACAACATGCACAACGCATTCATCATGTAACACAGTTTTTAGATGAAATACGCCGGTGTGATGGCGAACAGGCAGGATACGACTTTGGAAATGATGAATTGGCCGCTAAAGCAGTGAAAGGGGTATTGAGAACGCTGAATTATTATGAGTCAAACGAAGAATTTGAAGATATCATCGCTGTGTTGCCGGAGGAAATAAAAGTATTTATTCGTGGAAGCATGGGGAATGGCCGGATGGCGCTATAAAAATGACAATTCCGGCATGGCTTTAACTGACCGTTCTCATCTGTACCTATGATGGCGATCCATGGAAAATATACCTGCTTCCGTTAAATTCAATATACCATTTTTTAATAACCCAAAAAATAAAGGAGGCTTTATGAGTAGAGCATTGACAAAACGAAGCGAATTGTTCCCTTCAGTATTTGATGAATTTTTCAGGCCATGGGGCGACTGGTTTGGAAATGAAAGAACAATGACTGTACCAGCTGTGAATGTTACCGAAAATAAAGACGATTACATGATTTCGGTCGCCGCACCCGGATTGAAAAAAAATGATTTTAACATTGATGTGGAAGGCAATATGCTTACTTTAAGTTGCGAAAAGGAAGAAAGCAAAGAAGAAAAAGACGAAAAGTACTCACGTACAGAATACAATTATTCTTCGTTCAGCCGAAGTTTTACTTTGCCAGAGGAAGTTATTAAAGACAAAATTGAAGCTGTTTACGAAGATGGGATATTGCGGTTAACGCTACCTAAAACCGAACAGGCTAAAAAAGCAGCTTTGTCGAAACACATTGCTGTTAAATAATTTCATTCGGCTTTCCATGGTCCCGCTGGTGGTTGGCGGGACTATTTAACTTAAAAACTTACCCCTTATGCGTGGCGCTTATAAATTATTGAGCATCCGGGGGATTAATATATTTATTCACTGGACTTTTTTGCTACTGATTGCCTGGGTGCTGCTCGTAAATGCAAGTATGGGAAATAATATTGAGCAAATTACGTGGTCGGTATTGTTTATACTGGCAGTTTTTGCCTGTGTTACCCTGCATGAATTAGGTCATGCGTTAATGGCTGCCCGTTTTGGCATTAAGGCAAAAAACATTGTGCTGTTGCCTATTGGCGGCATAGCCAGTTTAGAAAAATTTCCTGATAATCCCCGGCAGGAGCTGGCAATTAGCATTGCCGGTCCGGCAGTGAATATCATTATAGCCGTTTTATTGTGGCTTTTATTGTTACCGCATACCAGCTTCTGGCAGGCGCCGGAAAATGCCAGTATAATGCATGGCCACGATTTTTTATATAACCTGCGTGTCTTAAATATTGGACTGGTTATATTTAATTTAATTCCGGCATTCCCAATGGACGGTGGCAGAATCCTTCGCGCCCTGCTGGGTTTTAAATTAAACTACATTCAGGCTACTGCTATTGCCGCCACCGTGGGCAAAATCATTGCCGTTATTTTTATTGCTTTAGGAATACTTTTAATAAACCCCTTTTTACCGGTCATCGGTATTTTCATCATTTTCTCTGCCGGAGTGGAAGAATATTATTTACGATTGAAATCACTGGTAAAAGGAATAAAACTAAATGAGGTATTGATGTATGATTACAACAGTTTGCAAACAAACATGACCGTGCAGGAAGCCGCCAACGTACTGATGACTAACCATAGTAAATATTTTGTGCTGATGGATGGCGTCACTCCTGTAGGCTCCATTAACCGGCTTGAAATTGTAAAAGCCATTGCCGAAATGAATTACAACGAACCACTCAAAAAACTGGTAAAGGAAGGACTGGACTACCTGAATGGCGACACAGAGGTAGAAACAGTGCTTGAAAAGCTGGCTCATAATGACGAACGCATTTACCCTGTAATGGATAATAGTCATCTTATAGGAGTCGTAAATCTCAATCACATCATTGAATACCTGCTTTTGAATAAAGTCGATACAAAAGAATATGACAGAATTAAGTCTTTGGTTGGATTATTACGATGACATTTACTCTGATTTCGATTCACGGCATTATGTAAAACGAAGAATTTCGGAAGATTTTTTGTTTGAATTGAGAAATGCCTTGAAATACAAAAAGGAAAGAGTGTACGATTTGGTGTTATTGCTTCCTGAACAAAAACGCAACGAGCATAATGAAAATATAATCATCGGTAGCCTGAAAGATTTCTTTAGAGACCAGTTCCGTATCAATGCTGATAAATGTCAAAGGAAATTAAACCATGGTGTAGTGTTGGGTATAACAGGTGTTATGATCATGATACTCAACTCAGTTATTGGTTTTTCAGGTGCACACTCTCTCCTGTTGACAGTTTTAAAGGTGATTTTGGAACCGGGTGGCTGGTTTCTGCTATGGGCCTCCCTGGATTTCCTATTTTATGACTGGAAAGAATTAAAAAAAGAAAGGGAATTTTTTAAGGAACTGGCAGAAGCAAATATTCACTTTAAATCTTCATAGGTCGCTTATCAGAAAGGCCTTAAACAAACAAGTGATCATTATTTCATGCACAAGTGACGCCCATCATAGAATCCCTGCTTTGCTTTTGTTAAATTGCCTGTAACATAATATAAACATATGAACAGAATACAATTAATGCTCTGTGTATCGTTTCTGTTCCTGCTTGCATGTTCATCTTCCCGGATCACCCATTCATGGAAATCAGAAATTACCCCGGCAAAAAAATACAACAAGATACTGGTCATTACCCTGAACGAAGAAAAACATATGGAGGCAAGACAACAAATGGAAAACCATCTTGTGGGCGATTTAAAAAACCTGGGACACAATGCAGTTTCCGCTCTGAACGAATATGGCCCGAAAGAGTTCAGGAAAATGAGTGAAGAGGCCGTTCTTGAAAAATTGCAAAATAGCGGAATAGATGCCGTTATCACAATTGTTTTACTGGATAAAACAAAGGAAAGGTATTACGTTCCCGGAAATATATACTATTCGCCATATGCTCCTTATTACAGGCATTTCTGGGGTTACTATACAACTATGTATAATCGTGTTTATGCACCCGGCTATTATGTTATTGATACCCGCTATTTCTGGGAAAGCAACTTGTTTGATATAGCCAGTAAAGAGCTGTTATATTCAGTACAAACAGAATCATTCGATCCCGCATCATCAGAAAACCTGGCACATGAATATGGACAATTGATTGTGAAAGACATGGTAAAAAAACATGTATTAAACAAGCAGGAAGTATTGGTAAAAGAGGGTAAATAAGTTAATGTCGTTTTTATACCAGTTTCCAGACAAACAATTTATGCAGGTAAAGTATTTGTTATTATTCACTGCTGTTTTGGCTGCCTCATCTGTTGTATCACAGGATGCCACATCTATTGTAAAAAAAGCAGATGAAAAAATGCGAGGCAGCACTTCACAGGCAACCATTTTAATAAAAACCATCCGGCCCGCCTGGAACCGGGAAATGGAAGTACGAACATGGATGAAAGGTAATGAACTGGCAATGATCCTTATTCAGCTTCCGGTAAAAGACAAGGGCGTTGTGTTTTTAAAACGCGGAAAAGAAGTGTGGAACTGGATGCCTGCCCTGGAAAGAACCATTAAGCTTCCGCCTTCCATGATGAGCCAGTCGTGGATGGGAACCGATTTTACCAACGATGACCTGGTGAAGGAATCTTCTGTTGTAAACGATTACACCCATAGTATTATCGGAGATACGGTAATTAATAATCGTAGTTGTTATACAATCCGAATGATTCCCAAACCCGAAGCAGCTATTGTATGGGGCAAACTAATTGTTTGTATTGACAAGAAAGATTTCATGGAACTGCACACACGTTTTTATGATGAAGATGAAAGGCTTATCAATACAATGAACGCTTTCGATGAAAAGATAATGGATGGACGTTTGATACCTACCCGTTTAGAAATGATGCCGGCTGATAAAAAGAACCAGAAAACAGTAATGATTTATAAAAGCATTCAATATAACAAACCGATCGACGATGGCTTTTTTACAACAGAACGAATGAAGGTGGCTGGCAGGTGATACATTTTAAAAATCTAAATCTGCAATTATAATGTGGCTGTTGAAATTGGCGTGGAAAAATATCTGGCGCAACCGAAACCGCACCATTATTACAATGGCAGCTATTTTCTTTGCTGTTATTCTTTCTGTTATTACGGGCAGCCTGCAGGATGGGATTTTTGACAACCTTGTTAAAAATATGGTGAGCTTTTATTCGGGTTATATACAGGTGCATAAAACGGGATATTGGGATGAACAGATATTGGACAATAGTTTTGCAAGGACCAATTCCACTGAACAAACCATTCTTCAACACGAAAATATAACCAGTGTTACCCCGCGACTTGAATCTTTTGCTTTAGCCTCATCAGAAAACCTCACAAAAGGCTGCATGGTGGTGGGCATAGACCCTGAAAAAGAAAACAGCATCACTTCCCTCAAAGATAAAATAGTAGCCGGAACCTATCTGGCAAATACAGATAAAGGTGTTTTATTATCAAAGGGACTGGCCCGGCGATTACAACTGAATACAGGCGACACCATCATATTGATTGGTCAGGGTTATCACGGCGCCACTGCAGCGGGTAAGTATCCCGTGAAAGGTATTGTTCAATTCGGTTCACCAGAGCTGAATGAAAAGGTTTTATTTATGCCATTGCCGGCCGCATGGGAGTTATACAGTGCCGAAGGAATGCTCACATCGTTTGTAGTATCACTTCGCAATCCCGATGCATTGCCGGTTACTGCTGCATCACTAAAGAAGGCGGTTGGTAATACCTTACAGGTAATGACATGGGAAGAAATGATGCCTGATGTAAAACAGCATATCCGTACCGATTCAAATAACATGAAAATCATACAAGGCATTTTATACCTGCTGATATGTTTTGGCATTTTTGGCACATTGCTGATGATGATGGTAGAAAGAAAATTTGAAATGGGTATGCTGGTAGCTATTGGTATGAAAAAAATAAAACTCATGGGTCTGTTACTGGCCGAATTGGTGTTTACTGTATTGTGCGGTTGCGTACTGGGAATCATGTTCAGTATACCGCTGGTTTTTTATCTTAACCGGCACCCGATACGAATATGTGGAGAAACGGCGGAAGTATATAAGCGGTTTGGCTTTGAACCTATCTTCCCTACTTCAACAGATACTGTTCATTTTATTAGCCAGGGGTTGATTGTGCTAATCATTGGCCTGGTATTATCCCTCTATCCCCTATACAAAACAATGCGGCTGAATGTAGTAACAGCGATGAGAAAGTAAGGTGGATGACCGATTCACCATTCACGAAAAAATAAAAAAATGCTTTTTGTAATTGCATTTCGCAACATCTGGCGCAACAGGGCGCGAAGCATAATCATTATGTCGTCGGTGGCAATTGGCCTACTGGCGGGAATAGCTGTTATGGCTTTGTATAAAGGCATGTTGCGAAGCCGTGTACGAACAGTAATAGAGGCCGAAACCGGGCACATTCAACTACATGCCATACATTTTAAAAATGATTATGAACCCTTTCTGGTTTTGCCCAACAGCAGCCAAATGTTACAACAGGTTCGTTTAATACCGGGGGTAAAACTGGCAGCCCCCCGAAGTATCACACAGGGTATGTTATCTACAGCTACCGGTAGTTCGGGCGTTCAGATCAATGGCGTTGAACCGGAAACAGAATACAGCGTTTCGCAGCTTAAAAAGAAAATACTGGAAGGAAAAGAATTTAGCGCCGGTAAAAAGAACGAAATCATCATTGGTAAAAAACTGGCAGTTAAAATGAAATTGAAACCAGGCGCCAAACTCGTGCTCACCTTTACAGATACGGCAGAAAATATTGTGGCAGGTGCTTTTCGCGTTACCGCTATTTACCAGTCGGACAATGCGCCTTTGGATGAAAAAAATGTATATGTTTTAATGAGCGACCTGAATAAATTACTGGGTATAGGATCTTCATTTCATGAAATTACTCTTTTGCTTGACAATGATGATAAATTAAAACAGGTTCAACACACACTTCAACAAAAATTTACCGGCTACGAAATTGAATCATGGAAAGAAATATCTCCTGAAACAGAATTAATGGTAAACACAATAGATGAGTATTCCTTTATAATCCTGATAATTATTATGGTGGCATTAGCCTTCGGAATAATAAATACCATGCTAATGGCAATACTTGAACGAACAAGGGAAATTGGAATGATGGTAGCGTTGGGCATGAATCGTATAAGGTTGTTTATATTGATTTTACTGGAAACGCTTTTTTTAACACTGGCGGGAGCACCTGTTGGATTGTTTACAGGCTGGGTGCTGACGCTTCACTACAATAAAAAAGGATTAGACCTTTCAGTATTGGGAAAAGAGATGCTGTCGAGTTTTGGATATAGTACGATCGTGTATCCTGAATTTCCCTGGGACCGGTTAGCAGGGGTGCTGATCATTGTAAGTGGAACTGCGTTGCTATCCTGTTTATTTCCCGCCATGAAAGCCCTGCGGCTACAGCCTGTTGAAGCATTACAAAGATAAAAGTACAAGTATGAACAACACGGTGATAGATGCACATAATGTAAGTAAGGTATACAACCCGGAAACTATCCCGGTATATGCCATCAACAATGTGCACCTGCATTTGGGAAAAGGTGAATTTACTGCACTGGTGGGACCTTCGGGTTCAGGGAAAACCACTCTGTTGAACCTGATCGGCGGATTAGATAAACCCAACAATGGCCATATCATTATTAATGGAAAAGACATCACCGGTTTACGGGCAAATGAATTAATAGATTTTCGTTTGCATAATATCGGCTTTGTATTTCAATCTTTCAACCTGATACCGGTTTTAACCGCCCGTGAAAATGTTGAGTTCATAATGCTTTTACAAAAAATAAAAAGAAAGGAAAGAGATAAACGGGTAATACAACTGTTTAAACAGATTGGCCTGGAAGATAAAATGAACAGCCGCCCTGTACAACTTTCGGGCGGGCAGCAACAACGGGTAGCCGTAGCAAGGGCGCTTGCATCGAAGCCGCAATTTGTGTTGGCAGACGAACCAACGGCTAACCTGGATTCTGTTTCAGCCTTTAACCTGCTTGATATTATGGCTAAACTGAATAAAGAAGAAAACATCACCTTCATTTTCTCAACGCATGATCAACGTGTGATTGAAAGAGCCAGGCGGGTGATTACACTGGTAGATGGTAAAATAACCGCCGATACGGCAGCCATCCCCTTAACAAACCATGAACATACAATTACCTGATAACAGTGAAAACGATATATGTCATATTTTGGATTCTCGCAGCCTTTGCAACAGCACGGGCGCAGGATAGTGCAGTAATAAAAAAGAAATGGGAACTGAACGGATATATAAAAGATATGCAATCACTCAGTTTTGATAAAAACTTTAATAACGGGGTTACCGGTAACCTGGTGCATAACCGTATTAATGTAAAATGGAAGCCTTCTGAACAATTTACAGGAGCCATTGAAGTAAGAAACCGGTTATTTTGGGGAGATGAAGTGCGAAACACACCCCGTTTTACCAGTTTTTTAAGAAATGAAAATGAATGGGTGAATGCATCGGCTGTATGGATCAGCAAAAGCAATTTTGTTTTGCATAGTAATGTAGAAAGACTCTGGGCGGAGTTCCGGCAACCAAAATGGAATGTGCGCGTAGGACGGCAGCGTATCAACTGGGGCATTACAACAACATGGAACCCCAATGATATTTTTAACACGTACAACTTTCTTGATTTCGATTATGAAGAACGTCCCGGCAGCGATGCGGTGAAATACCAGTACCAGTTTAACGATTTTTCAAACATCGAAGTAGCAGTAAGTCCATCAAATGATATCAATAAAAGCATTGCCGCTACGCGATATTTTATAAACCGCTGGGGTTACGACATACAGATGTTGGCAGGTATGTATCAACATAAATTCACGGCCGGCTTTGGATGGGCCGGGAGCCTGGGTAATTTGGGGTATAAAGGAGAAGGACAAGCGTTTATTGCTGAAAAAGATTCAGCCAACAGTTTTAACTATGCCCTGGAACTGGATTATGCATTTAAGAAAGGCTGGTATATCAGCGGATCAGTATTACATAATACACGCGGCATTGATGAACCGGTTAACGACTGGTCAAAAATAAACTTCCGGTTCTCTCCATTAAACCTGATGCCCGCACGATGGAGTTTTATTACCACTACATCAAAAGAATTTACACCTCTGTTCAGTGGTAACATGACCCTTGTTTATTCACCACAGGTAAACCTGTTTATTGTTTACCCCTCCTTTAAATATAATGTGGCAACTAATCTTGATGCGGATCTCGTATGGCAAACATTCTTCCTTGAACTGGAAAACCGGTTCCAGGCAACCAGTCAGCGTGTTTTTTTACGACTTAAATGGAGTTTCTGATGGGGAAATAATATACTAAATAACCCACCTCTTTTTTTTACATAATTGTATCAGCAAAAGCGAAATAAACGACGCAACAATCACAATCGTCCAGTCCTGCCAGCTATACATTGTTACCTCCAGCACTTTCCTGACAGGAATAATCCAATAAGAAAACATTGTTATTAATATACAGGCAGCCATTGCAATCCATACAAATTTGTTACGGAACACTTCTGTTTTAAAAAAAGATATTCCTTTTTCAAACGACATGTTAAATACATGTAGGATCTGGGAAAAAATGAGGGTATAGAAAAGTGTATTATTGCAAAGTTCAGGATTCCATCTTTCTGCACCATGCAACCATTCGTGACTGGTTAGTACCGCACTCATAGTTGTAATAGAAATAATTGCTGAATAAACAAAAATGGCTGTCCATCTTTTTTTGTCAATGATAGCGATATTGGATGAATAAGGCCTTCGCTGCATTATGTGGGGTGCAGATTTGGTTACACCGAGTGCCAATGCAGGAAGTACATCTGTAACCAGGTTGATAAACAAAATCTGCAATGGAAAAAGCTGGAAATGCAAATTCAGAACGGAAGCTGTTGCAATAATTAATAATTCACTCAGGTTGCACGACAACAAAAAGATTACAAACTTCCGAATATTATCAAAAATCGTCCTACCCTGTTTAATCGCCAGTACTATTGATGAAAAAGCATCATCTTTCAATATCATATCTGCTACTTCCTGGGCTACCTGGGTTCCTCTGAGTCCCATAGCTATTCCTATATCTGCTTTTTTTAGTGCCGGTGCATCATTTACACCATCACCAGTCATACCCACCACCATTTTCTTTTCCTGAAACAAAGTCACGAGATCTAATTTCTGCCTGGGATTTACTCGTGCAAAAACGGAAGCTTTTAACCATTCGGTTTTATCTTCTTCTGATAAGTCTTTATAGGGGTTCATCGAGTGGCCATGAATTACATCATCGTTCTGATTAGCCAACCCTAATTGCTGTGCGATATTTTGGGCAGTAGCAGGATGATCACCGGTAATCATAACTACCTTAATACCAGCTGCCTTACATTCTTCAATGGCAGCCGGTACTTCAGGTCTTGGCGGATCAATAAACCCTATCACCCCTGCTAATGTTAAGTGGTGCAGGAAATCTTTTTCTTTTTCATTGGTGGTCCTGAACGCAAAAGCCAGCATTCGTAATCCCGATTGGGCCTGGTTTTCCGCCGATATAAGCCATTGTTTCTTTTTTTCTTCAGTAAATTCAATAATATTATTTCCTTCCAACACTGATGTGCATTGTGCCAGCAATTCTTCTGCCGCGCCTTTGGCAGCTATGTAATAGTTCTGATTACTTGTACGATGCAAAGTGGCCATTACCTTTGTTTCGGATGAAAATGGAATTTCATCTACTTTAGGAAATTGATGACGATATTCTTCGACTGATTTTCCTGAAGCATATACCATTTTCAACAATCCTACTTCCAGTGGATCACCAGATTCTTTCTCAATATTATTTTCATATTGGTAAGACGCAGTATTACACAATGCAGCTACCCGGTGCAGGTGCTCAAAGGCTGCTTGGCTGGCGATACTTGCATCATCAACCCACCGTATGGAAATATTCGGTATATCTACATCAATCCTTGACGCAGCGCCATTCACCTGAATAAAAGAAGTTTGAATTTTGTTTTGTGTGAGGGTGCCGGTTTTATCAGTACAAATTACGTTTGCACCACCCAGCGTTTCAACAGATGACAGTTTCTTTACGATAACATTGTTCCTGGCCATGCGAAGCATCCCAAATGCAAGGGCCAACGTAGCTACAATAGGCAATCCTTCCGGTATAGCTGCTACTGCCAGTGCAATGGATGTTTCAAGCATAGCCACTAATTCATGACCGTTTATTAACCCCGTAATAAAAATGATGATTACCAGCGCTACGGTTACCCATATCAATTTTTTGCTGAATGATGTGATCTTTTTTTCCAGCGGCGTTGCAGTTTGTTCTGAACCTTGCACCATTTTAGCTATTGAACCCAATTCTGTCGACATGCCGGTATTGGTTACTACTGCATACCCATTCCCTTTTGATGTAAATGTCCCTTTATATAACATGTTTGCCCGTTCAGCCAATTGGGTATCTGACGGTAAAATGGATATATATTTTTCTACAGGTAGCGATTCCCCGGTAAGAGCGGATTCATCTGTTTGCAATTGTGAAGTTTTAATTAACCTTGCATCTGCAGTAATCATGTCGCCGCCTTCTGTAAATAGCATGTCGCCAGGGACCAGGTCTTCTGAAGGCACTTCCACCAGTTTTCCATTACGCATTACTCTTGCCTGAACAGAGGTGAGCTTCCTGAGCGCTTCCATTGAACGCTCAGCCTGGAATTCCATCAAAAAACCAATAACCGCATTTAAAAATATAACTATTATTATAGCGATCCCGTCCAGCCATTCTTTGAAGAAAAAAGAAAGTCCTGCGGCAATGGCCAATAACAATACAAAAGGACTTACAAATTGTTTTATCAAAATAATCAGGGGCGATACTTTTTTACCAGACTCAATTTTATTGGGGCCCGCGATATCCAGTCTTCTGGCTGCTTCAGTTGAAGACAATCCAATTTCTGCATCAGTGCATAATTTTTCTATTACACCAATGTGATCAATGGACCACGCAGCTTTCACATCTTCAATATCCGGAAAAATCATAAGTAACTAATGTTTTATAAGATGCTTTAAAACCAGTTTTGCATTGCTCTCTATTTACATTTTCATCCCTTCCATACCTGCTCCTTTTTTTAATACCCAAGCGCTGTTTAACAAATAAGCGCCATTGGTTACAATCAATTCTCCTTCTTTCAGTCCGCTGAGCACTTCTACTTCTTTTTTATTTTGAATACCCAATTTTATCAACCGGTTCTCATACATACCATCACCCGTCTTTACCCAGGCTGTAATCATGTTACCAATCAGGATGGAGGATTTGGGTATAACTAAAGTTTTCTTTTCATTTCGCTTTATGTTTACATAAGCCATCATACCCGGCTTCAATGAATGACTGCGATTGGTTAGCAGGAACCGCACCAGACTAATTTTCTGATCTGCCTCCACTGTAGGATTATCAAATACCGGAACCACAGTAAATGTTTCACCGGGATACGCATCAAACTCAACTGTAATCGAAGGTTTTTCATTCAACCATTTTAACTCGCTGGAGTACATTTGTGCCTCTATCCAAAGCTGCGATAAGTCGGCAATACGAAATAGTGGGGTGCCGACTTCCACATATTGGCCTTCGCTTACCGAAAGTTCAATCAGCGTACCTGAAACAGGGCCGTAAAAAGTAACCAGCGGAGAAGCCTCGCGGCTTTTTTCCAATACTGATATTTGTTCATTGGTAAGTCCCCACAGCAGCAATTTTTTCCTTGCCCCTTCTACCAATTGATCCACCACCTGTTTCATACTGCTGAATTGTGCCTGTTGCTGTAATACATTTAACAATTCGTTTTCATATGATAATAACTCCTCGCTGTAAATAGCATATAGTGGCTTGCCCACTGCAACCCACTGCTGTGGGTTACGAACAAATAATTTATCCAGCCTTCCCCGTATACGTGATGTAATAACCGTTATTTTTCTTTCGTCAAAACTGGTAATACCTGGAAGTGTCGTGTATTCTCCCATTGTTTTTATTTTCACGGTATCTACAAGAATGTTAGCGTATTGCTCATCCCGTTGGGTAAGAGTGATCATGTTCATAGTAGAATCAATGGCTGCAGGGGCAATATGACTTTCATGTTCCAACTTTTGGGTTGGTGCTTTTTTATCAGTGCATGCTGTTATATAAAATAAAACAGCACAACAACCGACAACAATTGTTATGATTTTATTTTTCATAATTTGCGCTGTTTTTAATATTGAATAATAGTTTCACGGTCAGCGAGGTAACCGGCATCTTTAGCTATTTTTTCATTTTGTGCCAACCCATCCAATATTTCTACATTATCGTCATTACGGTGACCAGTTTTTACCACCCTTGATTGAAAAACGGGACTGCCTTCTTTGCTAACACCAACCTGTACCCATACTATTGTCGTTTTTCCCAGGTAATAAACACTGGTTGCCGGTACCATTAATGATTTAACCGGAACAGATACAGTAGCGGTAATTAATGAATTTTGTTTAAGCACTTTAGATGTATTAGGGATATACACTCTTGCCTGTGTGAATTTTTGTTCACCCTGGTACACCTGTTCAATTACCTGAATAGAGGTATGAACCGGCCGATCGGGCAGCAGTAGTTCACTGTTTATTGTTACCGGCTGTCCTCTGTGAATATATTTTTCATTTTCTTTGGTGAATGCAATAATGCCCCAGGCTTCTTTGAAATCATTTACCCAAAAAAGGGTTTGATTGGCGCTTACATACATGCCTTCCCGGATGCTGTTGTCGGATAATACCGAGCCCTGAAAAGAAGGTGATGAATAATTTGCACCGCCCATGCCGCTACCCATATTGCCGGAAGGATTACCAGTGTTTCCCATACCTGAAGAAGCAGAAGGATTAAACAATACGTAGCCTTCAAACGGGCTATATATAGGTACGGTCAAAGATGCCTTGCCCGTTTGATCAATCTGTCGTACCTGCGCCGATGTAAGACCTAATAATATTAGTTTTTGTTTTGCCCTGTTTTGTAGTATAGTATCATTGGTTTGCTTTAGCACATAGAGATATTCTTCTATGTAAGTATTTAATTCCGGACTGTATAATTCAAGAATTTTTTCTCCTTTCCTCACATATTGGTAATTATATTTCACAAACAACCGTTCAATCCGACCACCCACTCTTATCGGTACTTTACGGTTACGACGCGTATCAAAGGCAATATATCCATTACCTGTAATTGTAAAATTCATGCTACTGAAAACAGGTTCCACTACTTTTTGACGGGCAATCACCGTACGATTAGTCGGCAATGTATTCCAGTAAGTTTCGCCTATAGTTGTATCGGGTTGCATTACATTATCAGGTGCAGCATTATGTGAACTATGACTACTGCTGTCACCTGGCATATTTATGTTTTCGTCCTCCATCTTTTTATGCGAGGTATTATTCATATCCGGCATTGAATCATGCTGCAGGCTCCTGTCTAAACTAATCGATGAACCCGGTTGATGTTTATCATGTTTTTCCTCACCCTGGTTACAGGATGTAATTATTATCATCAATACCACAATAATTAACCAGGCATTACTTGTCAATCGCTCATTGTTCCTATATGGTATTTTTTCATTCATTGCTATTTAATCTCTCTTTGATATTCATATTCAGATTGTACAGTGAAAACCTGTCCCAGTTTATCAAAGCGTTCAAGCTCTTTCATCAGCAGCATATTCCAGGCATCCAGCAATACAAAAAAGTTTCCGGTGTTCTGCCGGTAAGCCAGCAGGTTGCTTTCAAGATTCTTACGATAAAAGGGCAACACGTTGTTATCGTAATTATCCAATTGCCTTTTTTCATACATCAGCATGGTAATTTTTTCACGAATCATCTGTCCGGCCATTAATTGCATGGTGGATTTTTCTTTTTGCATAGCCTCAATTTCAAAGCTCATTGACTCTACTTCTGATTTATACATTTTCGATGACCAGGGCACAATAGGAATTGTGATCATACCCATGATGGAAAACTGGTTTGGCATTCCAAACATCTGTCCGTGTGCAAGCTGGATACCGAAATCCGGTTTAGAGCCGGTAGCCATCAAGCGTTGATTTAACTTCATGGATTGAATCTGACTCTGAACCGATAGTATGTCATTTCTCAAAATTTGAGCGTTGTCCAATGCAGGCAAGTAATCGTTGCTGTAATCTTTTAACGTTAACAGCGTGTCAATCAATAACGGGGTATTTACTTGCCGGCTCATTAATGTATTAAGGCCAATATTACTTTCTGCCACCTGGGCAAATAACATTATCTCCATATTTCCCAGTTCACCCAGGGAGGCTTCTGCTTTGAAGATTGTAGCCAGATCTGCCTGGTTATAGGCATATTTATCTTTTGCTGTTTTGATGAGCAGGCTTAATAGTTCCCGGTATTCTTTTATCAGCTTCAGTTTTTGTTCAGCAATATACTGGCGGTAATAGTAAAGCCTTGCTGTAAGATGCAGGGTATTCTTTTGCCATTCCAAATCGTTACGTTGCACATTTTCCAGGGATAAGATGTAATCTTTTTTCGCATTCAATTTTCCGGGGTTTGGAATCATTTGTTGCACCGATAACATAATGCCCGCCTGGTTATCAGGTATTTTTTCTTTTATCATCGAAACCCGATAAGGAAAACGGTCAAGGGCCAATGAAACGGTAGGCGGCATCCAGGCTTTTGCGCCTTCTGCCAGGGAGCGAACAGAAGCTATTTTAAGTTCATACAATTGCAATTGCGGATACGTTTTATCAATTACATTTAATACATCCTGTACGCTCAAACGGGTTGTATCCTGCGCATTTGCAATTATTCCCAGCAATTGCAGCATTACAAATGATATAATAAGTCTTCTTTTCATAATTTATTTACACCTATTCCTTGATTTCCAGAACCGCCAGCCAGCCGTGTTTTTTTAATTCCCATTCTTTTAAGAGATTATAAATTACCGGCAACACAATCAATACAAAGAGCGTGGACGTAATAAGGCCAAACACAAAAGGTATAGCAATGGGCTTCATAACATCACTGCCGGTACCTGTAGAAGCCAATACCGGAATTAGTCCGATTACATTAGCCAATACAGTCATCAGCAGCGGGCGCACGCGCTGGGTAGCACCAAATAAAAATGTCTCCTTCAGTTCATCATTGCTTATGTTTTGAGGGCCGTTGCCTCTTATCTCAACCAGTTTTTTTATAGAATCATTCAGATAAGCTATCATTAGAACTCCCGTTTCCACGGCTACACCAAACAGCGCAATAAACCCAACGGCAACTGCTACCGAGAAATTAACATGATAGTAATAAAGAGAATATACCCCACCCATCAGGGCAACAGGTATACTGATAAAAACAATCGCTACCGCTTTAAAAGAATGAAATGTGATGTATAAAATAAAAGCAATAACCAGCATTACAATCGGGATAATGATTTTCAACCGTTTTTGTGCCCTCACCTGGTTTTCATACTGTCCGCTCCAGTCTATATAATACCCTTGCGGTAATTGCTTAAATGTTTCTTCAATTTTTTGTTTTGCTTCATTTACCACACTGCCCATATCACGGCCACGTACATTGAATAGAACAGTACCGCGCAGCATGGCATTTTCAGAATTAATCATGGGCGGGCCTTCTGATACTTTTACATCTGACACTGCCGAAAGTGGAATAACGCCATACTTCATGGTTTGGATGGGTATGCGTTTGATCTCATCAATATCATTCCTGAATTCCTGAGCCAGCCGCAGGTTTACGCTAAAGCGTTCTCTTCCTTCCACAGTTGTCGTCAGAATCATGCCACCCAATGCACTTTCAATCACCATGTTCACATCATCAATATTTAACCCGTACCGGGCTGCATCATGGCGGCGGATTTTTATATCAAGATATTTTCCACCGGTGAGTTGTTCAACATATAAATCTTCCAGCCCTCTGATGCCTTTCAATGATGCTTCCACTTTTCTTGAAATCTCATAAATGCTGTCAAGATTTTTGCCATAAATTTTCACTCCTACATCTGTACGAATACCGGTTGAAAGCATATTGATCCGGTTAATAATAGGTTGTGTCCATCCTGTTACCACACCTGGTATCTGTACTTTTTCATTCATTTCTTTAATCAGTTTTTCTTTGGTCATACCGTCCCGCCAGTACTTTTTTTGCTTTAATACGATAATAGTTTCTATCATACTGATTGGCGCATTATCTGTGGCAGTGTATGCGCGGCCTGCTTTACCCAACACGTTTTCTACTTCAGGGAAGCCTTTAATGATTTTATCCTGCAATTGCATGATGCGTTTGGCTTCCGAGTTGGATACGTCTGGTAAGGTAACCGGCATCAATAACAAAGAACCTTCATCCAATGGCGGCATAAATTCAGTACCCAGGTTAATTACCAATGGCACACTGCCTGCTATTAAAACAAAACATACTGCGAGTACTGTTTTTCTCCATTTCAGGCAAAGCCTTGCAACCGGTTTGTAGATAGTTATAAAGAAATTGGACACAGGGTTTCTGCTTTCGGGTACCAGCTTACATTTCATAAAAGCACGCGTGAGCATGGGAGAAACGGTGATCGCCAGGATGGCTGCACCAATGAGCGAAAATGTTTTGGTAAGTACCAGCGGGGAGAACAATTTTCTTTCCTGGCCTGTCAAAAAAAGAATAGGCGCAAAAGAAATGATCATGATTATAACAGAAAAGAAAACCGACCTGCCAACTGTTCTGGAAGAATCTTCAATAATAGCAACCCTTTCATCTTCCGGAATTTCCCTGGTATGACCAATTCGTTCTTTAACTTTTATTTCTTTTTCTGCTGCCATACCCATTATTTTTTTTGAGTTTTGAGAACCCGGTTTGTCAGCGACCGGTAAGCATTTTCAGCCATTACAATGCCAGGGTCTACCACATCACCTATTGCTAATGCAATACCTCCGAGAGATAAGATATTTGCCGAAACCCCAAATAATTTCATTAACATAAATCCTATGAGTACAGAGAGAAGAATACAGAAAATAGCAACCAAACCGCTGCGAATGCTGAAAAGAAAAAGTATGACCACTATACAAACGATCAATACTTCCTGCCATAAAGCTACTTTCAATGTATCAATGGCTGCTGATATAAGGTCGCTTCTGTCATATGCTGCTTTGAATTTTACTCCCTGTGGCAATCCTTTTTCAATGTCTTTCATTTTTGCCTTTACCCTTTCAATTACATCTTTGGCATTTTCGCCAAAACGCATCACTACAATGCCTCCCACTACTTCTCCCTCTCCGTTTTCTTCTACTATACCTAAACGTAAATCAGAACCCATCTGAACTTCTGAAATATCGCTCAATGTGATGGGAATGGATTTATATGTTCCGATTGGAATTTCTTTTATGTCCTGAAGGCTGGTAATGTATCCCAAACTGCGAATAAGATACCCTGTAGCATTCATTTCATATAAACTGCCACCTACATCCCGGTTATTGGCTGCAACGGCACGGGTAACATCCATTAGGGGCACACCATAATACACCAGTTTGTGTGGATCAATCGTAACCTGGTAGCCTTTTTGGAATCCTCCAAAAGAAGCCACTTCGCTCACGCCTTCTACATTCTGAAGGGCAAATTTTACATACCAGTCCTGAAGGGCCCGAAGTTCACCAAGGTTATAATCCTTTGCATCGAGGGTGTACCAAAAAATGTGTCCCAGCCCTGTTCCATCCGGTCCCAGGCTGGGCGTTACACCCTGCGGTAAAAATTTCTGTGCATAATTAAGCCGCTCCATTACTCTTGTTCTTGCCCAATACACATCCACATCATCCCTGAATACCACGAAAATGAAGCTCATGCCAAACATCGATGCGGCGCGGATAGATTTGATACGTGGAATACCCTGCAGGTTAGATACAAGGGGATAGGTTATCTGATCTTCTATAATTTTTGGATTACGCCCCATGTATTCGGTAAAAATGATCACCTGGTTTTCAGAAAGATCAGGTAAGGCGTCCACAGGTGTTTCCCTGATTGCATAAAAACCGCCAATGGCGATCAGGATAATCCCTATCCACACAAAAAAGCGGTTATGAATTGACCAGGAAATAATTTTTTCAATCATAAAAAATCATTTAACCTCAGTTAACCCGAAACATGGTCAAATCCAACCTGATAAAATCAGCAAAAACATCCTGACAATGATTCTATGTTCTTCTTTTCCATGCACAGGCAGTAATAAATTTTTTGCCCTTCCTGTAAACGTCTTACAATACCTGCATTTTTAAGGATATTCAGATGACGGGATACCACCGGCTGTTGCAGTTGTAGCTTTTCGTAAATTGTTTTAACAGTGAGTTTTTCACCTTTTGTTTTACACAACAATTTCATTATGGCCAATCTGTGTGGGTGAGCCGCGGCTTTCAATATTTCAGCCAGATTTTGCATTTCGTTACTATCATTCGTCCTGTTGGCAATTTTCGCCATAGCATCCGTTTACCATTAAGTTCCATTAAATATCATAGAAAAATACTGATGGAGGTTGATGCTTCAACTGATTTTTGTCATATCGTTATCTGACTATACAGATATCTATATAACTCACAATGCCTGAGAATCATTAACCGCTTTAAGAATTAAGTTGGTTATCATTGAACTTCCTTCAGATCAAGCGTTTTCTTTGCATTATTCAGCATGTTGTTCAAACACCACCTGCAGTACCAATCACCCAAAAGAAAACATAGTATTTTATTAAGCACTCCCTCTGGCCGTTTATAACTAATGGATAAACAAGCGATAGTTTCATCCAAAGCCGGTTCAATATTTAAATTCATCTGAAACCATGAATAAAGGATTATACTGGCAGCACCAATGGTTTCCCATGTCTTTTCTTTGCCCCTGATCCACTTCGTTACTTCTACAGTAAAATCCAGTTTCCACCACAATACTTTCCCAGTCCAGTGATATCTTGTATGCAGACCTGTTTTATGTGTAGTCAAAAATTCCAATTCCATTTTTCCACCCATCATAGGCATTGATGATTCTGTCATGTGCATTCCGGTTACTCCTAAATCGTCAATACAATCAAAGACTGCTTCAGGGGATGCTTTGAAAGACATCATTTTTTGAATTGTTTTCATTTATTTCAATTATCCAGTTAACAATTAGATCACTTGCCTGATCAGGATTAGATAACATCCAAAACGCACCTCCGCTTACTTCCTGCAACTTTTTGTGCTTAACATTTAGCCGTGAAAAAAGGTTTCTAAAATAGGAAGGCATCAGCCCTCTGGTCGCGAGAATAAAAAATGTAGGAATAGTAAGCCTATCAATTGTGGCAGGTGGTTTTGTATTAACCAACGACATAACAGCTTTCAGAGGATAACTTTTGTCAAAGTCAGGATCATTATCATAAGCATGAACTATTCTTTGTTCTATTGCCTTGTTATTTTGATCGGTATCAATTAGTTCATGCCATGCCAAATAAGCCCTGATTGGAATGGGTAATGAAGGAAAAATATTTACCAGCCTCTTGAAAATGGGCAGCAATATAGTTCTTCGCATACCTGCTTTTCCATCTTCTTTCATTGCTTTATGGAACGCTGGTTCAGTTAAAATAGCAGGAGAATTTTCGCAGATAACACTTTTAACTTTTATACCTTGAATACACAAATAAAAAATAACAAGTCCGCCTAATCCTTCTCCATATAAGTGCAAATTATCTCCATACCTGGCTTTTAAATGATTCACGGCATCGGTATGCCTTACCATAAGTTCAGTTATGGTAAAACCTCCATGCCGAGTCATTACAAAAGCATTTAATCTCTTTTTATAAATTAAATATGCAAGCTCTGCAAACACAAAAGAATGCCCACCGGAACCAGGAGAAATCAGAATGCAAGGGGAAGTTGTATCATGCAAAAAACTTAGTAGTTCATACTGTTTTCCGGATGAATAAAAGGTTTCCCTGCTCATTGCATTCGCAATTTCCTGTGAATTGGTAATGACCGGATACCGCATCCAATAGTCAGGTTCTTTCATATTTATTTCATTTAGTGTTACCATTCAACGCTCCTTCTGGTGCATTAGTAAAATGCTATCTATGTGTACTTAAAGGTTTTTCAGGATAAATTCTACACGTTGTTCAGGAGGAAGTATGGGAACATGAACAATTGGAAAATGAAGGGAACTATACACTTCAGTAAGTAATTCATGAATCTTTTTTTATGCCGCTTCATCTTCCGTACGGGCATAATGTTTAACGAATGGAAGACAATCAAGAATAAAGATCTTCTTATACGAAACTGTACTAATTGCTTTCAATAACTTTTCATCTTCAGGAAGATTCAGAAAATGGTAGTATGCAAGTGCATCAGGAATTGCTCTGTCGAGAAACAGAAGATCATTGGGCGAAATTGATTTTTCCTGCTCAATCTGCATATCCAAAACGCCGGATTGAAATTCTTTCTGATGTTTTCTGACTTCTTCTACAGTTTGCCCGTTAATCAATTGAGTATCGAGATAATGCCTGGCATGTTCAATAGTTGTTTTATATCCTCTTGCCTTCAATAAATTGACGGTTGTGGTTTTACCGGCCCCCGGCCCGCCTGTAATGACGTACCAGTTTGTTTCTTTTCCTGACATTTTCCTTATGTTAAAAATATTTAGCCCCATTGCCAGATGCAACAGGGCTTATTTTTTTATGAATGCTGCTTTAAAAGCCAGTTCACTTTATATATTTTGTGGAAATCATCATAATTGGTCAATTCTTTATCTTCTTTAAAGGTTGCATCCAGTGCATCATGAAACGGATGATTATTGGGAAATGCCTTTTTCAGATTTTCCTTTGTAAGCGGTTGCAGTACATTGGAAGAACTGGTAGTAAAAAAATATTTGGGTGCATATTTTTCTGCTTCTTTAGGGGAATGTGCCCGGTGTACATACTTATAAATAATAATGGATTCACCCGCATTAATGACGGTGTATCCTTTTTCTTTAGTAGCTATTTTCGAAGTCACTTTTTCCTTTTGTGCTATCGAATGTTGTGTAACCAGCAGGCTACCTGCCAGTATCAGTAAAAAATATATCTTTTTCATTATTTAAATATTTTAATTGTGATGTTTTTGCCCTTTTAATATATCGAAATCAGGCAACCATTTTTCTTTGATTTGAAAAAAAGCATTTACAGGATAATATTATCCAGTCAGCATTTCATAGTAATAAAATGTCTCCCAAAATCAAATTCTGAAAGTTCTGTTGAGGAGAAAAATGGGTAGCGAAGTACTTCGTGGGGCACAATAAATGAATATTGCACTACCTAAACAGGGCCGGAAGAATAAGTCATAGGAATTCGGAAAATTCGCTTCAGTAGAGTAAATAACCTGATTATAAATGAGTGCAGCTTGGCCTGGTCGGTGATTGTCTGATTTCTGGTATTGCAGTTTATCTTTACAGCATTGCTTTGGCGTACTCAAAGGGTTACACTTGCAACCTTTCAGCTTATCAAAGCTCAGCAATGATATATTTGCCAGGCTTCCGTGACAATAATGATAATTAACAGCCACTCCAACCGCACTGCTTGAATAAATAGTAAGAAGAAATATGGCGAATAATTTGTTCACTGTGACAGTTTTAGGCTTACATAAAGCTATTTTAGCCGGCAACAGAAAAAGATGACTACCATTAGAAGTCATTATGACTTTAATCATACCTGGAAGGGAACAAATGACCGGAAAGTAGCTTGTGGCCTGAAGTATGCAGCTATCTACATTGCTTTATTTTAAACGCATTATGCTGTTTTTGCGATTTTCTCCATTATCATGTGACTATCTCCAAATTTGCACAGTGCATCGCAATGCTGTTTCAGATCAGAAAATAAAATGTATTTGATGGGAACACTATTACTCTTAATGGCTGGCCTCGTCAATTGAAGTTTGACATCTTTTTCCCGGCTACCCGGCACAATAAGGTAAAGTACTTCATCACCATCGGCTATAGTATAAGACAAATCCGTAAGGCGAAGAATACCTGAATAGATACTGGTACTTTTTTCTACTTCAAAAGCTGCTATTACGTTATTTGTTCCCTTCTGAAACCATAATACATCAATCAACTGAATCGTATTTAATACGTCCTTTTCACAGTTAACCGATGGAAAAGAAGGCAAACTGATGAAAGTGAAGCTTTGCCCATTACAGCTTTTAGACCTGTCATTGGAAGCTGCAATTACATCATAACCCAAAGCATGGCCAATTTTCAGTAAATGGTATTGCATTTCTGTATGTAAATCTTCTTCATCCTTTTCATTCTGAACTTCCTTGTGTCGTTTCTCCATTGCCTTTTCTAATTTTCTTCTTTCATCTTCAGAGAGGTATTCATCAGATCCCAATATCAATTTTTGTGAACCAATTTCAAACAACAAACCCGCAATAGCTCCCAAATCTGATGAAAGTTCCGAACGGTATTGATTGTTCGTATCAATTAATACTTCTCTTAATTTTAAATATTCGCACCAGCTACCTAATTTTTTTTTGTCTTTAAACAAAAAATTGAAGCCATTGATGATTGCCGTGTTAAAGGGTGGAATAATAGTTGGGTGCAGGAAATAAAGGATACTGGCTACCGCCGGACCAAGTCCTTTTATTTTATAACTATCCAGTCTGATTATTTCCCTAATAATCTGATCTTCTGTTTTTGCATTCAGGCAGTTTTCCAGGAATTGACCGAAAGCCTGTTTATTAGCGTCATTTTCATAAATATCCGGGATACGCAATTTCGGTTTCCAGTAAAAGGGATGGGCGGCTCCTTCAAACACCTGCTTTTGCTCTGTGATGCAGGAAAGGACAAATTCAAGAGAAGACCCTTTAAAATCATTCGGAAACCGCTTGCATTTTATGTCGTCTATTACCTGCATAACGCCTCTGCGAATAGAGCGAAACGCTTTAAGTCGATCATCGTTATTAATAAACCAGGTATTATACACTGATTCGTTGTCGGATTTGTATTGCTGAATGAGGGGTTGAAAATTGGTATTCATATTTTTGAAGGGATTGTATAACCGCTGCACAAATAAACAAAAAAGAGGCGGTTTTTAAAACCGGAAAATATCCCAACTTAATAGGACATAACAGGTAAGGGCCAATGTCAATCTATACCACGTAGCTAAGCATGACTCTCCCTTGCTCCGGAGCACTCTTTTAAATGATTGTCATCAATATTTTTAACAATGTTATTGAAACAGATATTGATGAATACCTTATCAGTTTATATACCTGCCAGATATTTTCTTTAGAGGCAATTGCTAAGTCTACTAAATAAATGGACAATGATCAAAATCAGTACCATACATACTTGTTCTCATTACCCATAATCGCATATGAGTATAGCTTCGGGCTCTTAAAGATCAAAATACTGTATGGTCAAACGTGTTCTTGCTTTATTAATACTCACTTATTTTATTTATTCTTTTCTTGTTTATTTCTACAGCAACCAATCAGAAATAAGGCCTCCGGCCGATGCATTAAAGGGTTTGGCAGTATGGCAATCTAATAACTGCCAGGAATGTCATCAATTATATGGATTGGGTGGATACATGGGGCCCGATCTTACCAATTTGATGTCTGATCCGGCTAAAAGGTCGATGTATGCTTATGCATTTATTAAAAATGGCACACAGAAAATGCCTAATCTCGGATTATCAGACAGCGACATTTCGTATATAATTGCCTTTTTAAAATGGGTTGATCAAAGTGGGAATACTAGGGTTCCCTTAGATAAAGTTACAGTCGTTGGAAACTATAAACTATAGAAAACTTAATATGGCTCTTAAATACAGGATTTTAACCGGTTTTGCTTTGACCTTGTTGTTTGTTTGCCTTCTTTTTGGTGTTATTTCAATGCTTTCATTCTGGGCCCCCGATACAGTGGGTCGTAGTTTACCCTTTCAGCAAGTGAGACCCATTCACGTTTCCGGCGGCTTATTCTGGATCATTACGGCTGCGGCTACCGGAATATATTATTACAAATCGAACTACTTTGCCAGCCAACAGAAAAATAATAAGCTGTTCTCCGGTTTCATAGTAATATGGATGATTACCATTGTAGCTATTTTCATTTCCTATTCGTTAAAAGAATTTGGTGGTCGTGAATACTGGGAGTTCCCCCCTATACTGAATATATTTTTATTGATCGCCTGGTTATTGTTAATAGCTGCTTTTTTTGGGGGCAGCCGTTTAACCGGACGGCAAACACCTGTTTACGTCTGGATGTGGTCGACGGGCATACTGTTTTTTCTTTTCACTTTCATTGAACAAAACCTATGGCATATACCCTGGTTCAGAGAATCGTTCACCAAAGAGATGACCGTACAATGGAAGTCGAACGGATCGATGGTAGGCGCCTGGAATCAGATGGTGTATGGAACAGCTATTTTTCTCATGGCGAAAATCAGTGCTAATGAAAAGATCGCTTACTCAGGGAAGGCTTATGCTTCTTATTTCCTGGGGCTCGCCAACCTTATCTTTAATTGGGGGCATCATATATACAATGTTCCTACGGCATCATGGGTGAGGGATATCGCTTATGGTATCAGCATGACAGAATGGGTGCTGGTGATCAGTATTCTCCGGAGCTTCCGCAAAAAACTGGAAGAGCACCTTAGGTTCCACCATCTCGCCACTTACAGGTTTTTATTAGCTTCTGAATGCTGGGTATTTCTAAACCTGGTGCTGGCTTTACTGATGTCAATTCCTGCCATTAACAGATATACCCATGGCACCCATGTCACCGTAGCGCATGCCATGGGAACGACCATTGGAATCAATACGATGATACTGCTGGCCAGTTTCAGTTATATGACCGGTTTATCTTTCAGGGATGATCAGCACAAGTACAATTGGTTCAATGCCGGGTACTGGATTTCGCAAGCCAGTCTGCTCATTTTCTGGGCATCACTCATTATCGCCGGATTGATTAAAGGTTTTAAAACGGCTTCTTCGGTTAAAACCTCTTTCGCCGAAATCATGGTGCCGGTTTACCCGATATTACGTGTGTTTATGTATTCAGGGTTTATATTGGCTGCTTCATTGGGTGAGATCGTGTTGATCATGTTTCTGCAAGTATGCAAGAGGCGCAAACAGGATTCGGGTATTTAACAAAACGAAAAAATATGTAAAGCACTAAAAGGAGCCGGATAGGTTTTGGCAAAACCCAGGTTGTTGGCATCGCTGGTGCTGAGGCCACTGAGTACGCCAACATAATTCTTAGTCCTAATATTTTCGAAAGTTTTCAGGCTTTAATTTTCAAAACAAATAAGGATGGAATAACCTTCAAGAGTAGGGTATAACGGTGTAGAAACATCGAAATATTGATCAAAATTATTTTGACTTTTTGATAATTATCAAATACCAATACCATTCTTTAATAATTTAAGAAAAGCAGCAAACCTGGCTAAAATAACAATAAATGGAAATACTTGGCTGAAAACAAGTGTTTTATATAACATGATGAAAATCATGTTATATAAACATATTTGGTTAAACAAAGATACGTTTTAGGCCAATTATGCAACATAATATCCCAACCAAATATCCTGACAGAGATTTGCGGAAAATTGAAGAAAGCATTCCTGCGGTTTTATTTCAATTTGCATACAACCCTCTATTTGAAATAAAATTCCAGTATGTAAGTGCCGGTATACAGCAACTACTGGAATTACCTTCGGAATGTTTATTAAAAGATGCGTCTCCATTTTTAACCCTACTGCGGCCTGGCAAATTGAAATTCTTTTGGCATACCCTGCAGTATTCTTTAGTTGATCAAACTGCCTGGTACTGGGAAGATTGTCTGGAGTTACCATCAGGAAAATATAAATGGATCTGTGGTCATGCAAAACCCTGGGTTGAAAACGGTGTAATGGTATTTCATGGTATGTTCATGGATATCACCGGGCATAAGGAAAATGAGGAAACCATAAAGAAGATCGCTATGGAAGAGGCCACCCAGGTTAAAACCCAATTCCTCTCTATTATGAGCCATGAGCTAAAAACTCCACTAAATGCGGTTATTGGGTTTGCTCACCTGTTGTTACAGAGCAATCCACGTCCTAACCAGCAGAAACATCTCAAAACTTTAGAGTATTCGGCTCAAAATCTTTTGACCCTTATTAATGATATAGTTGACTTCAGAAAAATAGAGGAAGGCAAAATAGCACTTGAAGAAGTTGAATTTAATATTAAGGACCTGTTAAAAAGTTTAACAGGGGCTTTTCTGCAAAAAGCAAACGAGAAAGGGATTCAACTAAAATTAGCAATAGATAATGATATTCCTGACTTTATAAAGGGTGATGCAGTACGTCTCGGCCAAATAATAACCAATCTGGTTAATAATGGTGTAAAGTTCACTTCGCGTGGTGAAGTGGTTATTTCGGTAAAACTTAACAAAAGGGAGAATAATACAACTATTCTTGATTTTGAAGTATCCGATACAGGTATTGGCATTCCAAAAGAAAAACAGCAATTAATTTTTGAGAGTTTTACCCAAGTCAGTTCTAATACGAACAGAAAATATGGTGGTGCCGGTTTGGGGTTAACCATTACAAAACGACTGATCGAATTACATGGAAGTACAATCTATTTGAAAAGTGAGGATGGAAAAGGGGCTGTTTTCTATTTTACACTATCGTTCAAAAATGGTTCAGAAAAAAAGGTAGATGAAATAAATCAATATCCTTATTCGGAGCAAGAAAGTTTAAGCGGCTTGAAAGCATTAATCGTTGATGATAATATATTCAACGTGGTATTAGTAAAAGAAATATTATCGCAATGGAAAGTAATTTGTGACGAAGCCGAAGATGGCGTTTCTGCCTTAGAAATGATTATGAATAATAACTATGATTTTGTATTAATGGATTTGGAGATGCCGAATATGGATGGATATTCAGCCACTGCTGAAACAAGAAAACTGGAAGGCAAAAGATTTAAACACCTTCCCATCATTGCTCTCACAGCATCAACTACAAAAGATATTAAAAACAAAGCCTTTGAAGCAGGAGTGAATGATTATTTGGATAAACCTTTTAATCAAGCTGAGTTATTTAAGAAAATTTCAGCCATTACCGGAAATAATAGGTGATAATTAGCTATGATAATGCCAATATAAACGCCTAAATATTATTTGCCGATTTGACGAACTCGTTAGCATCGGGTTATATACTCAACTCAACATATCAAACTGTTTTAAAAGTGTTTGCCATCATAGATATTTCCTAAACCTTAAACGCAAAAGAGTGGCATAAGACATTTGCAGCAGCTTTCGTTTCAGGCATAGCGCAGTGTTTCTTCCAACTTTTTGAATGCGGCCCAGAAGCACCGCTTCGGGATAACCATTAGCCGTTTGTAGTATCATATTTAACTGTTTTCCGGTACGGCTGTTTAATTGTAGTTTGAGCACGCAATTTCGGATTTTCCTCCATTCCAAGAACAACCTGCCAACTGCTTCAATTAAAGATTTTCTTTTCCTGAGCCAATAAAATGCAAATCAACTGCACCCTTCCCTGCATCTTTTAGTTTCAAATCCAACTATACCGGTTTAGGGTTATTTTTTGGAGAGGCACGTCTGTAAAATGCACTTATGTCTATAAGATGGTATGTAAGTAACCCGGAGCCGGATCGTCGCTTAATTTTGCATTGGTGGCATCACCGTATGCATCTCCCACATTGCTCATCTGGAATATAGCCGAAAAGCGGGTATCATTATAAGTGATCCCCATTCTATTTATGTAGTTTGCAGCCGCTTCAACGCGCTTACCTTTATATTCGTCACTTGCATAAGGGGTTTCACAAAAGCGAAAGAAAAAATCAACGGAACGTTCATTTTTTATCTGCAATGCACTATTCTAAATGGTTAAAGTTTGAAAATAAAAATCCCCCGCACAAAGCGGGGGACGATTTTTTTACATTTAAACCTCTCAACGTGTTTTCAATAGTTCACAGACATTGGATTAATTGATTTTCATAATTTATTTTTGATGTTGTAAAGATAGCAACATGGTGAGCCGAATAACAACTTTTTGATAAGCTATATTACCAACCTCCTTGCTTAACTTAATAGGTTATACCTAAAAACATGTAGCTATAATTGTATTTCATGGAGCATTTACTTGCAAAAATGTTTATTTAATATGTTAGTTAGAGTTATTTAACTATAATAAATATATTCCGCAATCCACTCCTTGCATCTCTCATTGAAATCAATCTATTATTGAAAAGCCATCTATATAATCACCCGCTCATGCAAACGCAAACTCCCTCTATTAATAAGCTACTGAATGCATTTATGGCTGAACTTACGATTAGCAATATCCTGAATCGTTATAGTGGCTTAACAGGTAGTATTCTTGATTCAAATGGATATCTTTTCAATGATTGATACAAATCAATTGATCAATAAACGATAATCAGATTACCCGGCTTTTTATACATACTTTCCATTAATTTCTACTTTTTAAATGTAAATAACCTTGAAGCATAAATGATAATAATGGTATAATTACACAGCATTTATAAAAGCAACGTCTCCAATTACGTACCATATCATATCTATTTACCCTAAACGAATAGTTTTTTAATTGCTTCTAATATTCCGGAGCAAATAACTACACTTAACCCCATTATTTTAATAAGTGTGATATGAAAAACCTAACCTCTAAATTATCAACTCCTGATTTTGGTAAATTATTCCAGTCAGCCCCCAATTTATACCTCGTATTGTCTCCGGAGTTAGAAATAGTTTCTGTTAGCAATGCTTACCTACGGGCCACTATGACACAGCGCGATGTCATTATGGGTAAAGGGATTTTTGAAGTGTTTCCTGATAACCCCGATGATCCTGCCGCTACCGGTGTTGGTAACCTGCGGGCATCTTTAAAAAGGGTACTTCAAAACAAAGCGTCGGATGCTATGGCGGTTCAGAAATATGATATCGCTCGCCCCGATTCGGAAGGAGGCGGTTTTGAAGAACGATACTGGAGCCCGCATAACTCCCCGGTATTGGATGCAAAGGGCGACGTTGAGTATATTATCCATCGTGTAGAAGATGTCACGGAATTTGTTCGTTTGAAAAAGCAGGGAACAGAGCAACACAAGCTCACTGAAGAATTGAAAACAAAGGCTGAACAGATGGAAACTGAGATATTTCTGCGGGCGCAACAGGTACAGGAAACCAATCAAAAGCTACGCGAAGCAGAACGTGTAAAAAATGATTTTTTTGCAAACGTATCTCATGAGTTACGTACCCCTTTGTCATTAATACTTGCTCCACTGGAATCAATTCTTTCCGGCAAATATGGAACGGTATCGCCCTTGCAATTACCCCTATTACATACTATTCACAATAACGCCATCCGGTTGTTGCAAATGGTTACAGGCCTGCTTGATTTTGCAAAATTTGAGGCCGGGAAAATGAAAGCGGACCGGGAGCCTATGCATCTTTCTTCACTCATAACTTCAGTGGTGCATGATTTTGAACCGTTGGCGAAGGAGAAAAATATTACGATCTCCTGTATGATGAATACTACTGAGCAATGGGTAATGATGGATCATTACCTGTTTGAACGAATTTTATTTAACCTCTTATCCAATGCAGTAAAATTCACTCCTTCAGCTGGGCAGGTAATGGTTGATATGAATATCAACAATGACCGGCTTTTATTGTCTGTACAGGATACCGGCATTGGCATTGCCGAAACTGATATACCTCACCTGTTTAAAAAATTTCGCCAGGTAGAAGGTTCGTCCACCCGCCGCTTTGAAGGCACCGGACTGGGGCTTGCAATGGTTAAGGAGTTTGCCGAATTATTAGGCGGTTCGGTTACGGTTGCCAGCAGCCCAGGCGAGGGAAGTACTTTTACCATTGAATGCCTGGCTCCCATTACTGAGGCTGCACCTCAAAAAAAGCATCAACCGGCAAAACCTCCTGCATTCATTCCACAATATTCCATTGCTGGTGTACATGACAGCGAATCTGAAGGCAAAGACGATAGCACCCTTTTAAAAGTGCTGGTATGTGAAGATAATGAGGAACTGGCTGCCTATATTGTTTCCTTACTGAGGGGTATTTGTCAAACCCAAATTGCAAAGAATGGCCTGGAAGGGCTTGGGTATGTAGAAACATGGTCGCCAGACCTGGTGATTTCCGATGTGATGATGCCCCAAAAAGACGGAATAGAGGTCTGCGAGGCTATTAAATCCAATCCTCAAACGGCTACCATTACCGTAGTGTTGCTTACTGCCCTCACACATCGGGAAGCAATGTTGAAAGGTTGGGAAGCAAAAGCAGATGAATATCTTTTTAAGCCTTTTCATCCTGATGAACTGGTCACCCGCGTCCGTTCATTACTATCGAATATAACAGAGCGCAGACGAGCAACTGAATTATTGGAGCAAAAAAACAAGGAACTGGCATATGCTCAGGCAGAAATGGAACAGAAAAAAAGGCTGGAAGAATATAACAGAAAACTGGAAAGTTCTAACAAACAATTGGAGGAGTTTGGTTATCTCTGTTCCCATGACATGAAATCACCCATTTCAAATCTGACTGGTATTATTAATTTAATGGACAGGCAAAAAGCCGTAAAAGAGGAATGCCTGGATTTATTTGTCCTGTTAAAAAAATCAACCTGGCAGATGCAAAAAACAAACAATGCCTTAAACCAGGTAATCGCATTCAGAAAGACACTGGAAATTCCAAAAGAGACATTAAACTTCGGGGAGGTTTTGGAAGAAGTCAAGATTGAGTTACATGAATTAATTAACACTTCGCAAGCAATTATTGAAGCGAACTTTACCGGTTGTCCATATATACGGTTCCCTTTTATTCACCTTAAAAGCATTCTTCAAAACCTGCTCACCAATGCCATTAAGTATAAAAAAGAAGGGCAGCCTCCTGTCATTGATATTCGAACGAGTCAGGAAAATCATTATTCCATTTTAATATTTAGCGACCAGGGATTGGGAATTAATATGAACACTTATAAAGATAAGCTGTTTGGATTATTTCAGCGATTTCATTCACCGCATTACTGTGAAGGCATGGGTATCGGGCTATATATAGTTCATTCAATCGTCAAATCTTACGAAGGAAAAATCATAGTCGAAAGCAAGGTTAACCAGGGAACAACTTTTAAAATCTATTTAGGCCATGCAACCCTTTAACAAAATTTTACTGGTAGATGATGATGAAGCTACCATTTATCTTTCTCAGGTTTTACTAACAGATATACAAGCTGCCAAAGAAATAGCTATAGCGGAAGATGGACTAATGGCCTGTGAGCGGTTGAGCGAAAAATGGTGTCCTGATATCATCTTTCTTGACATCCGCATGCCACGGATGGATGGTTTTGAATTTTTAGACAGCCTGGAGAAAATGAATGTCTGTAAAAAAGTAAAAATAGTAATGCTTAGTAGTTCCAGTAGGATCGAAGATAAGCAAAAAGCATTTGCTTATAAAAAGGTGATAGAATATTTTGAAAAGCCCCTGACAGAGGAAATGGTGAAGCAAGTGGCAAGGAATTATCATATAGGTGAGGCGTAAACAAAAATATAATTAACTCATTAGTTGAGTCAGGACGCTGATGAAACTTGTTCAAGAAATATATCTTGACATAGAACAATTAGGTAATAAAATTTACGCCGACTCTTTCCGTACCCTGTGATAATTTTCTATCCGTACCGGAAAATTACCGGTACTAATCTTAACCCTTTGGTGAGCAAATGGATTTCAAATCTTTCTTGACGGTATTTTACCGTGAAAAATATAGACGTTAGTGAAATCTTTAAAAGTAGTCAGATTGAAAATTATTTTAACAACAGTTCCGTTTTTATAATTTATAATTGAATTATAGTTATGAAAAACACATTAGCTGCTACCATTGCAATTGTAGATGATCATGAGTTAATACGCCAGACATTTAATTTTAGACTTACACTACTTGGATTTAAAGTGGTAATGGAGGCTGAAAATGGCAAAGTATTTCTTGCTAAAATAGCAGCATCTACCCCTCCTGACATTTGCCTGCTGGATATAAATATGCCAGTAATGGATGGATTTGAAACAGCTATACAACTGAAAAAAAACTGGCCCAACATAAAAATTTTGTTCTTTTCAATGCACATTGATCCAGCTTATATTAATAAAACTAAACAAATTGGGGCAGATGGATTTATAGCTAAAGATGCTCCTTCTGATGAAATAGTAAAAATATTATTTAAAGTTGCAAATAAAGGAATGATTACATCAAAGGGAATTCCAGGATAATCATTATATCTATTAAAATAATCCGGAACCCTGTTATAATAAACGGTGGGTGCCCATTGATTATTGGCATTGTTGCTTCTACTGAAATTAAAAACAGCCTCCGTTGCCAGATGCAAAAGGGCTGTTTTTTTATGAATGTTGTTTCAAAAGCCAGTTCACTATATACATTTTATGAAAACCATCATAAGTAATAAGTTCTTTATCTTCTTTAAAGGTAGCATCTAATGCATCGTGAAAAGGATGATTATTGGGGAATGCTTTTTCAGGTTATCTATCGTCAGAGGCTGTAATACATCAGAAGTACTGGTCGTAAAAAATACTTTGGTGCATATTTCTCCGCTTCTTTCGGTGCGTGTGCATGATGTATGTACTTATGGACAATAATGGTTTCGCCGGCATTAATGATGGAATATCCTTTGGCTTTAGTGGCTGATTTTGCATTCAGCCTGCCTTTATCCTGCGCGAAAGAAAGTTGTGTAAAGATTAACAAGCCAGCAGCCAACTAATAAAAAATATATCTTTTTCATTGTTAATTAATTTTAGTTGTGCCGATAAGTGAGTTTTTTCAGTTCACCATGTTTCCCAGTCTTTTCTCGTTCAGGATAGTTATCATTCCGTCTTTAATATCAATTAATTTTTCATTTCTAAACTCATTCAGCGTTCTTATCATTGATTCTGTAGCAGTTCCGGCAATGGCGGCAAGGTTCTGGCGACTTATATCAATACCTGCCTTATAAATTCTATATACACCGATCAACGCATCGGCTACTTTCTTGCGCAGTGAATTATAGGCCATTCCAATCAGCAGTTGTTCTTTTTGATATATATTTTGAGTAAGCATCATTGTAAATTTCTTCACAGCTTCCCGGCTGCAATTCAAGAGCTCCTGAAAATCTTCTTTTGGAATGATCGCCAGTTCAGCCTGTTCAATAGCTTCAGCCATTTCGCGGTAAACCGTGCCTTCCATTAATGGCACATAACCCAAAAAATCGCCTTCGTTATATAAGCCGGTTATCAACTGCTTTCCATCCTGGTTGGTTCTAAATGTTTTCACTTTCCCCTTTTTTATATAAAACAGGCGCAAGGGCCGGTTTCCTTCCGAATAAATGATCTGCTTCTTTTTATAAATATTGATATCCCTGTTTTCAACCAGCAATTGCATTACTTCTCTTTCATTATCGGCCCGCAGGAAGTCTGTTATATCTGTTTCGTCTGCAGAATCGTGTTTTGCCATATCTGCTTTTTTCAACCGGGTATCAATAGCATTCAGCAGTTCCGTTTCTTCAAAAGGTTTGGTTATATAATCGTCGGCGCCCAATTCCATACCCTTCCGCATTTCAGCCCTGTCTGCTTTCGCCGTTAAAAAAATAAATGGAGTATTACGTACAGCTATATTTTTTTTCAACAAATGCAATACCCCATATCCATCTAAAATCGGCATCATAATATCGCAAATGATCAAATCGGGATTTTCTTTAAAAGCAGTTTCAACGCCTGCTTTTCCGTCTCCTGCAGTGAATATTTTGTAATTTGCCAACACTAAGATTTCTGCTATATTTTCCAGCATCTGCATGTTGTCTTCGACAACCAAAATCTTTTTCATGTTTAAGAAGTTTAAGAATGAATAATTGGGTATGCCATAAGGTAAGACTGCATGGCTTCGGGGTAATAACTGAATTTAAACAGGAACGGATCCGGGAAAGATTCAACAAAGTTTATTTTTTACATTTCCTTAAAACATGATTTTTTTCAGGAGCTGATATGATTTTACCCCAAAAATTTAAATAAACAATGATAAGAGTCAATGAAGATGGCAATTGTGGTCATTTTTATAAGGGGCTCATTGCTGTACCTTCATACCAGATTTTAATACATATTAAAGTCGAGACTGGTTGACTATTTCGAAATTGTAAAAAGGTTTTGAAGTAGCATCCGGACGGAATAGCGGGGTTGAAAAATTCCGCTTTTCTTTTTTTTTACAAAATAATACAGGAGGCCCGGCCTTAAACATTAAGGCGGGAATTTCAAATAGAGAAGCCGTGTCACAAAATTATTTGATCTGAGGTAAGAAGTATGATTGTCTTACTTCTTACCTCAGACTTCCGGCTTCAGACTAAAAAGCAAAAGCTTCTTCTTCCATTACGAGGTTGTTTACCACACTGGCTACGCCTGGCGCCGACCAGGCGGCTTTTTCGGCATCTTCGCGTTCGGCAAAAGAGCGTACTGTTCCGTTGAGTGTCACTACTACCCCATCGGTTGTAACAGAAATTTTACCAGAATCTATGGTTGCACTACGTATAAATGCATCTGAAATTTTTTGTTTTATGTTACCGGGTCTTACAACCGGTTTTAATTTTATATAATTGTTTATACTTCGCACACCGGCCAGTTTTTCAACAGCACTTTCGGCTGAATTACGCTGATAATTCCATTCCACCTCCCCGTCGAGCGAAACTATACCATCTTCAACTTTTACTTTAATGGTTTGCTCAGGTATTGTGGTATTCCACTTTAATGCAAATACTACAGCTTCTGCAATTTCGGTATCTGTTTTGCGAAAGCTGGGAGAAACACCTACCTGAATATCTTCTGCAACAGCTTTTACACCGGCTACTTTTTTGGCAGCATCTTCTGCTGTAATTTTTTTTGAATAAGTATCTACTATACCCGAAAGCGTAACTATTCCGTTTTTAACAGCTACACCTATTTCCGCCGCATTTAAATCGGGTTCCCATTTAAGCTGATCAATCACATCGTTCTGAATCTGGATATCGTTTTTCATTGTGTAAATTTTTAAGGTTACAAATAAATTAGAAGCATCTTTTTTGCGAATGTTCTTCAAATGTGGAATTATAACCCAAAGCTTACAATATAGCCATGTAGAATTTATAGGGAGGGAAATATCATAATAATCGAATTTACTTAGTATGTTGAAACAAAAAAATGATCAAAATCAGCACCTGTACTGACTTTCAGAATTATGCCTTATTTACTAAGGGTTACACATTACATTCATTACACCGCATTTCAAAACCTGGTTTCTTTTAGAATTATAGCGGAATATAGTAATACCTTTTAATTTTTGACGCCAGGCTGCTTTATAAATGTGGTCAACGTCCTGTAATGTGGCCTTTTCCGGAAGGTTGATGGTTTTGGAAACAGCATTATCTGTATATTGCTGAAAAGCAACCTGATGCGCCAAATGCCATTCAGGTTTAATTTCAAGAGATGTTTTAAAAATATTTTTTACATCAGGTGATAAGTCTTTCAAATTTTTAGCAACACCTTCATTCATAACCTGTTCAATGATCCTGTCAGTATATAAATCATGTGCTTTTAAATAATTGATAAAGTGATGGTTCATTGAAACCAGGCTTTCCTCATTTAGTATGTGTTCCCTGCGATAAACCAATGCAAATAATGGTTCGATAGAAGAAGACGCATCGGCAATAATGGAAATTGTGCCTGTGGGGGCAATACTTATCAGGGTTGCGTTACGAATAGGTTTGTTTGGATAATAAATACTCCCTTCCCAGTTTTTGAAAACGCCCCGTTGCCTGGCCAGCCCGGCAGATGCTTCAAAACTTTTTTCATGTATAAAGTGTATTAATTTTCCGGCCAGTCTTATGGCTTCTTCCGTATCATAGGGAATTTCCAGCAATGCCAGCATGTCGGCCCAGCCCATTACGCCTAACCCGATCTTCCTGTTGCCCAGTACCATTGATTTTATTTCGGGAACGAAATAGTTATTGACTTCAATTACGTTGTCTAAAAACCGAATGGCAATTTTGATTACTCTTTCCATATCCGTCCAATTAACCTCATTGCCATCTTTTTGCTGTTGTACAAATTTTGGCAAATTAATTGAACCCAAATTACAAGCTTCATAAGGCAGCAATGGTACTTCACCACAGGGATTGGTGCCTTCTATCTGCCCTAAGCCTGGGGTAGGATTACAGGCATTTATAGTATCTAAAAAAATTAGTCCGGGATCTCCGCTGCCCCACGCGTTTTCAACAATAGCATCCCACAATTTCTTTGCAGGCATTACTTCTACCGTATTTTTATTAGCGGGATGCTTTAATTGCCAGTTTTCATCTTTTTCCACTGCTTTCATAAATGCATCAGTAATGCCTATTGAAATATTAAAGTTTCTTAGAACGCCTTCCTGCTGTTTACAATAAATAAATTCTTCAATATCAGGATGGTCGATATTGAGGATACCCATGTTAGCGCCTCTGCGTTTCCCACCCTGTCTGATATGTTCAGTTGCGGCATCAAAAATTTTCATAAATGAAATAGGACCGGAAGCAATGCCGCCTGTTGCCGAAACAAAATCGTTTCGCGGTCGCAGGTGTGAAAAATTAAAGCCCGTTCCTCCCCCGCTTTGTTGTATGAGAGCAGCTTGCTTCAAAGTGGTGAAAATGGCTTCCATCGAGTCCTCTACCGGCAATACAAAGCAGGCACTTAACTGTTTCAGATTTGTACCGGCATTCATCAAAGTAGGTGTATTCGGAAGAAATAAAAGCCGGCTTAATATATCGTAAAAAATATTTTCCCATTTAAATGCATCACCGGTAACATCCCAATATTTTTCTGCCCCTGCCACAGCTTTAGCAACCCTCCTGAACAAACCCGAAGGGGTTTCGGCAAATTCATCTCTATTAGTTTTTCGCAGATAGCGTTGCTGCAGCACTTTAAGTGCATTATCAGAAAGTATAATTGTATCCACTTTTTTATTATCAATTTGCATAGAAATCATTATAAAAACAATGATACCTGTTCATCCTGTATATGATTTTCATTCGTTTCGTGGCCTGTTTTTTTTAAAAAACTACGATATGAATCAAATCCCTTCATATTTTTTCAATATCTATTGTCATATGTTGTATTGATCACAGTCAGTAAAATAGGTTTGTTCATTCGATAACTTACAGGAGGGAGATGTCTGATCATTAAACCGGTTGATATAAAATGGATTAAAGCAGATTTATTTTTTTCAATAAAATTAAAAAAGAATCATTATGGCCAAGCAAATAGATTATGAACTCGATGCCCGTAAAAAATTAAAGAACGGGGTAGACAGGCTGGCAAAAGCCGTAATAATTACATTAGGCCCACGAGGAAAAAATGTGGTTTTTGAGAAAATGGATGGTTCGCCGCAAATGTCGTGCGATGGCGTAACCGTGGCCAAACAAATTGAACTTGAAGACCCCGTTGAAGAAATGGGTGTAAAGATGATACGGGATGCGGCGGTGCGTATTGCCGAAGCAGCTGGTGATGGTACAACCACCGCTACCCTATTGGCACAAACTATGATCGATGCGGGTTTGAAAAAAGTAGAAGCCGGAATTAATGCGATGGATATAAAAAAAGGTATAGATAAGGGGGTGCAACTGGTAAAATCCAAACTAAAAGAAATGGCTATTGCTGTAAGTACCGATAGTGCCCGTATTGAACAGGTGGCTACCATTTCGGCAGGTAATAACACCGAAATAGGAAAACTGATAGCCGATGCCATGCGTAAAGCCGGAAAAGAAGGAGTTATTACCATTGAAGAAGCCAAAGGTTTTGAAACCTATGTTGAAGTGGTGGAAGGAATGCAGTTTGACAGAGGTTATCTATCTCCCTATTTTATTACCAATCCCGAAAAAATGAATGTTGTTTATGAAAATCCATACATTCTTATCTACGATAAAAAAATATCGGGAATGAAAGAGATGTTACCCTTGCTGGATAAAATTTCTCAGGCCAATGAGCCATTGGTGATAATAGCCGAAGACCTGGAAGGAGAAGCATTGGCAGTACTCGTAGTAAACAAGCTCAGGGGAATTATAAAAGTGGCAGCCGTAAAAGCACCAGGGTTTGGTGAACACCGTAAAGAAATGCTGGAAGATATTGCCGTACTTACCGGAGGTACGGTAATAACCGAAGAGAAAGGCATAAAGCTCGAAAATGCCGATATCACACACCTTGGCAGATGCGCTAAAATAATTATAACAAAAGATAAAACTACTATTGTAGGAGGCGCAGGCGACAAAAAAAGTATTAACGCTGCTATTGCTATGATCAAAGAACAGTTAAAAACAACTACATCCGACTATGACAAAGAAAAATTGCATGAAAGGCTGGCAAAATTAGCAGGCGGCGTAGCGATAGTTTTTGTAGGCGCTTCTTCAGAAATTGAACTAAATATAAAAAAAGATATTGTAGATGATGCTTTAAATGCCACCAGGGCAGCTATGGAAGAAGGAATCGTACCAGGCGGCGGAGTAGCTTATTTACGCTGTTTACCCGAATTAGACAAAGCAGACTGTGCTAATGATGATGAAAGAACAGGGTTGGAAATTTTGCGCAAAGCCCTGGAAGAGCCACTGAAAAGAATTTTAATAAATGCAGAAATTGAACCCTCAGAGATCGTTCAGAAAGTGAAGTCGGGAGAAAATGATTATGGTTTTAATGCCAAAACCGAAAAATTTGAACAGTTACTTGAAACAGGTATTATTGATCCGGTAAAGGTAAGCCGCCTTGCTTTGGAATTTGCCGCTTCTGTTGCCGGCATGTTTATCACCACCGAATGTGTGATCGTAAAGAAACCCGAAAAGAAAGAAACAACGGTTATTGCAGCCACTCCCGAAATGTTGTAAAATCAGAGGAATGGTGAAGGTCAAAGGCGTTACCCCGCAATCCATCCACCATCCACCGGCATTGAATGTCCTGTAACAAATGAAGCAGCATCAGAGCATAACCATATCACCGCCTCGGCAACCTCTTGCGGATTCCCCATACGGCCTACCGGTTCCATACTGATATATTGTTTTTCTACCTCCTTATCCTTACCAGTTATACGATCGATCATATCAGTATGAATTACACCGGGACAAACAGCGTTAATGCGTATTCCCAGCTTAGCGTTTTCCAATGCAGCAGTTTTAGTTAATCCCACTACGCCGTGTTTACTCACCACGTAAGCCGGAAGACCCGGAAAACCGATAAGTCCGGCTACCGATGCGCAATTCACAATTGCCCCATTCCCTTGTTGAAGCATATGAGGAATTTCATGCTTCATACACAGCCATATTCCTTTCAGGTTAACGCCAATCGTTTTGTCCCAGTTCTCTTCAGTGCATTCCTGTGTGGTGGCGATCGCCCCTTCAATACCTGCATTGTTAAAAGCAAAATCCAGACTGCCAAATGTTTCGATCGTTTTATCTACCATCGCTTTTACATTGTTGTTTTGCGATACATCACATTGAATAAAAATTCCTTCCCCTCCCGCAGCTTTAATCAATTTTATGGTTTCATGCTCTTTATCTTCTATCTGGTCTGCAATAACTACTTTGGCTCCGCGAAGGGCAAAAGCAACCGCTGTAGCTCGTCCTATACCAAAGCTGCCACCGGTAACAATAGCAACTTTGCCGTTGAATATTTTTTCCATGATCACTCGCTTATAGGTTTATAATGACTATAAATTTACCAATAAGTAAAGAGATGAAAAACGACACCGGTCAGGCAAGTAAAACACCCAAAAGCTACCAGCTTTTCTTCTGCTGTATATATTTAACCAAATTTCCAAGCGTAGTAATTTTTCCGTAATCCTCTTCAGGTGTATCTATGCCAAAATGTTCATCCAATGCCACCACAAACTGCAATGCATCAAAAGAATCTATTTCAAGTGTATGCCTTATATCCTCATCGGGCTTTAAGTTCGCCGGTTCGGTATCCGGAGCAATCTTTTTTAATAATTCTATAACTACCTGTTTTATTTCCGTTTCTGTCATAACATATCCGGTTTTTGAAGATGATTATTTATTGCCATAAGCAACCGGCTGCCTGTTGTTCCGTCTGTTGCCCGATGATCACCAGAGAGCGTAACAGTAATTACCGGTCGAACATCGAGCATACCGTGTTCGGCCCAGGGTTGTTCTGTAATACTTCCAAAACCAACAATAGCAACCTGGGGCGGATAAATGACCCCATATACCAACTCTGCATTTCCTTCGCCAAGGCTGGTAATGGTAATTGTTGATTCGCTTAATTCAGAACTTTTCAGTTTCATAGCCCTTGCCCTGGGAATGATATCATTTAATGCTTCCATTAACTCATCCGGCGTTTTTTTATCGGTATTATGAATGGCCGGTATCATTACACCGCCTGTACGCAATGAAATGGCAAAGCCAATATTTATTTCACTTTTTTGTTGAAAACCATTTTCCCAATAGCCGTTTAATTCCGGCACTTCTGTTAATGCTTTTGCCACTGCTTTGATCAATAATACCACCGGTAACAATCGTTGTTTAACACGTCGCTGTTTATTTGCTTCACTAAGCCATACCAGCGATTTGCTCATATCTATTTTTGTTTGCAGATAATAATGTGGAATTTCCCGGTTCGATCTGCTCATGGCAGCTGCTACTGCCATGCGAATACTTTCTGTGGCTGTTGGTTTCTTTTCTGTAGTTAAAGGCCCTTTTGCTGCAATAAGCTTTTCAATATCTTCTTTTGTTATGGCGCCTCCTTCCCCGGTTCCTTTAACTGTTAGTAAATCAATTCCTTTTTCAGCCGCTATTCGCCTGGCAAGGGGTGAGGCTTTTACCGTGCGTAGTAAAGTAACCGTCGGTTGTATAGGTTGGGTAGTTTGCTCTTTTCCGTTTGCAATCAACGCCATAACAGTACCTACCGGAACTTTTTCATCTTCTTTAATCAATACCTTTTCAATGAAGCCCTCATCAAATACTTCAATATCAATTAGTCCTTTTTGCGTTTCAACAATGGCAATAATATCCCCGCGCTTCACTTTATCACCAGGCTTTACCAGCCATTCGCGAAGCGTTCCAGCTTCCATATCAGCGCCCAGGCTGGGCATGCTAAATTCTATCATGCTGCAGCATCTTTTTTACGTTACCAACAATATCTTCTTTCTGCGGCAGGGATGCATCTTCGAGATGTTTGGGATATGGCATGGGTACTTCCACTCCGCACAGCCGTTGTACCGGGGCATCCAGCTCATAAAAAATGTTTTCCATAATACGGGAGCTTACTTCTGCGGTAATATTTACCGAACCCCATGCTTCTTCCACCAGCAAGGCACGATGCGTTTTTTTAACTGAATCAAAAATTGTTTCTGCATCCAGGGGCCGAAGCACACGCAAATCAACCACTTCTGCTTCTATGCCCATCGTTGCTAATTCTATTGCCGCATCCAGGGCTTTATATACTCCGGCTCCATACGTTATAATGGAAATATCTTTTCCCTTATTTTTTATAGCGGCCTTTGAAATATTTACAATACCAGCATTGGCCTGAATTTCCTTCTCCATATTTAACATGGCTGTATATTCAAAAATAATAACCGGATCAGGGCTTTGCAATGCCATGAGCAGCATACCACGGGCATCTTCATGCGTACCGGCCGACAACACTCTAAGCCCAGGTATATGAGCAAATAAAGGCTCCCAGCTGTGAGAATGTTGCGCTGCCAGTTGCCGACCGGTGCCACAACTCATTCGTATTACAACAGGCACATTTAACTGACCGCCCGACATATGCAACAAGGTGGCCGCATTGTTTACAATCTGGTCCATGGCCAGCAAACTGAAATTCACTGTCATAACTTCCACAACAGGACGCATACCTCCAAGAGCGGCCCCTATACCGGCGCCTACAAATCCGTTTTCCGACAAAGGCACATCCATGATCCGTTCAGGACCGAACTCCTGCAGCAAACCTTTGCTAACCGCAAAAGCGCCTCCGTAGCGACCTACATCCTCGCCCATCAAAAAAACCTTTTCATCTTTTTGTAAAGCATCGCGGATACCCTGTTTAAGCGCTTCGCGATAAGTGATTTTTATAGTGCTGTTTCCATTGATCATATTGTACACTGTTTAAACAAGTGCCCTGCAAGCACAAAACATCAAAGAATTGATTCTTTATTACGCCACCGTTTTAAATACTGCAATCTGCTTACAGTCGTTTCTATTATATCTTCCGGTACTTTTTCCTTTTCCATTTGTTGAATAACATTTTCCTTCATTTTACGCCAGGTCATGCCGGGATCAGTAAATGCTCCCTGCTGGTAACAGTATTTGCAATACTCATTACTTTTTGAACCATCTTTTTCAATACCACGCAATTCAGGATCATCAAGCGGCATGCCGCAGCTCTGGCAATAATGTTTGTTTTCCATAATTTTTTATTTTTATTATGGGATATTGTTTCAATGTGCTTCTTTATCTTCCTGAAACAAACCAAAACGATTATTTTCAGTATCTGTGCATACTGCCAGCCATCCCCATCCCTGAACTGCCTGTTTTGGCCCTATGACTTTTCCGCCCATATTAATTACCCTTTTTATCATTTCATCAACAGATAAAACGCCAATAAAATTGACAATGCCGGTCTGTTGCGAATTTTCTCTTTTTGCTATTCCTCCTCCTACTCCTTTATTTCCAAACCAATCTTTTGTTTCGATCAGGTAATAATTCATGGGGCCGGGCAGCAATTGAATCTTCCATCCAAATAACGATTCATAAAACTTTTTTGCCCGTTCAGGATCATCGGCACTGATATCAAAATGAACAATTGTAGACATACATTTTCATTTTGTCTCACTATAAACAAATCTGGTTAACTCCGAAACCGGCTCCCATGTTCCGGCTTCTGCAAAATCAACAGCCCTTTGCACATCACTTTCAACTTTTTGATCAAGTTGTTTAAGATCATCTTGTGTTATCAACTGTAGTTCCATTAATTTTTTTTGCAAAGCAGGAATAGGATCTTTCTCTTTCCATTCATCTACCTCACTTTTTTCGCGGTATAGCTCAGCATCAAACATAGAGTGTGCACGAAACCGGTAGGTATTGCAAACAAGGAAAAAAGGCCGACCTGTTTTATGTATTTTTCCCACTGCCTCATGGGCAGCTTTTTCCACTTCCAGAACATCCATCCCATTTACAGCCACCGATTCGATACCATAGGCCGTTCCTTTTTTCTCAAGCTCCTTTACAGCGTGTGAATAGCGGATGGCTGTACCCATCGCATATAAATTATTTTCGCAAACCATCAGTAAGGGTACACTCCATAAAGCTGCCAGGTTCATCGTTTCATGAAACGCGCCTTCTGCAACAGCGCCATCACCAAAAATGCAGCAGGTAATATTGTTCTTATTTTGTTTTTTGGAAGCCAGGGCCATTCCAACAGCTATGGGTAGATGACCCGCCACAATCGCATTGCCCCCATAGAACTTTTTACCTGCATCGAATAAATGCATAGAACCACCCCTTCCGCGGCTACATCCTTCTACCCTTCCATACATTTCGGCCATAATTGCACCGGCATCAATACCCCGGGCAAGGGCATGACCATGTTCACGGTAGGTGCTAAAAATATTATCATCAGGTGTTAATGCCTGCATTATGCCTGCCGCTACGGCTTCTTCCCCAACATATAAATGCAGAAAGCCGCGTATTTTCATTTTGGTATATAACTCTGCAGCCTTTTCTTCAAATCGCCTGGCCAGCATCATCTGGGAAAGAAGATCCAGGCCATGCGAACGATCAATGATTGGTATAGATTGTATGGCGGATATATTTTCCATTATAGTCAGGATTGTTCAAGTGTTGAAATATCGCCTTCGGGCAAACCTAATTCTCTTGCTTTCAAAAGCCGGCGCAATATTTTACCACTTCGTGTTTTGGGTAATTCATCTGCAAAAGCAATTTCCTTAGGTGCTACAGCAGGTCCCAGTTTCTGCCGGGCATAACCAAGTATATCCAGTTGAACTTTTTCATTACCGGTGAAACCATGTTTCAGTACAATAAACGCCTTAACTATTTCGCCGATCACAGGATCGGGTTTGCCAATAACAGCTGCTTCGGCAACAGCCACATGCTCCATTAATGTGCTTTCCACTTCAAATGGGCCTACCATGTGACCGGATGTTTTAATAATGTCGTCTGAACGGCCCACAAACCAATAATAGCCATCAGCATCTTTTTTTGCCAGGTCGCCGGTGATGTACCATTCGCCCCTGAAACACTTTTTATATCGCTCCTCATCATGCAGATAGGCCCGGAACATAGAAGGCCAACCTTGTTTCAATACCAGATGCCCCTGTTTACCAGGCTCTGTAATAATGTTAATAGCTTCATCAGTCACTTCGGCAATAGCTGCTTCTGTGCCGGGTAACGGTTTACCCATCGAACCCGGCTTTACTTTCATAGATGGAAAATTGGCGATCATAATGCCCCCTGTTTCTGTTTGCCACCAGTTGTCGAGTATAGGCATGCCAAATGTTTTTTCGCCCCATAGCACAGCCTCTGCATGTAAAGGTTCTCCAACGCTGCAGATTAATTTAAGCGATTGCAGATTATAACTTTCACGTGGTTTTATATTCATACGCATCAGCCTGCGGATAGCTGTAGGAGCAGTATACCACACATTTACTTTATGTTTTTCCAAAATAGAATACCAGCGAACGGCATCAAACTCTTCTTCATCAATTATATTGGTTACACCACAAACCAATGGCGCAATAATTCCATATGAAGTTCCCGTTACCCATCCCGGATCAGCTGTACACCAAAAAATATCACCTTTTTGTAAATCGAGCACGTTTTTGCCGGTCATGTAATGCATTAGTACAGCATTATGCACATGCAGGGCGCCTTTGGGCATACCTGTGGTACCACTGGTGAAATGTAGTAATGCAGGGTCTTCAGGATCTGTAGCCGGAATAAAAAATTCATCATATGCTTCTTCCATTAACCAGGGAAGCGATAACACCTTTTTATCAATATGCCTTTCTTCATCGGTTAATAAAACAAATTGCAGGGAAGGTAATCTGAGTAGCAGTTGCTTCACCTTTTTTTCAAATAAGGCTCTGGTTGTTACCAGCACTTTTGCATCCCCCCTGCTCAACCGTTGAAATACAGGTTCAGGGCCAAACACCGAAAACAAAGGACAAAACACCGCAGTAGTCTTAAGTGTTCCCAATGCAGCAATGTACAATTCAGGAATACGTCCGGATAGTGTAAAAACCCTGTCGCTTTTTTTAATCCCTATATTCACCAACACATTCGCAAAGCGCGAGCTAAGTTGTTGTAAAGCGATATAAGAAAAATCCTGCGTGCTCAGGTCTTTGCGGATCCATCTTAGCGCAATTGTATTTGCCAGTTCATCTTTTGCATGACGTTCAACCGCTTCATAAGCTATGTTCAATCCTTTATTTTCAGGAAGGCCATTAAGATGATTTCTTTCATATTGCCAGTTAAATGAACGGCAACACGATTCATAATCCTGGAGGTTGTGTGCAATGGTACCCGGGCTGGTCAGTAATGCTGGTCCTATCATAAAAAAATTATATTCTCAATCTATCAAAATAAAAAGACAATGAAAATGATCCCTATCATAATGGCCTATGATATTTGCACATAAAACCGGTTGGGCGATCCCCGTTACCTGCTATGTAAAAAACACAAAAGGTGTATTTTAAAAAGATAGTTTCCGCCGAAGAATTTCCACTAAAATGCTTATTAATACTTTGAATTACAATTGAAACAATGGTTGTTAATAGAATCCGTAAAAAAAGAACAACGAATAATCATGATATTTTCTGTACCAACAAAAAAAGGGATCACCCTATCTTCCTGAACTTAATGCAATTTCCCTACCAGGCGGTTACTTAATGAGGTTTATCATATAGGGTAATGATGCCCATCATTGAAAGCCCCCTGTAATAGCTGGTAGCTTTGAAGAAAGCATATTATGAAAACCATTCTGGTTGCCACCGATTTTTCAGATGCTGCACATAATGCCACCTTATATGCAGCAGAGTTAGCCAAAGCATTTAATGCCCGGTTAATATTGTTCAGCGCTTATGAACAGATGCCTGTTCCGGTATCAGAAATTCCGGTGCTTACTTTGGAAGAAATGGGAATCCGGGTTCAGCGCCAACTGGAAGATGAAAAAAAGGCACTTACAGTGGGAAATGAAATATCTGTTGAAATCATTTCCAGGCCAGGTATTGCAGCCAGGTGCATTCTACAGGCCGTTAATGAAAATAAGGCCGATATCATAATTACCGGTATGAAAAAAACAGGCGCCGCTATTCGCCGTTTTTTTGGTAGTACAGTTACAGCATTGGTAAAAACGCTACCCGTTCCTTTGCTGGTAGTACCGGAAGAAACTTCATTTATCAATATATCGGCAATAGCATTGGCTAATGAAAGTGATGCAGCACCCAATAGTGATCCACATTTGCTGGATATATTACGTGAAATAGGAGAAAGATTTCATGCAAAGTTATACCTGGTGCGAATAACAAAAAACCAGTTCCAGGAAGCCTATGAAGTATTGAATCCTCCCTTTAAAATAAAAAGGATGGTACGAACACTTGACCCGGTGTATGAATGCATTGAAGGAAAAGATATACCTCAGGCATTAAATGATTTTATTGCCGGGTACAAAATAAACCTGCTGGCAATATTGCCTCACAAACATGCCTTGCTGGAAAGATGGTTTTATAAAAGTACAACCCGCTCTATGATTTTTGAAAGCCCGATCCCATTGCTGATTTTACCCGAACTGCATAAGCATACCGATAGTGACATTGAAGCCTGGTAAATCATTATAAAATTATGTATGGTATGAAAAAAGAAAAATTTACAGCAGACGAACTTCCTTTGTTACAAAAAGAAAAAGGGAATATTTGTATTTCTGTGATTGTTCCTACTCACAGACTTTCGCCCGATAGAAGAACCGATCCTTTACAACTGGAAAAAGCCTGAAGGAAGAGGGTTCAGGCTTTTGGTAGAAAAGGATCTTTCTGTTACAGGGTTTATTAAAAATAAAGATGACTATCAATTATACCTGCATCCTCCCAAAAAATCGCACCGTTTGGTGCCCGATGCAGTAAATTCCATTATAGCACTGGTACTGGAAAAAAACGGCGAAGTAGTAATAATAGAAAATGATATGTTGAAAGAATATGAACGAATGGCATTGATTACACGCTATTAATAAATAGCATCCTGAACATTACTTAACTTAATAACATCCCCATGTTTGTAAACCGAAAAGAAGCCGCTTTACAACTGGCTAAAGCGCTGGAAAAATATAAAAACAAAGAAGTGATTGTATTAGGTATTCCAAGGGGAGGCGCCGAAACTGCTTACTATATAGCCAAAAACCTGAATGCCGGATTATCGCTTTTAATTGTGCGCAAACTCGGCCACCCGTATAACACGGAGTATGCTTTCGGCGCTATTGCAGAAGATGGCTCTGTTTTTTATACCCCTTCTGCCAAATCAGAATTATCACAGGAAATGATGGATGAAATAGAGGACCAACAACGCCAGGAGATCGAGAGAAGAAAACAAACGCTCCGCAAAGGCCAGCCCCTGCCGGATATAAAAAACAAAATCGTCATTATTACAGATGATGGTATTGCCACCGGTGCTACAATTTTTGCTGCTATTAAAATGTGTAAAAAGAAAGAGGCAGCAAAAATTGTAGTGGCCGCACCGGTTGCAACTGAAAGCAAGGAAAAAGAATTGGAGCAGGAAGCCGATGAAGTGATCATTCTGGAAACACCTGCTCGTTTCTACGCTGTGTCGCAGGCATACGATTCATTCTATAATCTTACTGATAATGAAGCTCTGGATTTTTTGGAAAGATGGGAAATAGAACGAAGATTACTGAAACACTAATAAGAAGGTTCATTATTCAAACCCTTTTTGTGTATCCATTAGTTGTGTATGGTAATGTTCGGCCAGTTGCAGATAAGTATTAGCCTTTATTAGCCAGCAAGGAGTCAAACCGGTCGAGCATACCACCATGCCCCGGCAAAATAGTTCCTGAATCTTTCACATTAAGGCTTCGTTTCATAAGCGATTTGATCAAATCGCCATAAGTACCTGTAACTATTATAATTAAAACAACGACCAACCAGTTGATTGCGGATATGTTTGTAAAAAAATAAGAATCGACATAGGCAACGATAAGAGCACAAGTTAATCCGCCAAAGCTTCCTTCCCATGTTTTTTTAGGTGAAATTACGCTGAAACAAATGGTGCCTGCCAAAAGATTTTCCCGCACCTCCCAATACCACCAATGCACCATTGAGTTTTCTGAATCTAATACTGACCACCAACCCTGCAATAGCAATTATTATCGTTTTCCAATCTGTAAGGGAGGCTCTGCCCATCTCAATGCATACCGCTAAAATGATAGCAACAGAACGTTGTTTTTTAATAAGTAAATCAGCATCCCTAATAGGCCTGCACCAAAAAGTATATAAATTTCATTTATGCCAGCCAACACCAAAATGGCTGCTACAATACCTATAACGGCCAGCTCAACCGATTTGAGTGCTTTTCTGTCTAAAGAAATCATCAGCGAAACAATCACTCCAATAATGGCAGGTTTGATACCATAAACAAATGGTTCGACTTGTGGCAGTTTGCCATATTGCTGGTATAAATATGCAAACACAGCGGTAATGATAACAGCCGGAAGTATAAAGCAAATACCGGCCACTATAAGCCCTTTCATGCCCACAATGCATAGTCATTTCTGTAGAATTAGGGCCCGGGATTATATTGGTAGCTCCAACTAAATCCCAAAAATGTTCTTGTGAAAACCATTTCCGTTTTCTCACTACTTCTTCTTCCATCATGACAATGTGTACAGCCGGGCCACCGAAACCAATTGTTCCTAATTCCAGGAACAGTCGTGAATTTCGGATAGTGTTGACAACTGTATGCTTTTTTCTGTTCTACCGGACATCTATTTATTGGTAGATTTTTTAATGAACGATTTGATGATTGCCAGATATTAAATCAATAGAAAGACAGCATCGATAAGGGCGAAAACAGTGACAAATATAGCTGCATGATTAAACTTTTACAATAATAATCCAGCTGCAGGAGCATTCGTTGTTCATAACTCACTTTCCCGATGATTGATTTTCAAATCCAGTGACTTGTTTCATATAGCAGCTGTAATTTTAATAGCATTGTCATACAAATCCGTTCGGTATTCGTGCTCCATTGCCCAAAATCTTTTTCAACAGGATAGGCAGCCATTTGGTAGTGACACCAATTTATGAGCACGGCGGGATTCGAACCCGCAATTGTAGGTAACTCTTTAGCGGCACCATTCACAATGCAAACTTCCAGGGTTCTTCTTGAACGATACAATGTAGTTAAATCCGTTTTCGCATAATAAAGCTAACTCCCAATTTCGTTTTTTTTAAATCTTACCGAGCCTCAGTTTACACTCTGAGAGATTGCCCTACACTTGATTCATTTTTGTTGGGATAAATGAACAAAATATTCTAAAACCGCACACTATTGGAATGATGGACGATATTTTCGTAATTTTAATAGAATTATGAGAGTTGCAAATCACAACGAGGGCAATTTAGACAGTCAAAAGCCAAACCTCCCCAAATACCTTTTTTGGGATTGGGAATACAATGCAATTGACTGGCAAAATGGGTATCGGAGTATTATTGCCCGGGTACTTGAACGTGGCAATAAAGAAGAATGGCAGGAGATCATAAGATTTTACGGAGGTGACACAATTATTAATGCGCTGAAGACTGAAATCAAATACCTTCCTGATTATATCATTGACAAAGTGTGCGGCTATTTTAACCTTCAAGAGGGTGAATTAGCATGCTACACACGAAAACAGTCGCGAAGAGGACGCTGGATCTAATTAAAACGCTGATGTCCGATGATAAATTTCGGGATTTTAATTTGGTTGGAGGAACTGCCCTTTCTCTTCAAATTGGTCACCGCAAGTCAATTGACATTGATCTTTTCTCAATTACTTCATTCAATTCACAAGACGTTGCCGGGCATCTTGTCTTAAAATATGACGCCAAAGAGGTTCGCCATATAACAAATGCAGTTTTCTGCTTGATTGATAACATTAAAATTGACCTTATTTCTCATCAATACCCACTGGTCAATGGCATTAATATTGTCGATAACATCAGGATGATTTCTTTAGAGGACATTGGCGCAATGAAACTGAATGCTATTTATAGCAATGGTACCAGGTTAAAAGACTTTGTTGATATGTATACCTTACTGGAAAATTTTACGTTAAACCATTTGTTGCAGGCTTTTCAGAAAAAATACCCGGAAATTGATATTGAAATGGCAAAAAAGGCTTTAACATACTATGAGGATATTGATTTTGCCATGCCTATTATGTTAACGGATGCAAAATTTAGCTGGGCCGATATTTCTAAAAGGTTGAAAGCAGCCACAGAAAATCCGCATCTTTCCTTTGGAACACTTCAGGCCGCAAAAGACGTATTGAAGAAAATTGAAATGGCTAAAAGCAGAAAAAACAAAGGCCCCAGGCGATAATATTTTCCTTTCGATCGTAATGTATCATGAATATATCAACAAATTCATCTTCATAGACACATCCACAATTTTTATTTAAAAATTCAGCTTATTCAGCAACTCAATCTTACTCCCCACATCAACTTTCTTAAAAATGTTTTGCACATGCTTCTCCACAGTTCGATCAGAAATAAATAGATTAGTTCCTATGTCCTTGTAAGAACAGCCCTTTTCGATAAACTTTACAATTTCTATTTCCCGTTGAGTCAACCTGAACTGTATACAATTAAAGGTAAATCTTTCGTCAGGCGATGACTTTGGTTCAACATTGGTCTTTAAAATCCTATTTAAAAACAGTTCCTTTTTCTTGCCGGCCACATTTATAATTGATTCAATTTTTTGCATCAATTCGTTTATTGAGAATGGCTTCATAATAAAGTCTATAGCTCCCAACTTTAAGCCTTTCACTTTATCAGCCTTGTCTGATTTTGCAGTTAAAAATATAAATGGAATATGGTTATAATTCGGGTCCTTTGAAATAATTTCTCTGAACTGATACCCATCCATAGTATCCATCATAATATCACAAATAAATAATTCAGGCATTAATGTGCTTACCCTCAATTTCTTTATTGCTTCGCTTCCGTTTACGGCCACTAATACATTGTAATTTTTGCCACTTATCTTTGTCAAAAGATAGCTGAGCATATCCAGGTTATCTTCTATGATCATTATGGTTGGCTGATTATCATTAATAATTTTATCATTAACGACATTATTAATTACAACCTGATTAATACCATTCGGTTGCCTGGTGAGGGGAATTTCATTTTCTGATAAGTGTTGACTCAATAATATTTTAATTTCTGTTCCCAGAGGTATTGAAGGAACACTTAGTATTTCAATTGTACCATCTAATTCTTCAACTACATTCTTTACTATTGACAACCCTAGCCCCATTCCTTGCCTATTACTTTTATGATTCGAAATTGTGAAATATGGCTCAAATATTTTCTTTAAGCGATCAGGATGGATGCCTATACCAAAGTCTTTTACAATGAAATGAACTTTTTCATCGCACACTTGCAGAGAAACTGCTATCTTGCCATTTTCATTAGAAAATTTTATCGCATTTTCAATAAGATTATTGATTATCCTATACAAAGCCATAGGATCTGCTTTAACATAAATATCTTCATCAACGTTGTATTCCAATTCCAGTTGTCGGTTTTGGGCATACTGTTTAAATAATAGCAAACTACTTTTTAGTAATTCACTAAAGTTGGAAAGTGTACTGTGATTATAAACGTTCAGTCCTTTGTTGAATTTTTCTATGTCAAACAAATTGAGCACATCTGATGAAAGTTTGTTGAGGCTGTTTTTGACGATTAATAACTCTTCAGACCCTTCAAGCTTTGAGCTATATTCTTCAAAGTAGTTTTTCATTAATGTCACCGGAGTCTTAATCTCATGAGCCAGATTGACAAAAGCATTTGCACGCTGATCACTTATCAACTTTATTTCCCGGGTTCTTTTTTCAACCTCCATCTGAAGATTAGCGTTCCAGTTTCTTAATTGCTGCTCTGACTCGATTAGTCTTTGGTGATCAGCCCTAAAAGCTTTTATATGTCTTTTAACATGGAATGAAAAAAGAAGTAAGAATCCAAAATTTGTTATTGTTGCTTCAACAACTTGCCCCAGGCTTAACCAAACTATTGCTGGCTCAAAAACCCATGGCGTTATGCTTAAGAACATAACAGCTATTTCCTCTCTTGATTCTTTCTTACTAAAACTGTGCTGATACTTAAACCTAACAGCATTGTAGAGAGAATAGACTACCCACGGCGCATAAAATACCGGGATTATCAAAACGTAGTTTGCTGCATTCAAATCATTTGTCACGCCAAGTACAATAACAAAGAATATATAAGGTATGATTAAAAAAATATAAACGCCTCTGAAAGCATGAAACCTCATTTTTTTTAAATCAAAAGCTTTATATACATAGTAAGGAAAATAAGTGGGGGCAATGAAACCTGAAGCATAGGCAATTGACTCCTGTACAAAGAATGATCCCATTAAATTAGGATCTGGGAGCAGACCGCTTGTCAGATTGAAAATAATTAATAAAAAGATCAGTGTAATGTTCAATATCGTCGTTTTGTCTCCAGGTCTTGATAATTTATATATTACCAGATAAAAGAATAAGACAGATTCAAAACACACAAACAGAAATGTTACAATATGCATTTGAGTTCCTGGTACCAGCATTATTTACACTTTTTTTAGAAGGAATAATGTATAGCCTAAATCCAATTCGCTAAAAATTTCAAACCCGTGCTTTTTGTACCAAGGAAGATTTGTCAGAGTAGAAGTCTCTAAATAAACAGGAATATCATCATTAATAACCTGTTCTAAAATTGCAGATCCTATTCCCTGATTTTGAACATCAGGACTAACGCCTATAAACCACAAATGCTTATATGGTTGCTTTGGGTGTAATGCCTTTATTTTGGATTCTCGTTTAAGGGCCTTACTAACATTCATAATACCACAACAGAAAATCGCTAGCCTTGCATCTAATAAAATGCTTCTCAATGTGGTTTTCTTTCTATGTGGAAATAGAATCAAAACACATCCCTTCTTATCATCAGATAGTATAATAGAACCAGATAAAAGGCAGACATCAAAGGCATATTCCATTAATTTCCGGATGCGAAAGAGTCTTTTTTTGTCCTGCTTAATAATATAATTTACACTCTTATTGTCACGAAATGAGTTAGCAAGTATATCAACAACAATTTCCTTATGTTCCTGCTTTGCTTGTATCATCCTACATCTTTTTATTATTATAATAAATTAATTACAATTTGATTAAATACATTTATCAAAGTAATTCGTATTGCTACTAATAATATAGGAAGCCAAATTTTTCAATTGGTTAACTCATAAGAAAAGATGAGGAGTTGCCATAATATTGAACCGAACATTCTGAGTAACTACAGCCGGAAACACAATTAATATTTCAGTTAATTATACTACAATTTAAAAAGACACTTTTAAATAACAAAAAAATAAAGAAATAAATAAAGACTATAATATAATATATGAATACGGTTGCCATTATACGTTACCAGCAAAAAAATTAGTATTGCGGTAATTGGATCGAGCATTGCGTCACACGAACGCAAACAAGAAAAAAGCTAATACAGAAATTCGTTAATTTGTTCATCTCCTTTCCCGTGTCTCTATATCTTCTATGTATTGGATATATCGTTCTTTTAATCCATCGAGATAAATTGAATACCCCATTTTTCTGCGTAAGATCTCCTGGAAGTCTCTTGTTGGATTGGTCAACTCTACTCCAAAAACTTTTTGAAAAACATCGGTAATATCCTTTAAAGTTGCCTTTCCATGATTAAACGAACCTTTCGCTTTGAAAGCATAGATAACTTCAATCAGGGCAGTTTTAGAATCGGTCCAGGTAATTTTGGGTACCTCAGCAGTTATATCGAAGACTGTGGGACCATTATCAGTTTGAGCGATTTTCTTATTTAAGAAGTTTACTAATTTTTCATTCGACAAATAAATTGCAACCAGAAGGTCAAAACCAGTCGAAAAATCCGGATCAACCTCTCTTAAAAACCCATTATAGATTACAGTACAATTGTTATTACGAATAAAATAATGCTGATCCTGATGGCATGCCCCCGATCTGAAATAAGCATAGAAATCCCGGTTCCTGTCAAAATTTTGATTGATTCTATTAGTTTCTGATAGATAATAATCTTTTATAGCCTGATTATTACCGGTAGGCCGTTTGAGCTCAATTTCCAAAACTTCAGAGTAATAGAACAAATGGTTGTAAAACATTGGTTTGTAATGTTTAAAAAAGCTAATTTCTTCACTTGAGGTTGCGAACTGTCTGGAAATGATATATTGGCGGAGCTTCTGAATGAAAGTCTTGCAAATAAGAATTGCATCTGTCAGTTTCTGATGAATTTGCTCGCCCTGGCTTTTTGAAAGTGCTTGAGTAAATTCTTGATACAAACTGGAAATCCACTCAAGATCGATAATTTTATCTGCAGTCTCCATAATATTGGCTTTGGTTTTAACGATTAAGCATAACTTAGAGTTAAACATGTAACAATAATACTAATCATTAGCCTTGCTTAATTACGGTTACTGGTATTTGTAAAAAAGCCGCCCGAAAATAGAGGCGATAGAAGAAAATGAATCCATGATAATGAGCGTACGAATTTCAGCAATGGAAACCGAATTGACAATACGTATTATGATGTATTTATGTAAGTATTTATGCGTAATTTGAACCGATTCCCTGGCTTATCCGAATTTTAATCAAACGAAATCTCCCTGACTAACTTTTATATAGATATAGCGAAGCGCAGAAAATACGTTTGAGCATTAATGTATGTAAGTGCCATGCACACATGGAGAAAACGCCGCTATGAGGCAGCGTTTTCTATAATAATTGTTTTAGCCAAGCTTCTGTTTACCGCCTTTCGACTCCTTTTTCCCGTTATTTACTGCATCCATGACCTGAATTGTAGCCTGGGTTACTCCGCCAGTAATGCTTTCGTTACCGACCACCTGCATATTAGCCGGTTTAATACCATTCACTTGATTGACTTCCTCAACACTTTGCATGGAATGAGCTTGAGAATTCGTATACTTTATTACCTTCCCTTCACTGTTTAAAATAGCCAATCCCCCTAACTGTGGTGCAACTTCAATTGAAATTCTTTGAATTCCTCCCTTTTCCTTTGTGCTGGCCGGTATCCTTTCACCAGACTTTAAATCCCGGATCGCATTTTGCCTTTCGTTTTTATCAGACCAAATAATATTGAGCTTATCGAGCTCTCTTTCAACATCCAGTTTGGTTACCCAATCAGGGTAGCTAATAATTGGGGCTTTCCCATTGTCATCAGGATTCGAAACATCCAACCTGTACCATTTCCCCTCTTTATCCTGCGCGTCGTTTTTGAACTCACGGTACACTGGTCGACCAGAAAGAAGATTTTCCATTTCCTGAATGGAAAATCCACTTTTTTTGAAAATTTTAAAATCGGCCGAAGCTATTACATTTTTGTTGCTGTCGTGAGCGGTGGCCATTATTGAATTGAGAAAATAATAATCCCCATATTCTTCGCTTTTACTTTTTGAAAGGTTGGGCGCATACCTTACATATTCACCATTAGGTTTTGCGTTATCACCCAAAAGCTTGATGTCGGGTAAGCCCAGCTCCATTTTGGCTTTAAGCTGATCATTAAAAAAATTCCCGAAGCCAAGATTAGCGAAAGTCTCTGTCAAATACTGGTAATTTCTCTGATTGATTTCTCTGCTCATAAAATTTACATTTAATTGTGATTAGATGTTTACATGCTCACATTTGATCTTTTTGATTTACTGCTTTTGTCGATCACATTTTTTAATTCCGGATCATTTTTTATTTTGTTCATTTCAGTTTCTATAAGTTGCTTTACCTCTTTCTTTATTTTATAATAATTTTGCATAATGATGTTTTGATCAATGTTTCTAATGAGAGGCAGTTCCTGGTATTCTGCCTCTTCTTTTCTTATGGCCTCATGATCATTTATAATTTCGCAATGAAAAGCCTTCAATTTAATTTTCTGTTGAGGATCATCGGCCACTGCGCCAACAAATTCTCCGGAACTTAAATTGCTGATTCGGGAGGGAGGGATAGCCGCTTCTAACTGTGTAGATCGACTAACGGACGTATCATTGGCGTTGATAGATACGGACTCCCTTTCCTGCATGATTTTGCCAATCCGATCGCTCAAGGTTTTTGCTGTGTCACCAATGACCTGACCGGCAATTACATTTCCACTTACATTAATTATTACCTCTGCTTGTTCTTTCCCGTAATTTTGCCTCAATTGAGAAAAATCCTGAATTCCTAACGTCGTCGCCACTTTGTTACTTCTGGCGGTGGCAATGAGATTATCAATATTATTGACATAAATTGTTGGAAACTCATCAAATACAAGGCTACTTTTCATTTGCCCTTTCCGGTTCACGAGCTTTAACATGCGCTCTATATAGAGAGAAAGGACGGCACCATAAATTTGCTGCTTGGAAGGGTTATTTCCTACGCACACTAGTTTTGGGTGGTCAGGTTTATTTACATCTAATGTGAAGTCATTGCCGCTTAACACATAATATAGTTGTGGCGAAGCCAACCTGGCCAGGCAAATTTTAGCACTTGCTATTTGTCCTTCCAATTGTTCGAGCGCAGAGTTAGCAAAAGCAGAAATAAACGGATTTATTAAGACCTCGATCTCCTGCTCGAGGGAAAGGACAGGAAAAAGTTCCTTGTATTCTATCATGGCCAGTTCAATTGCATGGGGAAGTGTGCAGTACCTACCATTTTCATATTTTCTAAGATACCAGAGGATTGCTGTGAAAAAGTTGATCGGTGATTCAACAAAAAAATCTCCCGTCTTTTTTATCCATTCACGGTTTAACCCCAGCATCATTGTTCTGCTTGATTCCGCTGCATCGGTTATATCTGTCATGGATTCGGGAAACAAGGGGTTACACCGGTGTGTTCGTGAAAGATCGTCGAAATTGATAATATACAGTCGTGGAGTAATCTCGTATTTATTATAATGTTTCAGTAAAGTATTGTAGGCAATGAGTGTAAGATCCGGGAATTTAAAATCATAGATAAAAAATGAAAACCCTTTCTGAATATGTTGTGTAATAACATGTCGGATGACAAAGTAACTTTTACCCGCCCCAGGTGTTCCAAGCACTATGAACGCGCGAAACGGATTTATTATATTGATCCAACTTCTTCGCATTTTTCCCTTCAGGTTATATTGGGCAGGAAGATTAATGGAATATTCGTTGCTCAAAAACCGTTCTTCCTGGGGAAATGTTTCATTCTTCTCGTTAAATACGTCTTCTTGGAATTTTAAGTAAAGTAACCGTGAAGCCTTTGCTCCCCCATGAAGAATCGATAAATATCCAATTGAAGTTATAGTTATGTACAGTAAGCCTATGAAAATTGGTTCGAAATTGAGGTAAAGAAACAATGACGAAATAAAATATAAAATCAGTCCTATACCGATTGTAAATAAAACTGGCCCTATTCTCAGCTTTTCATCTTTTTTACCTTTCCCTCCCAGTATTGATATAAAAAGAAGCAGCAACACAAAAAGCTTCGGTTTATTAATACCGCTTAAAAAACTTATTTGATGTGATAAATTAAAGATGATTCGGTTCAATAATGGAACAGCCAAATGCCATTCCTGAAATGCAGAAAAGCAGGCAGTGTAATAATGCATGAACAGCAAAAGGATACTCCCGAATCGAATAAAGTCGAGTATTTTTTGAAGGGCTTGTATGTTTTCAGAACTTTGCATAAAATGCTTGCCGAACCGTGGAATCGGGTCGAATGATATGGCCAAATATTTTCGTTGTTAGCGCTTTTTCTTTTTCCGTTTCTTTTTTAAGAATTCAGGAGAAATGTCAGGTTGATATTGATCTGATGAAAAAAGTGTCTTTATAATGAATTGCTGAAAAGTCGAAGATTGATGCTGAGTATTCGTGTGCTGTTGTACACTATCTTTTAAATTGGTCCCCGGATTAACTTGTAGGCTTTGCAAATAATTTATCTTGGGGAGCAAATTTGAAACAGAGATTCCAAAATCATCTGCGGTAAAAATTGTTTTGCAGGAATGATCAATGAAACTAATGTCTGCAATAGAACCGTTCGTATTATATTTAATACTGCAGGCAACATCCTGAATTTTCAATCGCTGAAGAAAATCAGCTGGTGACTTAACGTGAGCCAAAGCTTTTAGAACCTTACTTTTTACCCTTTCCTTATAGAGATGCTTTGATCTCCTATTTTTTTCAAACTTCTTTTCTAATGCACTTAAGGTAGGACTTTTGTAAACGGAGCTTGCTTTTATCGGTTTGCCAATTTTGTACCCGGCTGCATCGATACGGCAATAAATCAAACCTCCCTTTTGTTGCAAGAAGCTTCCGGGTTCACCGCTATCACCTATAATATTAAATTGCCGTAATATTCCATTTAATTCTTCCAGCGATGTGAATTTATACTCATTTACTACTCGACTGACAATATTGGAAACATCTTGGGAATTGCCCAGGTATTCAGCCTTCTTTCTTCCCTCAGCTTTTACCAACCCGTGTTCTATCTCGATCGCCTTCCTGGCCGGCTCCGATTTTCGCTTGGCCAAATTGTGTAAATAAATAGGCTTGCCATTAGATTGGATGGTTGTAGTTACAATATGTAAATGAGGATGCCCGGTATCTGAATGTTTATAAACTAAAAAGGGCTGATCGACAAAGCCAATCCGTTCCATATAATCAAAAGATATTTGTTGAAGCTTTTCATCCGTCAGTTGGTCTTCAGGCGAAAAGTTTAATGACAGATGAAGCGTATTGGTCTTTGTCTTTGTGTTCAGTTGGTTCAATTTTTCGAAACGCAACACCTTCTCTGAAAATCCCATTTCATTGACATCTCTGCCAAAATGCGAAGCCATGATCAATTCGGCAGTACCCTGCCGGATTTTCTGTTCGTTGTAGCTGAGCGCACCTTGTATGTTTTTACCCAAACTCATTCGGACAACCACTTTTCTGACAATTTGGTAATGATATTAAAAACCTGGTCGATTTTTTTATTTAGACTAATGTATTGGTCAAATGCAATCTTTGCATAGAATTCCTTTCTCTTAGGTTCAGGATAGGTATTGAAAAGCCGGACGACCTGATTGATATTAATTCCTATCGCCTTTATTTCACCCCTTAGCGAAGCAAGCTCTTCCATTACTTTATCCAGGGACTGGTCATACGTAAATACTTTTATGCGACGATTTTCAAGAATGTCCCGAACCAGGCTGCTCATATCGTAATCGGGCTTCTCTTCCAGTAAGCCTTGCAGTTTGCTGAACGTTGGCTCTGAAACCCTGGTTTTTACCTCATATTTTAGAACCTTATTATTATTCAATTTCCATCGTCCCATTATTTATTGATTTTTATTCCTCCGGTACAAAGCCATAGTTGTGCACAACTATACATCTTGCTGCGGACACCCAAAGTCCGCTCAGCAGATCAGGTGATATAGACCAGCTTGTTTCAATAATCATTTTCAGAACAAATTTGCAGTAGCAAAAAGCGATTTTATCAGAGTGTGAATTGAGGCTCGGAAAGAAAATCTTGGCCTTTTACAAAGAGACCGTGTACTTTAAAAAACGTGAAAAACAGCACGGAAACTTTTTTATAATTTGGCTACTATCATAGTTTATTTCAAAGGAGTAGCCATTGTCATTTCCACTATATGGAAAATTTTTCCATTAAAACGGCTTGCAAGCAACTTTTACATGTTTTCTCGCCCGCATACGCTAATTGGCTTTAACAGGATTATCTTCCGATTTCTTCGGAATTGAATTTTTATCGGCAATGGATAATTTCAGCAGTTTATTCGGCTGAATAGTATTTACTTCAATGGCCAGTAAAATTTTATTATCTTCCAACAATGAGGAAAATAACTTTTTTAAACACTCTACTTCCGTTTTCTCTAATTGCTTGCTGGTTTGTTTAGCACCATCATAAAGAAGCCACGATTCGGAAAATTTGCATATATAATACATAACTCAAATTTTTATTTTATCAATGTATATGCCGATTAAATAATTGGGGATTGTTCCTTATTAAGGATGTAATCCATTTATAAGCAGCCATTTTCCAGCTTTTAAAAATATTGCCCTTCCTGCTTATCCAGTTCCTTGAATCATAAAAAAAATAAAATTGGTCTGCCTGGGTTTCTGAAATACCTTTTTGCAAAAAATAAATCCTTACTTGTTCAATTTTTGGCGGCATTTGATTGGAATGAAAACTTCGCCTATTCATAAAGAATTTGATGTAATTATAAGTTATTATCAATTTTTCTTTTTTTACTTTCCAGGACCTTTTCAATGTCTGCCAAATTGTAATAAATTATTCCACCGATTTTGGTAAAAGGGAGGGTGCCATTTGTTCTTAAGTTTTGAAGCGTGCCAGCGGAAATGTTCATCAGCCTTTTAACTTCATAAGATTTAAGCCACTTTTTTCCAGCCTGTCTTCCCGTATCCGAAAGCAAATTTTTTATTGATAATAACAAATCCGTTTTGAATTTTTCTAAATCGGAAATGGTAACTAACTGATCTACTGTGACAGACCGACGTTTGCCAAAATTTAAGTCTTGAAAATTATCCATCTTGAAACTTGTTTAACACAACAAATTTCAATTGGTACAATAACTAAATATGTGAGTAAGATATGAGCCTCGGAAGTTTTTTTAAGAAAGGAATTAACTTGAAGTGTTTTGTAGCTTTATTTTATTTTAGAAGGAACCATAATTGATCCCAATACCATCAACAATCCGACAATAATAAGCGCATAGGCCAGTAATTTACCAATTCCCTCAATCCACCTGGTTATCCAGGAATGCTCATAAGAACGAAAAACCTGCATACCAGTTATACTACGCCGGTAAAACCTTCTTCTTGAAATTATGTAATTCAGGATCAAACCTATTACCAACATAATAATTCCGAGGATTCTGCTGAATAAAAAAAGCTTATCCATAATCATAAATTTGATAACAGAAAATGGAGAAACGATTTAGGGGGAGCGAAATAAAAATGAATAGATTGTAATTTAAATAATTTTTTGAATATAACTAATCGAAGTATTTGTCTTTTTGTTTTATTGAGTAAACACATTTCTTTGGGTATCGTTTTCTTCTGATTTTAGAGAAATATGGCTTTGGCTCCTCCATCAGAAATTTATTCCAATCCTTGTAACGTATATAGGTAATGCTTGCATTTCTATATTTATGGCAACTGGCTTGCGCCTCGGTGGTTTTCAAAATGCCTTGTTTATCTCGATCAAGGTGCAAATTGATGGCATGATGCTTTTCCATCAGGTTTCGACTTTTATTAAAAAATGAGAGAGAATTTAGAATCAGAAAATTTGATTGCAGCTGCTCCCAATTTTTAAGTATTGTCAGAAATGAAAGAAAGCTAAAAAATCCTTCAAAAACTTCAACTGAATTAAATCCTCTTTCAATGAAAGTTATTCCCTTAGGCTTTGAACAGGATTTAAAACCAGAGTTTCTTAATTCGAAACCGCCTCCGTCATTTTTGAAGCCAATAGCATAATAAGATTTTTGATATAGGCGGTATTGCACCTCACAGCAAAAAATATTTGCCAATCTTATGGGTATATGTCGCCGTTTTAAATATCCTAATAGAGGATAAGATAAAATCGGGCCGGCTGAACAAACTACGATTTTATTTTCATCATCATCTGACCATGATGAAGAAGAATAGTTTGTTTTTATTATTTCTGAATGCTGGTGAAAAGAAACAAAATTTTCCAGTTTTTGCAAAAATTCAGAAATGGTGATATTGTGGTAAGCGATCCCAAAATCGATAATTGTACCTCCCCTGCCCTCTCCGTGATCAAACCAGACATTTTTTTTTCGATTCACATGAAATGAGGGATTTCTTTCATTTCTAAATGGCGATAAATAATAATAGTCATTTCGGCTGACCTTTTGAGGTAAAAAGCCTAATTCGGCAAGGTACCTCACAATATCTATCTCTTTTGCCTTTATACTATTCATATTCAACCGGCTTTAAAATTACCTGGTTAAGCAGGCAAGTTTTAGCGGACCCTTAAATGAACTACTTTAAGGCCGGTAAAATTTTCCTGCGTTTGTTCCTGTGTTTCTGAATTTTCAGTTTTAAGATTGCCATCCTGATCAAAGAGTTTTTCTTTTACCATAGCCATGTTTTTGCTGATCTGCTTTTTATTGGGTCGTAAATATTTTTCCGTTGTGCGAATGGATTTTTGACCAGCTATTTTACCAGTGGTTTTTATAGGAACGCCATTGTTATCCAGGACTTCATTCACCATAAAGTACCTGGCCCGATGCGTTCCCTTTCTTTTTTCAGTAAGCAGTTTAAATCCAATTTCTACTCCCATTTCTTTTAGACAACGGTTAAATTGCTGATTTGATGGAACAGGGAGCAATCGATTCTTTCGAACACAAAGGGGATGATTCTTATATTTTTCAATAATCCGCTTAACTATAGGAAGTATAGGCAGCGTTTCTTCCTGCCCTGTTTTTTGGCGATTTCGGGTAATCCATTGTTCCTTGTCCATTCCAATATAGAGATCTTCAGGCTCAGCCCGGTGAATGTCTGTATATGCATAACCTAAAAACGACATAGCAACATATACATCTCTTACCTCATTATATTTTTCTTTGGAAAAATTGAATTCTGAGAAATGTACCATATCCTCGAAAGTCATCCAGTTCATTTGAGTTTCGCCATAGCTGCATTGAAAAGTTGTGAAGATATTGGCAGTAACCCATTTGTTGGAAACCGCCCGGTCCATTACTTCTTTGATACACTGGGCATATTTGGTGGCCGTGTTTTCTTCACAGTTATGATTTACCATGACATAAGTTTTCAGTTCGTCTAAAAACTTAAACTCCAGTTTTTCTAATGGAATATCCGAAATCTGAAACCTGTAGTTCAAAAACTGGAAATACCGTTTTTTCCTCCCAATCCATTTTTCAAGAGTATTTTCTGATCGTTCCCCAGCTACGGCTAATTGGATAAAATGGAGAAGATATTCATCGATTGCCAGCATGAGGGTTTTAATCCTATCTTTCTTATCAAAAAGGCTTTGGCCTTTCTTTGCGAGGGCTTTAATTCGGTTTTTGAGCGTAGCCTTCTTATGATCGAATATCTCCGCTTTCTCAGAGCTGTCCAGGCATCTTTCGATTTCCTGTTTTCTTTTTTTGTGAAGGTCAACGTATTCTTCAATTAATGCATCCAGCTCACAACTGAACTGGAAGTTTTCATTTTTTTGTTCTCTGAGATCATTACCATTAATCGGGGTTTGATAGCATTCAATGACAGCCTGAGGAGTAGCAAGGCCATTTTTTGCCTGCACAAGATTGAAATGTCGTTCCAGATCGACCTCAACCTGATGAATACTTTTTGTTACCGTTTTATAATTGGGCGCTTCCGGAAATACTGTTTTAGCTTCCGTATCCCAATCATCAGGTCTTATTTTTATACCGGTTGAAAACTCATCCTTTAACCCATCTATCGTTACCCGGCAGTAAAGGGTGGTTTGCCCTTTTTTATTGACTTTGGAATTTTTTGGAAAAAACAAGATGGAAAGGTTTTGTTTGACATTCATACTGCTGCATTTAAGGTTTTGAAATACCCTTTTCAAATCACCTCTGGGAATGTCACCTTAAGTGGTGACCATACAAATATGGTCACCGATATGGTCACCGCAATGGTCACCATTTAGTTTGAATTCGTTTAAATTCATTCAATACCGAAAATCATTGGAAATGCAGGCGGGACGTGCGTTTTAATAGAAAAAGCCCACTCTTTGAATGGGCTATAAGTGAACCGGATTGGATTCGAACCAATGACCTGCTGCTTAGAAGGCAGCTGCTCTATCCAACTGAGCTACCGGTCCTAATATTCAATGTTCTACCCCAAATTTCTTCAGGGGAGCGCAAAAATAGCCTTTTATCGGGAAATTTTAACACAGTCGCACAAGATTTCCTGCCAAAAACGCCTCATTTTCATGAATTACCGAATTATCAACAAAAAAACGGGTTCTCTATGAAATTAAAGTAACCGGTTATATTTTTATAATCTGTTTTAACCAACAACCATTTATCCCGGCCGGGGTACCGGTACTATACCTCATTCGTGCAAATGAAACCGCTTTTTTTGTATTCAACCATTATTCTAATAATATCAGCTTGCCAAAAACCGAATAATAGGGATACCGCCCGGGTAGCTTCAGATAAGAACATCACTTCCTTTACACTGAAACAAAGCGATAATCCCGGTTTACCGGCAGATATTATTGCAGTAATCGCGCAGGATTCTATCAAACTTACCTTACCGCCGGGAACCTCAGCAAATAACCTTACCCCTGTAATAACTTTTACCGGTAAGGATATTTCCCCTGCCAGCAAAGCACCTCAAAACTTTGCCAATCCGGTAACTTATATTGTAACAGCGGATGATGGAACCCAAAAAACCTACACTGCTGTAGCAAAAATATTGGCCGATAGCGCCCGGTCCATCACATCATTCGTATTCAAAACAGCCAATAATGCCGGCCTTACCGGCGATATTGCAGGGGTGATAGGGTCTGATTCTATAAAAGTATATGTGCCTTTCGGTACCAATGTTACCAGCCTTGTTCCTGCCATAACTTTTAATGGGGTTAGTATTTCACCGGCTGCCCTAAGCGCCCAAAATTTTTCAGGAGCAGTTACGTATACGGTAACGGCTCAGGATGGAGCCACCAGAAACTATCAGGTAGTTGTATATGTACAACCGCTTGCTGCATCATTATTTATAAGCTGTGGCAACTGGAACCCATCAACCGGAACCGGCTTTACCAGGATTTACGAAATAGATGCCAATACCGGTTCGGTGAACTGGAAATATACTTCTTCCGGCGCCGGGGCCGGATCAGGTCCCGCTTTTTCAAATGGTGTTTTATATACAAACCTCTCTACTAAGATCACCGCTTTTGATACCGCTACCAAAGCTGTTAAATGGCAGTATCCTACCGGCGACGTTGACCAGTCGTTCCCTACTGTAGTGAACGGCGTTGTTTACGTTAACTGCAATGATGGTACGCTATATGCCGTGGACGCTGCTTCGGGCAATTTAAATTGGAAATATGTGCAGTTTGCTCCAAACACATATTCACCGGGCAACCATTCGAGCCCCACAGTAGTTAACGGAGTGGTGTATTTTGGCAGCCGGGATGGTTACGTTTATGCCCTGGATGCGGGCACTGGCTCTTTAAAATGGAGAACCTACGATTCTGTTGGTTTTAATGCTGGCTTTTCTGCAAGCCCCAGTGTTGTAAATGGAGTTTTATATATCGGCGATCTATACCACAATTTAATGGCCCTTAATACCCAGGATGGAAGTACAAAATGGATATACACCGGCATTGGCTTCTTTGAGTCGAGCCCTACTGTAGCAGACGGTGTAGTTTATGTGGCATCAGTTGGTTATTCTCAAGCCAATTTGTATGCAATAGACGCCGGTTCAGGTACATTAAAATGGAATTTTGTTGCCGGTTCAACCCAAATGGATGCAAGTCCGATAGTATCTGACGGTGTTGTATACATTGCAACCGATGGACAAAATTCCGGAATCATTTATGCATTGAATGCAACCGACGGATCTTCCAAATGGATGTACATAACCGACCGCGGCTTTACAAGTCCCCTTGTGTACAATGGTACTTTGTACGTAGGTTCTTATGGCACTTTATCAGCAGTAAGCACAGCTACAGGCCAACTGAAATGGAAATTTACAGCCGACACCGATATCGGATATATTGACGAGATAGAAGCCTCCTGTATTGTTGATAAATCGGGTAATGTATACGTGAATTCAGTTTCGGGTGACAAAAATTAGTATACCGGCAACATGGCGACTACTTCCGGGGGTATACACCCCCGCCCTTTTGTCTAACCCACGTTTCAATTCGTCCACTTCACCGGATTATGCTTAGCCGGTCCCTTGTTATAATAGATTTTTGCGTCATCAAATAATTCAAAACAAACTATATGATGAACTCAAAAACCGCAAAAATTATTTATTGGACTGGCATTGCATTAACCTCCCTGTGGTTTGGAACGAGCGGCGTTTGTGAATTGACCAAAAATCCCATCGTATGGGACATCACCTTGCAATTGGGTTACCCTGCGCACTTTATTTACATTCTCGGTGTGGCTAAATTATCGGGCGTAACAGTGCTGTTAACACCAAACCGGTTACTTAAATTAAAAGAATGGGTTTTTGCCGGCGTATTTTTCGATATCATATTTGCCTTCTTTTCCAAATTAAGTGTACTTGGCTTTGCGGCAACCATCGATGCTATCATTGCTTTTACCATGGTATCGGTAACCTACATACTGTTCAGAAAATTATACCCGGCAACATATACTGTTGCTGCTGCAAACTAAACCGTATTGCGGCAGACAATTATTGAATCGCTTTATTTCAGCCCCGGTGATACACTTGGGGCTTTTTTATTTCGAAAACCCGTAGCGAATCATTATTGATGGCGGTTATAATCATTTTTTTGCCTTTGGCGGTTGATAACAAGGCCATGTCTTTGACGTCGCCGCAAATGTGCAAACCGCTTTGAGCAGAAGGAACAGGGATGAAAGTTTTGCCTTTACTGCCTCTTAAAAAACAACCGTACGAAGCATCATATCGTCCGGTCATTACTTCGGTTTGATATTCATTGCCGGCCAGTAGCAGATCGGTATATCCGTCGCCATCGAGGTCATTGATCACAATGCTATTTACCGGCGCAAACTGTGCTTCAACAGGCAGCCAGTGTTTGGTAAACCGGCCATTGCCCATATTCTCAAACCAACAACTATGGGTTTCTGAACAGGTTAATTGCAGCAGGGAGTCTTTGGGTTTGTCTTTAAAAATGTCGTCGAAAGTGGCCTGCGCATACTGGGCATGATGTAAAAACTGTTTCTTAATCGCAGGCACCTGGTCGGCAAACTGTCGCCGGTTGATGGCGGGGTACAAATGCTTTTTGCCTGAGTGATCTTTTATATAGTAAAATGGTATGGGATCGATGCTGCCGTTGCCATCGAGATCGGCTGCATATAACTCCATGGGCGTGGCGGGCGTTACCTGGTAATCGCAATTCAATCCGAGATTTCCGGCTACGAGGTCGGTATCGCCATCGCCATCTATATCGGCAGCGGCCAAGCTGCGCCATATACCGTGCATATCGGTAAGACCAGTGGAAGAAGTCACTTCCTGCAAATGGCCATGGTTGTTTTTGAAGAACCGAACAGGCATCCACTCCCCTGCTATGATCAGATCGGTTTGATGGTCGTTATCAAAATCGGTCCATACCGCAGAGGTGACCATGCCGGGTCGCTGCAATGGTGCGCATACCGTGGCGGTTACATCGGTAAACCGGCCTTTGTTGTTGTGTAAAATATAACTGCGGCCGGGCAACGGATAGCGTTTACTCACCCTGCTGCCAATAAACAGATCGGGTTGTCCGTCGCCATCGTAATCGCCTGTCTGCGCACATCCTGCAATCAGGCGTACGTTGGGCGGAATGGCCTGTGGCTGTAACTGAAATTGTCCTTTGCCGTTGTTGCTGTACAGGCGTGGAGTGTTGTACTCCGAATTTTCTTCAAACTGTACGTTGCCACTGGTGACCAGCAGGTCCTGGTCGCCATCGCCATCTGCATCGAAGAACAAACAATCCTCATCTTCCTGCATTTTTATACTGTCGGTTAGCGCATGTGATTGAAACTGTCCGTTTGGTTGTTGCATAAACAGTTTGCCAGAAAAATTAAAGGCGCCTCCTGCAAAAAAATCGGTTAACCCATCGTTATTGATATCTGCCGTAGCGATGAACGGCCCGAGCTGTGAATATTTCTGCGGCAGCAATCGCTGTACACCAAAATCGTTGAAATTACTTTCTGTATGCCGGTAACCGATATTCGTTTGTTGGGTAACGTCTGAAAAAAGGGTGCTGTGGTTAAATTCCTTCTGCCACTGCCCTGCCGGTTGGGGTGTTATTATAAGCGTGGTATCAGCCGTTACATTGCGTAATACCTGATACTCATTATCGGGCCATACGGTAATTATTGAATCGATGTGTGTGGCCGTCCCTAATCCAAACACCAGTTTGGTATCTACCGATGAAAAATAGCCTCTTACGGGGTTCTGCTCCTGCAGCTGCATGTGGCCGTTGCTGTATACAAACACTTTTGCGCCAAATGCATACCGGTTTGCGCCATTTAATTTTGGTTGTATACTTATATAATGTGTGGTTAGTGGTTTGTTCTTTTGATTCGTATTGTTGATGAATACAAACGCTTCTTTATTGATGTTGTTCACTACAATGTCAAGATCGCCATCGTTATCCAGATCGGCCCAGGCAGCGCCGTTGCTCATGGAGGGTTCATCAACCCCGGCCTGTTGCGCTATATTGCTGAAGGTATAATCGCCATTGTTATGGTATAAGTAATTGCTCAGTTCAACATGGTGTAGCGATGCCAGTTTGTTGTTGATGAGCGTGCGTTGCTTTTGTATATCATTCGTGCTAGACATTACCGTAGAGCTGAACTCCAGAAAATCGGCATTGATGAAATCGCGTCCGATGCCATTGGTAATATGTATGTCTTTGTAACCATCATTATCAAAATCGGCCATCAATACGCTCCAGCTCCAGTCGGTTGATGATATGCCCGCCAGCTGTCCTATTTCGCTGAAAAAAGGGGCCTCCCCCACTCCCTCTCCTTCAGGAGAGGGCCGGGGTGAGGTGGTACCATTGTTCAACTGCAACATGTTGCGCATGTATTCCGGCTCGTAGCCATAGTTTCGTTCTGCCTGATATCGCTCGTAGTTCATTACACTCCAGGTGAGCTTTCGGCGTTCGTTGTATTCGGGCATCATATCGAGCGTTACCACATCGGGCAATCCGTCGTTATTGATATCAGCGGCATCGGCTCCCATGCTGCTGTAGCTTTGATGCTGCAGCGATCGGGCAATGCAATTGGAAAAAGTGCCATTGCGGTTATTCAGCCACAATTCATCGTTCGATAAAAAATCATTGGCCACATATATATCGGGCCAGTTGTCGTTGTTAAAATCGCTTACTACCACCCCGAGCCCATATCCATCTTCTTTGATGTTGGCAGCAAGGGTTACATCGGTAAATACAGGATGTGCTGCATTTTCAACATACCCATCGTTGCGGTATAATTTATCATTGGCTAACGACCTGCCTGTGTTATCACGCGGATAAATGGTATTGGCATTGCCGCTGCTGAGCAAATAATTGGTGAGATACATATCGAGGTCGCCATCTTTATCGTAATCGAAAAAAACAGCCTGGGTCGAATAGCTGGTATCGGCCAGTCCGTATTCGGCGGCTGATTCTTTAAACGTTAAATCATGTTGGTTGATGAATAACAAATTGGGTGCGCGCTGCAGCAGGTTCTTTCCAAAAACCGAAACGTATATATCGTCGTACCCGTCGTTATTGATATCTACAATGCTTACACCGGTTGCCCATGAGCTGGTGGTGCAGCCTGCTTTTTGAGTAATATCTTCAAACCGGTTATTGCCTTTGTTGATATACAACCGGCTGCTTACCTGATTACCGGTGAAGAAAATATCTTTTAGTCCGTCGTTATTGAAATCGCCAATGCCTACCCCGCCGCCCATGTAACCAAATTCATCGATGAACGAATGGGTTGAATCGGTTTCGCTGACGTTGTTGCTGAAATCGATGCCGGTTACAGATGCTGGTAATTGTGTAAATAAAGTATGCTGCCTGCCGGGTTTGCAGGCAGCTATAAAAAGGAAAAGGAAGAAGGATAGAATTTGCCAGGTGCGCATTATTTAATCCGGTTTATAGTTTGTTGTTTATGGTTTGTGGTTCTTTCGGTGAATCTTGCCGTGCAATTTCGATCCTGTTACAATTTTAAGGTGCGGAGAGTTAATAATGAATTTCCAAATCGCGGCAGCAACCACAAACTTCAAACCCCGTCCGACCGGGTCATCCGGGCGGGCACAAAACCACAAACAAACTAAAAAGGTGCGCCACGCATTGGCCGGCAGATCCTTTATCAACCGTGGCACACCTGTTTTTGCTTAACCCCTGCAACATATACCATACCTCGCCCCTCCGGGACAATTTAGCTTTGAGGACATACGAAAGAAATTAGAAATTAGAAATGAAGAATTAAAAATGAGAAAGTAAGAAAACCGTCGCTTGGCAGAATCTAACTTTTTCATTTCACATTTCTAATTTTTCATTTTTCATTTATTTTAATAGCCTTTATTCTGCGCGCTAATGCCACCCTCAGCGAGCTTCGGATTGTTATCTATTTCCTGTTGCGGAATAGGCAACAATTCATCGCGGTTGGCCCTGAAATACGGCAACGGATCGGTGGTGAAATAGCCTTTCTTTCTCCAGCGCAGAATATCGCGGTTGCGAATTTCTTCATCACCCAGCTCTGCTGTTTTTTCATGCATAATGGCTTTGGTGATCTCATTTTTGCTACTTACCGGATATTGCGTTGTTGGATAAGGCGGCATATCTACACCGGCACGCGCACGTATTTCGTTCAGATATTCTATCGCACCTGCCGGATTGCTGAGCTCATTCTCACATTCTGCCAGCATCAGCAACACTTCGGCATACCTGATGATGCGTTGGTTGTTGCCGCCGCCGGCGCGATCGCCTCCTTTGCCATGTTTATAGATGATCATGAATTTGCGCCAGCTTATTTTTTTCGTTACACCATTTACTACCGATGAATTGCCGTTCTGGTCATCATCGGTTAATACAGAAGCGCCGTTATTATAGGTATCGCCGGTTTGGTATACCGCCATCCCAAACCTGGGATCTGTTTTGGTTGCTCCGGTAGCAGTGTTCTCAAATTCGTTCAGGAACCGGTTCGAGGGTATCAGGTTACGCCATGCAATAGGCGAATATTCCTGGTTGCGCACGGTTCCCTGCGCCTGGCTGGGATCATCGCCGGTACCGCCCCAGTTGAACTGGTTGGGTTTGTTTTCGAAGAATACCGCCTCCCAGATCGACTCGGGATTGAATTCTGTTTCTTCGCGATAATTATTCTCATACGGAATATTGATCGTATATAAGTTAGAATTCTTTACTGCCAGCAGCGCATTTTTGGCGCCGGCATAATCGCCTTTTTGCATCAACACCCGGCCCAGCATGGCATTGGCTGCACCTTTGGTAACACGCCCTCTGTCTTCATCGCCATAATTCGGTGGCAAACCGGCTGCTGCATCTGTAAGGTCTTTTACGATCTGATCATACACTGCTGATTCCGCAGCCCGTGGCTGAAACTGGTTCGATTCAGAAACCGGTTGCAGGTACACAGGTACAGGGCCCCACATGCTCACCAGTTCAAAAAGGGCCCATCCGCGAAAGAATTTCGCTTCTGCCAGGTTGCGGTCGCGCAAGGTAGTATTATCAGTTATCTGCGGTGCATATTTAATAACGGTATTGGCCCGGTGAATAACGGTGTACAATCCATTCCATACTGAGTTCATGACCGCATTATCGGGCGTAACCGATCCGTTTAATATTTGTGCACGGGGTACTTCGAGCTGTCCGCCACCGGATGATACATCATCGCTACGCAGATCATGTATAAAGAACCATTCGCGGCCTATCAGCGAACCCGAGTGCACAATGGAATAAATGGCATTGGTACCTTTCAGCAACTCATCACTGTTGCGGAAATACGTTTCGAGCGTTGGATAACTGGGATTGCTTTTGTTCAGGTCCTTTTCACAGGCAATGATCGTTACGCCTGTGATCAGCACCAGCGCTATGCTGTATTTATAAAGATTTTTTCGTTTCATATTAAGCAATTGTATATTCAAAAAAGAACAAAGTGTCTAATCCAATGGGGTTCCTATTCACCATTGACCATTGACCATTCACCGTTAAAATCCTACCTGCACACCAAACTGAAACGAGCGGGCGGCAGGATATTGTCCGTAATCGATGCCGTTAGTCAGCGTAGTGTTCTTCGACCCTATCTCAGGGTCCCATCCTTTATAATTCGTAAACGTCAACAGGTTCTGTGAAGCAACATATACCCTGAAGCTGCTCACGGCTCCTTTGCTGAGCGATTGCAACACGGTCGACGGCACAGTATATCCTATCATGATGTTCTTTAACCGCAGGTACGAACCGTTTTCGATCCAGCGGGTCGATGGCCGTACGTTCTGGTTGGGATCTCCGCTTACCGCTCTTGGCATACTGGTATGGGTATTGGTGGGCGTCCATGCATCGAGTACTCCTGTACCGGCGCCGAATAAACGCGCCATCCCTTCACTGATAATGCGGGCTGCATTGAAAATCTGATTTCCTTTTACCCCCTGGAAAAATATCGATACATCGAAGTTTTTATAGTTACCGCCGAAATTCAAAGAATATGAAAAGTCGGGTAAATAATTACCAAGGAATGTTCTGTCGGCAGCGGTAATTACTCCGTCGGGTTTGCCATCGGGACCGCTGATATCTTTGAACTTCAAATCGCCTGCTTTTGTTTTGGAGGTCTGAAACGGACTGCTGGCTACTTCGGCATCGCTTTGAAATATTCCGTCTACCACATAGCCGTAAAACGACTGAATGGCTTCACCGGCCATGGTGCGGGTAATGGGTGTACCACCGCCAAAATCCTGATCACCACCCTGATCGATCGTTGCATTGGGTGTATTCAAACTAATCACTTTATTGCGGATGAAACTGATGTTGCCGGTTACATCCCATTTAAAATCTCCTGTTTTTTTATTATAGGCCAGTTGCAGATCAAGCCCGTTGTTTTCCATCGATCCAACATTTGCCAATACACCACTGCCATTAAATCCAAATGATCCCGGCGTAGGCACATTCAGCATCAGGTTATCGGTCTTTCTGCGATAATAGTCGGCCGATAATGTGATGCGGTTATTCAGCAAACCGAGGTCAACACCAATGTTCAGCTGTTTTGTTTTTTCCCATTCGAGATTCATATTCGAAATAGCGTTATAAAAGGAAGCATTGCCGCCTGCGGGCATGGTATTATTGAATGGATAGATAGCGCCGTTTTGCGATACCACCGCCTGCCATGGATAATCATTCGCCAGTTGCGAATTGGGCAGCTTGCCAAAAATGCCTATACCATTTAACCCGGTTTCGCCATATCCTGCCCTGATCTTTAGTTCAGAAATATTTTTTGCATTGCGCATGAAAGATTCCTGATCAACCCGCCAGCCAACTGATGCAGATGGGAAATTGGCGAACTTGTTACCAGGCGCCCAAACCGACAGCCCATCGCGACGAATTGCCGCACTGAACAAATATTTGCCGGCAAATTCATAATTCAACCGGCCTACATATGAAATGAGCAGGTTTTCGCTTTTGGTACTGAAAGCACTTACATTGGTTGCCCCAAATAATGTTTCAATATCGTTGGTGCTTTGATTACCGATCTGTTGCTCGCCATATCCTCTGGTGCCCTGCTGCTCATATACTCCGGTAACTGTAATATGGTGATCGCCGAAGGTTTTATCAAAAGTGAGCTGTTCGGTAAACAACAGTGTAGTGAGCGAAGTACGCACGTCGTTTACGGTAGCCTGTTGTTCGCTTCGGCCTTTATCGTTATAGATGGGTTTAAACTGGTGCTGAAACAGGTTCATATGATCTACTCCAAACGTTGAGCGGAACTTTAACCAGTTGGTAATATTCGCTTCGGCATAAGCAGTGCCCAGTACTTTTAATGTTTTACGAACGGCATTGCCCAGCAATACAGCATCTTCAACCGGGTTGGTTGGGTCGGCGCCGTCTACACTGTTTTCGGCATTACGGTAACCGCCTAATGTAGTGGGATCATATACAGGCAGATAAGGCAAACTGCGAATAACATTTACCAGCCGCGTGCGGTTGCCATCGGTATTATCGTACCGTTGTTTTGAATACGATAAATACAGGTTTTCGCCAAAGGTGAATACTTTGCTGATCTTATGTTCTGAATTGATGCGGTAATTGCCTCTTTCATAATATACGCCTTTCGAAATACCATCCTGTTTAAAATAGCCGGCCGATGAATAAAAACGGCTCAAATCGTTTCCGCCGCTAACGGATAAATTATGTTGTGTTAAGATGCCGCTTTTAAAATATGCATCCTGCCAGTCGGTATTTGTTGCCGAAAACGTTTGCGTAGTACCGGCATAAATAGGCTGGTTAAAGTTGTTGGGCTGTAAACGGGGCGGATGGCCCACGCCACCGGCTTCATTCAACGCAAATTCATATTTCAGGTACTGTTCGGTATTCAGCAGATCGATCTTTTTCCAGGGGCTTTGTGTACCTACATAGGAGTCGAGCTGCACCCTGAGCTTCTTTTCGCGCTTACCTTTTTTAGTGGTGATAAGTATAACACCATTGGTAGCTCTTGACCCGTAAATGGCGGCCGCACTGGCATCTTTTAAAACTTCAACCGATTCAATATCGCGGCTGTCGAAATTCACGAGGTTGCCTGTAGGAAAACCATCAATTACATATAAGGGGTCCGAAGCAAAGTTAATAGAGCTTACGCCTCTGATTCGCACAATGGGCGAAGTGCCCGGCTCACCGTTATTGGTAACCGTAAGTCCTGCTACCCTGCCCTGCAATGCCTGTTCAACACTGGCAACCGGTAATTCAGTTATAGCTTTACTGTTTATTGATGAAATGGCGCCGGTTAATGAACTTCTGCGCTGGGTACCATACCCTACAATAACCACTTCGTTCATGTTGGCGGTTTCGGTCTGCAGTTTTACGTTGATGGAACTTTCCTCACCTACTCTTACTGCAGTTACCTTATAACCTACCATGGTAAATTCAAGTATTTCGCCCACATCGGCGCTGATACTGAACAAACCATTTTCATTGGTAGAAGTACCCCGGGTTGTTCCCCGCACCAGTACCGATACACCGGCCAGCGGTTCCCCGTTTTCGTTAGTTACTTTGCCGTTGACCGTTTTCACCGGCACTTCATTGTCGAACAGGTTTTTGCGTTGATCGTCGTTTATAAAATCCGAAAGGCTGAAATCTTCGCCTTTGCGCATCAGCACAATCTGTTTGCCCGATACGAAATACAGTATATTCAATGGCTGTAATAACGTTTGCAATACATTACCCAATCGTTCATTGCGTGCCACTACCGACACTTTTTGGCGGGCAGGAATACGTTGCGGACTATATACAAATTTGATATCGGTAATCCGGCTGATCTCATTCAGTACGGTTTTTACCTCTTTGTTATCGGCAACAAGACTGATCCTCTGGTCCAGAATTTCCTGCCCTTTTACAGGATGGGCATACATAACTCCGGCAAAACCAGTGATCAATAGTATAGGCAGCAATCCTATTCTCATAAACCCGTAGATTAACTGGTTAACGAGTTCTTTTTTCATAGTTTTGTACTATTATTTGGTTAAAGCAATCCGTTTTAATCAATGGCTGTCCTGCTCCCAACAAGTGGCAGGACAAAAATTTAGAGATACCCCGATATTGCTGCGAACAATATTGGGGTTCTTTTTTACCGGTTATCAGGGGGGTAATGAAAACATTTTAAATGTGTTTATATATTATTATTGATATTGATTATTTATTTCATTCGGCCTGAAGGCCAGAGCTATAGGTTCTCTTATTCACCATTGACCATTCACCATTCACCTACTTACATCCGGGGGCTTCCACCACCACCTGCCCGTCAATCAACTCATACCGGGCGCCGATGGCGCGGCAGATCAGGTCGAGCTTCTGAAAAAACGGTTCGTTCTTCAGATCGGCGGTAACAGTACATTTTTCAAGCGCATCGCTGTCGCATACTATATTAATGCCATAGGCCTTGCTCAGGTCGTTGAACACTTTTTCGAGTGGCGCTTCATCGTATACCATTGATTGTTCGCCAGTATGCGGCATTACCATTATGGGATTGCCGAGCAATTCTTTCCTGAAATTTTGTTGCGTTTTTTCGTATACGAGTTGCTGATTGGGGGTTAGAATAATTTCACTGTTTTTGCCGGCAGCCGATGTTTGCGGCAATGCATACACGCTCACTTTACCGGTTCGAACGGTTACACTGATAGCAGTATCTTTTTCAAAGGAACGGATCGTAAAGCTGGTACCTAATACCTTGGTAACAATTTCATTGGCAAATACCCTGAATGGACGATGAGGATTTTTAGTCACTTCAAAAAATGCTTCACCCAGCAAATACACATCCCTTGTAGAATCGGCGAACATACGGGCATAGCTAACGCGACTTTGAGGCGCCAGCGTAATGCGGCTTCCATCGGGTAGTGTTATTGTTTCGGGCGTTTGCGAACCATTGGCATGCTCAATCAGGTGTTTGTAGGCTGTTAAGGAAGCATAGGCAAAAGAAGGAGTCTTCGTTACAGTTTTATTAAAATACCATACGCCGGTTGTGCACAACAGTAATACCGCTGCTGCGGCATACCACCATTTGTATTTGAGTAAACCTATTTTGCCGCGCCGGGCACCCTGCTGCGGTTGTGCACCGATGATCTGCATTAATTTACTGATCTCCTGTTCTGTTACCTGTTCACCGGGTTCGGTATGTTTAGGCTGAATACACTCCACCACCCGCCGGGCTTCGGCTATAACCAGGTGTTTATCGGGATGTGCCTTTAACCAGCCTATCCAGAATTGTTCATCTTCTTCTCTTTTTTCCTGCACCCAACGTATAAAATCTTCATCCATTACAAAATCCGATATATCGTATAGCCTGAAATCCTTCATACCTGATTGTTATACCAGTAAGTTCCCTGCACCGTGAAAATCTACTGGTGAATCGGGCATTTTGTTAAAAAAATATCAGGATTGTGATGAAAAGTATCAGTTTGAATATCGAACAGAAGAATTTTGAATGATGAATGTCGAAGTAATGGCACTTTTTAGAATATCGAACAGAAGAATTATGAATTTTGAATATCGAAGTAAAGGCACTTCGACATTTGAAATTCGACATTCAATATTCAATATTCATTATTCATGTATTCAAGGTTTCGGCTCGCCACAAACTGCGCAGCTTTTGAATGGTTTCGTGTAACAGGTTATAAACCGACTGGCGGCTGAGGTTCATGAGCTCGGCGATCTGCGCATGATCGAGGTGCTGATAAAATTTGAGGTAAATAAGTTCGTGTTGTCGTTTCGACAATTGTTCCAGTGTTTTTTTCAGAATGGCAGCCTGCTCTTCGGATAACTGCTTATCGATGATCAGTTTTTCAACCGAAAACTCCTGAAAAAATTCGTATTCGTCACCGGTTTCAATGGAAAAAGTTTTTCGTCCGTGCCGGTGCAGTGATTTTAAAACTTTGTTTTTAACTGCGCGCAGTAAATAATAACGTACCGACAAAATACCGGCGGCGTTTTGCCGTCGCTGCCACAGACTTATAAAAACTTCCTGTATGCAGTCTTTAACAAGGGCTTCGTCACTGGTTAAGCGGCTTCCATAATCGTATAATGCGGAAAAATAATTTCGCATGAGGGAGGCAAGGGCCTGTTCATCGTTTTGTTGCAATCGTTGAAGCCAGGAGGCTTCTAACTGTGTGTCATGTTTCAACATCAGCAGTGAGGATAGGTTACACCATGCACCGGGTGCATAGCAAAATGTACAATATTAGCGCATATTCATAATACGATGCAAAAAAATATTAGCAGCACATGTGAGTTATTGTTATATGTTGTTAGTAGCGAGTAATTAGCAGGAGGTTTGCAGTTTAGAGGGTACCAGTTACAGGTTACAGGATACAGGGTACAGGTTTACATATTACAGGGAATAACTGTTTCTGAAGCCCTGAAACCTGCAACTTGAAACCTGTAACATAAAGCAATTCACCATTCTCCATTGACCATTCACCATGTGGCTCTTTGCCCGAAAACAATGATATTTGCCGCCATTGTTGATACCGGTTAACAATTCGAAACAAGGGGTAACCCTTTATTGGCGAATTGACCGGTTTGTTTATTTTTATTGAAAATATTAATTATCTGTATGGATGTTCAAATAGATGATAGCTGGAAAACGGTTTTAAAACCTGAGTTTGCCAAACCTTACTTCCTGAATATCGTTACTTTTTTGAAAACCGAAAAAATGGCGGGCAAAACCATCTATCCGCCCGGCTCTTTAATTTTTAATGCCTTTAATACAACCCACTTCGATAATGTGAAAGTGGTAATAATCGGCCAGGACCCTTATCACGGCCCGGGGCAGGCGCATGGATTGTGCTTTTCGGTATCGAACGGCGTAGTTCCGCCTCCCTCGCTGGTGAATATTTTTAAAGAACTGCACAGCGATACAGGTGTTCCCATTCCCGATCACGGCAATCTTACCAAATGGGCCGAACAGGGCGTATTGCTGCTGAATGCATCCTTAACGGTTCGCGCGGCCGAGCCCATGAGCCATGCACAGATCGGCTGGGCCGAGTTTACCAATAGTGTTATCAAAAAAATATCTGAACAAAAACAGCATGTGGTGTTTTTGCTGTGGGGAAAATTTGCACAGGAAAAACAGGTGCTGATTGATGAAACCAAACACCTTGTTCTGAAATCGGCCCACCCCTCGCCTTTATCGGCCCACGCGGGTTTCTTCGGCTGCCGGCATTTTTCAAAAGCAAACGAATACCTGATCAGAAACGGAATAGATCCTGTAAACTGGGCGCTGTGACCAATAGGCAATGGTCAGTAGGCAATAGGCAGTTGATGCCGCGCTTTTACTTTACTAACTATTTTTTGCACCCTGTAACTTGTAACCTGTAACCTGTAACATGAACCCTGTAACATGTAACTTGCAACTGATTCTTGATTTTTCAGTGCTTATTTCAATTACTTAAGTAACTTTTAGATGAAATTCATCAAAGAAATCGCGGGCCGCATCTTCGCCACCTGGGCGGTGCTGATGTTTGTTGCTACCATGCTCATTATGGTGATTCCATTTCTGTTATTCAGCTATTGGGCGAAATCTCCCAAAAATACATTGCGTTTTATCAAATATTCAAGGGTATGGATGGGTATTTATCTGCCGCTCATCGGCTGTCCGCTGGTTGTACGCGGAAGAAAAAATTTCGCACCCGGCGAAACCTATGTAGTTGTATGCAACCATAATTCCCTGATGGATGTACCTATTGTAACGCCCGCTATTCCCGGAGGTAATAAAACCATTGCCAAAATAGAAATGGCTAAGATCCCGATTTTTGGTTTAATGTATAGAACCGGTTCTGTACTGGTTGACAGACATAGCGAAAAGAGCCGTAAAGATAGTTACCTCGAAATGCGTAAAGTCTTTGATATGGGGTTGCACATGTGTCTTTACCCCGAAGGCACGCGTAACAAAACCGATCAGCCGTTAAAATCTTTTCACGATGGTGCTTTTCGCCTGAGTATCGACAGCGGCAAAGCCATTATACCAGGTATTATATTTAATACCAGAAAAGTATTGCCCGCCAGCAAAACATTTTACCTGATGCCCCATAAAATGGAAATGCATTTTTTACCGCCCATCGCCCCCCAACCCGGCGATACCACGCAAACGCTGAAAGAGAGGGTGTTTAAAGTGATGTGGGATTACTACGCTGCGAATAGTAAGTAGGGAGTAGCAAATCGTGAAACGGCAAACGTGAAACGGCAATTCGCTTAGTAAACTGTAAACCCGTTAACCTTTCAACCTGTTAACTTGTCAACTTACCAACCTGTCAACATACCAACTTGTCAACCTTTCAACTTAGTCAACTAATCAACTAATTATTATAGAAATACCTCGTACGGTTAATTCTCAAATCACGCAAAATGCCCGACTTGGGACTGATGGTAAAATTGAACGTACGGTATAAACCTATCGGCGTTACATTGATGCTTAACTGCCAGCAGTGCATTTCACGACTGATATAGAAAGTAAAATTCTGAATCGACGTTGTGGTAATATCATAATAGCCGTTCATGCCGAACTTCCATTTGGGCGTAAGGTTAAAATCGCCGTTCCAGCTCATGTTTGAAGTGGTTTTTGTTTGCCACCCCGAAAAATCGCTTTTAAAACTACGCGTAAAGCTGAACGAGTACGACAAACTCAACGACCAGGGAATATTAAAGTCGGCAAATTCAGCAGGATTCGAACGCGCATAGGCCAGCTGCGCCTGTTGCTCTTCGGCCGTTAATATAGCGCCCTGGTTTAATTGGTTTTCCTTTTGTTTCGCATTCTTCTGGTCTTTTCCTTTACTACTTTGGAAAGAAGTTGAAATGGCAATATTTCCGTTCGTTATACGGCCCAGGTTAGCGGGCGAAAACTTACGCCCCTGCCACATATACTTATTGACCCTGTACCCAAAACTATCAACCTGGTAAGGGTCCATCGTGGCGCCCGCAGTAATATTGATCTTTTCGAACAACGTACTTCGCAGATATAAACTAAAGGGCGATAATTTAAATGAGTCGGCAACAAAGTTGTAACTGCTGGTAAAACCAAAACCATCAATCAGCCTGATCTTTTTTAATCCGCCATTGGCAGTATCTTTTTTCGATCGAACCTTTGCTTCAATATTATTATCAATACCAAAACTTATACCGCCGAACGTTCCCTCAGAAAAAACGCCGTAAATGCTTCCATCGTAATAAGAGAATCGGGTAGTATGGCCGAGTGTATCAATTTGCTTTGGTTTATAATAATATTTACTGGCCAGGTCGGGTTTATAACTTACCGATAAAGTAGGACGGATCACGTGCCTGATGGCCGCGATCGGACTGTTTTTTCCAAACTTATCGAACTTGCCATATAAAGCAGTTGCAAGACCTAAACTAAACGATACATCATTGGCCCTGTACAAGCCTTTGGTAATAGTAGTATCAAGCTTTCTGGTAGCGTCATTCCAATCACGCTTCATTTTCTGCGAATACCATTTTTCCTGGTAACTGATACCCGGTGATATTTGTAAAGGGCCCAGTTGCGGTAACGACAACTGAATGGGTATCGAATGCTGGGCGCCCCATTGCATAGTATCAAGAATTTTGCGAACACTAAAATCCGGCTCCAGAAAGCTTGCCTGGTTGGCCAGCGTAGAGTTTAATCCAATTCCCAGTTTGTGATACCACTTTGCTTCGCCTGCAAACTCTTTCGGCTGAAACGGATAAAATGTATTGGCCGTAAATGATATATTCGGCAAATTCAAATTAATAACCCGCGTAAGGTTGTTCTGGTTGTGGTTGGCAGTAGCCGTAAGGTTATATTTACTGCCCCAGGTTTTGGAATAGCTGATTGATGAACTCAGCGTATTTTGATAATTGAGTGTTGAATTATTTGGAACAAGCGTATTGAATTTGGTAGAGGCAATATTTACGTTTGCCGAAAAAGAAGTTCCGGGGCGCGCACGGCTATCGACCGTATGGCTCCAGTTAATACTATATGTTTTTGTATTCGTAAATTCCTGTTTGGCCGTGCTTGATAATATGCGTGAATTCTGGTACACCAGGTTCATGGTACCATTATACCGGTAACGCACGCGGTAGGTAGGCGTCAGAAATAACGAATAGCCGCCATAGGAATACAAATTTGAGCGAAGCGTTACGTCGAAATTATCATTCAGCACTTTGTAATAGCCCAGTCCTTCGAGCCCCAAACCAAATTGTTCGCTGGCTGTAAACTGGGGCGGCAGCAAACCCGAATGGCGCCCCTGCGATAATGGGAAAAAGCCGAACGGAATATAAATAGGTACAGGTACGCCTTCAAATTCAGGATGAATAGGGCCCGAAACGGCCAGCTTTTGGCTAACCATTTTTAACTTTTGCGCCCTGAACGCAAAATGCGGCGTATCGAGGTTACAGGTAGTGAACTGTGCGCGGTATGCAAAAAAATCTTTTTCAGTGATCTTTTTAACTTTTTCGCCCTGCACATACATTTCACCCTGTTGTGTAATGGTATTTTCGGTGATCCCTTTTTGGGTTTGAAAGTTATATTTAATTACGTCCGACGACATTTTACTGTCGGCCTGTATCATCACCGGCTTGCCCACCATTTTACCGGCAGTATCTCTACGATAGGTGGCGGTTACCATTTGGGCGGCCTGATCGAGCTCGATGCTGTCGGCCGAGAGGTCCATATCTTTATGTTTTACATTGGCCTTGCTGAACAGGGTGATCTTTTTATCGGGCACGTTCAGCACCATCGAATCGGATGCTTTGTAAACCACCGGCGCATCCAGCGAATCTTTTGATAATTTTAAATTGAAAGTATCGGATTTGTTTATCAGACTATCCTTTCCGGGAATAGTATCGGTTAAAGGATTTATCTTTCCGGTTGCAGCAATGGTATCAGTTTTACCAATTACCACATTTTTTGAAGGTATGGTATCTTTTTTGCGGAAAAGGCTACCTTTCGAGGTGATGGAATCTTTGCGACCTGGTTTTGTAGTATCCTGAGAATTTGCCGTTAATGATTTGTAAAAATGAGGTGGGGTGAAGTAATTCGCCCAAATATCCGACGTTAATAGCAAAAGCCATATATATAAAATCAGGGCCGAACCATCTTTTAAATTATTTTTGCGTCCGTTCATCATAATGCAGGTGGTGGCAAAAATAGTCATTAATGCATTAAGAATATGTGAAGATTAAGGTCTCCTAAATTCTTGAACAGTAAATGAATAATAAAAAATTTCAACGTTTCGTCAAAAGCATTTTTGTTGCTGGGATATTATTTTTTGCCGGAAGCATGGCACAGGCGCAACAACGACCGGTACTTGGCACTATTATAGTAGATCCCGGCCACGGCGGTATTGACCCCGGCGCAAGCGGCCAGTTCTCGACCGAAGCAGCCGTAGCCCTGTCAATTTCTTTAAAGCTCGGCAAAGCCCTGGCCGAACAATTGCCCGAAAGCAAAGTGATCTTTACCCGCACCACCGATGAACTTCCCGGAGGCCTTGATAATATTCATGAGGCATTGCGTTACCGGGCCGATATGGCCAACCAGGCAAAAGGCGACCTGTTCATAGCCATTCACTGCAATGCCAACGGCTATAGGGCCGGCGGATGGTACGCCAAACGCATTGTAGGACATAAAAACCGCACGGTGACTGTGGGCAAAGGTTCAAAAAGACACAAGAAAACAATTCGTGAACCCATATACGAAAGTTATTGGCAAAAAAACAACGAACACGGCACCGAAACCTATATATGGGCGGCCGACCGTACCGGTTATAAAGGCGAAGCCATTAACTCGACCGGCGGCGAAAGCAGTGGTGAAAACGTTGAAGACAGCACCAACGAGCTTGACCTGAACTCGCCCGAAGCCATGATACGGGCGCAGTTGTATGAAAAAAAGTTTTTCGGTAAAAGTTTATCGCTGGCCACTATGGTAGAAGATGAATTTACAAAGCAGGGCCGGTTTAGCCGCGGGGTAAAACAAAGAAATGAAAAAGGTATCTGGGTGTTGCAGGCTACCGGTATGCCCAGTATTTTAGTTGAAACCGGATTTATTACCCAAACCGAAGAAGAAGAATATATTAACAGTGAAAAAGGCCAGGACGAAATAGTGGCCGCCATTATAACGGCTATAAAAAGATATAAATCCAGTCTGGAAGGGCTCGCCCCTCCTGCCCCTTCAAAATAGGCAGTAGGCAGTTGGCAATAGGCAATGGTGAAAAGCAAGTGGGAAGTGGCAAGTAGCGAGTGGGCTGGTGAATCATGTACCTTGTTTCCTGAAATTTTTTTAACTTTTTAACCTTCTTAACCTGTCAACTTTTCAACCTTCTACTGCCTGGTACCCACTGCCCATTGCCTTATTATTTAATATTAACGAATTGATAAGCCAACTGCAGCACTATCTTTGCGTTATTCCATCATATTTGATGGAATCTTAAAGCGACGGATACATGCCGCAAAAAATCTTTTATTACTTGCTGGGGGTTAGCCTCAGCATGATCGTTTCTTCTTATAACCCCGCTTCAGCCGGACGCAATCCCTCACCAGTGGGGCCTGCCCCCCGAAAGGCAGGCATCAAAACAATTATTATCGACGCCGGTCACGGCGGCCGCGACCGTGGCGCCCGGGGTGATTATTCGTTCGAAAAGGATGTTTGTTTGGCCATTGCCCTGAAACTGGGTAAAAAAATGGAGCAACAATTCCCCGATATAAAAATATTGTATACACGTACCGGTGATACATACCCTGCCATTAAAGCCAGGGCCGATTTTGCCAATTCGCATAAAGGCGATCTGTTTATTTCGATTCACGCCAATGCAGCTCCTAAAATCAAACATTCGCAATTTGCAGGATACAAAACACAGATTTATTATACCCGCAAAGGCAAAAAAAGGATCAAACATAGCCGCCGCGTAAAAAAATACAAAGTTTATTACACCGATAATCCATCGAAAGGCACCGAAACCTACATCTGGGCAGCCGACCGCAGCAAAATAAAAGGCGAATTTGTGGGAGAGCGTATGGCCGAAGAAGTGAACGATTCAACAGAATATGCACCCGACATCAATGATCCCGAATTCAGGGCCAAATCGCTTTTATGGACAAAACGCTTTTTTAATAAAAGTTTGTTACTGGCCAATTTGGTGCAACAGCAGGTAGCAAAAGAAGGTCGTTCAAACCGCGGGGTTAAACAACGTAACGAAAAAGGCATATGGGTTTTACAAGCCACGGCCATGCCCAGTATTCTGGTCGAAACCGGGTACATCACCCATCGTGCTGATGAAGATTATCTGAACAGCAAAAAAGGCCAGGAAGCAATGGCATCTGCCATAGCAAATGCTGTTAAACAATACCGTAATGAAACGCAATCAGCGGTTGCATCCAACTCCTTCAAAAACGGTATTTCCTCACGCAAATAAGAAACAAGGCACAAGGTTCAAGGCACAAGACGTTAAATTTTTATGAACCTGTGTGAACTTTAAGACCTTGTGCCTTGTTACTTGTACCTTGTAACTTGTGCTTGTTCCTTGTTAGTCAATTTTTTATACTTTTGCTGTCAAATTGCCGTTTAACAAAGGCAGAAAAACAAAGCACAAAAAAGATAGAAGGTACAGGAGGTATAGTTTCAGTGAATCTATTTAAACCGGAAGCCCTTGTACCTTGTAACTTGAATCTTGTGCCTTAAATATAGCATTCTGATGAAAATTTCTAATGAAACAAAAGTAGGCGCACTAACCGCTGTTGCGATTACCGTGTTAATACTTGGCTTTAATTTTTTAAAAGGAAAAGATATCTCCAAGGCCGTTAAAGTATATGCAGTTTTTCCGAATGTTGAAAAATTACAGGTTTCCAATCCTGTTATTATTAACGGGTTACAGGTGGGTAAAGTAGCCAGCCTGGTGGAAAAAGATAAAAACCTCAGCGGTATAGTTGTTACCATAAACATTACCAAAGACCTTAACATTCCACGCAACTCCGTTGCTACACTCTCCAGTGAACTGTTAAGCTCAGCCCAGGTAAATATTTTTCTTGGTAACGGCACCAACTATTTACAGGATGGCGATACATTACGCACCGAAAGATCCCTGGGATTGACCGACAGACTGCAAAAAAGCATTGACCCGGCTCTTGAAAATGTTAATAAAACCCTGCTTTCGCTGGATGAGGTGATTCAAAAACTGAATACCATTCTTGATCCCAATACGCGCAACAACCTGCAGGGCATTATTGCCAATCTGGCCACTTCAAGCAAATCGCTTGAACAATTGCTGAATACCGAAACAGGTATGCTGGCCAAATCGATCGGCAACCTGAATACCATCACCACAAACTTCGCCCGTAATGGCCCTAAAATAGATAGTACATTTACGAATCTGCAAACCGCTACCGATAAATTAGCACACGCAAAAATTGCCGAAGCAATTGAAAGCGTTCAAAAAACTATGGCACGGTTAGAGGCTGGCATTGGTAAAATCGACAGCAAAGAAGGCACGCTTGGACTGCTGTTAAATGATCGCCAATTGTACGATGAGGTCCGTCGCACCAATCGCAGTTTAACTATCTTGCTCGACGATTTAAGGGTTAATCCTAAACGCTACATAAACATTTCACTCTTCGGCCCTAAGGATAAAAAAGGACCTTTAAAAGCACCGCTTGATTCACTGAAATAACAAGGAAAGCAATATAAATGATACGATATGTGGTTTCGCCGTTGATGGTAACGCTGATAGTGTTATTATCGTTTGGCAAAGTACATTCTCAGGTAATTACCAACCGGCCCGGAGCAGATACTATGAAGTTAGTACACCTCATTAATGCCGACCGGCTTAGCTATAAACGTCCCGACTCATTGACCGATTTGCAGATGCTTGCCGGTAACGTACAGCTAAAGCAGGATAATACCTTATTTTATTGCGACAGTGCCGTGTTCAATAAAAATACACGCTTTCTTGAAGCATTTGGCAATGTGCATATCATAGATAATGATACGGTAAACATAAGGTCACAGTATCTGCAGTATTTCGTAGATACCAAGATGGCCAACTTAAAAAACAACGTATCATTAACCGACAATAAAAGCACCCTGCTCACCAATGAACTGCAATATGACCTGAACCTGAAAATTGGTGAATACCACAACGGCGGAAAACTGATCAACAAAGAATCGGTGCTTACCAGTAAAGAAGGTACTTATTACGAAGAGTTGAAGGATGTATATTTTAAAAAGAACGTTGACCTTAAAGATCCCAAATATACGCTCCGTACCGATTCATTATTATACAACACAACTACCCAGATAGCTACTTTTATTGCACCCACTACCATTATCGACAGTTCAAAACGTACCATCAAAACCAGCGATGGCTTTTACGATACACGCAACCGCAAAGCGTATTTTGGGAAACGGCCTGTTTTAAATGACGGAGCAGTAAAAATTATAGCCAACAGCATTGAAAGCGATGACAGTACCGGTATCAGCAAACTCCGCGGCAATGCGGTTTACATTGATACCGCGCAGGGTGTTTCGGTGCTGGCGAATTATATCGAGGCAAAGCGCGAAGATGGCACATTCTGGGCCACGCAGCACCCGCTGATGATCATCAAACAGGACAAAGATTCAATTTATATTACTGCCGATACGTTGTACTCCGGCCACTTAAGCAAACAGCCCTGGTACAATAAAACCGACAGCCTCAAAAACGATACTACCAAACGCGTTGGACCGGCTGTTAAAAAGCACGATGTAGCCATTTTAAAAGATTCAGCCGTTAGTACTGATTCGGTTGGCGGCAAAAACTTAGCTATTAGCAAAGACTCAACGGTTGGCAAAGATTCAGTTATCGGTAAAAACTTAGCCGTTAGCAAAGATTTAACTGTTAGCAAAGATTCAGTTGCCGGCAAAAACGTAGTCATTGGCAAAGAACCAACTGTTGTTAAAGATTCGGTTGTTGACAAAAAATCAGCCGCTGACAAAGAAAAAAAATCAGCCGTTGCCAAAAAGATTAATAAACCGAAAACGGAAACCGCTAAGCCGGCTGCAGTAAAACCCACAAATAGCGCTGATAACAAAAACGACAGTACCGACAGGTTTTTTCAGGCCTGGTACCATGTTCGCATATTCTCCGATTCGATGCAGGCTGTTTCGGATAGTCTTTTTTATTCGGGCAAAGATTCGACCTTTAAATTATTCACCAATCCCGTTATGTGGGCCAGCAACAGCCAGATAACAGGAGATACCATGTATTTATATACCAAAAACAAAAACCCCGACCGCCTGTACGTTTTTGAAAATGGTTTCGCTATTAATCAAAGCGACAAGGAAATGTACAACCAGATAAAAGGGAACCGGCTGAATGGTTATTTTAAAGATGGTTCAATAAATTATATGCGCGCCCAGGGAAGCGCCGAAAGCATTTACTACGTAAAAGACGACCATAATTATCTTGTAGGCGTAAATAATGCTACCAGCGATATTATCGACATGCGGTTTAAAAATAAAGAGCTGAATAAAGTGGTATTTATTAGTGAGGTGAACGGTACCCTGTATCCTATCAGACAGGCAACTGAACAAAATAAAATATTACGCAACTTTAAATGGCTCGAAGAAAAACGCCCCAAAACCAAATTTGAATTGTTTGCCGATGATAAACCGCCGGTAATTATCGACAGCACCAAAGAGATTGACAGTACCACCCAAAACGTCGATAGCGTCAAAAACGTACTACCTCCGGTGCCTGCCGCAACTTTACCAAAGCCGGCAGCGCCACAAAATAAAAACAATAAGGTTCCGAAATCAGACATGAAATTGCCAAAATCAGAGCTCTGATTCTGAAGTCGGAAGTCGGAAATCGGAAGTCCGATTATTTCTGCTTGTAAACTTAAATAAAAGATTGGGGAAACACAGAATGTCAGCATCAAGGACTCTTCTGACTTCTGACATCAGACTTCTGACTTCGTTTCTCCAGGGTTTAACACTATATTGCAATACCGTCAAAGCGGTAGTGTATAAACCGTTTCTATGTACCATTATCGAAAATTATCCTGCCTGCTGCTCCTGTTGGTTGCATCGCTTGCATCATTAAGCCAGCAAAGCTACCCCAATACACTATTATGGCGCATTTCGGGAAAAGGAATTACACACCCCTCCTACCTGTATGGCACCATGCATCTTACCGATAAAAGATTATTTCAATTTGGCGATTCGGTGTATCGTGCCATTGAAAAAACCGAAGGACTGGCCATTGAAGTCAATCCCGATGAAATGGGCGCTTATTATATAAATAAAGCAATGGATGAAGCCGAAGGCAAAAAACTTTCTGAAATCCTGAATCAAAAAGATTATAAAAAATACAGTATCGCACTGTCGAAAAAATTTAAAAAGAAAGCATCTGAGGTAACAACCAGTGATATTGTAAAGGAAAAAAACAAATGGCTGGCCGATTACCTCGAAAACGGCGAGATGCCCACTTTTGTTGATGCATACCTGTATAATATCGCACGCCGGCAGGGAAAGTGGCTGGGAGGCGTTGAAGATTTCAGCGATCAGAAAGGCCTGATCGATGAGCTGATTGATAAATCGGATATTGATTTTATGCTCGCAGGCGATTCGTCGCTGGTTAAACAAAGCAGTAATCGCATGCTCGAAGCGATGATCGATTTATATACCAGCCAGAATATTACGGGTATTGAATCACTTGCCATAACATCGGGCGAAGAAAAAGACCTGCTGCTCATTAAGCGAAATGTAAAAATGGCGCGGCGTATCGATAGCCTCATGGCCCTTAGAACCATGTTTGTTGCGGTTGGTGCGGCCCATCTTGCAGGCGACAGCGGCGTTATACATCTTTTACAACAACGGGGTTTTACCGTAGAACCGGTTTTTTCTTCCCAAAAAATAGATCCCAAAGATTATACTTTTAAAGAAGTTCACCTTCCCTGGACAGAAGTTCAGGACGAAAAAGGATTGTACAAAGTATCGTTACCCGGCAATGCCGGTACAGTAAAGCTTTTTGGATTTGTTGAAATGAAATTCCTGTTCGACATTTTCAACCTTTCCAATTACTCAACCATGGCTATTATCAATCCTGGTAATACGTTAAATAAAGACAGCCTGTTAAATGCCATGGCGCAACGCATGTTCAGGAGTAAAAAAGTGTTGCCTGCCAAAAAAATTGTAAACAACGGCATCGAGGGCAATGAATACCTGCAACAAATACAGGGACAAAACATACGGTTACAGGCGTTTATTTTCGAAAAGGTAATATATGTTGCTTTTGTAAATGCGGTGAAAAAAGAATCACTAACCTCTGCCGACGCCAATAAATTTTTCAGTTCATTCAGTATAAATAAATCACGGCCGGTATCATCGGGCAGTTATGTTTTTACCGATTCAATTATGGGCATCAGCTTTACGTCGCCGGCCGAAATGAGCTATAACCAAAAAGTAAGCGGCGATAAAGACGAAGCCTGGCATGTAAGCGGATTTACCGGTACCGATATGGCCAGCGGTTCTATTGTAATTTTATTTTCAAAAGATGTTAAACCGGGCCATTATATTACCAGCGACACGCTTATACACAGCCAGCTTGCACAACAGTTAAAAACCCAGTACTCGAACATACGCAAACAGGATATAAATATTCAGGGATATGCAGGCGTACGGTTAAGCGGCCGCAACATCCTTCAGCCTGATTTTTACATGGAAGCATTATCTGTTGTAAAAAATAACAGGAATATCGTGATGCTCGTAGTGAGCGATTCAATGCACCTGAAATCGCCCGAAACACAAAAAATATTCAGTTCGCTGCGCTTTATTCCACCACCGACAGTAAACTGGGCATTACATACCACCACCGATTCAGTGCTATCGGCCCGCGTACCCGGCGCATTCAGAACAATCGACAATGGCACCCGGCGCATTTTGTGTTCCTTTGATACAACTACCGCCTCATCGTACTACATCATTGCCGACACCCTGAACAAATACGCCTGGTACAAACACGACACCAGTTTTTGGAAAGAACGGATCGATTATTACTCAAACGGATTTTCGGTTGAAAAAGAAAGCGACATACAATTCAACGGCACACCGGGTAAGGAATTGCTGATCAAAAAAGATATCGTGTATAAAAGAATGCGGCTGGTTTTGCACGAGAACAAAATGTACGAAGTATTGGTATCGGGCAACAAACAATTTGTATATAACAGCGATGCTACCGAATTTCTTAACAGTTTTACAATAAACGCAACGGCAAAGTATACCAACTTTATTAATCAGCCCAAAGCAGCCATGTTGCTGCACGATCTGAGTGATAAAGATTCGGCGGTTCGGGCTGAGGCTTATAAAAGCATGTCGGCTCCCCTTTTCGAAAAAAGCGATCTGCCGCTCTTACACGAAGCTTTGCTGAAACAATATCTTTCTCCTTTTTCAATGGAGCAGGCCGATGCGATCAATTTGCGCATAGCCACTGTATTAAACCAGTTAAGCGATTCAACCACCATTGCTTTTATAAAAGAAAAATATCCTTCTTTACCCGAAAAGCAATCGTTTAAAAACATTGCTTTAACGGTGCTTGCACACATGCATACCAAAGAAAGCTATGCTACACTGGCACAGTTATTAGATCAATACGGCGCCTCGGCACAATGCATGAACTACTCATGCCTGACCGCATTTAAAGACAGTCTTGCCTTAACCGCCGGCATCATTTCAAGTTTGCAAAAGCTGGCAAAAGACAGTGCGCATACCTCTTTTATTGCACAGGTATTGGTAACGCTTAAAGACAGCGGCTTTTTACAACAGGAGCAGCTGGTAGCCGCGCAGAATGATTTTATACTAACTGCCCGCAAACTACTGCCGTCGGTAAAAAGTTCTGATAATTATAATTATGGAATGTTTCATATTGTGAAGCTGCTTGGCCGGTGCAATACCGTTGATGCGAATACTGTATTAAAAAGCTACCTCGGCGTAAAGGATAAATACCTGAAAAAAGAAGCGGTAAAAGAACTGGTAAAAAATAATCAGCGAGTGCCATCGCAGGTAATAACCGGTTTGGCTGCTGCGAAAGAAATCAGGTTTGAATTATACAATGATTTAAAAGACCTGAAAAAAACAGTCCTGTTCCCCAAACAATACCTTACACAGGCATATTTTGCCGAATCGGCCATTTATCAAAATGCCAGTGATGATGAGGAGCCGGAAAAAATCACTTTTCTATCGTCACAAACCACTTCATATAATGGCAAACAGTATGTTTTTTACCTGTACCGGGTAGTGTACGATGAACAGGACGAAACACCGGGCTACCTGGGCATTGCCGGCGGATTTAAACCGGGCAACAGGAACCTTGAACCCGAAAAAGACATAACCGGTATATACTGGGAGAAAAATTTCGATGCTGCCAAAATAAACACGTTGTTTAAAGAATACCTGAATAGTTTGCGTTCAGAATAAAGGCCAAACTGTTACAGTGAAGTCCTGAGCGTAGTCGAAGGGACGATTGGTACAAACCCTGAGCGTTGTCGAAGGATGCTTGGTACAAACCCTGAGCGTAGTCGAAGGATGATTGGTGCAGCCCTGAGCGTAGTCGAAGGGATGACCGGCTCCTCCGGAGCGAAGCCTGCCCGACTGCCGGTGGCCCGAAAGAATTCGTTAAAAAACAATAGCACTACTTTAACAGTCAGTTAATCAATACCTTTGGCACTATTTTCGTTTTTACCAAACGACCTTACGCACGATACGCATCCGATGGGTTACCCGAGATATAATTAGCATTTAAGCACCCATCTGATGCGTGTATACCATCCACCCTTAGCTGTAATGAATATTTCGTCACCTGAACAATCAAAAAATTGTTTTCATGAAAAGGATCTCCATAACCCTGCCTGTTATTCTTATCAGTTTGGTTTTATGTAACCGTGCTTCGGCACAAAGCTACCGGTTTGCGGCAGGTATACGGCTGAGCAACTCATCTCCTACTTTAAATAATTCAATTTCGGGTAAATTTTTCGCTACCGATAAAACCGCAATCGAAGGACTTATTTCATTCGGCAGCCGGTTTGGCATTGGTGGTTTGCTCGAAATTCATAACCAGTTCAGCTCACCCGGATTAAGCTGGTTTTATGGCGGTGGTGTATATGTGGGGTTTCAGGATGGCAATACCTATCTTGGTCCAACCGGCATCGTAGGCCTCGACTATAAATTTCCCAATTTACCTGTTAATCTTTCCATCGACTGGAAGCCTGAGTTAGACATCATTCCCGACATCAATTTTGTACCCGATGCGTTTGCTTTTACAATACGGTATGCGCTTAAGTAAAAGGTACAAGGCACAAGATTCAAGGCACAAGGCATAGCGCGCCAGGGTACAGGCTACCAACAGGCTTGTTGCATTAACCAGAGCATTACTCGATTATCACTGATATCAGATGTATACTTCAAATGAAAAGTGATTTAAGAAACTCGTTATACAAGAGTTATAGGGAACTTATAGAGGACTTATAGTAAACTTATAGGAATGTTACTCCCTGGGTACTCCCTGGGTACTCCTTACCTACTCCCTGCCAACTCCGTATCCTTCCCACAAGTCACTCATTCATGATGGCACAGAAAAATGCAACAAGGATCAACAACTATATTGCGGGTTTTTGAGATGATATAGCCGCTTTAGATTCCTGGCGCCTTACACGAAGCACAAAACCGCAAAACACTACCTCTTTTTTGCGAGTTTACGCATAATTATGCACCTTATATCCACTTTCAATGTTCAATATGCACTTTTGTGCAACATTTCATTTTATATTTGAGATGAAACCCAACCAAACTATGCTGAAAAAAGAACGGCAGGCATACATCCTGCATCAGGTAAATCTGCATAATAAAGTACTTTCATCCCTGCTTAGTCACGAAATACGTGTATCGGAAGATACCATTCGCCGCGATCTGCAGGAGCTGGCCGAAGAAGGCAAACTCATAAAAGTACATGGAGGCGCCCTGTCGCATTCTTTTAACGAAGTAAATTATTCGGTCAACAACGTTTACTCGCAGGATCAGAAAAAGATCATTGCCCAAAAAGCAGCCGCGCTTATCGAAAACGGCATGTTTGTATTGACCAGCGGCGGAACAACCATCATTGAAATGGCCCGCGCCCTGCCGCCCATGTTGAAGGCCACTTTTGTGTCGGGCAGCATACCAGCGATTCTCGAATACATGCAGCATCCCAATATTGATGTGATCATGATCGGCGACCGGGTTTCGAAAAATTCCAAGATCACCATCGGAGCCGAAGCGATCACAAAGATCAAAGACATCAATGCCGATCTGTGCTTTTTAGGCATCAATGCCATCGATATCAAACGGGGCACTACCGAAAACGACTGGGAAATTGCGCAGCTGAAAAAAAGTATGATCGACTCATCGCAGAAAATAGTTTGCTGTACCATTTCTGAAAAAATAAATACACTGCAACCTGTTCATGTATGCGATATTCAGGACATCGATATTCTGATCACCGAATTGCCACCCGATGCGCCTGTATTGAAGCCCTATGTTGATGCGGGGATCCAGGTGTTATAGGCATCCGATAGGTTTTCCGCGGAGATTAATATACTCAATTTACCTATGGGATGCCCTGTTTAATTAAAAAAAGCCGCATTTCTGCAGCTTTCGAAGCACCGTTTAAACTTACTACTAAAATCTTTATTTGTTTTGTTTGCTTTTCATTTTTTCCATTTCTTCGGTCAATGCTTTAATTTGTTTTTGCTGCTCAATCACGTATAGAGTAAGTTCTTCTATCTTCTTTAAAAGCGTAAGCTGGTTATCGCCCAGGTTCAATCCGTCTTTCACTATTTCAGCAGCAGAAGGAACTTCGGGCAGATGATGATATTGCTGAATGTATTGCTCTACCTCACTTAAAGGCCGTAACCGGTAGCTGGTATGAAAAACATAATCCGGCGGAGTTCTGGAAGCTGAAGCAACTATTGTATACACTCTCGCGTCTCCCTCTACCTGCAATTTATATTGCGGGTTATTGGTGCCGATGCCAACGTTGCCGTTATCCATCAGCACAAGGCGATGAGTACACATGTCTGCACAACTGTTAGCCCCGTATGCCCAAAACTGTAAACTGTTACCATAAGCACCCGTCATATTATAAATAGCCCATGCACGCGCTGTTCCACCGACTAATTTTCCCGGGTGAACTAATGTTATAGAACCACCAATTTGATTATTATCCATCTGACTCGAAATCCATAGCCTTCCCTGGTTAAAATTCATATAAAAATCACCAGCCTGCTCCAGATTGAAATTAAAGCTACCGGTCTGCTTCAGTATGAAATTCATATTACCAGGTGTTTCTTTTGTCAGGTTAAAACCACTCCCGTTATCTAAGCCCATCCAAACATGTCGATTACCACCTCTTTTAAATGCCATATATTGCCAGGCGTTATCCGGACTATTAAATGTGAGTACATTATCATCCGTTTCTATAAGTGTTTTGCCGGCAATATGTACTTTTTCCTGTGGCGCACTGGTGCCCAATCCTATTCTACCCGAACTTTTTACACTCACCTGGGCATTTAATCCCAAATGAAAAATAAGTAATACGGCCGTTAGGATCTTTTTTGAACTATACATGGGTGTTACTTTTAATGGTGCTTGTTTTTTATTACAGTTTTAACCTGTTTCAATTCCTGTTTTAAGTCTTTTATTTCTTTTTGCTGCTCAATAACATACAGGGTAAGCTCTTCAATCTTCTTTAATAACAGCGCCTGGTTATCGCCTACATCCAGACCGTCTTTTTCTACTTCTTTAGCAGAGGGAACCTCAGGCAGGTGATGATATTGTTTTATGTATTGTTCAACTTCGTTTAAAGGTCGCAGCTTGTAGCTGGCATGAAAAACATAATCGGCCCAGGGATAGGGCTTTACTTTCACTTTGGTAAAAATGGCATCGCCATTTACGGCAAAACGGTAGCCCTTTGTATCATTGGTGCCGATGCCTACAAAACCATTAGGCATAATGGCTATTCCGTTGGTGAACGAATTGCAACCCATATAGGCTATTCCGGCCTGGGCACCTGCAACAAAAGTCCCCTGAATATCAGAGCCCGTAACATAGATACTTCCTCCCCATACGTCGAGCTTACCACGTGGAGAAGTTGTTCCTATCGCCACATTGTTATCTACGGTAAAGTTGCTATTGCTTATTCTGAGCCCAAGGCCATTGTCATTGAGCGGTTCGTAGGTAATATAATTATCATTCCAGTCAAAAAAACCGCCATCATCTGCAATAGCTATTCCGGCGCCTGTTCTATTGCCTTCATTCACCATAATCGTTGGATATTTTATTCTTCCATGCGAATTCCACGCAGCCCCGTCTTTGTTAATAGTTAATGGATAATTAGGAGCTGTTGAGCCAATACCTATATTTCCAAAGTTGGTTATCATCAATCGGGTTTGCAATGTATTTTCGAGGGCCCCCGGTTGTTTACTTTGCAATTCAAGGCGGCATCCATAAGCGCCATCATCAGTGGCAAGAATCCTGCCCGCAGGTAACGAGCTTCCTGCATCATATGTTGATAAATCAATTGCGCATTGGGCGCCGGGCATACCGCCTCCGGTTAACCGTATTACCGGGCCTAAACCACCCTGAACAGAGTTTTTCACTTCCAGTAGTGTAACAGGACTTTGTGTTCCAATTCCTACATTACCTGTACCGGGATACCAGTTTTGTGCACGTGCAATGCCGGTTGTTATGCTGAATGCAAACAATATAGTTGCATTAATTAATAGCTGAGATTTCATATAAATTACTTGCAGGGTTATTTAAAAAAATTAAAAGCCGTAATAATTACAGAAGTGAATTAAATAAAGCATCTTTTACCCGGTAGCATGTCCGGTTCCGGTATAACCAATATGTTGAAGGAATTGCAGTTTTTTCGGTAAGAATAATGAAGGGTCCATATTCGATAAGGTTAGTTTTTGGCGGTTGAGTTATTTTCCCGAATACAATTGTTGTGTTTTATTGTAACTGGTAATAAAACGGTTTTAAAATTAATGTTCCATACAACATCACCCAATAAATTTAATAAGCGTGTTGTTTTAGGCCATAACCGTGTTGATTAGGCAAATAAGTGTGAAAGCAGTTTTATATTTCGCAACTAAAATACCCTTCCATTATACAACCAAAGCACATACATTTTTCAAAACGCATTCATGAATATGCTGCATCAGTTCAATAAGAATGTAAAGCGCATTGCGAATCAACAACGGCAAATCTTCAGTTTTTTGCTCACCGTACTACCAGCCTTCTATTATTTCAAATCATTTACCGCACAAAACAGCAAACAGGTAACTAAAATGCGGTTAATGCAGCATTTTAGCCCAATAAAATGTCTGCTTTATGCACTTTTATGCGTTATTGACCCTATATTTGTTTGAACCCTTACTAACGGTATATGCTTAAAAAAGAGCGTCAGGCCTATATATTACACCAGGTAAACCTGCACAACAAAGTTTTATCATCGTTGTTGAGCCAGGAAATACGCGTTTCTGAGGATACAATTCGCAGAGATTTGCTGGAACTTGCCGAAGAAGGCAAGATCATTAAGGTACATGGCGGCGCCCTGAGCCATTCATTTAACGAAGTTTATTATCCCACCGACAACGTTTATTCGCAGGACCACAAAAAGATCATTGCACAAAAAGCAGCCGCGCTTATCGAAAACGGCATGTTTGTACTGACCAGTGGAGGAACCACCATCATTGAACTGGCGCGCGCATTACCTCGCCAGTTAAAGGCCACTTTCATGTCGGGCAGCATTCCGGCCATTCTCGAATACATGCAGCACCCATACATCGACGTGATCATGATTGGTGACCGTGTTTCAAAAAGCTCAAAGATCACGATTGGCGCCGAAGCCATCGGCAAAATAAAACAAATCAATGCCGACCTGTGTTTGCTCGGCATTAATGCCATCGATCTGAAATACGGAACAACCGATAACGACTGGGACGTAGTGCAATTGAAAAAAGCCATGATACAATCTTCCCAAAAAACAGTTTGCCTCACCATATCTGAAAAGATTAACACATTACAACCTATCCACATCTGTGATATACAACACATCGATGTTCTTATCACAGAATTATCGCCTGATGATCCTAAGCTGAAACCATATATCGACTTAGGCATAAAGGTATTATAAAACTGCCGGGCAGCTATTTTTTATCGGGGCCTTATGAAAAAGTTTAATGATAACAGCTATAACCAAAAGTTGTAGCTGAACAATGGCTTTTTAACAATCATTCACAGATTAATTGAACCAAAAACACTGTCATGAGAAAATTCAGCAGGCTCCTGTTAGCAGGAATCTTTCTTCTATTAAGCGTCTGTGTTACAGCCCAGGAAAAAGTAATTTCCGGCACGGTAAAAGATGCAGACGACAACACGGTATTGCCGGGTGTATCAATCACTATTAAAGGCACTAACCGTGGTACCACAACCGATGTCCACGGTTCATTTTCACTGAAAGCCCAAAAAGGAGATGTACTGGTTATTTCTTCGGTGGGTTATGAAACGAACCAGATTCGTGTAGGCGATGCAGCGGCCATTTCGGTAAAAATAAAAAGCTCACAAAAACAAATGGGCGAAGTGGTGGTAACGGCCATGGACCAAAAAAGAAACCCGCGCGAGCTGGGCTACTCGGTTCAATCCGTTAAGGGAACCGACATTCAGCAAACGCAACGCGAAAATTTCATAAACAGTCTGCAGGGACGCGTAGCGGGCTTAACGGTTACCCCTACTTCGGGTGTTGCGGGCGCTTCGTCGAGTATTGTTTTAAGAGGGTTCAACACCTTATCGGGCAGCAACCAACCGTTGTTTATAGTAGATGGCGTGCTGATAGATAATACCACCTTAAATTCGAACTCATACAGTGGCACAGGTGTAGGGCTTGCTTCGGATTTAAACAACCGCAATAATGATTACACAAACCGTATTGCCGATTTGAACCCTAACGATATTGAATCGGTTACTGTTTTAAAAGGCCCCGAAGCAACCGCTTTATATGGCAGTCAGGCAAGCTCAGGCGCTATTGTAATAACTACAAAAAAAGCAAACAGTGCGGGAAAACTAATAGTTAATTATGATAACAATTTCCGTTTACAAAAAATAACCCGTTTTGTAGAACTCGAAAGCAGGTATGGCCCCGGTGTAAATGGCGTGCCTACTGCTCCGCCGCTTTCAGGACAATTCGCCAGCTTTGGCCCGGCCTGGCCAACAGATACAAAGATTTACGATAACGTTCATCATTTTTTTGAAACAGGGTTCTCTCAAACCCACAACATCGGCGTTGAATTTGGTACAAAGAATGCAGGTTTCAGGCTCTCGGGTACTTATTTCGATAATCAGGGAACAGTACCGTTCAACTCCTACACAAAATATAATTTAAAACTTTCGAACAACACCAAAATAGGCAAATACATAACCATCACCCCTTCGATCGCCTATATTAATTCCGACAATGTAAAACCCATCAAAGGCGTTTCGGGGTATTTGCTCGATCTGTATGCATGGCCTGCCAATAATGATATCACCAACTACCAGGATGCCAAAGGCAATAAATTGTTAATGTTTAACACCAATTATAACGTTGACTACGATAATCCTCTGTGGAGTGCAAAGAATAATAAAACCGGTGATAAAAACAGCCGCTGGGTGGCAACATTCGGAATAGATATCACTCCGTTTTCATGGCTCACTTTATCGGGCCGGTTTGGATACGATACCTATAAACAGGATGGGTACCTGTTTACCCATCCCCAATCGTACCTGTTAAGCGCTTCAACCGGCGGTACACTGGATAACTATTACAGAACATACGAAGGATATAATCATACGATTACAGCTACTGCAAAGAAAAAATTTGGCGACTGGAGCACAAGATTAATGGTAGGAACCATGTGGGAAGATTTTGAAACCCGCCAGTTTGGTGTTACCGGTAATCACTTAAAAGATTCAACAAGTACCGACAGCAGCAATACCCTCGAAGGCTCCAGAACACGCCTGCTTCGTAATTATTTCGGCTTACCCAACCTGAACACATTAAGAGAACTGGCTTATTTTGGTGAGGTTTCGGTAGGCTATAAAGACCTGGTATATCTTACGTATTCACATCGTTTCGAAAACGCTTCCCCGCTTCCAAAGCAAAACAACAAGTACAATTATCCCGGGGTTAGTTTGAGCGCGATTTTATCAGATATCATTCCGGCCATAAAAGGAAATATTCTGGAGTATGCAAAAATAAGAGCATCGCTGGCCGGCACGGCAAGGCTAAATGATCCATACTCGAACCAGTCGTTTTTTGTAAACAACCTGAACAGTTCGGCTATTAACCCCAGCTACACCTATGGCTATACGAAAGCCAATCCCGATCTGAAACCCGAAAGGCAGCATACCTATGAAATTGGTACAGAATTAAGATTTTTAAATAATGCCATTACGCTCGAAGCAGCTTATTATAATACACTTTGCATTGACCAGATAGTGCAGGGCTACAGAGCCAGCTATGCAACCGGAGCGGTTTTAAATACTGCCAATGCCGCATCATTACGTAACCAGGGGCTTGAACTATCATTGAACCTTAATCCTATCAGAAAAAAAGACTTAACCTGGAATGTGAGCTTCAACTTTAACCACATGTGGAGCAACGTTATTGACCTTCCGGCTTCTATAGGAAAGGATAATGATTTTTATAATTCCGATACTTACATTGGCGCACGTGGAGGTTTGGTACGCGGACATTCAACCGGAACAATCACCGGCACCAGTTATGCCCGAAACAATGCCGGCCAGATTCTTATTTCTCCTTTAACCGGCCTACCCGAGATAAATGGCACCTTTACTATCATAGGCGATCGCACACCCGATTTTACATTGGGAACCATAAACAGTTTCAGGTATAAAAACTGGAACCTCAGCTTTTTGTGGGATTTAAAAGTAGGCGGGGATATTTACAATGCAACCGATCAGGTAAATACCGGTATTGGTAAAAGCAAAAGAACATCCGACAGAACAACGCCAAGGGTAATAAACGGAGTACTTGACGATGGTTTGCAAAATACCGGCCACCCAACGCCCAATAACATTGTAGTGGTTCCTTATTATATAACCAACTATTATGCAAGTACAAGCACCTTCGCCACTACCCTGCCGCATGAAGAATTTATTCAGCATAATGTAAACTGGCTGAAATTAAGAGATATAACGCTTAACTATATACTGCCCGAAAAAGTTACCCATGCAATAAAAGGCATGAAAGCGTTAAGTGTTTTTGTAACAGGCAATGATTTAATACTGATCACCAATTACCAGGGCGCCGACCCGGCTGTAATTGCCAGCAATCCCGGCTCGGTAGGCGTAGGCTCATATGGATTTGATTTTGGTAGTCCGGCCACACCATTAAGTGTAAGCTTTGGATTACGTGCCCGTTTTTAACCTGATACATTACAAATGCAAATTCAAAAAAATTCTTATGCGAAATAAATTCTTACTTACCATATTTACCCTAACTGCCGGCGCTATAGGCATGCAGGGGTGCAGTAAAAAAATTGATGAAGCATACCTGAATCCCAATGCTCCTATTCGTGTACCCATTGAATCGATATTACCGGGAGTAATCGGCGGCATACAATATTTCTACTCATCGGCAGGTACTACCTTTGGCCTTCAGCTCGACGCTACTTTCATAGGCCGGTATGTACAATATTTTTCAACCCAAACCGACGTGGAGAACTATGCCGAAATGGGTGGAGTAACAGGCGTAAACGATAATACAGGTTCTATCTGGGGCGCTGTTTATTATGCACACGGAAAAAATGTAAACCGCATTATTGAATGGGGTACCGAAGAGCAGAAATGGGATTATGTGGGTGCAGCCTGGGCCATCAGGGCCTGGGGCTGGCTCGAATTAACCAATGAATACAACGACGGCATATTGAAAGAAGCATTCAATGAAAATTTATCACAGTTTCATTACGATACGTCACCTGAGTTTTATGACAGTTGCCGCGCCATTTGTTTCAGGGCGCTGAGCTTTTTAAACAGAACCGATGGCAACGTAAACAAAGAAAACTTTGCCAAAGGCGATGCATACTTTTTAGGAGGTGATGTAAACAAGTGGAAAAAATTTGTGTATGGCATCCTCGCACGTTCCTATATTGATCTGAGCGCTAAAAATCTTTTCGCAGCCAACAATTATGCATACGCCGATTCTGCCATCAAATATGCCGACCTGGCAATGACAACTAACGCCGATAATCCGTATGTACAATTAGCCGGTGGGTTACAAACCGGTACGAATAATTATTATGGTCCATACCGTGCAAACATCGGTACTTACAGACAATGTGCTTATATAGCCGATCTGATGTCGGGCCGTAATTCCACTGCATTTAATGGTGTAAGCGATCCCAGAGCATGGTATATGTTGCGTGAAAATAACTCCGGCAACTTTCAGGGGTTCCTTCCCTGGAGAGGCAGCAATACACCCGGCCTTACTTCAAGCTTATATCCTTTAAATTTCTGGGGACATGCAACCTATAATGCAACAACTGCCCCCGTCGTTGATACCAGCCGGTATCTTTTCCAAAACACATCTCCCTGGCCTGTTATGACCGCTTCGGAAATGCAATTCATAAAAGCAGAAGCGCTGTACAGAAAAGGTAAAAAAGCCGAGGCGCTCACGGCCTACACCAATGGCATCAGCCTTGACTTTGATATGCTAACCACCACCTATCCGCAACATATTCCGGCAGCCAATGTAATTACACCGGTTGTTAAAGCCGCCTATCTTGCCAACCCCGCCGTTGTACCGGCATTGGCAGATGATCTTACATTAACACACATCATGCTGCAAAAATACATTGCTCTGTATGTGTGGGGAACGCACCAAACCTGGATCGACATGCGCAAATTTCATTATGACGAGGTTCTTGACGAAGCAACCGGTAAACCGGTATATGCCGACTTCACACCGCCTTCGGGTCAATACCTGGTTGCAACCAACAATGGCAAAAAAGTATACCGGTGCAAACCAAGATATAATTCAGAATACCTGTACAATGTTCCTGAATTAACAAGGATCGGTGCATTTGATGCGGATTATATCACCAAAGAATGCTGGTTTTCACAAAAATAATTCTGGTACGCTTTACAGTAACAATAAAAAATTTCAGATGAGAAATAATATTCTGGTTGTTATTGCAATAGGTTTCACAATGTTTTTCATTGCAATCTCTTCGTGCAAAAGAGAATATTCGCCTGTTGCTTCATATGATACACCTGCAGGAACTGCATACCTGCGCATCGTTCATGCAGCGCCGTCTTTTGGTAAAATTTTTAATGTGCCTGATTCGTTTAATGTATTGGTAGGAGGCACCAAAGTGTCGGCATTTTTACCCGGCAGTAATCCATATTTGAGTTATGGAACCATCTACCCTGGCAGTTCAACATTGTATGGCTATGTTACTGTGCCTGCAGGAGAACAGGAAATTAAACTTTCTTCCGGCGTTTTAAACCCCGACTCTGTTACCATAAAGCGGTTTACAAAAGTGCTTGTTCCCAATGCGTATTATTCATTAATAGTAACCGACTCGATTACCTCTGACCGGGATGCCGCGCAGATATTTGTTCGCGACACCATTAACAAGCCAACTGTTGGTTATTTCAATTTACGGTTTATACATGCTGTATGGAATGATACTACCGGCAAATCGGTTGATATATGGTCTTCAAGAAATAACCGCTATCTGGCTACCAACATTAAACCAGGATATGTTACCACATTTGCGTCGTATGGCTATAATTCGCAGCTGAACGATACATTGTCTGTACGACGTTCAGGAACCGGTTATACACTGGCTACCTTTAACAACGTTGCATTTGGCAATCAAAGAACCTATACGTTGTATTATAAAGGAGATGGTACGTTAACCACAGGCACCCGGGCAAGAGGGCTTGCTACTTATGTGCATCAGTAAGGATCAGTAAATCAGATAAAAAAAGAAAAGGTGAGTCTACTGCCAGTTGGCGAAGAAGCTCACCTTTTTTCTTATAAAGGGTGAATCGACCGTTTACGCAGTCGTTCCAAAAAAGATATAGGCCAAAGTAATTGCAGTAAGAACGCCCACTAAATCGGCCAGCAGCATAGCGCCGATGGCATAACGGGTATTTTTGATCGAAACAGAGCCAAAGTATACAGCAATAACATAAAAAGTGGTATCGGCAGCACCCTGAAAAATGCCTGAGAGGCGGCTGGCAAACGAATCAGGGCCATTGGTGATCATGGTGCTTACCATCATACCCCGGGCAGCGCCGCCGCTTAACGGGCGTATTAACGCGGTGGGCAGTCCCTCCACAAATCGGGTGTCGGCCCCCAGTAAAGCAAAAAAGCTTTTTATACCATCCATGATCACGTCGAACGTACCACTGATGCGCAGCATGCTTACCGCAACCATAATGCCTACCAGGTAGGGAATGATGCGAATGGCTGTATCAAAACCATTTTTGGCCCCGTCGATAAAAGCATCAAAAAGGTCTATCTTTTTATAAATACCTCCCAACACGATCAGCAAAAACACCAGTAATATCAACCCGTTGCTCAATACACCCGAAAAAAACTGCACGCCGTTCGCATCCAGGGTAGTAATATACCACACCAGCAGAGCAACCACTGCAGAAATGCCCAATATCCATGTGATAATAACAGGCTGAAAAAGATTTATCTTTTGGCGAAATGATACAACGAACATGGCCGTTAGCGTACCCACAAACGTCACGATCATACAAGGCAGAAAAACATCGGTAGGGTCGCTGGCATTTTGGGTAGCCCTGATGGCAATAACGCTCACCGGAATAATATTAAAACCCGCCGCATGCAAACAGAGGAACATGATCTGCGCATTGGAGGCGACCTCTTTTTTCGGATTCAGCTCCTGCAGGCTTTGCATGGCCTTTAATCCGAATGGCGTTGACGCATTATCGAGCCCCAGTAAATTAGCAGAAAAATTCATGATCATATGTCCCATGGCCGGATGTCCTTTAGGCACTTCGGGGAACAGTTTTGAGAAGAACGGTCCTATGATCCGTGCCAGCAGGTTGATGCCCCCCGCCCTTTCAGCAATATTCATAAACCCGATAAACAAGGCCATCACACCTATCAATTTAAGGCATAATTCAACGGCATCCCAACAAGTGTCGATGATCCCGTTGGCAGCCTGAACCTTAACAGCAACCACCTTACCTGCTTCCTTACGGTAAATCAGGTCGCCCTGCTTCACCCGGCCAACAGTATCCAATGCCGCCGCCAGCGAAGGTTCAGCCGCAGAAACAGGCATTTCCTTCACCTGCACCGAATCACCGCGTTTACCCACCACCATCGAGCTGAATATCTGCTTTTGACCACCGGCGAGAAATTGAATACCAGCAACTAAAATAGAAACTATGATGAAGGCACTCCATATTCTGCTTAATGCCATAAGGGAATAAGATTAAGCGTTGAAGATAAAGGAATCCGGGCATACTATAATCACCCCGTAATACCCTATCTTTGCGCGCCGAAAACACGTTTTAAGTGGTAAGTAGTAAGTTATAAGTTTTTAACCGGCAAAGGCCTGAAACTCATTTACAGCTTACAACTTTTAACCTGGATTCCGGACTTACTACTTATAACTTATAACTTACAACTTAAGATGGCTTTACAAGCAGGAATAGTAGGATTACCGAACGTAGGAAAATCAACCTTATTTAACGCAGTGAGTAACAGCGCTAAAGCGCAGGCCAGCAATTACCGGTTCTGTACCATTGAACCGAATGTGGGCCTTGTAGATGTTCCGGATCCCCGTTTAAATAAACTGGCCGAACTGGTTCATCCCGACCGTATTGTGCCTACTCAGATCGAAATTGTGGATATAGCCGGACTGGTTCGCGGGGCCAGCAAGGGCGAAGGATTGGGCAATAAGTTCCTGGCTAATATTCGCGAGGTAGATGCCATCATTCATGTGATCCGCTGTTTTGAAGATGAAAATATTTTACGTGAAGAAGGCGCCATCAATCCCGTTAGCGATAAAGAGATCATCGATATAGAGCTGCAGCTGAAAGACCTGGATAGTGTGGAAAAAAAGATCAGCCGTACCGAGAAACAGGCCCGCCTCGATCCAAAGCTGAAAGCAGAATACGAAGTATTGGTTCGTTGTAAAGAACACCTTGAAAAAGGAAAGAGCATTCGTGAGCTGGGATTGGGTAAAGATGAGCTGCCAGCTATTGCCGACCTGTTTCTGCTTACCAATAAACCAGTACTGTATGTGGCCAATGTTGATGAGGCCAGTATGCATACCGGTAATAAATTTTCTGCCGCCTTACAGGAAGCCGTTAAAAACGAAAAGGCGCAGGTAATTGTAATGAATAACAACATCGAAGCGCAGATATCGGAGATGGAAGACCCCGCCGACCGCCAGATGTTTATGGAAGAATATAAAATGGAGGAACCGGCCCTGAACCGGCTCATTCATTCAAGCTATAAATTACTCAATCTGCAAACTTATTTTACAGCCGGTGTGCAGGAAGTGCGCGCCTGGACGATCCATGAAGGCTGGAAAGCCCCGCAGGCTGCTAGTGTAATACATACTGATTTTGAAAAAGGATTCATCAAAGCCGAAGTGATCGCTTACGACGACTTTGTTAGCTATGGCTCCGAAGCCGCCTGCCGCGAAGTTGGTAAGCTGCGCATTGAAGGAAAAGAATACATTGTTAAAGATGGTGATGTAATGCACTTCAGGTTTAATGTGTAGGGTGTGGTGGACCTCAGATTTTCTTACCTTTGCATTATGGTAGAAAATTACAGAGAATTATTGCCGGCTGACTTTGCGTCGGATTCGAGGGTATGGGTATATCAAAGCAGCCGCATGTTCATGCTAAGCGAAGCACTTCATGTTGAAGATCTGTTAAAGAATTTTACTGAAAACTGGCAGTCGCATGGCGCGCCGGTTAAAGGATATGGCAATTTGTTTTTCGGTCAGTTTATTGTATTAATGGCCGATGAACGGGCTACCGGCGTGAGTGGTTGCAGTACCGACAGCTCGGTGCGACTGATCAAACAGATTGAGCAGTTGTTTAAAGTTAATATGTTCGACAGGCAAAACCTGGCCTTTATGGTAAAAGATAAAATACAGTTATTACCAATGGCCCAGTTGCAATATGCCATCGATAACAATTTTATCTCCCCCGATACTACATACTTCAACAACCTGGTTCAAACCAAAGAAGAACTGGAAAATAACTGGCTGATGCCTGTGAAGGAAAGCTGGCTGGCGAAGCGAATAAAGATGATAAGTAGCGGGCAGTAACCGCCCATCTACCCTACTTCACCTCAATTGTTCGCTCAATAGCTTCGAGTGAAGCCTCTTCACCGATATCAAGGATAGCCAGTGCAGAGTATTTACCTTTAGGAACACTATCAGGAATAGCAAGCCGTACTGTTCGCCTGCCTTCGGGAAATACAGGAAACTCAACCCTGTCTAATTTTATTTCTTTGCCCGATTCAACATTTGTGAGTTCAAGGTGTGCTTTACACTGCAACATGGTTTCACCGGTGTTTTGCATATAAAAATCATATTCATTTTTTGTGCCGGTAACCGGCTGTAAAGTAAGGGCTTTGGCACTTATATGCGTTACGGTCACAGGCGTTTGATAAATATGAATGCCAACACGTAACAGCTCTTTTATTTGTGTATTGAATTGCTTGCTGTTACGACCAGCACTATCCTGCTCAGCGGCGCTTTGCAAAAACAGCATGGCCCATTTCATCTGGCTAAATGCGTTGGGGTCATCAGGACCCTGTAACCGAACTATCAGTTCTTCACTTTTGCCCGGTTCAATTTCAATAAAATTTTTATTCAGTTTGATCCAGGATGCGCACGACCGTTGCAACGTATCGGCTTTATAATAATGATGCGCTCCGGTTGAGTCGCGCAGCCAATCGGCCAGGTAGGCTTCAAAGCTTACTTTTTTATCAGACACATTACTGATCCTTATTACCTGCGACTCGGTAACGCCGGGCATTACATGAAATTCAAGAATAGATGGTTGTATACCTACTTTCTGCGCAGAAACACTTAGCGTTGTAAAAAAGTACAACAACAAGGCAAAGAGGGCGTATTTCATCTTTTGTTTTTGAGCGATTGAGAAAAATAAAATATATTGCTATGCGTTCAATCCTGATATTGTATGATAAATACAGGAAGAAAAATATTACTGCTTTCCGTTAGTAACGCAATTATGTTACTAATTGGTATATCCGGCGCTTACTGCCAGAATAAATTTAATTATCTGCAGGTCACCGGTTTTAACACGAGCTTTAATTTATCCGGTGCATCGACACTTACAACCCAACAGATTAATACAAATGCGTTTCAGCTGGCTGCGGCATCAAAAAGTAGTAATACCTTTAGTTTATATGCAAAGGTGTCGTCTTCAACCAGTAGTTCAGGTACACCTTTACCGGCTTCTATGCTGGCAGTGAAATTAAATTCTATGACCCCTACCCTTACAGCCAGTTATAACACCATTACACTCAACACCAATGATCAGCTGCTGCAGCAAATAACTACGCCACAGCAATTCTGGAATAACAATACTTCGATAACCTTCAACTACGATTTGCAGGCGGGCCCTGTAGGATACGACTATGCACCGGGCAATTATAGCTTAACCATATTATTTACCATGACGCAACCATAATCAATGAAAAGAACCTGGTTTTATATTCTACTGCTGTTTTGCGCAGGTACTGTTAAGGTTTCGGCACAGTTTTCATTCAATGGTAATATCACTTCCTCGGTCAGCATTCAGTCTGTTATGAGTTTTTCTATTACCAATAATTCATCAACGGCCATCACCCTCACCAATTCGCAATATTCCAGCGGATACACTGCATCAAACTTCAATACCATCAACATCAACAGTAACAACCCCTGGAACCTTTCTGTATCTTCTGTTACTCCTTTTTTTTCTGCATCAGGAACCTATTCATCTTCTAATATGCCTGCTTCGGTAATTGGCCTGGCCAAAAGCGGACAATCATTTGTGCAACTATCATCAACCGCCCAATTGCTCGCTTCGGGTAGCAGAGGCAGTAATACCAAAACGGGCAATTCGTTTAATATGGACCTTAATGCAAACCCCGGGTATAACTACGGGCCCGGCATATATTCAATTTCCATACTTTATACACTCACTGCACAATAGGTGTTACTATTTACTGTTAACCATTTTAAGCTGCAACAATTGTATATACCTTCAAAATTGCAGAACTTACCAACAGCAAATATCCATATCTGTGAAAACTCATTTTTTATTATCGTTTCTTGTCTTTGGTCAATTTTTTGCCCACGCACAAAGCCTGCATCACCAGGCGCAACAGATTATCAGCCTGAAACTATCTCCGGTTTCAGTTATAAATATGCCGGCAATAAAAGAAGTTGACAAAAATCAACCGCCCAACGCTCCCACAACTACTCCTGTTCCAAAGAAATGGCGTGTACAAAAGCAAAACATGGCCATTGCCGGTACAGATAAACAAACAACTCTATTGGTTCAGGCCGGGCCCAATACCCGCCGGATGGCAGGCAAACAGCATTTCACCAATGCAAATGAGTATATAGTATATACCATCTCTGGTTTATAAATAACTCCAGATCATACTCCCCTTTTTAAACCTGGCTACACAGCAACTGGTGTAAACACCTATTGTTGCACGCATGCATTCTACTATAAATGCACTGTGTTATTATTATATATACTATCACGGTTCACATTATTCGTTTTTAATATTGCGATTATATATAAACGTTCCCGTTACAGTAATTTTTTACTTTTTGGAAAATTATTCCGGCGAATGGAACAAATGAAGTGCATGCCAATTTTGTTACTATTTGGTTTTCAATTGATTGATGTAATGGCACGGCGATTGAAAATATATACCCGTAACAAAATTTAAAACATCTCTAAACAACAAAAACAAAACATCATGAAAAAAATTACAATTATCGCCGCTGCCCTCTTCGCTGGTTTCACTGCTGCTCATGCACAATCATCAGCTTCTGCCAGCCAAACTGTAACCTTAACACTGCAAAACTCTATCGACATTGCTTTCACTGCTGCCACCGGAACCAACTTTACTTTTTCAACAACCAGTGATTATCAGAACGGACTTACAAATGCCAATGCCTCTACCCTGCAGGTTAAATCAAACCGTCCCTGGGCTGTAGCTGTAGCTTCTGCAACTGCCAATTTCAGTGGTCCTTCTGCTCCTGCTCCGGCTATGCCTTCATCTGTTTTAGGTGTACGGTTAAATGGTGGTTCTTCATTCGGCGCATTGTCAACTACCAACGCTTCTTTAACCAGCGGATCAAGAGGTACCAGCAGCTTCAGCGTTGATTACAATGCCAACCCCGGTTTCAGCTATGATGCAGGCACCTATACTATCTCTGTAGTATACACTGCCACACAGCAATAAACCCCACCATACCATTTTATAAAAATGTCTGCCTTATTGATCCCAGGCTCTATGTTAAATCAAACAAAGTGAAAACCGCTCCCGGATATTATATTATTCACTCCCTTGCTGTAATGCTGTTGCTGCTTATGCAAATGTTTGCCTCGGCACAACAGGAAAGGTTACCGGAATCGATACAGTTTCATTTTTTAAAAGATTCCATACAGGTAGAAGAAAACGATTTTTCGTTCAATAATGTAAACATTTCAAACAGCAGCAACAGCACATTACACATTCAACTGTTGATTACAGCTCCGGATATTGCAGGGATCATTACCGGGAATGTTATAGAAGCAGAGATTCGAAAAGGCAGCAACCAGATAATACCCATCAGGTTTTCGCTGGTCAAAAAAACGGCCGCTGTAGTATGGTACCCGGTTCAGGTGCAAATACGAATTAAAGAACTGAACCAGGTTATTCAAACGGGATTTTTTATAAAACCCAAAGAAAATGTAAAATGGATAGCAATATTAAAGCAACCTGCAGTTGCCTTTATAGAATCTGATAAACAGGTTGCTTTTAATATTTATCTCGAAAATACCGGCAACAGTACAAACAGTTATAGTTTTGAATTTAATACCGGTCTTACCTTAAATATTCCTAAAAAGAATTACACAGTTTCTTTACAGGCAGGCGAAAGCCAGGTGATAGCGGTACAGGCATTGCTTTCGCCCAAAGATATTCAGCAGCTGAAAAAAGAAGAAGTTACCATATTCATAAAGAACAAACAGGGCGAAACCAAAATGCTGCAGCAGCAAATAAACCGCCTCGGGTTTATTTACAATGGCAATTCGTATAGCTGGAATACGATGCCGCTTACCCTTGAATTGAATTTGCAAAATCTTTACGGAAGTCAGCCCTTTGCTTCGTTTAATGCACGCGGGTACCTGAAGCTCGGCAGTCATGAACAACTGAACGTGTTATTGCAAACCAACAACTATTACCCGCATTTTGTATCAAACACCCAAAAAGCCACTGTTGAATATGAGAATGGCCCCTGGCGGCTTACTGCAGGCAGTATTCTCGATTTTAACAATTTTCTGGTCGATGGTACAGGTGGCCGGGTACAGTATCTCGACGATCACAACAGAAGCTATGAAGTAATGGGTGTAAAAAGCCGGTTTGGCAATACACAACAATGGAATGTAAAAATCAGCCGGCCGGTTTTCAAAAAGTTCATCTGGCATGCCAATGCCTTCATGAACAACGACCGGAACAAGGAACAAACCAGCTCATTGCTGTTAAACAAACTGGATTGGAATATCAATAACAATACCCGCCTTTCGGTTGAAGGCGGCAGCGGACAGGAAAAGATCAGCAGGTCGAAACTGGATACCTCGCTTATTGCCTGGCAAGCCGGTTATCATTTTGAAACGCAACAAAAACATTTTCAGTTCAGCTCAGCTATACACTGGTACTCCGAAAACTTTCCCGGTCTTAATAAAGGCTTTCACTATCAGTTGCACGAAGCCCGTTTACTATTGAATCATTTTTTTGCAGGGCCCTACTTTGAGATCAACAAAAGAGCTTACAACAACACCGGTGATTCGCTGGTAAATTACCTGTTTAACATTAATAACCGCGATTATGGTGTGCGCTTTGGATGGCAACGTAAAAAGTTTTCGCTGGTAATATCGCCCGGTATTTTAACCCAGGTGCAGGATAGTGCAACAGCCATACAGGCAAAAATGTATAAAGTATCTGTCAACGCAAACTGGCAACTGACCGATCACTGGTGGTTATCGGTTTTTTCAAATGCAGGAACCGTTCATCTTCCCTCATGGTTACCAGGCGGCAGATTTAACAGCTTTACCAATTTTATTAATGTGCAGTCAGAACGGTATGGCCTGCAATTCCGCTACGATAAAGGGCCATACTATTATTATGAAATTAAAGAGTATATTAAAAACCCGGTGGCCTATAACCGCATACAGGTATCTCCATTTGTAGAACTACCCTGGACGAAAAAAAATATATTTTTCCGCTTACAGGCCAATTACCTGAACGAACAGCAAACCGGTACCAGCTTTTTCTTATTATATAACAATATTCAGTATTCATCGCCCAAAACCGGTATCGATCTGGGACTTACCACGCAGGTAAACGTATCAAAGAAAGAAGAACCGCTGATCAACATTACCATTCGCAAAAGATTACAGATGCCGGTGTACCGCAACAAGGCATCGCGATCGTTTAAAATTGTTTTATTTCTTGATAAAAACAATAACAACTGGCCCGATGCCGGTGAAGAATGGGTAACAAATGCCAAAGTGCTTGTAAACAACGATCCGGTGATGAGTAACGGCAAAGGAGAAATAGAATTTAAAAACACCGATGACAATACGTTCACGATCGATTTCAGCGAAGCAGCCGGTATCAGGGGCTGGATGCCCAAACATGGCTTCAGACAACAATTGAAACCAGGCAGTGATCAAAAGGTGTATTTCATTCCTTTTAACCGCAGTAATGTGCTAAGCGGAAACCTGTTATTGATACGCGACGAGCAAAGCTCCGTTACCATGCCTCTCGATGGTGTTCGAATAATTGCTGCTGGTCAGAACGGGGAAGTATACAATACCTTAACCAATGCCAATGGAGAATTTTCTTTCAATTTGCCGGCCGGTAATTATATCGTAAGTATAAACCAGGCAGTGTTTGATGAAAACTTTCACCTCACCGAAACCAGTAAAACAGCCGACCTTACCATCAACGAAAAGCTACATCTGCAATTTGAGATCAGACAAAAGAAAAGGTTAATGAATATTCATAGGGAAAATTAAAAGATTTCCTTTACAGGATTGCCCCCGTCCGACCGGGATCATCCGGGCGGGCATTCACCATTGACCATTGACCATTCACCTTAAAATTGCATTATAAACGCGGTCCCCTGCCCTTCAATCGACTGCACCTGTATATTGCCTTTATGCAGCATCATAATTTGTTTACACAGGCTTAGTCCAATACCGCTGCCGCTTTTTTTGGTACTGAAAAATGGTATGAATATTTTATCAAGAATTTCTTCGGGCATGCCGGTGCCGTTATCGGCTACTTTAATAACCGTTTTATGATTGCTGGCATGCCAGGCCGATAATATTATTCGCGGTTCTTCGCGCTCCTTTACGGCTTCCATGGCATTTACCACCAGGTTTATCAATACCTGTTCTACAAGGTTTGTATCGGCTTCAAGTTCCAGATCGGGATCTTTCAATACAATTTCCAGTTCGATGTTCTTTTGTTCAAGCGTAGGCTGCATCAGATGATGCAAAGTCTCGAACAGATCGCGCACATAAACCCTCTTCAGGTTGAGTGTGGTGATCTTATTCAGGTTGCGATAGGTTTCGGCAAACTTCAACAACCCTTCACTTCTTCTTTTAATGGTATCTATTCCCAATTCAAGATCGTCCATGGAACCAGACTCAATATCAGGTCGTATGGCAAACTGTTGTAACCGGTATTTCAATGTTTCGGCCAGCGATGAAATGGGCGCAATCGAATTCATGATCTCATGCGTCATTACGCTCAGCAGTTTTTGCCATGCTCTCGACTCTGTTTCATCCAGCGCTTCGCTTACGTTCTGAAAAGCGATCAGCTTAAACTTATTACCCTCGGTTTGAAACGCGGTAGCCGATAACAATACTTTGAACGATGATTTTTCAAGATGGGCCGTTGCAATTTTTGTTTCACCGGGTTTTAACAAAGTAAGCTGCCGGTATAATTCATTATCGCGACGCGCCAGCGAATGAATGGTTTTAAGGTATGGCAACTGCAACATGCGTTTCAGCGATTCATTCATCCATACAACCTCGCCATTATGTTCGCGGTATGATAAAATACCCGTATCTACCAGCTCCAGTATTTTTTGCAGGTACTGGTATTGGGTTTCCTTTTCCTTACTGATTACCTTAAATGTGGTGTTGATTTCGTTAAAGCCTTTTCGCAACGGCTGCAATTCTACCGGTGCATGTTTAACATCAAAATAGCGTGAAAAATCGCGGTAATGTATCGATTCAACAAACTGGTCGAGCTCAGTATGCGCCTTACGTTGAAAACGGTAAAGCTCAATAATCGCATAACTTACCAGCGGTACCATTACGATCAGGTAAACATAATATCCTTTTACTACCAGAAAAGAAGAAATGGCCAGTGTTATAAATAAAAACAACACCTGTATTATAATGCGCCATTCAAATTTTTTATAAAACAAAGTAAAGTTTTAAGTAATAAGTTCTAAGTTCAGAGCTTTGCCTATTGCCCATTGCCTATTGCCCATTGCCTATTGTTTATTGCCTACTGCCTTCTTATATATCGTACTTACTCAACCTGCGGTACAACGCCGTACGGGTAAGTCCCAGTTCTTTGGCTGCCCGGGTAATATTGCCATTGTGTTTTTCAATTACATGCAATATAGTATTCTTTTCAACCGCACTCAGGTTCAGTTCATCGGGCTCTTTATCTATAACGGAGTTCGATTCAATGGGTGAAAATATCAGATCGCTGGCCTTTAGCACGTGGCCGTCTGACATAATCACAGCCCGTTCAATGGTATATTGTAATTCGCGGATGTTACCGGGAAAATGATAACCCAATAATTTTTCCAAAGCTTTTTCGTCGAATTCGATCGCCGGCTTAAGATATTTATTACTGTACATGGTACTGAAATGCTTTGCCAGCAGCACTGTATCATTGCCCCGTTTACGCAATGGCGGCACCATAATTTCCACTGTATTGATACGATAGATAAGATCTTTTCGAAAACGGTTTTCATTGGCCAGTTCGGGCAGCGGCAAATTGGTAGCGCAAATTAATCGTATATCAATCGATAAGGGATCGTTTGTTCCCAAACGAATCACCTGCCGGTTTTGCAAAACGCTTAACAGTTTCGCCTGCTGGTGCAACGAAATATTACCTATTTCATCCAAAAAAAGCGTTCCGCCATTGGCTGCTTCAAAGCGGCCTATCCGGTCTTCACGCGCATCGGTAAAGGCCCCCTTTTTGTGACCAAATAATTCGCTTTCGAACAACGATTCGGTAAGGGCGCCTACATCAACCTTTACATATGACTTATTGGCGCGTAGCGATTGCTGGTGAATGGCTTTTGCAATCAGGTCTTTACCGGTCCCGTTCTCGCCCAGTATCAGAATATTGGCATCGGTGGGAGCAATCTTTTCTATCTTATAAAAAATATCTTCCATTATTTCCGATTCGCCCAGCAATTCGGTGCCTATAATTGAATCGCTGCTGCGAATGGGCGGCGTTGCACTTTTGCTTTCTTTTCTTTTTAAAGCATCTTTAATGGTTATGATCAGTTTTTCGTTGTGCCAGGGCTTTACCACAAAATCGGCTGCACCTTCTTTCAATGAACGCACTGCCAGATCAATATCACCATACGCCGTGATCATAATTACGGCGGCTTCAGATTTAAACTCTTTTATTTTCTTCAGCCAGAATAATCCTTCGTTTCCTGTATTAATGGAGCTATTGAAATTCATGTCGAGCAGTATCACATCAAAGGGCTGTTTCGATAACAGCCACCGAAGGTTTTCGGGATTCTTTTCAGTTACTACTTCCTTCGTTTCTGTTTTCAGCAGCAATCGAACGGCAGTCAGCACGTCGGGATCATCGTCTATCACCAGTATTGAGGCATTCTTCAGCAACATAGAATTAATATAATTGTTTCATTGTTTAATTGTTCGATGGTTGAACTGTTTGTGTTTAAACCTGATGCCTGATTGCAGGCATTCCGAAAATCAGGCACATCAACAATCAAACAATCAAGCCATCAGGCAATTTTCGTAACTACAATTATACCATAATTACAAAGGCATGGCAAACAATTTTTTATGAGCGAATACTTCTATTATGCAACTGTATCAAAACCGTACACCCGGTGTATTAGTAACGAACAGCTTCGTACATTTAACAGGTCTAAACGACTGTAAATCACAGTTCTTATATTCTGGCATATTGTTATTGGCAGATGAGCAGCCAGATTTCTCATGATTGTTCAAAAAGTCGGAAAGACGGAAAGTCAGAAAAGTCCGGAAGACGGGAAGTACGAATGACAGAAAAGATTCCTGTTACGAATGGTACTTCTTCCCTACTCACTGACTTTCCAGATTTTCGATCAGTTTAGAAAGAACTGACATACGTATTTTCTTTCGGACTTAAATTAAAAAATATATAAACCGTGGACAGAGTCATTGCTAAAAAGAAATGGACCTCAAAGAAGATTTTAACCATTGCAGGTATAACAGCTATCGCTTTTTTGATTGCTGCCAGTTATTATTTCACATCGGGTAAAAGCCGTTTGAATGTAGATACGGAAAGAATTACCATCAGTGAAGTTAAACAGGGACCGTTTCAGGTAACAATTCCAATCAACGGCATTGTATTGCCTCAAACTTCTATTTACCTCGATGCACAGGAAGGCGGTCGTGTAGAACAAAAATTTGTTGAAGACGGCACCATCATGCAGGAGGGCCAGCCGATCATTCGCTTATCGAATCCCGACCTGGAACTGAGCCTTGCCAACCAGGAAACCAGCGTGTTTAACGTACTAACCCAAATGCAGATAGCCCGTAACAATGCGCAACAAAACACCGTGAACCGGTTGAACCAGATGGCGGAAGTAGACAATGCCCTGAAGGAAGCCGAACGGGTATATAAACTGGATAAAAAACTGTACGATCAAAAGGTGATCGGGTTACAGGAATACCAGCAGGCAGAAAATACCTATCAATACCAGTTGCGCCGGAAGAAGCTTACCGAAGATATTATGCAGCAGGATTCTTCGACCAATAAAATTCAGCTGCAGCAAAATGAACAGTCGTACCTGAACATGAAAAAGGCGCTGGAACTGATGAAGAAAAAAGTAGGCGACCTGGTTGTTAAAGCGCCTATCAGTGGTCAGCTTACTTCGTTTGATGCCGAAATTGGCCAGAACATCAGCGCCGGAACACGTTTGGGACAACTGGATGTAACTACCGGCTTTAAGATCAGGGCCGATATTGACGAACACTATATTTCGAATGTTTTTACCGGTTTAATTGGCAAGTTTACCTTAGTGAATAAAGAATATAAACTGAAAATTAAAAAAGTTTACACGCAGGTGGTGAATGGCCGTTTTCAGGTTGATATGGAATTTGTGGGAGAAGTACCGCAGGGCATTCGTCGCGGACAAACCCTGCAGATATTACTGGCCCTTAGCGATGAAACGCAGGCAACGCTGGTTGCTAAAGGAGGATTTTATCAAACAACCGGCGGCAACTGGATCTTTAAAGTAAGCGATGATGGCAAAACAGCCTACAAAGCCGATATTCAGTTAGGCCGTCAGAATCCCGATTACTATGAAGTGCTCGAAGGACTAAAACCCGGAGATAAAGTGGTAACCTCCAGCTACGAAAATTATGGCAATATGCAGGAGCTGGTGCTGAAGAAAGAATAAAGCAGTTACATGTTACAAGTTACAAGTTACAAGTTGCAGGTTGCAATGGCCCTTGTAACATGTAACCTGAAACCTGTAACAGTTCAAATATAAAAGCTCATCAAATGAAAAATAATATCATCTGTTTGCTAATGGTGCTCTTTTGCTGCAGCCTTGTTGCCTCGCCGCGCCGGTGTGCGTGCAACAATGTAACCTGCATAGAAAAAAAGCAGTCGAAGGTACAGGTAACAAAAGTTAAACCGGTGCTGATGATGTTAGATGAAACAGAGTTGTTGCCCATTCACCATTACCTGAACAATTTTTAAATAACTTTTCATTTCAAACCATACACACATGATTAAGATTCGGGATCTTGAAAAAATCTATCGCACAGAAGAGGTTGAAACAGTAGCGTTGAACAAATTATCGATCGACGTTAAGGAAGGCGAATTTGTAGCAATAATGGGACCATCGGGTTGCGGCAAATCGACCCTACTGAATATTCTCGGTCTGCTCGACGACCCCGATAACGGCAGTTTTGTATTTAACGGTATTGAAGTGGCTAAATTTAACGAACGGAAGCGGGCCGATTTACGCAAGCATAATATCGGGTTCGTTTTTCAGAGTTTTAATCTTATCGACGAACTGACCGTATTTGAGAATGTTGAATTACCATTGATATATACCGGTGTAAAATCGGGCGACCGCAAAAAACGTGTGGAAGATGTGCTCGACAAAATGCAGATCATGCACCGTCGCAATCACTATCCGCAACAACTGAGCGGTGGTCAGCAACAACGTGTGGCAGTAGCCCGCGCCGTGGTTAACAACCCCAAATTGATTTTGGCGGATGAGCCTACCGGTAACCTCGACTCGAGCAATGGTAATGAAGTGATGGCCCTGTTAACCGATTTGAACGAGCAGGGAACCACCATTGTAATGGTAACCCACTCCGAACACGATGCCCGCTATAGCCACCGCATCATTCGCATGCTCGACGGACAAACAGTATTGGAAAACATCATGGTGTAACAAATTTGAAAATGGCTAAATGGTTTGATGGTTTAATTGTATGAGGGCAAGGTGCTTAATATAATAAAGCATTTGTGAACTAAAGAACCGCAAACCACAAACCAGAAACCACAAACAGTTTTTATGCTCATCAACTATATAAAAATAGCAGTCAGAAATCTGCTCAAATACCGGTTTATTTCATTTATAAACCTGTTTGGCCTTACAGTAGGGTTAACCTGTTGCCTGCTGATTTTAACTTATATTATTCATGAGCTAAGCTTTGATAAATACAATAGTAAAGCAGCCAATATTTACCGCGTTACCCGCATTTTCAAAAGCCCCGAAACAGGGGCTGTGAATTTACATCTGGGAACCGTTGCCCCCCCGTTTGGCCCTTTGCTGCAAAACGATTTTAAGGAAATTAAATCCCTTACCCGGTTATTGGGTGTAAGCGTTCTACCACTCGCCTGGCAGGAAAAAAAATTTATTGAGCGAAATGTTTATTTCGCCGATGAACATTTGTTCGATGTTTTTGATGTAAAGGTTGTAAAGGGAAACCCCGCCAATGCATTGACCGATCCTTTTTCTGTTATGCTGTCGGAAGAAATGGCGAAAAAATATTTCGGCAATGCCGATCCGGTTAATCAGGTTATTAAAATGGATACACGCAGTAACCTGAAAGTGACCGGTGTTTATAAAGCCTTTCCCTCCAATGCGCATATGCATCCGGCCATGATGATTTCGTTCAATACATTGAAAGATTCGGCCATATATGGTGAAAAAAACCTGCGCACCAACTGGGGCAACAATTCCTTTTTCACTTATATGCTGTTGCCCAACAACTATGATCCCAAAAGACTTGAAGCTCAATTCCCTGCTTTTTTAAACCGGCATATCGTTGATGGAGGAAAATATAAAACCTCACAATGGACCAGCCTCACGCTGCAAAAACTAACCGACATACACCTGCATTCGCATCTCGATTATGAAGCAGAAGAAAATGGCGATATAAAACGTGTGTATGTGTTTTCGGCAATCGCGCTGTTTATTTTGCTCATTGCCTGTATCAACTACATGAATTTGAGTACAGCCCGTTCGGCACTGCGGGCACGCGAAATAGGCATTCGTAAAGTGGTGGGCGCCCGGCGAAAAGAAATCATTGCACAGTTTTTAAGTGAATCAATATTATTGTCGGCCTTTGCTTTATTACTGGCCATTGCCTGTACGGCCATGGCCCTGCCCTGGCTCAATGAAATATCGAACCAAACTTTATCGCTGAACACTTTACTAAAATGGTACATACTGGTGCCTGTACTTTTTGTTCCGGTGGTAACAGGACTTCTTTCAGGTATTTATCCTGCCCTGTTCATGTCGTCGTTTCAGCCGGTAAAAGTGTTAAAGGGATTGTTTAAAGCGGGCAGTGGCAACATATCTTTTCGGCAGGTGCTGGTTACCGCCCAGTTTGCCATTTCAATCATACTTATTATCAGTACAGGAGTTGTGTTTAAGCAATTGCGGTATATGCAACAAAAATCACTTGGCTTTGACCGCGAACACATTGTTACCCTGCAATACAATGGTGGTCTGAACAATAAATTCGAAGCATTTCGAAACGACCTGTTAGCCAACAGCGCCATTAAAGATGTAACCCGTTCGTCGCGCATTCCTACAGGCAGGCTACTCGATGCCATGGGGTCACAAATTATCAATAACGACACGGCAGTACCCGTATCGGCCGACATAAAATATGTGGCAGCAGACCAGCAATTTCTGTCAACATATGGTGTTCGTATTGTTGCCGGCCGCGGTTTGTCGAAAGAAATCACAACAGATACTTCTTCTTTTTTGATCAATGAAGCGGCAGTAAAAGCGCTTGGTTTTACCAATAACGAAAAAGTGCTCGGTAAAACCATGACCTACGGAGGCCGTCACGGTCAGGTTGTGGGCGTTATCAATGATTTTCATTTTGAATCGATGCATCAGAAAATCGTGCCGCTGATCTTACTCATGCCCGCTGATCCCAATGAATACGGGAGAGTTTCAGTAAAAATAGCCGGCAGTGCTATTCCATCGGCATTATCGCATATTCAGCAAACCTGGAACCGGTTTTTACCCGATGTTCCCTATGAGCACACGTTCATGGATGAAAACTTCGATAAGCTATATAAGTCAGAAGAAAGACAGGCCAACCTGTTTACCACTTTTGCCTGCATTGCCATTTTTATAGCCTGCCTGGGCCTTTTCGGATTAACTACTTTCACTATAACCCAACGCATAAAGGAAATAGGCATACGAAAAGTATTAGGCGCCAGCACGGGCAGCATTGTTAGCTTATTATCAAAAGACTTTCTGAAGCTGGTGCTCATTGCAGCCATTATTGCTTTCCCTGTTGCCTGGTATGCCATGAACAACTGGCTGCAGGACTTTGCCTACCGTACCCATATACAGTGGTGGATATTTTTTACAGCACTGGCCATTGCCGCATTCATTGCACTGGCAACCATTAGCATACAGGCCATTAAAGCAGCGCTTGCCAATCCTGTTACGTCGCTGAGAAGCGAGTAGGAAGTTGAATAGTTTACAGGTTGACAAGTTGAATACTTAACAGGTTAATGAGTTGACGGGTAACCGGAAACTATACGATTTGCCGTTTGCCGATTCACGATTCACCATTGACCATACCGAACCGAATCATATGATAAAAAATTATCTAAAGATCGCCTGGCGGCATTTGAAAAAAAATAAAGGCTATGCTATACTGAATATGGCTGGCCTGGCTATGGGAATGGCCTGCGCCATCCTTATCTTACTTTGGATAAACGACGAATGGCAATACAATAAATTTCATAAGAACTATAAACAGTTATACCAGGTATACGAACATCAAACATATGATGGCAAAACGTTTACGTTTGCCGCTATGCCCGGCCCATTTGTACCCGCCATTAAAAATGAAATACCCGAAATACAATACGCGAGCCGCGCCGACTGGGGTACCCGTACTTTATTTAAGCGGGGCGAAAAAGCTATATATGAAAAGGGCATGTACGTAGATACAGATTTTGTAAAAATGTTTTCGTTTAAACTGCTTAAAGGCGATGTCGCTACATTGCTGAAAGACCCTTCCTCGATCGTGATCACCGATGTAATGGCGAAAAAATTCTTTGGCAACAACGAAGCACTGGGTCAAACGCTCATCCTCGACAATAAAAATCCATTTACTGTAAACGGTATTATTGAAGAACCGCCCACCACAAGCACCTTACAGTTTTCGTGGCTCATAAATTATCAGGTATGTGAAGATGAAAATAAATGGCTCAAAGAATGGGACAATAATTCAATTCAAACATTTGTTCAGTTGAAAGAAGGCGCCGATCCCGCACAGGTAAATAAAAAGCTGTACAATTTTATTCAGCATAAAGATACTACCGCTGTAGCTCACCCTTTTTTATTTACGATAAAAGACTGGCGTTTACGAAATCATTTCAAAGAAGGCAAACAGGATGGCGGCCGAATTGAATATGTAAGGCTTTTTGCCATCATTGCATTGCTTATCATTGTTATTGCCTGCATCAATTTTATGAACCTGGCAACAGCCCGTTCAGAACAAAGGGCGCGTGAAGTAGGCGTTCGAAAAGTAATGGGCGCCGGAAAAGGCATTTTGATCAAACAGTTTTTTGGCGAATCTATCGTAATGTGTATAGCAGCCATGTTTATGGCCCTGTTAATGGTGTGGCTTTCGTTACCCGGTTTTAATCAACTGGTTGAAAAAAAATTAATTTTCGATGTAACCAATCCTGTTTTCTGGGTGGGAATGCCGTTGCTCACTTTAATATGCGGAGTACTTGCAGGTAGCTATCCATCACTGTACCTGTCTTCTTTTAACCCCGCCACTGTTTTTCGTGGCCTGCGGGCAGTAAAAGGTTCGGCTATTACCTATATCCGTAAAGGGTTGGTTGTTACCCAGTTTGCAGTATCCATTATTCTCATCATCAGCACCATCATCATTTATAACCAGATACAACATACTAAAGAAAGGAACCTTGGTTTCAGTAAAAACAATGTACTGTACACGGAATTGAGAGATATGGGCCCGCACATGCCTGCCATACGGCAGGACCTGCTGGCGACCGGTGTTGTAGAAGAAGCAGCGGTTAGTAACAGCAGAGTATTGAATATGAACAGCAGCTCGGGTGGTTTTATGTGGCCGGGCAAGCAAACATCAAAAGACGTATTGATTGCTAAAGAAGCCATCAATTCTCATTATTTGAGTACAATGCACATGCAGCTGGCGGCAGGCAGAAATTTTTATACCGATGCGGCAGCAGATTCATCATCAGTGATCATTAATGAAACATTTGCCCGCATCATGCAAAACAAAAACCCGGTTGGTGAAATCATCCGGTGGGATAACAAACAACTGCAAATTGTAGGCGTGGTGAAAGACTTTGTGTTTAACGACATATACCGGCAACCTGAGCCGCTTATATTTTTTTGTAAGCCCGACGAAGCCGCTTACGCATTAATTCGCATAAAAGACTATCAGCATATTTCTTCGGCCATTGCGAAAATAGAAGCGGTAATAAAAAAACATAGTCCCGCCTATCCTTTTGAATATAAATTTATCGATGAAGATTTCAATACCCTGTTCAAAAGCGAAATGCTCATCGGCAGATTATCGCGGCTGTTTGCTATGCTCACTATTTTAATTTCCTGTTTGGGGTTATTCGGACTGGCCGCGTATACTGCCGAACGCCGTACCCGTGAAATCGGCATACGCAAAGTGCTGGGTGCAACATTGGGCAATGTGGTTACTCTGCTATCGAAAGATTTTCTGCAGCTGGTAGCCATTGCATCGCTGGTGGCATTTCCGTTAGCCTGGTGGCTAATGCATCAATGGTTACAGGATTTTGCCTATCGTATCAATATCGAATGGTGGGTGTTTGCAGCAGCAGGATCACTGGCCGTGTTCATTGCCTTGTTTACCGTAAGTTTTCAGGCGCTTAAAGTGGCGCTTGCAAACCCTGTGAATTCGTTGCGAAGCGAGTAGTAACTTAAAACAAAACACATGTTCAGAAATTATTTCAGGATCGCTTTTCGAAGCATGATGCGAAACAAAAGCTTTTCGACAATCAACATATTGGGGTTGTCGATCGGTATTGCCGTGTGTTTTATTATTATATTGTTTGTGCAGGACGAGCTGAGTTACGACCGCTTTAATACTAATGCGAACAATATATACCGGATTATTTTTAAAGCCAGCATCAATGGCGGCAAAATAAGCGAAAGCAATGTAATGCCACCGGTTGCACGCACATTGAAACGCGATTATCCCGAAGTAAAAGAAGTTACGCGTTTACATACCATGGGTCATCCGCGAATTGACCTGAATGGAAAACTTTTCAGCGATGCATCACTGGCATTGGTTGATTCGAACTTCTTCAATGTTTTTACTATTCCATTTATACAGGGCGATGCCAAATCCGCCTTGCTTCAGCCGAATTGCGTTGTACTTTCAAAAGCAACCGCAAAACAGCTTTTTGGCAACGAAAATCCTATTGGTAAACTGATCCATTTTAAAAAAGAGAACAATGTACCACCGTTTATAGTTACCGGCGTATTTGATAAAATTCCATCTAATTCACATTTTCATTTCGACATGTTCGGCTCTCTTACATCTGATCCCGATGAAAAAAGCAACTCATGGATGTCGTCGAATTACTTTACCTACCTGGTATTACAGGATGGATATGATTACAAAAAATTAGAAGCTCAGCTACCGGGCATGGTAGAGAAATACATGGGGCCGCAGATACAGCAAGCGATGGGATTAAGTCTGGCGCAGTTTCGTACCCAGGGCAATGAACTGGGTTTTGCCCTGCAGCCATTAACAAGTATACATCTGCACTCGAATACCATTTCAGAATTTGAAGCAGGCGGCGATATAAAATATGTATACATTTTCAGCGCTGTGGCCATGTTTATGTTGCTGATAGCGTGTATCAACTTCATCAACCTCAGTACAGCCGGCGCTGCCAAACGGGCAAAAGAAGTAGGCGTAAGAAAAGTAATGGGTTCGCGAAAAGCCGATCTTGTTAAACAATTTTTATTGGAATCGGTATGTATAACCGCTATTGCCTTAATTATTGCTGCAGTGCTTATTCAGCTGGCACTGCCGGTATTTAATGAACTGTCGGGAAAAAATTTAACCTTCAGCTTCGGTATCAAACCACTGGCCGCATTAACCGGTTTGAGCGTTATGGTGGGCATACTGGCCGGATTGTATCCTGCCTTCTTTCTGTCGTCGTTTAAACCCATTGCAGCCCTCAAAGGCAAATTCACCACCGTTAACAAAAGTTATAGTTTAAGAAGCGGACTGGTGGTTTTTCAATTCTTTATTTCAGTTTGTTTAATTACAGGTACCATCGTTGTATATGAACAAATGCATTTTATTCAAAACAAAAAGATCGGTTATGATAAAGACCAGTTACTGGTGCTGAACAATACCTGGGCGCTTGGTAAAAATGAAACAGTATTCAAAAATCAATTGCTGAACGATCCGCGTGTGATCAATGCAACCATTTCGGGTTACAAGCCTGCCGGCCCCAGCTTTAACAATAATTCACTGGCCTGGCCCGAAGGCAGGGATAATGAATTAATGAAAACACTGGAATATAAAATTGATGAGCAATATATACCCACGCTGGGAATGGAAATAACAGCCGGCAGAAATTTTTCGGCCGCTATGCCAACCGATTCGCAGGCCATGATCATTAATGAAACGGCGGCAAAAGCTTTTGGCTGGGGAAACAACGCCGTGGGAAAAAGAATAATCAGAGAGCATACTGACAGAGGGCAGAATGTACCGTATACGGTGATCGGCGTGGTAAAAGATTTTCACTTCAGATCGTTACATGAAGCCATTACGCCTTTATTGATGGTACTGAAACCCGAAACAGGTTTAATTGTAAAGATCAAAACAAAAGACGTTGCGGGTTTGCTGGCGACCATAAAACAACAATGGGCGGCCTTTAATACCGAAGAACCGTTTTCGTATACTTTCATGAACGAGCTATATAACAAAACGTATGCGGCGGAACAAAAAACCGGTCGCATTCTGAATATTTTTGCCGCTTTAACCATATTGGTTGCCTGCATGGGTTTATTTGGGTTGGCCACCTACACCGCCGAACAACGCACCAAAGAAATCGGTATACGCAAAGTGCTGGGGGCAACAGCCACCCAAATCAATGCCATGCTGTCGAAACAATTTATAAAGCTGGTACTCATCGCCTGTATACTGGCATTTCCATTATCATACTGGGCCATGCACCAATGGCTGCAGGATTTTGCCTATCGCATTCGTTTAAATGGCTGGATTTTCATTGCAGCAGGCTGCATTGCTGTATTGGTTGCGTTGTTCACGATAAGTTTTAAGTCGATCAAAGCAGCGCTGGCTAATCCGGTCAAAGCTTTACGTAGTGAGTAACCTTCTTCCCTGCCCTATGTATCAAAACCGTACACAGGCTGTACCGTTAACGAACAACTTCGTAGATCACAATATAAAACTCGTTGACATTCAATTGCCGTGAACCCGGTATGCTTTCTGGTAAACCTTTCAGGCAATGATTTAAGAACTAAGAACCAGGAACTAAGAACAATGATCAAACACTACATCAAAATAGCGATCCGCAACCTGGCGCAGCAGAAGGTACTCACGGGCATCAATATCTTCGGCCTATCGATAGGCATTGCCTGTTTCAGCCTGTTTGTGTTGTATGCCGTGCATCAATTCAGCTACGACCGGTTTCATAAAAACAGCGATCGCATTTTTCGGGTAGTTGAATGGTGGCAGGGCAACGACAGAATACCAGGAGGCAGTGGCTCCATATGCACGCCGGCCGCCCCTGCCCTGAAAAAAGATTTTGCCGATGTGGAATATGCGGTCCGTTTGAAAAAAGAAAGCTGCCTTGCCAAAGCAGATGATAAAGTATTCAAGTCTTCCGTAACATTTGCCGATCCCGCTTTTTTCCATGTTTTTTCTTTTCCATTGTTATATGGAAATGCTTTTGCTGCATTAAACAACCCACACCAGGTGGTTCTTACAAAAGAAAAAGCCCTGCAATTGTTTGGCACCACCAATGTTACCGGCAAAACGATCAACATAAAAACCGACTCGGCATTTGAGCCCTTTACCATCAGCGCAGTTGCTGAAAATATACCGGTTAATTCTTCGGTACAATTCGAAATGCTTGCCAGCTTTGAGCATATCGCCAATACCCATTTTATTGCCGCCAGTAATACCGACTGGTATATGACCATTGGCCTGGAAGCATACGTACAGCTGAAAAAAGGCAGTAACCTTGCTCATGAACCGAAAAGACTGGCATTGTTTCGAAAAAAATATTATCCCGATGAAGACAAACCAGCCAAACCTGAAGAAAAATCGCCGGTTAAGGTAAGTTACCGGTTGCAACCCCTGCGTGATATACACCTGAACCCAGCTATTGAAGGAGGAAGAGACCCTAAAAATATCTGGATACTGATAACCATTGCTGCAGGTGTATTGCTGATTGCCTGCATCAACTTTACAACTTTGGCCATTGGCAGGTCGGCCGGGCGTGCCAAAGAAGTAGGTGTACGAAAAGTAATAGGCGGCCTGCGAAAACAACTCATTTATCAGTTTCTTTCCGAATCTGTCATTCTTAGTATACTCAGCACCGTAACAGGATTATTACTCGCCTACACCCTCCTTCCCTTTTTTAACCGGCTTTCAGGTGAAACCTTGTCATTTTCATTTAAACAATTCCCCGAAATGACCTGGTTGCTGACCGGTTTAACCTTATTGGTTGGATTGCTGGCCGGCAGTTATCCGGCGCTGGTATTATCGTCATTCAAACCCATTGAAGTATTAAAAAGTAAAATACGCGTTGGAGGTGCCAACCTGTTCACCAAATCGCTTGTTACATTGCAATTTGTGCTTTCCATCGGTTTAATCATTGCTACCATTGTCATTTTGCAGCAGGTATCGTATATGCGTTCAAAAAATATCGGGTTCAATAAAGAAAACGTGTTGGTGGTAAATGCCAAAGACATAAGCACGCAAAAGATATATCCACTGTTTAAACAGGCGGTTGAATCAAAAGCAGGAATCGCCGGCGTAACTGCAGGTGTAATGGGTTTGGGATCTAACGAGGGCTTAATGGGCGGGGGTTATCAGGATTATCATGGAAAAATTGCACCGGTATTTGAATACCCCGTTGATCATAATTTTCTGCCGGTAATGGGTATGCAGCTCATAGCCGGAAGAAATTTTAATCCTGCTCTTGCATCAGATACTGCTACCTCAGTAATTGTAAACGAAGCAGTGGTGCAGGAGGTGTTAGGTACTACCGTACAGGAGGCTGTGGGAATGAGGTTAACCATGATGAAACCCGAAAACCAAACCAAAATAATTATCGGGGTAGCACGCAATTTTAATTTTGAACCACTTACCCTGCATGTACGGCCGCAATTGTTTTATCAGCCTTCATCCTTTTTGCCTTCCCGCTTTTTTATTCGGTTGCAACCGGGTGATCCTGCCAACAAGCTGGCCGGCATACAAACGATATGGAAAAAACTGGCCACCGATGAGCCTTTTGAATACAGTTTTGTAGATGAAAAATTCGATAGCTTTTACAAAGCCGAAGAACGCTGGAGCGCCATTGTGGGCTGGGCCGGCGGTATATCAATATTCCTGGCTTGTTTGGGTTTGTTTGGACTTGCCGCACTGGCAGCCGTAAACCGTACCAAAGAAATCGGCATTCGAAAAATATTGGGCGCGTCTGTAACCCAGGTGGCCGGATTATTGTCTAAAGATTTTGTAAAGCTGATCATCATTGGGATGCTTATCGCTTCGCCGATTGCCTGGTATTTTATGAACGACTGGCTTCAATCGTACACCTATCGCATTTATTTGAGCTGGTGGGTATTTGCGCTGGCGGGTTTATTTACATTATTTATTGCCGTTATTACCATAAGCTTTCAGGCTGTTAAAGCGGCACTGGCCAATCCGGTCAAAGCCTTGCGTAGCGAATGAAACTTAAAATTTATAACTTAAAAGATAGCTATGAAACAAATATCAACCTTATTCATACTGCTCATCATAACTGTTGCAGTATATGCACAATCCGGTGAAAACAAAGAACCTTATATGACCCGGTCGTTGCGTAATGAATCTATAAAAGAAGCTGTTATTAATACTTCGGGAGGCAGCATTGCCGTTACCGGTGTGGCGGCCACAGAAGCACGTATTGAAGTGTATGTGCAGGCATCTAACGGCATTTTGGGCTCATTGTCGAAAGAGGAAATTCAAAAAAGGCTGAATGAAGATTATGAACTTACCATTTCTGTTAGTAATAATCAGCTAACCGCCATTGCCAAAACAAAAAAAGGTTTCAATAACTGGAAAAGAAGTTTAAGCATTTCTTTCAAAGCATACGTTCCGCAATCGGTGAATACCGATCTAAACACCAGCGGAGGCAGTATTCATTTAATAAAGCTAACCGGCAAACAAACATTTAAAACCAGCGGCGGCAGTCTTACCGTTGAACAGGTAAACGGAACCATAAATGGCAGAACATCCGGTGGCAGCATTACCGCAAAGAACTGCAGCAATTATATCGACCTTAGCACCAGTGGAGGAAGCATCAATGCCGAAAACTGTAATGGCACTATCGATTTGTCGACATCTGGTGGCTCATTGCATCTCGATAACCTGCAGGGAACAATCAAAGCAAACACATCGGGTGGTTCGGTAAACTGCAATAGCATCCGGGGTGAATTAGCGGCACATACATCGGGCGGCAGTGTATCGCTGAACGATTTTTCGGGCAGCGTTGAAACCTCAACCAGCGGAGGAAGCATCAATGCCAACATAAAAGAACTGGGGAAATATGTAACCATCAGCAATTCGGGCGGCAATATCAATCTTACGCTGCCCGAAAACAAAGGACTTAACCTGAAATTATACGCCAATAAAATCAAAACCGAAGGATTAAAGAATTTTACCGGCAAAGCCGATGAAGATGAAATTTCAGGAACGGTAAATGGCGGTGGCATTCCTGTTACCGTAAAGGCTTCGAGTGGAAGGTTAAGTATAAAAATGTAAGCTAAGAGCATCTCTTAGCGCAACTGCATCAGCGAAGCGCGTAGCGCGAGCAACCAGGAACTTAGAACTAAGACAGAAAAGATGTACAAAAACTATTTCAAAACGGCATTCAGAGCCATTGTAAAAAACAAAATATATACAACTATTAATACGCTCGGACTGGCCGTAGGTATCGCATGCTTTTTGCTTATAGCTGCGTATTTATACAATGAGTTTAGTTACGATTGTTTTCATACCAAAGCCGATCGTATTTGCCGTATTAAAATGCTATATAGGTATGGCGATGGTGAGTTAGCAAATACAGCTGTAACGCCTACCGCTGCCGTTCCTTCGTTTCGACGGGCATTCCCCGAAATTACAGCCGGAACAAGGATAAGGAGCGCAGACGGTCCCGTAGCCGTACAGTATGGAGATAATATTTTTAACGAAAAAAAGTTTCTGTATTCCGACGCTGATTTTTTTACCATCTTTAGTTTTCCTTTGTTACAGGGCAATCCGGCTTCTGCATTAAAAGATCCCAATACGATTGTAATCACTGCATCTGCTGCAAAAAAATATTTTGGCAATGGCAATGCTATTGGCAAAACACTGCGGGTAAACAACAAGCGCGATATGCTGATCACTGGCATAGCCGCTGATGTACCTGCCAACTCACAAGTTAAATTTGATTTTGTAGCGGCTTTTTCGTCTCTGGATGCCTCTAAAACCGAAGAATGGGGCAGCGCTAATTATTTTTCATACATTCTATTGCGAAATAAAAAAGATATACCGGTTGTTCAGCAAAAAATAGACTCATATATAAAACAGGCTTTTGCCGATGAAATTAAAATTGGCGGTTATACAAGGTTTGAACTGGAACCACTAAAACGGGTTCATTTATATACCACTGCCACTGATAACCCTGAACCTACGGGCAATGGAACTTCAGTTTATATACTGGGCGTAGTGGGCATTTTATTGCTGTTGATTGCCTGTATTAATTTTATGAACCTGGCAACAGCCCGTTCTTCAGAACGCGCTCAGGAAATAGGCATACGCAAAACCATCGGAGCCGCCAAAGGGCAGTTATTCTGGCAATTCATAACAGAATCATCTGTTATTACTTTCATTGCAGTTGTACTGGGCGTTTTACTCTCTTATCTGGCGCTACCTTTTTTCAACCAGCTTACCGAACGTTCACTACACCTGAATTTTAATGGCAATACCGGCTGGCTGATTATTTTATTATTTTCTTTATTTATAACCATTACCTTTCTGGCAGGCACCTACCCTGCCCTGTTTTTGTCGGCCTTTCAGCCACTGAAGGTGCTCAAAAAAAAGTCTTCATCAACCAAAGCGGGAGGCCTGGTTTTACGTAAATCGCTGATCGTTTTTCAGTTTGTAGTTTCTTCATTTTTTATTGTATGCACCATCGTGGTCGTTAAACAACGCACCTATATACAACATAAAGACCTTGGGCTCGACCGGTCGTTTGTAATGACAATGGATGTAAACGGAAAACTGAAGAACAATCTAAACGCTTTCAAAAACAACCTGCTCACCAACACCGCCATCCGTTCTGTTAGCGCCTCCTATAGTTCGCCTATAAATACAGGAAGCGGTTATATACTGGATAAAGCAGATGGAAAACCTTCAGGTTTTACCATGAATGTTGCCGCCATACCCATCGAAAAAGATTTTATCAGCACCATGGGCATTCATCTGGTGGCCGGAACAGATTTAACCGATGCAGATATACAACAGGTGCAGCCCGCAGAGGGAGACTTACCATTTGATAAACGCTACTATCATTTTGTATTGAATGAGTCGGCGATAAAGGCGTTGGGTTGGAAAGCCGGGGAAGCGATTGGTAAAAAAATAACCATGAATGGACGTTCGGGAGAAATTAAAGCAGTAGTGAAAGATTTCAATTTTGTTTCAATGCATCAGGCCATTGCGCCGATCATTCTGTTCCCTGAATACAATTATTTTAGCAAACTGCTGGTGAAAGTGTCGGGCAATAATATAAAAACAGCTGCTGCTCATTTGCAAACAGTATGGCATTCATTCTTTCCACAGATTCCGTTTGAATATCATTTTCTGGATGAGGAATTTGAACAACTGTATCAGGCAGAAGAAAAAACCAGTATGATTTTGAATGTATTTGCCATTATAACCATTTTCATATCCTGTTTGGGACTGCTTGGTCTTTCGGCTTTTACCGCGGAACAACGTACGCGTGAAATTGGTATTCGAAAAGTGCTGGGGGCCAGCGTTAACAGTATTGTACAACTGATATCAAAAGATTTTATAAAGCTGGTTATCGTTGCCACTATTATAGCAGCGCCATTGGCCTGGTGGGCCATGGATAGTTGGCTGCACCAGTTTGCCTACAGGATTGAAATCAGCTGGTGGATGTTTATTGAAGCCGGTTTGGCAGCCCTGCTCATTGCTATGTTTACCATAAGCTTTCAGGCAATAAAAGCGGCAATCGCAAATCCGGTGAATAGTTTGAAAAGTGGGGAATGAAAAAAGACAAACTGAACTCAGACCTTAAAACATGCTTAAAAACTATTTAAAAATCGCATGGCGCAATATTGTAAACAATAAAATTTACAGCGCCATTAACACGCTGGGGCTTGCTGCAGGCATGGCCGTTACCCTGATCATTGCATTATGGGTATATAAGGAATATAGCAGCAACCGGTTTTTGCCCGGTTATCAAAACGCCTATCAGGTAAAGCTGAACCATACTATTGAAGGATCGGTGCGTACCATGAATGGCACCAGTCTGCCGCTGGCCGATCTGTTACGCAAAGACATCCCCGAAATAAAATATGTTGCCGAAACCGACTGGTGCGATAAACACGGCCTGATGGTAGGTGATGCCAGATTATTCCTTCGCGGCATGCGGGTAGGCAATGATTTTTTAAAGATACTTCAGTATCCACTATTGAAAGGCAATGCCAATGCGGTGTTGAATGCCCCCTATTCTATCGTACTCACCGAAAGCACCGCCAAAGCATTGTTTGGTAATGATGACCCGCTTAACAAAACCGTTCGCTACGAAAACAAACACGAGCTTAAAGTAACCGGTATATTGAAAGATCTTCCCGATAATTCTTTTTTAAAGTTTAAATACCTGATACCCTTTAGCTACAGAGAACAAACAACAGACTGGATAAAAGAAGCCCGTCACCAATGGGGTAACAACTCCTTTCAGTTATTTGTAGCGCTTCAAACCAATATCGCCTATGCGCAGATAGAACCGAAGATCAGGGATCTCGTGAAAAAGAACAGTAACGCCATGAAGGCTACTGAGGTTATGATGCAACCGGCCAAAGACTGGGAATTGTATAACCGATTCGAGAATGGAAAAGTTGCCGGAGGCTTAATTGAGTATGTGCGCATGTTCAGTATTATAGGCATACTGGTTTTGATTATCGCCTGCATCAATTTCACCAATCTTTCAACGGCCCGTTCAGAAAAAAGGGCGCGTGAAGTTGGAGTACGAAAGGCCATCGGTTCGCAGCGCAGGCACCTTATTTTTCAGTTCCTGACCGAATCGACCCTCATCACATTATTTGCATTTGGTTTAGCGCTGCTGTTGGTACAGGTATCATTACCCTGGTTTAGTGAACTTACCAACAGCTGGCTCATCATTCCTTATACAAGCTCCCTGTTCTGGTGTATAATGACCGGATTTATAATTTTAACCAGTTTGCTGGCTGGCAGCCGCCCCGCCTTTTATCTGTCTTCATTCAAACCAGTGAAAGTGTTAAAAGGCACGCTGCAATCAGGCCGTAAGGCTTCCTGGTCAAGAAAAACGCTGGTGGTAATACAATTCACCTGTTCTATAGCGCTGATCATAAGCACTATTATTATTTATCAGCAATTGGAACATGTTAAGAACCGCCCTACCGGTTATGATGCCGGCCAGTTATTGATGACCGATATGAGCACCGACCTGAACCGGAATTATGCGGCATTAAAAAATGAGCTGTTGCAAACCGGAGTGATAGAAAATATCGCTTTTGCCTCAAGCCCTATCACCGATGTGTATTCGCATACGGTAATTGATCACTGGCCCGGTAAAAGCGCCGGCGCCGAAGTATTACATACTGCCGCTATTGGCGTATCGGAGAATTATTTCAAAACGATTGGCATAACATTTCAATCGGGCCGCGATTTCACCAATAGCTGGAAAACAGATTCTGCAACGGTTATTGTGAATGAAGCGGCTGTTCGAAAAATGAATTTACAACAACCGTTGGGCCAGATCATAAACTGGGATGGCAACGAAAAAGCAAGAATAGTGGGCGTAGTGAAAGATGCTTTGATGGAGTCACCTTTTGCACCTGTTCCTGCCACCGTATTTGCACACGACCGGGAAGGAAAAAGCATTATGTACCGTGTGCGCCCGGGCGTTAATATGCAGGAAGCCCTGACAAAGCTGGCGCCGGTTTTTACCAAATACAATCCGGCTTACCCCTTTATTTACCAGTTTGTCGATGAAGAATATGCCACCAAGTTCGAAATAGAAGTGCTGGTCGAAAAACTCGCCGGCATATTTGCAGCGCTGGCCATTTTAATTTCCTGTTTGGGTCTTTTTGGACTGGCCGCATTTATGGCAGAGCAAAGGATCAAAGAAATAGGCATACGGAAAGTATTGGGCGCCTCAGTTTCGCAATTATGGTTATTGCTTTCAAAAGATTTTATAGTGCTGGTGCTGATCAGTTGTGTAATTGCATCGCCTGTAGCGCTGTATTTTTTGCACGACTGGCTGCAGAAATATGAATACCGCATAAACATTGGCATGCCGGTATTTATAGTTTCGGCTGTGTTGGCGATTGTTATTACAGTAATTACTATCAGTTTTCAAACCATTAAGGCAGCTATAGGAAATCCGGTCAAAGCTTTACGTAGTGAGTAGTTAAATAGCGGATGGTTTGTGGCAACAGAAAGTGGTGATGCAAAAAATAGAGCGGGCTATTCACGTTTGCCGTTTCACGTTTCACGATTAAGAACTTTGAACCAATAAATATGTTTAAAAACTATTTAAAAACCGCGTGGAGAAGTATTGTTCGGAACAAAGCTTTTTCTGTTATCAATATCACCGGACTGGCCATAGGCATTGCCGCCAGTTTAATGCTATTGATCGTGGTGCAATACGAACTGAGCTATGATACCTTTCAAAAAAATTACAAAAATATTTACCGTGTAGTTACGCAGGATAAATTCTCCGATGGCATTACCTATAACTCAGGTATACCGGTGCCTGCGCTCGATGCATTGCGCGCCGAATTTTCAAATATACAGTTCGCGGCTGTAGACCTGCTGTACGGCAGTCAGGTAACTGTTCCTTCGGCCGGTAACCAGGCTGGCAATAAATTCATTGAAGAAAACGGTATTTATTTTTGCGAACCGCAATTCTTCACCCTATTCAATTATAACTGGCTCGCAGGCGATCCGTCGGTTTTAAATGAACCCAACAGCGTAGTGCTAAGCCAGAAAACAGCAGCAAAATATTTTGGCAACTGGCAACAAGCCATGGGAAAAACGCTGTTGCTGAGCAATGCGGTATCAATAAAAGTGAACGGCATTATACAGGACCCACCGCCCAATTCTGACTTCCTTATAGCAGAACTGGTTTCAATGATCACCCTAAAAAACAATCCGGAACACTTTAGCTTTTACAACGACTGGCATAATACAAGCAGCAGCTATCAGATATTTGCCCTGTTACCCGCTGCCGTAAAAGCTGCCGATATAAATAAAGCGCTGCTTACCTTCAGTAAAACCCATTACGAATCTATAAGTCCCAATTCGGTTAAATCGAACTTTTTGCAACCATTGGCCGACATGCACTTCGATCGCCGGTTCGAAACATTCGGTGACCATATAACCAGCAAAACCACTTTATTAACGTTATCGCTCATAGGCATTTTCATTGTACTGATGGCCTGTGTGAATTTTATAAATCTATCTACCGCACTGGCAGTAAACCGGTCGAAAGAAGTAGGCATCCGCAAAGTATTAGGCGGTAACAGGCTGCAATTGTTCGCACAAATCATGAGCGAAACCGCAACTATTGTGTTCCTGTCGGTTTTGGTAGCGCTGGCAATTGTATATGTGGCCCTGCCCTATATAAAACACATCGCCTCCATTCAGGAGCAGCTTGGTGTATTTACAGCACGAACCATCAGCTCGCTGGTTATACTTGGCGTTGTGGTAACCATACTGGCCGGTATATATCCATCCTTTATAATGTCGAAGTTCAATCCCATTGGCGCATTGAAAAATAAACTGGCAAACGCAGGCGTACGTGGGGTTTCATTACGCCGGGGCCTGGTAGTGATGCAATTCAGCATTTCGCAGGTATTGATCATTGCTACAGCTGTTGCTGTAAGCCAGATGGATTTTATTCAAAAAGCCGATCTTGGATTTAATAAAGAAGCCATTCTGTTACTGAATGGTAATTCAGACAGCGCTTCACATGCCAGGCTACAGGCTTTTAAACAACAATTGCTGCAAACGCCCGGTGTACAATCGGTTAACTTCAGCAGCGACGCCCCTTCTTCCGAAAATAACTGGTCGACCAATTTCAGTTACAATCACCAGCCCGACGAAAAGTTTCAGGTGAGCTTAAAATTTGCCGATGATGATTATATAAAAACTTTCGGCCTGCAATTACTCGCAGGACGTAACTATTCAGAAAGCGATACCAGCAAAGAAGTAGTCATCAATGAAACACTGGTAAAAAAACTACAGGTAGCTAATGCAAATGATGTAATTGGTAAATCCATCCGTTTGGGCCGTGATAAATGGTGCCCTATTGTTGGCGTTGTAAAAGATTTTAAAACAAGCTCATTACGCGACCAGGTAAAGCCAATGATTATTTTGACCAATAAACAATTTTATTCTCTTACGGCCATTAAACTCAGATCGGCACAATTACAAAAAACCCGTGCAACCATTCAAAAATTGTGGGACCAATACTTTCCCGAATATGCATTCTCAGCCGATTTCTTCGACGAGAACATCAACAAATTTTATCAGCAGGAAAGCCAGTTGTCGCTGCTGTATAAAATATTTGCGGGACTGGCAATCTTTATTTCGTGCCTTGGCTTATACGGACTGGTTTCATTTATGGCTGTTCAAAAAACAAAGGAAGTAGGTATTCGTAAAGTGCTGGGCGCTTCGGTGGCCAGTCTGGTGCAATTGTTTTCGAAAGAGTTTTCCATACTCATTATAGTATCGTTCTTTATTGCGGTACCGGTAGCGTGGTATGTAATGCAAACCTGGTTAAACAATTTTGCCTACCGCATTACATTAAGCTTTGAATTTTTTGCAATCGCTATAATTTGTTCAATGCTCATAGCATGGTTGTCGGTTGGCTTTAAAGCCGTAAGGGCTGCACTTGCTAATCCGGTAAAAGCATTACGTAGTGAGTAAGAAAAAAGCAATGGACAATAGGCCTGCGTGAAGTAGGGAACAAAAAGTTGACACGTTGAAAAAGTTGATAAGTTAAAAAAGAACAGGGGGTTTTGCCGTTTCACGTTTGCCGTTTCACGATATAAATCAATTGCATGTTTAAAAACTATTTCACCATCGCCTGGCGAAATCTTGTAAAAAACAGGATTTATTCGTTCATCAACATCAGCGGACTGGCCGTAGGTATGGCTGTGGCCATGCTAATCGGATTGTGGCTGTACAATGAAGTAAACTACGACAAATACTTCCCTAACTATGAGCGCATAGCGCAGGTGATGCAAAACCAGACTTTCAATGGAGAAATAGGCACCCAGGAAGCCAACCCCGCGGTATTGGGCGAAGAAATACGTCGTGTTTATGGAAGCGATTTTAAACATGTATTGCAGGCAACCTGGAATTATGATCACACGCTTGCCTATGGCGATAAAATATTTTTTAAATCCGGTAGTGCTTTTGAGCCCGGTGTAACCGATATGCTGAGCCTGAAAATGATCAGGGGTACACGCAACGGATTAAAAGATATAAACTCCATTATGCTATCAGCATCTGTTGCCAAAGCCTATTTTGGCAACGATGATCCTGTTGGAAAAATGATAAAGGTCGATAATAAGTCAACGGTTAAAGTTACAGGCGTATATGAAGACCTGCCTGATAACACCTCATTTAATGACCTGAAGTTCATTTTGCCGTGGGCTTTTTACATAAGGGAAAATAAATGGGTGCAACAAATGAACGATCCCTGGGGCAGTAACTTTACCCGAACCTTTGCGCAGGTGGCTGATAATGCAGATATGCAAAAGGTATCAGCCAAAATCAAAAATGTAAAACTAAACAAAGTAAGCAAAGACGACCGCCGCTATAAACCAGTTGTTTTTCTGCATCCCATGAACAAATGGCATTTGTATTCGGAGTTTAAAAATGGGGTAATCATCGGCGGACGCATTGACACGGTATGGATGTTTGGCATCATAGGCATTTTTGTTTTATTGCTTGCCTGCATCAACTTCATGAACCTGAGCACGGCCCGTTCAGAAAAAAGAGCGAAAGAAGTAGGTATCAGAAAAGCCATCGGTTCATTGCGTAAACAGCTCATTTCACAGTTTTTCAGCGAAGCGGTTATAATTGCCGCCATTGCATTCCTGTTTGCTATATGTTTGGTAGTATTAATATTACCCTTTTTCAATTCAGTTGCAGAAAAAAAATTAACCCTTCCATGGAATAACGCCCTGTTTTGGTTAGCGAGTTTGTGTTTTACTGTAATAACCGGTTTAATTGCCGGCATGTACCCTGCCCTCTTCCTTTCCTCCTTCAATCCGGTAAAAGTGCTTAAAGGAACTTATCGCATCGGCCGGTATGCTTCTTTACCCAGGAAAATACTGGTTGTAGCGCAGTTCGCCATTTCGGTTATCTTAATTATTGGAACCATCGTAGTGTATAAACAAATTAATTATGCGCAAAACAGACCAGTTGGTTACAGCAAAAATGGTTTGATCAGCGTAGCTTCTACTGAAGACATTCACAAACATTATGAAACTGTCAGAACCGAATTAAAAAACAGCGGAGCTATTGCTGAAATGACAGAATCATCAAGTCCTGCCACGGCAGTATTTAACACCAATGGCGGTTTCGACTGGGAAGGCAAAGATCCCTCGCTGGGTGTTGATTTTCCGAATAACGGTGTTACGTACGAATATGGAAAAACAATGGGCTGGCATATAAAAGAAGGCCGTGATTTTTCCCGGGATTATGCTACCGACTCGGCAGCTTTTATTTTAAACGAATCGGCCGCAAAGTTTATAGGCATCAAAGACCCCATAGGAAAAATTATTAAGTGGGATAATAAACCCTATACCATTATAGGCATCGTAGACGACTTATTGGTGCAATCGCCCTACAAGCCGGTGCGGGCCGCTTTATTTCATATTTCAGCCGATCAGGAAAATGTATTCACCATCAGAATGAATCCTTCGTTAAGCGCCCGGGAAGCACTCAGCAAAATAGAACGGGTGTTTAAAAAATACAACCCCGCTATTCCATTCGTTGCCAACTTTGTTGACGAGGATTTTGCCAAAAAATTCAATAACGAAAAACGCATTGGCCAATTAGCCGCCTTCTTTGCAATACTGGCCGTTTTCATTTCATGTTTAGGATTGTTTGGTCTTGCTTCTTACGTTGCCGAACAACGCACCAAAGAAATCGGAATCCGTAAAGTATTGGGAGCAACCGTTGCGCGACTGTGGCAAATGCTGTCGATAGATTTTATCGTGCTCATATTAATAGCCTGTTTTATAGCAATTCCGGTGGCCTGGTATTGTATGCATACCTGGCTGCAACAGTTCGACTATCGTACCAATATACCATGGTGGGTGTTTTCACTAACCTGTACAGGAGCATTGGTCATTACTTTACTAACCATCAGCTTTCAGGCTATCAAAGCAGCGATGAACAACCCTGTGAGATCATTGAGAAGCGAGTAGGAAGGAGCAAGTAGGGAGCGGTCGGATGACGATTGCCGATTGCCGTTTCACGATTGACCCCGTCCGACCGGATCATCCGGGCGGCATTGACCATTCACAAGTATACCATGAAACAAACAATCCGCACAGTAGAAGACCTGCTGGCAGATGAAACATTCATTGCCTGGTATCATCAGTCAGATGAAAACGCCCTTCGTGAATGGAACGAGTGGATATTGGCCGGCATCACCAACCGGGAGCTGGTCAATGAAGCTGTAAGAGTACTGAAGTATATTTACGTTAAAGAAAAAAACATACCTGTTCAACAAATGGATGCAGCCGTTGCGCGATTGTTGCAGAATATTAAAGAGAATAATAAATAGCAGCTTATGATTGTACAGTATCTGAAATTAGCCATCAGAAATCTGCGCCGGAATACCGTTTTTTCGGTAGTGAATATATTCGGACTGGCCATTGGATTGTGTGTTTGCCTGCTTATTACCTTGTATGTAACGGATGAATTACAGTACGATAAATACAATGAAAAAGCCGACCGCATCTTTCGCATAGATGCTCATTTCAAACTGAATAATAATACATTTAATGCTGCTACGGTCCCCGCTCCCCTTGGGCCTGCACTCGTAAAGGATTACCCGCAGGTCGAAAAAATGGTTCGCCTTATACAAATCAACAATAACAACATTATTGTAAAAAAGGGAAATGAAACCATCCAGGAAAATAAAGCCGTATTCGCCGATGCAACCTTTTTCGATGTCTTCACTTTACCATTTATTGCCGGGGATCCTAAAACCGCATTGAAACTCCCCCACTCTGTTGTTATTTCTGAAAGCGCTGCCAAAAAATACTTCGGACGAACAGATGTAACCGGACAAACACTTCTTATCAATAATTCGGTCAATTACAATATCACCGGTGTAATAAAAGACATACCTCCACAGTCGCATTTTCATTTTGATTTTATAAGAGCAATGGCAGAACTTGATTTTAGCCATGACGATAATTGGATGGGCAACAACTTCATTACCTATATAGTTACCCGTAAAGGAGTAAATGAACAAATGATCAACCGGTATCTGAATGAAACCGTAAACAGGTACCTGGCCCATCAGTTACAGAAAATGTTACACAGCAGCCTTGAAGACCTTACTAAAAACGGCGATTACTTCAGTTATAAGGCAATGCCCTTAAACAATATACATTTACACTCGAACCTCAGCTTTGAAATTGAACCCAACGGAGAGTTACAGGATGTTTATATTTTTATAGTGGTGGCGATTTTCATATTGCTGGTTGCCTGTGTAAATTTTATCAATCTGAGCACCGCGCGTTTGGCCGGCCGTTCAAAAGAAGTAGGTGTAAGAAAAGTGATTGGAGCTGTTCGTAATCAACTCATCCTGCAGTTTCTTACTGAGTCTGTAATAACCACTGTAATTGCCTCATTAGTTGCTTTATTTTTCACCGCTTTGCTGCTGCTTTATTTCAACCAGTTGTCGGGCAAAGCAATCAGCATGCAATTAATACCGCTACAACTACTGGTGCCATTGCTCGCAGGTTTTATACTTGTTGTTGGTTTACTGGCAGGCAGCTATCCTGCATTGTATATGTCGACCTTTAAACCAATAAGAGTATTAAAAGGAAGAACAGCCACCGGCTTTAAAAGCGGCTGGTTAAGAAATTCACTGGTAGTATTTCAGTTTGCAACAGGTATTATTTTAATCATTGGCACTATTGTAATATATAACCAGCTGCATTTTATCAAAAGTAAGAATGTAGGTTATAATCGCGATCAGGTGCTGATATTGCAAAACACCTATTCGTTAGGCAATCACGCAACAACGTTTAAAGAGGAAGTATCAAAATTGTCTGGTATTGAAAAGGTAACCATGACCAAATGCCTGCCTACGGCTTCATCAACCGACATCACCGGGTTTATGAAAAATCCTACCCTCAAAGCCAGTGATGCGCTTATCATGGGTTACTGGCATATCGATGCCGATTATGTTGCTGCCATGGATATAAAGATGGCAGCAGGAAGGAATTTTTCACCCCTGCTTTCCACAGATTCATCCGCTGTATTGATCAATGAAACTGCTGCAAAAATGTTTGGCTTTGAAGATCCGCTGAATAAAAAGATATATCTGGATGGACATGGCGAACCTATTGCATTAACTATAATTGGTGTGGTAAAAGATTTTAATGCCGGTTCGCTGCGCAATAAAATTGAGCCAACAGTATTTAATCTGGCCGAAGAAAGAGGCGCTGTTGCGATACGGGTAAATACTAAAAACTTACCATCACTTCTACAGCAGATAAAAAATGTATATGAGGCCATACCCGGTATGGCCGGCCAGCCTTTCAATTATTCATTTATGGATAATGATTTTAACAACCTGTATCAGTCAGAACAACGAACCGGTAAAATATTCATTTCATTTGCCGGTTTAGCCATACTGATAGCCTGTTTCGGTTTATTCGGGTTAATTGGTTTCGCAGCCGAACAACGGGTTAAAGAAATAGGCATTCGCAAAGTGCTGGGTGCAACCGTAAGCAATATTGTTAACCTGCTGGCAAAAGATTTTTTAAAGCTGGTATTACTGTCGGCAATAATAGCATTTCCGGTTGCCTGGTACGGCATGAACAAATGGCTCGAAAATTTTGCCTATCGCACCCATATAAGCTGGTGGATTTTCATTGCAGCCGGCGCCCTGGCCGTGCTTATTGCTGTAATTACGGTAAGCTTTCAGGCCGTTAAAGCAGCTGTAATGAACCCTGTTAAAAGTTTGAGAACCGAATAAATTGTTTGATAACTATATTGTTTGATGGTTGGGCAGCCCAAATTTCAATTAACCTGTGCCATCCGCAACGACTAACCATCAAACAGTTTAGCCATCCAGCCATCCGGGGCGGTGTATCAAAACCGGACACTTCCTGTATCAAAAACGAACTCATTCGTATATAATCTGCTTATAGTATCTTGCAAATCATTGCTCTATAAACTGGCATGTATTGGGCGTACACAAGACTCAGAACTTATAAACCATAAAACAAATGATCGAACTGAAGCACATTTCAAAATGGTATCAGATAGGCGGAAAACCCACATTCATTTTAAAGGATATAAATCTCACGATCAAAGAAGGAGAATTTGTTTCAATTATGGGCCCCTCGGGTTCGGGCAAATCAACGTTGCTGCACATTTTAGGCATGCTCGACGATGCCTCGGAAGGTGAATATCATTTCATGGACCAGCCGGTGCATACGCTGAAAGAAAAGCAACGGTCGCTGCTATACAAACAACATATCGGTTTTGTGTTTCAGGCATATCACCTCATCGATGAGTTAACGGTATACGAGAACATCGAAACGCCGCTCATATATCAAAATATAAAATCATCCGAACGCAAAGCCATGGTGGCCGATATGATCGATCGTTTTAATATCGTAGGAAAAAAAGACCTGTTCCCTACCCAGCTTTCGGGCGGACAACAGCAACTGGTTGGCATTGCCCGCGCCCTGATTGCCAAACCCAAATTGTTACTGGCCGATGAACCTACCGGTAACCTTAATTCAAAACAGGGAGAGGAAATCATGGACCTGTTTAAACAGCTGAATAACGAAGGCGTAACCATTATACAGGTAACCCATTCAGAAAAAAATGCGGCCTACGGCTCGCATATAATAAACCTGCTCGATGGACGGGTTGAAAAAGAACCCGAAACCCAAAACTAAGAACTAAGAACACAGAACTAAAGAACTCAGAAATAAAACAGCATTCATGCGATTCAGAAAAATATTCGCCTTGTTCAGTATAGCCATGATCGTTTATTTGGATGGCCGGGCACAAAGTATAACCGGCCGTCCATTAACGTTACAGCAATGCGTGCAAACAGCTATAGAAAATAATCTTGATGTTAAGCAAAGCGACCTCAATATGCAACGGACCGGTATTAACTGGCGGCAATCAAAAGCCAACCTGTTGCCCAATATAAGCGGCGAAATTGACCACACCCTTAACCAGGGCCGAAGCATCGACCTCAGTACAAACAGTTACGTAAACCAGCAACAAACCTCTGGCAGTTATTCTTTATCGGGCAATGTAACCCTGTTCAACGGGTTACGGTTGCTGAATACGTTAAAAAGCAGTCAGTATGCCTACGAAGCCAGCAAAATGGAATTACAATGGCAAAAAGATCAGTTAATGCTGAAGGTTATACTGGCTTACCTGCAGATACTCACTAACAACGACCTGCTGCTGCAGGCGCAAAAACAAGCCGAAGTAACGCAAAAACAGGTTGAACGGCTTGAACTCATGAATGAGCAGGGTGCAATAAAACCATCTGACCTTACCGACATGAAGGGACAACTGGGCGATAATAAAGTAAGTATTATTAACAGTCAGAATAACCTTGATGCAGCACGTTTGAGCCTGTCGCAACTGATGAATGTTGCTTATAACAGAACCCTTCAGGTTGAACAGCTGAGAGCCGATCAGTTCGTTATGAACTACACGGCCACTACCGACAGCATCTTTACCATAGCATTGCAGCAGCTGGCCCCGGTAAAGGCGGCCGACCTTCGTAAAAAAAGCGCCGAAAAATCAGTGCAGGCAGCACGTGGCAACCTGTTTCCCTCAGTAGGGTTGGGAGCCGGTTTTTATACTCCCTACTCCAGCGCTTCCCGCGATTCATCTGACCGGAAAATCGAATATTACGATCAGCTTAGTAATAACTATCGCACCTATGTAGGTATAGGCATAAGCATACCCATCTTCAATAATTTTCGTTACCGCAACCAGATAGCCCTTGCAAAAATTGATTTGAAAAGCGCTGAATACACGGCTCAAACGCAGCAGATTTCACTGAAGCAGTCTATTGAACAGGATTATTTTAATATGACCGCCGCCCTGAACAGGTACCAGGCGCTGGTTGACCAGGTAGCGGCTTATGCCGAATCGTTCCGTGCTGCAGAAGCGCGTTTCAATGCAGGCGCTTCTACTTCGGTTGATTACCTCATAGCCAAAAACAACCTCGACCACGCCAATGTAAACCTCATCATTGCCCGTTACGATTATGTGCTTCGTACCAAAATTCTTGACTATTATCAAAACAAACCGTTGTGGTAAGAAAGATGCCGGTTGAATTTTTTTTATTAAATTTATAATGCGCCTTCGCTAAAGCTTGCGCCTCCGCTATAGCTTCAGCGACACGCGGACGGCGGATAAAAGCGGAAGTAGCTCAGCCGGTAGAGCATCAGCTTCCCAAGCTGAGGGTCGCGGGTTCGATTCTCGTCTTCCGCTCAAAAAAGACAATCTAACATGGGTTGTCTTTTTTTTATAATATTAAAATTTATTACCCGCCCCCTTTACCAGGTAACAGAGCCGCAACAATTAAATTATAGATCATTCATCACCGTTATCTACACAGTGATCGGCAAAAAACAACTTTACATTTTCGTGCGCTATTTCAGAGTAATTCATTAATTTCACCCAACGACATTTGTTTATAAACGTTATACAGTACACGTAGAGCGACAACCCACACACCGGCCACCGTATATGTACTGTACAAACAAACGGTCAGATTCACTGTTAAAAATCTCCCCAGGCAAAGGCAAATCTTAATTTTCGGCCCGGCTCCTTTTCGGCACAGGCTGATCTTACAACGGCATCCATTTATTTTCCTGCAGGAATACGGCATCGGCTGTAACGGCATCCGGTTGATGTTGCATATGTACATGATGCTTATTGTGAACTATAAAATATAATTATGTAGTAACACATGTAATTACCATTGAACCTTAAAGATTCTTTTCCTATTGGTCACACATTTAATCTATTAAACTTTTATTGTATGAAAAAAATGAATTACGCATTACTGCAATGTACAGTTGCTTTATTTGTTACCGGCGCCGCTTACAGCCAGGTAACTCAAACTGAAATGACTTTTCAACCCGATGCCTGCCGTGGTAAAGACGCCCATTTCCTTTATATTAATGGCATACCATCTGCCGCCACCGGAAACTATGGATCATCGGAAGAGATGGTTCCATTCGCATGGACATTTTACGCAAATGGGGGAAGCGATGGTTATTGCAGAGCTGCTATTGACTTCACCGATCTTCAGTTAATTCCCCAGGGAACAACTGTTACCTATGCTTATCTCTCTTTATATGGAAAACCATCATCACCAACTGCCCCACAGGGAAATTCAGGAGCTAATGGTTGTTATGTGCAGCGTGTTACTTCTGCCTGGGATGAAAATACGATTAACTGGAATAATCAACCCGGCAGCACAACTACCAACCAGGTGGCATTGCCCGCTTCGACCTCACAATGGAACTACGATGTGATCGATTTAAATATTACCGCTTTGATACAGGATATCATCAATCAGCCACCGGCAAGCCGTTATGGTTTACTGATCAAACTGCAAACCGAAAGCATTTACCGGGCAATCATTTTTGCTACAAGCGATTATTCTGATGCTTCAAAACACCCGAAACTCAGAATTGGTCTCAATTTCTGCGCTTCAAGCCTGGCCCGTACATCAACCAACACACCGCACATTTTTACGCCCGACCAGTTGGATGTTAACGGGAAAGTAAATACTGGTGTAGCTGCCGTGGTTAAATCCAACTTATCATCTAACCAGGTGTCGGTAGATTATGACCTGCTGAAAGATGGTAAAACCGTACTTGAAATTGTTTCGTACGATGGAACCGTTTTGAAGTCGATTGAAGTAGATGGTTCAAAAGGAAAGCACACAAAAACCCTCACTCTCGATGCGCCGCTTCAGAAAAACAAAATGGCGATACTGGTAATCAAACAGGGAAATACAAAGATCTCTAACCCCTTTTTCATTGCTCAGTAAAGTAAAATAAATATGCTTTTACCGGTTGTTGTTCAAAACAACAACCGGTTTTTATTAATCAGTTGTCTGTGCAATCCGTGGCAAATATCTGCTTCGCGAAGCTATGCATCTTTTTCCCGTGGGCAGCTAATGGTTGATGGCAAAAAACCTGCGTACCCCTGCCCTTCCGTTCTCAACAAGCCCCATGATCGTTTTCTTTGGCAGCCTGCGAACCCTGCCTGAAAGATTCATATTACTAATGGCAATGGTTCTTCGTAAAGCATTCGGTTTCGAAACTTCGGGATTGGCTTTATCGATAAGCGTATGGTATAACGCTTTTAAATAATCGCTCATGGTGTATATAGTAAACGGATATATTCCAGGCTGCTGCACATTGTATTCAATTTGCTCGGGTATTTCCATCAGCAAACCCAGTGTTTCGGGATTTTCGAAATAAGTATTTACGGTTGCGCCATTACCCTGTACATATCTCGACGAATCAAATAAAAATATGGGGTAATTGCTCAATACGCCGCCATCTACCATTACATGCAACAACTGCTTACCGTTTGGTTTTTCATAAACCTTTCCGCTATCGTCCATCAGTACCGCCCGGTAGTACAACGGAATAGATAATGAAATGCGCACCGCATCGCAAATACGCATATTGGGATACGTTTCATACGAAAAAACGCGCAGCGTTTGCCAGGTAAGGTCGGTACCCGTTATATACAGGTCTTTATATCCCTTGTCGGCGCTTTGCCGGTGCAGTTCGGCAAAGGTCATCTGGCCGTTTCCGGTTTTGGCAGCGATCAGGTCTTCTATCCATTTGGCTATTTTCTTACCTTTATACCAGCCAAACTGTTTGCTCAGCCGGCTGATGCCGCCTGCCAGCATCCAGCCGCCGTCGTTAAATTGTTTCAATGGAATATTGGAGGTTAATTCTATAATTTCACCCGAACTGTAACCAACGGCCAGCAAGGCTCCCTGAATGGCCCCTACCGATGTACCGCCCACCCGCTGAATGTTTTTCAGTATACCCATGCTGTCGAGCACCTGTAATGCACCGGCATAGGCAAACCCCTTCACCCCACCGCCTTCCATTACCAGGTTTCGGTAACGAGGCTGCGAAAAGCCTATGCTGCCTGTTAATAGCCAACCTGTTAACACGATAACTTTCTTCATAAGGATGAATGTTAAGGTTACAAGATACATGGTTCGGTTATAGGTTACCCTTCATTAACGCTTAAATTACTTATATCTCGTACATATCCCGTATATATTCCGTACATATTCCGTATATGTCCCGTTCTTATTAAATACGGGATATCATCGACATACCTACGTTACACAAACGAGTTAATTGGGCGAAAAAGGCTATGTAAGTATCATCTATAGGTTGTCATCCTCCCTAAATGGAGTTCGCCCTACCCGGCAAACTGCCCCCCTTGCCTCCCGCCACCGCAGCCCCTGCTCAACACCTGCTCAATGCCAGCGAGGTAGAACCTGTATTTAACCGACCGTTGAAAATAACGGGGCGGATGATGCAAAGGCCTGGCGTTCCATTGAATATGTTTATCCCGGCGCCTCCGTTTTCGGAGGTAAATTTGCCGCTTGCCGTTTCACTTTTGCCGTTTCTTCCTCTGTCAACCTGTCATTTTTACCCTTTTTTGGCTATCTTTGCCATCCTAAAAAAAATCTGAATTGTAGATGTTAGAGCCGACGACACATAAGATGCATGAGGAAAGCAAGCAGGGAGAGGCTTTTGCCCCTTTTGTAAATGACCCGAATGCGTATAATAAAAAGTTTTATATAGAAAGCTACGGCTGTCAGATGAATTTTTCCGACAGCGAAATCGTGGCATCCATTCTTAATGAAAATGGTTTTGGCGCTACCCGCAATTTTGAAGAAGCCGACCTGATCCTGATCAATACCTGCTCCATTCGCGAAAAGGCCGAACAAACGGTACGCAAACGCTTAAACGACCTGGGAACGGTTAAAAAAACCAATCCCGGCGCCCTTATCGGCGTTTTGGGCTGCATGGCCGAACGGTTAAAGGCCAAATTTCTTGAAGAAGAAAAGCTGGTTGATATTGTGGTGGGGCCTGATGCCTACCGCAGCTTGCCCGGATTGATCATTGAAGCCGAAACCGGCCAGAAAGCCGTAAATGTGCTGCTGAGCCGTGAAGAAACCTATGCCGATATAGCCCCCGTTCGCTTAGACAGCAATGGCGTTACCGCTTTTGTAAGCATTATGCGGGGTTGCAACAATATGTGCTCATTTTGCGTAGTGCCTTTCACCCGTGGCCGCGAACGCAGCCGCGATGCGCACTCTATCGTTAATGAATGTATCGACTTATTCAACAGAGGGTATAAAGAAGTTACGCTATTAGGGCAAAACGTAGACAGTTACTACTGGGTGTCAGAAAATTTAGAGGGTATAAAAATAAACGGAGTATCACCCACTTCCTCCCCCACCGGGGGAGGCCAGGAGGGGGCCGCCGCCGTTACCTTCGCCAACCTGCTCGAAATGGTTGCGCTCATCGATCCGTCGTTACGTGTTCGCTTCTCTACTTCCCATCCCAAAGACATCACCGACGATGTGCTTTACACCATGGCGAAGTACGAGAACATTTGCAAATACATACACCTGCCCGTTCAAAGCGGATCAACCCGCGTACTGCAGCTCATGAACCGTACCTATACCCGCGAATGGTACATGGCAAAAGTTGACCGCATTCGCGAAATAATGCCCGATTGCGGTATCAGCTCCGATATCATTGCCGGATTTTGTACCGAAACCGAAGAAGACCATCGCGATACGCTCAGCATCATGGAACATAGCCGGTACGACATGAGCTATATGTTTTTTTATAGCGAGCGCCCCGGTACACTGGCCGCCCGCCGCTATACCGATGATGTGCCTGAAGAAGTGAAGAAAAAAAGACTCGATGAAATTGTGAAGCTGCAAAACAGGCTGAGCCGCGAAAGCAATCAGCTCGATGTAGGCAAAACCTTTAAGGTGCTGATCGAAGGCGACAGTAAAAAAAGCGATAAAGACTGGATGGGAAGGAACAGCCAGAACAAAGTTGTTGTTTTTCCGAAAGAACAATATGCATTGAACAAAGGCAACTATGTAATGGTTAAAGTGTATGACTGTACCGGAGCTACATTATTGGGGAAAATTGAAGCATAAAATACATCGATACCGGTTACCGGTTCCCTGGTACCCGGAAACCGGTAACCGGAGACCATCTTACAACCCGGCAACCGGCCGCCCCATTACTTCATGGGTCTTATACAGATATAAATAACGGGCTATAGCCCTGATTAAAATAATCCGGATCACCTTTCAGGCGTTTGTATCAGCTATGACCGCAGAAGGTATCTGAAAAAATTAGTAGTAAAGTGGATATTCAAAGTATTAAAAACAGGTTCGGCATTATCGGTAATTCGCCTGCGTTGAATTATGCCCTTCAGGTAGGTGCACAGGTAGCCAATACCGATCTAACGGTGCTGATCACCGGAGAAAGCGGGGTGGGTAAAGAAGCGTTTTCAATGATCATTCATGCTTTATCGGCCCGCAAACACAATCCTTTTATTGCCGTTAACTGTGGCGCTATTCCCGAAGGTACTATCGACTCGGAATTGTTTGGTCACGAAAAAGGGTCTTTTACAGGTGCAGTAGATGCCCGTAAAGGTTATTTTGAAACGGTAAACGGAGGAACCATCTTTCTTGATGAAATTGGCGAAATGCCGATCGGCACCCAGGCCCGTTTACTGCGTGTGCTCGAAACCGGCGAATTTATTCGCGTGGGTTCTTCCAAAGTGCAAAAAACCGATGTGCGCGTAATTGCCGCCACCAATAAAGACCTCCTCACCTTCACACAAAACGGAAAGTTCAGGGAAGATTTGTATTACCGCCTGAGTACGGTGCCCATCCGCGTTCCGGCATTGCGCGACCGCCCTGAAGATATTCCCCTGCTGTTCAGAAGATTTAGTGTTGATTTTGCAGAGCGGTATAAAACCACACCGGTTCAGCTCGATGATGAGGCAAAAGATGTGTTAATTAATTATCCCTGGCCCGGTAATGTGCGCGAATTGAAGAATATTGCAGAGCAAATTTCAGTACTGGCCACCGATAAACTGATTTCGGCCCGGGAGCTTGGGCGCTTTTTGCCCCAGCGCGCCGATCTCAACCGGCTTCCCGTACTGGCAAGCGGTAATCCTGTAGCCAACGGGCACGAGTTTGCCAATGAACGCGAAATATTGTACAAGCTCTTTTTTGATATGAAGAAAGATGTGACCGAGCTGAAAAAGATGTTTGTTGATATATTGCAGACCCCCGGTACCAACGTACAGAATCAGGCATTACTGAATGAACTGAAGAATAAAGAATTATTGCCGGCGGCCTATATGCAGCCTGTTGTAGCTGGTCCGCCGCAGCCGGTTATGCTCCATCACGACAACGACGATATTCACCACCACGAGGAAGTTGATGAGTCGCTGAACATCATGGACAAAGAAAAAGAGTTGATTGTTAAAGCACTAAAAAAACATAAAGGCAAACGTAAGGATGCAGCCCTTGATCTGGGCATCAGTGAAAGGACCCTTTACAGAAAACTTAAAGAGTATGATATTAAGGAGTAAAAAATACCAGTTACCAGTTACCAGTTACCAGTTGCCAGTTACCGGAAACCGGAAACCGGTAACCGGTAACCTTGCAAGGTTCATTGCCTGGTGCTTATTGCCTATTGCCCTTTTCTTCAGCGGCTGCTATTCATTCAAGGATGTAAGCACTATTCCTAAAGAAGTAAAAACCTTCAGGGTAAATTATATCGAAAACAGGGCGCGGTATATCAATCCGCAGTTAAGCCCGCAGTTAACAGATAAATTACGGCAGAAAATTACCGGGCAAACAAGGTTAAACGGTGTGCAAACCGATGACGCGCATTACGATATCAGCGGACAAATTACCGGTTACAATGTAACCACCTCGGCAATTTCGGACCAGAAAGCGGCAGCTCAGCGGCTTGCTGTAACAGTTCATATAAATTTTAAAAACACATTAGACCCTTCGAAGAATTTTGAAGCCGATGTTTCCCGTAACTTCGATTTCTCGGCCAATCTGACCTTAACAGCGGCAGAAGCCCAGTTAACCGATAACATCGTTAAGCAAATGGTGGATGAAATTTTCAATCGTATTTTTTCAAACTGGTAAACTGTTCCATGCAATATCACCACATTCAAACACTGGTAAAACACCTTTTTGATAAGGATTCTTTTGAGCAGGTTTCTGTACAGGAACTGAAACAGTTTACTGATGACTATCCGTTTGCTGCCGTAGGCCAGTTTTTATACGCAAAAAAATTAAAAGACGCCGGCTCTTATAATCACTATGAACAAAGTGAACAGGCCTCTTTATATTTTCATAACGCATTATGGCTTCGCTGGTTATTAAATCAGAAAGAAGAAGTGATACCCGTTGCTGCCCGTGCCGAAGAAGCCGCCCAGCAGCCCGGTTTTCGTATTGTGGTACAAATGCCCAAAACTGCTTCGGAGCCTCAACCGACTGAAAGAAGAAAAGAGCCGGTATTCAATGATGCCGACGATTATAATACCAATGAACCTGTAACGGAACAGGCCGCCGCTACCCCACCTGTTGAATCAGCAACAGAAATAGCAGCGGCGCCTGAAACAAACGGTGTTCATAAAGAAGAGATACCCGTTCAGGAAGAAATACCGGCTGTTGCAGAAAAAGCGATAGAGGAGGTACAACCAGCCGTTTCAGCAACAGCTGCCGTGGCTGAAAACACAACTGCAGCAGCAGAAGAAACCAATACGGTTTCAGCAGTCACCGAAGAAAATACAGTAGCTGCCACTGAAGGAACCGAAGTAGCTTCGGCCGTTGCCATTGCCGAAATCAGTCAGCTGGCTGAAGAAAGTAAGACAGAGGCTGCAGTAAACGCGGTTAGCATTACCGAAGAAGCGTTAACCCCGGTTGCCGCCCCGGCCGAAGCCGTGGTAGCGGAAGGTAATGCTGTTGCCGCCCAAACAACAACCGAACCAACCGCCATTGCCGAACAAACGGTCGCTGAAAATATTGTGCAGGTTGAACCCGTTAACCAGGTTACCGAACAGGCAACCCTGGCTATCGAACAGGCTCCGGTGATTGAAGAATCCGTTCAAACCGCTCCTCCGGCACAAGAAACTACTCAAACCGTTCAACCGGTTGAAGCTGCATCTGCTGTTACCGAAGTCACAGCACAGCCTGAGCAGGCGCCTGTGGCAGAACCCGTAGCGCAGGTTGAACAGCCTGTTAGCGAAACGCCCTCCGCAACGGAAGAAAAACAACCACAGCCTGTTGTTTTCACTCAGGCCAGTCAGGAGGTAAAATCCGCTGTTGATTTGGGCGAACCGATATTTGAATCGTACCATACCATCGATTATTTTGCTTCGCAGGGCATCAAACTGACGCAGGATGATTTTAAAGACCAGCTGGGTAAGCAGTTAAAAAGCTTTACCGACTGGTTGCGCAGTATGAAACGCATCGGGCCTATCGAAACCAATACATCGTTAGATGAAGTAACCAATCAATCGATACAACGTATAGCCGAACATTCGGTCGAAGAAAAAGAAGTATTGACCGAGGCGATGGCCGAAGTATGGGCCAAGCAGGGCCATACCCAAAAGGCCATTAGGATATACGAGAAATTAAGTTTGCTTAATCCCGCCAAAAGCCCTTATTTTGCGGGCAGAATTGAACAATTAAAAGCATTGTGACATGATTATCCTGTTCCTGGCACTTATTATCATTGCTTCTGTGGCCATTGGTTTATTTATACTGATTCAAAACCCTAAAGGTGGTGGCCTGGCAGGAAGCATTGCCGGTTTCAATACCCAGTTTATGGGCGTTAAACAAACTACCGATGTACTGGAAAAAGGTACCTGGGTTATGGCCATTGCCATTGCGCTGCTGTGTTTGTTTTCGGCATTTTTCATTCCCAAAGAAACAACCGGCAAAAGAGAAGTAAATGCCAAACCGCAGCAAACTGCTCCGGCTCCTGCAGGTGGCAATCCTTTGCAGCCAGTCCCCGCTCCAAAACGCTAACAAATAATTTAAATTAAAATAGCTCAACCCTGTCTTCTTTACGGCAGGGTTTTTTATTTATTTTGCTTCGTGCCCCCCGGGGACGGAAGTCTGAAGTCGGAGGCCGGAAGTCTGGTAGGAATGAAGTGATTGCAATCAGGGAGGAAAGATAAAATCGCGGCAGCAACAACAAACAACAAACTACAAACCCGAAACTGCCTGCTGGGGCATAGTTCTTGCACAATAACAACCTGCAATGCAGCAACAGATGATAATTTTTTAATCTATAACCTATGTTCAGAAAACTGGTAATAAGCGTACTGATTATAGCGGTGATGGCGGCCACTTACGCCGGCTGGCAGTTTTTTACTGAAAATACTGCTTTTAAAGAAAAGTCAAAATACCTGTACATACGTACCGGCCATGCCAACTGGCCCGAGGTTATTCAAACCTTTCGCGACAGCAACCTGGTAAACAATCCCGCAGCACTCGAATTTCTGGGCAGCAGGATCGGGGTACCGGAAAAAATCAAAGCCGGGAGGTACGAGCTGAAAAAAGGAATGAGTCTTATGGCTATCGCTCGCCTGTTGCGCAACAATACCCAGGCGCCCGTAAAGCTCATCATTACCAAACTGCGCACCAAAGAAAACCTGGCCGGCTTTCTGGGCCGTAAAATGGAAATTGATTCAGCTACAGTAATAGCTTATTTGTCGAATATCGATTCGCTGCAGCCTTATGGTTTCGATACCAATACCGTAATGGCTATGATTTATCCCAATACCTATATGTATAACTGGAACGCGCCCCTGAATAGCATATTCGATAAATTTTACGCTGAATATAAAAAAGTGTGGACCGAAGAGCGACGTCAGCGGGCACGTGAGCACGGACTTACCCCCGTTACAGCCTATACGCTCGCTTCAATTGTTGAAGAAGAAACCAATGCCCTCGACGAAAAAGATACCATCGCCAGTGTATACCTGAACCGGTTGAACAAAGGCATGAAACTGCAGGCCGATCCAACCGTAAAATTTGCCATGCGCGATTTTGGCCTGAAACGCATTTACCTGAAATATCTTACCGTTGAGTCGCCTTATAACACGTATATGAACACCGGTCTGCCGCCCGGCCCCATTTGTACCCCTTCGCTGCAAACCATTGATGCAGTTTTACAATCACCACAAACAAATTATCTTTATTTTGTAGCGAAAAGTGATTTTTCAGGACACCATGTGTTTAGCGAAACATACGAGCAGCACCTCATAAATGCCGCAGCATTTCAAAAAGCACAGGATGTTGAACAACAGAAAAGAATGGAGGCACACGGCGATACTCAAAAACCCTAAATGAACGTTGAACGTATTATATCAAACTCACCCCCTGTTCGCTTTTTATCCCAAAAAAGTAAAAAGATCATTTTGCCCGGATTTGATGGTGTGCCCCTTTACGATGTGATTATTTTTTTTAAAGAGCAGGTTCGCCGGGTTGGCTTAACCGAAAGGGCTTCGGCTATTTCGTACAACTTCATTATGTCGATCCCCCCTTCCTGTTTGTTTTTATTTACATTAATACCACAGTTGCCCTTTATCCGGTCAAGATCGGTACAACGGCAATTGCACGATATTATCAGGGATATAATACCGGCCAGCACCTACAATAAGGGCATTATAAGTTTTATAGATAGTTTTTTCATTCGCGATCATATAGCGCTGTTGTCGTTCGGTTTTTTACTGCTGATATTTTTTGCATCGAATGGCATGATGGGCCTGATGCGCTCGTTCAATAAAAATTATATAGGGTTCGAAAAACGAACGGGACTCGATACCCGCCTGGTGGCCATAAAGCTTACGGTCATTATAATGGGGCTAATCCTCGCCTGTTTGCTTTTACTGATCGCTCAGGGGGCCGTGTTAAAATGGCTCGGTATTAAAAGCGCCTTTGTACTTGAGTTCATCGGCATCATCAGGTGGTTGTTCATCATCAGCCTGATATTTTATGCCATTGCATTCATTTATAAGTATGCGCCGGCTATACAAAAACGATGGAAACTGGTTTCGCCGGGAGCCATTTTAGCCACCTCATTAAGCATATTAACCACTCTGGGCTTTTCGCTATTTGTAAACAACTTCGGAAAATACAATGCGCTGTACGGCTCAATAGGCACCATCATTGTATTGATGATTATTATATATATCAACTCGTTAGTGCTGCTTATCGGTTATGAGCTCAATGTAAGCATCCACTCGCTCAAAGCCATGGCCCTCGAACGCGAAAAACAGGTGCACAGCAACACCAGCGATGATTTAATTTTTCATGATCGCGTTTGAGGTGGTGAATGTCAATCGTAAAACGTAAAACGGAAAGGAACTCTGTTCTTTTTAACCTGTAAACTTTGTCAACCTGTTAACTTATCAACTTGTCAACCCGTTAACTTGCCGACTTCCTGCCCCCGTCACTCGCCATTCACATTAATTTTTTTTGCAATTTTTTAATAAAATTTTAAAACCGGTTAACAAGAAACCTGTAGGTAAAACCATCATTTTTTAGTAAACTTTGTAAAGCAATCAGCCATTAAAATTGTCAATGTAATATGAAAAAAGCTATCATTACCCTGTTGGTATTGCCGGCAATATTGTTGCTGGCCTTTACAGTAAGTGATCCGCTTCCGTTAGGATCTGCTATTCCGAAAGCAGATAATAAGTTAAAAGATATTTCCGGCAAAGAGGTTTCATTAAAAAGTGCCTTGAAAGAAAATGGTTTGCTGGTAATGTTTAGTTGCAATACGTGCCCTGTAGTAATCAATAATCAGGCCCGTACTAAGGAAATATGTCAGTTTGCTAACACAAAAAACATTGGTGTGGTTTTGTTAAATTCTAATGAAGCTAACCGGAAAAATTCAGAATCATTGACAGCCATGCAGGAATATGGAAAAGAGCAGGGTTATAGTTGGATTTACGCCGAAGACAAAAATAATGAACTGGCTGATGCATTTGGCGCCACCCGCACACCCGAATGCTACCTGTTCGATAAAAACGGTAAATTAGTGTACCATGGCGCTATTGATGATAATCCTTCTGATGCGGCCAGTGTTACCCGTAAGCATTTAAAAGAAGCGATAAATGAAGTGCTGGCAGGTAAAGAAGTATCGGTTAAACAATCCCGATCGGTTGGTTGTAGTATTAAGAGAATTTCATAACACCAATAAGTCCCGTTTTTAAAATCTGTACAATCCCGCCACCGGCGGGATTTTTTATTGCCCCCTATTCCTTGTTTCTGGTTTATGCCCGCCCGGATGACCCGGTCGGACGGGGTTTGAGGTTTGTGGTTGCTGCCGCGCTTTGGAAAAATCATTATTACCTCTCCGCACCTTAAAATTTTAACGGGATCAAATTCGCACAGTATGATTCATCGAAAGAACCACAAACTTCAAACCTCAAAACCACAAACAAATTTGCCTGTTGAAATAAATCCCCACCCCACTCACAGGTGCATTTATATATCCTTAACAGCATGCGATTTAGTGCTGCCCGTGCGGCAAGGCACAAAAATTTCTGCATTATTATCAACGATTTATAAAACCGACCATGCCGAAGACCGGCGCTAACCTGGTAATCGGAACTTTTCTTTTATCGCTGACCGGCCGTCTGAAATCAGCCGGCAAAAAAGAGTTCTTTAAAAACACAAAATTATTTCAGATGAAAACAACAATCTTTTCTTCGTTTGCATTGGGAGCATTGGTTTCATTGTTTGCATGTCAGGGTCCATCAGGCGAAAAAACCGCCACTGATTCTACCGGAGCTATAAGGAAAGGACCTGCTCCTGCTACAACTGAATCAGGTCGCGATATGTCGCGCGATACGGCCATGTCGGCAAAAGGTACGTTAGATGAACGCACTCGCTCATTTATGAATGATGCAGCTATGGGTGGTATGGCCGAAGTTGAATTGGGCAAACTGGCTCAGGAAAATGCGATGAGCCAGCGTGTAAAGAATTTTGGTGAAATGATGGTGCGTGATCATTCAGCTGCCAACGACGATTTAAAATCTATTGCCAGTAAAAAGAATGTAATGTTACCCGACAACCTCGGAAAACATCAGCATCATAAAGATGAACTAAGCAAAAAGAAAGGAGCTGATTTTGATAAAGCCTATATGAAAATGATGGTTGATGACCATAAAGAAGATATTGAGGCATTTGAAAAAACAGCCAACAATGCAACCGATCCCGATGTAAAAACTTTTGCATCGCAGAAATTGCCAACGCTCAGAAAGCACCTCGATTCGGCCAAAGCCATTAATGAGAGCCTGAGCAAAATGAATAAAAAATATTAAAACAAAACAGTTAGCAGGTGGCAGTTAGCAGTAGTTCCTTAAGGAACTGTTAACTGCTACCTTGCTTAATACCAATTTTTATCCGATGTTAGCTTTTGTATATTTCACTCTGTTAACGATCCTGTTTTGGTATATATCTGTTGTCATTACAAAGAATATACCGCCGGAAGAACGGTGATCAATTGGCAACGGGCAATCGACAATAAGCAACTATTAGCAAGATTGCAGTTCTATTACTTATTGCTTATTGCCTATTTTTTCAACCCCGTTAACCTTCCTACCTCCAGTTCAATCTGTCTGTCGGTCATAGGACGCCCGAAAAATTTACGGTATCCCATTTTGCTGTTAACCAGTAAAGTTGAGGGAAGAGTGCCATCCCATTTGGCATCTACCTTCGGACAAAAATAATCGGCATTGGTTTCATTTAACCACAGGAAAGTAGCATCGAAGTTTTTCTTCTTTATAAGATCCAGTATTTTGTTGGGATAGGATGATGCAAAGTCAAGACTCACCAGTATCAGTTCAACTTTTTGTTCGCTGTACCGTTTTACGGTTGCCATAAAATCGGGTATCTCTGCCACACAGGGCGCGCACCAGGTAGCCCAGAAATTGATCACTACCGGATGATCGCTGTTTTTAATATATTCTTCCACATCGGTGATCTTCACCTTTTTTATGCTCTGCTGGCAAAAAGCCACAGAGGTAAGAAGCATGAAGAAAGAAGTAAGAATAATAATTTTCATGTTACAATTTATTTAATATCGAATGTAAAATGTTGAATGTCGAAGTAAAAGCACTTCTACATTCATAATTCGTTATTCAATATTCATTATTCATTTGCTTCCTGCTCAAATCCCCAATGCTGCAACAGCTCATTCAGCTGTTGTTGTGGCAACCGGCAGGTATCATAATGACCGGCCAGTTGTTTTTGCCGCTGTGCTTCGTATAACGTAACCGCACAGGCAACTGAAATGTTCAGCGAGCGAATGATGCCTACCTGCGGAATAATAAAATTACCATCGGCCATGGCACGTATTTCATCGCTCACCCCCGAATGCTCGTTGCCAAATATCAACGCAATGCGGCCTGTAAAATCAATATCGTACAAATTAACGGCATCACTACTAAGATGGGTCGTTAAAATCCTGTCATATTTTGAACGCAGCGCTTTAAAGCATTCCTGCGCATCGGTAAACTGGTGCACGGTAAGCCATTTGGCGGCGCTGCTGCTGCTTTTGGCGCCCCACTTTTTGTGTCTTGGTATTTTGTTGTTCAGCACAAATACTTCCTGAATGCCTACAGCATCACAGGTGCGCATAACAGCCGAAATATTATGCGGGTCAAATACATTTTCCAATACCACCGTTAAATCGGGCTGCCGTTTGTTTAGCACCGACAGCAGGCGGGTACGTCTTTCAGGAGTCATAGTATATTTTGTTACATGTTACAAGTTACAGGTTTCAGGTTACAGGGTTTCGGGGGCGCAGGTTATCGGTTGCCGGTTACCGGGTTCCGGATTCCGGGTTCCAGTTACCGGGTGCCGGGAAACAGGGAACCGGTAACCGGTAACAAAAATATTCCCTGTAACTTGCAACCTGCAACTTGTAACCTGCTTCTTGTACCATGTTGCTTTTTAAATTATCTTCACATCCGATAAATGCAAGTAAACCAATTACCTATGGTTAAAAAAATCGCAAAAATAACTGGTATTTCCCTCGCTGTGTTGATTGTTATTCTGTTTGTGGCCCCATTTATTTTCAAAGGAAAAATAATGGCCATTGCCAAAGAACAGATCAATAAAAACATAAATGCGAATGTAGATTTTAAAGATCTCAGCCTTTCTTTTTTCCGCCATTTTCCAAGAGTATCGCTCGCCCTTGAAGAATTACAGGTTGTTGGCACCAACGAGTTCGCCAAAGACACGCTGATCAGCGCCAAAGAAATTGACGTGGCCGTGAACCTGTTCAGCGTAATCGGCGGCAAGAATATGAAAATTTATTCGGTTAATATCGATGAACCACGTATTCATGCCATTGTAAATAAAGATGGAAAAGCCAACTGGGATATTGCCAAACCCGATACCGCAACAGCTACCACTGCCGATACCGCAGCCTCACCGTTTCAGATGAACCTGCAGCACTATGCCATTAAAAATGCATACATCAGCTACGATGATGCCGGCAGTGGCATGAGCACCGAACTGGTTAATTTAACCCATGAGGGCAGCGGAGATTTTACTTCAGACCTGTTTACCCTGCAAACCGAAACCAAAGCCGACCAGGTAACCTTTATCTATGGCGGCATACCCTATCTCGCTAAAACCAAAACAGCGATTGATCTGGATATTCAGGTCGATAATAAAAACAGTAAATATTCTTTTAAAACCGATGAAATAGCGCTGAACGATCTGAAGCTGGCCACAGAAGGCTTTTTTCAGCTGGTGAACGACAGCACCTACAATATGGATATCAGCTTTAAGGCGCCCTCAACCGACTTTAAAAGCATTTTGTCGTTAATACCTTCAGTGTATCAGCAGGACTTTGCAAAGATCAAAACAAGCGGCAAAGCCCTATTCAACGGTTTTGTAAAAGGCACCTACAGCCCTACACAAATTCCGGCCTATAATTTCAACCTCGATGTGCAGGATGGATTTTTCCAGTACCCCGATCTGCCCCAACCGGTTAAAAATATTAATGTTCAGGTTAAAGTAAATAACCCCGATGGTGTTACCGACCACACGGTATTGGATATTCCCAAAGGACATATTGAATTTGGCAACGATCCGTTCGATTTTCGGGTATTGCTGCAAAAACCCATGACCGACCGCTATATTGATGCGGCCGCCAAAGGTAAGCTCGATCTGGCCGGGGTTACCCAATTCGTAAAGCTGGAGCCCGGTACCAAACTGGCAGGAACAGTAAATGCCGATATTCAGGCAAAAGGCAACCTGAGTGTAGTACAGCAGCAAAAACCCGGTGAGTTCAGCGCCAAAGGTTTTGTTGATATCAATAAGTTGTACTATGCGTCAAAAGCTTTTCCGCAGCCCGTTCAAAACACCAGTGCAAAAATCAATATCGAAAGTCCCGATGGCATAACCGATCACATTGTGGTACAGGTGCCTGCTGCCCACGTTGAAGTAGGACAGGATGCAGCCGATTTAACTTTGTTGCTGAAAACACTGGCTTCGGACCCTAATTTCGATGGAACAGCCAAAGGTTCTTTTAATCTCGGCAATGTAAGTCAGTTTTATGCTTTTGAACCGGGTACGGCGCTGGCCGGTGTGGTGAAAGCAGACGTTTCTTTCAAAGGCAAAAAATCGTTTATTGATAAAAGTCAGTACGATGCCGTGCAAACAGCCGGTACCGTACAGGCTTCCAACGTAAGTTATAAATCGAAAGATTACCCCGACGGCGTAACGGTTAAAAACACCCAACTCACTTTTAACCCTAAGAACGTAACCGTGAACGATGTAACCGGCAATTACATGGGCACCAATTTCAACGCCAACGGTACCTTCGATAACCTCATCGGGTATGCGTTAAAAGATGAAGCGCTGACCGGTACCTTAAATGTTTCGGCCGATAAGGTAGACCTGAACAAGCTGATGGGCACCCCGGCCACCGGTACAACCGGTTCAGGCACCACGCCCGCAGCAAAAGATACAGTTGCAGCATCAACCACCAGCGGACCATTTGCGGTTCCCAAAAACATCAATTTAACGCTGAATGCCAAAGCCGGCCAGGTTAAATACGATAAAGTAGATTATAATAATATTTCCGGTACCCTGCAGCTGAAAGATGAAACGGTTACCATGAAAGATGTGAAGATGCAGGCACTCGATGGCAACATTGCGCTTGGTGGCTCCTACTCTACCAAAGTTTCAAAAAAGAAACCCGATGTATCGCTTACTTATGATGTACAGAACCTGGATGTGCAAAAAACATTCATGGCTTACAACACCGTACAAAAGCTGATGCCGATCGGACAATTTATTGCCGGAAAGTTAACTTCCAAATTAACGCTCAACGGCAAACTGGGCGAAACCATGATGCCCGACCTCAGCACGCTTACCGGTGAAGGATCGCTGCTGATTTTAGAAGGCCTGCTTAAAAAATTTGCCCCGCTCGATAAACTGGCTTCTACGCTCAACATAAACAGTTTGAAAGAAGTGTCGCTGAAAGATGTAAAAAGCTATTTTGAGTTTGCCAACGGTAAAGTGTTTGTAAAACCTTTCAATGTTAAACTGGGTGATATTAATATGGAAATCGGCGGCAAGCATGGGCTCGATCAGTCGATCGATTATGCCATTAACATGAAAGTACCGCGCGAAAAACTGGGCTCTGCCGCCAATTCGCTGGTGAATAATCTGGCCAGCCAGGCCAACAGCAAAGGCATACCGGTGAAAGTAAGCGACGTGATCAGCCTGAAAGTAAATATGGGGGGCACTATCACCAACCCTACCATCAAAACCGATATGGCTGGCGCCGGCAACAGTCTGGCCGACGATATGAAAGACCAGGCGAAAGAACTGGCCGCCGCTAAAAAAGCCGCTGCCGACAGTGCCATTGCAGCCGCCAAAAGCGCCGCAAAAGACACACTAAAATCAGTAAAGAACCAGGCAGTTCAGGCAGCCAAAGACCAGATCACCAAACAGATCTTTGGACAAAAAGATACAACAGCCGCCGGCAATGCCAATCCGCAGGACGCCAAAAAGAATGCGGTTGAATCGGTGAAAGGATTGCTGAATGGCTTTAAGAAGAAGAAATCAGAATAAAAAGTTATAAGTTTTAAGTAATATAAAATCCCTGACCGGCAACACGGCCAGGGATTTTTTTAATCCTATTATGCCCCACTTAAAAATCACACCTGCTCACCACACTCACCCCCCTAATTAAGAACTTAAAACCTGCAACTTAAAACTTACAACTCCCGCCCAAACCCACAACAGTTTTAATTCTGCCCGTTTTCCCCTATTTTTGCCCTCCTTAAAAATTCGCGAAAAGGAATCACACTATGGACAATCTGTTCTATCTCGTCCCCATCATGGGTGTCATTGGCTTGCTGTATACCTTCATCAAATTTAAATGGGTTGCTAAGCAGGATGCGGGTACCGACCGCATGAAAGAGATCAGTACGTATATTGCACAGGGCGCTATGGCCTTTTTACGTGCCGAGTGGAAAATTCTCGGATACTTCGTTGTAATTGTAGCCCTGTTACTGGGCGTAATGGCCAGCGCCAATCCCCATTCACACTGGGCTATTGCAGTGGCTTTCGTTTTTGGCGCCGTGTTCAGCGCCACAGCCGGTTATATCGGAATGCGTGTGGCCACCAAAGCCAATGTACGCACAGCCCATGCAGCCCGTACCAGTTTAAGCAAAGCCCTGGCGGTTTCTTTCACCGGTGGCTCTGTAATGGGTTTGGGCGTAGCAGGTTTGGCTGTAATTGGATTAAGCGGCTTGTTCATCATACTCAAAACCATATTTGCTCCTGATGCGGCTGTAAACTCCGAAGAAATGGTGCGCACCATTGAAGTGCTTACCGGTTTTTCACTGGGTGCTGAATCAATTGCCCTGTTTGCCCGTGTAGGCGGCGGAATTTATACCAAAGCTGCCGACGTAGGCGCCGACCTCGTAGGTAAAGTTGAAGCTGGTATTCCTGAAGATGATCCGCGTAACCCGGCTACCATTGCCGATAACGTGGGCGATAACGTAGGCGACGTAGCTGGTATGGGAGCCGACCTGTTCGGTTCATATGTAGCCACAGTATTAGCTACGATGGTATTAGGACAGGAAGCCGTAGTGCAGGACCGTTTTGGCGGTTTATCATTGATATTATTACCTATGCTGATTGCCGGCGCAGGTATTTTGTTTTCTATAATAGGAACCTTTTTTGTACGCATCAGCGAATCGGCCGGTGTTAACACCAATACCGTTCAAAGAGCGCTGAACATGGGTAACTGGGGTTCAATTATTCTTACTGCCATCGCTTCTGCCGGTTTGGTATTCTGGATTTTGCCCGAAGGCGATTTTCACCTCTTGCGCGACACTGTAGGCGGTTCACTGATCGAAGGCGCCAAAACCTTCACCCGTGAAGGTATTCTGGGAGCCATTGTGGTGGGCCTGGTAGTAGGAACCTTAATGAGTATCATTACCGAATATTATACAGCTATGGGTAAACGCCCGGTGCTTAGCATCGTGCGTCAATCCGGTACCGGCCATGCTACCAACGTAATCGGCGGTTTGGCTGTAGGTATGGAATCAACTTTATTACCAATTCTGGTGCTTGCCGGTGGTATCTGGGGCTCCTACCAATGCGCCGGTTTATACGGTGTTGGTATTGCCGCTGCCGGTATGATGGCTACAACTGCTATGCAGCTGGCTATCGACGCATTTGGTCCTATCGCCGATAACGCCGGTGGTATTGCCGAAATGAGCGAATTACCCAAAGAAGTACGTGAAAAAACCGACGTGCTCGATGCAGTAGGTAACACAACAGCCGCTACCGGTAAAGGATTTGCCATTGCTTCGGCAGCCTTAACCGCCCTGGCCCTGTTTGCCGCATTTGTAGGCGTTGCAAAGATCCCCGGTATCAACATCTATAAAGCCGATGTACTGGCCGCTTTATTTGTAGGTGGTATGATCCCCTTCATCTTCTCTTCGCTCGCTATTCGCGCTGTAGGACAGGCTGCGATGGCAATGGTTGAAGAAGTGCGTCGTCAGTTCCGTACTATTCCCGGCATTATGGAAGGAAAAGGCAAACCCGAGTATGATAAATGCGTAGCCATTTCTACCGATGCTTCTATTAAAAAAATGATGCTACCCGGCGCTATTGCCATTGTTGCTCCCCTGATCATTGGTTTTGTTTTAGGGCCCGAAGCATTGGGTGGCTTTTTGGCCGGCGCTACAGTAAGCGGCGTGTTAATGGGTATGTTCCAGAACAATGCCGGTGGTGCATGGGATAACGCCAAGAAATCGTTCGAAAAAGGCGTTGAGATCAACGGTGAGATTTACTATAAAAAGAGCGAACCGCATAAAGCATCTGTAACCGGTGATACCGTAGGTGATCCGTTTAAAGATACTTCAGGTCCTTCTATGAATATTCTTATCAAACTGATGTCGATTGTATCGCTGGTGATCGCTCCTACCCTGGCGCAGATCTATAGTAACGGTGATACCCATACTGTTCGCGCCAAAAAAGATAAGACAATCAGTAATCATAACCGTGATATAACAAATACTTACGTAATAGAAAAAAAAGTCAACTGATTTTTCTAAAAAATTATTAGATAATTCGAACAACGACATTATCTTTGTTAGTAACAACTTAAGGCACTATATCATACCAAATACCAACGTCCCCATGTTTCTACATCGGGGACCCTTTTTTTTATATACCCCCATCCCCTAAAGGGGGAGTGCACCTTAAGAAGTTCCTTCTACATGTTTTCTCTTATCAACATTTCACATTCCTGATTCTTACTTCTTATATCCTACTTCTTACTTCCTGCTGCCATTGTATTCCCATTTTCAAATTTTCAAATTTGCTCATTTTTAAATTTTATTACTGCATCATCGCAAACCACGGCGCTTTCACAAACGACCCCGTAAACCGAACACGAAGGTTACTGTATACTGTAAGCGAAATATTGTTCACGTCATACACCGTTCGCGGAAACCAGGTGAAGCGGGCTTCTATGGTGCCAAAGATCAGGTTCTCATTGCGGGTCCTCATGCCGCCGCCCAAAGCAGGAAAGATATCTCCGTTTAATAAACCCGTATGAGCGGGTGTCATCATGGTGGCTTTTGCAAAAGCAAAAAAACCGATCTTAAACCCCAGTATCTGTAAGCGTGTATACATGTTCGTTTCAGTGCCCATTGATACCCGTTGTACCCCCCGAAGGCTATCGGTACTAAACTGTTCCAACCCATACTCATTATTTATGTACAGGGGTTCGTATACATGCAGTTTATAAATTCCCGAATAACTGATATTGACAAACTGCCTTAGTTTGAGTGTACTATTCATGGTATATAAACGGCTGAACCAGCTTACATTTAAAAAAGCGGTGTTATCCTGCAATTGGCTTTTGTACAAATTGGTGCCCAGGGCTACGGTATAATTCCAATAATTTTGCTTTTTATCAACCAGCAGGTGATCAAACTCCCATCCTGCATACACCCGCGGCAAACTGTCTGTACGCACGGGGCCGATGGTGACCCTGCGCGTCATGCCAACGGGTATATCTTCGGTTCTTCCAAAACCATAAATATAATTAGTGCGGTAAAAATTTATTTTGTACCAGGTGAATTGACCCAGCGCGTAACGCTTATCAACATACCGCGGATCAAAACTATTCAGCTTAGGCTTTTGAGTAAAATGCTGATCAAAATAACGTACCGATACAAACAGCCGGCGGCGGCTGTCTTCGTTATCGGCTTGCTGTTTAAAAACGCCAATGTTGTAACCAATCCAGGCATCGCCTAACTGGTACTTATAGTTGCTGAACTCCGAAACAGGCTTTTCAAATACATTGGTACTACGGTTCCGGCTCAGCTCAAGCCCGCCGGCAATACGGGCATTCGGGGTATACAAAGGGCGATCGAGTTTCAGGTAATAAGCGGTTTCATTTTCACGGCCCAGCGAGGCGCCCTGGTTAATGGTGGTGTAGGCCGCGCTTACATTTACAAAAGAACCGGCAATACTGGTTTTGCGATATAATATTTCTGACCCGAACGGTGGTCGTCGTGTACGATCATACAACAGGGTATACTGCAGCTTTTGCGCCATTCCCAGTAAATTGGCATCATAAATCGAGGCTTTAAAGTCGTTGACACCCGAGGCATTTACTTCGGCACCCCAGCTAAATACATCGCGTAACCGAACAGTAAGGTCAACCGAATCGGCGCTGCCCGGCACAGGCCGCACCACAATACGGGCGTCTTTAATAAAATTCTGATCGCGCAGGAACCGTTCATTATCTGCCAGCAGGTAAGGATCGAGCAACTGTCCTTTTTTTACAAACAGCAATTCCCGAATTATATAATCTTTGGTATTGGTTTGAAGTTTATCGGCAAATCTGCTAATGGTGCTAATAAAATCTGTAGCGGTGTCTGTTACATTTTCGCCGAATGATAAGTTGCGAATGTAAACGTTCCGTATCACCATACCGGCATAGGGTCGGTAGTTTTCCTCACTTTTTTGAAAGAATACCGAATCGTGCGTTAGGCTTTCTACTTTAAAAAAACTGCGATATACGTCTTTTGCCAGGGCGCCTACCGACAGTTTCTTCTTCGTACTGTCTTGCCCATGTACAATAGCATTGATTCCCAACAAACAACAAATACAAATTATATGGCGAATTTCCGGGCGCATCATCCAACAATTTAACCATCGAACAATCAATACAATGTAATTATAAAACAATCGACACTAATGATAATTAACATTTTATGCCAGCTATATGCCGGTTAATTCCAACTGTGGTACACAATTTATTTATGACACAATAAATAAAATACCTATATAAAAACAACATATTATAAACCAAACCGTTAAACATATCATTTTTTTTACCGGAAAAACAGCAAGGCTGCTTTTCGCCCCTTTCAACCCAAAAAACCCAACCAGGCTCTATGAGAACCAAAATCGGCTCATTGCTCTTTTGCATTTTCACAGGTTGTATAGCACAGGCACAGGTTGCCATTAATACCACAGGCGCCAATCCCGACAATTCGGCCATGTTAGACATTTCGAGCACCATCAAAGGCTTACTGGTGCCCCGCATGACCACCGCAGAACGTACGGCGATTGCCTCCCCTGCCACCGGTTTACTGGTATACGACAATACGTTATCGCTTTTTTATTATTACGACGGCGCCAGTTGGACACCTCTTTCCACACCAGGCTCCGGCTGGTCGATCACAGGCAATAGTGGTACCACTTCGGGCACTCATTTTATAGGAACTACCGATAACCAGGGCCTTGATTTTCGCACCAATAATATATTGCGCGCCCGCATACGAACTACCGGGCAAATAGAAGTATTTAATACTGGCCAATCTTTGTTTCTGGGAGAAGGTGCCGGCATCAACGACGACCTGAACAACCGGGCGAATGTAGGCATCGGTTATTATACATTGAATGTTAACACAACTGGCGTCGCCAATACAGCTATAGGCTATCAGGCCCTGCAACTTGATAATACAGGCTATAACAATACGGCAGTAGGTTATCAGGCGTTGCAGAACACCACTACCGGCGCCGATAACTCCGCATGCGGTTATGCAGCGTTACGGGCAAATACGACCGGTATCTGGAACTCGGCCCTTGGATTATCGGCATTGCTCAACAATACTACCGGTAACCACAATACAGCTGTAGGCGGACGGGCATTGAGAAACAACACTACAGGCAGTAATAACGTATCTGTTGGCTCACAGGCCCTGTTTAATGGCACAGCCAGCAATAACGTAGCAATAGGTTACCAGGCAATGGTGAACAATTCGAACAGTGCTAATAACGTAGCCGTGGGCTTCCAGGCTTTGAACAATATTTCTACCGGTACCAACAATGTGGCGGTTGGCCTTTCGGCCCTGACTTCAATTACCACCGGCTCAGGCAATACAGCGATAGGTTACGGAGCCGATGTTGCGTCCAATAACCTTTCCAATGCTACAGCCATCGGGTATTATGCCAATGTGGGCCAAAGCAACAGCATGGTGCTGGGCGGCACAGGTGCAAATGCCATTAATGTGGGTATAGGCACTACAACCCCAAACACATCTGCCCTTCTTGACCTCACCAGCACAACACAAGGTATTCTGGTACCGCGTATGACAACAGCCCAACGCACAGCGATCACTTCGCCGGCAACCGGCCTGATGGTGTATGATATTGATCTGTCGGCCTTTTATTACTACAACAGCGCTGCGTGGACAGCCATTGCCTCGGGCAGTGTGGGTTGGACATTGGGCGGCAACAGCGGTACCGTGGCAGGAACCAATTTTATAGGCACTACCGATAACCAGTCTCTTGATATAAGAACGAATAATACGTTGCACACCCGTATACGAACTACCGGACAAATAGAAGTGTTCAATACAGGGGGGTCAACTTACCTCGGTCAGGGTACCGGCGCTAATGACGACCTGAACAACCATGCCAATACCGGTATTGGCTACGCTACTCTTACGAGCAACACCGCTGATTACAATACGGCCGTAGGTTATGGGGCATTGTACAGCAATACTACCGGGGCATGGAATTCAGTTTTTGGAACGCTTGCATTGCAGTATAACACAACGGGCACCTACAATACGGCTTTTGGCGCACAAGCCATGCGCGACAACACTACAGGCGAGCGTAATACTGCCATAGGCTGGAACTCGCTCATAAATAATAGTACCGGTGGTTACAATGTAGCGGTAGGTCAGGAAACATTGAACAGTAATACCACCGGAATCGGTAATACATCAATTGGCTATTCGGCCAATGTTACCAGCGGTAATCTTACCAATGCTACGGCCATTGGATATTATGCGAATGTGTCGCAAAGCAATAGCATGATTTTGGGAGGAACCGGAGCCAATGCAGTTAGCGTTGGTATTGGAAATACGGCACCCGACGCCACTGCCCTGCTCGACATGACCAGCACGTCAAAAGGCATATTGATACCCCGCATGACAACAGCGCAACGTACAGCTATAACATCACCGGCAACCGGCCTGATGGTTTATGACACCAATCTGTCGCTCTTTTATTACTACAACAGCACTGCATGGACGGCATTATCTTCAGGCAGTTCAGGTTGGTCATTGAGTGGCAACAGCGGCACTGTTTCGGGTACTGATTTTATTGGCACTACCGATAATCAGCATTTTGATGTAAGAACCAATAACACCATACATACCCGCATACGTACAACGGGGCAGATAGAAGAATTGAATACAGGCTTTTCTACGTACCTGGGTGAAGGTGCCGGTACCAATGACGATCTCAACAACCGTCGCAATGTAGCCATTGGCTATTATGCATTGAATACGAATGCGAATGCAGGCACTAATACCGCTGTAGGGTATGCAGCGCTGCAATATAATACGGCCGGGAACAATACAGGTATGGGGTATCTGGCATTGCAAAACAATACTACCGGTTCATGGAATGCTGCCATTGGCGCAAATGCATTGCAGAATAATACCACCGGTACCTACAATACGGCTTTGGGTGCAAGAGCATTGAAAGCAAATAGTACAGGCGAACGTAACGTTGCTATTGGCTGGAGCGCCCTGATAAACAATTCTACAGGTACTTATAATGTTGCTATAGGCCAGGAAACGTTGAACAGTAATACCACCGGTAACGGCAATACCGCCATAGGCTATTGGGCCAATGTTGCTACGGGCAATTTGACTAATGCTACTGCCATTGGATATAGTTCATCAGTATCGCAAAGCAATAGCATGGTACTGGGCGGAACAGGTGCCAATGCAGTAAGCGTTGGTATTGGAACCACTGCGCCTGCCTCTACCCTCGATGTTGTGGGATCAGTAGGTATGCAGGTAAAAAGCAGCCAGGTGGCCGGCACCAATGATCCCGATAACACAGCCAGCATCTGGATCTATAATTCGGGTGCGGGAACGATCAATTTGCCTTCGGCCTCTTCCTGCACCAACAGAATGTACGTGATCGTAAACAAAACAGGAGCTACTGTAAACATAACATCCTATAATGATTTAACAGATACACCGCAAACCACATTAACAACAGCTACTTCCATAACAATTGTTTCAGATGGTACCAACTGGCAGCAGATACGGTAATCCATCACTTAAAAAACAAGTAGTATGACAAAAAAATTTTTGTTACTGGTTTGCGTTAGTGCAGGCTTTTATAATCTGAAGGCTCAAATGGTACTATCTTCCGGAAATAATTTTGTACAAACCGGAGGTTATGTGGTATTGCAGGACGCCAGCCTTGTAAACAACGGCACCTTTAACCCATCGGCAGGAACCGTGCGGTTCAGCGGCACCGGTAACAACAGTATCAGCGGAACCACTGCCCCTTCCTTTCAGATATTGGAGATCAATAAAAGCATCGGAAGTCAGCTAACGCTTCAGAATAATATTTCAGTAAATAACAACATCAATTTTTTATCGGGCCTCATTGAGCTGAACACCAAAAATATTGTTTTAAACGGTTCGGCATACCTGAACAATGAAAGTGAAACCAGCCGCATTACGGGTATTACCGGTGGTTATGTACAGTCCACAGCCACATTGAATGCACCAGCATCCGAAAATCCCGGTAACCTGGGCATTATTATCACCAGTGCACAAAACCCGGGTGTTACGGTGATCAGGCGCGGACATGTGTCGCAACAAAACTCGTTAAGCACCGGCAGCAGCATTTACCGGTATTATGATATTTTACCGGCCACCCCACCCTCTTCGCTGACTTTACGATTGAATTATTTTGATGCAGAACTGAATGGCCTGAACGAAAGCAACCTCGCCATCTGGAAAAGCAACGATACCCTGCACTGGAGCCTTCAGGGCTATACCAGCCGCGATGCATCGGCCAATTATGTTGAATACAATAGCATCAGCAGTTTCACCCAGCGATGGACACTCAGCACCATAGATAACGTGCTGCCACTTACGCTGCTTTCTTTTGGAGTAAAATGTCAGACTAATTCCGTTAACCTGAAATGGACAACGGCCACCGGTATCAACAGTTCGGTGTTTGAAGTGCAGCGAAGCACCGATGGCATACAATGGCAATCCATCGCAACGATACCGGCCGGAACGGGCAATGAGTATAGCTATACCGACCTGATGGGCAAATCAGCATCATTATATCGTTTGAAGCTATCCGGTACCGACAATCACGTTACCTATAGCAGTATAAAATCCTCCGGTTGCGCATTGACCAGCAGCAATACGATCATTTATCCGGTTCCTGCAACCAGTTATCTGGTGTTACAACTGAACAATATGCCGGATAAAGAGCTGTTGCTTACGTTATATGCCAACAACGGACAAGTGATGATGACGAAAAACATCCGTATTACGGGAAATGTCGACACCTATACGTTATCGCTATCAGGTTTGCCGGCAGGTGTTTATCATGTTTCTGTACAATCACCCACCTACAAAAAGACACTTTCGTTCACAAAAGAATAAATACCCTGGTATTAAAAAAAACGATCCGCCGGCCGGTGGATCGTTTTTTTTATGGCATTATAAGCTTGCAGGCGCAGACCGGTTTTCCGGTTGAAGAAAAAATCTTAATTTGTAGCTAAGAGGTTATAAGAGTAAAAAGAGATAAAAGAGAACCCTTTTATCGAAATTCCAGTGTTGTAGAAAGCAGCCGGCAACTTAAAATAATCAAGAGCTCTTTTTTCTCCTTTTTCTCTTTCAAGCTCTTAGCATAAAACGCTTGCCTATGGCCCCTGAGATCCTATACTTTGCCATACCCGGTTTTGTGGTATTGCTGCTGCTCGAAGCATGGTTTTCATGGAAGGAGCATAAGCATTTTTATGAGGCGAAAGATACCTTCAGCAGTCTGGCCATGGGCATTGGCAATGTAATTTCGGGCCTGCTGTCAAAAATAGTTGTACTGGCCGCTTTTACGCTCGTATACAAATACCGCCTTTTTACCCTTCCCTTTACCTGGTGGATGTGGGTGCTTGCTTTTTTCGCCGACGACTTTTCGTATTACTGGTTCCATTATGTGTCGCACAATATGCGCTGGTTCTGGGCTTCGCATGTGGTGCATCATTCTTCGCAACGATATAATTTGTCGACCGCCCTTCGCCAAACCTGGACGGGCAACCTTACCGGCAGTTTTATTTTCTGGATGTGGATGCCGCTGGTTGGCTTTCATCCCATTGTAGTAATGCTGATGCAGCAGATCAGTCTTATTTATCAATTCTGGATACATACCGAAGCCATCAATAAACTCCCCCGCCCCATCGAATATATTTTTAATACCCCTTCGCACCATCGCGTACACCATGGCAGCAATATCAAATACCTCGATAAAAATCACGGAGGCGTATTAATTATCTGGGACAGGTTGTTCAGAACTTTTCAACCCGAAGAAGAACGGCCGGTGTACGGACTTACCAAAAATATCAGCACCTATAATCCTGTTCATATTGCCTTTAAGGAATGGAAGGATATGTTTGCTCAGGCCCTGAAATCGCATTCGGTTCGAAATGGCATCAATTATATCATTCGCCCACCCGGCTGGAGCCACGACGGCACCAGTAAAACCACCATGGAAATGAGAAATGAGAAAGTAAAACCAGAATAAATATTGAATATCGAATGTTAAATACCGAATGATGAAGTGCTTTTACTTCGATATTCTTCGGTTCATTATTCAATATTCATTATTTCCCAGGCCAAGCAGTTCACTGCACCTTACCAAAAACCAGTTGCCGGTTGCCTGTTACCGGTCGCCAGTTACCATTGCCGGGCCGGGAAACAGGTAACAGGAAACAGGTAACCGCTAACCCGAACCCCTGAAACCTGCAACTTGTAACCTGCTCCACTGCACCCTGCTCCCCGCCTGTACAGTTATACTCCCATTCATCGACTTTCACATCCACGAAAAATTTCGTGTATTTATATTGTATTAACAAATCATTACGAAATTTGTCGTATTTTTAGACAAATGTTGTTCCAATATGGCCACAATAAAAACTATAAAACCCACAGAAAGCGAGCTGGAGATTTTGCAGATTTTATGGAAAAAGGGAAATGCCAGCGTGCGTGAAGTGCATGAAGAATTGCTTCAAACCAAAGAAGCAGGCTATACCACTACCCTGAAACTGATGCAGATCATGCACGAAAAAGGATTGGTGAAGCGCGACGATTCAATCAAAACCCATATTTACCAGGCAGCAGTTAGTAAGGAAAAAACACAAAAACATTTGCTGAATAAAATGATCGATAGCCTGTTTGGCGGTTCATCCGGTGAACTGGTTATGCAGGCACTTGGTAACCACAAAGCATCTGCCGAAGAATTGGAAGAGATTCAGAAGATGCTTGACAATTTGAAAAAACAATAAAGTAACCAATGAATTTGATCCAATCTGCTTTTCTTAAAGCGTTGGGATGGTCATTACTGGACAGCTTATGGCAAATGGCTTTGTTATGGCTGGTGTATATAGGGCTCACGGCGAACGGAAGAAAATTACTATCCCGTCAACGACATACAATTGCCCTGTTATCGCTTGCCGCAGGTTCAATGTGGTTTTTAATTACCCTCATTGTTAACTTTTACAAAGCCGCCAAAGGTGTGCCCGTTGTAACTTTATATGTAACGGATACTGATACTACCTATATTTCGGCTTCGTGGCCCGATGCAATTATCCGTTGGTTCGAGCCTGCCCTGCCCTTTTTATCGATGGCTTATTTGCTGGCAGCCGCTTTCCTGTTCATTCGTTTTTATATTCAATACCGCCAAACACAATTATTATTTACTACCGGCTTACAAAAAGCCGACCCTGAGTGGAGAGCTTTTCTGCAACAGGTGGCAGGCCGTATGGGCATTAAAAAGAAAGTGCAGATATGGTTATCGTCATTGGTTGATACACCGGTTACACTGGGCTTCTGGAAACCGGTTATTTTATTGCCTGTAGCTGCGGTTAATCACCTTACATTGAAACAGGCCGAAGCAATTATTCTGCACGAACTGAACCATATTCGCCGCAACGATTACTTAGTGAATTTACTGATCGCCTGTGTTGATGTGGTGCTGTTCTTTAATCCTTTTGCAAAGCTGCTTACAAAGATCATTCGCAACGAACGCGAAAACTGTTGCGACGACCTGGTGCTGCAGTTTTGCTACGAACCGCAAAGCTATGCACGTGCCCTGCTTTCGTTGGAACAAAATCGCGTTGCCACCAATGCTTTGGTACTGGCGGCAACGGGTAAAGACAAATATTTTTTATTAAACAGGGTTAAACGCATACTTGGAAAAGAACCGGTACGCCGCAATCCACTGAACCAAAAGCTGGCAGCCTGGTTGCTGTCGTCGATGCTTATAGCATTTATAGGATGGTACAATCCCGGCAACATTATTATAAAAAAGATAGATGAGGTGCGGCTGCAAACGGCGCCAACCGAAACCGGAATTTCATTTGCCACACCTGCCGTACAAAATATTCCTATCGAAGAGGAGCCGGAGGTAGCTGATTGTAAAGAAACTCCTTCGAAAAAAAATAAAAAAGACGCCTGCCCCGATAGTAAAGATCCCTTTAAAAAACTTGAACAGATTATTGAATTAACGACCGATGCCAAACTGGCCGCACTCAGCAAACAGTTTGATAAAGTGCAGGTGCAATTGCAGGAACCAATGGCCGGTTTTGTAAATAATGTTGAAATAACTGATTATTCAATGCCTGAAACGAATCCTGTGGCCCCTGCTCCACCAGCCCGGGATATTTATCCTTATGTTCCAGGCAACAGCTTCTTATGTCAACCGGTAGAAGACACAGCGCTTCCGAAAAAATACATCATGACGTATAACGATGTAAAAGCAAAGGAAGCCATGGATAAAGCGCTGAAAGCACTGCAGCAGATCGACTGGAAAAAACTGGAATCCGATATAAAGTCGCAGTCGAAGAAAGTTGATATGATGCAGATACAGCGCGAAATTGAAAAAGCCATGCAACAGCTCGACTGGAAGAAGATCAACGACGAATCACAGCAGCCCCTTGATGAAGCCAACACCCAGATACAAAAGTTGCAGAACGATTACGTGGTGCAGTTAGGCAATTATCAAAGGGAGCGCGCCCTGAAACAGGAAAAATTGAAACAGGCCCAGCAACTGATACTGATGGACCGTTTACAGCAGCGCGAAGAGCTGAAGAAACTGGAAGAAGAGAAGAAAAAAGAATGCACTACGGTAAAAAAGAAGAAGAAAATAGTTCAGATCTAAATAAAGGCACAAGGCACAAGGTTCAAGGAACAAGGTACCCAGGGGTTAATTACAGCCCCTACAAGTAAATGATACCCCCCCGGATCTTTGGCAATTGCTTATCGCCAATTGCCAATTGACTATTGGCTATTGACTTTGTTTCTTTACCTCCTTCAACATCCACTCATATATCACTGGCTTTTCGTACAGGTACTGTATGCCATGTCCCTCATTTTCCAAACGGGTAAATTGAACGTTTCCTCCACATTGTCGCAGCCTGTTTACCAGCCGTTCAGTTTCGTTTATATCAATCAGGTTATCGGCTGTGCCGTGAAAAGTCCATACAGGCACACGCCTGATCCTGCATATTTGGGTTGAATCATTACAACCACCACATAAAGGAACAATGGCCGCAAACGTAGTGGGATGATCCATAGCCACCTGCCAGGTGCCAAAACCTCCTATGCTAATACCGGTTACATAAACGCGGTTGTTTGGTTTTCCCGGGTCTTGTTACCTTGTTTTTGTTCAAAACTACTAAATTCACATCCGCAACAACACAATGCACATTTTCACAATACATCAGTAGTTCCATCGCTGATTTTTGATGAAAATTATCGACATGAGAAAAACATTTTTCCTTTTACTCCTCTTTTCCTGTATCATCATTCAGGAAACTTTTTCGCAAATCAGATTAAGCACCGATTGGAGCATCGATTCAATACGGGGTAATGTGACCTGGTATTCAACTAATTTTCCGGGCAAAATAAGCGACTCTGTTCCCCTGCTGATGACAGCCATACCTGATAATGGCATTGTGAACGCCGGCGATATGGATATGAATACCCCTTTGGATATAACGTTCGAAGGATCGTTATACAGGTTCAGATCAACGCTGTTAGATCACGCCAACAAATTATATACCTACGATTCTTCTGAAGTTTATTTTATAACGCCGCGCATATATAGGAATAATGCTGCTGATTATGAATACCGGGTTACATTAAATGCCAAAACTATAATTACTCCCTGGACCGCCATTACCCGTTTTTCCGACAATACTGAAAATACCTTCAAAAAAGGGGTTGCTTACCTCGGTGGCTACAAAACCACCTGGGGCAACTATATCATTGTTGAATTAAGAAAAAAGGGAACTGATACCAGCTTCACATCATCTGTTGTTTACTGGAAGGAAACCAAACCCAAAGTTCGTTCCATATATACAACAAAAAATTTAAACGACTTTTTTAACCTCCTTAAAAATCCGTACAACAGCAGTGTAAAATCCGGTATTTCGCCCCTGCATGCAGAATTTCCATCTACTGAAAATTCCATCATCTATTATCTGTCGGCAGATATTAATAAAAAAGAAGAAGTGGAATACCAGCTGATGCAGGATGGAAGAATAATCAACGAGTGGAAGCCGAACGATTACGACAATAATTTCATCTGGTTGAAAGATCTGAAGCCCGGCAAATACCAGTTGCAGATACGGTACAGCAGGCAGCGCCACAACGTATCGACCTACGATTTTGAAATAAAACCGGCCTGGCACCAAACATCTGCATTCAAAATAACTGCAGGCAGCTTAATCGCTGCCTTTTTTGGTTTTATTGTTTTATTGTTCAGGTTAAGGACCATTCGCAGGAAAATTGAAAAAGAACGGTTGACAAAAGAAAAATTAAAGCTTGAATTAAAATCGGTATATGCCCAGTTGAACCCCCATTTTATTTTTAACGCCCTCAGCTCAATACAGGCCCTCGTTAATAAAAACGATCCCGACACAGCCAATCAATATCTTTCTGAGTTTGGTAGCCTGTTACGGAATGCACTCGCCAATGCCAATAAAGACTTCAATACCCTCGATAACGAAATCGCCACAATGGATAGATACCTGAAGCTGGAACAACTGCGTTTTGGTTTTTTGTATCAGATTCAGGTTGATGCGGCTATCAATGCCGTTGAAACAATCATCCCTTCCCTGCTGTTACAGCCCCTGCTCGAAAATGCCGTTAAACATGGGGTGGCGGGCATGCACCAACAGGGAAATATTCAACTGCATTTTATTAAACAAAAAAATGATATGCAGGTAGCGGTTTGCGACAACGGAAAAGGCTTCGTGGCCGGCGACAAACCTGTAAACGGACATGGCTTACAACTGACCCGCGAACGAATCAGACTGCTGAACGAAATGCCTGGCAATGGCAGTATAACACTGATTATTTCAGAAAATGGAACTTCGGGCAGCCGAATAGTAATTGATTTCAAAAACTGGTTACAATGACAATAAAGGCCGTTTTGATCGATGATGAAATAAATAACCTCCAAAACCTGCAGCAATTATTGAGCAGGCATTGCCCCGAAATGCAGGTGCTCGCCACCGCCCTTTCGGCCGATGAAGGACGGCAGATCATTCTTCAACACCAGCCCGATGTGGTTTTCCTCGATATTCAAATGCCCGGTAAAAACGGGTTCGACCTGCTGCGGTCGCTGTCGAACCATGAATTTGATGTCATTTTTGTTACGGCTTTCGATCAGTACGGCATTCAGGCGGTAAAATTTGCCGCCATCGATTACCTGTTAAAACCCATTAATACCGAAGAACTGCAAACAGCGGTTAGCCGGGTTGTAGCCAAAAGCCGCAATAAAAAACAAAACCTGCAGCTGGAGAACTTAATCAATCTTTTCAGGCAACAAAAAGAAGATCAGCGCATAGCATTGCCCACCCAAAAAGAAACCCGGTTTATTGCCACCGGGCAAATCATCCGGTGCGAATCGTCGAATAACTACACCAGCTTTTATTTATCGAACGAAGAAAAGATCATTGTTTCGAAACCCATTTATGAATACGAAGAGCTGTTGGCTGGTTACGGATTTATCCGCTGTCACCAGTCACACCTGGTAAATAAAAAATATATAAAAAGTCTGATAAAGGAAGATGGCGGTTACCTGTTACTCGAAAACGGTACCCAGGTTCCGGTGGCCCGGAATAAAAAAGAGATGGTTATTGAAGCGATGAAGAATGTTGGGCAATAGAGTGGTGAATGGTCAATGGTCAATGGTGAAACAGCAAACGACAACACGTTCTGTTTCCCTGTCAACCCTTTCAACTTGGTAACCTTTCAACGTTTCAACTAATCAACCTGTCAACTTCTTACTTCCGACTTCAGGCTTCGGACTTCAGACTTCAGTTTTCCCAAAGCCGCCGCAAACAGGTCTGTTTGGGCAGACCTGTGCAGGCAGCAGATTAACGGGAGTTTCATGCCAACCGGGATAAGTTCCGGAAGTTATGGTTGCGTTCACTCCATTGTCATCTGGTACAATGATTATTGACAACAAATCACGTGTCAAATTTACGAAGTGAAAAATACTATTCCTGATCCAATTGATATTCGTGCACTTTTTACGATAAGTGTGCAGATTTGGGTATTAAGCGTGCAGGAAAAAATCGGCTCCCAGCCTGAAAATATTTGAAAAAACCTTCAACTATTCATTCAATAAAAATTATTAATATAATGACTATCTGACAGAAAGAGGGTAATTGACCTTCGCATTCTCTTAATTACTTTATGCATGATTTTTTTCGATAAAATCCAAAACAACGTTTAAACACCATATTCCTTCACCCCAATCACATAATTTTTATTTTGAATATTTAATTTCTACCATATATCTAAAAAATCAAAAATATCCACAGCATTTTTGCCGATCCTTCGAACCCTTTTTTTAGCTGTTTGGTCAGCCGGATTTTGTTTAGATGAACCCGATTTTGTTTTTTGGATCAGCCCAATTTTTGAAGCCAGCATCCCTCAAAACACCCTTCTCCTGCCTGCCCATTTTTCAAAACACATTAAACATTTAGAGATATGCTTTCGGATTTCTTATCACTTCAATGTCCCGGGATCATAAAATCTAATTTCAAAATAATACAACATCGTTGCATACCGGTGAGTTACTTTTAAGACTTTTGGAAGCCCTTTTCCAGGCATTTTTTTAACCGGAAAATCGCTCCGGATTAAAAAACAAAATCCCGCCTTTGGCGGGATTTGTTGTTCGCAGTTGGTATTGGTTACGCAGACATTACCAAAAAAGATCGGGCATGCCCCTTTAAAAATTTATTAGAAAACCTACCCAAATTTATAGGTTGGTTCCTGTATTATTGATAAGCCGATTCGGAATAATTATCTGGATGTCGAAAAGCCGAGCCTGTAAAAACCATAACCTCAGTACAATTTCCTTATTCGTTTTCATCATTTAAAAAACACCAGATCGTTGGTAGGGTACAAACTAATATTCTGCATAGACAGCGAAACATACAAAGTAGCTGCAACAATTTTTTAAAACAGATAAACAAAATAAAAAAACCATCAGATTCCCGCAGTTCATGATAACCAACCGGTTATTACTTTGAATCTTTTTCCCATTTCCGTATTTGGGAAACAGTTACAAATCAGATAGCATTTACTCCTTCGCAGCCAGCTTTCCGGCGGCATTTTTTCCTTCGCAAAACAACAGGTCTAAAACCGACAGATGAGGAATAAATCCAATGCGTTCTTCAAAAACCTGGTGGTAATAAACCGGCCTGGGAAAGTCTGAATTGATCGATTTTGGCATCAGCCGGTTCCTGAAATCTTCAAGGTTCGGGTCGTCATAAACCGGCTCAAAAGAATGTGTACAAATTACATTAATCTGCATTCCTAACTTTCCCAACACCCACTCAAAACAGAGCCGGTTCCAGTCAACCAGATACTCAACCTGCTGCACGTACAACCCCTCCAGCTCATGTCCAAAAAAGTCGAACCAGGGCGACCGGTTGTAACACGAAGTGATGGTTTTCCAGTGTTGCCCCTGCCAGGGCTTCCGGTTGTCGATCACTACCTCCTTCATCGATTTTTTCTGCTCCCGGCCTTCCAACACCGGAATGCTCAGGTTGATCGGTCCGTTCGCTCCGGCAACCACGCAACGGTTCCTGAAACTCATTTTTCGCCACGGTTCATATATGTCAAATTTTATATCTGAAAACTGTATTGACTTTTTGAATAAGGTAACAGGTGGAAAATATTGACTATCAACTAATAATTCCATTTTATATAGTTTTGACCAAATTTTGTTTAAGATTGACTCAAAAACTGTGTAAACAATTCATTTTTAGTACTAAAAATTTGACATTTTAATTTCAATAAACTTCCATAAAATATCTGATAATTAAAATTTTACTTTAATTAAGTCTTACTAAAAATTATGGCACTCATTTTTTGGTGATTTTGACCGTTTTATGCTTATCTAAATCTAAAGTTATTAGCAAAGAAAAACCTAAAATACGTCGCCTTTTTTGGCCGGAGAAATTTATCCGTTACATTGTGCCTTAAAAATCACATACATGCGAAAAATGCTTTTTTGGATGGCCCTACCCCTGCTGGCAGTTGGGTGTGCAAAGCCGACCGGGTTCGATTACCTGGGGGTGAAAAATTTTAAGGTGCTAAGCTTTGGTTTGAAGGAGTCGACCGTGGCAGCGGATGTGGAATATTATAATCCGAACAGGTACCCGGTGACCATGAAAGGGGCGGCAGTGGATGTGTATGTGAACAATAATTTTTTCGGAAAAAGCACGCTCGACTCAACGGTTAATATTCCAAAAAAAGATACTTTTTTATTGCCGGTGGTTTTAAAAGTCGACATGAATAATACTGCGATGGGGATACTTCAGGCCCTGACTTCGGGGCGCGATAGTGTGCTGATCAAACTCGATGGAAAGGCAAAACTCGGTCGTGGAGGGATATATATAAACTGGCCGATCAGGTACGAAGGAAATCAAAAAATCAGGTTCTAAACCCGAGCGTAGTCGAAGGGCGAATGCCGAACGGCAAGTCCTGAGCCTGGTCGAAGGACATTCCATTTTTTGGAATTTAGGTTTTTTGAAATTTTTGCCTCCCACCCTTTTTCCAAAATCAGGAACTCAGTTTTTATGCAGGCAGCTCCAAAAATTTCTTCCCGAAATCAAAAAAAATTTTTGAAAAAAGTTGAAAGCAACGGCAGGTAACCAGGCAAAATGATGTTGAAGTGGATGTCGGAAAATGACGTTTTTGACGCCCCGGTAATTTTGAAGAAATTGTTTTTTTATTGACCGGTTCCGTGAAAAGTACAACCGGTGATCGTGAATCGGCAATCGGCAATCGTGAAAAATTTCCCGATTTTCAAACACGCCAACTATCGATTACCGACTGTCGGTTCACCATTCAGGATTCACGATTACAGTTCGTCGTTTGCCGATTTACGATTCACGACTGCCGATTGCCGACAAAAAAATCCCGCCGGATAAGGCGGGATTTTTTTATAAAAATGAGGTCAAAAAATTAAATTATTGATGCTCTCCCATGCCGCCGCCGTCTTCGGTTTTCTTGCAACATTTGGGTAATTTTTTATATGCTTCGGCATCGGCTTTTACATCATCGGCATCGTAACCGGCATTCGCAATGGCCGCTTTAATGTTTTCGATATTCGTGCGATCGGTTATAAAAGTGACTTTGGTAACATGCTTTTTAAAATCCACATTCGACTTTACTACCCCGTCTTCGGCTTTCAGATATTCTTCAATTCTTTTTTTACAGCTTTCGCATTGAACAGTTGGGGTTTGAATTGTTACGGTTTGATTTGTTTTTTTTGCCTGGGCCGACGAAAAAGTTGTGATTCCGATAACGGCAATGGCCAGTAAGATTAGTTTCTTCATACCACTTGTTTTTTCAAATTTAAACATTCCGTCACATCCCTGTTAGTTAATTTTTACCCGTGGCAACGCAAATGAATAGGTAGTTTTTGAAGTAAAAAACAGGTCAATCTGTCAGTTTTTTTGTTGGCCCAATTCACCAAAAAACAGGAAACCGGAGTGAAAATTTGCGCGATTTCTTACTTCTAATTTCATATTTCTTACATCTTATTTTCCTGCTTCAAACTTCTGACCTCCGGTTTCTGACTTCAACTTCCGATCTCAATCTCACACGCGCCCGGTAACAAATGGGAAATCCCCTGCTTATTTTCCCGTCCAGTTTCCCGGATCTTTACGCCAGTCCATAAGTATATTTTGCTGGTCGGCCGACACCATTCCTTTTTCAACAGCCAGCTCAATCAGGGTCGAATAATTGGTTAAAGAGATATAAGGCACCCCGGCTTTTTCAAAAGCTTCGGTGGCTACCGGGAATCCATAAGTAAAAATCGATACCATTCCAAGCACTTCCAGGCCGGCCGCTTTCACAACATCTACTACCTGCAGACTGCTTTTTCCGGTCGAAATCAGGTCTTCGATAACCACTACTTTTTGACCGGGGGTATAGTATCCCTCAATCTGGTTACCCAAACCATGCTCCTTGGGTTTCGGTCGAACGTATATATAAGGTAGTTTCAACTGGTCGGCCGCCATGGCTCCCCAGGCAATACCCGCGGTGGCAACTCCGGCCAACAATTCGGCTTCGGCAAATTGCTGAAACACCACATTGCACATTTCTGATTTTATAAACTCCCTAATAAAAGGAAATGATAACACCCTACGGTTATCGCAATAAATGGGGCTTTTCCATCCCGATGCCCAGGTAAAGGGTTGTGCAGGATTTAATTTAATAGCATTACTTTGTAATAACTTTTCGGCTACAGCCTTTTCGTTCGAAGACATATTAATTGAGTTAAATTCTTTTGAAGAACGGTTATAAAATTCGGTAAAACTTGTCGGAAGACGCCGGAACGCACCCTTCGGCTTAGCTCAGGGCTGCTGCGAAAATAAGGCACCCACTCCGAAGCGAAGTTGAAGACCGCCTTCCCGTGCAGTTTTAGCAGCGGCGAAATTGACTTTTGATACCTGAAAACTGAAAATAAGTTATGCACATAAAGATATACTTTAACGACAAACCGCTGTTCCTTACAGATGCCCTGAATGCCGATATTGAACCGTACAGGCACCACGATGATGCCGTGTTTATTGATGAATTTTCGCACGGTGGCATCAATTCCATGATCCATGAAATGCGCCAGGAAAAGGTGCATGCCGGAATTTATTTTCATAATAATGTAGAAGAACTGAGAAAAGCTTTCTGGAAGAAATTTATGCTGGTAAAGGCGGCCGGCGGATTAGTTTTGAACGAAGATGGAAAAATATTATTCATTTTCAGACGTGGAAAATGGGACCTGCCCAAAGGAAAGCTCGATGAAGGTGAAACGCTCGAAACCTGCGCCGTACGGGAGGTTCAGGAAGAAACCGGTTTGAAGAACGTACAACTAAAAAAACACCTTGTTACTACCTGGCATACCTACGACGAAAGCGGTCATCATATATTAAAAGAAACCTGGTGGTACCTGCTTTCTGCCTCCAAAAAAGAACCGCTGGTTCCGCAAACCATAGAACAGATCACCCAAATTGAATGGGTCGATCCGCAAAACCTCGAAAAATACGTTTCGAATACCTATCCGTCGATCATCGATGTGTTGAAAGCAGGAGGGTTCTGAGCGAAGTCGAAGAATCGCCGGTGAAATCCTGAGCGTAGTCGAAGGATTTATGGGTAGAAGGGAATTGTATTAGTTTTTTTGTTTCAAAAGCGAAGTTTTAGGTTTGAAAGCCCCTGCTCCATATCAGGGTCGTATCTGATTCGATTTTTGTCCGATAATTAACCGTCATTTTTCCGTGATTTGTCCGACCTATAGTCGGACGAAAGTCGGACCAAACCCGGACAAAAGTCGGACGAAATACGAAGCTGTTATGAATCAAAACCGAATTTAAACCGGTGGTTCACGCTGAAAACGGTGTTAACGGGAAGGTCTGCAACCTGCCGGCTGGTCGAAGGATTTATGGGTGCGATTCACCCCTTATTTCTTTAAAATAGCCACCGTTAACCGGCTTACACATACCAGTTTTTCGCGTTCGTCGTGAATTTTAATATCCCAAACATGGGTGGTGTTGCCAAGATGCAAAGGTGTTACCGTGCCGGTGACCCATCCTTCGCGCACACCACGAATGTGATTGGCATTTATTTCAATACCTACGCAAATAAAGTGGCCGGGATCGATGACAAGCGCCGATGCCACACTGCCCAGCGTTTCGGCCAGAACACAGGAAGCACCGCCGTGCAATAATCCGTATGGTTGCCGGGTTCTTTCATCTACCGGCATACGTGCTTTCAAATAATCGGGCCCCAGCTCAGTAAATTCAATACTTACATGCTCAACCATAGTGCCTTTGGTCATCATGCCGGTTATATCCGGTATCTGTAAATCTTTTTTAAACCAGATCATACGTTTAGTTTAAGCGTAACGCTCAACGCTTAACGCGAAACGCCCGGCAAAGATACCCAGCTTTCAGCGTTCAGCATTATGCGTTCAGCGTTCAGCCTTCAGCGTTCAGCGTTATGCATCAGGCGTTAAATGTCCTTCGCCACTATTTCGGGCAAAAACTGCTTTGCATTGCCACCGTTGCGCAATACGTCCCTTACCAGGGTTGAAGCTACAGAAGTGTATTGAGGCAAACAGGTAAGAAAAACGGTTTCGATGTTGTTATCCAGGCTGCGGTTCATATCGGCAATAGCCTTTTCATATTCAAAGTCGTTCACATATCGTATGCCGCGCACGATGAAATTAGCGCCAACACGACGGCAGCATTCTACTGTAAGACCTTCATATATCACCACACTAACAGAAGGGCTATCGCGGAAGATATCTTTTATCCATTGCATTCGCTGCTCTTCCGAAAACATAGCAGTTTTATTGGCATTTCGCCCGATACCGATGATCAGCCGGTCGAACAAAGGAAGTGCCCGGTGAATGATATCGAGGTGACCAATAGTAATAGGGTCAAAAGTTCCGGGAAATAAAGCAATGCGTTGCATGTGTGTAGATTAAAGCACCAAGATACGGAAATGAAAAATTAGAAATCAGTAATGAAAAATTAGAAAGTGAACCTTATAAATCGGTATTCTTTACTTTTCATTTAACATTCTTCATTTATTATTTTTCATTAACAGTTTCCCTGCCGCCCGATAACAGGTACAGCACCGCCATACGAACTGCAACGCCGTTTTCGACCTGCTGCAGAATGATGCTCTGGTTGCTGTCGGCTGCATCGCTATCCAACTCCACGCCTCTGTTGATGGGCCCGGGGTGCATAATGACTATTTTTTTATCGAGACTGTCGAGTAAGCGTTTGTTTATACCGTAAGCCAGACTGTACTCGCGCAACGAGGAAAACAATACCTGGTTCTGGCGTTCGAGCTGAATACGCAGCACATTGGCCACATCGCACCACTCAAGCGCTTTCTTCAGGTTGTACTCAACCCGTATGTCGAAGGCTTCCTGAATATATTTGGGAATAAGTGTAGGCGGACCGGCCACAGTTACTTCGGCGCCCATTTTTTTAAGCAGATAAATATTGCTCATGGCCACCCTTGAGTGCATGATATCGCCAATAATGGCCACTTTCAGGCCTTCGAGCCGGCCGAGTTTTTCGCGCATCGAAAAGGCATCGAGCAGCCCCTGTGTGGGATGTTCATTTATGCCATCGCCGGCATTTACAATGGCTGCCGGTATATGCTTCGCCAGAAAATGGGGAGCGCCGCTGGCACTATGCCGCATCACCACCATATCCACTTTCATCGACAAAATATTATTAACCGTATCCAGCAGGGATTCACCTTTCGAAACCGAAGAAGCGCTGGCAGTAAAATTTATAGTATCTGCACTCAGTCGTTTTTCAGCCAGTTCAAATGAAATTCTTGTACGCGTTGAATTTTCAAAAAACAAATTCACGATAGTTACATCCCGTAGGGAAGGAACTTTTTTAATAGGCCGCTGTAAAACTTCTTTGAATTGAGTGGCAGTATCTAAAATAGTCTGTATGTCGTGCCGGGTGAGATCCCTTATGCCGAGCAGATGTTTAACTGAAAGTTGCATTCTAAGATGCGAAATTAAGGGTTTAAGGTACAAGAAACAAGGCACAAGACTTTAAATTTGAGCATTCAAATTTTTCCCGGCCTTTCCTAATGTGCTGTACCTGAATCATGTTACTTTTATTTGTTGCCCGTAATCAACTGCAAAAGTCACGCGCATAGTTGAAGACACGGGCTTCCCGTTCATTTGACATAATCTTGTTTTTTAAGAATTACGCTTCCAACCTGAGCCTTGAACCTTTTACAAAAGAACCACTTCATCCTTCCCATCTCTTTGTTTCCAGAAAACCTTTACTTTCTGCGATACAATTGAATCGATGGAGCGGCCGGTATAATCGGGTTGAATGGGCAACTCACGGCTGAAGCGCCGGTCGATGAGAACGCATAATTCTACTTTGGCCGGACGGCCGAAATCGAGCAATGCGTCAAGGGCAGCCCTGATGGTGCGGCCTGTATACAGCACATCATCGATCAATACTACATTTTTATTTTCGATGCTGAAGGGAATATCGGTATGATTGGGTACATGCAGCTGGTTACGGATATCATCGCGGTAAAAAGTAATATCCAGCAGGCCATATTGCACTTTATCGGGTGGCGCCAGTTGCCTGATCACCTGTATCATTTGGTCTGATAAAAAAGTGCCACGCGGCTGAATGCCGATAAAAACAGTATTATCGAGGTTAATATTATTTTCCAGTATCTGGTGACTGAGCCGGCGAATCGTAATGGCCAGTTGCTGTTCATTTAGGATCGTCTTCAAGAAAATTTTTGATAAAAATAAACGCAAACCGGCAAATTAGGAAATAAGAAGTCAGATGCCGGCCCGAAGTGGAGAGTCAGATACCCGAAGCCGGAGGTCGAAATCAGAAGTCAGAAGTTGACAGGTTGAAAAGTTGCCAGGTTAACAAGTTGAAAGGGTTGACAGGGAAACTGAGCGTGTTACCGTTTGCCGTTTCACGTTTCGCCGTTTCACGGCCCCCACTCTCCTATGCCCCCTGTACCTGTTGCTTTGCGGTAATATTTAATTTCTTAAAAATCTTCCATTCCTTAAGGCCCCATTGAATCCAAACGATACCTACGGCAGGCAGTGCAATAAACGACATCATATTATAGGCATACGCTTCTTCCCAATCGAAATGGATGAGGTGCATACAACCACGTGTAAGACCACAGGCGGGGCATTCAATGTGAGCTAATAATTGCGATAAACAAATTGATTCGCCATTATCAAAAAAAGTAGCGGGTAAAATCAATAAAATGATCGGAGTAATTATAATGAAAGCCAGTTTGGCTATAGTAAAATAGTAACGGAATTTCATAACGAAAAGGAGTAAAAAAGGTTTCGATGAAAACATCGAAACCTTTAAGTAAAATAAATTAGAAGGTAGTTTCATATTCGCCATCTTTGGGTTTCAATGTACCCATCAGAATACGAATGAAGTCAATGAGTGACCAGATACCGCATCCTCCTAAAGTAAGGAATTGTACAATACCTTGCCAGATATAACCAAGGTAAAAACGGTGAATACCCAGGCCACCAATTAAGCCGCAAAGAATAGCAGCTACGATTTGAGATTTGCCACCTGAAAAGGGAGCAGAAGAAGCAGCCACTACTTTAGAAGAAATCTTTTTGCCAAAAACTTTCAGGGCAATTTTCTCCTTAAGGGTCAGCTTGCTACCCTGCAGATCTTCTACAATGGCTTTCATCTCCTTGTAAGAAACCTTGCCATCAGCGGCAGCTTTGTCAAGCGCTAATGAAGCCTGTTGCACTTTTTCTGCAGAAGGCTTTTCAGCAGAGTTTCCTGAAGGAACAGCGGACGTGAGAATAACAAAGGAGGCAGTGAGGACCGAGAGCAAAGTCAACTTTTTCAGACTTTTCATCGTTGTAAATGATTAAAGGGTTTTGGTGCCTACTCTTAGGATTTTCAGCAATACTCCGCCTGACATTTTGGATTTCGGCGTTTTTCCATATAGGTTAAGGCATTAACAAATTTATAACAGGATCTTTGATAATCAAAATACTAAGGCAGATGAATTGCTATTTTTTTATTGTGAATTGCTAATTTTTGTTAGTCCATATGTTATAACCCGTTATTATTTTTCTTAATTCCAGAGCCCTTTGTTAAGAATCTAAGCCGAAAACATTAATTATAAAAAAATATAATATAATTAAATCATCCATTTCCCTGCCAATTTTCGACCGATTCTTTCCTGTTAGCCCCCTCCAAACATGTAAATCGCACATATTTTATTAATACTCATCTTTAATGTTGTTCATACACAACAAAAAAGGCCCTATGGGCAATATTTTATTGTATTTAATCAATAAAATATTTTTTATACGTAACACAATAATAAATAGGCATCATATACTTTACTTTTTATGTCCATACCATTACTTTTGGCCCCGTTAAAAATCTATTACAACCTGTTAGAAACTAAAAACTAAAACATGAAAATGAAAAAAGTATTATTTGCCTCGTTCTTACTGTTTAGCTCGTACGCAATGAATGCCCAGATCAACCAGGGTCAGTGGCTTGTAGGTGGTAATGCCGGCTTTGATTCAGAAAAGCAGGGTGATGCCAAATCAACCACTGTTATGGTTAGTCCTAATGTAGGTTATTTCTTTATCAACAACCTGGCCGGTGGTTTACGGGTAAACTGGTGGACCAATAAGGTAAAAGGTGCTGATGATGCCTCATCCTTCTTTTCTGTGGCTCCGTTTGCCAGGTATTACTTTTTACCGGCTGCACAAAAAATAAACGTATTTGCTGATGCGTCTTATGGTTTTGGCAAAGGCGGTTATTCAACTAAAGAAAGTTTGAATGAGCTTACTATCATGGCAGGGCCTGCCATATTTCTTTCGCCTAACACGGCACTGGAACTTGCTTTATATTATAAATCACTTGGCGGCAAATACTATGAAAATGTAGCCGGTGATAAAGAAAATCATTTTGGTTTGAATATCGGCTTCCAGGTTCACCTGGGTGGCGGTAAAAAATAAAAACACAGGCCAAAAGACATAAGCCAAAAGGCACAAGAAAAAAGGCACAGGGTACAAGAGCTATCGCATCTTACACCTTGTGCCTTATTTTTTGTATTTATTTCCTGTATGAGGTTGATCAGTTAACCAGTTAACCAGTTAACATGTTAACTGGTTAACTTACTAACTGGTTAACCCTACTCCTCCATCATAAACGGATACCGGTAATCAACCGGCGCATTAAAAGTTTCCTTGATGGTTCGGGCGCTGAGCCAGCGATACAGGTTCAGTATCGATCCGGCTTTATCGTTGGTTCCGCTGGCGCGGGCGCCACCGAAAGGCTGCTGGCCCACAACAGCACCCGTTGGCTTATCATTGATATAAAAATTACCGGCAGCATGACGCAGCTTTGCGGTGGCCTGTTCAATAGCCATTCGGTCCTGCGCTATGATAGAACCGGTTAATGCATACGGAGAGGTTTTATTTACCAGCTCCATCGTTTCTTCAAACTTTTCGGCATTGTATACATAAACGGTTAATACCGGACCGAAAATCTCTTCACACATCGTAACATACAACGGGTCTTTGGCTTCAATGACCGTAGGCTGAATAAAATACCCTTCGGTTTTGTCGCATTTGCCGCCGGCCCATAATACGGCCTTGGGATCATTCTTTGCCTTTTCGATATAAGCTTCAATTTTATCGAAGCTCTTTTCATCGATCACGGCATTTATAAAGTTTTTGAAATTCTCTACCGTACCCATGCTGAAGCTTTCGATACCTGCCACCAGCTTCTTTTTCACTTCTTCGGCCAAATTTGAGGGTATATATGCCCGTGAGGCAGCCGAACACTTCTGGCCCTGGTATTCAAAGGCGCCGCGCAATAAAGCAGTCACCAGCAGATCGGCATCGGCGCTTTTATGTGCCAGCACAAAATCTTTACCACCTGTTTCACCCACAATGCGCGGATATGATTTGTACGAAGGCATGTTCGCTCCGATGGTTTCCCACATGTTATTGAAAACACCGGTTGAACCGGTAAAATGCACGCCGGCAAAATCGGGATGGCTGAAACAAACTTTACCCAGTACTGGTCCGTCAACATAAACCAGGTTGATCACGCCATCGGGTAAACCGGCTTCTTTTAAAATGCGCATGAACATTTGCGCTGAATACACCTGTGTATGGGCCGGTTTCCAAACCACCACATTACCGCACATAGCGGCCGATGTGGGCAGGTTACCGCCGATGGCCGTAAAGTTAAACGGGGTAACAGCCAGTACAAAACCTTCGAGCGGACGATACTCCATACGGTTATGAATACCTGCGGCGCTTACGGGCTGCTGGCGATATATTTCACTGAGGAAATGCACATTGAAACGCAAAAAGTCGATGAGTTCGCAGGCGCTGTCGATTTCGGCCTGGTAGGCGTTTTTGCTTTGGCCCAACATGGTCGTTGCGTTCATGTATGGCCGGTATTTGGTAGCAATAAGGTCGGCTGCTTTTAAAAAAATATGGGCCCGGCCTTCCCAACTCATATTAGCCCAGCTTTCGCGGGCAGCCAATGCCGCTTCTATAGCCTGCTTTACATGTTTTTCTTCACCGGTATGATAGTGCCCCAGCACATGTTTAATTTCATGCGGCGGATGCATGGATGCTTTTTTATTGGTACGTACTTCTATACCACCAATATACATTGGCACATCAACAGTTTCCTGCTTTAATTCGGTCAGCACTTCCTTTAAACGTTTTCGTTCGGGCGAGCCCGGCGCATACGATAAAACAGGTTCATTTAACGGCAGTGGATAGTGAAAATAGCCCAATTCCATAATCATGTTTTGTTTGAGGCTGCGAAGGTACTTACCTGCTTCAGAATTAACAAAAACACGGATTTAGACCAAAACACTGACAAACAAATTTTTATATATCTTAATCATAATACACTTCACCAGTTATCCACAGGGTGTAAACATTTATTTTTTCGGGTTATGCAATAAATTAAATTTGGAAGATATTACCCTCAAAACGTAACCCTCTAACGTGATCATATCTGGTAAGTCAAGGCTCTCTGATAGTAGCAGGTATCATATGCCTGATCTGTCGAATATTGTCGTTAAAGACATGCGCGAATACGGCGTGGAACAGGCTGGTACCTATAAAGGTGGTGTTGAAGCCTATAAAGGCCTGCTGAACAAAATTCGCAGCGGTTCCATCCTTTCTGAACAGGATTCGCTTCGTTTACTTCCCAAAACCGAAGAGACCCGGCAAAGGATCCAGAAGCAAATCGACGCGCTGCTCGAAAAATTTTATGAAGCCCGCAGCAAAGCCGATGAAATTCACAATAGTCGTGATATTACGAAAGGACTGGTGCCTGCCAAGCAATCGGAGATCAATCTCCTTAAAAATCAATTAGATGAAATAAGCACCAATCGTATATCTACGAATCAGGCCCAATACAACACTTTCAGCCGGGGCACTTTTTTATTTTTATTGTTCCTTTTAGTTGCACTTTCGTTCTACTTGTTATACTTTTACATGAGTGTTGCTGATTTTGCGTTGAACGGTGTAGATCCATTGACCCTTTTCCAGGAAGGAAGGCTAAACATACAATTGTTACCCAGCCTTCGAAGACTGGTCTATCTTATAATTAATTACCCCCCCCTGATCGTATTCCCCACTATTTTCTTTGCTCTGGGAACATCCATTCATTTGTTCTCAGAAAAAGGTGCGCATTTTAAGAAAGTTGTTTGGGGATTGCTTAGCCTGGTTTTCATTGGTGACATTTTACTGGCTCTTCAGGTTCATTCTGCCGTTAATGAAATATTAATTAAAATGAACCGCGATGAGTTTAAATCGCTGATAGTGCCGGTATTCGCCGATTCACGGTTTTACCTGGTGCTTTTTCTCGGTTTTGGCGTATTCGCAATCTGGAGCTCGGTGTACTATCTGATGCAAATGGAATGGAACAAACGCAATCAGTTGAAACTGCGTTACAAACGTATAAGCCGTTTACAGGATGAAATTTTACAGCTTGAAGAAAAACGGATGTTATACGAGAACGAATTGCAACAGATAACACAGCGTGCCGAAGACCTGAACAAGGAAAAAGACCGGCTCGTTTTACCTGTAGATTCAATCGAAAAGAACATTAATTATTTCCGCGACGGGTGGAACGGGTATCTGGCAACCTTGTATGGCCGGGAAAAAGGTGAGGAGCAAATAAAGCTCATCAATGAAAAAACAGATGCTTATATAAAAGAATTAAAAGAGTTTCAGGAATCATACTTTAAATAAACATTCAGGAATCTTATTTAAATAATTTTTTTATAAGTTTTCTTTATCCTTGAGTTATGGCACGCTACCTCACTATTTTAATTATGTTTTGCGCCTGCGCATTCGCCGGCTGCAATGAAATCGAAGAGGCTGTGAAGGATGCAAAGAAAGATGGATCCGCACCGCCCAAAGACAATTACATTATGTTGCTTGACTTAAGCGACCGGATACTTTTCAATAACCAGCAGCAGGTTCCCAAGGACATTCAGGTTATACAGAGTATCTACGCCGCTTTTAAGTCGAAATTAAACGCCAAAGATCCTACCAGACTATACTTTACCGTAAACGATAAGCTGAAATTAATGGTGGCTCCCCAGCGCACCACAGCACCGGAAGTATATGATATGGCAGGCAATCTGCGCGTGACACTGGCTGCGGCCCAGCCCGAACAAAAGGCAAAAATGCTTGAAGAAACTGAAAAGAACTTCAGCAACCTGTTGCCTAAGTTGTACCGCAAAGCAGTGATCAGCAACAACAGCACTTCCTACGCAGGCGCCGATATCTGGAAGTATTTCAATGAAGACCTGCAGGATGACCTCGAAAAAGACGCTCAGAACACCTTATTTATTATTACCGACGGGTATATGGATTTTGAAAGTCTGCAGGGTCGCTCATCACGCAATAACCGCTACACTTCCTGCGCCCAGATCATCAATAACCTGAAAAAAGCGCCCGACTGGAACAGCCGGTTTAAAGAAGGCGATTATGGCTTATTGCCCGTTAATAAACGTTTCCCCAACTTAAAGGTGATAGTACTGGAACTGAACCCGAAAGACGAGTGGACGGGCGAATACAACCTGTTAACCACCATCTGGAGCAAGTGGTTTAACGAAATGGGCATTAAATCGTATGCCTTTATTAAAGACGATAATATTAATGAGATAAACGAGTCGATCGAAAAACTACTAAAAGTAAAATTACCATCATCTGCTAATATCAGCTCAATTTCATGGACTCCGGTTACCGATACCGATCCCGAAATTGCCAAAGCTGCGAAAAATCGCACCACGATGAGTGCAACTCCGCCCGATCCTCCATCGGTGCCTGAGGTAACCCGGGAAGTGACAAAAAGTCCTAAAACCGGAAATTCTTACAGTTCCTACAGCTCTTATGCCTACGAAGCACCCCCGGTTCATGAAAAAAAGAAAGAAATTGTTAAAGAAACAGAATATTTTCATCCAAACGCCGTTAAAAGTCAACAGGATACCGTAGGTGTCCAATTAAGAACCAATCCGAAAAAGCCAATTAGTAAACCAAAAGAGCAGGTTACCTTTGGTCCTGCTTATTAAAAAACCTTTACTCTTATGCTTCGTAGCCTATTAATCTTGGTTACCGCAGGCATGACAATGTTCATGGCCTCTTGTGCCAGCAACAGGGTCCAAAGCCTGACGAAAACCACCCAGGAAACTCTGGAACTCGTTAAGAAAGAAGCTCAGCGCGCCATCGCACTGACTGTTGAAAAAGTTAAGAATTATGAAGTGGATCCCGACATCGGTAAAGAAATCATCCACAACCTGAAAGAGGCCGAAAAGAAGATCGACACCCAATTGGCCCAGGCAGCTGTGCTTGAAAAAACCGGTAACCGGGAAGCGATCCTGAAATTCGCTGAACGTACGAATGTAATCATTCAAAGTGCGTTGACCGACCTGAAATCGCTGAATGACCTGTACGACATTTCCACGTTCTCTTCATTCGAAACCGCTACCTTCTTCCCTGCAGGTACGTTTGGTATTCCTCCTGAAAAACAGGATGAGGCCAAGAAGTCGATTGAGCCCATCGTACAGCGGATCATCAAATTCTTTGGCGACCACCCGCGGCAAAGATTTGTGGCTGTAATTGTATGTTATGGTTTTTCTGACGAAACGCCGATAGCCAAGGAATCGCCCTTGTATGCGCCGCTCCTCGCCAAAATGAAAACCAATAACCCAACCCGCCAGGAACTGAATGTTAAGTTATCTGAACTCAGGGCAAAATCAATTGCCAACCTGCTGGTTGACCTGATCAAAATAAATGAGGGTTTAATTCCGAATCCGAAACTCATCAACTACGACATCAAGTGGATGGGTAAAGGTGAAGAATTACCTTATCCTGATAGGGTTAAAGACTATAAAGCGGATGACAAACGCCGTCGTATGGTATCTTTGATCTGGAACGTATTACCTGGCTCATTGTATGCTCAGGGTCTGAGCAACGATACTGCCATGAGGTAATAAAAGAAGTATAAACACGAGTAATGCCGGATTGGTTTCTGTATTAACCGGGCAATATTAATTGGTGTATTCATATTTTGCCTGCAGACATAGTTGCAACTATGAAACTGCAGGCAAAATCCTTGTTCTGAGTTCTCAGTTTTGAGTTCTGGGTTCTCAGTGCTGAGATACACAAAACAACAAAAAGAGAGTGCTACTTTCCAAAGGGGTAGCACTCTTTTTTTTGTTTGTAGTTTATGGTTTCTGGTTCTTCCCGTTTCGGCAGTTTTTGCCGATATAAACAGGCCCAAATAAAAAAGAGCGCCTCTGCAGGCACTCCTTTTATAAAAATTAGAATGATATTATTTACACGGCTTTTCCAAAACTGAACGATAACCACAAACAACAAACCTCAAACCAGAAACTATAATTCCGCTTCTTTCTCCATCATCAGATACGCCTTTATAAATCCATCCAGCTCACCATCCATTACGGGTTGTACGTTCCCTACCTCAAAATCGGTACGATGGTCTTTGATCATTTTGTAAGGATGAAACACATAGCTGCGGATCTGGCTCCCCCACTCGATTTTCTTTTTCGAGGCATTGGTGGCATTTTTCAGCGCTTCGCGCCGGCGCAGTTCTTCTTCATACAGGCGGCTTTTAAGCATTTGAAGCGCCATTTCGCGGTTTTCGCCCTGAGTACGGGCTTTCTGGCATTCTACCACAATACCGCTGGGCAGGTGCTTTAAACGCACGGCTGTTTCAACCTTGTTTACGTTCTGTCCGCCCTTACCACCGCTTCGGTAAAACTCCCATTCCAGGTCGGCAGGGTTCACAGCCACTTCTATGCTGTCATCTACCAACGGATAGGCAAATACCGACGCAAACGACGTATGGCGGCGGGCATTGCTGTCGAACGGCGAAATACGCACCAACCGGTGCACCCCGCTCTCGGCCTTTAAAAAGCCGTAGGCAAAGGGTCCTTCGAATTGCAGAGTAGCGCTTTTAATACCGGCGCCATCACCTTCCTGCCAGTCGAGCTCGGTAACCTGCCAGCCCTGTTTTTCACCGTACATGCGGTACATGCGGGCAAGCATTTCGGCCCAGTCCTGGCTTTCGGTGCCGCCGGCGCCGCTGTTGATCTGCAATACGCCGGGCAGCTCATCTTCGGGCTGATTCAGCGTACTCTTGAACTCGGCCTCATCGATCTGCTGCAGGGCTTTTTCGTATGCCTGTTTGGTTTCATCTTCGGTGGCTTCACCGGCTTTCCAGAAATCAAACAATACAACAAAATCCTCTACGGCCGCTTTCGACTGGTCGTACAGCTTAATCCAGAACTCGTTTAACTTAATACTTTTGAGAATTTCAGTAGCCCGTTTGTTGTCGTCCCAGAAACCGGGCGAAAGGGAGAGTTGTTTTTCTTCATCGACTTTAAACTGACGGTTGTCAACGTCAAAGAAACCTCCTCAGTCCACCAAGGCGGGACCTCATATCGTTTATTTTTTCCTGTGTCATAGGGGGCAAATATAGTTGATTAGTTGAAAAGTTGTTGATTGGTTGACAAGTTGATTAGTTGACAAGTTTACGGGTTGACTTGTTTATCAGTTAACCTGCATATGTAATATTATCATCAATTAGCTTACTAACTTATTAACCTGTTAACTTTTTAACTTGTTAACCTATTAACCTGTTAACTCGTTAACCTATTAACCTTTCAACCTGCCATAACCCCATGATAACGCCTAAACGCCTGCGACACCCCTTTTTATTGGTGTTTTTTGCACTGATTGCCGGTTGGGTGAGCGCCCAGAGCATCACCTTAACAGATGGCCGTGAAACTTCGGCATGCGCCGAATGCAGCAAACTGTTACAGCAAAAGCCCAAAGAAGTATTATTTGGTATAAACGTAAACCGTGATGGAGATATTTATTTTTCCATGTCGAACAAAGACTGGTTTTACAAAATATTTACAGGTCCCCGGGATGGTATTACAACCGATCTGGTTGCCAAGGATCTGTACAACTGCACTGTTCCATTACCCGATAGCCGACGCCTGCTTAAAGGCAAATTGATACCGCCGGTTTACCTGGCCGATCTGAAAAAAAATATAAAAGATATCGGTGAAGGGCATTTTGTAATTAAAATCGGCCACGTGCCAGACTATCTTGCCCAAAAAGAACTCGAGGGAAACCTGATCATAATAAAAAATGGGGTTATTTGCTATTATACATATTTTGTAAATATTGACCGCAGTTCATGGGATCTGTTACCGATGGGATTGTATACCGATACCCTGCTGAATTATGAACCGGGTATCGATACCTCAAAGGCTAATGCCATCTTCTATACCAAAAAACTACAGTTCACTATTCCTTTTTTAAAGAACAAATCCACGTATAATACCTCCGATATAAAACCACTGTATGATTCTTTACAGCTTACCGGTTACAGCATTAAAAATATAACTATCCGTGCCTATAGTTCTGTAGAAGGATCCGAGCCGGTAAATAATATGCTGCAACGGCAACGAGCCCAATCGATCGTAAAGGCACTGCAACATTTTCAATCGCCCGAAATAAAAACAAATATCAGCACCGGAGAAAACTGGATAGAATTTTATAATGATATCGGCAGGTCGCCTTTTAATGAACTCGCCCGGCTTGGCAAACCCGAAGTGAAAGAGAAGCTGCTCGACAAAGTTTTACTTGAACAGGTAGAACCTTACCTCACCCATCACCGCAAAGCCGTAGTGACTATTTACCTGAACCGTAAAACAGGGTTTGAAAAAACAAGATCCGATTCACTGATTGTGCAGTTTAACGATGCTATTGCCCGAAGAAACATAGCAAAAGCTTCGATCATTCAGGATGCTATTTTTGAACGGGTGGCCGATGGTAAATTACCGGATGAATATATTTATAAGCTCGAAATTCCCAACGAAAAAGATTTTAGTTCCCTCAAAAATAATCAGGTAACGTACAAATTCATGCTGCATTTAACCTATGAAGAGGAAGCGCTTGAAGAATTGCGGGAAATTGAAAAACTGTCGCCCGAAAATGGCAAAGTCAAATACAATATCTGTGTATTAACTTTCAATTTATGGCGATACGACAGCAGCTTTGCACAACCGGCTTCATTTCTAAATTATATAAATGCGTTGGCCGGGTCAGGCATTAACCCCTCACTGATAAAAAGAATGCTGGTGAATTATTACATTGTTATGAGTCAGCTGTATATGCAGCGGTACGATTATGATGCCAAAGACCGCGCATTGGAATATATCCGTAACAACTACACCGCTTTACAGCTAACTGATGAAGACATGCTGGCCCTTGCCAAATATCTGTGTTATTATTCGCAAAAAAATTGGGCTGAAGCATTAATCGCAAACCGGGTGAATAAAATTGATGTAGATGAAAATCTGTTATTTTATTACATCAACATAAAGCTGTTCGATCCATACAGCTTTACCCTGCCTGATGTTAAAAAAGCAGCATTGAATGCTATAAACATAAACCGGAAAAGATTTTGCCGCTTTTTTAATTCCACAGAAAAAGGCGGCGCCAGTTTTCAGTTGCTCGACAGCGAGGCGCTCAGGAAGTTATATTGTGAAAATTGTGCGCCATGAGGCAGTAAATAAGTTAACCAGTTAACTTGTTAACTTGTCAACCGGTTAACTCGTTAACTTTCCATCTCCATGCATAGTAAAAAACCAAATATTGAAAACCATTATACCCGCAATAATCTATTTAATACCATTATGCAGGCGTTGGAAAAAGCAGGCATTCAGGGCAACAACGTTACCCGTGCTGCCATTGCTCCTGTAGATGCATTTCATGTTCGGGGCATAGAAGTATCGCGTGAGCTGGCTGTACAGGCTGTCCTGCAACCGGGCATGCGTGTATTGGATATAGGCTGCGGCCTGGGTGGTACCTGTCGCATGCTGGCCGATGAGTTTGGCTGCGAGGTAACGGGTATCGACATCACCGGTGAATATATTTATACTGCGCAGCAGTTATCGGCATTAACAGGCCTGCAACACGCAACCCGTTTTATTCAGGGCGATGCCCTTCATCTTCCTTTTACCGATCATTCATTTGATATTGTGTTAACCGAACATGTGCAAATGAACATTGCCGATAAGCCATCATTTTATGCCAGCGTGCAACGCGTGCTTGCTCCCAACGGTCGCTTTATTTACTATGATGTGCTCAGCAAAAATCATTCATCATTACATTTTCCGGTTCCCTGGGCATCCGATGCCTCGCTCAGCTTTTTAATTCCTTCGGATGAGTTGCATAAGCTGTTACAACACGCCGGTTTGCAACGCATACAGGTTACCGATGAAACCCCAAAAGGGATCGATTTTTTCAGGCACCTGCTCAATCGCATTGCACAAAAGGGATTACCAGCCGCAGGTGTTCATTTGTTAATGGGCAACGATGCTGTTGAAAAGCTAACAAACTTTCACCGCAATCTTGTTGAAAAAAAGATTGTGCTCGAAAGCGGCATTTATCTTAAATGATGGTTGAATGGTTTGATTGTTTGATGGCTATCGCCTCTATTGTTACCTGTTGCCTATATGCTGAGCCCCTCCTCCCTGAACCCTTGTACCTTGTGCCTTGTATCTTATGCCTTGTACCTTGTGTCTTGTACCTTGTACCTTGCGCCTTGTATCGTGTGCCTTGTACCACATGTCTTGTAGCTTCCGAACTTTTTCCGAACTTCATGGTTAACCATTCATTACAAAATTTCAATACCATGAAACTGTCAAACTTCTTCGGCATTTCATTTACCGCAACCGTTTTGCTGGCTGCCTGTAATAATGAATCTAATACTAAAACCAATCCCGAACCTGAGGTTAAACAGGAAGCCAGGCAACCGGGTATTAAAGAAGAAAACATTACCTACACGGGCGACAGCATAACCATGAGTGGATTTGTAGCATACGATACAGGTTCTGCCGCCAAACGCCCGGCTGTACTGATTATACACGAATGGTGGGGCCTGAACGATTATCCTAAAATGCGTGCCCGTGAACTGGCGAAACTGGGTTATATCGCCTTTGCGATGGACATGTATGGCAACGGCCAAACCGCCGATAACCCCGATGCAGCCGGTAAAATGGCGATGCAGTTTTACACCAATCCGCAAAAAGCAAAGGCACGCATCGATGCGGCCCTTGCTGCTTTAAAAAAATACAGCGAAACAGATACGGGTAAAATAGCTGCTATTGGTTATTGCTTTGGTGGCGGCATGGTGTTGAATGCAGCCCGGCTGGGCGAAAATTTTAAAGGCGTGGTAAGCTTTCACGGATCACTGATAGGTACACCGGCCAATAAAGACCTGCTGAAAGCAAAAATACTGGTATGCCATGGGGCCGACGATAAGTTTGTGAAAAAAGATGAAGTAGATCGGTTTAAGAAACAAATGGATTCAATAAAAGCAGATTATACCTTTAAAGCCTATCCCGGCGCTACACATGCCTTTACTAATCCGAATGCAACTGAAGTTGGAAAGAAATTCAATATACCCATCGCCTATAACGCTGCAGCCGATACCGCTTCGTGGAAGGATATGCAGCTATTTTTCAACACTATCTTTAAGTGATCAATCTGATTGTTTGATGGCTTGATTGTTTGATGGTTTTGTTTGCTGCGCTTTTCAATCTTCATACCGGGGTAATGTAACAGTAAAGATACTGCCTTTACCGGGCTGGCTTTGTACGGCTATGCGGCCCCCGTTCTTTTCGAGAAAATCTTTACACAGCTTTAAACCCAAACCGGTGCCGGTTTCTTCATTGGTGCCTTTGGTGGTGTAAAACATATCGCCAAAAAGCTGTTGCTGGCGTTCAGGGCTTATGCCAACGCCATCGTCCTGAACAAATATTTCAATAGCGCCTGTGTGTTCTTTGGCCCCTACAAGCACATGTCCTTTTTCGGGAGTGAATTTTATAGCATTCGATAACAGGTTTCGCAAAACCAGTTTCACCATTTCTTTATCGGCATAACAAAACACCGGCTCATTCACCTGCGCTTCAAGATGTATTTGTTTATTGCTGGCCTGCCAGTGCAATAACATCAGCACATTGCTGATCATGTATTCTATATCCACCATTTCGGGTTGCACCGCCGAGTTCTGCATTTGCGATTTGGCCCACAACAGCAGGTTCTCCATCAGGTTGGTGGTATAGTTCATTTCACTTACGATGCCGGGCAGCAATATTTTCAGATCTTCGGCCGGCAATTCGCTTGTATGCATGTTGTTGAACAGATTGCGCAATGCATACATAGGTGTTTTAAGATCGTGCGCTATTACCGAAAACAATTTGTTCTTAAGCTGATTCAATTCGGTAAGCCTGGACGTTTGCAGTTCGAGCAACTGTGCCTTTTGCGATATCTCCAGCCTTTGTTGCTCTACTTCGGTGTTGCGGCGATGCAGTTCATCTGATTTATTTTCCAGGTTCACCTGATAGCCTGTATTCTCCTGCTTTATCAGGTATAATGCGTAGAAAATAAAAGTAAGCGCGGTAAGGTGATTGAAAACGTAAAAATAATAGTTCTTTGTAACGAGCCTGAAATAATAATCATGAGGCACAATAAATCCTACATAATAACAGGCAACCGACAAAGAAAAAGCAAATATGATATGAATGATCTGTTTTAAAAAGAAAACCGATAATACGCCGTATAAAATAAAAAACAGCTCTACCCCCACATCCACTTTACCCAAATAAACAAGACTGGTGGCAAACGGATACAAACTGAAATATATCAATCGTGCATGTTCGTAATACCGTTCGTGGTTCAGCCATAGAACGATAACGCTTATGGCCAGTGGAGACCCTGCCATAAACCAGGCCAGGGGCGGCAGATGATCATTGAATAAAACAGCAATAAGGGGAACAATTATACCGGTAACAATGCCGAGGAAATTAAGCTGGTTGAAGATGCTCATTTTCCGCTTCTCATACTCCTCCATGTGAGGCGTGACCCCAATGGATTTTATGGATAACCAATAACGCAATAAATCCAGGCGCAACGTGTGCATACAGCTTGGTCGTGTTATTTCTAAGGAAATTGAACGTTTATAAAACGTAAATAATATAATATTTATTTCCGATACTCACTCTAACGAACCTCACCGCGCAACATTAAGTAAAATATCTCACTTCTCAAACTTATGAAATTTTTACGTTATACGATACTATCTGCCACTTAAAAGTTTAAACCTGCAATGAGGGCGTTTGGGTGTTTAAAGCCTTACGTGTTTTATGGTATATCGCTATAAGAGTTTGCCTGTATAGTTAACCAATTGCTAATAGCCAATTGGCGATTGACAAGGATCAATACTTTCAACGGCCCTTTGCCCTTTACCTATTGCCTGTTGCCTATTGCCTGTTGCCTGTTGCCTGTTGTCTGTTGATCAATCTTCGGTGGCTAAATTAAAATACTGCTCCATGGTACGCCAGTACTTATCTCTGCGTATAAAAAACAATATCTCCATTTCGGTTTCCTTATTTTCAACATACTGGTTTAACAGGAACGAAGTGGTTATGTATTCACTTACATAAAAGTATATGTTGCGGCAGTTATCGTAGATTTTATTGCCGGCAAAAATGGTTTTATCGTTCGGTAACAGTTTTATCATTTCTTCTTCCAGCTGCTGCAGTTCTATCATTTGCGGTTCCAGGGGAAAGCCGTCTTCATCACCGGTGAAGTTGATATTCACCTGCAGTAACCATGAGTAGGCAGGCTTCATTTCCCAATACCGGCAATCGTTGTTAATGGTGATCAGTATCAGTTTGCCATCCTTGTCTTCGGCTTCGAGAATATGATAGGTATCGGGCTTTTCAGATGGCACCGATTCATATTTTTCAATAAACTCTTTTTCGCGCCAGTTTAAATAATCGGCCAGCTTTGAAATGGGAATGGTTTCAATTTGCGCACCGGTGTCGGGCATAGGGCCGGTTTCGTAATGATCAATTTTGGTAGCGGTGTTAACCTCACCCAGTCCATTTTCGAGATAGATCATGCCCCCTGCCTGAAAATGATCTTCCAGTTCATCGGAATAATCTGAATGCGTAAGCACAATGCTTACCTCATCGGGATAATTTTCCTGAATAATGGGATAAAAGCTGGTGGTAGCGGCACTGAATTCGAGCCCATACAAATCGATGCTGATGCCTTCGAAACCCAGTGCCGGTTTATGTGCAGTGAAAACCCAATTGTTGATTACAGGCGCGGCGGCTATCAGTTCCTCTACTTTACAAAACAAGGCAATATCGCCATCGGCGGTTATGATCAGTTCGTAGCTTTCGCTGTTATAAGGACCAGCCAATGCTTTCAGCCACGGGTTAAAGGGTTGCATTTGCTGAATAAGCTCTTCAAGAAAAGACAATGCCTGATCCGAATCATTTTTTTCAAGCGCCCTGAACCGGTATTCATTGTCAGCAAACCATTGCCAGAAAGCCGTTGCGGCCGATTGCAGCTCACCCGATTGTCTGTAATATTTGCTTATACCAGCCATGGCTATTTATTTGTACAAAAATGTATATGCAATAATAATCAATTCTTTCAGGTGTTAACGGTTTTATCCTAACTGTTACAGGCAACCTGTAATAAATTGATTTACGGCATATTTTTTCAAACAATGGTAACCTGTTATGGTTATATCTGGCCTTTTAATTGCATGTAATGCAACAATCTGTAATTTTCCTCCATATATTTGTTTACCAAAATTGATAATATGAAAAAGTTCACTACCCAATTCCTGACCTTGCTGTTGATGGTATCTGTTTCGGCTTCCCCTGTAATGGCTGCTTCTATGCCTTCTGTTGACCCTGCTGCCAATACTACCAAAACCGAACCAGCTCCTGAAGCAGTGAAATCGGCCGTTGATGAATTTAAAAACCTGTCGAGGCACGATCGGAAAAACCGCATTAAAGACGCCAAACAATTATTGAAAGACTACAAGGCCGACAAACGCGCCGGACGTGATACAGAAACCGATCAGGTATTGCTGGCTATTCTGGCCATCTTATTACCACCGCTCGCTGTTTACCTGAAAGAAGGAGAAGTTAACACCAAATTCTGGATCAGCTTAATTCTTACATTATTGTTCTGGATCCCCGGTGTAATATTTGCATTGCTCGTTGTGTTTGATGCTATATAATCATCGCTAAATTATTTTTTGCAAAAGGCTGCCGTTGTTAAACGGTGGCCTTTTTTGTTGTGCGCCTGGCATGATCATAGACTTGAAGGTGCAAGTCCTTTACGGGCCCTGATAGTGGGAACCGTTAGCCAAAGGCAAGGGTGTCTTCCGCGAGGGAGAATCTGAAGGAAGCCGGCGGCAAAATCCCGGTTCGACGAACAGAAACTGCATATGAGGCAATAAGTGATGGACGAGGCTGCAACACAAGTCAAAGTCCGAAACTATCCGAGATCACGATTTGTAAATGCAGCGAACACATGGGATGAAGGTATATGATCTTACCCGGGGAGATCTGTAAAACTGCTGCCGGAGGGAGACGCGCGTCCTGAAGGAGCAATGGATTGCAGAGATGCCAATACAGGTTTTACAGAAGTCAGCTCTGGCAGTAGTAGCTGTAGCCCAAAACAGTGAAGGGCCAGACATTAGAAGCTAAGGAGTAAATCCGGAACTGGAAGCGTTACAACGAAAGCAGAAAACTTGCCTATAGGTAAGGCTATATTAAGAGCATAGGGCTGGAAGCCTGAACGTATTAATAAGCGCTGAGCAACGTTTTTGAAAGAAGGGAAGAAACAAAGTGGACAGAGAAAAAAAAATGCAGATGGAACTACTGGAATGTATACTGGATAGCCGAAACGTACGCCGGGCCTATGAACAGGTGATGGCGAACAAAGGCAGTGGCGGCGTAGATGGGATAGAAATCGAAGGATTTAAATCTCATGTACAAGCCGTATGGCCAGAGGTGAAAGCAGCAATACAGGAAGGGAAGTATCAACCATCAGCAGTAAGGAAAGTTGAGATACCGAAACCGGGAGGAGGAAGCAGGATGTTGGGCATCCCCACCTTACTGGACCGGATGATCCAACAGGCCATAGGGCAGCAGCTAATGATCATCTATGATGGAACATTTAGTAAAAGCAGCTATGGGTTCAGGGCAGGGCGCAATGCACAACAGGCATTATTACAGGCACGTGAATATGTAAATGCAGGGTACAGCCATGTAGTAGATATCGACATGGCGAAGTTCTTTGACCGGGTAAACCATGACTATCTGATGAACCTGTTAAGCGAACGGATAAAGGATAAGCGTGTATTAAAGCTGATCCACCGTTATCTGAAAGCAGGAGCAATGATAGATGGGATAACAACGGTAAACAGAGAGGGCACACCACAAGGCGGCCCAGTAGCTTTACGTACACACCCACAAACATTGAGTTTTTCAGGAAG
>NZ_JCAPSW010000010.1:0-284644 GCF_059587045.1 Niastella sp. sgz303648 | reverse complement strand
GTGTCATAATGTGTCATTTTGAGTGCCCACATTTGGATTTCGCATAAGTGTCATATTATATTTGTATTGAACAAAGAAACTAATATGTATAACCGAATTATTCTTAAAGGATCCTAAGGGTAGGCCGGCGAAGCAAATTAGTATCTTTTTCAACGGACTTTATTAGCTAATAGGTTTGAATGATGTTCTTTTTAGTAGCATGAACAGTAACAATTTTCCTTAACAATTAAATTTCATTCGTATGAATAAGATTACATTTCCCTTCAAACACGGTCGTGATGCCGAAGTAGCCAAAACGGCCAACCGTGTTCTGAACAGCGTTAAAGGCAACGCAAATTTCCCTGATACCACTTTGGTACAGGCGCTCGAAAAAAGTTTGAGCGAATACCAGGTGGCATTAAACGCTGCTGCCGATGGCGGCAGAACGCTGATATCGATCAAAAAAGACAAACGAAAGGCTTTGATTGAAGCCTTAATAAGGCTGGCTTTTTATGTATCGCAGATCAGTAATGGCGACAGAACCATGCTGCTTAGTAGCGGTTTCGACGTTAACAGGGAAAGAAATGCATCTTCGCAATTGACTGCTATCGAAGGTGTGGTGGTTGGAAATGGGCCTTCAGGCGAATTAACCGTGCAAGTAAAAAAGGTCACGGGCGCCAGGGCTTACATTCACCAGTACACGACCGAGCAGCAGCCAAACTCAGCCACTGCCTGGGTGAGCGAAACAACTGCCCACCGAAAGCATGTGTTTAAAGGGCTGAAGCCGCTTACGATTTACTGGATACGTGTAATTGCCATTGGCCTCAACGGCCAGTCGGTAATGAGCGATCCGGTGGCAAGAGTGGTGCAGTGAGGTTGTTCGGCAATTTGCAGGATAAATAAAAACGGGGCCGGCGTAGGTCGGCTTCGTTTTTATGGTCTTATAAATAAGGTGTGTAACGTATTTGTATATATTGAATTGAAAATGAGAGATAAAGTGTTATTACTAAACACCCATTTTGAAAGCAAAATGTAATGATTGTAGTAATCGCCACTAAATACTTTCCAGATCATACCTCGTTAAATCACTTTTTTGATCACCTGTATTTAATGTGGTAGCAGGCTCAAATAAAATTACCTGCACTTCCTGTGGCGCAACCGGCCTATGTTCAACGCCTTTGGGGATAATGATAAATTCACCCGCGTTCAGGGTAATTGTTTTATCGCGTAGCTCCATATTAAAAGAACCTTCGACAACCAGGAACATCTCATCTTCATGATCATGTTTATGCCAGATGAACTCTCCCTGAAATTTCACCAGCTTTACATATTGGTTATTGAGTTCTCCGGCAATTCTGGGATTCCAGTAATCAGAGATCGAGCTGAATTTTTCAGCAATGTTTATTTTGTTGAGTGACATATAGGATGCCTGGTTTTAAGCTGATAATTTTAGTTTCACATGCACAAAAGGCCTTTCCTTCTTCCTTAATTCTTTATCGTTTGTTAATTCATGCAATCGCTGCTTTTCTACCAGTTTTATCCACGAGGTAGCGGGGATAAAATTATTGGAATGAATTTCCAGCCGGATGGCAATATAATCGGGTGGTAAACGGTGCATATTGATCAGTTGGCTCAACAACGTTTCATCTATACTAATTTCTTCTGCAAAATCTTTTCTTTTTTTGTTTAGCACCTCTACATATTTTTTTAGAAAATTGCCAAACGTGAATTCAACATCATATTCTTTGCTTTCGAGATAATCTTCCAGCTGAAATCTAAGACCGTAAAGCCTCAGGGTTAACCGATCTTCATCAGTCATCTCTTCCTGTGTTTTTTTTCGTGCTGCAGCCAATTGCCTGGCAGCCTCTTTTTGTTGTTTGGCAGTAAGTTTAACCGGAAATACAAATGCTTCAGCTAATTCTTCAGGAGTATGTTCCTTAAATAATTTTTTATAGCCCATAAAAATATTCGTTTAATATTTTTTTTAATGCACTGCCTTCCAGATATAATTGCCAGCCTCCGTAAACCATAAAGTACTTTTGTTTATAATGATTAATTAAGCTTGTTTTTGGTATCAACGATATACATGCTGCTGCAAAGTACTTCCTGGTAGATAATTGACATGCGTATGCAATAAGGCAGCCGGCAACTCTATCATATTTTTTGTTTTTCCCTTTGTTTTCAATTGAACAAGCCAAAAGCTTTATCTCAATTCTTTTTTCGAAGGGAAAATCAATCAATGCCATAACCCCTAAAATTTCAACTTCATTTTCAATTTGCAGTTTGTATAAAACGCCGACATCTTTAACAGATTCCCAGTGAAAAGAATATCGCTTTTTTGTAAGTATTTTAAAGTCTTTGCTTTCAACCTTACTGATAATGACCTTTTTCTTTACTCCACTGCATACTTCTGTTATGTACATATAAAGGTAATAAAAAGTTTACAAAAAATGTAAAGTAATTAATGAAAGATGTACTAATGCAGATTGGAGAATCTCAATGATTTTTGGGAAGTGTTTCTAAGAACCTTAAGTGTAAAAGGCTCTTTCAAATATACGAATTCCAGACGTGTAAATCAGTCAATTGTAAAAGCATTATCAAAAAAAGGGCCGTCTCAATTGAAACTGCCCGCGCTTGTTTCCGGCGCGCTTTTACCTATCCCAAACCCCATATACATAACTCACCGGGCACAACTATCGGCCTCAATTATAGCTTGTGCAAATGCTTTAGGCGCTTCCTGAGGCAGATTATGACCTATGCCTCCCTTAATAACTTTGTGTGCATATTTGCCCGAAAACTTTTTTGCATAAACGCTGGCATCAGGATGAGGCGCACCATTGGCATCACCTTCAAGAGTAATAGTTGGTACAGTGATACCGGGTCCTTCGGCAAGCCGCTTTTCAAGGTCATCGTATTTCGGTTCACCCGCTGCCAGTCCAAGTCGCCATCTGTAATTGTGTATTACGATAGCTACATGATCAGGATTGTTGAATGATGCAGCAGTGCGATCAAAGGTAACATCGTCGAAATTCCATTTTGGTGAAGCCAGTTGCCAGATAAGTTTGGAAAACTCGTTCCGGTATTTCTCATATCCCAGGCGGCCACGTTCGGTGGCAAAATAATATTGGTACCACCATTGAAATTCAGCATTGGGGGGAAGCGGTGTAGCGCCCAGTTTTTGATTACCGATCAGATAGCCGCTAACCGATACCAGCGCCTGGCAACGTTCGGGCCAAAGCGCTGCCATGATGTTGGCAGTACGAGCTCCCCAGTCAAAGCCACCGATGATTGCTTTTTTGATGTTGAGTGCATCCATTAAGTTAATCATATCTACCGCTATTACCGATTGCTGACCATTGCGAACTGTATTTTCAGAAAGAAAACGAGTGGTACCAAAACCGCGCAGATAAGGCACTATTACCCGGTAACCTTTTGATGTTAATATAGGCACCACTTCGTCGAAGCTGTGAATATCATAAGGCCAGCCATGCAACAGAATAACAACAGGGCCATTGGCAGGACCCGCTTCAAGATAACCTACATTCAAAACGCCGGCATCAATTTGCTTCAGATCGCCCACAGACATGCTGCCGGTAGTTTTTATGGTATGAGTATTTACATGATCGTTTTTGTCTGTTGGTTCCATAGTGAAACCGATCATCGCAAGTTCGGTAGCCGCAATAGTTTTAAAGGCGGATCCCAAAAACCGGCGGCGATTATAAACTGTATTTTTTGCTGCCACAAGGGTATCTGTCGGAATCGAAATATTCTTTTTCATTGCCTGCTATTTTCTGTTTAAAAATTTCTTTTGTAAAATTATTGCAGATAGCAGGGGTTCCAACAAACAACCAGTTGGGGCAGGCTACAAAAGCGCTGAGCCGGTCATTTTAAGGCGTGAAATTTTAATCTGGATAATTTCTTGTAAGGCGTAGTTGCAAATAAAGTTTGTTTGTATTTATTTTGAAAAGTTTCCGGTTGAGTTTAAACCATCTTACTGCTCCCGCCGCAAACAGATTAATTTATGGACAAAGAGTCTTTTAAAAATAAAATCAGACAACCTTACAGAAAAGGTGACAAAATAAACTACGTATTTGCTTCCTTTTTTCTTGTTGCGGGGCTTTTTGTGGCAATCGGTTTTTCAACAAGCAATTCTCTGGGTGAAACGGTACCTGGAAAATATTTGATATGGCTTATACCAGCAATGCCTGTTGCTGTTGCTTTATATGTTTACTGGCGTATTCCCCGGGATTATAAAGTATTTCAGATTGATTCTGCAGCTCCTATGGAAGAAAAACTTAAGATAATAGAAAATTATTTTTTGAATGTAAAAATAATCAGATCTCGTTTTGAGAATAATTATGCAAGTTATACCTACGAAAACAGGTTTTTTTGTATGGTTGATGTAAGGTTTTATATTGATGACAAAAAAATACTTTTTAATGCTAAGTCAGTAGATTCCAGCCCGATAAAAGGATGTATTGATTTTGGTTTATCTAAAAGAGCTGCGAATAGACTTTTGAAATATTTAAAATCCCCGATCGCAGATAAAAAAGATAAATTGCAATAATAAAAGATAAAATATTTAGTATATTTGTGCTAAAATAATTGTCATTCAGGAGTGTTTTCTATTCACAAATTAGAATGTATTTTAGCGACCTGTTTTTCCGGTACGCTGTTAAATGAAGACTTTAAAATAAAAAACAATCAATCTTATGGCCAAAGAAATCATTGCAAAAGAAAATCCGGTTACTGACGCTCTGCGCAAATTAAAAGAAGAGGAGGCGGAAATAATGATTAAATTAAAGCCTGTTCAGGAAGCCATCGGCGCTCTCGAAAAAATTCTCGGCAAATCAGAAAAAAAAGTTAAACCGTCATCCGGGGCAAAAGATGCTTCAGGTGAAAATTTATTCTCTGAGGAAACTGTGCCGGAGGCAAGTGAGGCGGAATAGTAAAGAGATTTTTTTTCAGCATAAGAAATTAACAAGGCGTTTAAAAAGTTGCAGGGTGAATATCCTGCAATTTTTTTTTCGAGATTTTTCCTTGAGGCTTTTCGGTTAATATCAGGTCAATGGCAATTGTGAGTTTTTTGTAACTGCAACTCAGGTAAACTCTATAGGGGATGAGGGTATTATTCACCGTCTTTAATCTTGAAATAATCTTTTAGCTGTTGCAGTTCTTCATTAGGAACGCCCAGTTTTTGGCATAATTTTACCAGCAACCAGATGGTGACTTCCTGATTGTTTACAATTTTATCGGCCCGCACTGCCCAGCGTATAAGTAAGCAAGTTATAAAAATTAAAAAAATAACAAAACCAACATATATAATTATGGCCAAAGAGTCAACAATGAGTAAGAGCATGAGCATGCTATTTGAAGGTTAAAATTTAATACCAGGCAACAATTGAATGGTAATGGTTGCAGGCATGTGATATTCGGATGGGGAAAAACTCAGAGAGTCTGTAACTGGTTGGAAATAAGAAATATGTGTGCGGTCTCGCCTACACATCCCAGCCCGAATATAAACATTTTTTTATATAAAGTGAATCGGTTTCTCCGCCTTGTTTCAAATAGATTACCTGCCGGCGGACCTCATTAATAGCGATTAAAATATTCATCTTCCAATATGCCATACGTGTAAGCGTCGTGCCAGCCGTCTTCAAGTGGTAATACTTTTCTTTTTATTCCTTCTCTTGTCATTCCCACCTTCTCCATTACTTTGAAAGAAGCAATATTATGTACACTGCAACCGCATTCAATTCTATGAAGCAGCAATTGCTCAAATCCAAAAGCAAGCATTGCTTTCACAGCTTCCGTAGCAAATCCCTGCCCCCAATAAACAGGAAGCAGTTTATACCAGATCTCTCCTTTCCGGTATTTGCGGTCACTTAAATCTAAAGAAATTACACCTATAAAGGGATGATTTACTTTATCAAAAATTACTGCGGTATAATTACCCCTTGCGGCATTAACAGGTTGTAATGACCAATCAGCAACTAATTTTCTACTGGCATCTTCATTTTCAGGATATCCGCTTGGATTATACTTAACAGTTTCGGGCTTCATATACAGAGTATGTAAATCCTCCCAGTCGCTGTTAGTAAAATCTCTAATCATCAATCTTTCCGTTTCAAGATTCATGTCAATATTTTTATATTTAAAGGTTTTATCTTTTAAAGCTTCCCTTATATCTATTCACATAACTTTTCATACCTTCCATACATAATCATTTTCCGGCTGTTCGAACAAATACGCGTTAGCGAAATTAAATAAAATGACAGCAGAACAATTTAAGAAAGCGTAGGGCAAAACATAAAGACAATTATCTCCGATTGCCTGAATGGAAGTTGAATATAAAAAAATTATGACTTTATTTGAATTTGAAAAAATATATACGCGGGAGATAGAGCAATTACCTGTAAACAATTAATTTTTTGGTTATACTTTGGTTAGCGGTGAAGATTTGAATGAAATAGATTCCGGCTTTGTTGAGCTGAAGGTTCAGTTTTTTTTCACCCGGTTTAACCTGATAAATAATTTGTCCTGCCAGATTTGAAATTTTCAATTCACCTATCATTGCAGAACTCGAAAGCGAAACTGATCCATTGCCCGGATTCGGATAAATATCGATTGATAAATTGCCCGACGGCTTGTTTGAGATGGCGATGATAGCTGAATAATTTAACGAATGGTCGTTCCCTTGTTGCCCTATCCGATAGTAGTTTATTCCATCTGCGGGATGTTTGTCAATGAAAGAATAAGAATATCCGGGTACAGCATTTACAGTGCCTATTTCAGTAAAGTTTCGGGAGCCTATACTTTTTTCTATCGCAAAATAATTGTTACCGGCTGCATCCTTTGCTTGCCATTCCAGCAGGTTATAACTGTCTTTATTTTTTCCTGTAAAGGAAACCAAATTCAATGGCAAAGGTGTGCATCCTATAAATCCTCCTGTAATTAACCGTATGCGATTATTATAGTAATCGGCGATGTACATATTGCACTTCGGCTGGTCAAAGAGTATATAAAAAGGAAAATTTAATTGAGCAGTAGTGGCGGGAATTCCATCCCCGTTATAACCCTGGGTTCCTGTTCCTGCAATGGTGCTGATGAGGCCGGTACTTTTAATTACTTCCCTCACACGCTGGTTGCTGCCTTCACCGATAAACATATTTTCGGCGGCATCAAACTTTATGTATGCACAGCCGGCTAACTGTGCAGTTGTTGCAGCAATTCCGTCGCCATTATAACCGAAGGTTCCTGTACCTGCGATGGTGCTTATATTGCCGGTGCCGATGTTTATCTTACGAACTCTTGCGCCTCCGTATTCTGCTATGTATATATTTCCTGCATTGTCGAATATAATTCCGCAGGGGCCATTTATTTGTGCAGCCGTAGCGGCAATCCCATCCCCGTTGTAACCGGCAGTTCCCGTTCCTGCAATAGTATTGATGATGCCGGAGCTTTTATCTACTTTACGAACACGGTTATTGAACCAATCGGCAATGTATAAATTACCGCCTGCATCAAAAGACACCTCATTGGGGTTATTTAATTGCGCAGCTGTAGCAAGGATGCCGTCACCATTATATCCTGCAGTTCCTGTTCCCGCTACCGTACTGATAATGCCTGTTGACGTTGTTATCTTTCGTATGCGACTGTTCGACCGGTCGGTAAAATACAAATCACCGTTGCTGTCAAAAGCCAAAGCCGATGGAATATTTATTTGTGCAGCCGTAGCCAGTATGCCATCTCCATTATAGCCTCCGGTTCCTGTTCCTGCGATGGTGCTTATGATACCCGTGCTGAGGTTGATCTTTCGAATGCGATTATTTGAAATGTCAGCAGCATATAAATTACCGGCGCCGTCAAGTGCCAATCCCTGAACGCCATTAAACTGAGCAGATGTTGCGGCAATTCCATCTCCGTTATAGCCAGCGGTTCCTGTTCCTGCAATGGTGGTTATGTTTTGGGCATTGGAGACCAGGGACAACAAAACCAGTGAAAAGAAAAAAGAAGTAATTAATGAATAGCAGCTCACCCTCTTACAGAAAATATCATTAGGTCTTTTATAACTTACCATACAATCTTTGTGACAGGTGTTTCCGGATGCGTTTTGTATGCTACCGTTTCGCAACTTTCAAATAACAAACGTCAAATGAATTAAAAAAGTTTGTATAGTATTAGTTAAGCTGACTAATGTTGACTTATATCAACCCCAAAACAAAAAATCCCGCATAAAGTCTTGACTTTATACGGGTTCTTTGAATTTAATTGCTTCTAATTGGAAGTGGGAGGGTGGTCTCGCCCAAACGACTTTTATGTTCAAAACCCGGTTAAAATCAATGATTTATTACGGTGTATCGGGCGGGGCCCGGTTATTGCTTCGCAAATAATAAACGATGTGGGTGAATGCCTGTTTTATAAAGAAGACAAGTATAATTATTCTGTTATCTGTTTATGCTTCACTGGTTTGCAGAGCCTATTCGGTATTAACGCACCAGGCCATTATTGATGTTAACTGGGATAAAGTGCTGCTTCCTTTATTGAAACAAAAATTTCCTGATAGCTCAAACGATGCATTTCGCGAAGCACATGCCTATGTATATGGAGGGGCGGTTGTGCCGGATATGGGTTATTATCCTTTCGGCAGTAAGCTATTTACCAACCTGATCCATTATGTACGCAGCGGCGACTTTGTAACTACTGTACTCAATGAGGCAAAAGGATTATACGAATATGCTTTTGCGCTTGGTATGTTATGTCATTATTATGCCGATGTGTATGGTCATGCAATAGGCATCAATACCAGTGTGCCTTTGATATATCCGAAATTGAAATTAAAATTTGGCGATACCGTTACGTTTGCCGAGAACCATGTGTCGCATTTACGTACCGAATTCTCTTTTGATGTATTGCAAACCGCCCGCGGCAATTATGCATCTACCGCGTATCATGATTTTATCGGGTTTAAAGTGGCCGAACCATTACTACAAAAAGCATTTAAAGAAACGTATGGCCTGGAAGCCAATGAACTGTTTGGCGATCTGTCAAAAGCAGTGGGCCGCTTTAGGTTTACGATCATGCATCTTTTTCCATTTATGACCAAAGCCGCCTGGTCCTATAAAAAAGGAGAGATCCAAAAAGTGCAACCAACCGCAACCAGTCGAAATTTTATTTTCCGGATGCATCAAAAAAATAACAGGCACCGCTTTGGAAAAAAGGAGAGACCCGGTTTTTTTGCACATGTACTGGCGGTATTTATTCATATTGTGCCTAAATGGGGGGCATTAAAAGTTATTAAGTTTAAAGATCCGGGACCGGAGGCTGAAAAAAAGTTTATCGCCAGCTTTGATACGGTTACAGTTCATTATGCTGGTAGTATTATGGTATTGCATCAGCATGCTGTGCAAGCGATGCATCCCGTCAATGTTGATTTTGATACCGGTATTAAAACAAAGGAAGGCGAATATGCGCTGGCTGATAAAACGTATTGTGATTTGCTGATAAAACTAAAGCAAAAGCATTTTGAAACTGTTTCTCCTTCTCTTAAAAAGAATATTCTTTCATTTTATGCAACTGCAGGTACGGACCCTCCTAAACGAAATTCAAAAATGGTGGAGGCGCTGGTGCAGCTCAGGATGAGGTAAGAAGTATGAAGTAATATGAAACCAGTGGGCTCTTCGAAGCTTGAAGCTTCGCGAAGAATTTGTGGTCTCGCCCAGAATCGAACCTGGTGGCGTATATTATTTCAAATCAATTTTTTCGTAGGCTGATTTTTCGGTAGGCCCCTGAACAGGCCCCCGAATTATTTATACTGCTTTAAAACACTTTAAAAGAGCTGGAATCGAACAAATTTACTAAAAAAATACAAAACTCTATCAATTCAAAGCCTTCACTTTCAATTGTCGTTCTTCCGCTTGTTGCTGAGGGGTTGCAGCAGCGGCTGCCTGTTGAACACTCGTTCCTTCATAAATTCTGCAAAAGGCTTGAAATTTGGCTGATAAAGTATCGCGATGAATTAGCAGCGATACAATCCCGAATTTTCCAGAAAATAACATTCTTTCATTGTTTCGTGCAAAAAATACAATAAGCAGTGATATAGAAATTTCAATTGAGTTTTCAATTTTCTGACCCTTAGAGCATCTAATTAAACAACCCATAGGACAAAGAATTTTCTAAATCGGATTTTGAATGGAGGGATGACGTTAATATTCCAAAAGGTCTTGGTGTAATAATATGGTTTAATGAACCAGATGGTGAGTATTTTGAAGTGTAGTGGAAAGATGTACCTACAGGGGTTGAACAATGTATTATTAAGCTAACTAGTTAGATATTCCTTCCATTTAACAACACTTAACAAAGTCATATGGAATATTTATTAAATAAAAAACGTGAAAAACACTTAATGTTTATGCAGGAATTCTTCTTAGCCTGCACTCTAAATTAATATATTATGTTCTGAATAGACAGTTGTAGCAAATGTTAACAAATATGAATAGAATAAATTTTATATTTATATAATTTAAATGTTGATCCCCCTGAACCTGGCCGGTAGAATAAGCAAGTCTCATCCCCTTCTTATTTTCTTCCGAGGCAGGATAAATCTGTCATTTGTCAACATTATTATAAATACCTGAGTGCAAGGCCCAGTCGGTGAACTGTGTGGTAAATGAAATAAAGTTACACGGGTTAAAATATTCTTTAATGCGTTATAGTTATGTATATATCTGAAGTCATTATTAAAAATTACCGAAATTTTAAAGAGAATACTATACTCTTTAATCCCGGTTTAAACATCATAATTGGTCACAACAATGCTGGCAAAACCAATCTTTTGAAAGCTCTGCAATTGGTATTTGAACGCTCACAACAGAGATTATCTATAGAAGATTTTAATACCAGTTATAATGATTTCACGAATCCTCCAACCATTGAAATCAAAATTACTCTTACTGAGTCTGTTGCGAAACCCGGTCAGGTTAATACAGGAGAGAATCCTGATGATAGGAATGTAATCTACGAATGGCTGTTAAATGAACAACAGCCCTATCATGCTTGCCTAACTTATCGATACTTTCTACCTTATAAACACTATGATGAATATACCCGAGAGATGACTTTGCTTCGCAACGAGGATGGAAGTTATCGTATCCCAGAATGCCGTAAAGTTATTGAGAAGAAATTTTTGCGTAAATACAATGCGGCTATATACGGAGGAGATGTTCAAAAAGAGGAAAAGGCGAGCGTTGATAACCTTGAACGGTTTGATTTCCAGTTTCTGGATGCTATTAGAGATGCAGAACGACAAATGTTTTATGGCAATAATACACTACTGCGCGATGTACTTAATTATTTTTTGGATTACGATCTGACTGAGGGGCAGGGCTTTGAACTTCTTTCAGCAGAGAAAAAGCAATTACTCAAAGCAAGGGAAATCGAATTTAATAGTAAAGCCAATGAACTTTTGGCACATTTGATTGGGCGGATATCAAAACAGGAAATGCTTGAGTATTCAAAAGCCACGGGTGCAGGAAAAGGTGGTAATCCTGATTTCGATGCGGAAATTTCGGAACAACAACTTCTCTTTGCATTGCGACTTGTTGTTGAAAAACTAGGGTTCAAATTGCCGATAAAAAACAACGGACTTGGTTATAATAATTTGCTGTTCATTGCTTTGATTCTTGCAAAAATGCAAATGGAAAGAAGCAGTTTTATGGGTGACAATGCAAAAATTTTCCCCATCTTAGCCATCGAAGAGCCTGAAGCTCACCTTCATCCTTCAATGCAGTATAAGTTCCTGAAATTTCTGGATAACAACCTTCATACTCAAAAGCAAGCAAGACAGGCCTTTATTAGTAGTCATTCAACACAAATAACTGCTGCGGTAGACCTTGATTCTGTTGTGTGTTTGTATGAAGATTTTGAAGGCCAACAACGGGTAAGCTATCCAGGTCGAATCTTCGAGGATTCGGCCGAAGACCAAATCTCGAAAGCTTTTGTTCGCCGTTTTCTGGATGCTACTAAGTCCAATATGCTGTTTGCTGACCGTGTCGTTTTTGTAGAAGGTTTGGCAGAACAATTGTTGCTCCCATGCTTTGCTGCATATTTAAAAGCGGAAGATCTTTTGATAAATGCGCATATTGCAATCGTAAGTGTCGACAGCGCCAGTTTCAAACATTTTCTTAAACTTTTTGCATTTAAGGAAGAGCCTGGTAATTACTGTCTCAGAAGGAAAGTTGTTTGTATAACGGATGCGGATCCGGCAAAAAAGGAAATTAAAGAGGAAGAAGATCATCGAAGGACATGGAAATCCTGTTATCCCTTCGAGTTGGATACAGAACCTGAAGCATATCACTATAAGCCTTTAGCGCCACACGCAGTGAATCTGAAAAATTTTGCTAATCATTTTCCGCACATCCATATAGCTACGCCTGTCGCCGGAATCGGCAAAACACTTGAATATGAACTTGCTTATCATAATCCTAGTTGTTCGTTGCTGCTTACAGACAGTTTTCCTACAAAGGGTAAAAATAAAAAAGAACTGATTGGTCAGATGATGGCAGCGCTGAAAGAATCAAAGAATTTGGAGGAGATTGTCAACATGTGCCTCCATGATGATATTAAAAACTCATTGACTATGAGTAAATGGGAAGAGGATCAAAAGAAAACTGCACTAATTGCAGCATGCTATCACCGAGCAATTGAAACCACAAAAGGCGAACATGCTTTTTTGCTTGAAACACAATTGCGGCAAAATTTATTGTTACATGAAGATGCAAGAACTCCATTTGTGATTCCGGAATACATAGAGAAATCAATCACCTTTATTACTCAGTAAAATGGTAGATATTAATTCGTTACCATCAATACACCAATTGCCGAATATTGAAACACCATTTAAGGCATTTGCAGGGCCAGGAGCAGGAAAAACGGCATGGCTTATCAAACATATTAAAAGAGTACTTAAAGAATCGCAGAAACTAGGTTTGACTAGAAAAATTGCGTGCATTACTTATACTAATGTGGCTGCAGAACAGGTTTTGCGGCGTATGAATTGTGACAAGGCACAAATTGAAGTAGGCACAATTCACAGTTTTCTATATAAAAACATAATTAAACCTTTTTCCTATTTGATTAAGAAGGACGAGAATGATGCAGACTTATTTAACACAGCAGAAATGCAAGGGCACGAAGAACATTTACCTCATTCTGATCGAATACGTCGTTGGTTAAAAACCATTGAACAACTTAATCAAAAGCGGGCAAACCATTATGGATATTTGAATTCCCCTGTGTCCAAACCTAAGCTGATCAAGTTACTTTCAAGCATCGATTTCCGGTTAGATCAAGGAAATAATATTGTTCTCTATTGCAAACGTTATATTGATATAGCAGTACCGACAAGTAATAACGAACTATGGGTATATAAAAAGAAGTATTGGTCTGATGGTATAATGCACCACGAGGATGTCTTGTATTTTGCGTACTATATTATAAAAAAATCGCCCCGTGTTCTAGAATTCATACGTAATAAGTATCCATATATGTTTATTGATGAGTTCCAGGACACGACGGCGCTTCAAACAGTAATTGTCAGAAAAATCGCTGAAGGTGATACTACAATTGGTGTTATCGGTGATCCGGCACAATCCATTTACAAGTTTGCAGGGGCAGTTAGATCAGACTTTGAGAATTTAGGTGTGGAGAGAATGAACTCATATAAACTTGAACGAAACCATCGCTCAACACAAGCTATCATCGATTATCTAAACACTCTTCGTTCTGACATAGAACAACACGGATATGAGGGTACAAAACCGGGTGTCCCCGTAACGGTACTCATTGGCCCACATCATGATTGTTATAGATGGATGCTTGAAAATGTTAGCGTCTCCACTGTTGCTGTGGCAAAAGAGCATGTAGATGTCGAGAATATTCTCTCCGAATTAGTTGCCAAGGGCACAGATCTTGTGTCTAAGATGTTTGCAGAAGATTCAAACTCAAAAAGAGCAAAATTTATTCATTCGCTATTATTGGGCTACAGGTGGCTTGAAAAGAAGAATGCCAAAGAAGCGATTCGATTAGTTAGTCGGCAAATTAAAGCAACAAATCCACAAGCAAGTGCGTTCGCTATTCAAAAAGTATGCATTTCTCTGCTGGAAGATTTTAAAAAAGATATAGTAAGACAAATGAATGTCAATGATTACTATATCCAGATGATAGCATATCTAGCCAATCTTCAATTAAAATCACATTCAAAATTGGCCGCAGGAGCAGCGCAGGTGTTTTACAAAAGTTGTTCCTTGAATCAACTGCTTCACTTTGTCAAAATTGATACTCAGTCAGAGGACACAATAAGAACTATCCACAGTACAAAAGGTGCTGAATTTGACCATGTACTCGTTTGTTTGCCTTCTGTCGGTGACCTGGATCGCTTTGTGTTTGATGCTAAAAACCGTCTGCAAGCAGACGGAGATGATGCCCGGGTTTATTATGTCGCATTTAGCAGGGCAAAAGAAAGCCTTTTTATTGCGGTGCCATCCTGTAATCAGGAAACAATACAAAAAATTAAAGATTGGGATATGAATGTTAAATTACTGCCTGATATACCCAATGACTGCCAAAATATAGCAGATGTATCTAATAGTTAACAGCTTGTTTATAGTCATCCTGATATAAGATTATTAAAGAATGGAAGAACCTTTGCCATTATTGAGGTAAAGGTAAAGGCTGGGTGGATTCAGGCTTTCCTTTCTCCTGACAGATACAAACATGATCGAAACAGATTAATGACGGGCGAATCTTCATTTAATCCGGACGATTTAATAAGTAAATCAAAGAGACAATTAAATAAGTACTTCACTACATTTCAATTGACTAATAAAGACGTTTTTTTGTTGCTGCCTACCTTAGCATTAGTACATCGGAAAAAGTATATGACCGATATTCCTGTTTATTATTCTTACTTCTCATCTAATTCGGAATTGCCTGAAGAAAATTTTATTTTACTTTCTCATAACAAAAGGTTAGATCTTTCGGTACATACAAACAACCTTGAACCTACGGCCAATTTTGAAAAGCTATTAGCGAAACTATCAGCCAAATAAACCAAATCCAACTAACTTTATTAAATTCTCACCTGGTTGTACCAAATAAGGTAAAAATTGTTTTCTTTTAGTACTTTTCCGCTTGAACCGGACCAAGCAAATACCAAATTCCTGATTTATGATTTCGATCAAACGAGAGATTAATATGAATGATATCGAAACTTTATATGAAAAATATAAAGATGAAAGCCGGGACCATATGGTCGACCTCGAACTGCCAAATGATTTCAAGGAAGAAAATATTGGCGTACTGCCCTCGATCATTCAATTTATATCTACAATCATCCGGGACGGAAAACTGAACCAGTTAAAGGCAAGGATTAAAAGCTCCAATAAGGAACAACTCGATTCCGCCGCGAAATCCTATCTGTGGTTTGTGTCCTCATCCCTCCACTGGTTTAAAGAATTTAACTATGAAGATGGAAATTCTTTAAAAGTGGATTTGCGGCCAACCAACCAGTATGTTAATGAGTTGATGAGAAATTATAAGCCTTTGGGGACGTCCTACATGCTTACTTGCTTTGATCATCTGCCAAATGAAAAGGGGCTTGTTAAAATGTTCTACAACGCTCCTTCATATAAAATTGTCGATGAGGAAATGATCGAGCAATATGTAAATCAAATCATAAAGAACTTGGGAGAAAAAACCAACAAAGTAGTAATGGGAAAAATGCAGGGCATTCTCAAACCATTAACTGCGATCATTTATGAGCTTTTCAAGAACACGGATGACTGGGCCACGAAAGATCGTTTTGGAAACAAGGCCGTGCCCGGCGTAAGAGGAATTTATTTCAGGTATTATAAGAATTTTCAGAAGAACATAAAGCAACATACCGAAGATAATGCGGCATTAAACAGGTATTTCTCACACGGTATTTTTAAGCCTGATGCGGAGAATAAGATTTCCTTCCTTGAAATTTCAGTCTTTGATAGCGGTGATGGCTTTGCAGGTAGACGAATGGGTGAAAAATACGATGAGGCAATGCCCGTTGTAGAGGAAGTAAGTATTATCAAACAATGTCTGACCAAATACTGGACGAACGATGAAGGAAGGAAGGGGGTAGTGAAAGGTATTGGTTTAGATCGTGTGCTTTCAACCATAGATGCAAGGGGGTTTATACGAATCAGGACAAACAAAACACATGTTTTCCGGGATATGATTATAAATCAGTATGAAAATGAAACTGTCTCAGAAAATATAACGCTTTATGACTGGGGCAAAATTTCAGATAAGGAATTTACTTCCTATTACAATACCAAAGGGAGTGTTATTACCATCATCCTGCCTCTTGAACCTGTAGTTAATTACTAAACCTGCTATTACATGGCCGATGTCCTGATATTTGACGCCTCTTTAACAAAAGATGCCAAAATCACGAACTATACGATTGCTTTCCTCCATCAGCAAAAAGCAGATCTGCCTGGCTTGTTAAACCAACTTAAAAATCACTTTCAGGAGCATCATGTTCCTGATCATTTACTGGTCGTAGCGGGGGCATATCTTAAACCGCAGTTGGAAGCGTTCGCTGCGGACTCGGAAGATGCCTTTAGGGCTATTATTCCGACGAGATTTCACCAACAAAATATGTACTCCAGTTTTGTGGGGATGTACTTATTTGATGAATATGGCAGTTTAAGTTCATTGAAAGGTATACGGATAGCCGATGCTGTCTTTGTAAATCTCTTTCGTATTGGAATGAACAATATCTTTTGCAAAGGAGGTTTGATCACTGCCCAAGAATCCCACCATTTTGTATTTCCCTCCGGGAAACATTGTGATAAGTTTTTACGTACAGGCAATGTGTTGATAAAAAGTCAGGATATTTACTTTATAGCATTCAATCTTTTGAAACGGTACAAAGTTAGCTATGAGATCATCTATTGTGATACATCGTCGATCAACTCCTTGGCCTTTGCTCTGGTGGAGTTAAAGAAGCGTTTCGATCCGGATTTTGTATGCCCGCACATTGAAAGCTATGGGTCTTATAAAGGTTTTGAAGAAAGCGAATTTATTGACCGGCACAAAGCCCTGTTTCTGGTGTCTTCGTCCACTTCTGCCAACATTATTGACAGGCTGGAAGAAAGACATGTGGAGCTGGAACGTATCGTCCTTATTTATTGCCTGAAGCCTGCAAAGCATAAGGATTTAGTGATCTGTGATTTACACAGGGATGCTATAAACAAAGACGGAATTGACACTTTTGACACCTATGCATTCAATGAGCCTTGCGCCTTATGTGCAAAAGGCTCTATGCCGGTAGCTATTCAGGGAGATGTATTTCTGCTTGAAAAACCTCTAATTAACAAGCTGGTCCTTAAGACTACCGACGCGCCCCGCAACTTATCGCCGTTTATGGAATCTTATCACCGTAAACATGCGCTTAAGAATACGTTTATTAAAGCGAATTTCTTTGAAAGTAGCGTTCGCAGCAGTGCTTCCACTCGATTCGGTTATGAGGTGTTTTTTGACCTTCAGGCTGTTTTTGAGGACCTGGCAAATGGTGGGCATGTTTTTGCAGATTTCAAGGAAAAACTGAATGGATACATCCATCAGTATATTCCTTCTAATACCAGGTACATTGTTCATTTAAATGATAAGGGATCTGAGTTATTTGCAAAGTACCTGCTCCATATGATTAGCCAGGTCGTAAAAAATGAGTTTTTGCCTGAGATCATCCCTATGAATAACATGCATACCATGGATGAGAAGAAGGAAGGGGCGGCAGTAATCGTTTGCTCTTCTATGGTGTCCGGAGGCAACCTTATTTATGTGAGCAAGGAAATGCGGAAATGCAGCAAATTATCCATTATCTATCTTGTGGGTTTCACCAGAACCCAAGATGAAGAGTATTATAAGTTTATAAAGAATAACCTTACGCAGGGTATAAGGGGAATTGATACCAATTCATTCTATAGTGTTGAAACCATTCATTGTAATAATGACTACCTGAATACGTCTTGGATTGTTGAATTAGATTTTGTGAAAACTTTTATGGGCTTCTGTGAAGTTCACCTGCCACAGATTTCTGAGAATGTTATTAAATTTTTCATGCAAAGGCATGATGTAATTTCGAATTCCATGAAAGTGGAAGAACGCGGATTAACTGACCAGCTATTTTATCCCAATGTCTACACAGATGATCAGCTTGCCATCAACAAGAATTTTGCCTTCTTCAATTTTAGCAACTATGATAAGGATGCAAGCCAGGCTGATATATACTTTACTATCTCTACTATAATCAACCGTCTCAGGCATTCAAAGGATTTAAAACGCTGTCTGAGGCAAAGCGAATACGTAAGGAACTTACTTGATCCGGAGAACTTTTCAAGGTTCAATGATGGTATCATCCAGGCCAGTTTCTTACGGGCAGCGCATCCACTGGAATTGGCGTATGATATCGACAAAGATATCAGCAGGAAGTTCCTAGCAATCATCAACCCAATTGTACTCAGGGCACAACATCATTATGGAGAGGCGTTATTGGAATTCCTGTACGCCATAGCCATTAAAAAGCTGCGTCTGGAAATTAGTGCTTTAAAAGAGCTATTGGCGCTGGTGAAAGAGAAATGTACAGGCAGCCCGGTCATTAAAGCCATCTGCGTTTACATAGAGAAAGTGCTCGTAGAAAAAGATCCTGAAATAATCAAAGAATATACTATCAGGTATGAATTTCAGTAAAGGAAACCGGTTAAGATTCGAACCATTTTGCTACGACACGGATGGGGTTAGATGCTGAAACCAATGTAAAAATTCATGGGGTAAGAACTTCTCACGATACGGCTCACTCTCTGCGAGAAGAGGGTTTGAGTATGGCGATACAAGCTCGTAAAGACTTTCATCGTATTTTATCGGACAAAAATAATAAATATCAAGTCTATCTGAGTTATTTGATAATTACTATTTGAGTGGGCATCACCTATCCTCATTAGCTGATAATCAATAAAAAAGACTAAAAAATGATAAAAGATTTTATAAATTTGACAAGTAAGTCCAAACTATAATGTCAAACACTTGGAGTAGGGAATTTGGAGCATTGATCAATTCCGAAAGGAAGCAGAAGAACATGCCGTTGCGTAAAGTAGCAGCCGCATTGGATATTGATACTTCCATTTTAAGTAAAATTGAAAAAGGGGAAAGACCTGCAAACTCGAAAATGATCCCGGTTATTGCTGAGCTTTTTAGCCTGGATTTTAAAGAATTGGAGATACGGTATTTGAGCCAGACGATGACTGATGAGTTTGGCGGGGAACCTTTTTTTGAAGAGGCTATAAAAAATCTAAACAGCAGACCAAAGCCATAATGAAGCTAATAGACAACCAGGCAACTCGCTTATTTGACGAATTTAAATCCTTGCTAACTGAAAATTCAGAGGTATTGATTTGTGCCTCCTATTTCAGTATTAATTCATTTTTCGAACTATGCATTCAGCTTAAGAAAGTAGATAGCATTAAAATTCTTCTCGATTATAATAAAGATTCTGACATTCGTTTTTGTTACGATTCACAGGAATGGAAACAATACCATGATTTAAAGGGGAAATATAAAGCTGAAACAACGCTTTCGATCATAAAAGAAAAGTGCATCATTCGTTACGGGAATTTAGGAGGGCAAAAATTTATCCTTGTAAAAAATGATGATAAAACACAATGCTTTTCAATAGTACCTCATGATTTGAATAGCATCTGTCTTGGTCTGCTTCAATCAGCAAATCCGATTATAATAAACACTTTTGAAGATTCAGAGAATCAATATCTCAACCTATTTTGCCAATTCTGGAATAATAGTAATAAAGACATTAAGAGCCAGATTGTAGCCACAATTGAAAAGGCCTGCAATCATCACTCACCAGACCACTTGTATAAATTCACCCTGTATAATATTTTTCAGAACGCCACTATTGATGAAGTATCCGAACAGCGCCTTAAAAAGATCGGTTTTAAGAATACGCTTATTTGGAACATGCTATACAATTTTCAACAGGACGCAGTTTTAGGGGCAATTGATAAAATTGAAACTTTCGGCGGCTGCATCATTGCCGATAGTGTTGGTTTGGGAAAAACGTTTGAAGCTCTGGCCGTAATGAAATACTACCAAATGCGGAATGATCGTATCCTGGTATTGTGTCCGAAAAAACTCCGTGATAACTGGTTGGTATATGCTCAGAACGATGTGCGCAATATACTCTCGAAAGACAGATTAAACTTTGATGTCTTAAACCACACCGATCTTTCCCGTACTAATGGTTTATCGGGCTATATCAATCTTGAAACTGTTAACTGGGGTAACTATGACCTTGTGGTAATTGATGAATCGCACAACTTTCGCAACAACCCTCCACGCAAAGAAACAATCACCAGGTATCAGCGGTTGATGAATGATATTATAAAATCTGGTGTGAAAACGAAAGTGCTTATGCTCTCAGCAACGCCGGTAAATACCCGGATGAATGATATTAAAAACCAAATTGCTTTTATAACAGAACAACAGGATAATGCACTTAAATCGTATGGCATACCTAGCATTGACCAAACTCTTCGCAAGGCGCAGCAAAAATTTAATCATTGGCTAAGAGCCAGAAACGGCGATGACTATAACAGGGATAGTTTAATTGAAAGCCTCGATGGTTCCTATTTCAAAATCCTTGACTTGCTGACTATTGCCCGTTCCCGAAAGCATATCCAGAAATATTATAACACCAATGATATAGGCAAATTTCCCGAACGTCAAAAGCCGGTAAATAAATATTCTGATTTTGATCTGAATGGGGCTTTCCCTGCTATGGATAAAGTGAATAACGAACTCAATGCCCTAAACCTTAAGTTCTATTCTCCTTTATCGTATGTAAGGCCAGACAAAAAGAAAGCATACGAGGATAAATATGATATGACTACTTCCTCAGGAAGTGTCTTCAAACAGATAGAAAGGGAAAATAGCCTTATTCATTTGATGCGTGTGAATCTGCTGAAAAGATTGGAAAGTTCCATTCATTCCTTTCATTTAACCCTTGAATCATTACTGCACCAAATAAACAGTTTATTGGAAAAGGTGGAAAATGCAAGAAACAATACTTTTTTCGATAACGAACTTGACATAAACAATATTGATTTTGACGACGAACTGCTTGAAGATTTATTAGTAGGTGGAAAGGTGAAAGTATTACTGCAGGATATTGATTTGATTAAATGCCGTGAGGAATTGTTAGATGACAAGAAGCGAATTGAAAACCTGCTTTCTCTTACAAAGGTGATTGACCGGACGAGGGATGCCAAGCTCCGTGATCTCAAGGATTTGATTGCCGCCAAAGTGAAAAAGCCACTAAATGGCAATAACAAAAAGGTAATTATTTTCTCTGCATTTGCAGATACGGTAAAATACCTGTACGATGAATTGCATAGTTGGTTAAAAAATGATTTGGGTCTTTTTTCTGCACAGGTAACAGGAGGCGAAACCAATAAAACAAACATGCCAGGGTGCAAGGCAGACCTCAGCTCAATCCTTACTCATTTTTCTCCCATCTCAAAAAAACGGCAAATCATTTTTCCGGAAGGAACAGACGAAATTGATATACTATTTTGTACCGATTGCATTTCTGAAGGACAGAATTTACAAGATGGAGATTATCTGGTGAATTATGACATTCATTGGAACCCGGTACGGATTATCCAGCGTTTTGGACGTATTGACAGGATCGGTTCCAAAAACGAAAAAATACAATTAGTCAACTTCTTTCCAAATCTTGATTTGGATAACTATATTGACCTGATTGGAAGAGTGCATGGCCGTATGCAAATACTCGATGTATCGGCAACCGGAGATGATAATATCATTGATGAAACAACCGGTCAAAAGCAAGATCTGGAATATCGAAGAAGGCAGTTAAAGCAGCTTCAAAGCAAAGTGCTTGACCTGGAAGACATCGAAGGTGGCATTAGCATTACCGACCTTACTTTTAACGATTTTAAAATAGATGCAGACAGGCTAACAGTTGATGAAAGGGAAGAATTTAATTTAATGCCGAAGGGAATTTACAGTGTTACCAGCTCTAATCTGGAAGATGCACCAAAAGGAATTATTTTTTGCCTGAAAGATCTGGCCTCAATCACTGAAGATGTTTATAGCAGCAATGCTATATTTCCTTACAACCTATGTTATATCAATATTGAAGGAGAAATTTTTATTCCCGGCAACAATCCTAAACGCTGCCTTGACTATTTTAAAAAACTTTGCCTTGGAAAAAATGAAATTCTTCCCGATTTGATAGCAGGTTTTGATAAGGAAACAAAGGCTGGTAGTAAGATGGATTTATATGCACAACTTCTTCAAACTACTATGACACATTTAAAAGGTGTAGATGATGAATTGGGGTTAGATACTCTGGCAATGCCCGGAGGAACAAAATTGAGCAAATCATCAGTGAGTAATGGCTATGAGCTGATTTCATTTTTGGTAATTAAATAAATGCAAGCGCTGAATACCATATTGCAAATACCTGAAAGAAACCTGGTGAATAAGAAAATCACCAAGGCTTTCTTTAAACGCAACTTTGATCTTACCAGCACCGAAAAAGCATTGCTGGATGATGTCAATGCCATATCCGGTATTGATTGGTTAGCCAGTGTAAGCCCATCTAATTCAAATATCAACCCTTACAAGGATGAACAATACCTTTTTGAAGAAGTTCAGGTAATAGTTGTTCATACTTCAGGTAGTGATTTCGAAAAAAATCATCAGCGAATAGCTGATCTCATTCAGAAATACATTCCTTATCCTATCCTGTTATGTATTCGGCAGGACGGCACTTTTGTGTTAAATGCATGCGATAAGAAAATTAACCAGAACGACAGCAACCGCAGAATAGTTGAGAAAAAATATACTACGGAACCTATAGACAAGCAAGAAACTACGGAACGGCAACAGAGCTTTCTAAGTAGTCTTGCCTTTTCAGAATTGGATAAAACCAATTTGAAAACCTACTATGATTCTTACATCCAGCGGATGATCGCTCTACAGGCTGCGGAACTAAGTGGTGTGTTTACACCCCGCACTAAAGACCGCACCCAAAGTGACATGGAAAAGCTGGAGAAAATTGAGTCTTTGCAAAAAGAAATTCAAGTATTGCAAAACCAGGCAAAAAAAGAAAGCCAACTGAATCAAAGAATTTTATTAAACACGGAAATTCAGAATAGAAGAAAACTGATTGAGCAATTAAAAGCATTGATAACTGCATAGTATTATGGAACAAATAACCGCCAACCACCCATTGAGCAAGAGTGCCGACATTATAAAGGAGAACGTGGATATTCTAAAATCTCTCTTCCCAACTGTTGTAAAGGAAGGAAAAGTAGATATAGAAGAATTGAAGGCATTATTAGGTGAAGAAGTTGAAACCAGTGAGGAATATTATCGCTTTACCTGGGCTGGTAAAAGCATGGCGAGACAAGAAGCTAATAAGCCAAGTACGGGTACATTGAGACCTGTTAAGAAGGAAAGTAAAGATTGGGATAGCACCCAAAACATTTTTATTGAAGGAGATAATCTAGAAGTATTAAAACTTCTTCAAAAAAGCTATGCGAATAAAATCAAGATGATCTACATAGATCCTCCTTATAACACAGGAAAGGACTTTGTTTATAAAGACAATTATGCAGATAATCTTGGCAATTATTTGGCGATTACAGGACAGACCGATGAAGAAGGAAAAAAGTTGAGTACGAATACCGAAAGCGATGGACGATATCATAGTAACTGGCTAAATATGATGTATCCCAGGCTAAAACTAGCTCGGAATCTTTTGAAGGAAGACGGAATTATTTTTATCAGCATAGATGATGACGAAATGCACAATTTAAAAAAAGTATGCAATGAGATATTTGGAGAAGAGAATTTTGTTGCTTCACTGGTATACGATAAAAATAGAAAAAATGATGCGAAGTATTTTTCGGTAGGACATGAGTATATGTTGGTTTACTTTAAAAACTCCAAATGGATAAAGGAGTTAGAGATTGTTTATAGGGCACCTAAAGAAGGCATTGCCGAAGTGAAACTGGAGTTTAATAGATTAAAGGAACAATTTAATAATGACTGGGAACTTGTCGCAGAGGGCCTGAAAAAACTCTACGCAAGCTGGGATGATGAAGATGAAAGAAAGCCATTGTCTCGGTTCTCAAAAGTTGATGAAAAAGGACCCTTCCGAGATGACGGTAATATAAGCTGGCCAGGTGGCGGCGGCCCGAAATATGAAGTCATTCATCCGATTACAAAAAAGCCATGTAAAGTTCCAGATGCCGGATGGCGTTTTCCAAAGCCGGAAAGAATGCAGGAGGAAATTGACAAAGGACGAGTTGTGTTTGGTCCGGATGAAACTACCTTGCCAAGAATCAGAAGAAATTTATTTGAGGCCGATAATGAAGTAATGAGAAGTGTGAATTTTAGCTATGCTCAAACTGCAACAGTTGAATTCAATAAGATTTTTGAGAATAAACGAATTTTTGAGAATCCCAAACACTTTGAGGACCTAAAAGCTTTGGTCGCATATGTTACATCTAAGGAAGACAATGATATTATTTTGGATTTTTTTGCGGGCTCCGGTTCTACTGGACATGCTGTTATGAAATTAAATGCAGATGATAGTGGCAGCCGTAAATTTATTTGTGTTCAACTACCAGAGCCTACTGATCCAGACAGTGAAGCAAACATGGCCGGTTATAAAACCATAGCAGAAATAACCAAAGAGCGATTGCGCCGTGCTGGAGAAAAAGTGAAGACTGGAATTCAAGATGATCTTTTTTCTGCAAACAATAAACAATTAGATATTGGTTTTCGGGTCTTCAAATTGGACAGTAGTAACATTAATGCCTGGGATGGCAGCGTGAAATATTTTGAACAAAACTTACTTTCTGCCGCAGAAAATATAAAACCTGATCGTACAGAAGAAGATGTTTTATATGAGATTCTCCTGAAGTCAGGTTTGGATTTAGCACAACCAATTGAAGAAAAAACAATAGCAGGCAAAATAGTATTCAACATTGGTTTGGGCGCATTGTTCATTTGCCTCGCCAATGGTTTAACCACTGCCGTAGCAGAAGGCATTGGAAAATGGAAACGGGAGCTGGAACCTTTTACTTGCAGGGTTATTTTTAAAGACACTGGTTTTAACGATGTCGAAAAAACCAATTCTATCCAGATATTGAAGCGCTATGGTATTAATGAGGTAAACACTATTTAAACCAGTTTAAGAACACGGAGCATGAAGATAAAATTTGAAAGTGGATTACCTTATCAGCAGGAAGCGATTAATGCCATAGTTGATATTTTCCAGGGGCAGGAAGTTTGCACCTCTAATTTCACAGTTTTTTCACCGGAATACCTGGCTAAGCAAAAAACACTTGATTTTAACCAAATAGGCTACGCCAATAAACTGCAGCTCACCGATGCACAAATATTGGAGAACACTCAAAAGATCCAGCTTCGCAACGGTTTAAAGCCCTCCCTGCCTAATGAGGTAGATATTAAACATCTTGATTTTTCCATTGAAATGGAGACCGGTACTGGTAAAACCTATGTGTACCTGCGAACGATTATGGAAATGAACAGGCAGTATGGATTTACCAAATTCATTATTGTCGTTCCATCCATACCAATCAAAGAAGGAGTATATAAAAGTTTACAGATAACGGAGAGCCATTTTAAGGAGCATTATAACAACATTCCCTACAAATATTTTATTTACGATAGTTCCAACCTGCCCGATGTAAGAGATTTCGCCGTCAATGACCAATTGCAGATCATGGTGATCAATATTGACGCCTTCCGTAAAAGCTTTGAAAACGAAAAGGACGAAACAAAAAGCCAGAACATCATCCACCGGTACAACGATAAATTAGGCTATAAGCCTTTGCAATTGATCCAGGATACGAGGCCGGTAGTAATTATTGACGAACCACAGACTACGCTCAGCACAGTACTCGCCAAAAAGAGTGTAAAAAATCTGAATCCACTGGTGATGCTTCGGTATTCAGCTACCCATAAAGAAAAGCTGAATCTGATGTATAAGTTAGATGCAGTGGATGCTTATAATCGTCAACTGGTAAAGCAAATTGAAGTAGCATCGGTGAAAGTGGATGGTGCTGCAATTGACGGAGCTTACATGAAATTGGTCAATGTTAAAAACAAACCAAATATCCGGGCCAAAGTAGATTTGGATATCCTTGAAAAAGGCGAAAGAAAACGCAAACCCAAGGAACTCAAAAAGAATGATGATTTGCTGGAAATAACCAAACTACAGCAATATGAAGGATTCATTGTAAATGACATTTACACTCAACCCGGCAACGAGTATATTGAATTCATCAATGGGACTATTTTGAAATTGGGAGAATCATTAGGAACGGTTGATGATAGCTTGATCAAGCGAATGATGATTCGTAAAAGCATCGAGGAGCACCTTGATAAAGAACTTGTACTAAACCCGAAAGGCATAAAAGTATTAAGCCTTTTCTTTATTGATGCCGTTAAGCATTACCGCGTCTATGATGAAGATGGCAATATGCAAAATGGTGACTATGCCAATATCTTTGAAGAAGAATATAAAAAGCTTATTAAGAAACCCAAATACCAAAGCCTTTTTGGAGAAATAAAGGATTTGGATTCGGAGGTGCAGGAGATTCACAATGGTTATTTTTCCATAGATAAAAAGTCAAAGGCTAGTAACAAGAAGGAGAAGTTTGAATACTTTAAAGACACTTCCGGCAATGTGGCAGCCGATGAAGACACGTACAACCTTATTATGAAGGATAAGGAAAAGTTGCTCAGTTTTGAATCAAGGCTTCGTTTCATCTTCTCACATTCTGCATTAAAAGAAGGATGGGATAACCCAAATGTATTTCAGATTTGCACATTGAAAGAAGCGGGAGCTTCGGAAATACGCAGACGGCAGGAAATAGGTAGAGGACTTCGATTGGCCGTTAACCAGGATGGTGAAAGGGTTTATGGCTTTGATACAAACACATTAACTGTAATGGCAAGTGAAAGTTATGAGGACTTTGTAGATAATCTTCAAAAAGAAATTGAGAAAGAAACAGGAACCGTATTTGGCATCCTTCAGCCGCATAGTTTTAATAACATTACTGTAGAAATGTACGGCGCTGATCCCGTTTTCCTTGGGCAGGAAAAATCGAAAGAACTATTCGACTTCCTGATGATGAAAGGATATATCAGCAACAAAGGAAAAGTACAGGAAACGCTGAAAGCTGATTTGCGTTCGGGTAATGTTCAACTCCCAGATGATCTGGAAGATCATGTGAGGGCCCAGGTTATTGAAACACTGAAACAAACTGCCGGTAAGCTTGAAATAAAGAGAAGTGAGGATAAGCAGGTAGTCAGGATAAATAAGCAAGTATTATTAAGCCCTGAGTTCAAAGAACTATGGGATAAGATAAAATATAAAACTACCTATTCAGTCAGGTTTGATTCCGAACACTTAATCAAGGCTTGCCAGAAACATATCAGTGATAGGCTTGTAGTAAGTCGTGGGAAATTGGTTTATGAAAAAGCCAGCCTGGATATAAACAAAGGCGGTATTTCCGTTGTTGGTGAGCCTGAAACAGAATATGGAACTATTGACACAGAAATAGAGATATTACCCGATATAGTCAGCTATCTTCAAAATGAAACACAACTCACCCGCAAAAGTATAGTCTCGATACTAATAGGTTGCACTAATCTTAGGTACTTCAAATTGAATCCACAGAAATTTATTGAAGGCTGTATTGACATCATTAATGAGCAGATGCGTTTGCATATTGTGGATGGCATTGTTTACACCAAAATTGGAGATCATGAAATTTATAGCCAGGAGCTTTTTCAGAATGAACAACTCACCGGTTACCTGAAAAGCAACATGCTGGCAAGTACCAAGTCTCCTTATGAGCATGTGGTATATGATAGCGGCGTGGAATCCGACCTTACAAAGGAATTTGAAAGAAATAAAAACGTAAAGGTCTATGCCAAGCTACCCCGCTGGTTTGAAATAGATACTCCTTTAGGAAAATACAATCCAGACTGGGCCGTTTTATTTGAAGTGAACGGAACTGAAAAATTGTTTTTTGTTGTAGAAAGCAAAGGAACAATGGGCTTTGACTTTTTGCGTCCAGCAGAACAAGGAAAAATTGAATGTGGGAAGAAACACTTTAAGGAGCTGGCTGATAAAACCGGAAGCAACTTAAGTCTAGAGTATGTAAATAATATGGAGGAGTTTGTTGAGAAGGTGTTGGCGAAGGCTGGATAAAAACGCATTAACAATGCTTTTTTGTTGGGAGTGGCCTATTACTGCACATATACATTCAAGTACAGCAATCTTGATGGGTTTGTTAAGTGAGCGAAATATTCTATCATTAGATTAAATTTGGCATTAACTATTTAAAAATCACGAATCCCCACAATTCGGAGACCAAGGAGAAGTTTTACTTATATTCGCCGAATCGAGCAAAATAAATCTACATGGAAAAGTTACTAGCGTTTCATAATATCCAAATGGTCACATTCCCGGTTGAAAATGGTGCCCCCCGCAATTTCGCCTTTACCGGTATGGCATCGAACAATATTTTTATTGAATTCAGAATAACACCAGACTGGAGACTGGGAAGAGGAGAAAGAGGAAGAGGATGCAGAAACTGAGTTCGGAGCTCGGTTCAGGTAGAAATTCCTGTTTTGATGGGCCAAACCATAGTTTTTCTGGCAAACATCTGCGAAAAGTCTGAACCTAGTAGGCTCATTGAAATTTTGCTCGAAACTTGTCCGGACCCTCTTATTCCACACGAGATAAAGGAGAAATCATCTAGAGAGGCGGCGCTTAAATTGATCTCTCTGAAAATTAGCACAATTCACCAATTGATTCAGGAAGAAAAGACAGACCAAAACTAACAGTTCGAATTAAACGGGAGAAGGAGAGACCAGTTATGCCGCCCAGCTCAATCCTGACGAAGATCCACACTATACCAGCGGAAGCATATTTATGGTTGCAGACATCTGTTCCAAAATGGGTGAAGAAACTCGGTATACTATAATATATCAACTTCCCGAGGCAGACGTATAAAACACAAAGACAACTTATATAAATTAAACCTATCAACTATGCAATATATAAATGAAGTAATTGCTCTTAGTCACGCATACGCAAAAATAATAAGAGAATGGCTAACAGCTGAAAAGCTAAAAACTGTAATCGAAAAAAATTCTACTGAAAATAGCAATGTAGAGCATGCACACGACTACTGCGACGCTAATCAAGCTCTATTAAATGCATTTCATGATATTTATCAACGCGATTATTCCTGTGACAATGATAAAGATAATTACTTAGCCGATAAAGCAATGGGAATAGCAAAAGAGAACCATTTTTACTTTTTCCCGCAACTATTTTTAGCAATATGCGAAGTACCGGTCTATACCATATTTGCAGTTGCTGACAGCGAGCGCAAGGGCCGCCACCTTATCCAGTCAATGTATAAAGACCTTTATGATAATAGCTGCATGGAGTATCAACCATTACAGCATAATGAAATTACTGTAATATCAACGGAGCTAAATGCTGCAATTCATCCTGATTAAAATTAACACGCTGCCACTTTTATTCATGTGGCGAGTTCATCAGATCGAAAAAGCCACATGAAATGTATTGGCGGTCTTGGCTTTGGGTAGTATAAGCATTAGCCGCAAAAATCGAAGTGCAAACGATTAGAGTTGTAGAACTCCAGCAATGAATCATTAAGGGTGATATCTATGCCAATAAGTTTCGCATTCAGTTAATCGAACCATCCATAATCCCCTGGTACAGCTTTACTGGATATATTTCACAATAGAATGAATTGTTCATCCTGATAAAGAAATGTTTTTTGGCCAGCAGCTTTTTATTGCCAGGATCTTCCAGTAACAGATAGGCTAGATCCCTGGCAACTGCGGATCCTGAAATATCGTTTACAACTTTTCTATTCTTAATTTCTAGTCTAAATCCATAATTCTTGCGATTGCCAACTTTCTTGAAATTGGCGGGAGGAATCGGAAACCCTTCCCCCAAACCAAATTCAAGCGTACTTTTTATTTGATCCAAGTACTTTATCCAAACTGGGCCGTATAAAAACTGCCGTTTGACCATACATTGTTTTTTAATTGAGGGTGAATTGAAATAAAGGTATCAAATTTTCATGAATAGATGGTCTTACCACAATGTCAATAAGGAAATAAGAAAAATCAAATGGATGGCTCTTAGAATGTTGCTAACGGACTACGTTTTTTGCATTTTTTTTGTTATCGTGTATTTCCCACGTTCATCTTTAGGATGCCCCAATTTTTAGTAACTTTTCTGATTTCCCCGCCCATATGAATCTTGCATCACCAAGCAAAAGAACAACTGAAGATAATTTTCTTCTGGCCAGACAATTCAGCCGTACCTAACCCTTGCGCGCCTACTTTCCCTCTAAGGTAACATTTTTAATAAAATCTTTCCGAGGCTCTATTTGCACTCTGAAACACCACCTTTTTTTCAGTTCATATTTGTTTTATAAAACAGAAACAATGAAAAAAAATCGGTTGGAGTCTGATAATACAGATCCTTTTGAAAATGCCCTAAAACACTACAATTTATTAGTTAATAAAGGGTATACACATAAACAACATTTCCCTTATAGTGAAAATTTCCTTTTAAAAAAACTGCAATATAAGCTCAAAAGCAAATACACTGATAACAACGCAAAACCAGACTTTTTAATTCGCATACAGGGCTTTTTCAACAACAAGGAGAATGAATTAAACTACAACTTATTTTACTCAATTAATCGTACTAATCACACACTTAACCTTTACTCCCTGGTTGCTGAACTCAACGATAAAAGAATCTGCTATCCCTTAAAAGAAGAAAATGATTTACCGCCAGCAATTAATGTTTGGAAACATTTAACGAATCTCCTAAATGATAAAAACGTTCATATCATTTATCCAAAAGAAAAAATAAAATTGATTTTATGTGAACAAGACGACATTTTAAAAAATATCGGATATTATAAAACTTTTTTAGACAATCGAACCTTTTTCATTAATCGAGAACTAAAAGCTTTACTACAAGCAAACCTTCATGAATATGAACCAAAAATTCTCCCAATTAACATACGACTTCAGTTAAACTCCTATGAAAATATTCATTGTCGGTTTCAATACCACTTCGATCCGGTACAAATTAAACTAACACTTCAAAGCATTACTGCAAAGTCTGGTCTCCTGGAACAAGAGTATTCATTTGAAAAAATTCAAAGTCAAAATTTAAACCTACAAAAAATTTCTGATGAACTAAAAGAGCAGAATCGTTTATTGAACGCCCGAAAAATTTCAGAAGCACCCAACAGATCAGGAATGAAAGCTATGTTGAAACATCTTCAAAAAAGACCATAAAGAATACCTACCCTGTATGGAGAAAGTACCATCGCCTTTTGTTGCGGTCGTCAATTAGTCCAATAAAACCTGATAATTATGGGATAACAAGGTCCGGTAAATTTCCTTTAAATACAGGTTAATTAAACTTTCAAAATTAAGATTATGCAAAAGAACAACGCTACAATTGTCAGTTATTTACAAGATCTAAATGAAAATGTTGATGTTGTAAGGTATTCGGATGGTACTGTTTGGATAATTTGCCAGCAACAACCATTTAATTTAAAAGAAATGAGTGAGCTTCAATCGGGGCCCATAAACTATGGCCTTTATAGGCATAACCACATACCTTACCTCTTATTAGAACTTGCAGGTTTCAAATTTGATTTTAACTTAAATGTGTACGATCTGATACCTTCTGGTCAGCATTACAAGTTAAAAGATTTTAAGGGAAACGCTTGCTTTACAATAGTGAACCGAAAAACTCACAAAGTAGTAATTGAAAGGCATTTTTTGTTTAATACACATTTTGTTTTGCTTTTGAAAAGTTCTTTACAAAAGCAAATGCGGTATTATCATAATGAATCGGAAGTTATCAAAGAAACATACAGATTGTCTAAATTCCTGATTACTGAAGAAATGTTTGCAGTCAGTACATTATACCAATCCCCTGCCATTACAAGATAATCGGTAAATAATAAGGTAATAGGTATCTCAAATTGGCTGACCCGAAAACGAGGTCAGCCAATTTTATTATCAATAGAAATCTAAGGCTGATTGTTGAATCAAATTTGGATGAGCAGTGTTATCAATTGTTTGAGTTGAATATTCTTTGGCCTTCTCCGCTCTACATTCCTACCAATTTTAAAAAAAATCTTCCCGAGGCTCGGGTCTGACTCTGATATTTCGCTTTCAAGTCGATAGATATTTGATCTCAACAAAACAGGGTCATTATGAATAAAGTGCGCGAGCTATTTCCACCAAAGCAAAATCCAGTATTTCGTGATCAACTTGTTACCCTGGCAGACTTACAGGCATTCAAAACGGAAATCATGTTAGGGATTCAACAACTGCTCACCGAAAATAAACCACAGAGTAGTAAAAAGTGGCTAAAGACCTATGAAGTAAGAGCATTATTAGGGGTTTCAAGCGGCACGCTGCAAACGCTCCGGAGCAATGGTACGCTCCCCTACACGAAGATCGGGGGTACTATTTATTATGACATGAGCGACCTTGACAAGCTTCTTTCTGTAAAAAAAGGTCGTTTTTCTTCTGGGGTAAGTACATCCAAAATTTTTAAAAACCATGCCTGATGATAACAAAACAATTACTGGTACAGATGCCAGGCCGCCGACGATGAGAGATGTAAAGATTTATTTTAATCAAAAGGGTATGCCTGATTGCGAAGCGCATAGCTTCTTTAAATTCTATGAAAAGCGGAAGTGGTCGACCCGAAATGGGAATCGCATAACGAAATGGAAAGAGTTTGCGCACCGATGGATTGGCGCAGTGGTTCAGAATCAACCGGGTCTTTTTAATAGACATGTGCATTAATGATGGCTTAATAATTTAAATGGTTTTTTTATGTATTACATCTGTAAGTTTTCTGATTCTTGGTCACTATATGACGGCAAAAAGAATAGCAGCCGACTTTTAGAGAAAACCGAAATTGACTGCCTGAAAAATCTTTTTCCTTCTTTGTTGAATGACAATGGTAAAATACTTACCGCAGTACAGATTACCAGTATTCAACCGAACAAACTCATAAATCTTTCTGATACTACGAAAAAGGAAGTTTCCAAAAAACAGTCAGAGACAGCAAAGAATCAAATTCCTTGATTTTTAAAAATAATATAATGGCAGCAGCAGACATAAACGATTTTGATGAAATCCTGGAAAAAGAGTTTGCCGATTTAGGTTTCCATTACCAGGATATAAAGGATAATGGCGTTACAAAATTAGATGCCCAACGCTATCAAATGTTCGGGGTAAAATACATAGATATGCTCCCTTCGCCGGCGGAAGGTCTTTATATGCTCTTCATCATTAGAGACCTTAATAATGGAAAACCGCCATTTATCGAATTATTATCAGCATCCCTTTTCAGTGAAATGAGTGAAGGCAAATACCATGAACTTGTTAAAAAATCTTATTCGATCAACCGGGAAAAAATTCCAGCAAGACAGCAAATATGCATGGAACTCTCCCAATTATTGAAAATTCAAACTGATCTTCAAAATGAACTTGCTCGTCTGGGATTTGAATTTGTGAATATTTCTAGTTGGGAAAATATTTCCGAGACCAACACCAGCAATAGTAATTCTCTTTTAAATGATAGGTTGATGCTGGCAACTCATTATAATAACAAAGATGATATAAGTTACATTTTTATTGCTCAAAAAGATAAAGCCTCCGATAAGTGGCACATTGATTCTATCAGTGCTGATGTGCAGATAAATACTGAGCGCAACATTGAAGGGGTTATCGTAGTCGGAAAAGAATACCTATCAAGAGACGGCCCTTTACCTCATATAGATCAAATCCGAAACGAAGTCCTTAAAAAAGTAAAGATTGAAGAAGTTAGGGAGCGATTCTACCTTAATAGTAACAACCCTACTATTTTCAAAAAATCCATCGGCAAATAAGCAACCGCACCCGATGATTGATTCAATTATGTACCACATCAGAAAATATCAAATTAAATACTTCAGGCATATGATGGGATGGTTTAGTCAATAAAAATAAGAGTGAATAATCGCCTTGTAAAATCTCAGACGTAGAGCTGAAACGTAGCGCTTCTGTTTGACCGGGCATTTGCAGCCCGGAGCAAGATGTAGTGTTGTTGACAACACGGGGTTAGCTATTCGCATAATCATTGGCTCTATTAATATGAATGACATAGATTTTGGGCAGGAAACTTAAACTCGTGGCAAATGAGAAAAGGAGAAACCAAAGGGAAGGACCGTTTAGAGCATTTGGTATGGACACGGATTACGGATAAAAAATACCAGGAGTTACAGACGATCCTACGTAAATCAAAGGATGAAACTCTGAGCGGATTAGTAAGAAAGATCATTTATAAACAACAGGTAAAAGTTTATGTCCATGACGAAACCATCAATATCGTGATGGAAGAGCTGGCGGCACTAAGAACTGAAATAAAGGCAATTGGTATCAATATCAATCAGGTTACCCGTTTTTTTAATACTTATCCTGAAACCCAAAAAAAGGAATTCTATGCAAAAATCGCATTCAGCGGCTTTGTGAGCACAGAATCCAAAATTGACGATTTGCTAGATATTATTTCAAAACTGGCGAAAAAGTGGTTGTCCGAATAAAACAAGGTACATCTATGCGAGGTGCATTAAATTATAATGAAGATAAGGTAAATCGTGGTTTAGCAGAACTGATCGCTGCTTCTGGTTTCGCCTGCGATGTTGAAGAATTGGGTTTTTCGCAGAAATTAAACCGGTTCAATGCTTTGATCAGCAATAGTACCAAAGTATCATATAATACCGTTCATCTTTCATTGAACTTTGCGCCAGGGGAGGATCTCAGTACCGAAACCTTACAAAGAATCTCACGGGATTATATGTCGAAAATCGGATTTGCTAATCAACCATTCATAGTATATCGCCATGATGACACCGCACATCCTCATATTCATATTGTTACCACTCCAATATTGCAAAATGGAAGGTCGATTAATATTCATAACCTGGCTAAAAGAAAATCGGAATCTGCACGAAAAGAGATTGAAATGCAATATGGATTGGTTATAGCAGAAAGCAGGAAAAAGGAGCAAACACTGCCTTTGCAACCGGTTTCGCTGCAAGCTGTTCAATACGGACATTCAGAAACGAAGAAGGTTGTTTCAAATATAGTTCGGGAGGTGGTTGCCCGGTATAAATTTACCTCACTGGATGAATTGAACGCGGTATTGCGGCAATACAACATATTCGCTGATCGCGGTGGTACCAGTAGCCGCATGTATCAAATGGGTGGTCTGGTTTATAGTGTTATCGATAAAGACGGTTATAAAACCGGTGTACCTATCAAAGCCAGTTCAATTTTCACCAATCCCACGCTTCCCAATCTGCAAAAGAAGTTTCAACGAAATAGAACATTAAAAACAGCATTTAAGAAAAACGTACAATCTAAGGTTTTGTCTGTCCTGCATAAAAGTAAATCTACCGGCGAGTTTATGGATAGTCTTAAGCGCCGGAACATGGGGTGTAGTGTTCAGTACCATTCTGATGGTACTATGCAAAATATTTGTTTTGTCGATCATTATACAAAAACCGTGTTCTCCAGTAACGACCTGGGTATATCTACCGATACACTCCTTCGCCGGCTAAATGTGTCATTGACGGGTATAGATAAAAACAAGCAACAATCAGGAACATTTGCAATTGAACATAAACAAACAACTGGTACCTACAACGCGGAATCCATCGATATATTAAAAATACTACTCACCACCGACTCTTATAAACCTGAACTTTCCCCTGAGTTTTTGAGGAAGCGAAAGAAAAAGCGCAAACGCTAACCCTCCAATTATTTTTTAACCATTTAATCTAACCGACCCCACCGGGTTGGAACAGGCATCGTATGCGTGAAACTGAAAACATAGGAGCTTATAACAAAATTCTGGACTTCATTCGGCTTGGAAGCATTGTTCTTCTTTTAGTTCATTTTTATTGCGTATGCTTCCCCGCCGTTCAGGAATGGCAATTGAGCTTGCCATTTATCGATAAACTGATTTTCAACATTACAGAAAAAGTTGATTTTTTAAGTGGCGTTAATAAACCAAAGCTGACCTCCCTATTCTTATTAATTATCTCATTGGTTGGTGGCAAAGGAAAAAAGGATGAAAACCTGACAATTGGCCCTGTCCTATTTTATATATGCATTGGCCTATTGCTTTATTTTCTTTCCTCATTACTTCTTTTTGTTGAATTAGAGCCAAAGACACTTGCCTGCCTGTATATCGCAGTAACCGTTACAGGGTATTTATCTATGCTTTCCGGCGGTGCAAAGGCTTCCAGGCTGCTGTTCCTGAAATTTAAAGGCGACATCTTCAATGATAAGAACGAGGCATTTCCACAAGAAGAAAGGCTTTTAGAAAATGAATTTTCAATCAATCTTCCAGCGCAATACCATTTAAAGGGTAAAAGCCGTAAATCATGGATCAATGTCATCAACCCCTTTCGTGCGCTGCTGGTGCTCGGTACGCCCGGCGCCGGAAAATCTTATTTCGTTGTGCGCCATGTGATCACTCAGCACATACAGAAGGGATTTACTTTTTTTATTTATGATTTCAAATTTCCTGATTTAACCCGTATTGCCTACAACACACTAAGAATCCACTATGATAAGTACAAAGTAGTTCCGAAACTTTATACAATCAATTTCGATGATTTATCACGCACGCACAGGTGCAATCCTCTTTTTCCAGAAAGCATGGTGGACATAACCGATGCCACGGAATCAAGTCGGACCATGCTTTTGGCCCTTAATAGAGAGTGGATAAAAAAACAAGGTGACTTTTTTGTTGAATCGCCCATCAATTTTACTACAGCAATTATCTGGTACCTGCGAAAATATGAGGGCGGCAAATATTGTACACTTCCCCATTGTATTGAACTGGCCCAGATAGAATATAAACAACTCTTCCCGGTATTAAGCCTTGAGCCAGAGATCGAGGTTTTGATTAATCCGTTTATTTCCGCCTTCGTCAACAACGCCCTTGAACAGCTCGAAGGACAGATTGCCAGTGCAAAAATTTGTCTTGCACGATTATCCTCACCCCAGCTGTATTATGTTTTAAGCGGCAACGATTTTACGCTGGATATCAATAACCCCGAAAAGCCAAAGATCGTTTGTGTTGGTAATAATCCAAGTAAGCAGGGAATATATGGCGCCGTACTTTCCCTTTACATAGAACGCATGCTGAAGCTCGTCAACAGGAAAGATCAGCAAAAATCAAGTTTGATATTCGACGAATTGCCTACCATTTTTATTAATGGGATTGATTACATCGCAACGGCGAGATCAAATAAAGTTTCAACTACACTTTGCGTCCAGGACCTTTCGCAGCTCCGACGGGACTATGGCAAAGAACAGGCCGATGTTATCGTTAATACCTGCGGTAACATTATATCCGGACAAGTGATGGGAGATACTGCCAAATCACTTTCTGACAGAATTGGAAAAATCATGCAGGATAGGGAATCCCTGTCAATAAATAGCAGCGACACTTCTGTCAGCAAATCAACTCAATTAGAAGCTGCCATTCCTCCTTCAAAAATTTCCAACCTCAGCTCCGGTGAATTCGTTGGCGCAGTAGCTGATGATCCATTGCAAAGAATTAAGCTAAAGACTTTTCACAACGAAATACTCAACGACCATGAAGCCATCAAAAAAGAAGAAGCCATGTATGAAGATTTACCTGTAATAAGACGCATTGATCAGCGTACGACCATGCACGACTACTACAAGGTGAAAAAAGAAGTACGCAACATTATTGAAAAAGAAATGAAAAAAATCAACGAAGACCCGGTATTGAAACAACAAATGGAAAACAAAGTAAAACGTAAAAAATCTGACGCCAGTATGTAAACATGTAAACCATTTTAACCACAATTAAATACTATTTATTATGAATCAAGACAATTATCAGTTTTTGTTGGAAACAATGGAACGCCACGGATTTAGTCACCCAGCAATTGAGCAGGCGCTTAAAACAAAAATGACATTGGGAGCCAATGAATTTGAAATTCCGGGTATGAAGTTCACCTTTGGTCAAGATGTCGTGATTTTCACTGCAAAATTTGGAAAAGGTGAAGCAAAAGGTGAGGAAGAAGGAATCTATTACCTCAACAAGTTTAAAGCAGATATTACCAAAGAAAATGGTATAACTCAAAAAGCGGAATTTACATTGTACAAGCAACAGGGTTTTAACAAAAATCAAATGCACAAATTGATGTTAGGCCGTCCTGTATTCAAAATGCCCAGAAACGAAGAAGGTCGATGGGCAAAAGTAGATTTCAAAAATACAGATGATAATGGTTTCGCAAGGGTACGTAACTATTATGACAGTACTACCAATTTCAACCTGGAGCGGGAACTTGACAAATTAAAAATTCCATTTGCAAACCAGCAGGACAAAGCAAATGCAATCAGTGATTTGAAGAATGGAGAAATCATTAGTGCAAATTTTAAAGTAGATGGCGAGCGACAAACATGGAATATTGGCGTTTCTCCTCAAATAGGTGGTTTGACTATTTATAATACCAATATGGAAGTAATCAGGCACACTAACAGCCAATCAATGGAAATGTTGCCTGATGACGTTTTGAATCAGGGTCAAGGCAAAAAGAATGATAAATTGCCCGAAAAAACTGTCGAACTAATGAATGAGATTAATAATCCTAAACAAAAGGAAGGACAGGGCCATAAAAAGAAAGCCTCATAAAAATGTTTTCCATCTGAATCCTGCAACGCTGCTTAAGCAGCGTTTTTTATTTTGACAATACTATACGTTTTTTTCGCCTTACAGGTTTTTTGCTTTTTTGGAAATGTATCTTCTTGCAAAGCTGGTAGAAACTGATGTGCATTCCATTTTCAAAATTGTACATAAGCAATTTGAAAATCAACATGCCGGAGCTTAAAAATCAAACGCCATCCGAAAAGAATGGCGTTTGCAGATAAAGCTTTTTTTAATCAGGATACAGACCTTAACCAGTTAAATGAAAATGGTCGTGTTGTAATACCTGTGCCAACAAATCATCGAGGGGTGGTGTGTTTCCAGGAAGGGCATAATATTTTTCCACGATATGAAGGGTTCAGGGGCTCGATTCATACAATTCTTATGTATAGAAACAGCAAAACGGGTATTGCTGACTAATTGTTGGACTTATTTTTTTTGAAATGATTCTTGCATGCTGCCAATTTATAGCATCAAAAACCATAAAAAGCGTCGTGTCGAAAGATGTTATTGATTTCTGTAATTAATTTTGTTCACTCTTTTTTAGCAGACTGCTTTCAACTTACTTCGCATCAGCGCCTGGAGATGGACCGGCCCCCCCGCTCACCCATTTTTGATAATGCCTTTTCAACGTAGCTAACATGGCCGAAGTCAACCAGACTTCATGATGGGTTGAAAAGTATTGGACGAAGGAACTGTATAAACCCGAGGGATCATAATTGTCTGAAAAGTTTTTACTGTCATTTATCAACGCCATCGAATAAGTAAAGTTTAAAAAATAAGCATTCACCGTTGCGGTTATTTCTTCCTTATGTGTGAGTAAAAGTTGATTGTTATTTACCGTAAACAGAATGGGATATGGTGTCGTCCGAAATCGCAGCGATTCCGATGCCACAAATAATTTAATCAGGCAAACTATTTCTATCCCTTCTCTTTCCTTGTCGAAAATTCCTTTTAAAAATGCGATCAAAAAAAGGGAAATTACAAATCTGTCCTCCGGCTCTAATTTTTCTACTTCTCCGAACGGCACTCCTTCATTATTGGTTTCGAGCCAAAACCAAATTTTAGCCGGTTCTTTGGCCAGTGTTGCAATGGGTTCATTGTACATGTAGGATAGCAATGTGTCCATTGTTGTCACGGGATCATGGCCGGATCTTTTTATTATGTAAACTGTCGGAAGAAAATACCGGTTCATGAAAATACAAAAGGAGTTACCGGGAAACCTATTCAGTAAGAAGGCAATATTCGCTTGAAAATCCATGCTGCTTTTTGTTTTAAAAACATGAGAACAATCCATTACATACGGAACTTTCTAAGAAGGCCTTAGTAGGGAATTTGCCCTAAAAACACTATTCTGGCCGATTTTACTATTCGGGCATCCCACTTTTTGCAGACTTATAATGAATGATTGATATTCGTCAATGGGGAGCAAAAGATTAGCTAAATCGGTGTTGCGACTTTTATTTTACTAATATGGGTTGGTGTTGGATTTGAATTGTTGAATCCGGCTTTGTACTGTGCGGGATTGGGTAATAAAAGTCCTTATTTTGAGAAAGGGAGAAAATTATTGCATCGTGTTTAATTTACAAATTTGCCTTTTCCAGGCATATTTTTTAATATTATTGCATACATATTAAACCTTCCCTTCTGGCCATTAAAAAACTTCAAACCCAATTGATGCTAAATTTGTTTAGCCATTTATTTGTATGACAGATTTCATGAAAGATGAGCAATATACCATGGAGAGATTCCAACAGGGGGATGCAGCCGCATTCAAAGCTATCTTTGATGAATTCTATAAGCAGATCTGTTATTTTACAGAAAGACTGACCAATGATGCGGAGGAGGGCCAAAATATTGCCATTACCACTTTTGAAAAACTATTCCGGCGGCATGAGCATTTTAATACACTCATCAACATCAAGGCTTTTTTGTATATCACAGCACGAAATAATTGCCTTAATTATCTAAAAGCTCGAAAGCGGCTGAAAAAAAGGGAAAGTGAATTTCGTTATCTTCAAAACGATCAATTTTTTGAGTTGGAGCAAATTGATGCAAACGTGGTGAAGGCTATTCATGCAGCGGTTGAATCGCTGCCTACCCAATGCCGTCGGGTAGTGGAGTTGCTTTATTTTGAGGAAATGAAATACCGTGAGATTGCCGACTATCTTGGCCTGGCGGAATCAACTGTCAGAGCTCAACAACAACGGGCCATAAAATTACTCAGAGAAAGATTAGGAAAGCCCCAATTTACAGTGCTTGCCTTGTTAGTGTATGCAGAATTAATACAATATATCCTCTCTCAGCCTGTCAGCGCAAAATAGTTAAAAAATAATTCCGCTTTTTTTAATCAGGATTATAAAAATGGTGTTTCTATAATATGGGAATGTTAGCTGTGAGTTATGCTATTTTTAATTATATGTGACCCATCAATAAAAATATGGAAAATCGGATTAATATATCTGACCTTATCCTTAAGAATCTCTATCGGACTATTTCCGAAGCAGAAAGACTGCTATTGGAACAATGGCTAAATGAATCGGATGCCCACCGCCAACGATTTAATGAATTAACAAATTCAGAAAAGCTGCAAAAAAAGGTGGTGAGCTGGCAACATGCCGGCGGAGATAAGGAACTGGCCTGGGAGAGATTGAAAACACAATTGGAAGCGCCGGAACATGTTATTGTACGACGCATACCTATGATTCGCAAATATTGGCAAGTCGCTGCCGCCGTGGTCGCTGTTGCCTTTGCCATTACGATTTATTTCATTCAATCCAAACCAAGAACAGTATCGAAACAACCTCGTACCGAGATGGCCGTCGTAAAGACAGATGTGGCACCGGGAGGGAATAAAGCGAGGCTGGAGCTTGCTGACGGCACTTCCATTACAATGGATAATGCATCTGATGGCCTGCTGACCAAGCAAGGAGCTGCGCAGGTGGTAAAAAAAGAAGGGGTTGTTTCTTATGTGGGGGGAATTCCACAGGCTGGAATAAAGGTGCTGTATAATAAATTAACAGTGCCAAGGGGCGGTCAATTCCAATTGGTATTACAAGACGGGACAAAAGTGTGGTTGAATGCAGAATCTTCGATCCGTTACCCGGCCGTATTTGAGGAAAAGGATCGAACAGTTGAAGTTACAGGAGAAGCTTATTTTGAAGTTGTTCATAATATCCAAAAGCCGTTTCATGTTAAGACAGGAGATTTGGAAATAAGTGTACTGGGAACCCACTTCAATGTTATGGCCTATGCAGAAGAAGATGAGATTAAAACTACATTATTAGAGGGCGCAGTACAGGTAAGCAAGAGTGGAACCGTTGCGTTTTTGAAACCGGGACAGCAGGCTGTCACAGTAGGAAGTAGGCAATTGGCAGTAAATAAGAGTGTAGATGTAGATGAAGTGATGGCGTGGAAAAATGGACGGTTCAATTTCTATAATGCGGAATTAGCAGTCGTGTTAAGACAAATTGCTCGTTGGTATGATGTAGACATAGTGTATGAAGGAAAGGTACCGCGGATACGTTTAAACGGTGAAGCACAGCGTAATTTGTCGCTATCTAATCTTTTGAAGATGTTAGAATTGAGTGATGTAAAGTTCAGGATTGAAGGAAAAAAACTGATTGTACCTGAGCAACAATGAAATTATGGATGTCAACGAAAGAAAGGAACGAATTGTCGTGTTAATAGTCCGGAAGGTATTTTATTCGCTTAAACCTGATGAAGAGAAAGAACTGGATGCACTGATAAACAGGTCGAATGAAGGCCGGGACTATTGGGAGGCGTTAATGGATATGGACAAGCTGATTGATTTTCTTGCTAAGCAAGGCAGTCAATATAGAAGTTGGCAGGAGATTGATTCGGCGAAAGTAAAGTTGATGTTGTATGAGTCGCTTAAAAAGCGTGAAGAAAAAAATTAAAGTAAGTTGTAATTAATAGATAAATCCCGGTATCCTTAAAAAATAAAGGTAAAAGAGGGCCTCGCCCTTCAGCAACAAGAAACTGTTAAAACGTAATGGATGATAGCAATACTTCAGGATATGATCCTGTGTATGCATTTTGGTATGAATAAATGCAACATTTCTACTTTTGAAAAGCAAGGTAAAGATTATGTTCTCTACAACTCACTATTCTTACCAATACTAGTATCCCGACTTCCATTTATTTTTTATCCACTTTCGGTGAAGGATATTGGCTATTTAAAAAAAAAGTTATTACCTTTTATTGGCAAAAAGGCATCTCAAACCTTTGCCTTATCCCATTTCTGCCCCCATTTCATTTATGTAAATTCAATTGACGGTTTGTTATTCTAACCAACAACGCCGTGTATCTATAAAGATAGCCATTGAAAATTTCCATCATCCTGTGGCTTAACCATTGATCTGAACATTTTTGAATTACCTATCCTAATAATTTAACACCTTATCTCCTTTTGCTTTCGCCATTGAAAGTAATGACCATTGAACACATCCACCAAAATTAACCGGCCACAGATAGGCCATGAAAAAGCCACACGGGTTGCCTCCCGTATGGCCTGTATCAAGGTTAATCAAAAACGTATGGTATTATTTAACCTTAACAATCACAAGGTATGGTATTTTTTTGTCATTTATGTCCGCCCAAAACGTGGATAATCAAAACACTGCGAGTTTTGAAAATTACTGCAATAATATTATTAACAGCCTGTCTCCATGTAAGTGCCCATGGGTTCGGCCAGGCTGTAACCCTTAATGAGAAGGACGCAAATCTTGCCAGCGTGTTTGACAAGATAAAAAAGCAAACAGGCTATTTTTTTTGGTACCGTAGCGATTTGATTGATAAATCAAGGCCGGTAACAGTACAAGTTAAGAATGTGCCTATACAGGAAGCGCTACAGGTAGTATTTAAAGATCAGCCCCTATCTTATACAGTGATGGGCAATGCAGTGTTAGTAAAGCCTAAAGTAGAAATGGTTGGTAGTAGTGGAATAGCTACTCCCCAACCTATAGATATAAAGGGAAAAGTTGTAAACGAAAATGGAGATCCGGTAGAGGGAGTCACTATCCAAGTTAAGGGATCGAATAAAACCACTTTGACCGATGCCAACGGCGAATTCACCATGGTAACGGTCGAACAGGATGCCATCTTAGTTTTCACTCATGTTAGCATGGAATCATTTGAGTTGAAAGTTAGTGGTAAGACAGAATTTGCCATAAGCCTTAAATCTAAAGTTAGTTCTTTGGATGAATTACAGATTACTGCATATGGTGCTACAACCAAAAGGTTAAATACTGGAAATGTTAGTACCGTTAAAGCATCTGAAATACAAAAACAACCTGTGAACAATCCATTATTAACTTTGCAAGGCCGGGTACCTGGTTTATTTATTACTCAAAACAGGGGATTTGCCGGCGGTGCTGTAACAATACGGGTACAGGGACAAAACAGTATGCGTAGTGGCAGCGAACCTTTATACGTAGTAGATGGGGTGCCTTACGTTTCCCAATTATTAACAACCGGGTTAAATAATTTTGTATTAGGTGCTAGTGAAAGTGTGAATACAGGCTCAAGAGCTGGCAATCCCCTTAATTATATCAATTCTTCAGATATAGAAAGCATAGAAGTTTTAAAGGATGCAGACGCAACTGCGATTTATGGCTCACGCGCAGCAAACGGAGCAATCTTAATTACAACAAAAAAGGGAAAGGCTGGACAAACGAAAGTTGATGTTAATTTTCAAAGTGGATGGGGAAAAGTCAGCAGAAAGGTGGATCTTTTAAATACCGAGCAATACCTGTCGATGAGGCGAGAAGCATTAAAAAACGACGGACAAACAGCCGATCCTTACCGGGACTATGATTTGACACTTTGGGGAGATAACAGGTATACTGACTGGCAAAAAAAGTTGATAGGAAATACTTCTAATTATACAGATGCCCAGGTAGCAGTTTCCGGGGGAAGCAAACAAACACAATATTTAATAGGAAGTGGTTTTCACAAAGAAACAACGGTTTTCCCTGGAGATTTCGATGATAAAAAAGGGTCTTTGCATTTTAATATAAATAGTATCTCAAATAATCAAAAATTCCGCATACAACTGTCTGGGAACTATTTAATCGATAACAATGCTCTTCCCGCTGACTATGATCTTACCTTTTATGCTTTAACTCTTGCCCCTAATGCGCCTGAATTATTTCTAAACGATGGATCATTAAATTGGGCACTTAATGATCTGGGTGTTCCTACCTGGAGTAACCCATTGTCCTATACAAAAATGCGGTATAACAACAAAACGCAGAATCTGATTGGTAATGTAAAATTAAGTTATCAACTTCTACCACAGTTGGAAATTAAAGCGGATTTGGGTTACACAAATTTATTATCGAATGAAATAGCCACCTATCCAATGGAATCTATACAGCCTGATTGGCGTTCTTTTTCGCAACGAGGCGCGCTATATGCCGACAATAAAATTCAGTCATGGATTTTGGAGCCGCAATTGATTTACAAGCAATCATTATGGAAGGGGAAGTTAGAGGCCTTACTTGGATTCACCGTTCAACAAAGTAAAAATGATGGTGAACAAATTTATGGTGCAGGCTATAACAGCGATTTAGTATTAGATGATATAAAATCTGCTGCAACCGTCACTGTGTACGCCACCGAACTTAGCAAGTATAAATATAATGCAGTATTTGGTCGTCTTAATTACAATATTCAGAATAAATACCTTTTGAATTTATCGGCCCGACGGGATGGGAGCAGCAGATTTGGACCAGGAAATCGGTTTCAGAATTTTGGCGCTATAGGTGCCGCCTGGGTTTTTTCGGAAGAAAATTTAATAAAAAACATAATACCGTTCTTAAGTTTTGGGAAACTTAAATTTAGTTACGGTATAACAGGCAATGATCAAATTGGTGATTATAAGTATTTAGATTTATATGGCCCTCCCGCAAGTGTGCAAGTACCTTACCAGGGTATTTCAAGTATTTCCATTACTGGTTTGCCTAACCCAAATATTCAGTGGGAAGAAACCAGAAAACTTAATGCAGGAATAGATTTCGGCTTTTTAAATGACAGAATTTTATTCTCCTTTAACTATGCAAAAAACAGGTCTTCGAATCAGCTAGTTTTATACAATTTGCCAATAAGCGCCGGAAGATCCAGTGTATTAAAAAATCTTGACGCTACTCTCCAAAATACGAATTTCGAATTTTCTTTAAACAGCGTTAACTTTAAATCGAAGGATTTTAGCTGGAGTAGCAGTATTAATTTAACTATTCCCAAAAACAAACTTGTAAGTTTTCCGGGGTTGGCCAATTCAACTTTAAGTACATCCTATGTCGTGGGTTACCCTGTTAATGTAATAAAAGCATACCAATATATTGCAGTCGATCCTACTACCGGTCTATACACATTTACTACCAGTAACGGATCTATCACATCGGAACCGAGTTTCACTACAGACCGTACTGTTTTAATTGATCCAAATCCTAAATATTACGGTGGTTTTCAAAATAGCTTTACCTATAAATCCTTTCAATTGGATTTCCTTTTCCAGTTTGTAAAACAAATAGGTAAAACATATGAATTTGGTGCTCCCAATCAACCGGGATTTTTTAATGCCAACCAACCCACTACAGTGTTGAACAGGTGGCAGAAGGAAGGAGATACGCCCCCATATAGCCGCTTTGTTTCTAATTATGATCATAGTACAACTTTTGCAGCCATAACTGAAAGTAATGCGGCCTATAAAAATGCGTCCTATGTTCGACTTAAAAATGTTTCACTGTCATGGCAAGCGAAACAAAACCTTATGAGTAAGCTTCACATGAAAAGCGGACGGTTATATGTGCAGGGACAAAATCTGTTAACAAAGACTAATTATATTGGACTCGATCCTGAAACGTTAAGCTCTTCTGTATTGCCACCCTTACGGGTAATTGTTTTAGGTGTTCAATTAGGTCTTTAATTGATACAATCAAAAAAAAGTAAAATGAAAATTAAATATATTTTTTATATACCGGCATTAGTGCTTTGCTTTTCACAGTGCAAAAAAATGGTAGAAGTCGATCCGCCTGCTACCAGTGTTACGGGGCCATTGGTTTTTGCAACAGATGCCACAGCTATTGCCGCACTTACCGGAATTTATGCTAGTATGTCTGCGGTTAGCCTGGTGGGAACATCTACATCTGGTGCGGGCGCCGGCTTGACAAGTTTATCACTATATCCGGGATTATCTTCAGACGAGCTTAGACTTTTAAATAGTCAAACCAATTCTACTTACCTCAGATATTACCGGAATGGTCTTTCCACTACTCCGGCTTTATCACTTGATTTTTGGAGCAAGCTATATCCAGTGGTTTATTCAGCGACTGCAGCCATTGAAGGATTAAATACCTCCACCACACTTTCAAGCACTGTTAAACAACAGCTTTTAGGTGAAGCAAAGTTTATGCGGGCATTCGCCTATTTTTATCTTGTTAACTTGTATGGTGATCTGCCTTTAGTGACCGGAATAGATTTTAATGAAAATGCGACACTCGCCAGATCAGGTAGGACCGATGTTTATCAATTAATCGTTAAAGATTTAAAAGAAGCAAAGGAACTGCTAAATTCACAATATTTGAATGGAAGCTTACAGGTATACAGTGGCACAGCAGAAAGATTACGCCCTACTAAATGGGCTGCCACAGCCCTCCTTTCAAGAGTATACCTATATTTAAATCAATGGGCAGATGCAGAGTTACAGGCTTCGGAAATCATCAGTGATATATCTGACTATTCATTGGTAAATCTTGCGGATGTTTTTTTAATGAATAACAAAGAAGCCATCTGGCAATTACAACCTGTGGCAACTGGGTGGAATACCTGGGAAGCAAGAATATTTAATTTACCTGCTTCAGGCCCTAGTAACAGTACCTACCCGGTTTATTTAAATACCCCCCTTTTAAACAGCTTTGAAACAGGAGACCAGCGGAAAACATCTTGGATCAAAAGTGTTGTTACAGGATCCGGAAATACCTATTATTATTCAAACAAGTATAAAAGCAATACTTTAAATGCCAGCATAACAGAGTATTCCACTGTATTAAGGTTAGCAGAGCAATTTTTGATACGGGCAGAAGCGCGGGCACAGCAGGATAATATTACAGGCGGCTTGTCGGATTTAAATGCAATAAGAAACCGGGCAGGTTTGACAGATACAATGATCACCAGCAAACCAATTTTAATTTCAGGTATTCTTCACGAAAAACAAGTTGAATTGTTTACCGAATGGGGCCATCGGTGGTTTGACTTAAAACGATCAGGAACAATTGATGCGGTAATGAGTATTGTAACCCCCTTGAAAGGAGGTACATGGGAAGCATCAGATGCTTTATACCCTATTTCCAATACAGAACTACTGCGGAATAAAGCGCTGACCCAAAATGCAGGGTATTAATATTAATGATTGGAGGTTTCAAATTACCTAGGCGGGTTAGTAAATTTAAACAGGACATGAAGAAGCTATTTATTTTTTTCCTTTATACACCGTTATTGTTAAATGCACAAAATGTTTCATCCATATCGGTTAACAAGGGTATTGAGTTTGAACAATATGCAGATTGGCAAAAAGTAAAGATACGTGCACAGGAGGAAAACAAGTTGATATTTGTTGACTGTATGACCACCTGGTGTTTGCCTTGTAAAAAAATGGATAAGGAAGTTTTTAGTAAAGAAAGGATCTCAGCTTTCATCAATCAGCATTTCATTTCCGTCAGAGTTCAAATGGACACATCCAAAAACGATGACCCGCAAGTCCAAAGCCTTTATAAGGAAGCAAAGGCACTGAGAGAAAGGTATAATGTTAGTGTATTTCCTACTTATCTTTTCTTTGACGCTAATGGAGAGATTGTGCATCGCGATTTTGGATTTAGAAGAGAGAGGGAATTTATGACTGTCATTGAGAAGGCCATTGATCCAACAAAGCAGTATTATACTCTTTTGTCTAAGTACCGTGGAGGTAATTTGGAATACGCCTACTATCCATACCTGGCTAATGGGTCAAGGTCATTAAAAGAAACTGACCTTGCTTCTACTATCGGACGCCAATACATTGATGATTATTTAATGAAGTTGCCGAAGGAAAAGTTATTTACAGAAACCAACATAGATTTTATTGGGGCCTATATAACTACTAAAGATAAAGAAGCATTCAGTATGTTTTTCAAAGATGGCGTGAGGATAGATAGTGTTATGAAAGTGCGGGAAGTAAAAAGTTATTCGCGGGAAATAATTAATTGGGTAGTATCAAATGAGCACATATACCCATTTCTTTGGAAAGATAATGATAAAAGAGCACCACTTGTTCAAAGACCTGATTGGAAAAAATTGGCCATCGTCATTCGAAAGAAATACGGTAATGAAATTGCTGATAGAACGATATTGAACGCCAAAATTCATTGGTATGAATCTAAAAAACAATGGCCGGAATTAATTCAATGCGAGACGCAGAAATTAGAAAAATACGGTTTGGATACCGTGGGCGCCATGGCCAAACTTTCATTGAACAATACGCTTTGGTACCACTTTTTCCTGCACACAAACGATAAATCTATACTTTTAAAGGCTGTTAATTGGATGGAGGTTTTAGTTAAGGCGCCCTATCTGCAAACCGATCCACTTTATTCAGGTTGGGTTGACACTTATGCCAATTTATTATACAAGGCAGGAAGGGTAGATGAAGCTCTTCAATGGGAAAAAAAGGCAGTGGCATTAGCATCATCAGATAAAGACATTCAGTTATCGTATCAGAAAATGTTGGCGGGAGAACCGACCTGGTTAATTAAAGATCAAGAGTAAAATATTATATGAAATGGATTGGATAAAGGTAGATACAAAACCAGAAATTCTCAGCAAACTGGATAAGCACGATTATATGTATTTTGAGGACACTGAAGATATGCATGTAAAACCGACTTTATACAATTTATTCTTTGTGAGGGAAAATAGCGGTATGGATCTGACATTGGTAGCCATGTCAGATGGAGTGACCACCATAAGAACACATGAGAGCTTTTTAAACGGTTACTGGCTCGCCTTTAAGTTACCTGAGAATGTTAAACAGGCAATCAGCTGATGTAAATATCCTTTGCCTGCCGATGAAATGCCGTCTCCATTGCCGTTTTAGGCTGACAAAGGTGAAAATATTAAATATGTCAGATAGTAAAACCTTGAAATATTATTTATATACTTTTAAGGTTATCTGTATTTCACGTGAAGGTTTAAAATTATAGAATGAGTTCAAACAAAGGTCTTCATGAAAACTGTAATCCTATTTTTTTTATTGGCTATCATTTCTGCAGACATAGTAGGGCAAAAACCGATCCTCGATACTTCAACCTTTGATTTATGGCCTGGTTTGGAAGGGGGATTAATCAGTAATGACGGGATTTTTTTTGGATATACTATTATGAATCGACCTGTTGGTGGAAAAACTTTAGTCATTACTAAAACAACGGGCAGTTGGCGGCAGGAAATTACCAATGGTTTCAATTTAAATTTTACTGATGACAACAAAATAGCCACGTTTTTGATTCAAAATGATAGTTTAGGGTCAACAATACTTGGCAGTTCTTCTATTAGGTACTTTTCTAATGTTCAATCGTATAAAATTTTTGAAACAGGTGGCAATAATTGGATAATCTATAAGCAAAAAGGGAAGGATGAAATTATACTACATAATTTATCTGATGGCACACAAAAGAGCTTTAAGGCTTTAGATTATTCAATACATCCAAAATCAGGAAATCTTGTCTTAAAATGTAAGACTTCAACAGATGCTGCAGAGGAATTAAAGTTGATAAACCTCTTTCAGTATCAAGCTTATTCTTTTTGGGAAGGACCCCATGCCTGGAATTTTGTGTGGGATGATTCCGGAAGGCAATTGGCTTTTTTAACAGATGAACCGGCCACGTTGCCGGTAAAAAGGACAATTTGGACTTATAGAGTCGATTGTTCAAAACCTACTATTTTAAAAGAGGTCGATAGTTTGTCATTTGGTGCGAACCTTAGTTTTAACAGAATTTCGCGTTTTAGCAAGGATGGAGAACGTTTATATCTAACGGCAAAAATTAGAGAACTGCCTCGGCAAAGTGTTAGCACCAGTGCAAAAGTTGATGTTTGGAGTTATGCAGATGCAAAATTACAATCACAGCAATTACAGGAAGGACGTTTTTCTTTTCGTAATTACGAGGCGATAATTTCTGTAAAATCAGGATTACTTATTTTTCGCGAGGATGTGAAGGATATACCTTTTTCAGATTCGCAAAATGAAAGTTTTGGAGTATATATAACACGGAATGGTGATGAAAGTGAAAATAACTGGAATATAGAGGCGAAAGGCCATTTTTTTGTGATAAATAAACGAAGCGGGATAAAAAGGCCTCTGGAGAACATACCGGAAACAAATGTGATGAATCTTTCACCCCTTGGCAGATACTTGGTGTATTATGATAGCAACAAAGGAAATTACTACAGCTTAGATATTGTAAGTGGGAAAGTGATCAATTTAACATCTGCTATTTCTACGACATGGACACTGAATGACGACAGACCTGAAACAAGGACGCGGGCAGTGGGTGTAGCCGGTTGGCTTCCTGAAGATAGCGCTGTATTACTTTATGACCGATATGACATATGGAAAATTTCCCTCCACAATCCTGCATCAGTTCTAAATTTAACCGGCGGCAAGGGACGAAAAAATAATATTGTATTCAGGATGTTGGAAAGAAATAAGGTTTATCTGCCTGGTGAAAAAGTGATAGTAAGCGCTTTTAATAAAAGTAATAAGGATAATGGCTTTTATGCGATCGAGCCCAATAAGGCCAATTCCACGGAGGTGCTTTTTATGGGGCCATATTATTTTTATGCACCCGAATCGTCCACCCTGGTTATCGATGATTCACATAACTTTTTACCGGTTAAGGCACGGGATGCAAACAGTTTTGTAATCAGAAGGATGCGTGAAGATGAAGCACCGAATTATTTTTATACTGCTGATTTCAAAAGTTTTGCCCCTTTAAGTGATATGCGGCCAGAAAAAGAATATAACTGGTTCAGCGCTGAATTAATAAAATGGAATACGTTAGACGGTTCTCCTACCCAGGGAATTTTATATAAACCAGAAAACTTTGATCCGAAAAGGAAATACCCTGTTATATTTTATTATTATGAAAGGCTTTCAGATGGTCTCCATGTTTTTTATCCCCCACAGCCTGCAGACGGGGGATTAAATATACCTTGGTTTGTAAGCAGAGGATATTTAGTATGCACACCTGATATTTTTTACAAGATTGGATATCCTGGTAAAAGTGCTTTTAACTCAGTTGTATCAGGTGCTAAATATATTTCAAAATTTTCTTTTGTCAACTCCTCAAAAATAGGTCTGCAGGGCCATAGTTTTGGTGGCTTCGAAACAAACTATATTATTACCCACACCTCGATTTTTGCTTGTTCAATGTCGTCGTCTGGTGTTTCCGACGCGATAAGTGCCTATACAAGCCTTTGGGGAGGTGGCAGCAGCAGAATGGAGACATACGAGTTACGACAACACCGTCTGGGTACAACACTATGGAATAATCGAAATCTTTATATCGAAAATTCGCCCATTCTTTTCGCTGACAAAGTACAAACTCCGTTATTATTGATGCATAATGCGAAGGATGCTAATGTTCCTTTTTCTCAAAGTGTTGAGTTTTTCACAGCTCTTCGAAGATTAGGAAAAAAAGTTTGGCTTTTGCAATATGATAATGGCAGTCACGGGTTAGACCTTTATGATAAAACATCTGTTATGGACTTTACCATCCGGTTGACACAATTTTTCGATCATTATCTAAAAGGCGCTCTTGCTCCAAAATGGATGACCGGAGGAATTGATGCATCTAAGAAAGGAATTGAAAACGGATTTGAACCGGATAATGATCTAAAAACACCCGGCAAGGGTTTGTTATTGCAAGAGAGCAAAGAATGATATGAATTAAACAGTTTGATAATCCTGCTATGAAAGGGATGCCATAAAAAAGATTCAGTTGACGGAAGTAAAAACCTCTTTGTTTTTATAAAAGATGCAAGATTTGTTTACATATGCATAGGCACAAAATGGCTATCTTTTGAATAGCCATTTTGTTGTTGCTGTAGTAGCAGCAAAGAGAGATTAATTAATCATTTTGTCTGAGGTGCAATGATTGACATGCGCCGGCAGAACCTAATTTTCCAGTCGTAATAGTGGAAACGCTATTGTCAATAACATATTTAACATTAGAGTTAACATCGCAAGTGCCTGCTGTTTCCCCTTCGGTAAACAGAACTTGTCCTTGCATAGTTTTGAAAGCTAATGCACTTCCTACAATGGCGAGAACCGCGAATGCTGCAAATACTTTTTTCATAAAAAAAGGTGCTTTTTAAAAATCAAAAAGCTAAACTTTGTTTTTTAAAATAATGCCTACTCTGTTATCGTGGTTTTCGGCTTCTCCACTTTAGTTCCTGCACACTTCTGTTTTAAAAGGTGCCGGAACAATAACTGAACAATCTATTGCGGGCCCGGCATTTATGATGGTTCAGTGATAAATGTGGTTTGATTGATCAGGACAAACCTATATATGCATAAAAAGCATTTAATTCTCAGCTATATCTTTGATTTGACTACTGGTCAAATTACCTAAATATGCGTGTTTCAATAACCTGTCTTTTCCATAAATCGCAATAAAGGGCACTTTTGAGGTTTTAAAATACCGGCTTATGTAATAAGCCGTATCTCTTCCAAAGGTTATATTATCGTGCTGCGCTAAACTCTGCTCTTTGAAAAATAGCTCCAATTCATTTAAAGGTTCCGGGGATGCAATGAGGAAATGAATATCTCGTAACATGTTCATATTCTCCAGTATATTTTTAAGCAGGGCACGACAGTAAGGGCAATGAGCACTAAGATAGAATACTACAACCGGTTCTCCTGTTGGCGCCGAAGTGCTATTCATAAGGCGGCCACTGTCCGTCAATAACAAATTGAATGAAGGGAGTGGTTGGCCTTCCAGCCCGGTCTTAAGGGGTTTGCGGTCATAACATCCACACAAACCCATCAGTAATAGTACTGAAAACACTCTCATATTAATCAACTTTAAATCAGTGAAAATTATGCTTGTTATCAACCCGGCTATTCACTCTTACCTGATCCTTTTTGTATGCGGATAGCCGCCAGCAACAGGAATATAAAGATGCCGTTCAATATAAGGTGTTGCTTCCAGGAAAGTAGCTGAATTACGCCACCACAACTGCAGGGCAATTTATCATCGGAGGCAAGTATAATAATAATATAACCTGTGAACATTGCCATCAGGACAAGAGCTGCATAGAGTCCGAGTAACCTGGATCGAGAGAAAAACAACGCAATGGATACTATAATTTCAGTGATGGGTAATCCCCATGCTATCACTAGTGAATAGGACTTAAGAACAGGTGATAAAGATAGTTGCTCTTTAAAGATAGGGAGATCTATGAGTTTGTTTATACCAGTATAAAGAAACAAAATTACCGTTGAAAGCGTAATTATTTCAACTATGGTGGTCTTTTTCAATAAAGAATATGGAATGAGCTTTAATAAAATATTTTGCCTGGGCATACTTTCAGATAAGGTTGTTCTTTTCATAATAACAAGGATTTAAAACCCGGGAGCATGCTACGTGTATGTTCCCGGTACTAATAAATATAAATATGAAATATTTTTGAGGGCATGGAAAAGTTGGTTAAAAAGCTTACTGTAAACTGCCTCCGCTTGGAAAAGTAAGGCAGACAGCAAGCCACTGTTAAAAACCTTCTATAATAGATCAAGAAAGGCCATTTATAAACTCAATTCTTTTCTTTCAGTGTTGCTACTATGAGCTTCTCCTGGAAAGGAGAGGCCGGCGTAGCTAAACCTTGTCCATTAGCGAAGCGCTAACAGAAAAAAGTTAGTATGACGTTGTCAAACTTTATAATTTGTCCCACTTGCCAAGTTTTATCCTAATAATCCGGGAACCGGCGTGCACGATTATCCGACACTGCTGGCCAACCACCCGAGCGAGAATGTGGCCTTATCAACACGGGTTGCGACCCTCACTATTCAATAAATTTGTCCCGTACTATTATACCTGTTACCGGTTCCGGATTATAAAGTTGTGCCTGTTGGGTTGGGAATAGAGAACTATCTTGTATTTACAGGGTAAGATTGTGCGTTTCGTTGTTTGTATATGCAAGATATAACAGTAAAGTTTTCCAATTGGCAGCAATTGTTTTCCATTTGGCAGTATTATTTATCGTATTTGCACAGATTTCGAAAGTACATTGCCGTACTTGTTAGAGTTTCCCATATATGTGCAACCGAAGTAAACCTGAATGCCCCGTCCTGATATTCAAAAATGAAACAGATAATTGTATCACTACTTCATTGGTTATCCGTGTAATTAATTACAAGCATGGCCAAGAATGAAGTTAATGTGTTCTATAACGTCAGGAAACACCCTTGTCATTTACATTAAGATTTCTCCATTTTAATGGAGACAGCCCGTGCTTTTTTTTGAACGCCTTAGTGAAACTGCTTTTTCTCTTGTAACCTGTGAGCAGAGCAATCAGTTTAATGTCCTTGTCCTTTTCGAGCAAGAGGGATTTTGCTTTTTCCATATTTAGCTGTAACCGGTATTCGTAAACGCCTTGGCCAAAAAGCTGTTTGAATCCATATTTTAGTTTTGTTCTATCAATGCATGCGTCAGCGGCCAGGCTGGCAATTGTGAAATGTTTAGCAGAATCATTAGTGATAAGTTGGTGAATCTCAAGCAGGCTGTTTCGATCTGCTTCCCTTAGCGGTATCAACTTTGCCATAGAAATAAGGTTTAATTATGAAATAAAGTTACCTATTACAGGAGGTATAGTTCCGCAATATTAGTTTTCACAGAGTAGCTACCAGTAAGTTTTATTGGGGAGAGTTGCTTAGATGTAACGAAATTCTGAAATAAAAACAAAGTTTCAAAAAAAAATCGGATTAGAATAAAGGTGGTGGATAGGTGATTTCATGTATTGCTTAATACAAAGTATCTGATAGCATAACACATAAACAAAGTTATTATTTATAACATTAAGAAATATCCCAACTTAAATAACGGTATTTTCGGGGCCACGGAGCTATCTTTTTTTGGAAAACAGGAGTTGATGAGTTTACCAGCTATAAAGGGCAAGGATAAACAAAATGGGTTTAGCAATTATAGCTTTCAAAATATCTTCACCAGTTTGAACAGTTAATAATCATCCATCCTTTTTGGGGATCAATTGTGCATTGTGTTTATTGAAAATTTCTTTTATGGTAGCGTAATAAATTTTATAGGAATATAGCTTATCCATTTGCATGGCCAGTAATCTAAGTGACCATTTTTTATATCCGGAAGGCGGCTTGCTAAAGAAAAGGGTAATCAAACTGGCTTCTACAGACATTTCAGAAAGCTGTTTTAATAAAGGAATTGGATATTTTAGGTCGAAATAGGCTTTGTGAGTGGCCTGTAAACTGCTGTAATTTTTTCCAAAATCGATGAGTTTTTCCGGTAGTACCCCAGAGGTCAAGTGTCGAAACATTTCATTGCATAGTATTTCGGCGTTTATGATTCTTTTTTCAAGATCACCAATCGAGTTAATTATTTGAAGTGGCGCTTTAAACGGAACCAATAAGGCATTTCTTGAGTAAGTAAAATATATATATAGGATGTTCCTGCCTTTTTTGTTGTCATACTCCGTTCGGACCTCTGGTTTGGTAAATTGGATGTTTTCATTTTCCGTATAATAAATCTTGCCATCACTTTTGCACCGCCGGCGCTGTCTTAGTTTTCTTTCTGTTTGATTTTTTACCGGTGATGGAAGGTTCCCTATTTGTGAAGTTGCTTGAGGAACTTTGAGACGTAACGTTTTTTTTATTATTGTTGGTTCTGGCACTGAACTCTGCTTCCTGTCGTTATGTGAGATCATGGGAAGATCGGCCAGGAAACTGATTATGTGCAAAACATCCTCTTTCCCAATACCCAGGTCATTTAATTGACTTACCGGCAGAGAGTATAGCTTGCCAAGACGATAGGTTTTTGACTTGACATTTGATGGGAATTCAACTTCTCTTAAAAATGGGTTGTAATAAAAGAGTTTACGGCGGTAAGTAATCTCGTATTCGTGTTCATTGTTTTTTACAGCGGCCTGAAATGTTATTGTTTTCCGGATCATTGAGAAGAATGGGTGTAATACTGGTTTTCAAGATTGGAGGACATTAGTTTAAAGTTGAATTGATACTCTAGCCGGGAGTGATTAAGCGTAAATTTTATTTAAGCGTATAATGCGCATAGTTTCTAAGACCTTTTTTCAACAATGTTAATTCAAGTTTTTTGGCCTTTGGCCCAATTTCTTTATTTCGATATTGCAGGAAGTAGTTAAATAAATGTTTTTGAAGTTCAGTAAGATCATTATGCAAATTGTTTTCTGCATTATAACGAATTTCACAAAGGCTTATCTCGTTCAGATTCAATTTTTTTGCTACCTCCTGAAAAGTGAAAGGCGAATGAAAGAAGAAGATAATCATTTGTTGCTCTAACGGTAAACCTTCAATCATTTCATTCAAAGAGATATAGGCTTCAAGAATTTTTTCACAAAATTCTTTATTACTCTTATTCATTGTTTCAATCACATATTTCAATTGGTTTATAAATTCCAGCCTGATTTGCCTGAAGTCGGTCAACTCCGAACAGTTTTTTTCTAACCTGTTTTCAATCTCCACAAAAAACGCATCCACTTTTTTTTGTAATTCCTCAGAGGGGTAGGTGCTGACGACCTGATAAAACAAATGCACAATGAATTTTACCGGTATTTTATATAGTTGGATAATTTCTGCTCTTGCTTCTGGCGATCCGGCTTTATAGTTAAGCAATAATTTTTTCTGGTATTGATTTATGTCGTTCATTTAATTAAAAAATTTTGAAAAGATTATTTTGTTGTTGCTGTTAAGACTAAAAAGGAACAATCTTAAAATTTTGTAATGGACGCACCTATTACTAAAATTGATTTTTAGGTACTTTGCAAAACCTTCTTTGCATATTGATCCAATTCTATTAAAAAAGGATCTAACTGCAAGAGTTTCTCTTCTGCTATTTCGACAATTACTCTGTGCTTCAGGAATAAATTGAAAGCGTTTTTAAGGCTCTTTGAGGAGATGTTGTTTCTCAGTTTATGTGTTGCCTTAATCTCCGTACCCACAAATTGTGGATCATCCATAGCCAGTTTTTTTGCAGCTTCTCTAACTGAAAAGGTTGACAGTCTGAAGCGAACACAGACCCGTTCTTCCGACGGCAACAATTCAATTATGGAATATATTGAATTGAATGATTCGATTAAATGCCTGGCTACATTTAGAATACCTTCTTTCGAAACTGTGTTTAGAAAGAAATTTAAATTATAAGAGTATTGGCAGCGGATTTCAGAAAGATTTTGGTAAGAATCAAAATAAATTTTTAGCCGATTCTCTATTTCACTAAAAAAAGACAGACTTATTTCGTTCCACTCGGCCTCCGATTTAGATTTGTCTCTGTGACGGATATAAGAAACAATCAAATCAGCTGGGACTTTGAACAACCTACAAATTTCCTGGTGTGCTTCATCCGATCCTTTTTGATATTCCTCCATTAAATTCTTTTCGTAAGGGTGTATGTTGTTCATGATTAGTGGCCTTTTAAAATATTGCTTACTGAGAATATTGTTTCCATTGCACAACCATAGTTTTTTTTAGTAAGGTTGTTAAAAATTCATATGATTTTCTTCATGCAGCTTAATAATTATGCCAATTAAAATAAGAATAATTAAAATGTAAATAGAACATTTTACTACGATCTGTAATATTATAATTGCTTTATACCCAAATACAATCAGGTTAATGATTTTAAGTCCATATTGGGTTAAACCATGTAAATAACACCTGCCTCAGAATGAAAAGACTAAGATGTTCTGGTGTATTCACAAACTTTTCCGGAAAATTATTTTTCATAGAATCCCAGATTCGAAGCAAATCTGCATCTTCGGAGGGCCGTTCTCTTTTTCGCTTAATTCCACTCGCCGGTTGTATTTTTTAAAGTATCTCGAATATCTCTTGTTTGCTGGTCTTTGCTTTTCCTGGGAATCTCAATAGTGCCATTAAGTATAGGTTTCAGGTGTAATACTATGTTCTTAATTGTAATACCTGTTAGTTTCAGGATATGGTTGAATATATCTTCATAGCTTAAGTACCTGTTATCATGCTGCCAAATACATGTGATCGCTGGAATTTATCTGATTAATTTTAAACACCAGAGGATGGATATTAATTTTTAATGCCTGTAAGAATGGATACTAATCCAGCTTTATTACCTGATGCCATATTTTTAATACCTGATGCCATAACGCCAATAAAGCGATTAGATAAGTATTTTAAATACCTGTTGTCTTATCATATTTTAATGCCTGATTAGCTCCTTTTTTAATAATTATTACATCCATTTGATACTGGTAACGCCTGAATTTTTAATACCTATAGGTTTTATCTGATGGCGGAATTTACCTGCAATAATCAGTGTTTTTTAATACCTGTTTGAAATCCATAATTAATCGTTTTCCATTTTGATACCTGAAAAGACTCAAAACCTTTTAATGCCTGATGAGCTTCCTTTTTAATAGCGTAGCATGCGTTTTAAGCCCGTTGCCCCTCCCAGGTGCTGAAATAGTTTTAATGCCTGTTAGTTGATATTCTACATGCCATTTTTATTTTCTTAAATACCGATTAAAATTTAAATGCCTGTAAAACCATTTTTTTTAATTTCTTTCGGAAAATCTGTCAATAAGGTGTTGATCCCATTTTTAATGCCTATACTTACAGGACGACCAACTACCTGTTGGCTCTATTATCTGATAAGGAGAGAGGACGGAATCTTTTAATGCCTGTTTGCTTCCCAATAATCCTTTCCTACTCTGTAAACGTAAACACAACGCCGTTATATTAACATGTTTTAAATTTAAACACTTTATCGAGCGTTGGCTTTAAACTTTACGACCCTTTATGTTTTTTTAAATTCCTGTTTTGCCTTATCCAGCGAATAGACTAAATTTTGAATACCTGTTTTCTTTTGCCGGATACCTGACTAAAGTATCGGGTCAGCTCCCAAAGCCAATCTTGTATATCACTTTTAATACCTGAATGCATGTACTGCTGTAAACAAATGTTGATGAGAAGTTGCGATGGCGCCCAATTTTAATGCCTGATTAGTTCATTTTAATAATTATTACATCCATTTGATACTGGTAACGTCAGAATTTTTAATGCCTGGTAGATTCAAAAATATTCACTGTTCCCAACGCAGTTCACATGTCTATTTTCAATACCTGATTAGCTTCCTGAAATCATTCCAACATTCAATATTCTTTAAATGCCTGTAATAAGCGAACAATTTTGCCGTCTTCCTGTATTAGTTTTAATACAGACTAAAATTTAATAGCATAACTACAATGCCTTTTTAATACCTACGGATTCTTATATTTTTCGGTAAGACGCCGTCCTCTTTTTAATATGTGGTGAGTTCATCCGATCTTTTTAGCTTTCGTTAGCTACATAACAAAAAGCGTTCGTATTAATACGTGCTCCTTATTGAACATATTATCGGCCTAATCGGTCTTTAAATGCCTAATAATTTCAGATAATCCTTCACAATTTTCCATTTAAATTTCAATGCCTAATGATTTTGAGATAATCGTTGACAAATTCCCACTGCAATTTTAATACCTGATGTTTCCCTAATTACTTACCTAAAAAAGACTTTAACCTACAATTATTTTAACTGCCTATTGGCTTTTTTAAAAGAATGGTGGAAATAATTTCGGTCATTCGATCATGTAGTATTTATCCATTTTTTTAATACCTAATTGATAGAAATGTAGCAGTAACAAAAGTCATTTTAAATATCTGAGTTTTCTTCTTTTACTGTTCATCCTGCACGCCACCTTTTTTAATAGCTATTGCTTTTAAAACCTTCCAATGACCCCCTGAGGATTTTTAATACCTGGTGGATGTTTTCAATTTAGATTCCTGCAACGGGATTGATTGAATTTTAATACATGAACCTATTATCTCAAAATTCATCTTTTAATGCCTGCAGTGCCTTCCTTTACCAGTGGGTTCTTATTACTGGATTCATGTTTTAATGCCTGTTAGTGTTCTGTAAGATTACTACGCATCTGCTTGGGTTGGGTAGTTTTATTTCCTTTCTTGCAACGTTTTCAATACCAGATGGTAGTAATGTTAAATAGTTTCAGCAAGTTCTTTAAATACCTGAAGTTTAAGCATCATCATCATTTTGTTGGCTAAATGGTATTAATTTAAAATGCCTATTAGCATTGTTTCCATTTTTGATAGCGCTATTTGCGGGATTTCTTCTTTAAAAACCAATAGATGACTATTCAAGTCATTTTAATACCTGTAAAAAGTTTTTTGTTTACTTAATATTAATGCCTATAAGCAATCATTTTACGATGTGTTCAAATTATTCCTTGTGTAAATGTGAAAAGCCTGTAGCCTGTATGAATTACTTCAACCTTTGAATGTCTGTTGAACTTTGTAGTATATGCTTATTAAACACTTTTACCTTTTAGTTTTTAATGCATGATATACTTAGATTTAAAAAACTATGTGTCACAAAGTCTTTTTTTAATACATGGGGAGTGTTAAGCTACTTCAACTCGAAAGAATTAAAAAAAAATTTAATTCCTATTAGCTTCCTGCATTGTCATTTACTACTGGTGATGACTTTAAAATACCAGGCACCTTTGTTTACTTTTTTTTGAATTTTTTTTTGCTATACTAAGGTGTCAGATAACAATGTGTTAATATTTCAGCAAGTTCTTTAAATACCAGGAATGTTTCAAATGTCCAATTAGTGCCTTTTGGAGAGAGGATTTTTAATATAAAGCGATTCACCTTTTAATGTCTGCGAAGTCACCTGTCGGTCAAAGAACTATTACACCTATGTCCGTTTTTAATGCCTGTTGGCTTTCTTTATAAGATTCGCCAATATTCGTTGTTATCTTTTTAACGCTTGCTGGACTTTTCTAAAGATCTATCCGAAATGGTGCTGTAAAAATTATTTTAATACCTATTAATAATCAGATACAGACAGATCGTCTGACTACCTCTCCGTGATTACCTTTTAAATACCTAATGTGGTCAAACTTCTCAGTCATTTGGATTTTTAAATACTTATCGGTACCTCCAAAAACTTTGCGAAATTATTTAATACCTATTTCTCTGCAACTAAGAACCACAACATAGCGAAAATTTAATTACCTAAGGCTCAGTGGTGGTGCGGACTGGACACTTTTAATACCTATCGGCTAAATCGTCGAACCTAAATATTTTATTCCAATTAACTTCATGTAAATATATGTCAGTATCGCGATTTCCTATTTTGTCACGATAACAAACAATATTTCCGGGTACTTCATTTTCGTGATTTATAAAACTATAAGGTGATGCTCCCAGATACTCTTTTGGAATTGTATTGGTAAAGTATTGATGTGCCGCATAAACAACCCCAGGTAAGTTGTTATTAGAAAAAGGTATAACCTGCCCTCTTATCTTTTCAGCCTTTTCAATTCTGGGTAATACTTTTTTCTGAATCTTTCCAACCGTTACCAAATCGCCACTACGACCTAATAATAATGGAAATACAGGATCTTCAAAATAAGCAGCCAGTTTTTCATCTACTAAATATAAACGTAAAAAGATATCAAACAATATCTCTCTATCCTGTACATTCATTTTAGTATTATTTGTTAGCTTTCCCGATTTAAACTCCCGCATGTATATCTGTTCCAAATCAGTACCTCTGCCAGCATATTCAAAATAATACCCCAATGTTATTTTATCGAATTCAATATATTTTCCAGCTGCAGCATTTATCAATCCCATTATTGTACTGATAGGAGGTACTTCAAGTGTTAGATGAAGTCCGCTTATAATACGTGAGTAGCGGAAGCTGGCCGTCCAACTGGTAATGTCAATAGAATACACTTCTATATCTGTCATTCAATGATCTTTTCAATATGAGTACAAAATTTATTAATAGCGTCACCGATTGATCCAACAACGACAGGGGGGATGGCAGCATCAGTGTTTTGGAGGTTTGTCAATTCGGTTTTATAATTATCAAAATAACCTTGGCGAACACCAATATAAACGGTCCCTATAAATTGATCTTTATAATCTTGCAACACTTCTATTAAAGCAGGTACATTTAGTTGCAATTTATATTTAGGAAAATTATTTTCGATTTTTTCATTAGCCGCCCCTTTGGGGTCAGTCTCTTCATTTTGGGAATATGAATTACTTTCCGTCATAATATTTCCAAAAGGATGATTGCCGGATTTTGTTATTGCCAGTATAATAAATTTAGGTGTGACATCCGCCATATTATTAGTCTGCATTGCTCCCCCATTTAAGACCTGCAAAGCCCTAATAGTATCGGTAATTCTTTTTACTCTGACTTCTTTTGATAAAGAAGCTAACTTTTGCTGGTTTCCCTTACTGTCGAATACAAATGGGTCAAGAATTTCAGTACATCCATTTTTAATGTAAAGTTCATACTGGCTTTGTGTTATATTTTTATACCCACTTCTATTATATGATGAAAATCTACCAACCCAAAAAGTGTCTAGTGAAAATTGTCCTTTAAATATACCACTGTACTCTTCTTTTACATAAGGCATCGGATCGCCATCATGTCGAGCCATAACGGAAAAGTTTCTCGCAGTAGTTGTCGGTATCACAGAAATTAAGACAGATTTTTTTAAAGGCGCAACGCGGGTAACTGTAGCATTTTGCGTCTTTTCATTCCCTTTACTGTCAGTCTTTACTTCGCCTTCACTGTCAAATACCTTTTCTTTACTTGCTTTCATGTACCCAAAAACATCGTCATCCGGATACTTAAATGGATTTGCATTTGTAAATGAAATTTTTTCATCGGTTAATATTGGTGATAATTCCCAAGCAAAATCAGATTGCAATGTCTTTCTCCACCAGTTTCCAAATGCCTGACCTGAAATATAAATATAGCGCTGGCGCCCTTTATATATACTTTTTGTGGCAGTAGCATTTTCATTATTTGATCGTTGATCCTTTCCGGCATTATTTAAAGCCGCTGCATCAACGTCAACTAAGAACAGACCCTGAATTTTCATTGTTTTTTTATTTGAGTGATTAGGATTGTTTTTCATTGTAAATGCCTAAAACAAGGAAATCTCTAACCTCTTTCCAATAACCAGGCGTAGGATTGTGTGGGAAAAAATGCTCTGCGACATCATATACTGACACCGGGGATTTACCATTTTCATCATTATACCTACTTACCTTTAAAATATATTGCCTTAGCTCGTTTGAGTTAACAGCAGCATTCAAATCATGCAATGCTTTTTGCACATAGTTTTCACCTTTTGATACAATAAAGGATGATAGTTGGATGATCTTTTCTACTGATTCCTTTCGCATTAATTTTAATTTAGTCGCGTACGTTTTTGCAATATCAAGTGGGAAAGTATGTTCTGAACAATAGTTAATAAAAAATGACATTATTGATTTATTATGCAACAAGGAATGTAGTATCAAGTTCCTGAATCTTGCATACTCTTCAAAGGTTATCTCTTCACGGTTTTTTACATATTTCCATTTGTTATCGGTTTCATCAAAAAAATACTTTTTTAGATTGCCAGGATCTACATTGGCGATAATAAACCTTTGCCACTCTTCGGAATAATTCTTTTGACAGTAATTATAAAATGAGAAAACATCATTACCTATTGAATAGCGCATTATTGATGGACTTTGGCCCATATTAGTCCAATGATATAAATGTAGCTCTGTTCTATCAGACATAATTTCCCGGAGGTTATCTATAAATCCGAAAAGAGCGGTAGCCGGATTATTAAAAACGGATTTTAATGTTCCTTTCGCTTCATTATTATTGACTAACTGTATGTTTTTAAAGCAATTTTGTTCAACAAATTGCTTTAAAAGCAAAATGTTGTTTGAATAGAGTATGCAAATTTTATCAGCAAGCCTGTGTACGCCAAACGGTACGAAGAACATGCGAATCAATATTTCTTTACTGAAAAAAAGGCCATTCTGTAACGAGGAATGAAAATTTGCAAACGTACTTGATCCAGTTAAAATGGTGTTATATCTCCCAGCATAGAAAACCTTAGTTTTTCTGCCTGTCAAACAACAAAAACCAACCTTATGAGGTGCGTTGCCTTCTACTAAGGATGTAAAATACTTGATAGTTTCCTCCATTTTTCTCTTGTCATCGAATTGGCCCTGAGTTATAGTTGAGTTTAAAAAGAACTGATGCAGCTTGCCCCCCCACTGATTTATATATATTTCTGCGAGCCATTCGATAATTTCAATAATCATTCTGTTTTTAAATTGTGGTTGCTCGTATAGATAATTGATCACAAAACCACCAACATCTGCGAATGGATCACCAACGAAATGCGTTAAAAGTTCTCTGTCTATATTATCTTTGATCATATTCTTTACAAATTTTTACGCACCCAAAGCCCATTGTTGTTTTCATGCCAACTCCTGACTTTAACGCCAGTTCTACTATTCCCTTTGGAGCTGATATATCTATTAATATATTTTTGTAACCCACATGGGTAGCTTCATTTGATTTGATATATTTTGGTACTGGAGGACCTGACGGCCAATATACTCTTAATAAAGTTTCATTCTCTATATGAAGCATCAGGTAGTCGTCAATTCCATGGTAATGCTTAAACCTATTCAATAACGAAAACAATAACCAATCATGGTAATCTTTGTCATAAGGATTACTGACAATAAATTTTCCGTTAATCTTTCTAATAGCGGCTATTGGTGAAAGAGGCTCCAATGTAACAGAAATGATTTCTTTTTTGGAGTAAAGTATTGGATGCTGCACATTGTTGATTTGTACTACCTGGAAAGTAACCCCATAATTATCACCAGCAATGTCAATCGATTCTTTTGAAATTAGGCCACCTACAAATTTTTCTCCTGTGCCTGGTATTAGAAAGCAAATTCTTAACCGGCCCTCCTTTGATAAAAGCTTTAATGAGTTAGACTCCCTAACATGAAGAATGTCAATTTCAGAAAAGGTAAAATATTTATATCCTTTAGTTTGATTATGCAACTGCTTGGAAAAATCGCTATCATTTCTTTGTATAACGCGGTAGATCATCGATAAGATGGCATAATGATAATTAAGTGGCAAATGTGTACCACTTACAAGGCGAAGAGTTAAATCTAAAACCATTGATGTATTAATTTTGACCAGCCTTAGATTCTATAATTATTTTCTTAAATACTGTTCTGTAATCTCTTAAACAAGACCTTCGATTGCTTGAAAAAGATCTTCAGGGCGGCAGTCTTTCGAAAGAAAGGCATCTTCTCCCTGCTGAGGAAATCAGTTGAAAAACTAATTATCTTAATTGTCCCCCAGAGTTTCTTCAAAGCCGTTGCAGTATCAAACCCATTCATTCCAGGCATATTCACGTCAAGGATACAGACATGAGGTATTATCTTAGAATCATTTAACTGGTCAAGCAAGTTTTGTCCATTACCAGCTTGAATTATGACTTTAAACCCATTTGTTTCTAAAAGATCCTTTAATGATTTGCGCACACCTTCGTGATCGTCAGCTAGTGCAATCTTTATTCTTTTCACCATAACGTCGGTTATATTTATCAAATCAATCCCAACACAACAATTAAACGTTGAACAGCATAATTTGATTTATTGTATATTATACTTATTTCCTAAAACCCAATTTCCAGCCCCTTAAAAACGAGCACAGCAGTTGCGTGTACTGGGGCCAGAAATTTGGGGCTTGTAACTCAAAAAAACATTATGCGCAATAACTATTATTCTAATAATTTTATTTTTCTGAAACCCATACAGAATCACCCTTGCGTCTGCATTTGATGCCATTTGCATCTAATAATTCAAAAATACCGTCTATTGGCAATTTATATGAAGTCGCTCCTTCAAATGAAAATGAGGGTTTAGGTCCGTCATAGAAAACAGAAATCTTATACCACCGTTTGAGTGTACCAAAGACCGTATTTATATCTGCATTGCAAAAACGAAAGTGATCTGAGTTATTCCAACTGGGTAGATTATGAACATTCTCATTTATTTTTCTTACGCCCAGACTTCTTCTGTCAATCTGTAACTGGTCGCCTGGCTTACCTAACGCTTCTTTTATAAGGTGTCCTTTATAATAATTGCTTATCCTTGCTGCCCCACTAATAAGCGATATGACGATAAACTGCTCATCTAAATAATCGCGAACGTGCACTTCAGTTCCAGCTTTTCCTGCAATCCGCAAACTGTCAGCAGTCAACCTTACGAATAAAGAATCTTTGGTTGCAGAGAAAGAACCTTCTCCATAAAAATCAAAACGTTGAAGTTTATGCTGTTTGTAAATTAAGCTGAGTGAAGAGACCGAGTTAACCCAAATTAATTTGTCCTGAATTGGAATTTTATATTGCTCCCCCACATCTGCATTTAAGATATAAGCCGTTTCTTTCGAACTGTTATCCGCTGAATATTCTATCGGGTCTGCCACACTAGAGTCGGCAGTGGGAGGAGCTCCCCAAATTAATTTGCTCGCCTTAACATATAAGTTCTCTGTCTTTAACCAAAATACGTTTGGAGTTTGATAAAAACTGTCTGTTGAAACTTTTGATTTTGGAACCATAGTATTTCCGTTGCCCTGGTCGGAATTAATACAAGCAGTGAATAGAGATAAAGTAGAAAAAAAAATTGCTGGAATAGGTTTTCTTTTCATATCGCTCATTACATTGTTCTTTGGTTATGGAATTTAGATTGTTCTGTCGTTTTAAAATTCTTCGTCCAATAATATGGCCGTAGTTCGACTATGTGACATGTTGCCAGACGTATTCAATTCATACCATTAAGCCTAAATACCAGGTAGATATAAAACCTGCCGTATGCCGTCCATTGTATTTATATAGTGCTCCATCACTACTTTGATCGCTATGAGTAAAAAGCCAGCCATATTGCTATGGCTGGATGGGGACAGGAGATCATTGTAGCAGATAAACAGTAACGTAAGGACTGGTTCAGCGCACCAGTCCTATATATCTATGGGCGGCGTTCTTTCATTAAGTACCAAAAGGCGTTAACCCTTTACTTATTTAACTCTTACTCGGTTATTGCCTGGATTATTGAAAAAGGCAAGCAAGCTAAACGCTTGCCTGCCGGTATGTTGTTCAAGGGTTGATATAAAGAAAAATTTATCATAGGTGATATTTTTAATTGCCTGATCCCCGGAAAGATGAAAGGCCGGGCCAAAAGACTAAAGTCCAAGGTTTGCGGTGCGTACATTCGGGCACACGAATCCATAATACTATCAGCTATAAAAGCTTCACAGAAATTTATTTGACCAACTCAATACAAGCAACGTTCATGTTCCAGGAACATTTTGGGCATCATATTTTACTATTAAAGAGTCAATTTTGGCGAAAAGGTTCTATGGGAAGGAAATATTTTTATAGAGTTGGAGATTGGGGCCGATTCAAGACAGGCTAATACTTTTACGCATACGATTTACTGCGTAGAATTTTTGGCTTTTAACTGTACCAACCGGGATTTTGAGCTGTCCGGCTATTTCTGATAAACCTAAATTTTCAAAATAATACAGTCTGACAATTTTTTTATAACCGGGAGGGAGATTGTCAACTTCCTGAGAAATTTTATTTTGGTTGCAAGAATTTATTTCTTTGATTTCTGGGGTGTTGGTATCCATAGCTATATATAGGTATTCCTCCTGCTCTTTTATCAAACGCTTATTCCTTTCTAAAAATCGGACAGATTCGTTCCGGGTTGTAATAAAAAGGTAGGATTTAAAATCCTTTATTTCTGAAAAATCATATTTGTAACGATCCCACAGGTTCAAGAAGATATCCATTACAATATCTTCAGCGGATTGAGAATCATCTATAATACATTTACTCACAAATACAAGGTTACGATAATAGGTATCGAACAATTGTTCAAAAGTTTTCATGTCACCATTTTCCATGTTCAACAGGTTTAAATAATTAGTGCTAAAAAACGCTAGCCAGATATGTGTATTATCTACATAAAATATTCGCAGGCATATGCTGCCTGGAGCCGTAAATGTAAAAGGGGATCATGCGATTGGTTGGAATCTGCAATGTAATATTAATTTAGCTAATTCATTAATGGTCAAAATGAATGTTGGCGCATGTACATTGGGACACAGATACGGGAAGCAGTAAGAGAAAATGCTTAATACAAATCCAACTTACATTAACTGATTATTTTCGTTTATGTAGTTGGGTAATTTTCAGCTTTTTCGAATTTAACATGTTCACTGACCCATAAATCTGTAATTTATACACGCTTACTGAAAACAAATATTTAAATTTGAGATGTCCTCAGTATTTCATTAGTACCCTACTAATAAAACCTCTTTTGGTATTTAAAACTTTATTCTATGACCAATTCCAATATTGATTATAACACACTAAAAGTAAAGTTTGAACAATTGCTTCGTCTAAGAAAGGATAAGTTACCCTTTGACTTTACGTGTTTATTTCCTCAGATAAACTATGTTGACATCTTCAATGATTTATTAATTAATCTTAAAGGTCATAAAGATGAAAATATAACTCATCTCATCACTCAACAATTGGAAGCGCCCCTCGAATATTGTATCAAAAACATATGCCGAATACTTGATCAATATGCGGTCGTTGACGGGTCAGCCATTTGGAATATTGTCAGTGAAAAACGTTTTATACTGAAAGCTGATCAACGCGCCTATAATAAACAAATTCCTGGCAAAGTTCCAAAAGGAATCACCCTTTCATTTTGGATGGACTATAATAACTGGATACTTGCGTCCATTTTCTGGAAAGGCTTTTTAAAATCAATGAGGCCCGGATACAAAGTCGACTTACCTCCCCATGCAAATGGTCCTATCGAAGTTTTATTAGAAGAAACCTATAAACCTCTATGGAGCATGTGGGCAAGCTACAACTCTGCGGGAAGGCCCTGTCTTGCATTAGCCCAGGAGCGTGATGGCGATTGCATCTATGTAGAACCCTTGAAATCATGGGACCGATACAAAAATTACCTTCAAAAAATTGCTGCCCTCCCTGGTAAGGAATAGCGATTTTCAAGCCTATCCAATTAAATCCCTTAAGGGCTATTTCCTTATGTAATTTCAAAAATTGCAATTGAAAAAACGTTTACTGTGTTTCAGGCTAACGTTTTCATTCTTTCTTTAAGACTCCTCCGTCATCCATCATTAAATTGGCTGAGTTCTTCTATGTATAGAAACAGGCGAGGATTTTCAATTGTCCCGAAATGTTCAAAAAAAATAATACAATCTTAATATGGCGATAAACAGAAAACATAGTAGTATAAATCAGCTACTGACAATAATTTGACAAAAAAATGGCAATAAAGCTGATTTGCATATTCTTATCAATGAATATAGTTTTTAATGATTTGAGGGCGAGCGATTTGAGGTTACGTACAGTTTTTTCGCTCATGCCAAGCATGGTAGCTATTTCCTGGTTGGCGTAGCCATCGTAATACGACAGCTTGAGGATCTTTTTATGCTGTTCGGGTAGTTTTTCTACTTCTTCCCGTATGCGGGTAATAATATCAGCTTCTATTTCAGCATTTCTAATAAATATTTCTTCATTGGCAAGCTCACTGATCTCGTTTTCTTTTTGCGATCTTACTTTAATATGGTTCAGGTAGTTCAGGCAATTGTTACGGGCGGTTATAAAAAGAAAGGCCTGTATATTTCCCCTTGTATTGAATTGTGTATGCATTAACCACAATTTCGAAAAGCAGTTGGCGGTAATGTCAATAGCCTCGTCGGCGCCTACCAAATTTTTGCTAAAGAAGTAAATACGTTGATGCATTTTTTTGTACACCTCGTTAAAAGCGTGTACGTCACCCGCCGAAAATCGGGACATAAAATCATGTTCCTGGTTAACAGATGTTTGTTTTCCCATTTTACAAGTTTAATAAATGTTGCAACAGAGAAAGAAGTTAATCTTCCCTGTTATGGGGACATTACATCTATATCACACCTTATTTGCTTTCAGAATGAAAGCGAATGAATATAAAGACTTTACAAGTTAGCTTTTTATAACCTATTATCAAAATTCAACGATTTTATTAGCAGCAGTCTTAAATGTTAAAAAAACCTCTCCCAATTGCTACCAGGAGAGGCCGCACTAATCAAATACCAATAACCATTAAACCTTATCCTATGATAACAAAACTACAATATAATCTAACACATATGAACATATCTTTCATTAATATGTAATATTTATACTTTTTCAAGCAGATGAATTACTTTTTTAAGGAATTTTCAAACAGGAACAAGTTTCTTTGCTCCATGGCTTCGGAAAAGGACAAGAATAATGTAAAACGTCTAATTGAGAGCGGGCATATAACCACTATAAGAGAAATATTGGATTATTACCCGATCACAGATTTAATTGCTTTCCGTAAGACAAATCACAGCCGATTAAGCAAATACTTTAATAACACCACACTTTTCACTTTTAGTGAAATTCTTGAGTTTGCCAAATACTTTCAAGTAGATGAGAAAACGATGATTACGTTGAACTTCAATCAAATCGTAGAGGACAGGAAGCTAAAAAAGAAAAAGTAAACTATCTGAAATTGCTACCTTGCGCCGGTGGAGAAACACGAATATAAGGACCCTCGGTATACTACTGTTAAACTCCTTTTAAAGGAGAACGCCTTAAAAAACTTCTCAGAAATTTTCATATACCTTCCCTACACCATTATTGCTCGGGATTTACATATCAACAATAACAGGATGAAAAGTATAAAAGGCAGCGAAATATTTAGCCAGGATATTATTAACAGGATGGCTGAGCATATTGGATGCCCCCAAAAGCAGTTGAAAATATTGGCTGAAATAGCATATATAAGAAAGCACGGCAAGAAACCTTAATCATTTCGTTTGCCTTCGAACACCTGCCCGCACTGGTACTTTTACCCAATCCTTTGACCTGGCCCCGGGCACATACAATGAATAAACATCTTTACAAACTATCCCTGCCGCCCCTCGCTCAGTCGCATGGCGAAGTGTCGCGGAACCGAACAATGGAAATTCGTTATGGTATAGAACGATCGATGACGGATGCAGAACGCCTCGTAGAACACTTTTTCTGACATATAGGGGCTTCTTCATGTAGTCGGCGCCATTGCGCCACAACAGATCAAATGCGGCAAACAAAATACAATGGCGTGTCCGACTCAGGCCGCCACCGGCGCAGCCCTCAAATCGCTTATGCCTTCATCGTTCAGGGAAACGATTTCGCCATCGAGCACAACCTCAGATCGCAGCCGCTGAAAGGCCGAAACTATTTGCGGGAATAGACCTGTGTAATCTTTAAGGCTGCGGTTTTTTAAATGGACGTGGTGGCCATTCTTATAAGCGATGAATCTGTAACCTTGTAGCATGAGTTCAAATACCCAGCCCGGTTTGTGTTCGGCTGCTTCGCTGGCAAACATGGGATGTATGTTTTTCGGCATTCTCATTCGATACTTCCTTTGTCGCTTTTCGGATCGAATTCCTTCATCTGCCAAAACATTCCTGTGTGCTGATCAACAAAATCTTTTTCATCTGTAGCGTAATTGTTTTTATTGGTATCGTAGAAGTGTAGCAGGTGAAGATAGGTTTGGCAGAATTCGTCAAAGTCAGATTGCGGCAGCTGCAGATAGTTGATAATAGATCTCTTTTCAAAGTGAATGCCCTGCCGGGATTCTTGTATAACTTGCCACACTTCCATATTGCATTCCCCCCATTCATAATTTAATCAAAATTGCCTGAATAAAAAAATCCCGGATGAATTGCCGGGATCAGGCGCTGACAACTTATACTTTTAAAAAATCAATTTTATCTGTTTCAATTCCTTATAGTTACAATTAAAAATAAAGTTCAGTTTATGCAATTACGCAATACTTTGTTTCCATATCAGTCTGGTTTATTTGAAAATCAGGTCAGGACTGAATTGGGAATACCTCTTCGCATTCGGCATGCAGAAAATTGCTATGCAGTTTTTCTTCTTCTTCTTTTCTATCGGGAGTATGTTTTTACCGGTATAATTCTTCACTTGAATTTCAATTATATGAAATAAGTTTCCAGGAATTAATTGCGATGTAAACCGCTAGGGTAAGAATAATTGGCCCACCATAAATGTTTTTGCCTTTCCGCTAATCTCGACCCTACTGCCAAGGTCTTTGCATGCCAGAAAGCCTTTCCTGGGTGATAATTGGAGGGCCACCAATTCCTTCTTTTCTAATATTGCGGACCAGTATGGTGTCAGACTTGTATGGGCTGATCCTGTTACGTGGTCTTCAAGAATGCCGGATTGAGGGGCGAAAAAACGTGAAACAAAATCGGCTGATTCTCCCTTTGCAGTGACAATTACACCTCTTACTTCTTTATGTTTTTCAATCGCAGATAAGTTGGCATTGATGTTTATGATATCTGCTTCACTAGAGAAAACCAACAGGTAGTCTGTTTTACCCCGGTAAGCCTCTAATGGTGAAGAAGAGAACCACGAATGCATTTCTTCAGTGATCTTGACCGTGGTCAATACATCAACTGGAAAATCGAGGGTTAGATGATCTTTGTTTTTTTTCACTCTTAATTCGCCACTTCGCGAGATAAACTTAATTGTGTCATTTTCAAAACCTTTGTGCTGAAATAAGACGTGAGCTGCGGCTAAAGTTGCGTGACCACAGAGTTCGACTTCCACAGATGGAGTAAACCATCGAATATTATAATGACCATTTTCTGGGACAAAAAAAGCCGTTTCGGCAAGATTCTTTTCGGTCGCAATTTGTTGCATTAGTGCATCATCCGGCCACGTTTCCATAGGGCAGACAGCCGCTGGGTTTCCTGAAAATAGGTTTTTACAAAAAGCGTTTACCTGGAAAATTTCAATTTCCATAATTTTGTTTCTGTTTATTTATGCTAAAGTAGAAAAAGATGCATCATTCTAAATCGAGTATTGAAGTAAACCATCCAAAAAAGCAGGATTTGACAACTGATTTTAATTAATCTATGGGCGCCGGGATCTGATCAAAGGAAAATTGTATCCATATAAATTATCAATTGCCAATGAATTTATACACTCATTTGCCAAAAAGAAAAGATGGCGTTATAAATCTTTCTATCGACAAATCATGTGCTTTGACCTGTGTACTTTCAAACGCCCAAATCAACAACCCATTTCAATATTATAGCCTGAAGGCTGTTGTGAATGGTCAGGCTTTATATAGGTTCAATAAAAAAACCTACCAGGTAAAGGAAAATTATTATCTTTTGAGCAACCCAGAGCAGGATGGTGTCGGCGTTGTAGATTCAAAGAATGATGTTATACAATTTTGCATTCATCTTGCTCCTGGCACTATCTCTGACATTTATGCGACATTAACAAGTAAACCTGATCCGGAAAAGGATGTGACAAATGGAAAAAACTTTCTTCTATTTGAGAATACATATTCAATAAAGGCCAATACATGCCTTTCGAGAAAAATAAATCTTTTAATAGAAAAAATTAGAAGGGGATGTACAATTAATTTAGATGAAGAAGGAATGCTTCAGATAGCCGAAGCAATTGTACTTCAGGAAATAGAAATTCGTTCTGCGTTAAATGGGCTGCACACAGTCAAATATTCCACACGAATTGAAATCATGAAAAGATTGTTGTTAGCAAAAGAATATATGGATAGCTATTTCCTGTCCGATCTGAAGATAGCAGAAATTGCAAGATTTTCGATGATGTCTGAATATTTCTTCTTCCGTAATTTTAAACAAGCTTTTCAAACTACACCATACCAATATATTTTAGATCGAAAAATTCAACTGGCAAAAGAGTTATTGCCCAACCGGAACATGAACCTTGCTGAAATTGCTGTATCCTGTGGATTTCCCGACATTTCTACTTTCAGCAAAGCATTTAAAAGAAAATGTGGTATATCTCCTTCTATGGCCAAATAATAAATTGACCGTCCAAATCAACATTAGTTTTAAAATAACATGCGTCAACTAGTTGTATGTTCTTTCCTTAGCATTGGTTTACTTACCAAAGTAGATGTTTACCCGAGTATTTCAATAAGTGGTTCAAATAGCAAAGAAATTTATTTCAAGATTTATTTAAAGAAATATAATAATTATATTTACATTAAGTTTGTTATGGCTGTATAATTTGGGATACATTTTGTAGTTATAACGTTTGTATTACCTAAATAATTAAATGTTGATTTCGATCAACATTGTTTATATAATTTAACATTCTTTTTGTTTGTGGCATGAAAATGCCACACCTCGGAGGGATAGTCTTATCCCTCCTTTTTTATTTTTTCAAAATCAAATTGCGTAATAACCAGTATTGTAACTTGGTTTTTAATTAAAAATACTTTGTTGAGTGAGCCAAAAGACGCAGCCATCTTGATATATAGAATATTCAAACGAAAAAAATTAGCTCACAATTGATTTCTGTCAACAAATAAATCACCCACTTGCATATAGAAATTATTGTATATACTTTTACCCCAGCTTACTTCTGATAATCCTTCGAAAATCTCCACACCATTTTTCATAACTACTATTATAAAAATATTTCCTTTTTCATTCATCCTTTTGAAGACCGCGTTGATTAGCCTTTTCTAAAAGCATTTAACGAAAAGCAAATCCGTCCAAATCCTCTGCGGGCCAACCCCTTTATTTTTCATCCCAAAAACGAAAAGAAAATGAAAAAGATTTACGCTTTCTTCATGGTGTCTGCTATTGCCCTCACCTCACAAGCACAATTAGTAATCAATGAAAATTTTACCGGTTATGCTACCGGTAACCTCGGTACCAAAGGAGGATGGGTGCAAAGCGGTTCGGGTACCGATGTACAGGTAAGCAATACTAGTCCGCTTCTCATATACAGTCCTACCTACAACAGCGGCGCTGAATATATTTCGGTTGCCCAAACCAATGGAAAAGATCCCTTTAAGCCTTTTTCAACCGTTGCGGGTATTACTACAGGTTCAAACGCTTCTATTTATGTATCGTTTGTTGTAAGAGTGTCTGGTGCTGCAAAAAAGAGCAGTGCCGTATATAGTCTTTCATTGCTCGATACCACTACAGGCACTACCCCGCTGAGATTTTATATTGGAGAAAAAAATGGTAGTTCTACCAAACTGGCTTTTGGAGTTTCGGTAGGGGCTACCAATACTCCAGCTTATACAACTGATTTTTTCGACCCTAATAACACCTACCTTATTGTAATAAGATATGATATAGCAACCGGTGGCACCAGTAACGACGATGCTTACTTATGGGTAAACCCCAGTACTACATCTGAACCATCAACTTCTGCTGCCACTGGCAACTCAGGCGCCCAGGATTTGAATGGAACTGAAGAGGCCTATGGTTCATCGATTGATGCATTGCAGATCTCACAAAGCGGATCAGGATCGCCCATTGCAAGCTATGATGCATTTCGTGTAGCCTGGGGCGCTAATTCAGCCACAGCCTGGAGCAACCTGGCCCCTTCGCAAACAACACTTCCAGTTCAGATCACCAGCTTTAATGCTGCACAGGATGGATTGAATATTAAACTGGTTTGGAATACTGCAGAAGAAAGCGGTATAACAAACTATGTAGTAGAAAAAAGCGCTGATGGAAGAACCTTCAATGCAATTGGTTCAGTAACGGCCGCTAATCAAAAAACCTATAGCTTCACAGATGTTCAATCGGGTTCAGATTACTCATATTACAGATTGAAAATGATGGAATCTGATGGGTCATTCAAATACAGCTACATCGTAAGCCTGAAGAGCAAATTGAGCCTGAATATTTCGCTGTCGCCCAACCCGGTTAAAAACAGACTGCTGATTCAGCATCCGAAAGTAATTAACGAAGGCCATATACAAATCGTAAATGCCAGTGGCCAGTATATAAAAGAAGTTCGAGTGCCTGCCAGCACTGTTATTTCTACGATCGACATGAGCGGATTAGCTAATGGAATGTATCATGTAATTTTCAGAAACGGCTCGGATATGTTCACTAAAACGGTATTAAAACAATAAGCCGTAGCAGCATTTTGAAGTGAATGAAAAAGGGCTGTCTCATTAAACTGAGGCAGCCTTTTACTTTGTACAAGATCAAAAGTACTCTTACATAATATTCAGGCTAAGTGCTTTTCTGTAGGTAACATTGATCAATACTTGACTTGAATCAAAATAGTAACCACATTTTGACTGTTTAAATAAAACGGTATAGATTTACATACATAACAGTTTTTACACTATAAAATTGTTAATCGAAAACTTCTGTTTAGGTTTATTGTTAGATTGGATTTACATCTTTATTTGCATTCTACTAATTCATTTATTAAGAACCAAAACCCTGTGCTATGAGTAGCAAATTTGTACCGACTCGCTTTGGAATTTCTCCTTTTACAGCTTTTTATTATTCAGGTCTATTGTGTAAAGTAACTAACTGTTCTTCCTGATACTTCATTAATATATCTACAGTTGATTATGTAACGCGTTTTCTTCAATTGAATTTGCGATGTGTAATTAGGTTGTCAATATTTGACAATTGACTTAGTTTGTCATAAATGTGCTAATTAGTTGAATGAAATTAACTGATTCTATTTCCTGTTTACAAATGCTTTAAAAATGTTAGTCAAGCACATTTATTCATTCCACTGATCTATGTCTTCAAAAAATAATTGGTTGCAAACACTTTAACAGTTAAGCAAGTGGTGTATCGATTAATTATAATGATTTTGTCCTTAGTTTTTACCAGCTTCCGGGGATTTTCGCAAAATCTTTTGAGTGCCAAGCATGGTAATATCGATACTACTGTTGCTAACAGTATTTTCCCAATTCATCCTGATAGCATTCCAAAGAGGTATATTAAAGATTTTAAAAGAAACTTAGCTAATAAGATTAATTACAATAAAGTTTATGGATTAGATACTTTTTTAAATGTTTTGCCAGCTTCCTTTATTCAACTTAAGGATAAAGTTAAGTCAGATCTCCAGGCACAACAGCGCAAACTCACCGACATGACTAAGGTAAATAACCTGTTGCCTTTGTCGGCCATAAATAAGAATCCTATCGCATTACACCATACCGCCGCTGAATATAACAGAACCGATAATGAAGGCTCGTATATTAATCCTTCAGGCCGCACCTGGTACGGCGACTTTTTGGTAAGCAGCAGTTGGTCAGTCGCCACCATACCCTTCGATGTGCATTTTAACAACCAAACATGGAATGATGTTTCAAACAATAGTTTTAATAACCTCGCGGTTCAATTCAATAAAGAGGACTACCTGCAACAGCTGAAGAAAAATCTGAAAGATAAATTCAATCCCGAAGAATTTTTAGCAACTGATATACGCAACCAGATCGACGGCATGAAACAACAGGCAGAGCAGTCGTTAAAAAAAGACCTCGAAAAAATAAACGAAGGTTTTGGCGATCAGCTGAAAGATAAGATCGGTGAGCTCGGCGACTTAAAAACAATGATGTCGAAAGATGTTCATTCTGTGCGTGAGCAATTGCTGAATAACCAGTATATGCAATCTGTTGCCGACAAAGAAAAGCTGCTGGCCGAACTGCAAAACAAAAAAAATACAGGCCAGCCTGTTAATGAAAATGAACTGCAGCAACTACAACAGGAAGTAGCGAAGGTAAAGGGAGTAAATGCGCTGGTTCAAAAAGTAGAAGAACATAAAAGCCAATGGGAGTCGTCGGGTGTAATGAAAAAGATAAAGCAATTGGACCTGCTTGATAAAAAGCAACTCGATAAAATTGCAAAAGACCCTGCTACTACTGTTAAGCTGGCCAAAGAACATTTACAACTCAACGGTTTGCAAAAGCTTTTTTTGAAGCTCAACACACTTAATATCGGTCAAAATACTTTATCTGAAAGCCGGTTATCGGTGCAGCATTTGCTGAACAAAGGTATCAATACCGAAATCTTTGATAAGAACCGGTTTATGATGCTTGGAATGGGAAAACTAAAAACCTTTAATTCGATACTCGATCAGCCATTTAGCAACAGCGTGCTTTCGAACGATGGTAATGCCAAAATGATCAGTGTGGGAATAGGCAGTAGTTCGGCCGCCAACTCACGCGTTTCGATAATGACCTATAACCAGTCGCTCGGTTCGTTAAATAATTTTGCTTCGCTCAGCGGCTTAACAGCTACCAATAGTTTTCGCAGCACAGTAGTTACCACCATCAGCAACGAAATGCCTGTTGGTGAAAGAGGTAGCATCACTGCTGAGCTATCGCGCTCTGCCACTACATACAACCAAACAGTTGAATCTGACAGCACCTTGCCTGGCAAAACTGCCACACAACGTATGTTGAATTCAAACAATTTATTGAACAGCATGGCCTTTGCCCTGAAGTACGAAGATGAACTGGTTGATCAGGATTTATCGTACGGGGTACATGCGAATATGACCGCACCAGGATATACCAATCCCGGTAATACGTTCTTAACCTCGGGAGGTAAGGAGTTTGGATTGAATGTTAAGAAGTCGTTCTGGAAAAGAAAACTACAGGCATCGGTAAAAAGCGATATGCGCGAATATAACTTCAGCGATGAAGGCGATAAAGTATGGCGGAATTTTTATACGGTGATGGATTTGCGTATGAAATTAAGGAAGGGACAATCTGTTGGCATCCGCTACATGCCCAATAAAATGATCAGGGTACAGGATGGACAAAAGAGCACCGTAACCTCATTGGAAAGACTAAGTGCCGATGGTACGGTGGCGCAAAGGATTGCAGGTATATATTATCGCAACAATGTTACCCTTGCCTGGCAAAAGAATAAGTATGTATTGGGAAGTGATCCGGTGTTGAACACTTCTTTAACCATGTCGAGCTTTCAAAACATAACCCTCAACAGCAAATTGCTTTACCTGAATACGCAGTACGACTATGTTAATAATCATTCGCAGTACGTGTATTTCAATTCCTCTTTTTTAACAGAGGCAGGAATGACTTATCTGTTATTGAAAAAAATCAGTTTATCATCATCGCTTTCATATAACAGCGTAAAAGGATGGTACAGCCAGGTGGGCATTAAACAATCTGTTTCGGGCCATCTGAACGACCGGTTTAATTTCAACGTCTATGTTGATGCCAGAAAGAATTTGAAATTATATCAGCCGTTATTATATGGCTTGTTCCGTACCGATATCAGCATTAATTATTTAATAAAGAAATGAAGTGTTGTAAAAATATAGGAGCATTTTTTATTTCCTGCCTGCTGTTGTTTGCAGCGGAGGCGGTACGGGCACAGGTTGCTGTTAATTTTTCACCGGCGATATATGGCCAATCGCTCGATGGGTTGGCTTATGCACAGATCATTAGCACATTACCCACTGATCTGCATGCAAACCTGACCATCAGGGTACGGCAGGGTCGCATGAATGTAGTTACTGTGAAAACGGGCTCGTTATTAATTCATCCCGGCGCCAATGAAATAAATAAATCGGCATTTGCAACGGCACGCTTTGCGTTTGGCAATAATAATTTTGGATTAACAGCCAGTCAAACCGGAAAGTTTCTGGAAGGCGAGTATGAATATTGTTATGAGGTAGATATTTCTGATGCAAAAGATCCGCGTTTGCCGCCTGTATTCGAAAATTGCTTTGTGCAACAGTTGCAGGCACGCACTCCTTTGCTGTTGATAAATCCTGTTGATGGTGATGAAATATGTAACAGACGGCCGCAATTCATATGGCAGCCTCCTGTTCCACTGCCCGTAGATGCGCGCTTTCGGCTGGTATTAACCGAAATAAAAGACAAGCAGGATATTGTAGAAGCCATCACCTTTAACCCGCCTGTTGTTAACCAGGCAAATATTGCAGGTAATACTTTGTTTTACCCTACCAATGCTCCCGAATTAAAAGAAGGGCAAAAGTATGCATGGCAGGTTGTGGTATATGCTGCGCAGGCTATCCTGGCACGATCAGAGGTTTGGACTTTTACTTATAAATGTCAGGATAAGGGAAGAGAGGTGACAAAGGATAGTTATCGCGAATTAAAAGAAACCGAAGGCGGTGACTTTTACATTGCCGATACCTGGTTGCGCTTTTCGCTCAACAATCCGTATGCTGCCGGAGAGCTCAGTTATTCTATTGCCGCTATGGACGATCCGGGTAAACCTGTTAAAGGGTTACCAAACCTGAAGCTAATGCCGGGACTTAATAAGTATGATATTGATCTGTCGGAGAAAAAAGATTTTAAAACAGGCAAAGAATATATACTAATCGTTCACCTGCCTAATAACAGGAACCTGCGATTACGGTTTATTTATAAAAACGAATAAATGCTTTTAAAGAGGAGTATCGGTTATTTTTTGAGTGCGCTTATTATCAGTTGTACACACCGGTCGCCTCAGCAACGGCTGGCCGATTTTATCAACGACCCTGAAAATAAAATAGTGCAGTCGATAAAAGTTGGCGATGTAAAAGTAATTGCCAAATGGCTGCCTGATCAATATCGCAACAACCATCCCGATCGCTATCGGGAAACAGATAACAATACAGTACCCACATCCATTAATCCGCAAAGCCAAAACCGTTCATCCCATGAAGACTACTGTTATTTTAATGTATGTTTTGAAAAGACAACAGTAGAAAAACGGGCAAACGACAAAGTGTTGTACCTGAATTTTGATATGCAAAACGACTTTAAGTTGGTATGCGCAGGTGATTCATTAAATCCGGTCATATGCCAGAAAATTGAAAATGGTGTATCCGGTAGTTATGAATACATGGTAGCATTTCAAAACGTCGACAGCCGTTTGCAGAAGAGTGATTTTACTCTACTCTACAAGGATAAAATTTTTGGTCTGGGAGATATTGCGTTTGTGTATAGCCAGAAAGATATCCAAAAAATTCCCGGTCTTTAATCCTGAGCTCATCCGATAGCTATCGGATGAGCGAAGTAAATCCTGCGATGGTTTAAAAACTACCGTAACAGGGGTACAGGAAGAGTATTGTCCAAAAGTTAAGCTGAGCGGGCCCCTTGCTTACGTAGCAGAGGCTAACCAAATTATTTTCGATGAAACTAATTGCGAAATACCAGAAACCAATTGCTGCATTTCTGATGCTGGTTATGACCCTTGAACTGATTACACCGGTAACAGTGTATGGATTAACGTCAGGCCCTTCGCAACCCGAAATGCAGGGCTTTGAACCAATGGGCAATTCCGACATGGTTGATCTTTTCTCCGGCGACTTTTCGTATAACATTCCATTACTTGATGTAGGTGGTTACCCGGTGAACCTGGCCTATCATTCCGGCTCGGGCATGGATGACGAAGCCAGTTGGGTTGGAAATGGATGGAGTGTAAATGTAGGATCAGTAAGCCGTCAGCTTCGGGGCTTGCCCGATGATTTTAACGGATCGGAAAAGCTGGAAAGGGAGTTATCTGTTAAGGATCATATTACTAAAGGTGGCAGATTTTCTGCAACGCTTGATTTACTTGGTATTCCTGTATTTAAGGTTAAAAAGAAAAAGAAAAAAAAGAAGCTGAATTTGTCGATTACATTAAGTGCGGGAGTACAGGTAGATAATTACCGGGGTGTTGGCGTTGATATAGGCGCGAATGCTGGGATTTCGCTTGCCGACTACGTAGCTGGTGAATATACTCAATCTAAAAAAGATTCTTCCACAGGTAAAAGCCTTGGCTTGCCTTCCATAGGATTAAGCTTAAGTTCCTTTGACGGCGCGGGCATATCCCTAAATCAAAGTATCCTTCTAAAAAATATTTCAAAGAATGACAAGCAATATGGTTTATCCAAATCCATCGGCTTTGGTTATAATTCAAGGATGGGATTAACCGGTATGACGCTTGGAACCTCTTTTGATGCAAAAAAAGAAGTGACTAGTTTGAAAGGGGTACAAAAAATTGCCACCGACCGGCAATCGGGTGCCAATTCATTTATTTCTTTTAATAGCCCAACCTATACACCAACTATAGACCATGCAAACAGGAATACGTCCTTTACTTTATCGTTCAATGGCGGTGTCGAATTGTCTTTTGCATATCTGGGTTTGGGGATAACAGGATTTTACTCAAAACAACACATCGCTGAATCAATAAAACGGTCACCTGCTTTTGGATACCTCAATAGTGAAAACGGGGTAGATCAATCGGGTGCTTTAATGGATTTTAACCGTGAAAAGGATGTTCCCTATAATAGTGAGATAAAATACCTTCCCATACCTATTCCAACATATGACTTGTTTACTGCTTCCAGTCAGGATGGCGGCGGGCAATACCGGCTATATCGCGGAAGTTCTGGAGTATTTTTTGATCAGCGATCGGTCAGTTCCTGTAATGAATTTACAGCAGGTTTTGAAGCGGGTGCTGGATTATGGTTTGATGCAGGAGCGGATTTGTATTATCAGAACATTCAAACAGTAACTCAAAAATGGAGAAAGCGCAATAATTTTCTTTCAAAAGGCGATTTTCAGAAACAATCCGTATTGACACCGCTTTATGAATCTGCCTATTTTAAACGTATTGGCGAACCTGTACCTTATGATAAAAATTATGTTAGTAAAATAAAAGGCACATTCCCCACCGCTGTAAACCTTCCTAAAAAGATTTCAGATGTGGTTTCGGGTGCCGAAGCTTCTGATCAGTTAAGAACAATCGCCTCTCCGGACGGTGAAAGTACCCCTGTTTTAAAAAGAGATAAGCGCGAGGTGCGCAATACTACATTCAGCTATTTAACGGCAAAAGAAGCATCTAATCACGCCCTTGATAAAACCATCAAAGATTATTACCCGGATTCTTTGGTATTAGATAATTGTAATAGCAATGGAATAAAAAATACGTTTTCCCGTGTGGGCGACTATCGCAAATCAAGCCATTTTTCAGAAATAACGATTACAGGCGACGATGGTAAAAGATCTGTTTATGGTATCCCGGTATACAATACCTACCAGGAAGAAGTTTCATTTAGCATTGGCGAAAACCTTTCTCTCAGGCATAAAGGGTTGATCAATTACTCAAATGGTGTAGATAATTCTACGGGTAACTCAAAGGGCCTGGAACATTATTACAGCAAGGAGAAAACGCCATCTTACGCTACTTCCTACTTGCTTACCGCCGTTTTATCCCCCGACTATGTAGACAGAACAGGTAATGGTGTTACGGATGACGACCTGGGCACGGCTGTAAAGTTTAATTATACAAAGCTGAATAACCTGTATAACTGGCGAACGCCTTTTGCATTTGGGCAGGATACGGCCAACTATAATGAGGGGTTTTTAAGCGATCCCCAGGATGACAGGGCTAGTTATGTATACGGACAAAAGGAAATATGGTATCTGCACTCCATTGAATCCAAAACAATGGTTGCGCAATTTGTCCTGGCCGACAGACAGGATGGTTTGGGAGTACAGGACAGCCGTGGCGCCGTTGATACTTTACATAAATTAAAATATTTAAAAGAGATCAGGCTTTATTCAAAATCTGATCTTAGGATGAATAACAATAATCCGACCTTGACAGTTCCCATTAAAGTAGTTCACTTTGAATATGATTATTCCATTTGCAAAGGGCTGCCTAATAGTATCGGCGGTGGTGGAAAACTAACTCTGAAGAAAGTTTATTTCACATTTGGCGTTAATCAAAAGGGAAAATTAAATCCTTATGAGTTTTCATATGATACATCTTACAATCATTACGATTATCGTCAGTATGATCGCTGGGGTTTATATAAAAATGCCGGCGACAATCCAAACGGCTTAAATAACTCTGAATTTCCTTACACGCTACAAGATACCAGCCTTACCAATAAATATGCTTCTGCATGGCAGTTGAATGAAATAATAACTCCTTCAGGTGAGAATATTCATATCACCTATGAATCTGATGATTATGCCTGGGTACAGGATCGACGGGCTTCTCAAATGTGTATGTTGCAGGGCGTTAATACGCAGGGCGATTCCACAGGTTTTATCAATGCCGATTATATATATGTCACGCTGCCTAAGACTGTTAACAGTCAAAGCGAAATGCTGGAAAGGTACTTTGAGGGTATTGATAACCTTTATTACAAATTTTTAATTGACCTGGATAATTCTGGACACAAGGAATTCGTTCCCGGCTATGCGAAAATTATAGGTACGCCTCAGTTAATCGGCAATAATATTGCGAAAATAAAGATTGAAAAGAAAAGCGGTGTCAATACCATTGCCAAAGCAGGATGGCAATTCCTGCGCATGAACTTACCTAAATATGCTTATCCGGGTTCAGATAATTTTTCCGATGATGGCACCAATTTAAAAAAGGCAATAAAGGCACTGGTTACGGCATTCGGCACCATTAAGGAGTTGATCTATGGTTTTGATAAGCGGGCAAAGAATAGAAACTATAGCGACCATGTTGATCTGTCAAAGTCATGGGTAAGATTGTGTGCACCTACCTGGAAAAAACTGGGTGGCGGCAGCCGGGTAAAGAAAATTGAAGTTTCTGATGAATGGGCGGTAATGTCGGGCGCTACAGGGGCAAAAACGGCCACTTATACACAAATATTTGACTATACTACTACAGATGCCAAGGGACGCACCATATCAAGCGGAGTAGCCAGCTACGAACCTTTGCTTGGTAATGATGAAAACCCGTTCAGGCAACCGGTTCGCTATAAGCAAAACCAGTTCCTGGGCCTTGACAATTACTACTATATCGAAGAACCTTTTGGCGAATCTTTCTTTCCTGCGGCGACTGTTGGGTATAGCAGAGTTACTGTAAAAGCTATTGGTTCAGGGGACGGCGAAACAGTGAACCGCACTGGCGTAACTGTGAATGAGTTTTATACAGCTAAAGAATTTCCTACCAAAGTAAGTATAACAAGCCTGCAGCAACGCAAACCAGGCACAGGTAAATTGTTTAAGTTACTCAGTAATCAATCGGTTGATAATATAGGACTTTCGCAAGGATATTCGATTGAGTTGAATGATATGCATGGAAAGCCCAAATCAATGAAAATATTCAATAAATCGGGGCAGAATATTTCCAGTATTGAATACTCCTATCAAACCGAAAATGAACTGGCCGAAACGAAAACCCTAAATAACAATGTGAAAGTGATAGGCAGTGACGGAATTGTTTCAGATGGCGCCATTGGGATGGATGTTGAAATGTTCAGCGATATGCGTCAGCAAACCACAGATAATTTGGGTGTAAGTGTTAGAGTAAGCGGCGGATCAGGTTCCATTTTTATTATACCATTACCTTTTTTCTTTCCGGGTATTGGAGTAAACTATGATAGAAGATCATATAGGGCCAGTTCTACGGTAAAAATCATTCACCGCTTTGCCATTCAAAACAAGACCCGCAAAATGGATAATGGTTCTTCCATTACCACGGAGAATCTTTTGTGGGATGCTGAAACCGGTAATGTGTTACTGTCCAAAACCCAAAATGAATTTGACGATCCGGTGTACTCCTTTGCTTATCCTGCCCATTGGGTATATGACCGCATGGGACAGGCATATCAAAACCTTGGCTCTATTCTCAGCGGATTTGCAACTAACTCAAATGGTGAAATTACTAATGCTGTTTATAATAGCATTTTGGTGCCGGGTGATGAACTTATCGATGTAAATACATCGGGTAAATACTGGATAATTAATTCGCCTATTTCCGGGACTTATAAAAATAGGTTGATAAACGAATCGGGAATTTTACAACAGGTAAACGGCCTCACTTTAAAATTGCTTCGCTCCGGACGAAGGAATATGGCGAGTACTGCAATAGCCACCATTACATCATTAAATAATCCAATTTCCGGCGACCGGCTCGATATCACCCAGCTAACAAAAATCCTGGATGCCAAAGCCACGGTGTTCAGTGAAGAATGGAGCGTGCCGGTTATTCAAAATTGTGGTCAACCAGTATGTCCTGAAGGCTGTATTATTTCAGGAGACAGCACTTATTGTTACCATGCTTACGCGCATTATCCTCAACCACCGGTAAGCAGTGATTTTGATTCGGTATGTTCGAGAGGTGATAATGTTTATAGTTCCCTCGGTTCTTACATTTACAGTTATGGCCATTATCACACTAATGGTACTTATATTGATACACCTACAGGAATCAGTTATACAAATAACTTCTGGAAAAATTCTCTGATAAACTCGACAGATGGCCCCATGAACCGGTGCGCTGTATGGCGCTGCGGAGCCGATACGCCTGTTTTGCGGTGGGTTGGTTTTACGACCAGATTCAGAGTACCTGCTACGCATCACTACTATATTGGAATAGGCGGCGACAACCAGGTTGAAATAACAGTTGACGGAACGACTATTGTAAGCCAGGATCAGAATGCAATCAAAGCACAAAGCGGCATTTGGGGTGGCAGTATTGATAGAACCTTTAAGATATGGCACATTTTTGAAGTGCCTCTTGATTCCGGCTGGCGAACAATAGAACTGAAAGGCTGGAATAACGCTGATGGGCAGGTGGCAGGGTTTGGTGCAGAAATATATGACAATACCGCCAGTCAATTAATGAATGCAACGAGTGATGACAGCCTCAACGTAGTATTTACCACCCGTGATTTCCGAAACCAGCATTTTGCAACAGGCACGTATACCAATTTCTCCTGTGATCCTGGCTTTACCCTTGATTCAACCGGGGGCGTATATATGTGCCGGGATACACAAATCTGTCAGGTAAACTTTGGTACCAATGCAATTGTCAATCCTTACTACGCAGGTATACTCGGCAATTGGCGGCCTAAATCACATAACGTCTACCAGGTAAGCCGTGAAAACATGATAGGTTCTTCTTCGGTATTTGGAAGCACAAAAATTCGAGCGTCGGGTGCTTATAGTGTATTCAATCCATTCTGGCAATATAACTACAGTAGCATGACCTGGCAAAGTAATCCCGGCAATGATACCCGGTGGATTACTGCCGGTGAGATTACCTGTTTTAATTCGAAAGGGATAGAAGTTGAAAATAAAGATGCACTGAACCGGTACAGTTCCGCACTTTTCGGGTACCTGGAATCTGTACCTATTGCAGTTGCTGCTAATGCGCAATACCGTGAGATCGGGTATGATGGCTTTGAAGATTATGGTTTTAGCCTGGACTGTGGTGGCTACGATACCTGTAATACCGGTCATTTCAATTTCAGAAAATATATTAACGGAAGCTCTATTCAAATTACAAGTGCATACGCTCACAGTGGAAAAAGCAGTTTAAAACTGACTAGCGGCGTTACCCTGAAAAAAACGGTTTATATGGGTACTTCGGGCAGTCTTTATGGTTTTGATAATGGCAGGTATACTTTACAATCCAATGAACTTGCGAAAGGTTTTTCACCAATCCCCGGTAAAAAATATGTGCTAAGCTTTTGGGTAAAAGACGGCAGTCCAAGGGATGCGACTACCACCATGCAGGCGATTATAAATGGAAGTAACCTGGTAAGCAGTGCTACCAAATGGCCTGTTGTTGAAGGTTGGAAACGAGTTGAAGTGCCCTTTGTACTTCCGTCTGCTTCCGCCAGTTTTAGCCTGCAATTGCAACCCTCAAGCGGCACCGTCTATATTGACGATATACGAATACATCCCTTCGATGGTGAAATGAAAACATTTGCTTACGATCCTTCCAGTCAGCGCCTTTGGGCGGAACTCGACGAAAACAATTTTGCTACTTTCTATGAATATGATGATGAAGGAATATTGATAAGGGTGAAAAAGGAAACTGAACGGGGAATTATGACAATCCGGGAAAGCCGGTCATCTTATAGAAAAAGATAAAAACTTTAAGAACCATGAATTTGACCAAACTCGCAAAATCATATAAGTGGCTTTTGGCTATTGTCATACTGGCCCTCATTTATTCCGGGGCCACCACTCAAGTCACCAAATCGAAAGGAGAACAAAACATTGCATCTGAGACAGATTCAACTACACAGGTTAACGACAGTGTGGAGGTGATAGGAACGCCCACCGGCGAAAATCCCTGGGCAGAGGTTGCAAATCTCGTAAAAACATATTATGACAAAACCGGGATGGAATATCGTGGCACAATTAAAGTGATTGATGACAACCAGCCGACCGAAAGGGTGATTGAAGAACATCCTTTCGAATATAGTATACAAAATGGCAACTATTATTACCGGCTCGGCCCTATGGAATTAGTATCTAAAAAGAATTTCCTATTGTCCGTCGATAATGATAATAAAACCGTAAGCTTTTCACAAAATTCGGTTTTTCACAAAGGGCATAAATTATTTGATATACGAAGCTTTAAAAAGCTTTTGGAAAAAGGTGGCGCCCATGCGCTTGTTACTAAAGATGGGGATGAAAAAATATTAACCATCGATCATATTTCCGACCCCGATATTCAAGGCTATAGGATTTATTATTCGCCGCATAATTACCGGGTACATAAAATGCTCATAGGTATGTTACGGTTAAATTCTATAGATGATGAACCCGATGAGGATACTCAGCAAGGAGGTAGCCCTCAAAAGCAAAAAGAAACCCAGGAAGGTGACGATAATTTTGTAACAACTTATTCCTATTATCTGGAAGTGTTATTTTCCCAGGTGCGACAGCTATCCCTCCAGGAAAATGACTTCTGCCCCGAAAAAAAATTTATTACTGCGGTTAGTGATACCGGCATATTATTCACCCCTGCCTATAAAGATTATCAGCTATTAAATACCATTGAACCCTAACGTATGATATTTGCTCAAATAATGAAATATCGCATCCGCTGGTCAAAAGCCTGGTTAATTATAGCAGGATGGCTATTGGTTAACGTTAAGGCACTGGGCCAGGAACCGTATATGAACGAAATTAAAGGTACACAGGTAGTGGCAGGAAGTTCATTTACAGTTTCCGATGAAAAATTCAATAGTTCCTCTTCATGGTCGCTCATTAGCCAAAATATTTCTGTTGACGATATTCTTTCTTTTGAGATCAATTTTGATACAACGGTATATTTTTATAACCAGCCATTTGATTGTAGTGTAAATGCCAAAATATATATCTACGGCAACCAAAGCGATACCAGTCAGATTACAGATTCTGTTACCCATGCCAGTATTTCCTTAAAAGTTATTTACGATACAATTACCGGCAAGCCGTATAAGGGAATAGCTCTGTATAAATTTGCAGGTGCTTATAAATATAAGGTAAGGCTTCTGAGTATATCAGCTCTACAACTTAGCCCGATTCCTGCTATTTTCCGATTAAAGGGGCAAATTATTGTTGATAGAAAATACACTTTTCAGGATAGTAGTACCGACGTTACCCGGTATTCAGTGATCAATACAAATCAACTGAAACTCGAATGGACACCCTCCAGTTATCCTGGCGCTGAACAGTTTGACCTGGAATATACTCACATTGACGGGGCCAGCCAGATTGCAACTTCTATCAGAAACTATCAGGGATCGGGCGGATATACAGTGCCAAATGATTCCCTTGATAAATGGTTTACCAATAACAGTACAAGAATCACGACTCCCAACGCCGGTTATCTTTTGAATATTCCTTATGATAGTGGCTTTGTTATATTCAGGATAAGAGGGGTTCAAATACATTATCCTGATGGCCTGCGATGGGAAGGTAACTGGAACTACCTGGCCCGGCAAATATCAGCAAGTTGTTCAACCTGTCCTTCAGGGGTGGTTTTCTTTGATGCCCATGAACCAAACCTGAACTTGCAATATACAGCCTCTTTTGCTGAAGAGGGAAAAAGAAAAGAGATCATAACTTATTTTGATGCCACCTTGCGCGACCGGCAGTCTGTTACAATCAACAACTCAGACAACAAAAACATAGTTCAGGAAACGATCTATGATGCCCTCGGTCGGCCAGCCGTTTCGGTATTACCTGCTCCTGCAGACGATAGTACCATACATTACTTCCGGGGATTTAATAAGAATGGAAGCGGCGATCCATATAGTTTTTCAGATTTATCTTATGGAAGTGATTGTGCAACAACACCCGATTCAATTACACTTGCTTCCGGAGCAGGAAAGTATTATTCTGGTAATAGTCCATTTTTAAACAGGTACTATTATGCCAAATATATTCCTTCTGCCGAAGGTTACCCCTTTATGGCGAAAGAATATATGGCCGATAACACGGGACGAATTAAAGCCCAAAGCGGAGTGGGTGCAACCTTTCGGTTAAATGCAGGTCACGATACAAAATATTTCTATGGTAAACCGCAACAACCCGAACTGGACAGGTTATTTGGTACAGAAGCCGGCAACGCCAGCCATTACCTGAAAAATATGGTCATAGACCCCAACGGGCAAATAAGCGTGAGTTACATCAATTCATATGGAAAAACAATAGCAACTGCACTTGCCGGATCGGTTCCTGCCAACATGCATTCCCTGCCATCTACCAGCGGCGCCAGTACTACAATGGCCTCGGATCTGTTGCAGCCAGATGATTTTGTAAAAAATCCTGAGAACTATTCCGTTGCTGCAACTGCCACTTTTCTGGCACCTGTTACCGGCACTTACCTGTTAAACTACCGGGTAGACCCTTTGAGGATGGAAAAACTGTATGGCCCCAATAAGGACAGTGTGATTTGCAGTAATTGCTATTATGATCTGGATATCATCGTAAAAGACAATTGCAACAATACGGTTCGCGAGGAAACAAGAGCGGCCGGGACAATTTTTGATACCGCTTGCAGTAATCCACCGGGTGCTTTACAGGATACGATCAGTGTAGCCATCAATGCAGTTGGCGAATACTATGTTACCTACCGGCTGGTAGTTAGTAAGCAGGCGCTTGATTTTTACGACAGCACACATTTGGTAAAGAATTCAGACATCAAAAAGCTGAACTATTTTTTACTGGATGAACTAAAACGCACTGATTTTTATGGTTGCTACAGTAACTGTGAAACCTGTATGGATGCGCTTGGTACCAGGCAAGAATTTTCGCAGCGGTTTAAGGTCTTTTATACTGCAGATTCCGTTTCTTTCTCATCGGATGATTCGCTGTTTGTACTCTCTTTATATGATTCTCTTTATGCCCATTGTGCAGCCATTCAAAGTGAATGTGCAATAAATATATGTGATCAAAAGCTTGATTTGCTAAAGATGGATGTAACGCCCGGGGGGCAGTATGCATTATATGACAGCAGTAATTATACTTTACTCGAATCTTCTATAAACGTTCTGGCAAAACGCAGTCAGATTGCCTGGTATACCGATGCTTTTGGAAACAGGGATTCAGTTCAGCTATTTAATATAAACGGGGAGGATTCCGTAAAACTCGATGTAAAAGACCTAAGCGATTCCCTTTTTATAGTCAACTGGAAAGATGAATGGGCCGATTCGCTGGTGCGGTTACACCCTGAATATTGCCATTACTTGTGGTGTATTTCCAATTCCAACAGTTATGATTTTGACCGGGATATTGAAACGTGGCTGGATGCCGATACTGCTATGGCAAGGGGCTGGTTTAATCCCAATGTATATGATACCATCCTGGCGCATGATCCATTCTTTTTATCGGGCGGTAATGGTTACGGCTTGCGTAATGAGATGAGCGATAGCCTGCGGTTGTTTTCAAGAACTTATGCCCGCACCTCACTGCCAGATAAAAACATCCTGAAATTTATTGATGTTATTCTTTACTGCAAAAACCAGGGCAATGGCTGGGAATCTTGCCTTCCTGATAGTGCCTGCCGCAGCCGCAATCGGGAGTGGTTTTTATATCAGCAGTTGTATCTTAATTTAAAACAAGCGTTTTATGAGAAAGCGCGCCGAACGAGCAGCAACCCCATATTTGCAAATTGTGTGAATTGTTACATTGGGAAAGATGTTTTGGGCTCTGCCGGATTTACCTGTAATAAGCCTCTTTGTGATACGCTTCCCTACACGCCATTTTCAGATAGCACCACCTGTAACTATAGTTGCCCCGCTGGTACCTATACGCCTTATGATAAAAATCATATTTCACTCTTTATTCAATATGGTACCCCTGGTTCTTCCCCGACCGGAGTGCCTTCGGGGTATGGCAATTGCCAATTCTTTAGCAATTATCTTCTAAAAACTGGCGTTAACAGCAGTTGTAAGTTTTTTAATGTTTGGGTGTGTACGTATGATTCAACCTGTGGTGGCATTTGTAATGTAGCTTCTTATCCATCCTCCTGCCCTGACAATGAAAATGCTTCGCTTTACCAGAATAAAATTCGTAGATATCCTGAGTATGTTAATAGCAATGATTTTATAAACGGTGTATTAAGCAGTAATCCACGGCAAAATTCATCAACTAGTTCGCAGAATATTATCAGCGAATGTCATTCCAATTGTGAGGCGCAGGCCGATATCTGGATTAATCAATTGAAACGTTGTACTACTGATACCGCTAAACTGGCTCAGTTGAAGCAGGCGTTAATCGATGTTTGTTCAGCTGCCTGTAGTGCCGATCATCCTTTGGGAGCATCCGGTATTCCTTCCGGCATAACGGCTACTTATCACAGCTTTGAAGAAGCAATTGTAGGCATTCTTGGTTCAGGAGCTGTGAATGATTCTTGCACAGCAGAGCTGTTATCCAATCCCTATCCCTATGATAAACAGCCGGTATATGCACAAAGAACGATCACTGAAACCAATTATGATATTTGCCAGCAGATCAGGAAATATAAAACTGCTTACCAGGCATCTGGATTTGCGGGTTCATTCCATAGCTACCTCGTAAAATACCTCGGGTCGGCTTATGATCTTGATTCTCTTGAACTGGACGATTTACTGAACAGTTGCAGCAACTGCAGTGGCCTTTTAAAAGATGATATAGAATTGCCATTGGCCTTTGAGCCCAATGCGCCGTCTTGTTTGTTATGCGATTCTATTCAGTCTGCCTTAACGGCATTCAACGCCAAATTTCCGGGTATCTCAACTACCAACAATGATTACGAAATACTATTTGCCAATTTCTGTAATCACCGCTTTGGGTATTCGCTCACATATGATGATTATAAAACTTACCTCGATAGTTGTTCGGCTAATTCGCTATACAGTGTAAGTCTTTGTAACCAGCCTTCTACAAAAGAAGCAACGATAGATAATAACGGAGACGATTGCATGGCTGAATTGTTTGCAACGGCGCTTACCAATGCAAACAATCTCTATCTGGCTTATATAGATTCGGTCAGAAGGGATTTCAGGGAAGCTTATATGACACGCTGTTTGAATGTACAGCCTTACCTTACCATGACAGCCACCTTATGGGAATATCACTATACGTTGTATTACTACGACCAAAGTGGCAATCTCGTTAAAACCATACCGCCCGAAGGCGTTGCCTTGTTAAATGACAGTGCTTTGGCCCTGGTAAAACTGTATCGGCTATTGCAAAATGAAGGTTGTTACCAGTATTCAGACAGCATTCATTTCAACAACAATGGTCAAATCAACTGGACAGTAGCAGACTCATTTGAAACAAGACCTTTTACCGCCGAAATGATGCTGAACCTTGATTCTTTTTCTAATCAGGTATTGGCATCTAAAATCCGGGAATACTCATATAGTACAGGGAGCGGGCTGATTTACCGGCAGGCGGGAATGGTAATTAAAGTGGATAGTAATAAACTGGTTGTAAATCTTTATGGCATTGGCGCCGACACGGTTCAACGTAAAGCTATTGCTGTATCTGTTTTGAATGTTCCGGCCATTTTACCATTAAATACATGGACAAATCTGGTCGTGCAGCGTACGGGTGATCCCAATATACCCGTTGCCATTTGGATAAATGGAAATCCGGTCGCCTTACAGTTCACTTCAAACGACATTCCCAGTGCTACTATTTTATCAGGTGATACAGCACTGTTGGTAGGAACTCATAACGCGGCCCATCTTGCGCTGCCGGGAAAATTAAGGGGTACTATAAAGAATTTGCGGATATATAATCGTATACTGCCTGCGTCAGAGATCAGGCAAAATACATATAACCCTTGCCAGTTGCCTGTGAGTAAAAACGGGTTATTGTTCTGGAGCGCTATGAACAACGCTGCCGGTAACCTTGTGAAAGATTTGATCAGTCAGAAGTTTGGTAGCCTTACCGGCTTTACCTGGCAACCATTTGACGGGATTTTCCCGGCCCACCGGTTGCCAACAACGTATGCGTATAATTCGCTTAATGAGGTTTTACAACAATACAGTCCTGATGGTGATACTTCCCAATTCTTTTACGATCGGCTGGGGCGGTTAACAGTTTCGCAAAACAAAGAACAAAAAGACACTGCCTCCTATAGCGGATCGGCCGGAAGGTTCAGCTATACAAAATATGACCTGTTGGGCCGCACTATAGAAGTAGGTGAAAAATCTAGCCCATCTACAAATATTCGTAGCATTAACCTGCTCGATACCACTGCGCTAAATAACTGGCTTGCCTCAGGTACAAATCGGCAGGTAACAAAAACCTTTTATGATGATCCGGTTAATTTAGCCATTCAATCATCCACTACCTCGCGCAAACGGGTAGTTGCAAGTGTTTACCTGGAAAACGCTACGGACACCGGGGGTGATTCAACACTCTATAGTTACGATATAATAGGGAATGTAAGTACGCTTGTGCAACACGTAAAGGCGCTCGTTGCTGTAGATACTACTAATGGGAAAAAAAGACTTGATTATGATTACGACCTGGTAAGCGGTAAAGTAAATATGGTCAGCTACCAGGCCGGTAAAGGTGATCAGTTCTTCTATAAATATTCCTACGATGCCGATAACCGGCTTATCAGGGCGTATAGCAGCAGAGATAAATTGATATGGAATGAAGATGCCAGTTATTTATATTACCTGCACGGCCCGCTGGCGCGTACGGAGCTTGGTCACTTAAAAGTGCAGGGTATTGATTATGCTTATACGTTACAGGGGTGGCTCAAAGGCATTAATGCAGATACGCTGAATTCCAGCCTTGAAATAGGCAGTGATGGCCAGAGCAGTACTGCATTTAGCCGGGTTTCAAAAGATGCCTTTGCCTTTCAGTTGGGGTATTATGACAATGACTATAAAGCAATTGGCGGAACAAATGCACAGGCTTTCAATAAGCATGTATACCAGTTCCCTGGTTCTCTGAATTCCACCGGTAATCAATTGTTTAACGGAAATATCAGTTATACAACCCTTGCCCTGTCAAAAATCAACGATGGCGCAACCACTGGCTATAGTTACGGGTATGACCAGTTGAACCGTATTGTTGAAATGCGGCAGCATACTACAGGCAGTACATGGAGCAATAGCAATATTATTCAGTCATACAGGGAATCCATTGCTTATGATGCTAACGGAAACATCTTAAAGTATCTAAGAAAAGGCTCGGGCAGTTCAGGTTCCCCGCTGGCTATGGATAGTTTAACTTATCAGTATAACCGCGATATCAATAACTTTCTAGTAAATAATAAACTGAATTATATAAAGGATTCAGTCGGTAGCGCTAACTACGCGGTTGACCTTGATAACCAGTCAGCAAATAACTATCGCTATGATAAAATTGGCAACCTGATATCAGATGCTTCTGAGGGTTTGGATACAATCCGATGGACGGTATATGGAAAAATAAACCGCATTAAAAGAGATACCGGCGCGGTGAATAGTATTAATTTCGGATATGATGCGCTTGGCAACCGTACATTCAAGCAGACGGTTAGTGGAGGGACAAACAATAACACGTATTATATTAGAGATGGCCAGGGAAATATTTTATCGGTGTATACGTATTCGTCGGCCAATGCATCTTTGAAATGGACCGAACAGTATTTATATGGTAGCAGCCGGTTGGGTATGTATCAATGGGATACTACAGTGCCCTCATCTCCACCTGTAGTACAGAATAACAACCCAATTTATGATAGTGCGCTATGGGGCAGCAGAACTTATGAATTGACCAATCATTTAGGAAATGTATTGGCGACAATAAATGATAAAAAAGTTGGGTTTAAACTTATATCATCTACCGGAGTTGACTTTTATCTGCCCGAAATATTAGCGCAAAACGATTACTATCCATTTGGAATGTTGATACCAGGACGGCAGTATAGCGCTGGAAATACATATCGGTTTGGGTTTAATGGCAAGGAGAATGATAATGAGGTGGAGGGTTTGGGGAATCAGCAGGATTATGGGATGAGGATTTATGATCCGAGGGTGGGAAGGTTTTTGAGTGATGATCCTTTGACTAAAGACTATCCGTGGTATACGCCTTATCAGTTTGCAGGTAATAAACCTATTTGGGCTACAGATTTAGATGGAATGGAGGAAAGCCCTACAACTTCTAATAATGGAAATCAGTTGGCTCGGGAATCAACTTCATTAAATAGATATCCAACAACACCAATAGTTAAAGCACTAAATACCAGATTACATGGAGGAAACAATGGAAGTATTACCCAAGGTTCGGGGCCAAATTTCTGGGCAAAAGCAAAATTGCAAATAGAATTATTAAAATTACAGCTTAATTCAGGAGAACAAGCTCTTGGAGTTGCTTCAGACGTACTTTATAATACAGCCAATGATGCATATATTACATACACGAATGTTAAAAATGGTCCAGGACTTGCTAAAGATTTAATGGGAGAAGGTGGTTTAGGTTACAAAACGACAATTGGAGCTGGATTAAATACAACCTCTTTAGCTTTTGGAGGTATTCAAGCAGTTGGTGAAAGGGTTTTGATAAATAACAGTGCGAATATGTTAATTGGTGCACAAGGTGATTTGGGTGAGCAGGCATTTGGAAGTAATTTGAATGCCACTTCTACGAATTTCCCTGTTTTTGATAATTTTGCAAATGGTATTGCAACCAGTGCTAAAACAATTGATTTGACAGCAGCCACTTATTTGGATAGGCCTTCGGCGATTACTTCAACACTGAATGGTTATACTAATAAAATATCAGACTTTGTAAGCGCAACAAGAAAAGGTTTTAGGCTTAGTAGTAATATGATAGAAACAAGGGAATTGGGTGTTTTAACGATTGGCAATGCAAACAGCGCACAGAGAGCAGCTCTCAATGCAGCAAGAGTACATGCAGAGTCCTTGGGTGTTCAGTTTACATTGAAAAATAGTAGAGTCCCAAATCAGTTTTCCTTAAATAATGCAGTTTTGATAGCTCCAAAACCATCCCCTAAAGAACAATAATAAATATGCAAAAGGTTTATAATTTAAAAAGTATTGAATTTAATTTAAGAGATGGGAAAGCATATATCCTTTCATCATCCTTAACAACTATGGGACTATGGATGAATACTTTACCCAGTAGTAAGGTTGAATGGCATTCACTGGGTTCCGATGAAAAGTTTAATATTTTAAACCAAGCATTGGAGCGCAGTACGATTAATATTCAGATGCCGGAAAATCCGAAACATCATGCTCAAGCTATATTGGATGATTTAGGGTTTAAAAGTTGGAAGAAATTTTATGAAGGAGGCTATCATTGCACAATTGAATTAGATACAGAGAAAAAGGAATTTCAGATCACGCCAATGATTTACTTAAGGGAAAATACTTCATTGTATGGAATCAAAAAAGGGATCGAAGTGCTTAGTGCAGATGCAACACCAAAAGAAATAATTGAAACAATAGAAAAAGTTTTAAGAAGAATACCAGAACTGACAGAGGGCTATTATGCAAATGAGCAAGGTAATGTATCAAAGTAGTTGGTGGATAAAAAAAGCGATCTTGGATAAATCTCCGCGAATTGGTACAAATTAACTAAAGAAAGCTATTAAAAGTGAAATAAATAGCATCCAAAATTTGTTAAGAAAACAAACGGAAATTAATAAGGCTGCAGCTAAACAAGCTATTGAACGAGGGATAGATTATATGTCTGACCAAAGCAACCAAACTTTACAACCTTCGAACAAATAGAATCCCTAAACCCGGTAATCATTTAAAATATCAAAGATTCCTGTAAACCTGAATAAATATTTGGGATAAGATTTTTATGCCCAAAAAGTTTTAACCCTGATAAACTGCTAGTTAAATGAAAAAGATTTTATTATTTCTTGTTTTCGCTTTCGCGATAACCGAAATGCAAGCCCAGTTTGTTTATAAGATCAAGGCGGATAGTGTATTAATTACAAACGATTCCTGTACTGCCGAATTAAATCTGGAAAACAGTACAAAGAATGTGAAAGGGTTTCTTTATAACAAAGGGAATGGTCGTACTGAGTTTCGGAGAGCGGTAAAGTTGAATGATTCTATGCTTGTCTTTGGCGGGGATACATTTTTAATACGAGGAGTTGGCGGAGCAAATTTTGCTAACACGAATCTTACCCTTACTGATCATAGAATTCATGATGGTGCAAATCGAAATCTAACTCTTAATAATTTCGGTAAAATTGAATTTAAGTCGAATGACATTGGAGCAACAACTAATGGTTTAGTTTCTATAGATTCATCTGGGGAAATAAAACTTCTTTCAAACGGACCAGGTAATTTAAGCCAAAATAACGTGCTAATGGATACAAACGCTATGGAAATTTATCATCAAGCGCCGTCTTTAATTGGCACAGGATCGGCTTATACAGATATATATATGGCCCGGCCAAGTTGGGGTACCGGAATCAGTGCTGAGGTAAAACCATTAAACGGTGGATATATACAGTCTCAATTAAATTTGAGCTATAATGGCTCAGCAAGTTTGTTTAGTCAGGGCAATGGACCGTACAAAACAGCCAGCATTAGTGCTTCTGGAGAGGGTGCTATTATTTTAAGAGCTGATACAGCGGCAGGAATTTTTTCGATGTTTACGCATACTCCTAGCTTTTTTCAGTTTGAAAGAGAAGATTACAGGGTATCTAATCTTTTAGATTTTAGGTTGAAAAGGTTACCTTCCTCTACGGATACAAATACAATTAAGCCACTTGTTATTGATAGTAATGGTAAAGTATATAGGATGATTAATTGGCCAACAGTTTTAGGAGCTGCAAATAACGGTTTATCAGTTAGTGCAGGATATATTCAACTGGGTCAATCAATAGGAGCAACTGGAAATCCTGCTGCCCTCAATAATAATCGGGAGATTCCATTAAATGGGTATAACGTAAATTTTACGGGCACTGGCAAATTAGGAATTGGAACAACAAATCCTTTAGATAAAATTCATGTTGTAGGAACAGCTAGGATAACCGATACGCTAAAGCTAGTAAGCATTTCTTCAAAATCAGACACAACCAGCTTTAAGCCGCTAATTATAGATGGTTCCGGCAATGTTTTTAAAATGAGTAACTGGCCTATAGTTCCCTTGACATTACAACAAGTAACGAGTTACGGAAATACTACTACGAATACAATAAAGCCTTATCCCTCCGCTTTGCCGGTTGGAGCTAGTACCGACAGTATTGTAGTATGGTCTTCTACAGATAGTTTATTAAAAAAGACAGCTCCCCTAAGCAAACTTACCTTGCAGCAAGTAACTACATATGGCAATTCAACAACCAATACAATAAAGCCATATCCAAATGCTTTGCCAGTTGGTAGTAGTAGTGATAGCGTTGTTGTTTGGTCGGCAGCAGATAGTTTATTAAAAAAGACAACTCCCATTAGCAAACTCACCTTACAGCAGGTAACTACCTATGGTAATTCAACGACCAATACAATAAAGCCCTACCCAAATGCTTTGCCAGTTGGTAGTAGCAGTGATAGCGTTGTCGTTTGGTCATCAACAGACAGTTTATTAAAAAAGACAACTCCCATTAACAAACTCACTTTACAGCAGGTAACTACCTATGGTAATTCAACGGCCAATACAATAAAACCATACCCGAGTGCTTTACCAGTTGGAGGTAGTACTGATAGCGTTGTGGTTTGGTCTTCTGCAGATAGTCTATTAAAAAAGGTGGGATCGAAACAAACCTTTGCGCAAACAGCAACTGCTACTATAAGTAATTCTGATGTTGAAACAACACTTATTTCTTCTGGTGCAGGAAGTTTGACAATACCTGCGGCATCCTGGTTTGTAGGTAAAACATTTAGAATTGTATTACATGGAACATATTCAACTTCTAATGCTAACCCTGCTAATCTTACTATTAAAATCAAGTTAGGTTCAACAGTGATAGCTCAAAATTTGATATCCCTAGGTTCGAACAAAAGCAATATATCTTTTGAATTACGTTCTGAACTAACCTGTAGGTCTACCGGTTCCTCCGGCACTGTGTTTACGATGGGGATGATAAATAGTGGTGACAGTTTTGTGAGTAAAATAGATAATGGAACAAGCGCAACTACAGTTAATTTATCAACAAGCCAAACACTTAATATAACCGCCACACTTAGTGATAATCATACAGGGAATTCGGTTTCTGCTTATATGGTTTTGCTAGATGCCATGAATTAATCACTAATGGTGTCCTCAACAAGGCTGGCAATGTCCAACAATGGAAGATAATTCTAATAAAAAAAACCGGTGCCCCTTAGCCTGCCGGGATCAATTCTGTTTTCAAGAGGAAGAGTAAACCACCTTAACAGGTGAGGTCAAATATATAATTCAATTATTATAAAGCATTGAAATACTACGTTTCGTAATTTTTTTGTTCAATCCAGCTAAAAAATAATTCATTCCGTAGTAAGTTGAATGGTTGATTGCAATCAATAAAAATACCAATTATTGGAACTTGCATTTTAGTTCCTATTTTTTGTACTTAAATATACTTATATGAAAAAAACAGTGCAGCAGGATGAGCGCCCCTACTTTCAGTATCTGGAATTTCACAGGAAGCCGGTTTTAGCAACGATAGACCTCGGTATAAATTTAAATATACCTTCAAAGGAAGCAATCTCATTGTTTTCGAGAAGCAATTTGACAGCTTTATAAGGTGGGTCTTCTGAACTTCCTATGATTTCGCAGCTTATTAAGATGGCTATTTAATCTAAGGAAAGAAGAAACATTGATCCCCCTCCAAGAATGAATACCCATGCAATAATTTTAAGGCATCCCTCTCCACCACGTGTAGTAAGAGAATCTTCATAAGAGTTAAATACCTCCATGCCTGTTATAGTCCTTCGATTAAATCTTTTCTTATTGATTGTAAATATGATAATTATACCAAAGATAAACATGATAGCTCCCAGAATTCTCATAGATTGTTTGTCGAGCATATTTAGATAATTTTAGACTAATATATTTTTAAATAATTGCTTGAACCCATAGCTTTCAAAAGTACAATAACGTACCTTTGAGTACCATCAAGTTTTCGATTAATAAATATGGTAAAGACCAAAAGGCCACTTGTTTGTGGCCTTTTTCTTTACCGGGGTTACAGAGTCACCACTATACTTCGCTATATTCCCATTTTAGTGTGACCCATGGGCTATTCGGATGGGTTAGTAACAAATGCATACCAGCGAGCAGTTGTTTAAAAATTTCCTCATCTATTCCTCTCCAAAAGTAACGTGCAAACTGGTAGGATATCGATAACTGTCTCCACGAGTTATAAGTTTTCCGGATCGGCCCAACACTGCTCATAATAAACTCCAGGGCTTCCTCCCTCGAAAAATAACCTGCATCATAACATCCACGTGATAGGTTGATAATTCGGGCAAAATCCCAAATCAGCATGTTGGGTATGGTATCTGTATCAAACAGATTAAATTGTTTAAATACATCTAAACCATGCCGCAAATTTCGTAAACGATGAAGCGCTATCACCTCTTCATTTGTATCTTTAACAATATGTTCCCAAAGAAATTCTTTGGTTTCCTCAATGGAAACTATATTCATTGCCTGCCAAAAGATATCAAATTGTATTCGATGGCCTTCCTTAAATAACCAGGTAATTGTCTCCAACGCCTTGCTCTTACTTCCAATTTCCCAAAAATTTGAAAGTAATCCTAGACATTCGTGTCTTTGAAGACCAGTGGAAAGCTCATTGAGATATTGACCATTCGCAAATGCAACATCTGCACCACAAGCAATGGCCCACTGTTGCTGACGTGTAAGTGTACTTTCAGGATTGAGTAAAATAGTAGCTTGTGACGTTACTTCCATATGACGAAGGAAGTCACCTATCATTTCATCGCTGAAGCCGTGAGCCTTCAGCGATTGAATGTATTTGTCAATATCCTGAAAATTCATGGTATTTGATTATAATATTATAAAGAATGCTTATTGCAAATAGCGGGAGCCAAGTTCACATCGAAACTCAGTTTATCATCTGGTCCGATAATTCTAGAAGGGTACTTAACGCTTACATGTTCTGCAACGACATCATCAAAATTTTTCTCTTTCTTAATTATATAGATCCTGTCCATTCGGGAACCTTCTTCAATTGTTCAACTTCATCAAGGGTGAACATAAAATCAAAAGGTTTAGCACCCCCAGATACTTCAAGTATTACTTCAGAAACTTCCACCCAGTTCCCATTTGAATATAACTTACTGATCATCTTTGAAGAAGAAGGGTCTTTGGTGCCCATAGCACTAATAGTTGAACCACCCCCTTTAACATAATCAAAACAAGTTTATGCTTTTTCATAATTAGGTTTTTTAATGTTTTATCAGGACAAACTTAGGTCCTGCCTTTATCGTAAAATCCCCAAATGCCGAAACGCATATACCTTTTTGAAATCCGTCAGGCTTTCGGGCATATTCGTTAATAAATATGGGGACGGACCACCAACATTCCTATTGATTTATGCCGCTGTTTGTGTTTGTAATTTATTTTTACGTCTTTTTTCAAATGGAATAATTAACTCCACAGTAAGGCCTTGACCTAATTTTGCCGTTTTTTTATCAATTATCTGAAGTTTTGCTGGCCTATGAAACCGCTTCCCTAAAATATTCAATCGTTCCTGGGTGATTATTATCGCCATTGATCGAGTGGTCTTATTAGTTGAGATGTCTTTAAGACCAACTCCATTATCATCGATGGTAACTCGTAATGCATGTGTTTTACAAATAATACAAACAGAAATAAATCCTTTGTAGTCTGATGAAGGAAATCCATGTAAAATAGCATTTTCAACGAAGGGCTGTATTAGCATTGGTGGAATGGAAATATCATATTCTATCGGTTCCCCGAGTACTTCAATTCTATATTCAAAATTTTCAAGGTTCATTTCTTGCAATCTTAAAAAGCTATCCAGGGCTGAAACTTCATCTTTAAGTGACGCATAACTGTATCCTGCATTTTCTAAACTTAGCCGTAATAATCGTGAAAATTGAGTAAGATATTGCGAAGATTTCTCATAAAGTCTATCTCTGATAAAACTTTGCAAAACACTTAAAAGGTTGAAAAGAAAATGAGGCTCCATGCGTGTCCGTAACAATTGCTGGCGTAATTCGATTTCTCTTACTTGCATTTGTAATTTCCGACGCCTCCACATAAGAAAAACAATAATACCGATCAACAGTCCAGAGGTAATCAAAGTAAAAATTATAATACGCTGCTGCCTGTTACTTCTGTTACTAACTTTATTTGCAAATGCAAGTGATTTTATTTCGTCATCTTTAGACTTGACTTTATATTTTGTTTCCAATTCTCTTTCACGCAATAATATGGAAGAATCCACCTCAATGCCATAATAATTATAGGCTGAATCCAAAGAGGCATATGCATCTTCGTTCCTGGATTGTAATTTTAGATTCAAGGCCTTAGCATGCCATATCCTTTTGATAAGTTGCCAATCTCTTGCAGGAACTGCTAATGTTAAAGCTGTATCAAGGTTTTTAATCGCATTTTCATATTTTTTTAAGTGGTGGTAAGTAGCAGCAAGATTAAAATATGATAGAGCATCCATTTGACCCATTTCCTTGTTTATGGCAGTAGCTTTTAATTGATAATACAATCCTTCATTGTACCGTTCTTTATTTGTCAGGAGTATTCCAAGATTCTCGAATTTTACAGCGTTGAAATAAGGACTGGAAAAACTTGTATCATTTTCCATTGCCTTAAAAAACACAATGGCAGAATCGGTTTGTCCTATATCGGCATAATAACGACTAATGTTATTTGCGAACACTGTTTTATGAGTAGGCTGCTTACTGTATTTAAGCCCTTCAAATAAATACAACCGTTGCATAGAAAGATCACCAATCCTGGAATAAATTTCATACAGACGCAGACAAATGAGCGGAAGCCCTAAAGTGTCCACTTTCTTTGCCATGTAATATGCTTCCCGTGCGTATTTCAAAGCAGAATCGTTTAAGTTTTGTTCTTTCAAAACATCTGCTAATTGAATTTGTGCCGCAATAACCTCTCTATTTGAAGTGTCTTGTTCAAGAGCCAGTTTCAAAGCTTTTTTCCCATAATAAGTGGCGCTATCAAAACTTTCCTTCATCGTTTTTTCTACCGTTTTTAAACGAAGCCAAGCGCCTGTTAGACGGTAATTGTCTATTTCTTCAACGGTTCCTCTTAAACTATCCAGCACAACTCCTGCTTTTTCTTGCTGACGATTGTGGAAATATGGATTAACGCGTTGTTTTAATAGCGTTATTAATGAATCTACATTTTCCGAAGAATGATTATAATCATTTTTGGACTGTTTGCAATACGCAAAAATGAAAGCTAACAATAGGAGCCGATACATTGGAAAAGTATTATAATAGATTATTGAAATAGCGATTAACTATATCTCTACGACGCAAGGCAACAGGAATCTCTGTTCCATCTTTTAAAATCAGATAACCGTCTTTTCTATACCGTTCTATATAACTGTTATTGACTATATACGATTGATGGGGTCGTAAAAACTGGCTTGCAGGTAGATTGTCCTCGTATTCTTTCAAGTGGTGTGACGAAACAATTTTTTTACCCCCATTCAAAAAAAAGGTAGTATAACCATCCACACTATGACAATAAAGGATATTATTTAAATCGACGATTTCCCAAAAATCATAGGACCGAAGTACAATCTTTTGCTGATCGTCGTTTTTCTTTAATGACTCGAACGCCAACTTAAGGTCATCAATTGAAAGAGGAGTTGTGTTTAATGCTTTTTTTAGTGCATCTCTTAATTCCCCTGGATCAATTGGTTTCAATAGGTAGTCAATAGCATTCGCTTTTATCGCCTTTATAGCATGTTCAGCATGCGCCGTAAGAAAAATAACCTTTAATGACAAATTGCTAATCTTATCCAGGATATCAAACCCAGTTCCGTCTCCTAAATTAATATCCAATAATAAAATGTCAGGCGTTCTAGATCTAATCATTTTTATAGCCTCCTGAACAGTTCCACAAGACCCCATAACAATAAAGCCCGGTTGCTGACCAACCAACAATTCAAGATCTTTTCGAATTGCCAACTGATCCTCAACGATTAGAACCTCGGTAGGTGAGGGATGATTCATGGTCCGGGGGTTTAATTGATTTAATAGATATTCGCTCCATATGTATCGATTACGTATGGTGGAGGTGTTACCCTTCAAATCTGATTCCGGTAAAACGTTTATTTTTTTCCCTTTTGCGAATCTGGAGTTATATCAGGCAAATATTGACTAGCCTATAAAGAGATGCATATCTTAGGTAAATTGAATAAGCTTTAAATACAATATCCGAAATTAAAAAATGATCCTTTATTAAATATATTGATTTTAAGAAATGTTTAAGAATTTTAAACATATCAATATATATATAATGTGAAACTAATTGCCATAGAATATATACTCCTAAACTTCCTGCTTGAGCTATTGTAAGAAAATTAAAACACCTTACCATCATGACTACGGCAGCTAAAAAGAATTCCCGCCCTTTTGGGAAATCCTGCTGGAAGAATTAACTGAGAAATTGGCCACCATCCAGCAGGAAAAGCCTGTTATTTCGCTCGGCCAGGCATTACAAGCCATGCAGGCTTGCAGGGAATCTATGAACATTCTTCAGGAGTATGTAATACAAAATAGTTTTTCCAGCCAATCCGAAGAAATTACTTTCTTCAAAGTAATTAAACCCAAATTTTATAGCCTTTTAATTTTTTATCACCGACTATACAACATAGACGTAAGCCGGCCTATTGGAAGTGAAGAGGGTATTAAAATCTACCTTCAAAACCAACTTGACCAAATCCTTCGTTTTTTTGAAGAAAACAGATTCTGGTACCAATACCACCGTGCCGGTGAAACTTATCTTGACGAAAAATTGTTTTTGCGAAACAGACAACAACCCCCGCTTTCCTTTCGCATCTATGACATTAACGCACATCCATCATTTTCCACAGGCTTCGAATATATATTTTCACGTATAATAGCTAATGAACTGTTGGTAGGTTACATCCAAAAAAGCCTTCTTTCAGGGCAAGATGACAAACACGGATTAAATTTTATTTCATCACAACCTCAACCTCTTACCTGGACAGATCCAAAAAGTGCTCTTATTGAATTCGCTTATGCAGCCAAAGCAAAGGGCATTTTTAATAACGGCAAAGCTACCCTTAAAGAAATCACCGATTACCTCCAATTTGTATTTAATATACAACTGACAAACCCAACCCGCGACTTCCAGGAAATTCTACGTCGTAAAACCGGTTACACCAACTTTCTTGATAGTCTCCGCGAAAGCTACCTGAAATATATTGATCAACTAGAAAACAAGGATCACAGGTAATCATTTTATTCCTTCTCCAAAATAATTTTCCCGAGCCTCGGGTCACACTCTGATAACCCGCCTTCCAGCATAGCCATATTTGCATAGTAAAGGTTCACAAAACTTATTTTTTAACCATAAAATCTAGCATCATGTTTACTGATATAACTTCTATCTTTCTACTGTTTGTATTAGTTATAGTCGCGGTTTGTGGCATATTTTCATTTAGTAAAAAGAAAATAAGTCCCACTTTATTTAAATCTAAAAACAGCCCCTCGCTGCAATTCAGCCAACCAGCCTCCGGTTATCCTCCTGCCCTAATTGACCGGCCAATCCTTGATCAGGATGAACATGCAACCATTACCAAAGAAAAAGGCTATTCTGAAGATCCTAAAATGGAAATCATCGAGGATGAAGAAACCGCTTTACTGAAAGCTGCTGAAATTATTGTAGAAAAAGTGCAAGATACTGTCAACAGTCTTGCTTCCACCTCTCCAAATGCAAACGATGTATTTACGAGAATCAAATCCATTGTCAGCCAGTACAGGATTTTCGATGGTACCGAATATTTTGACGCGATTAATAGTTTCATTTCCGTAACAGTGGAAAGAGACTGCAATATTAGGTTCACAAAGGATCAACTCCTGCAACTCTGGGTATGATAACTAACGGAAACAAATATCAATAAGTGCCGATAAGCGGCTATTTCATCCCTCATTTACTCAATTAAAATAACGGTTATGTACAGAATAAACCGAAAGGGGAAAGTATGCCCCTCCAGGAAAGCTATTGTGTTTCTGATTTTACTCATGGTTGTAACCACCGTAATCGCCCAGGATGGTGAAGCCGGGATTCAGAAAGCGACGGATATGGTAAAATTATACTTCGCCAAAGCGCAATTATTACTCTACGCGATAGGAGGCGTCGTAGGAATCGTTGGAGCAGTCAAGGTTTATAACAAGTGGTCGCACGGTGACCCAGACACGAACAAAACTGCGGCCGCGTGGTTTGGTGCTTGTATTTTTTTAGTTGTCGTTGCGACAGTTTTAAAAGTCTTCTTTGGATTGCAATAGCCATCCTTTCTCCTTACAGCAGGCTATTCAAAAACTTCATTAATGCATAAACCCTCCGTCACCCGGCAAAAAACGATGTATACACAGCGGGCCGGGTTGACGTGAGGACTAAAATACTACTCTAACATGGCTATAGTATATGAAATAAATAAAGGAGTCAACCGCTCCCTGGAGTTTAAAGGAATCAAAGCGCAATACATTATTTACCTCGCCGTGGGCATGGTAAGTCTGCTTCTTTTGTTTGCCATCCTTTTCATCGCCGGAGTTAACACCTATGCCTGCATGTTCATCATTCTACCCGCAGGAGCCGGCTTATACTTCACCGTACAACACATTAGTCATAAACATGGTGAACATGGCCTTATGAAAAAAGCAGCCCGACGCAATTTACCGGCTTGCGTCCAGTCGAGAACAAGAAAAGTATTCACACAGCTAAATCAACAATCTCATGAGGAAAATAAGAAAACTAGAGGATATACTACCAGTATATAAAGTAGAAAATGATTGTATCGTTTCCAAGCAAGGAGATATCACCGTTGCATTCAGACTTGAACTTCCGGAAATTTTTACCCTTGCCATCAGTGATTTTGAAGCCTTACACCAGGCTTGGATAAAGGCAATCCGTGTATTGCCACTTCATACCGTTGTACATAAGCAAGACTGGTTTACAGAAAGTAATTACCAGGCTGATTTCTCAAATACTGAACAAAGTTTTTTATCACAGGCAAGTGAACGCTTTTTTAATGAGCGTCCTTATCTCACGCACGAATGCTATCTGTTTTTGACCAAAAAGCCTACAGGCCGTAAATTAACCAACTCGCTTTTTTCAAATCTGATTAGGCCAACTCTGGTTCCGCAAACTTCGCTTGACAATAAACTGATCGAAGGGTTCATGGATAAAGTGGGGCAGTTTTGCAAAATTCTTGAAGATTCGGGTTATATTCAATTACACCGCATAACCGATGCGGATCTGGTAAGCACAGATGACAGACCGGGGCTAATCGAAAAATACTGCTACCTCCTTCAACCAGGACAACCACCGGTTATCCGTGACCTGGGCATCGGTGAAGAAATTAAGATAGGTGATCTTCATTGCAGCCTATTCACACTGGCAGATGTAGAAAACCTTCCCTCGCTATGTGGTCCCCGAATTAATTACGATCGATATAGCACCGATAAAACGAAATTCAGCGTGGCCTTTGCGGCGCCACTAAGTCAGCTATTACACTGCAATCATCTTTACAATCAGTATATAGTGATCGATGATGCGCAGATCACACTGAAAAAACTGGAAAGCAAACGGCTTCGTCTCCAATCATTAAGTGCATACTCCCGTGAAAATTCAATTGGGCGTGAAGCTGTCAATAGTTTTTTAAATGAAGCAATCTCCAGCCAACGCTTACCAGTAAAGGCGCATTTTAATATTTTAACATGGACGCCTGATAAAGACCGCTCCAAAGATATCCGCAATACCGTATCCGCTGCACTGGCGCAGATGGATGCGCGTACCAAACTTGAAACAACCGGCGCCGCCCAAATTTTTTGGGCAGGCTTGCCGGGAAATGCTTCTGACCTTCCAGGTAATGAACTCTTTGATACATTTTGCGAACAAGCTACTTGTTTCCTCAACATGGAAACAAACTACCGCAGTTCCTTATCGCCCATCGGTTTACGACTAAGTGAACGAATTAATGGGTTACCCGTGCACGTGGACATTTCGGACGAACCTATATTAAAAGGCGTATGTACCAATCGCAACAAATTTATTTTGGGCCCCAGCGGTAGCGGTAAATCTTTTTTTACCAACCACATGATGCGCAGTTACCTGGAACGTGGTGCTCATTGCGTAATTGTGGATGTTGGCCATAGCTACAAAGGACTCTGCGAACTTGTAAACGGCTATTATTTTACCTATTCAGAAAAAGATCCTATCCGATTTAATCCTTTCTACCTGGGCGATGAAGATCTCGATACTGAACGAAAAGAAAGCATCAAAACACTCTTACTGGCATTATGGAAAAAGGATGATGAAAGTTTCAGCCGCAGTGAATACGTATCGCTTTCTAATGCTTTGCAGGCATATTTTGATTACCTAAAAACAAATACCTCGGTATTCCCCTGTTTCAACACATTCTACGACTATTTGAAAGATACCTTCCTGCTGGAATTACGTAACCAGGGGATCAAAGAAAAAGACTTTGATATTGACAATTTTCTCTATGTCCTCCAGCCGTACTATTGCGGCGGCGAATTCGATTACCTTCTTAACTCAAAGCAAAATCTTGATCTTTTATCTCAACCATTCATTGTCTTTGAGCTTGATAACATAAAGGATCACCCGATATTATTCCCAACCGTCACGATCATCATTATGGAAACCTTTATAACCAAGATGCGAAAGCTCAAAGGCATCCGTAAAATTATCTTAATTGAAGAAGCTTGGAAATCAATCATGCGGCAGGGTATGGCAGAATATATAAAATATCTCTTTAAGACCGTACGCAAACACTTTGGCGAAGCAGCAGTGGTTACCCAGGAAGTAGATGACATTATCAGCTCACCGATTGTAAAAGATGCGATTATAAATAATAGTGATTGCAAAATTTTACTTGATCAAACCAAGTACATAAATAAGTTCCAACATATACAGGAATTGCTTGGCCTCACAGAAAAAGAAAAGACACTGATTCTTTCCATGAACAAGGCCAATGATCCCATGCGAAAATACAAAGAAGTATTCATCAGTTTGGGAAGTCTCCTGAGTAAAGTATACCGAACCGAAGTTTCATTGGAAGAATACCTGTGTTATACAACCGAAGAAAAGGAAAAAATTAAAGTACAGGCTTACGCTGAAAAATATGGCAGTATAAAAAAAGGAATTGCCATGCTTGCAAACCACCTCCGTAATCAAAATGCTGCATAAACCTTTAAAGGTTATTCTATGAATAAAATAAAAAAAGCTTTTATCATCATTGTTCTCTGCTTTGGTTATTTAATCATGCCTACACGAGGTGAAGCGCAAGTAATAGATATTATCAAAGAAGCAATAATAAAAGCTATAAAGGCCATCGATCTTCAGGTGCAACGTCTACAAAATGCTACGATTGAATTGCAAAATGTCCAAAAGCAAATCGAAAATACCCTTTCAAAGTTAAAGCTGCAGGAAATTGCTGATTGGACAGAAAAGCAAAAAGCGATTTACCAGGAGTATTTCGATGAATTGTGGAAAGTAAAGTCTCTTATCGCCTACTACAGTCGTATCACAGGGATCATTAACAAACAAAAACAATTGGTCACCGAGTATAAAAGAGCCTTCGCACTTGTGAAGCAGGATAAGCATTTCTCAGATGAAGAAATTGACTACATCTATTCAGTGTATTCAGGGATTATTGAAAAAAGTATTGCAAGCATTGACCATATTTTCCTGCTTGTTCAATCTTTTACTGTGCAAATGTCGGACGCCGAACGCCTGACACTGCTGAACAGGTCTGCCGATGAAATTGAAACCTATATACGCGACTTGCGAACATTTACCAACCAAAACATACAACTCAGCCTTCAACGTGCCAAAGACCTACAGGATATCAACACCGTAAAAGAACTGTATGGAATAAACGAGTAACCTCCATTCATCAATAAACTAATAAAGCATATCATGAGTGATTTCTTAACAAAACTGGAAAATCACCGCGAGTTATTGCAGGAGCGCGGTTATGATGAAGTCGGACTTGGTTCCCCGGATGAACCTGGTCATTTTATGAAACGACTTGAATACCTTTTTTCCAGCTGCGTCGCAGAATCAAGACTACACAGTAAAACCGAAAAGGATTTTTTTATCGACGCATACGGTTTTTTCAATAACGATATGGACCTGGTGGCATTCACATTCCATTACGTGTTTGATCCGGCGAATAAAGACATTGAACTAAAGAGCTTCATAGCACGCATGGACGGAATAAAACGTCCCTTTTTGCTTGATCGAAATATGTATGATCTCCCAAAAGCCACCCGAGTTCATCAGATTCTCTGCGATGAACGCCAGCTCCGAACAGCAAGAGAAATTATAAATCATGAGCCGAAAAGCAAGAATCAATTAAAAATCTAATCATGACAGACCTTATTAAAAAACTATTTATACTTTTTTGCTGTACCTGGTCTTCGCAGGTTGTAAATGCTCAAGATCAAAAAAAGGAAATGCTTGTTCAAATAGCCAAGCTTCAGGTCTATATCGGGTATCTTATAAAAGGTTATAATATAGTTCAGGATGGATTAAACCTAGTATCCGATATCAAAAACGGCGACTTTCATCTTCACCAGTTTTTTTTCGACCGTCTAAAACAGGTCAATCCAAAAGTGAAACAGTATGGCAAAGTAGCTGATATGATATCTATGCAAATCAGAATGCTAGCTGCCTATAAAGATAATTATAAGCAGTTCAAGCAATCCGGTTCATTTACACCAGAAGAAATTGACTACCTGTTCCAAACTCTCAGTAACCTTCTTGATCTCGCCCTTGCTGATGTCAATGATCTCACCACCGTTCTCACCAATGGAGAATTGGAAATGTCCGATGATGAACGTATCAATCGAATCGACGAATTATGGAATGACATGAGCCTGAAATACCAACACCTTTTTTCTTTTCTCGATGAGATGAAATCACTCTCGCAACAGCGCACCCACGAACTGCGAGACATTCAAACATTAAAAAACATGTATGCACCATGAGACTTATTATAACCATCATATTATTCACTTTTTCACTCTTTTCTTTTAAGTCAGTGAAAGCTCAGTCAGAAGAATTACAGCAATTGATGCTTGATCTTGAAAAGCTAAATCAATTTCGTGCAATTCTAACAAATATGTACAAAGGATACCAGATACTTACCAAAGGTTATAATAACATAAAAAACCTGGCTGAAGGTAATTTCAATCTTCACAAAGTATTTCTTGATGGCTTGCTTCAAGCCAGTCCTACTGTAAAAAAGTATAAACGTGTTGCCGACATTATCTCTTTGCAGCTTGAACTTGTAAAAGAATATAAAGAAGCCTTCAGGCAATTTTCTTCTGCTAATATTTTGAATGCTGACGATCTACAATACCTCCAGGATGTATACCAAAATTTAGTTGACCGCACTTTAAAAAACCTCGACGAGCTTTTAATGATCATCACTTCTGGTCAACTCCGAATGAACGATGCCGAACGACTGAACGCTATTGATCGCATTTATGCCGACATGCAAGATAAGCTTCAATTCTTGCGGTATTTCAATGATAAAACAACCCTGGTCATCGTACAAAAGAAAAAAGGACTACAAGATGTTGACGATTTATCACGCCTATTTGGCATAAAACAATAGTTATGAAAAATAAAGCCTTATATAGAAGCGGTTTTGTGGCATTGCTCATCTGGCTCCTGCCTTCCGCCTCAAAAGCTCAAACATCCGGCAGTGGTGTACAGCGCCTGCACACTGTACTGGAAAATTTGTATAAAGAAATGGTTCCTCTTTGTGCACCATTGATAGACATGGCCCGTGCTATCGCAGGATTTGGCGCCCTGTTTTATATCGCTTATCGTGTATGGAAACATATTGCAAACGCTGAAGCTATTGATTTTTTTCCTTTGCTCCGTCCATTTTGTATTGCACTGGTCATAACTTTTTACCCAACAGTTTTGGGTGTTATGAATGGAATTTTAAAACCAATGACTACTACTACCAGTGAAATGGTAAAGGATTCTAACAAGGGCGTTGAGCGCCTACTCGCAACCCGGGCAAAAAATATTGTTGGTAGTAATGAATGGGAAGGTCTTTTTGGTGGTCTTGGTTATAATGATAATAAAGATTGGTATAAATACCAGCAGCCTGATGCGGATAACCAGCAAAATGAACTAACACCTGGCAGAGCCTTCAAGTTTTCTTTGAGCATTCTATCGAACACCGTTTTTTTCCTTGTAAAAATACTGCTCTCCTATTTTTTGCAAATACTCTACTATGCCGCTGCATTGTGCATTGATGCAATGCGGACATTTCATTTACTTATCCTTGCAATTTTGGGTCCACTTGTTTTATGCCTCGCTGCCTATGACGGTTTCCAACATATCCTTCCGGTCTGGATCGGCAGGTACATAAATATTTATCTATGGCTTCCTATCGCCAACGTAATGGGCACCATGCTTGGGAAAATCCAGCAAGGCATGCTAAAACTCGATATCAACCAAACAAACTCAGGTGATTTAATAGGTTTTGGACCAACGGATATAGCTTATCTGATTTTCCTGGTAGTAGCCATACTCGGATATTTCTCTATTCCCAGCATTGCCAATTATGTCATTCATGCCAGCGGTGCCAACGCACTTATGAGTAAAACAAACCGCATGGTTGCTGCTGGAAAATCTTTAATGATATCAGCTATGACTAGTGGGGCAGGCGGTGGATCGGGTGGAGGTGGCAGTATGAGCCGGGATATCCAAGGCAACGATAAATACATGTACCCAATGGCCGATGCTGCTAACTCCGAACCTTATATGAAAGATAGTTATCAGCAAAACAAACTTTCAGGCAAATCTTAGATCAATTCTAATTCCCATGTTCAAACAACTCAAAAATATCGACTCAGCATTTAAACATATCCGCATTTTCTCTATTGCTTTTCTGTTATCTAATTGTGTGATATGTTGCTATGTGCTTTGTATCCTTTACAAGGATAACCAGGCCAATCGAAACCGGATATATCTTCTGGCCAATGACAAACTTCTAGATGCCATTGCGGTTGACAGGAGTACCAAACTTGGCGTCGAAGTTCGCGATCATGTAAAGATGTTTCATTTCTATTTCTACAGTTTAGAACCAGACGATGCAGTTATAACACGGAATATAACAAAAGCTCTTTACCTGGCCGATTCGAAGGCTAAATCAGAATATGAAAATCTCAAAGAGAAAGGTTATTACTCCGCTATGATTTCTGCCAACACTAGCCAACAAGTTGAAGAACCTGACAGCATAGTGGTAAACATCAATCAATCTCCCTGGTACTTCCGGTATTATGGTAAATTAAAAATTGTGCGGCCTACCACTATTGCTACCCGCTCGTTGATAACCGAAGGTTATCTCCGTGTAACAGATTTTAGTGACAACAACCCCCACGGTTTTCTCATCGAACGTTGGAGTGTAATAGAAAACAAGGATCTCACAATCGAAAAACGATAAGTATGCTAAATCTATTTCGAAAAAGAAAAACTGAAAAGCAATATCCACACTTAGATAAGCCGGCTGCTTTTTTTGCCAGAAACATCATTCGATCGCAGACCAGTATCGCCAGTTGGCTCAGCAAGTATGAACAGCGGATGACCATACCTCAAAAAAAGATTGCCCTGGTACTTTTTTGTATAAGCATGAGTATACTTGCCGGCACTTTGTTATATCGTGCTGTTACCGGTTATAGCTCTGCTTACTGGTTTGACCAGCCTTCTATTGTCATTCCCGAAACACATCCCCTACCGGATTCCGCCGTCCTGAATCAAATGAGTGTACACATGGATACTGTACCCAATGAAATAGATACCATTCACCGTTAAAAAAAATTATATGAAAAATGATAAATTAAAAAAAAGAAAAGGATTAATAGTTGTATCGCTGTTCATTTTAGCTGTCGCATTTGCTTCTGCCCTGATCATACTTCGGCAGATTCCACGGAAATCCGATGATAAAAGTGATTCCCTACAGGCTTTCAATACAAAACTTCCAGATGCAAACTTAAAAGAGTCGGGGCGCAATAAGCTTGAAATATACATGCAGGCAGAAAAAGATTCCGCAAAACTAAAGGAACTTCAACAAAAAGACGCCTCCGGTAAAAAATGGTTCGATCCTACGCCACCCCAAAATGATGACCAGGTTTTTGCTGATGAGTATCCTCCCAGGAATAGTACTATTCAACCTCACACAACAACAAAAAAATTTACTGATCCCAACGAACGCAAGGTTAACGACCGGCTTGAAAAATTATACGCCGCTATCAACACTAACGGTAAGGAACAATTAGTAAATGCAACCAAAAACACCTTGCCGGATATAAATAAATATGATAATAACATTGCACAGTTGGAAGCCCTGCTACAACAGGTACAGCGACCTTCAGGGGATACAAATGCTGAAATGAAGCAAATTGAATCTGTACTAGATAAAGTCCTTGCAATACAACATCCAGAACGATCGAGTAACCGGTTAAATAATAACGATCCCAGCCGCCCTGGTACATTCTATAGTGTATCTACTTCTGAAAATGTTACGTACGACGATTCTGTAATCCACCAGTTGCCCGGTAATTCCTTTTTTGGATTGCAGAACGAATCAGATATATCGCAATCAGAAGACTTGTCAACCATTTCAGCTGTTGTACATCAGGATCAACTTCTACAAAATGCTTCTATTATAAAACTTCGTTTGTTACAAGACATTTTTATCAAAGGCACACGCATACCTGCAGGCACTTTTCTTTTTGGCCAGTGCAGCCTTGGTGATCAGCGGCTGGAAATACGCTTTAATAGTATCGCTTATAATAATATTATTTATCCAATTCAGTTAACCGCTTTCGATACCGATGGTAACGAGGGAATCTACATTCCCGGGGCGATCGGTCGCGATGAAGCTAAAAATGGGGTCGACCGGGCTATTCAGCAAATGCAGCTGGCAACACTTAATCCCAGTATTGGCGCCCAGGCAGCCAGTGCTGGTATCCAAGCCGCTCAAAGTTTTCTTAGTAAAAAAGTCAAACGTGTGCAAGTTACTGTTAAAGCGGGTCACCGGGTTCTGCTTAAATCCCGTCAATCAGACTAATATCTCCTAATAATTAAATAATAAACAATGAAAAATATAATCGCATTATTATTAATATTCAACGTAGCATCTACCTGTACCATTGCTCAAAACATCGCAGCAAACCTCCCTATAACTACTTCAGTTATTCCTTATAAGCTGGAAGTTGGTTATAATACCACAACAGTCGTAATCTTTCCCGTGCCCCTTCTACCGGCAGCAGACCGGGGTAACCGTGAAATAATTATACAGCAGGAAAAACTGATCGATAACGTCCTTAAAATCAAGGCTGCAAAAATCGATTTTAAAGCTACCAATCTGCATGTTTACACAGTAGATGGTAAATTATACGTTTTCAATGTTACCTATACTGAATACCCTGGTTGTACAACGTTTAATCTCAGTAAACTATTACAGGACAGTACAACCTCTGCGCCGTTGCTGGTAGACAGTAAACTGGCCAAAGAATCCCATCTGAATGAAACAGCGCGCAAAGCAAGAGAGTCAAGACAATTTTTTTCCAAAGCCGCCCATGAATATGACATAAGACTACAATTGCGCACTATTCATACAACCAGCAATTGGCTAATATTTGGATTTAGCTTGGCCAATGCATCAAACATTAATTATGATATTGATTTTGTCCGTTTTTATACTCATGACAAAAAGCGGGTTAAACGTTCATCTATACAGGAACAGGAAATCCAGCCACTTTACATCGATCCCCTAACTACAATAGATGGCCAGCAACGCAACCGATTTGTCATCATTGTTCCAAAATTTGCCATTCCCGATAAAAAAGAGTTTCTGATTGAACTGTTTGAAAAAAATGGGGGCCGCCACCTTTCACTAAGAATCAAAAACAAACATTTACTTAAAGCAAAAACCTTGTAACCGGTATGCCAGTCCTGGATCATATCAATAACAACAACGGCCGTCTCAACCGGGTGTTCGATGCGCTACGTTTATATGCCGAACAGGAAGCACAATTCAAAACCTTCCACCCGGTTGGTGGCCATGATCTACATGCTACAGCATTAAAACTGCTGCATTATACTCATATAAAAAATACTTATGGCAAAAAGCCAAATAAGGACGAAAAACAATCCCTTCGATTTGTTCGCTCCGAAATTGCTAAACTAAAAGCCCGTCTGAATCCAACATTCCTAAACCGCATCTTTTATTCCCGTGTCGGCAAATATATCCGCAATTATATTATGGGAAGAAGGGAACTTTTCGCATATCACAGTAACCCCCTTTCGACTATACAGAAAACACTTATACAGGAAAATAACTTGCAATCTCTTAATGAAAGCTTAAAGAAAGCCGGTTTTAATTTCCAGATGGATGGAACCTTGAAAAAGATGATGGACCAGGGTTTTCCGCAATTTCATTTACCTTATGCAGATACCCAAAACAAAAACTCATATTTTGTTTTACATTTCAATAAACTTCCTGGTACCGACCAGTATTATTTTGAAAAGTTCGAAGCAGTAGCCCGGCCTACACTGGACTCACTATTAAACAAGGATACTACCTGTCAACGACATACCTTTTCTCAAGTCGGTAGTGGAGAACGATTTACTGCTTCGGAAGCAGACCGTTTTGTCAATGGGAAATTTGTTTGTAAAACAATACAAGGAAAAGATACCTGGTTATCTTTAAATCCAAGCAATGAACAATTACAATCTGTTTCATTTAACATCGAAAAAGCTCTTGCCAAACTTCCCCTTGCTATTAAAAAAGATTCTGCTCAGTATGATTCATTGTTGCAATCCCTAAAGAATGGCAAATCAAAAGAAGTCAAGCTTCTTATCAATGACATTCCTGTAAAATACACCCTGGAAGCAGCGCCAGATCGTAAAACAATTGATGTTTTGGATCGCAATGGACAATTGGTTGACACCAATAAACTTTTTTCCGGTCAGTCATCTCAGCTCGCCCGACAGATAATAGAAAAGCAAAACCAAATGGAAGAAATTATCGATATGGGACAGGGTCAAGGCTTAAAATACAGGTAAACAATCACTTAAAAATGTGGGGCGCACTGCGCCCCGCATCTTTTAAAGGCTTCACTCATGCAAATTGAAAAAACATTTATTGCTGACATAAAGGCTATTTTAAGCAAGGCGCGCACCCGCGCTTATGCCATTGCAAATTCTGAAATGATCGATGCCTACTGGTTAGTCGGTAAACGCATCTCCCAGCAGGAACTAAAGGGCGCGCGCAAAGCACAGTACGGCACTTTTATTATACGGGAACTATTGGCGGAAGAAATTGATAAGGAACGACAACGTATTTGTTCAAATAAATAATGTTTCATAGATATTGTTTTATTTATTGGAGCCTCATCGTCCTATTCGTTGACCCGGCTGCAGTTTCCCGCCTTCCGCTGCTACTCCTCACACCTGCCCACTGGCCCCTCGCTTCGTTGCGGGGTATCCGCTTCAGTCGGGGCTAGTCCCGGCTTTCAACTTCTGTCCAGCGCTTCTTCGCGGCTAAGGTACCCGGCATCAAAACTACCACGTCTTACGTTGATGATGCGGGCATAATCCCAGATCAACATTTCGGGCTGCGTATCTTTTCCTATTAGCCCATACTGGTGAAAACGCTCCAGGGCATCCCGTTTCAGGGCCACTTCTTCTTCCATTTGATTTTTCACAATATGCACGCAACCGGTTCTTCGTTTAACTTATGATAACTTAGTTTTCAATACATCGGCCACTTCTGCCTCCATTTTGTTCCATGAAGACACCAGTAACAAACGGGTAAGCACATTTCGGAAAAATATTCTTTCCAGGATCATGTTAGGAACAATACCATCTACATCTACTATATTCTTTTTTTCGTTCACAAACACACCTACCCCAATAATGCCTGATTTTTTTATCAATACACATTTTTTGGGAGCTGAGAAGTTGATAGACCAACGATCATGCACCAGTTCACAGGTGTATTTTCCGTCAAGTTTTGCTTTGATGAGGTCGTGCAATTCATTAATTGGGAGAACCGGAGAATTTTTAAGTTGTAATGTCAAAATATTAGGTTTTGCTTATTTACTGTTTCAAAGCTATACTTTACTAATACACGATTCGTTGAAAATTTCCTTGTGGTCGATGTCGATACATCTAATTGACTTAGTTAGGCAGGCAAACCGTGCCCCGAAAACGGCGGCACATCGTTGATTATGACCTTTTCCCACAGCGCAAACTTAGTACTCCGTAAAAAACAGAAAAACAGCCAATCCAAAAGCGACGGCTCTTTTTCAAAATCCGCCATATTGTTATCGAGATTCGTGTGATCTGGGACATCAGTTTGGCAGGAAGCTGCTGGCCTTGGGCAATAAAGATCAACGTCTACAATCATAACAAAAGACCCATTTAAGGAGGCGAGCAGGGTTGCATATCCCTTTCAAAAAAGTCTTACTGTTTAACGATGTAATTAACGATGTAACCATGTGGCTAAAGCGTGGACTCATATTATGCGTCACTGAAATAAATGGAGAATCACATCTTTTAAAAAATGAACAGATACAAAAAGGGCCGGCGAAGGTACCAGCCACCCCCGGATTTTGGCAGGGGAAACACAGCATCCCGGATTGCCCCCGGGCAATCCGGGATGCTGCCAACCCACTTGCCCCTCATTTGCCCCTGCCAAAATTCCGGGGACCCCCGGCTGTTATCGCCGGCCTTTCCTTTTTGCATCTGTTCATTTTTTTAATAAAAGAATGTTCAGAGACAAGGAAAATAAATTATAACAACATTATTCATTTTTTAATTCTCATTCTATGAATGATAACAAACCATTTCAGAGTGATACTCCAAGCACCTTTCAGATAATTTCTGATCACACAATCGCATTGTTAGAAAGAGGTATAATACCCTGGCAGCAACAATGGAACCCATACGGATTACCACGTAACGTTAGCACCAGTTATGTTTACACCGAATGGAATGCCATTTACCTTAACACCATTACACTTTCCAAACAATACAAAACGCCGCTGTTCCTGACCTTTGAACAAGCCACTGCAATGGGTGGTAATATACGGCGAGGAGAAATGGGTTATCCGATCGCTTTATGGAATAAAATTGACAATCAATACAAATCTATTGCCAACCAGTATGAAAAAGACAGAATCTATAATCGTTCCCGCATGATCTGTAATACTTACTGGGTCTTTAACATTGACCAAACGGAAAATATCGCTTTTGATATGCCCCAACGTACCGTGCAAAAAAAATTGTCTGAAAAAATCCACTCCTGCGAAAAACTTCTTGAAGGAATGGCCAATTGCTCACCGATCAGGTATAGTCATAAAAGAGCTGCCTATTCACCAGTGCTAGATTTTATACAAATACCCACTATGGATGAATTTGAAAGTGCCGATCATTACTATAGCCACCTGTTCCATGAACTGGCTTTCAGTACGGGCCATTTTAGCCGCCTCAATCGCAAGGATATAATGGATAATGAAGGCTATGGACACCCCTTTAGTACCAAAGAAAATCTTACAGCAGAATTCACTACCGCTATGCTTTGCGCCCTGACTAATATTATACGTCAACCCACTGATAACATTTTGTGCAATGCCGATAACTGTCTCAAACATATTCATGATGATAAAACGCTTATCTTAAAAGCATCGTCGCAAGCTAAAGCAGCCATAGACTACATATTATGTACCCAACCTACATATCACATTGTGAAATCCGATAACATATCTACAAGTATCGCCACCGCATAGAAACGTTTAAACACTCTATTATTTACTGAGAAAAATATTTCGATATGCTTAATGCAAATCAAACTGGTGACGATCATGTTACCGTAGTTCCCTATTGCCCACATTGCAACTGTCACTACCGTAATCCTGTTATCGTTCACAAACTTTGCTATTGGTTTAACGACAAACTTGACCATTTTGTTACTGAAGAATCTATCGAACAGTTTTTACTCCAAGCAAAATTATTTGGCGCCACCGTCTACCCGGATTTCCCAGAGCTTGGTTGTTTCGCAATCAATAGTGACGATGAGTACAGTCCTTCCGGTAAAACGGGTGTTAGTGAAATCCATTACAAAGGAGAGGTTATTTACTGCCGTAGCTGAACTAGCAAGTCTAATAAGCGACTCATTCTTGAGGTTAATTCTTTCACTCATAAATCAATTGTTATGAACACGCCCCCTCGTATATCCGGGTCAGTAGAACCGGAATATGTACTGGTGCAATGGCCCGAGAGCCAGCTACTCATTGAAGAAGCGTGGTTCGATGAATGTATTTTAATGAATGACGAAAACCATTTGGGAACGATAGGTCCTTCGGCATACTTCGTTCCGGTAGAGCGATATAGCGTATGGCGCCCGAATGATTACTGACACGATCCGGGGAGGAACTCGATATCCTTCAACAAAACCTATCTGCAGATGAATATTCAATCAAATTTATTCTACGAAATCAAGCAGCCTGATTGCGCACGAGAATAAATAATCTATTAAATAATAAAGTCTCACTAAATGACAAACCAACAATATTATCGTGAACTATTCCTTCAATATAGTCACCTTGTCCGGATACTTGAGATTGTCGATGTGATCGAAGAAGTGCTCGCTACACTCGTTGAAAACCACGCACTGGAATCCGAAATACAGCGTAAAGATGCACGCCGTCTTGCCGGCATCATACTTCATGCAGGCTTGCAGGAAATTGCCAACTTATATATGCCTAAAAAACCTGAAGATCTTGCTCAATCTATCTACTTGCAGCAAATCTTAAAGCAAAGCGGTGCGCCTAAAACCAGAAATATAGTATCTCCTGTAGATTCCCTCTAATTCGTCGAGACTCTTTAAGCTCAATTCAAGCCCGTTCACTATACCGAACCTAGGGTTTCTGCATTTTTATTCTTACACAAAAATTTAACGTAATGAAACACTATTATGAAAAACACAAACAAAAACGAATTGATAACGCAAAAAAACAGGTTGAAAAAAATAAAAAACAGTCAGCCGCTTTTTTTAAAAAAGCAGATGACGTGGTATTATAATAATTATATGCAAGAAAAAACACCTGTTACAGATACGGATAAAATGTCCGATCAACAAACCGGTCAACAACAAACCAACCAAAAACCAGGTACAAAATCCTGAACGTACCTGCGTGTAATACCTTAAACTATATACTATGATCACAATTGCAAAAGCCCGTGATCTTGCAGCCATCTGGCATAGCGGTGAATCGTCCGCTCTTTACCAGTTTGCAACACACGCATATTTTCAGCCGGAAAAATCAGTGAAATACCTGTGGGAGATTCTGCAACACCAGCAAAATGAATATTTCCTGCCTTGCCCATACACTTTATCCAGTGAGCAAAAATCCCAGTTGCAGGCACTTAAAAGTTTTTTTGAAAATGAGATCAGGAGCTGTACATACCTGCAGATTGAATACAAAACACACCCGGTATACGGATACCTATATCCTGATGCAGTATCAGGTGCCGACGATTTTGCAAATTTCGAAACTATAAAGGTGCCCGTTTAGCCGTAACTATGAAACGCTGTTCTTATTCAGCAAACAGCAAGGCCGGGGCGGTTGAAACCTTAGCGTCCCGGTTTTATTTACTGACATTCCATGCCACGCATTGATCGAAAACAAAGACTATGAAAAAAAAGGATTTAAAAAGTTCTAAAGGTTTTATTGCCTTTCAGAAAAAGAAAAAGAAACTCACTCTCGCCGAAGCAATGAAATTTAAATACCTGGCTGAGGTACTTAGAACAATTGAAGATCACGAGATTCTTTATGTATACAAGTATGGAAGTACGGCATTCCTGTGTGAAATTAAGCGTCAGCAAAATAAACATCCATTTTTGGTACCCTCCAACTTCATGGATGCCTATCTCGAAAAATTTAACGAAGCCGAAGAAACCCTGTATGAATTCCTGAAAGGGGGCCACGTGTAAGTAATACGAGATAAAATGGGTTTCATTTCCACTTTTCTAAATTGATTAAATTATGAATCCATTATTAAATGCAGCACAGTTATATAAATCTATCGGCTTGTCTGTCGTCCCTGTCAATTTTAATAAAAAAAGTCTTATAAACTGGGAACATTATCAGCATGAAATCATGGCCGATGATGTCTTAATGGAAGTTTTCAACCATCCCGATGTAGATGGAATCGCTATTATTTGCGGTGAAATCAGTGGGAACTTGGAAGTGATCGATGTAGACGGTAAAAATGATCTCACTAATAGGTTGTTTGATAACTTTTATACCGCCATACAAAAATCAAATACTGATCTTGCATCCAGCCTTTGCATTGGCGCTACTCGTAACAAAGGTTATCATTTTTACTACCAGTGCCCGGAAGTAAGTACCTATCAGGTTCTTGCTAGGCGTTCTACAACTGACAAAGAGAAATTGGTTGATCCTCACGACAAAATAAGAATCCTAATTGAAACAAGGTCAAAGGGCCAATATGCCATTGTTCATCCTACATCGGGTTACCATTTTATTCAGCATGATTTGAAACGACTTCCATTGATAGAAGCCGAACATCGACTAATGCTTCTGGATCTAGCGAAGTCATTCAACCTATATGAACGACCGTGCTCAACTATAGCAAAACCGTCGGTGTATTACCATGATAGCGAAAGTCCCTTGAATGACTATGACGCCAGGGGCGATGTTATTGGTTTGCTTCAATATCATGGCTGGAAACTGGTCAGGCATGAGGGTCAAAGAACTTTCTTCAGAAGACCCGGCTTAACCTATCACGACACTTCAGGAGACTTCCATCACGGATTAAACCTTTTTGGCGTGTTTACTACTAGTACAGACTTTGTTCCTGGTGAAGGTTACAGGCCAAGTGCTGTTTATGCCGTTTTAGAATGCAACAAGGATTTTACCGTTGCAGCCAAACGGCTGCTTGCCGAAGGATACGGCGTTCCATACCAAAAAAGACGCTCCGCCTGAATAAAATACCAAACACAATATATGCAAACCTTCGATCTGGAAGAACTTAGAAGATCCGCGCCCAAGATATTTGACCAACCAGTTTACGATGCCTTGTTGGTAGTTGTCACAACACTGTTCGGTAAATCATCCGTCAAGGTCGATAAAAAATATTCCATCATCTACATCCGTGATAAAATACAAATGGAAATCAGCCTCAGTACGAATGAATGTAAGGCATATTTCTACAGTTATATAATACCTAAGGAATATGATTTCCCAAATAAAGCGGATATACGCTATGCCTTTCGAAAGCTGAATTCTACTTTTCGCCTTTTTGCCCTGCCTGAAATGGTTGAATACTTACAACTGAAGGCACAGGAAAACGATTTTATCAGACAAAATGAAGTATAGCAGAATTAACAGCATACGACAGATATTGCTATAACTGCAAGCTGCTAACAACATCATTATAACGATGAGCCTTAAAGCATGTCGCAACAAAATATTGCTGTGTTATACAATTCCAACCGATTCTTTACCACTGTTTCCTTTCACAATTAAAAAAGAATGCTATGCAGGAAAACATCTCCAATCGGAGTTGCATCATTGTAACTCCATTTTCTCAAATGGAAGTAAATATTGTTGCACCCTCACTGAAGATCGACAAATTGTATTTCTGGTATAAGAAAACCTTCGATCATCCGGTCAATGATGAAACCTTGAAATTTTTTCTTTTTTATGCACACTTGTATGGTGCAACGGTATATCCTGACTGCCCAGAGCTGGGATGTATCGCCATAAATGCGCCGGCAGCCCTAAGCAAAGGGGAAGTAGGTGTTAGTCAAATTCACCACAATGGAGAGTTGATTTATACACGATGTCGTTAAATCAAGCATTAGTAATCTTCTTTCACAAGCCATACAAAACATCCACAATGGCAAAAATTTATGTAGTCTGGAGTGGACGAAAAACTGCGTATTTGATAATTGGGATGAATGTAAATCGCAGGTCAACGGTTTCTCTGGCGCCGAATTCAAATCTTTCAAAACTCGCAAGTTGGCTGAGGATGCTTTTGCCAAAGAAGACTCAACTGATGTCAACGGCGAAGTGCTTAATTCAGATGAGCTTCCATGGCATTCCAACTAAATGGTATCACCTCTTTTCAACACTTCAACTTTGTTTCAATATGATTCATCACATATCAGGTATTGACAAATCAAAATTTGATTTTGACTCGCTTCGCATCACTCCCGTAGAAGAAAGCGAAATCAATGAGAGCCTTTCTTCTATTTCCGACGGATTGATATCACACGACGTGTTGGTGGTATTTGATATCAAGTCTTCGGCTAAGCCACACCATGTACTTGTTATTTGGTGCGGGGCCAGGCCAATCGAACATTTAAAATAAGCAATGCCAATTCCTCTGCAAAAAAACAATCACTGGCCTTTGAGAAAACTAAAATAATCCTATTACATAAGATCGAAACAGACTTTGCTTTTAAGAAGTCCATTAGCTATTCAATATCATTCATTTTAAAACATACAATTATGGCTACAAAAGTTAAACAGAAAAAAGCACCATCTGGAAAAGGTAATTTGAAAGTCGTTCATTCTCCAAACAAAAATTCGAATTCCTATCGCAACGGCAGCATTGTAAGAATTCCGCTGGACGATATTGATTTCAGCCCTTTTAACGACAGAGAATATTCGGAAGACGAACTTCAACTTTTCGCAAAAGACATTGATCGAAATGAAGTGCAGGTGCCCATCATGGTTCGACCAAAAGTTGAAGTAAAGGAAGATGGCAATGATAAAAAGAAAGGGTATGAACTGGTTTACGGCGAACGAAGAACCAGGGCATCGAGGATAGCAGGCCGTACGGATATACCTGCCATAATTAGAAAGGGCTTATCTGACGAGGAAGTAATCATTATCCAGGTGCTGGAAAATTTGGACAGGGAAGATCCGCATCCTATGGATATTGCAAAAAGCTTCAATCAACTAAAGAAACGCGGCTATTCCGAAAAAGAAATTGCTGCACGTTTGGGAAGGTCAAAATCATTTGTTATCAGCCGTCTTAAACTAATGCAACTGACCGATGATTGGCAACGCATTTACCGGTTATATAAGATGACAACATTTGAAGCCTTTGAAGTTGCCTCGTTATCCCATGAATCACAGAGCGAACTATTTCAGACACTCTGCAAAAATTGGAGAGATAAACAATTTAAGTTGCAAAATCTTGATTATTATATTTCAAGATTCAAATATGATTTGAAACGGGCGCCCTTCGACATAAAAGACAAAACCCTCCATCCCGAAGCCGGTGCTTGTATTGGTTGTCCACACAACTCCGCAACCTTTCGGACGCTTTTCCCTGATTATTCCAAAGACGGCTCCTGTTCAAAAAAGGATTGCTTTCAATTAAAATGCACTTTGCATCTTTCTAATCAACTCGCAAAAACACTATTGGAAGAAAAGCCGGTTGCTTTGATCGTAGATGGTACGCCTCCCGAGCCAGTTTTGAATATTATCAACAAGATAGAAGACGCTTCGCAACTACAACAATTGGATCAATCCACCATTACCATTCTGGAAGAACCTGAAGAACCCTGCAAGGATGATTATACCCATAACTATGGTGATGATGACGAACCGGATTTCGATGAGGACAGATATAAACGTGCTATTGAAGAATATAATGAAGAGATGGCAGAATACAATCAACAAAAAGAAACCGCAAAGAAAGGATTAGTCATACACGGAGGAACAGTTAAGTCAATCCTGTTTTTACTTGAACGAAAAATTAGTTTCAATCCTAGTAAGAAAGTCACAGCGAAGGAAGTTGCCCTGGCAATTAAAAATGGTACAGTAACAAAAGAATTGCTTATAGGAGAAAAAGCAAGAATTGAAGAAAAAGCCGGGCGTGATGAAGAATTGGATAAGGAAAAAATAATGGAAGCTGTCTACGAGAAATTTGAAGAGAAAGTTTCCAAAGATGAAACAAATTGCACACTAACTGAAGCTGATCAGGCGACAGTTGCTTATTTGATGTTCCTGCAAATGGCATCTTCCTATAAATCCAAGGTTGAGGAAATATTATTTGCTGGCAAAACCAATGAGCAAAAGAAAGACCGTGAAACTTTTTATCAAACCTTCAGTAAGATTGATGCTAAAATGTTAAGTCTGATTGCTCGTAAAGTTATTTTATCAAAAACAGAATGCAAACAGCCTACAAGCCCTCTTTCACAGTTTCTATATAAAATGGCAAAAGAATCTGGTGTTGATGTTGAAGCCATAGAAAAACAACAGCAACAAAAAGCCGAAGAACGTAAGGAAAGGCAAACAGAAAGACTTTCGGATTTGGACCGGAGAATTGCAAAGCTTGATAAAAAAGATGTAGTAACAAAAGAAGAAACCCCAGCCGCTGCTTAATCTCCTCAGCACAACTTCTCAAATTAACACGGACGTATTTGCATTGACTAACCCAATAGTAAACTATTGAGGAAATATTCTATTGTCTTCTGCAAATACGTCCACTTTTTTAATTAATAAAACAAAAGGTATGCGACCAGCTCACTTAACAGAGTATTTACAGTATGCTATTCAAAATCGCTTTTCAACTTTAATTACGGGCGCACCAGGCATTGGTAAAAGTGATATTGTCGAACAAGCCTGTGAATTGACGAATGTTCGATTAATTATTTCGCATCCGGTCATTGCCGATCCAACAGATTTCAAAGGACTTCCTTTCCCCCGCAAAAACGGTAAGGGTGCTGACTTTCTACCCTTCGGTGATTTGGAACAATTAATTGATGCCAAAGAGGAAACTGTATGTTTTCTTGATGATTTGGGACAGGCGCCAACAAGTGTACAGGCAGCCTGCATGCAATTAATATTAGCCAGAAGGATAAATGGGCATAAAGTATCTGATAAAGTAACATTTCTTGCTGCAACCAACCGTAAGAAAGATAAAGCAGGTGTTACCGGCATTATTGAGCCTTTAAAAAGAAGGTTCGTGATACAAGAGTTGGAAGTAGATTGGAAGGACTGGATCAAATGGGCCGCAGCCCATGGAATGCCTGATCAATTAATAGCGTTTATAGGGTTTAAACAGGATGATTTATTATTCAGTGATAATGTTACCACAGACATAACAAATTCACCCTGTCCACGCACCGTTGCTTTTGTCGGAAAACTTCAAAACACCGACTGCCCCGAACATTTATTTAAGGATGCATGCAAAGGCGCAGTAGGTGAAGTGTTTACAACACAGTATATGGAATTTTTAAAGTTGTTCGACGATTTGCCCACCGTTGATTCCATTATTGCAAACCCATCGAGCGCCAAGCTCCCTCCCACATTAGGTTCGCAATATGCCTTTACCGTCTCGTTATCAAAAAGAATGGATGATACCTCGATAACGCCTATTTGCAAATACCTGGAACGGCTACCGGCTGAGTTAAACCTGTCCTGTATGACAATGGCGACTGCAAAGAATGAAAATTTAAAAGAAACAAGCGCCTTTGTTAATTGGGCTTCAAAACATTCCGAAGCGTTAATCTAAAACCTTTCCCATGAATGCAAATGAGCGAATACAAAAAGCAAAATTGGGATTGGTTTTGAATCAACCATTTTATTCATCCCTTTTGTTTGGTTTAGAATATTTAGAAGATGCAAATCGAAAAACATGTTCTACAAACGGTAAGCTAATCGTATACAATCCTGATTTTGTAAATCAGTTAACCATTCCTGAATTAGAGGGAGTGTTAGCACATGAAGTTTTGCACATCACCAATTGCCATCACCTGAGACGAGGAAAAAGAGATAGACGAAAATGGAACGTAGCTACAGATTATGCCATCAATGCACTGTTGCGCAAAGAGAAATTTGTGTTACCCAAAGGCAGCCTTTACCGGAAAGAATTTGATGGTGCAAGCGCGGAAGAAATTTACAGTTTATTAGATGATGAAGACATTCCTCCTGATGATTCTGGTGGCTGTGGAGAAGTGGAAGATTCACCTGCAAAAGATGAGAAGGAACAAAAAGAATTAGAAGCAGACATACAACAAAAAGTTATTCAGGCTGCCTTCATAGCAAAGGCGCAACGCAAATGCCCAGAGTATATCAAACGAATCTTAGAAGAAATTTTGCGCCCAAAGATCAATTGGAAAGATGCACTCGCCCAATTTATTTCAACACTTTCCAAGAATGATTATAGCTGGACGTTTCCAAATGCAAGGTTTTTACATACAGGATTGTATTTGCCTTCACTCAGATCAGAAGAACCTGGTAGGGTAATACTCATTATTGATACGTCCTATAGCACATGTGAATTGATCAAACAATTCGCAGGAGAAGTACATGAGATCCTAAACATCTTTAAAATTTCCCTTACCATCATTTATTGCGATGATCTCGTCAGATCAGTTCAACATATAGAGCCGGATGACGAAATCGAATTACAAGTATTCGGCGGTGGAGGAACCGACTTCATTCCCGGATTCGAATACATCGAAAAAAATGATCTTGATGTAAAAGCGGTTGTATATCTAACAGATGGCTACTGCGATACTTTTCCTCAAAGCCCTTCCTATCCGGTGCTATGGGCCATCTATGGTTATTGTGATTTCAAACCTCCTTTCGGAGAAGTAATTCAAGTAATTGACTAACCAATTTCTTCACCAAAAAAATAACAGAATGAAAAACTTATCAGAAAAAGCGATTCTTTATAATCTTAAAATTTCATTGTGGTCAGCAACAAAAATTGATAAAAAGGTTACCAGAGAAGTGGAGGAAAACCACAATGCAAGAGACGCAGGAAGATTTAATAAAATACTGATTGCAAAAAAAGGGTTGGAAGACGTAAAAAGCATTGCCACAAATGCGCGGGATTTCCATCATAAAAACACGTTGCCATGGGGCGACGATGGAAACAGGCTGCTACCATCGACGAATTTTTTCGAATACATCAACAAGCAACGCACTTTTAAACAGCAATTTGAAAGTGCTGTAGAAGCCTTCATCACATCATATCCGGAATTAAAATCCGATGCACAAATCCGGTTACAGGGCATGTTTAATGAAAACGATTATCCCTCAATCGAAAAACTTAGGAAAAAGTTCAGCATTGTCCTGACCCCTATGCCAATTGCCAAGTTGGATGACTTCAGGATAACAGTTAATCAAAATGAAGTTGACAAACTCAAAGCAGATATTGAGCGGAATGTATATCAACGAATAAATGATGCTACAAGGGATTTATGGATCAGGATTAAAGATGCGGTTTTACACATGTATGAAAGACTGTCTGACCAGGATGCGGTTTTTCATAGCACTCTGGTCACGAATATTAGTGACTTAATTGATCTATTACCTCGATTGAACTTTACCAACGACTATGAAATCAGCAGGACAATCGAAGAAATGAAAAAGCTTATTGTAGCTCCCGATTCTTTAAGGACTAACAAAGCGAAAAGAAGTGAAACCGCATACAAAGCCAAAGAAATACTCAGTAAGATAAATGACTTCATCATGGACGACATAAGTTTTCAGGAAGATATCCATTCGGTAGCAGCTTAATTCCTCTATGATCCGTACCCATCATTCACTCTACAAGAAATGAAAACGAGCAGCCATTGTCTGTCATTCAAAACTCTCTTAGAGCGTATAGAAAAACTCTCTACTGACAATAATAATAAAATCAAAAAATGAAAATGGGAAAAGCAACTACAGTCATGATTAAACTCAATTGGAAACTGCATAAGGTTTTGGGCACCGACTACTACTATACTTTTCACAATGGCAAATTCTGGTGTATCAAAGCAGATTATGTCAAAGAAGGAATGGTGACGGATAATGATTTCATATTTCAGGTCACAATGAACAAAATGGAAGAAAGAACACAGAATAAACTAATAGAAAGACTGTCTTACCTATTTCCTGATTTGACTCTTCATCAAATAAAAAATGCATTGCATTATGACAAAAATGCCAGCATTGAGAACAATTAAGTTCTAAAATATTTTTCCAAATCCAAAATGAAATGTTATGCAAAGTTATTTAGGCTCTACGAGGTTATTATCCTTCACAACAGCTCATGGAGAAACAGTTTTTGGTAAAGAATTTTTGAATATTGGTCCGGTTCCTTACGATGAAGACTGTACCCAGGCTGGCGATGAGTCAAAAGACAGTATTCTGGAGTGTTTGGTTCATATAAGACAATTGGTAAGAGTATACGGTGATCTACCACAAGGCTGCGAATTTTTTGTTATGAGGAATGAACATGAAGCGGGAACATACTACGATGTAAATATTTTTTATGTTGCTTCAAAAGAAGACGAAGAATTCAATGAATCCGAGGACTATGCTTTGAAAGTAGAGGATGGTATTGATTACTGGGATGAGTCTTCATTAAGAGAATTGCGGGAAGGTAATCATCATTTACACGTAGCTAAAGTTATAACCATGAAAAAATCGGCGTGATACTCAATATCCATAAACGCAAGAAACAAGTTAAATAGTTCTGTGTTTAATGGTACAGAACGTCTAATCCGGCAAACGTTAAAATAAATCAAAGAGCATTTCCTCATACTTCAAGATTATACAATAACGTCTATGCTCTTTTGATTTGCAATACTCCCTCAAAGTAATAATCATTCAAACTTATTTATCATGAACACACCACAGGTTACCGGTGTTCAGGGAGATCTTTTTGAAAATTTTCCTAAAGAACATCCTCCTCAAAAAAAGAGAGAAGTAGAAAACTGGGTTTTTAATATGATAGATGCAATTCAAGGCCCCATCCTGACATTCAGCCCTCATTGGAAAGATACTATACCCGAAAGGATATTGAATATTATCCCAATAGCAAGAATGATAGCACTTAAGAAGAGTGAAGAAATGGCAACCTTAGAAGAATGCTGTGCTTACATGTACACCCGCAGTTTGGATGCCCCAATGGATCATGAATGGACAGACATTTTTACTCACATAAGTTGTAAAACACTGGAGCGGTGGTTTAATGAAAGCCGGTGGGAAGCGGTGGGAGCACGGAAGGAATTAAACGATTGGCTTCAATCCAAACTCAATGGATTACGCCGTCTTATCTATGTTAAGCGAAGGGAAATTCTCAAACAGCAAATCAGAAATCAAAAGAAAAATGAGTAAATATATGTAGAGGATGAAAAGCAAATACAGTTACTAATTCAAATTTGTTTTACCCAAAAAACCAAAAGAAATGGAACATTATTTCTTTGCTACTCTTACCGCTGTTTTAGAATTGATTGATGAAGAATTTGATTTGTTGTTTGATGAAGCAGAACATCACTATGATTTTACAGTAAAAGAATCTACAAAAGTCGGAGGCTTTTTATACGGCATTCGAAACCAAAGATCCTTTGCAATGAAATCTGGTAAACGAGATCATGAAGTAGTGTTTACAGAAAGTCAACTGGACTTAATGATGAAAGCACTTGAAATGACCACTTCCACTCCAGGAATAAAATTGCGCAGAAGATTTTTGAATATTGCTAAAGAGTTGCAGCAAAAGACTGTAGAAGTGAATAGCCCTTTAAACAATTTAAAGTTTGTGGGACAATTTATAGGTAAGTAAAATCTCCTTCACAGTTGATCTACTGTCGTTTCCTATTGTTTTCCAAATAAATAAAGGCAATTCTCCAACAAAACTCCTCAAGGTATCTTATTAATAACTCCTTAAAAATGAGATATGGGAAGATTAACCAAACCTGAAATACGGCAACACCAACAGGCGATGAAATATTTGGAACAATTGCATGCAATTAAAAACCTCGACAAAAAGGAAGAGTATGAGTTGTTCATTCTTGAAAAGTTTAATCCTGCGGTTTCAGAAGGAGATAATGTAATCAATGCCGGCATATTTTTTACACCCATCGAACTTGCCAAAGATTTTCGCGTAGAAGCACAAGGTCATAACACAATCATTGATTTGTGTGCTGGTATTGGACATCTTTCTTATTGGCTGCAGGATTGGATTAAATGGCATGATCTTGAACTTGTTTGCGTAGAGATCAATCCTGAATTCGTGAAAGTGGGCAAAATATTAGTGCCAACTGCAACTTGGATATGTGCGGATATACTGGACCCGCAATTCCCATCATTATTTCAAAACAAGAAATTCAATTTAGCGATTTCTAATCCTCCTTTTGGTAAGAACTTATCGATGAAGGAAACGCCACATTTAAATTATAGCGGCGGAAGTTTTGAATTTAAAGCTATTGAAATTGCAAGCAAAATTGCCCGGAACGGCGCCTTCATTATCCCTCAAGGTAGCAGCCCTATCATTCATTATCCCGAACATGGACAATCTACAATAAATGATTCGAAGGAATATGAAAAATTCAATCTTCAAACCGGCATTCATGTAGAAGCCAATTGTGGCATAGATGCTAACGGCCATCACTGGAAAGGAGCATCACCAAAAGTTGAAATAGTCACTTTTGATTTCACATCCGTTTCTATACCTGCTAAAAAAACAAAACGAAAGACATCTCCTCAAAACGTACAACAACAATCACTCTTTTAGGAAAATCTAATCAAATGGAAAAGCACGTACAAATAGAATTGCTTCAAGAGCAATTAGCAGTTGTTCAGAATAAGATTAAAAGGTTAGAAAATGTTAATGATATTACCGATAGAGTTGCAGCTTCCTTTCATTTAGGAATGGTCGGCTCCGGCAGGCACACCCCAAGATTAAACAAAAGAAAGGAGGCGGCATTAGATAGAACCATAGAAAGGGCCAAAATCCTGACAAAATTATATGCACAGGAAAAGGCTTTGCTTACTCAAATTAGAGACATTCAGGAACGTGGCCCGGAAAAAAGAGAAGCCAGTAGAAAACAAAAGTTAGAAGTAAGTGCAGCATATTGGAAAAACTTAAAAGCAGGAGACACCATTGCACTATATACAGGCAATCAAATTACAATTGAAAAGAAAAACAGGAAATCTGTTGTTTCTGAAAATTGTACCTGGACAGCCGCGGAAATAATTGGAAAAGAGGCAGCAAAGCTACTATAACCTGTACCCAACTTTCATTTACTATATTTCATTTAAAAAAATCAGGCGATGAACAAAAATATTGAATTATGTGAACTCAATCATACTCCCTTTATAATATTATCGAGAGATCGAAAAACTTTTGTTGTTGGCAGATCGGACACGAAGGAAGTATTATGTATTGGCTCCTTCAATAAATTCTTTGCGGATGAATTTGATGAAGGCGAATTTGTCTTTCTTCAAATCAACGGTGATGGTACTGCCGAAGAAATCCATCTTCCAAAGAAAATGAATAACCCATCCGATTATATAAGATTCGATAAAGACAAAGTAATTGTTGCTGCTAAAATTGGCAGTTACTGGATCACACCCTCCGGTTTCGATGACTGGGCGAAAAATGTTTTCAAATAAAAGCCTTATAGAAACATATCCCTCAAACGCAAACAGCAATCTCTCTTTTAGAATGTAGGATCATACGATTTTTTAACTATCAAAATAATATTATGGAAACGCCTACCATTTATGTGCGTCAGGAAATGGTATTGCCTGATAATGACCAGTGGCAATTCCGTTTCAATGTCAAAAGTTCAAGTTCTAACCGGCTGTACACAATTGCACAGCATAAAAAGAACCGTCATTGGGGATGCAGTTGCCCCGGCTGGAAACGAAATCGCAGTTGCAAACATCTCCAGTCTTTAGGGATTCCCGGAAAGGAAAAACCTTTTGAAGTGAACCTGATAAAACAATAGCTATGGCAAAGAAAGGATTTCTCGATGGGTATAAAACCTATGATACCTCGAACGGATTTGGAAATCCAAGGAAATGGAGAGAAGCATTTCAACAAAGAATGAGTAAAGAAGAAGCAGAAGAAATACTTGAAAAAGCTTCTGAAACGCCTTACTCCATTCTTGGCATTTCAGAAGGCGCTTCACAAGCAGAGATCAAAAAAGCTTACCGAAGTAAACTTATGGAATGGCACCCGGATCGAAATCAACATCGGGCCGGCGAAGCCGATGAAATGACTAAGAAGATCATCGCAGCTTATGTTAGTCTTACTTCTTGACCCTAAAGAAAAAAGTACTACAGCAAATCAATTTCAAACCTTTAAAAAATAAGTTTATGGCAACAAAAGCAAAACAACTAAAAAAGCAAGCGAATACAGTAAAACTTTATGGCGCTAGGTGCGAATTACAATTTGGCTATTACCAGTCCAATAATACTATTGCGATTCAGGCCGTCCGGAAATCCAATGGTGATTTAATGGGTGATCTTACCATTAATTATGAAGAATACTACCGGGGGCTTAATTATGCGAAAGATCACCAGTTCCCTCTCGTTGTTATAAAAAATTATGACGAGAACAAAGGAATTTATAAAGAATTGATTGAAGCAGGGATCATTCTTGAAGGGCCTTATTTAACAGGTTCGGATGGTACAGTGCAGTTAGCAAAACTAACTGAAGAATGGCAAGCGATTGCAAAAAGGCAATTGGATGAGATAGATGATTAATTCCGGGAATTAGCAATGTGCCTTTCATTTAAGTACACCCTTTTACATTTAATTTATGAATACAAACAGTCATATCCACATTAGTAATGTAGATACAGATGCAATGAACTGCTTTACTGCGTGCTTTGCAGATACTATACTGAAACCTTTGTATGATTTTGCTAATCGCAGAAATTTATTTGGCTATTCTGCCTCCCTGGAAATAGTTGGTGAATGGGCAAAGGAATTCTATGCACAATATTATACCAAACTCAAAGATTGGGATGAGTTCGAGGAGTCTGAAGAAAATAAATACAATGCCATTAGCTGGGATGATTTTGCATCTTTTTGGGTAAATGATCGATTTAAAAAATACAAGTCAGAATTTCCTGAAAGTTATACATCCAATGATAGCTTTGCAAATATCAGTGTACCCAAGATCGTAATTATTGTAAAGAATCAAACTGTTTCTTCCGTCTTTAGCAGCATTCCAGTTTTGTACGCTAAGATTAATTGCGATATAAAGGAAGATTACTTTATAAGAACATGCGAATCGGATAGCGTAGCAGAAGACTTGTACAGCATATTTGAATCAGATGACCCCATTGATGCTGATATTATCCTACAGTTAAAACATCTAGGTTTTTAATACGGTTGCTTAGCCCTATTTATTGCTTCATACTTACGAGCCTTTGTATTTAACCGTGCAAAGGCTTTTTCATTTTATAACCATAAATATTAAAAGCTATGTCTCAACAGGCAACAAGACCGAATTTATTTTCTACAGCTAAAAAAGTAGAAACTACCAAAAGAAATAAAAGTAAAATGCCTTCGCTCAACATTTCTGAGGAATTGGAAAAACACTTAAAGGAATATCAGGAAGCTTCAGAGCAATTGAAAAAAGCAGAAGCAAAAAAGAAAATGGCAGAAGGCTATATCAAAAGCCAGGCTATTGAAATCTTTCTGGCGGAGGTCAAAAGTCAAGGTCGCAATATTGGGTCTTTTAAATTAGGAAACATTACTGTAAGTGTTCAGGATCGTTACACAAAAATGGAAGATACTGTTGCATTAGTTGTGGCTGATAAATTTCCCAATGTTGTTGAAAGAAACACTGAATATTTATTTGATCAGGCCATTCTGAGGAAATATATCGATGCCATTTCAGACGCATTACAAAACGCTGAAGGAATTCCTGATGACGAAAAAGCTTCACTCATTTTGGCAAAGGAAGTTTTCACCGTCAAAAAAGGCACAATAGATACGCTTCCTACATACGGGGACCAAATGGTCGATTTGTTTCATGCTATTGCTCCCATCATTTCTCTTAGGGCAGCGGGAGAATAGGTTTTATCAAATCAAAAACTATACTATATGAGTATATTTTCAGAGTACAATGACTTCAAATACATTTACCCTCCACGTCCGGAATCTGCGATAGCACCTGATCAACTTGATGAAATAGGAGCAGGTTGGATTGCGCAACCAAAGTACAATGGAAGTTGTTCGGTTACATTTATTAACGGTCATCAAGATTCTAAACTTTTTAACCGGACAGGTGAAGAACTGTCACTTCAAAAGTCGCTTAATTATGTAAACCTGAATGATAGCGATAAGTTTATGGTTCTTTGTGGTGAATATCTGAATAAGAACAAAAAAGGAGAGGATGGCAATTTTTTCAACAACAAGTTTATCATTTGGGATATTCTTGTCTGGAGAGGCAGATATTTAATTGGGGAAACACTTGAAGCCCGATTACTCATTTTATTGGAGTTGTTTGGTTGCAGCAGGGCATTGGTTGAATCAAATGGTAAACTGGGTATCTATGAACATTTACTGACTACTAAAGTTGAAAATATATTCCTGGCGCCTTCCTATGAAAGCTATTTTAAATCACTTTACGAATCAATTGTCAAGACAGACCTATATGAAGGATTAGTTTTAAAAAATAAGACAGCCAAACTTCAAATGGGCTTCAAGGAAAAAAACAACGTTGGCTGGCAAGTGAAAGTAAGAAAGGCAACTAAGAATTACAGTTTCTAAAATTCCCTCTCTTTCATTTTCATAGTTCTGCGACTCGTAATACTCATTCGATTTTTCTTCAAATTCTTTTTCACATCAATCAGATTAGTCTTTTAATTATTTAAACATTAAAAATATTGCAATGAAAACAGAAGCACAGACTTCTCTGGGAGACGTCTTGCCTTCCCAATTCCGATTTATATATGATGACGCAGATCAGGGTTGGTTAGAAGTTCCCTATAGTGCTATTGTAGTGCTCAATCTAAAAAAACAGATAAGCACACATTCACATCAATCGGGAACGTTAGCTTACCTGGAAGAAGGTTTGGATGCACCTATTTTCATCAGAGCCTATTTAAAACAAATAGGAAAACCCAACGACCATAAATATTTCAGCGAGTTATGTTCTAATGTATATGATGGACCTGTTTCTAAAATACGAAGTATGTCTCAATACGATAATAGAACTAGAATAACTCAATTAGAAATTTGACGCTTCTTCCTCCACACCCAATTACAAAAAATCTAAAATCAATTTTATGGACACTCAACTAGCACAGCTGATTGCTGCAACAGATCTTCGTTCGAAATACAAAAGAACATTAGCATTAAAGTTACTTCGCCGGTATGCAGTTGTTGAACTTAAAACGGTTAGCAACGCCAAAGAATTCGCTTTGAATTTTGAAAGAAAACCGGTCACAGAAGAAACCGATCAGGCACAATTAGACCGCTTCTATACCTGGTACTATATCAATTATGTTGTAGCGTCAAAAAACGGACTGCTCACAATTGAAACAGCAGTGAACATTTCATTTTTCCAGTTTTTGGATTTGCCTGAATATCCTGATCAAAAAAGACACTACGTATCCTACGCTAAAGAAGAGCTAAACATGAATGAAGAAAGCGCCTTTGAATATGCAACCAAATTGCTAAGCTCACAGGAAACCGGAGCGGATGATAATTTTTGTTTGTGGTTCTACATCAACCACGTTGTGAGAAAGCAAAATTTGTAACAGGCTCCGTTCATTTATAACCGTATCCTTTCTTTTTGAATTCATGCAATCTATTTATTACACTTAACCATCCTTCACATGAAACCTATCAATCCTTTTGAACAATTTAATAGGCAATTTTTCTCTTCATCGTCAACAAAAATTTGCTGGTACGATAACGAAGGAATTTTCAGCTTGGATAAAGATCGAGTGGTCATTCTGCAATTAGAGAATTCAACTACAAAAGATGTATACGATGGATATCGTGTCAAAATTGTAAATGGACAATCAGGTGGAATCACCAATAAATTTTTTAGCTTCCAGTTTCATATCCCAAATTGGAAATCTCCTGATAACAACTATTACCACGCATGGTATGACAATAACAAAATCGATTGGTATATAAATAGACCAGTAGAGACGGCACCATTTGTGAAAACCATTTTTGACTATATAAACCAGTTCAAATAGCGACTATTTAGTTAAAGTCGAAATAAGTTCTTACGTAAATGCAGTTCTCAAAAGGAGCTGCATTTTTTTAAAACTATAATGTATTAGTATGATTACTAAGCTAAAGGCACAATTGATATCTGCGTCCTGGCATAGAGGGCAGTGGTCTGCATTATACCAATTTGCTTCATCCGGCAGCTACTTAATAAAAAATCACCTGAGATATTTACAGGAAATAGAATTCAATCCCTATCCCTTGAAACTTTTAAAAAAAGAAGAAAAGAAACTTAAACAGTTAAAAGGATACTTTATTAAACAAGGTTTAAATAATCATATAAAAACGGTTTGGAAAATACACCCAGACTCTCGTTATAAAATTCCATGCCTGCATAAGGACACATCTGAAACCCTCTCAAAACTAATAACTCCAATTTAGGAGCAGATCCTTCTCATTAGTAATAGAGATATCAACTTTTAAATGTCATCATAAAATGAATAATTGGAAACAAATTGACATTCCTTTTAAAATGAATAACCTGCCAAAGGACAAGAGAGGTTATCCCATTCCTTTCACTATAAAACAAGATGCCAATGGCATACCCGATTTTAGTCAACATAATGTTTATCGGTTAGCCGAAAGCATCATAAATAAACAATGTTCCATTTGCGGTAATCCATTGAAGTCTGATATCTGGTTGCTTGCAGGAGCTAAAATAGCTTTTGACCCAAGAGGTGCATACATTGATCCACCCATGCACAAACAATGTGCAACATACGCTTTAAAAGTCTGTCCCTATTTAGCCCTTCCTTCGTTTTCAAAGCGGTCAGCGAATGAAATTAATGAATCAGATTCGGTTAAAATGTTTCCAGGTAAACCGGTTGTATTTGCTTTAGTGAAAACATTCGATTATCAGCTTTATCTTTTCCCTAATGGAAAGAAGGTTATAATTCCTTCCAGGCCTTTCCTTGATATAGAGTTTTGGAAAGACGGACAGCAAATTACTCCTGAACAGGCAAAGAAGTTAATCAAATAATTCGGTGAATACTACTGGGACCAACTCGCTTCACAAATTCGGAATTGTTAGCAGCACTGATACAAAATGGTACAAAGCAAAAAAGCAGCTCAAAAAGAACTCCAGGAAAGCGAGCATCATTTATATGTTTCTAAAATCGTCGAATTTAAAAAATCAACCTAATTGACCAGGGTTGCATTTCATTCTGATAACCTGTACCCTATTTAAATTTTACGTGTTTGAAGCCCACCTTAAAGATAAACTTTAAAAGAAGGTAATTATGGATAATCAAAAACTCATTCAATATTATCAATATAAAGTAGGAGAAAAAGTTCAAGCAAATATTTCAAAGGATCATGACGGGAATTTTATTGAACGTGGCACCCCGTTTACCATAAGTGCATTTCCACCAAAAGTTAGAATGTTCGATTATAAAGATATCTCACCACGACTTACACAATATCAAAATTTTGTAGTTGGCTATACAGAGGATAGAAAAATTGTCAGGTTGTTAATGACAGAAATAAGTAAGCTAATCTAATCTACCTCGTTTTATCCCACACAGGGCGCAACTTGTTCCGATATGAAAAGCGATTCGGCAGGACTATCGGTTAGGCCTCGATCTAAAGGCTTTTACCCAAACCGGCCACATCAACGATGCCGTTTTCGCGTATCCTGTTATTGCCGCCCAAAGGCGGTGTAATCTTACAGGGCCCCTTATCTATCAGGCTCTCAAGGTACAGTACAAGTTGGTGTCCTTACAGATAAATGTCAACAAATCGCCAAGGATAAATTAAAACTTATGATAAAAAACGCATTACCTAAAAAGCGGTCATGATTTTTTGGCAAGTTCAAATTAACGAAAATAAAGATCAATATCGGGATAGTTCAGGCGTATTGAATTATACCGCAATGCGTGAAAGTGCGGCACAACATTTCGGTGTATTATCGAGATGGTAATACAGATATTGAAGGGAAAATATTTGATTGGGCGAGAATTTGAAACATAAGCAAGCGTATTGCATAACCCCCACAACCTTCTTATTTATTCAATATTTCATTTTTATCATTATGAAACAGCTATATCATTTTCTAATGAATGCTTCGATCATGGAGCTTATCCTTGCTGTATTAATTGTAGCGATCGTAATCAGATTTATTTGGAGCATTTTTTCCGATGAGTAAAACCACCCGCTTTAAAATAAACAATATGAAAATTTACAATTTAGAAGAAGGTACAAAACTAATGTGGGACGCGCCACCTAATGACATGATTGATCCACAAAAGCGCATTGTCTATCCTGCGATTGTAACCGGCGAGAAACGCTCCCATAAAAAATGGGTAAAAATAAAAACAAAGACAAACACTTCATGGATGGGGCCAGATGAATCATACTTTAGAATGCATACCCAAGAGGAACTCGATACCCTCACCTGGCCTTCACTAGACTAAACGCTTCATGATGAATATTCAATTAAATTTATTCTTTGAAGTCAAGCAACCTTTGATTGCCGCATGTGGACTGGGAGTAGATACCGTTGCATACTTTATAGAATTGGAAAACAAAGGCATTAGGCCCGATGCTATTATGTTAGCCGATGTTGGTAGTGAGAAAGATGAAACCTATGCTTATAAACCAATCCTTCAAAATTGGTTAAAAAAGGTGGACTTCCCCCGAAATCATTACTGTCAGGTATCAACCCAAAGATTTAAAGAATTGGCCCCTTATCATACAAGAAATATAGAAATGCCAGTTCGTACTTTATTAGAATTTTTTCTATTTGTAGCCCTACCTAAGCCGTCTTACTTTATTTGAATTATTTAAAACTTATTGCAAACAGAAAAGTTATTATTAGGTAAAATCGCAGGAAATGTGTTGGAACCAATTTCCCTTTTTAACATAGCAAATAATTTGTTAATTTCTTTCGCTGCTGCTTGGGATTTTGAAATTACTTTGCTGATACTAACATCAATGTGTAAATTTATAATATTCTATAACCTTATATCTTAACATCCATGAAACCAATACTTCTTACTTTGGTTGTTATAGCGTTTATCACTAGCTGCTCTAGTAGCCTTACGCGGAAAAAGGCCTTTGATCTTCTAAATGAAAACTACCCAAAAAAATTGTACTATCAAATCTTTACTGCGGACCAAGAGTTCGCAGCCAACGCCAAAAGAGCTGGCTTAATTCAGGACGGTCTTATAACCATAGACACAAATGCAATCTTCCCTAATAGATGCATATTCTTTACTGACAATGCAAAAGACTTATTAGTTCCAACGCCGGAAGATGAAAAGGAGCTTCGAGCTATTCAAAGAGTAAAAGTAGGTGAATGGAAATTAAAAGAAATTACAGGAATAAAGCTTTCCGAAAATAAAGCTGCTGTAGAATATGTCCATGAAATAAGTAATATTACACCATTTGCAAAGCTTTATAAAAGCCCTCCTAAGGTAGGAGAGACAAGAAAAGAAGTGGCTTATTTTATTAAATACGACGACGGCTGGCGCCTCGATAAAACTAATGGACTAGATTTTTTAACTAAATAAGCGCCTGCCACTTTTATTCATCTAACTGGTTCCTATTTACGATTTGCCTGAATTAATTCAATAGCCGTATTATATTTCCATTCTTGGTTTTTAAAATATTCTCTGTTTTCAAAATCCTTATCATAATAACTAAATGACGTCGAAATTTCTTCAAGGTCATTGAGAACCGTTGCCTTATTACAATTCTCTATAAAATCAACCGCATCTGCTATTAACCGATATACAGGAAGGGACCCGTTATATTCTATTTGAACACTGCAAAGAAGACCATAACGACCATGTGTCTTCCCTGCACGATTCGGGAGTATTAGCCCATGATGAACATGCCTGTATGAAATATCAGCCGGGCAAATATCGAAGCTATCATCAAGTTGAGTTTAATCCTATGGATAATACCTTAATCGGGTATTTGATTAAAATCAACCTTTAACAACGGACGAACAGAGGGCTGGTAAAGCCCTCTGTTTTCTTCGCTGTTTATTATTCCAAATGGTTTATTCCTTTACTTACCTTAAAAGAACAATTATGTCGGTAAAAACAAATTGAAAGGGCCACCGTTCACACAAAAACGGGCATCTTGAAGTATACACCTTATGCTTCGGTCCTGACCCCAATGGCCCGGTGCCAGGTGAATTAATTATTGTAATCTATGATGAGGATAGTATTGTTCGCCACCTTGGAGCAGCTTAAAGGCGATTAACCTCGAAAATACTGGGTTCGACGATTTGGCAACGTACAAGAAACAAATAAGGTTTTAGAGAAAAACCAACCTGGAGGAGTCATTCAAGAAACATTAAGTAAATGGCAAGTATGCATTTATGTTGTCCGTGTAACTGACAGTGATATCAAAACCATCAACAAACTATTTCACTTTTAAATAAAATAAATTATGAATAACACGAACAAGGTTAGTGCTACCGCCACTAATAAAAACAAGGTTCAAAAAGTGACTTCTGTAACAAAGAATGCTGATAAGAAACCCAAGCCAGTCCGCGAAAAATCTTTTGTTGATGAGACCACAAATCAATCGCACTGTAATTCACCAAAGAAGCTGAGACAACAGCGCACAAACACGGAGTTTGAATCACAAATGGATAAGGTAAATAGCCTGATCAACGAGGGCAATATTCGTCAGGCATATTCCGCAATACCAAACGAAACAAAATTCCCTGATAAAGCCCCTCAAATTAAAGCGTTAAAATCGGAGTTAATGGACAGAATCTGGAATTTATAGAACAACAACTACGCAGTTCACTGCTTACTTCTTCATTGCAATCAAAGCCGGGCTATAGCCTGGCTTTTTTTGTACACCGGCATAATCACAAGCTGTTAATTTAAACTGTATGGCAGATTACGTAATTGCAGATTTGCATGGAAACCTTAAAGGATTTAAACAATGTCTTGAAAGATGCAATTTCGATTATCAAAGGGATACTCTGGTTCAGTTAGGAGATGTCATAGACGGTGGCAAACAAGTCTATGAATGCATCGAAGAACTTCTGAAAATAAAAAATCTTATAGCGATAAAAGGGAATCATGAAGCATGGTTTTTGGAGTTCTTACTTTCAGGTTATCATCCGGCTCAGTGGACATATGGAGCTCTAATAACTGCTCAATCCTATTCTTTACATGCAGGTAAAAAACTTATTTTTAAAAAGAATGGAAATGGTTATAAAGTTTCTCTTAATCCTTCTGATATTCCGTTGCATCACCAAGCCTTTTTTAAAAATCAATTGCCGTTTTATACTGACCAGGACAATAATCTATTTATTCACGGAGGTTTTAACAGATTCCAGCCTTTTGAGAAACAAAATCCGGCAATCTATTATTGGGACCGTGATTTATGGGAAGATGCACTTGAATGGCAAATACAGAAACATTACCACAGTAATTCAGAACCTTTTGAAATCATCACACCTTTTAAAAATATATTTATCGGACATACAACCACTTTGCATTGGGGACTAAGTACACCATTAAAAGCAGCTAATATTTACAATTTAGATACCGGATCAGGTAAAAACGGACGATTAACTATAATGAATGTTCATACAAAAAAATACTGGCAATCTGATTTGTTTTCTTCCAACGAGTAATACATAAAAAATATCTTCAAAATCTTCTGTTATATATATAGACATTAAGATGAATCCCATTTAAAAACGCATTCAAAAATGGGTAAGTGATGAAGCTGTAGCAATGAATACAAAAAAAAGTAGAATGAACGAAAGCAAAGAGTTTCCGGTTGGCTTAAAGCAGAAAGGGCCAAAAAATAATTTTAAAAAATTACAATTATGACATCCCTTATTTTCAAAAACGAAAAGTTACAAAGCGTATTAAAAATTACAGAACAATCAAAAATATTTATCACAACAAAGAAGCAAGATGCAAATGAAAATAACAGTAATGATGATGGATATTATGAAACTGCTATTCCCACACTTTGGCTAGTAAAAGATGACGGAATTTACCTCATGACTTCTGCCAAATTGAAAGAAGTTCCTAAAGATATAAGCCATGTTTGTTATGCAGAAGGTTTTGAACCTACAGTTCCTGACTGTTGGGAAAAATGTAGAGCAGTCATGGGGGGTGACGATTTTGTAGAGTCTTTCGAATTTAATAATGATCTCAGACAGGGATTAAAGCAAGGAGCTGACATTTTAATAAAAATAGACGAAGAATATTTTGTCGTAAAATTAGTTTTAAGAAAATAACGTAGAGGGAGATAACACGACCAGCCCTGTTCGGCACCTAGTTAAACGTTTCCCAGAGCATTTCTAAGGATTATTCACGAAAACTATATCACATGTCAGTTGAGGAATTCAAAGCAGCATTTTTCCAACACCTGAAGACTCCATTCAATATTGCTGATGTAACAACAATACAGAACATCTGGGGAATAACGGTTATTACATTGAAAGATGGTAACAACTATATCGTTGTCATAGAAAAATCCATGAGATTACAACAGTAATTCATAACACATATTTTCTATATGGTTCTCCAGGACGTGGTAGCGCAACGATCTTGAGGCAGGTGCAAAACCATTGCGTTAGGAAAAAATTTATTACCTACAGCTTTATTCACCCGTTAACACAAATTCAGCGAGATCTTTTTATGCGAAGCAAAGATTGAGTATGGTTTAGCGCTTCATTGAAATTACCTTTGCTCCTTTTGAAGATTCCGTATTTCTTCCAAACGGCCCACCTTCACCATACAGTTTTTCTTTTACCATTTTCATAGTATTGCTAATTACCTTCTTCGTAGGTTTTACATAAGTGTCGATAGATTCAGCCTTCTTTTGACCTATTAGCGTACTTATGGTTTTCGTTTCTACACCGTTTGCATGGGCAACTTCGTTAGAGAAAAAGTAACGGGCTTGATGACAATTGTTTAAGCATGAAATACCTGTTTTCTCGCCAATTATTTTGAGACAGCGGTTATAGTGCTGGTTTGTAGGTACAGGCAGGCATTTATCTCTGCGAAGGCAGCGCGGCTCATTTTTGAATTTTTCCAATATTTCAAGACAAATCGGTAGTAATGGCAATGTCTCAGGAACGGTTGTTTTTTGGCGGCGCTGATCAATCCAGGTCTCACCATCAAAACCAACAACAAGATTTTCTGGTTTCAATGCATATACTTCTGCATATGCTTGACCCGAGAATGACTGGAAAACAAAAACATCTCGTATATGAGATAACTCTTTTTCTTCCAGTTCGAAACTTATTAGGTGTAACATTTCTTCCATTGAGGGCCAGGCCTTGTTATCGGGTTCCTTATAGCTCCAGGAAAATCCCGCAAACACATTGAACATTACCCACCGGTTTGCCACAGCCCTGTCAATAATTTCATTAATAATCTGTACATATTTCCAGACAGTATTGTGTGAATTCTTATTATGAATAATTACGTATTTTGTAAATTCAGAGATAAAGGAATATTCCAACGCAGAAAGAGGAATATTTTCTTTTTTGTACCGATGATTAATAAATTCGAGAATTCTGGATTTTGTCGTTATTATTTTTGAAAAGGTCGCCCGGGCGCGTTCATCTGCTAAAACCAATTCCAAAAAGTGATATAAAAATTCATCGATGGCATTCAAAAGAGTTTTTGACCATTCCTTATCTTCCCAAATTTTCCTTCCACGTTCGCCTAACTTTTCGGTCCTTTTAATTAGTTCAGCTCTTTCAACTTTTAATAGTTCTAACTGAGAAGGGCCTATCGTTCCTTTTCTATTCAGATTTTCGATAGTACGAAGGTGTTTAACACTATCCTTAATTAATTCGTCTAGTGCTATACTAAAAACAGCATTTTCTAATCGTTCAGATCTTTGTTTATGTCCGTTGATCGGTGTTTGATAGGAAGCAAAAACTTCTTTGGGCGTAGCCAGTCCATTTTTGGCGACAACAAGATCAAAATGCCTTTGGACATCAGTTTTCATTTGCCCCAATTTCTTATTGATGGCTTTGTGATCTAGATGGGTTGATAGAACCAATTTATTTTCACTGTCCCAATCATCATAGAGTACCTTGCAGCCGGTTGATATTTCGTCTTCCATGCCATCAATGGTCACCCGACAATAGAGGGGTATAAGCCCGGTTTTTTTATTAGCTTTTTTCTTTTTGCGATAGAATAAAATGGATAGGTTCTGATGCACTTGCATAATTTAATTTTTAAGAGTTTAAAAAATCTCTTTTCAATGCTTCAAAGCAAGCGGTAGGGCTTCGCAGGGGCCTACAATTTAGGCCCCCGGGAAGGCCCCTGAATCAGCCCCCCTTTTTATTTAATTAATTTTAGTTGATTTGATATAGATATTTGCTGGAAGTCAATACTGTAGCCGGTTTGAAAGAAAAATGGCGTTCAATTTGAACTCCATTGGAAGTGGGAGAGTGGTCTCGCCCAGAATCGAACTGGGATATCATGTTCCGGAGACATGCGTACTATCCATTGTACTACGAGACCGCGAATCGTCAATGGGCAACTGCCTTTGCTGATTCAGGGCGGCAAATTTACATTAAAATTGCCAAATACCCGAAACGTTGATATTTAATGTGATATTTAAAAAACAGTTCTAAGTTCCGGCCCCGGGGCTCCGGCAGTTAAGCCGAAAACCAGAGCTGAAAACTTAGAACTTACAACTTAGAACTTAAAACTGAGTTCTACCGGGGCAGGATAATCACCCTGGTGGTCGATCCTATGGTTAGCAAGGCCTGGTTATCACAGGTGCCGTCGCCAAAATTTAATGACCCCGAAATACCATTATAAGTGAACTGATCCACCCCTGATACAATGTTTTTGCAGGTGTTATTTTTAACGATCGGGGTGGTAATGGCTGCTGTAAGACTGTTCCCGGCCGAAGAGGTAGCCGTGCAATTGCCGGTTAATGAAAACACATCATCTAAAAATGTAATGGTTCCAATGCCACCTGTTTGTGTAAGGGTATGGGTGCCGGTATAGCTATACCAGGTGCCATCGGGATACGTAATCTTACCTCCGCTAACCTTAGTCGTAAAGCCCAGTCCGTTGCCATTGCCCGAACTGTTGGTAATGGAATACGTGCCTTCAACCTTGTAATCATTAACATAATAGTTCACAAAAGCTACCGAAATAGTAGTTCCGTTTGTACGGATCTTATTGCTCAGCGTGGCTACGATCTTTCCTTTGCGGGTTATACCATTGGCGCTGGTACATCCCGAACCAAAGTCGATGGTCATGGTTTTGGGCCAGGTGGTGCTGTCGGCGGGCGTTACCGTTACCGTAGCGCAGGTGGTAATTCTTCCGCTTACACTATTGTTTTCGCCTTCCTGCGTTACCACGTCAAAAGCGTCATCATATAAACTTTGCGAGGCGCCGGCAGAGCTCGTCAGTGAAATGGCTGTGGCCTGATCGCCGCTGTTGGTAGAATTGTCTTTTTTGCAGGATAACATGGTAAGCATTGCGGCTACGCCAATACATCCGGCGGTTTTCATAGCGTTGAAATTTTGTTTCATGGTTGTTGTTTTGAAGATTAAAAAAGGTTTATTGTAATTGATTTTTAGTTTGTGTTTGTTACCTGGCCGGCAATTAAACAGCTTACAGACCGGTATAGTATCGCCGGGTTTGATGGCCGGGAATGTAATTTCAACAAACGACCATATTGTTCCGGTAAACTGCATATTAACTTGCATGGCAAGGGTGGTTTTGTAAATTTGAGTATGGAGTTATCACGCCGTACTTTTTTATCTTTTGCCGTTATTACACAGGTTGTGTTTTGGCTGGTAGCTCTTATTCTGGTATTGTATATATCCAATACCAACCTGAAGCCTGAACATGCTTTGCCCCGCGCAGCACTTATATTTATTTGTCACCTCATTAACTTTTATTTTTGTTACAGCATTCTCATTCCCCGCTATTTTGAAAAAGGTCACCGGTTAATGGCTATTGCAGGTCTTGTAGCCCTTATTATTGTACTTACGCCGGTCAGAGGGTTTATCGAAATGCATTTTGCTTCAATCAGTCCCGATGTGCTAACCTCCCGTTTGGGTTCGCGCAGAAGAATAAAAGGGGCCATTTTGTTTTCTGAGATCTTTATTGCTGCTATTGCTTCCCTGCTTCGTTTGGCCGTGAGCAATGAACATAAGCGATCGAAAATGGTAGAGCTGGAAAACCTGCACCTGCAAACCGAGCTTCGTTTTCTGAAGGCGCAAATGAATCCGCATTTTTTGTTCAACACCATCAATAATATTTATTCGCTTACGTTGTTAAAGTCGAATAAAGCATCGGAAGCGTTGATGAAGCTGTCGCAATTGCTGCGGTACCTGTTATACGAAAGCACCGGCAGGGTGACGCTTGAAAAAGAAACGGATGCACTGAATGCCTATGCTGAATTATTTCAGTTGCGGTATGAGCAACCCCTTTCTATAAAAATTATTAATGAAGTTAAACGTCAGGTTGAAGTAGAATCTTTATTGCTGATCCCTTTGCTCGAAAATGCACTGAAGCATTCTGCGATCGGTATTCAGCGGCAGGCAACTGTTTATATGAAGATTAGTATGCCGGATGATAATACATTAACCGTTCATGTGCATAATACCAAAGCCGATCCGCCTGTTGAGCAGGAAACCGGCGGTATTGGTTTGCCTAACGTGCAAAAGCGGTTACAACTGGTATACGCCGGTAAGCATGAACTTAAAATAGATGACAACCCTCAAACATTTTCAATAACCCTTTCTATTGCAATCGCATGAGCTTATCCTGTATTATAGTAGATGACGAATACCTTGCTATTAAGGTGCTGGAAGAATATGCAGGCAGTCTGCAGTCATTGAAAGTAATAAAAACATTTACCGATTCCCGGCAGGCTGTTGCTTTTATTCAGCAGCAACCGGTCGACCTGTTACTGCTGGATATTCAGATGCCTTACCTTACGGGCTTCGACCTGGTAAAAGAACTGCCGGATCAAACTATGGTAATATTTACCACAGCACGCCACGATTATGCCGTGCAGGCTTATGAACTCGATGTGCTGGATTATCTGGTAAAACCCATCTCAAAAGATCGTTTCGAAAAAGCAGTTCAGAAAGCAGTTGAATACCATCAATACCGTAAAGTATGGCATGAGCAAAAAAATGCAACACGAAATTTTTTAATGATTAAATCAGATTACCGTATCATTAAAGTATTGTTCGATGATATTGAATATATCGAAGGATTAAGTGAATATGTAAAGATATATACCCGTGAAAAAGCATTTACTACACTGGCTGCTTTAAAGTCGCTCGAAACCGAATTACCTGCCGGAAAATTCATTCGTATTCATAAGAGCTATATTGTTGCTTTTTCTTCTATTAAACATTTCAACAGCCGATCGGTACAGTTGCATAATGGTAACGATTTGCCTGTTGGCAGAATTTATAAAGAACCGTTTATGCAGAAGATGAAAAGCTAAGTCCGAAAGTCAGCAAAGTCCGGAAGTCCGAAAGAAAGACAAAAATATGACGTGCTTCTTTCCGACTTTCCGTCTTCCGGTCTTTCCGACTACTTTTTGAACTTACTCGGCTTATGCTGTTCCTTCTCAGTAGTTACATTGTGCAGCACTTCGTATTGAAATCCGTTGGGCGTTACTTTCAGTTGCATTACACAACCATAATGAATTTTGAAAGCGCCGAATGAATCAACAAGCGGCGTTTGTGTAATGTGAGCTAAAATGCTTCTGATAACGCCGCCATGGGTAACAATGGCCACGGGTGTTTCCTGAGCTGCAATTTTGTTAAAACAGGCTGTTACGCGGCTATGCATCTGAACATAACTTTCTCCGCCCGGGATGCATACGTTTACAAAATCTTTCATCCACGGATCAATTACTTCTGGTGGAATTGCATCCCAATGCAGCAGTTCCCATTCACCACAATGCAGTTCCATTAATCCTGGTTCGAATGCAATGGTATGTTCAGGAAATAAAAAATCAGCCAGTTTGCGGCAACGTATCAGCGGACTGCTATATACCTGTTTTACCGATTCGGGCAGTGAAGATTGTATCAATGCTGCTTCGGCTTCAAATGAATCTGTTACATCAATATCCGATTGCCCGTAACAAATGCCTTTTTCAATAAGTGGTGTTGTATGTCGAATAAGGTATATCCCCATAAGGCAAATTTAGAGATTTCTGGATTTAGGGATTTTGAGATTTGTTCAGGTGTATCATCAAATGAAATCTCAAAATCTCTAAATCCCGAAATCAGAAATCAAACTACGTATCGCCAGATGATGATAGTTGCCAGATAAAACGTGAGTTCACTTACCTGCTGAATAGCGCCGAGGCAATCGCCGGTATAACCGCCGATCCATTTTTTGAAATATTTGGCCAAATTGAATGCGATCCATATCGTTGGCGCAACAGCCAGCAAAAACTGCCAGCTCATAAATATAAAAGGAATGCCTGCTGCGATGATCGCAACCAACAAGTCTATGGAAGAAGGTTTTCGGCTGGCTATTGGCTTTGATTTACTGCCATCGGGGTCTGTTACATAATCATAAAAACACATCACCAATACCGGCATCAGTCGGCTTACGGCATGTGCAGCAATAATTGTAAATAAAAAGTAACGGTAGTTGTAAAAGATATTTATTGAAGGAAACAACAGGTTAGGCGTGAATTTGGGCAATTCTTTCAGTAATAAAAATTTGCAGGAGAGTATAGCAATCATGCCGATTACACCATACGAACCCAGTCTGCTGTCTTTCATGATCATCAGTATCTTTTCTTTTGTCCACCCGCCCCCAAAGGCATCACATACATCGGCAAATCCATCTTCATGAAAAGCGCCGGTGGTTAGAATGCCTGCAATAATAGAGGCGGCAATGGCAATATCTTCGCTGATGTATTTATTGAAGATCAGAAAGGTTAATGCGCTGATACCGCCAACGATCCAGCCTATCAGAGGAAAATATTTTACCGATCGCTCAAGGTATTCGGGCGAGTGATCGGTAAACCGGGGCACCGGCAACCGGGTGAGGAACATTAAAGCGGTAAAGAATATGCGTATTTCTTTTTTCATCTTAAATCCCTTGATTAATTAAGGTCCGAAAGACCGCAAGTCCGAAAGCAAGACTTATTTGCGGTGAGATTCTTTCGGACTTTACTGACTTCCTGACTATTCTTTATTGCTCACTCCTGCACTTTCAAAGCTGGCCATTTCATTTAAAAAGTTCACCGCACTCTGAATCAACGGCATGGCCAAAGCAGCGCCAGTGCCTTCGCCCAGGCGCATACCCAAATTTAATAATGGTGTTACCCCCAGGTGACGTAAAATTTTTTCGTGACCCGCTTCCTGACTGGTATGCGCAAAAATGCAATGCTCGATGAGGGTCCATCCGGTTACCGAGTTGTTTCCTTTTTCGGCAGCAAACAGTTCATTGGCAATCAGCAGGGCTGCAGTGGCAATAAAGCCATCAACCAATACAATCATTTTTTGATTCACCGCTTCAAGATAAGCGCCGGCCATCATGGCAATTTCAAATCCACCTACACGCGACAGTAATTCAACGGGCATATGGGCGAGTTCTTTCAACGCATGTTTTTCATATACCTGTTCCAGGGTGTTGATCTTTGTTTGTAATTGTTCGTTGTTAAGTCCGGCCCCCCGGCCTGTAAATTCAACAACCGGTAAGCCGGTGATTGCACTCATGATAAGGGTTGCCGATGAAGTGTTACCAATGCCCATTTCGCCAAAGCCAATACAGTTACAGCCTGCTGCAGCTGTTTGTGCAACGATTGCTTTGCCTTTTTCAATAGCCTGCACTGCCTGATCAGGACTCATGGCCGCTTCGTTCAGGTAATTTTTTGTGCCATGCCCGATTTTGACATTAATAACCTGTACCGGATTAGAAGTGAAGTCAAAGTTTACACCGGCATCTACCACCTTTAACGTAAGATTATTTTGACGGCAGAATACATTAATGGCCGCGCCGCCATTCACAAAGTTCAGCACCATTTGAGCTGTTACCTCCTGCGGATAAGCATTTACCAAACCGGTTTTTGCAATACCATGGTCACCGGCAAAAACAATAATGTGCGGCTGCTGAATAACAGGATGTGCAGTTTGCTGAATCAATCCGATCTTTAAGGCCGTTTCCTCAAGCCGGCCCAATGCGCCTAATGGTTTTGTTTTATGGTTGATGATATGCTGCAGTTGTTGCTTTAAGGTGAGTGTACTGGTAGCCGACATATGTTTTGTTTTGTTGAAATCGTCAATGACGAATGGTGAATCGTGAAATAATATTGTGAAAAGAATTTGTCATCGGGTCCTTCCGACTTCCGACGTCAATCTCCCGGTAACAGATCGCAAAAATAAAACCCATATTGTGAAGCCTGGTTCATAGGATTGCAGGTATCCTGTGCCTGTTGGGGAGCCTGGTATTTGCGATAAACTATTTCGCCTTTGCTAAATGGGATCGGATATTTAAAAACAGGACCATCAAATACATAAGAATGGTATTCGCCGTTCTCGCCACATACGTCAACATTCGATGGCAGGTCCCTAACAAATGATTCATCTATAAGTCGACCGCAAAAGCTTTTATCAAGATATTTTTCATTCACACAAACAATAATGGCTTTAAACCCAAGCTGCAAAAATTCCTGCATCAGCTGTGTAGTTGAAATTTTCCATAGGGGAAACACACACTGGATAGAGGCCGTTGCCAGTTTTTCTTCGCGGTAGCGTTTCAGGTCTTCCAGAAATATATCGCCAAACACTGCATAATCATAGCCATTGCTTTTTAGAGCGCTTACCTTTTCCATCATCGCCTGTTCATACTCCTGCATGCCGGGTTGTTCCGGTAATTCAATAGTTTGCAGGGGAAGCCCGATGGATGCAGCCTGTGCCAGTAACAGCGAACGGCGTACCCCATGCATGGATATGCGATCATGGGCGGCATTTACACTGGTAAGTAAACAATCTACTGCATACCGGCTATCCTGCTGAATATAATGCAGGCAAAGCGATGAATCTTTTCCGCCGCTCCAGTTCATGTATGCTTTGCCCCCCGGCCCGCTGAAGGGGGAAGAGAGGTTATTAATAGCTTCATTCGGTATTACGATATTATTGTTCTGCAATTCGTTCATTTACTTTATTAATTTGTGCTGTGCATGGATGTTTCCCATTTCGTCGTTTCGTCCCTATGGGACGTTAATACCTGCTATCATTCTGCTACCAACATTTGATGCCTAACGGCATTATTCATTCACCACTTGCTACTTCCTGGTCGTCCATTGTCTATTGCCCATTGCCTATTGTTTTATTGTCACCGGTATCCCGCTCACCATAAAAACAACTTTATTGGCTTTTTGCGCTATGTATTGATTCATCCAGCCCTGCAGGTCGGTGAATTTGCGGCCGGTTTCAGTATCGGCATGCATGCCCATACCAAGTTCGTTGCTGATAATGATGAAGGTGTTATTAACGGTATCCAAACCGTTTATTTCATCTTTACATTGCTGCAGACTGCTTTCTATATCGTATTTGGTATCGGTAAAAAAATTAGTGAGCCATAAGGTAACACAATCCACTACTACTACTTTATCATTGAGCGATAGCTTGCTGATGTATTTCTCTTCTTCAATGGATGTCCAGCGTTGGTCTCTTTCTGATTGGTGGCGTTGAATACGCTTTTCAAAATCATCGTCCCAGTGCCGGGCTGTGGCAAGGTAAACAGGCGACCCGCTTAACTCCAACGCCAGTTGCTGGGCGTAACGGCTTTTGCCGCTGCGTGCGCCTCCAGTGATGAAAATAATTCCGGGGCTTGCTCCCCCTCCACCGGAGGGGGTTGGGGCGAGGCCTCTATCTTGATCCATTGGAAAAATATTTTTCTTTAAATAAGGTATACCGTTGTTTCAGTTCAAGCAAACAATTGCGGCAGAGGCAATCGGAATAGCGTTCTTCCAAAAATGTTTTTTCTTCGTCAGTAAGCCCAATGCCATAACACTGGCAATGCGAAACATCACCAACCTTGCATTCAAAAGGTGTGTGGCAACGCGGACAGATTTTTTGTTCGTGCTTACACATAGGCGGCAACTGGTTGAAAAAGCGGTTTGAATTTATGTTGCAGGTGTACAGGAACTTTAAAAAGATTGGGGTTAAATAATGCCGCCAGCAATTCAATGCCATCTGTTAATGTGCCGGCGCTCGGTTGGGTAAACAAATCGTAATCGGCCATAAATACCGATTTGTTTTTAACAGCTGTAATATCGTTCCATTCTTTTTTCTGCGTAAGCAAATGAATTTCTTCGGCTGTTCTGTTAATGGTAAATCCGCAGGGAGCGATCACCAGCACTTCAGGATCATATTTCACGATTTTCTCCCACGGTGTAACAATGCTGTCGCCACCGGGGTTCGATAACATGTCGATTCCGCCTGCATAAGCGATCTGATAGGGTATCCAGTGGCCGCAATTGTAAATCGGGGCAATCCACTCCATGATCATTACTCGTTTTGGCGGTGCTTTATGTAATCGCAATCCGTCAATAATATGATCGATCCTTTTTTGTAAGGTAGCGAGATAATGATAAGCCGCTTCTTCATGACCCATTGCGGCTGCAATGGTAACAGCGGTATTAAAAACGTGGTGCAGGGTATTGGGGGTAAGAGCAATCAGTTGTGGTTGCTTGTCGAGTTTGGCCACCGCCGCCGACGTGCAGGCTGTATCTATCTGACATACTTCACATACATCCTGCGTAAAAATGATATCGGGCGCAATTGCTTTTAACAGGTTTTCATCTACATAATACAAACTTTTTCCCTGTGCTTTCGATGCCGAAAAAATTCTATCTATTTCCTCGCTGCTGTAATGATTGCCTTCAAGCACACAACGCACCACTTTTTGTTTTTCGGCCAGGGCGGGTGAGGGGCATTCAAATGTAATACCCTGTAACTGTTGTTGCAGACCCATGTCGTAAATCATTTGTGTGGCAGCGGGTAGAAATGAGCAAACAGTCATGGCGTGTAGAATTAAGAAGTGAAGCAATAAAGCGCAAGGGTCAAGGTACAGGTTACACGATTACCGGTTATTTGTTACCAGTTACTGGTTTCCGGTTTTCCCGGCTCCCGGCAACTGGTAACCGGTAACAGCTTAAAGTGTTGAACTCACTGTCGGATTTAGTGAAACATATTTATGTTGCAGCCATTCGAACAGGCCAAACATAATGGCGCTGTAAATAGCAGTACCGCCTAAGAAACGCCATTCATAAGGAATGGCAGTGATCAAACGTTGAGTGTACAAGGTGAATGAAAATTGATTTTCAGCCAGGCATCCTCCGATATCGCTTACCAGCCAGTGAATGAGCGTGGCAACTACAGTTGCAGTAACAATGTTTTTTATGGTAACCTCTTTTATGATCAGCTTACCTGCAATGGTCATCAGGGCAAAGGCTCCATAAGTCCAGAACCAGCCGGTGTACAACAAGCCGCTCCTGTATGGCGATTGCGATAAAATGGTAAACGACAAAATCACGTCACTGATGAACAAGGTTAGCAATGGAAAAGCGAATGGTTTTACATTACCCCTGAAATACGCACCCCCGAATAACGCCATTGCGCCAATAGGGGTAAATACCGTTAACGGACCCCAGTCGGAAAAGGAAGCCAGCCTCAGGGCGGCAACCACTACAATGAAAAGCAGCAGCACAGCTGTTCGCGGGTTGATTTGTTTTAGTGACATGGTTTATACGTTTTACTATTCTAAGTTAAAGAATTTTACCGCTGTTTAAATGAAGGCAGGAGGCAGTTGAAATAACTACTCCCTGCCTGTTATAATTTACAGGTTTAAGATGATGCCTCCGTTAAACATAAATGGAATTGAATTGTATCCATTTACATCGAAAAATTTACGGTCGGTAACATTCTGTGCATCTGCAAATACTTTTAAAAATTTAACGAATTTATATTCTGCATAAGCATTCACTATAAAGTAATCGCTCAATGCCAAATCTTTAGTCATGTACCCGCCAACATCATATCGTTTGCTTACATATTTGCCTGAAGCACTTACATAAAATTTACTGTTTATCTGATAACCTGCAGTAACGTTCAGGTTATGTTTGGGCCTTCTGAGCAAATAATGATAGGTAGTATCCTTAAATGTTTCACGGCTTTGTATGTCGTCTTTTGAATCAAGGTAGGTGTAATTTACTGTAAGTGTAAGGTGATACACCGGTTTTGCCGTTGCTTCAAATTCAAAACCCTTTACCGTTTGTTTGGCAGCGTTGAAATATTTGTAGTTTATGTAATCGAAGTCGATACCGGTTTTAATACGGCGTTGAAAATAAACCACGCGGCCTGAAACCAATTCATTCTTTGCCTGTGCACCCAGTTCATAGTTGGTTGAAGTTTCTGGTTTCAGATTAGGATCGCCATAAGCTGAAAAGAGTTGATATAATGAGGGTGCTTTAAATGCAGTAGCCACACTTCCGAATACCCTGAAATGGTCGCTGAAATTGTACGAAGGATTGAAAGTATAGGTATAGTTACTGCCGTAGCGTGAATGCACGTTCATACGGCCACCAAGTTCGATATTCAGCTTTTCGTTGGGTGCATTATAAAACAGCGAAGCAAACATCGAAGCCTGGCTATGCGATGTATCGTTGATTTTATCAGGATATGGTCCGAATACGCTTATGGAAAGCGATTGGCTGTTCATGCTGCTGAACCGGTAATCGGCTCCCTGCAGCCAGCTGAAACCTTTACCTAAATTAATATTGGCATATGCTTCAACATATTGAGCCTTGCCATAGTTGTCGTTCGAAAAGTATTTTGTATAAACGGCATCAGTACTATCATTTACAAAATTCCGGGTAACATCTGAGTATTGATAATTACCTGTTATACTTACCCCGTTCCTGCGATAAGTGAAGCCGGCGCCGGTCATCAGACTTTTATTTTTCAATACATAATCCCTGTCATCTTTATAACCTCCGTAATCGAGATCTGTTTTGTTATGGCTATATTGAATAAAGCTTCTTATCGAAAGTTCAGGTGTAGCCTGGTATTGCAAAGAGGCAGCGGCTACATCGCTGTTAAAACCGTCTTTATCGAAGTTTTGATTATGCGTGCTATCGTATGCTGTTGAAAATCCATTTGATTTCACTTTTGAATAACGGGCGCTATAGGTTAGCTTATCGGCTTTGCCAAAAAACTGAACATTACCCCTGAAAGTGCCAAAACTACCGGCGCCGATACTTGCTTTGGCATTTACAGGTTTGGCAATGTTTTGCTTAACAGTTATAATATTGATTACGCCTGCTACTGCATCGCTGCCGTATAATGTAGATTGTGCGCCCCGGCAAACTTCTATCCGTTCTATATCATTCAGCGAAAGAAGGTTCAGATCAAATTCATTGCCTGAAAGAGACGGGTCATAAACCGGAATACCATCCAGTAAGATCAATGTGCGGCCCGATGCAGCGCCCCGCATGTAAACCGACTGATTGGTTCCAATATTGTTTAAGGCGCCATTAATGGTAATGCCAGCCTGCTCGTTTAATAATTGCCCAACGGTGCGACCGCTGCTTTTTTCGATTTGTTCTTTCGAAATAACCGTAATGACTTTACCGGTAGTAGATTGTTTTTGGGCCAGCTTATTGGCTGTTACAATTACTTCATCTAATTGTTTTGAAGAAGAAGATGTAGAGTCCTGTGCAAATGAATCAAGGCTCAGCGCCAGAGAAGATACTGCGAGTAACTTTTTAAACATGGTCATAGTTTAGTTTTGATGTAACTATGAACCTTCGGAAAAATGAAATACGAACAGAAATGAAATGGTCTTCCGCGGTTAAGACGAATTTCATCCCGGCTTTTCACCCGAAAGCTCGTTGATGTAATAATTGCAACTGGCAGGTCTTCTGGCTTGTTCGCAGTTCAATACCTTCCCATCTTTGCTAATTTATTCGACAGTGGTATAAAGATTGAACTGAACAGTTCTTATTTCTGTGTTCTCAGTTCTATGTTCGCTGACTTTGAAACTCAGGAACTAACTTAGAACCTAAAACTTAAAACTTAGAACTGTTAAGGAACTTACAGCTACGGGGATAGCACCGGACTTACACCGGTTTCCCTTTTCATTCTCCCGACACATTACGCCGGCAGAAACCAATCACGCGGCAAAAATAGGGGGGTGGGGGGCTTATTCCAATATATTTTTTTTAAAGCTGCTGTGGAAAAGCGGAGCGGTATATCTAAAGCCATTGCAACACCTTATAATACAAACAATTGATCTTTGAATGCATAAAGATCAATTGTTTGTTATGAAGCCTGTTAATACTTAAACTGAAACGCTACACCTGCATAATAATTAACACCAGCCGCCGCATTGTAGTAACGACCTCCGGCAGCGTTGATATCGTTACCCAAACTATAGGTAACATCAAATAAATTATCTACCCCTGCAAACACATCCATCATTACTTTTTTGCCAAATGAGGTGCGCCAGCCGGTACGGGCGCCCACGAGGTTGTACGATGATGCAACATCTGTATTGGCATCATTCAATGCAACCGGGTCGCTGTAAAACCATGTTATGTTGGTGTACCAGCCGGGCCGCGTAGCGAAATCAATACCGGCCGATACAATATTGGCAGCAACACTAGGCAGCTTGTTACCTGAGAAATCGGTACTTACCACTTTAAAATCTTGGTAACGGAATTTGTTCCAGGTATGACTGATCCAGATACGTGCGCTGGTTAAAAAGCCATTGCCTTTAGGTAACAACTGGTAATAAGCCTGCGATTCAATACCGCGCTGACGGGTGCTTCCTGCATTTATGAAATAGTCTGCTCCGGTGCTGTCGTTCCGTCGTGCGATGGCATTTTTAAGCTGGTAATAAAAAGCATTTACTTCTACGTATAAGCGTTGCTGTAACCAGCTGCTTTTAATGCCTGCTTCATAATTCAAACCATGTTCGGCCTGCAGGCTTGTATTGATGATTGAAGTTGATGGTAAAATTTCTGCAGTGGTGGGTGGCGAAAATCCTCTCGATACACTGGCATATAACAAGGTGCCGGGTAACACCTTTTTTGAAATGGCAATTCTTGGCGCCCATTCACTGTTAAAGGTGGATTTTAAAGTAGCCTTTGGCCGCCCGGTAAGTCGTGTTATAGTTATTGAAGATTTATTGATGCTTACGCCTGCGCTGATGGCCCAGTCGCCGGTAAAACGGATATCGGTTTGTACAAAACCCGAATAAATGTAATTGTTGATATCATCATCTGTTCGTACTGTGTCGGGGTTGCCGGCTACATTGCGAAACGTTTTGGTATTGAAAAAACCGCGCTGGCCTTCGCCGCCGAATGATAGTTGCAGACTGGTTTGTTGTATTTGCTTTTGCCACGTAAACATCGTACGGCCGCCAAAATGCGGTTCGCTTCTTCTTTCATAATTAAGAAATGTTGGATTTTTTATGTTCGAAAAAGCGCCATACACCACCGTGCTGTTTTGAAATTCATCACTAAAGCGGTAAGTATGGTTCAACCCTGCTAAAAATGTTTTCTGGTATATAGCAGCTTTGGCGTCATCTGCACCGGGCGTTGCTCCGGTTGCAGGGCGTGCTGAACGCGGGTTAGCATTATATTGGGCAGCTGTCAAACCACCGGGTGTTTGATAATAAAGATCGCCATACAGTATCGATGCCGCCAGTTGTTGCCTGTCATTTGCTTTGATCTGCGTTTCCCAGGTGGCAATATCGCGCCGCATTTTGGTGTGTTCGCGATAACCATCACTGGCCTGATGCGTATATCCGAATGTATTGTTATGATCATCATTGCCCGTAATTATTTGGGCATTTATATTTTGCATGTTAAACCTTCCGGTAACGTAATGCAGATTTATGCCGGGTGTTATATGCTGTGGCTGGCTGCTGATCAAAATGGCGCCCCCGGTACCTGCCCCGTATAAACTGCTGGCCGGCCCTTTAATTACTTCTATAGAACTAATATTATAATAGCCGAGCTGATTCAGATAAGTATTGCCGCCCGGGTCGGTAAAAGGTATACCATTCCAGTAAACCTTTACATTACGAACCCCAAAAGGCGAGCGCAGGGTACTCCCGCGTATGTTTAACCGGTAACTGCCGGGCGAACGTTCCTCCATATGCACGCCGGGTGTAGCATTTAAAGCAGGTAAAATGCTGGTATTATTAAAACGCTCCAACTGAGCGGGGTTAATAACATTAATTGCTGCCGATACTTCTTTCAGCTGGCGGTTTTGCTCATAGGCTTTTATAACCACCTGCTGCAATACACGGGCCGAGTCGTTGTTTACATTTGTTTGTGCAATAAGACTGCCTGCTAATGATATGCTAAATAAGAAAAGTATGAGTTTTGGTGCCATCAGAAAGAGGGAATTAAACGTAAAGGTAAATGCAAATATTAATTAACTTCCACGAATGAAGTCGACCAAATTGAATTTGTTCGACCTTACCATGATTGTGGTGGGGTTGGTAATAGGCATGGGCATCTTTCGTACGCCGGTAAATGTGGCCCAACAAGCCGGTTCGGCCGATATGTTCTTTGCTGCCTGGATCATGGGAGGCGTAGTGGCTTTATGTGGGGCATTAACATATGCAGAGATCGGTTCGCGATATCCTGTAACGGGTGGATATTATAAAATTTTTTCTTATTGTTACCATCCATCTATGGCATTTGCCATTAACTGCATCATACTGGTGTCGAATGCTGCTTCGCTGGCAGGTGTGGCATTGATCGGGTCCGAATACCTGGCCAATGTATTGTTTAAAGGAAGTAGTGATCTTAATGCTATAAAACTTACGATATCTACAATATCGGTGATTGTTTTTTATGGAGTGAACCTGCTGGGTTTACGAATGAGTGCGCATACCCAAAACGTACTAACGGTACTTAAAATCGTATTGGTGTTATTTCTTATCAGCACTTTGTTTGTGAGTGATTATGCCCCCGCGGTTACAAATGCTTCGACAACCGGAACCGACTTTATGTCCACCATAAAAGCGTTCGGCGCCTGCCTGGTGGCAGTAAGTTTTACGTATGGCGGTTACCAGCAAACGATAAATTTTGGTGGTGAGGTACAAAACGCTTCAAAAATTTTACCAAAAGGAATATTTTTTGGTATAGCTATCATAATGTTGCTGTATCTTACGATTAATTACACCTATTTAAAAGTAATAGGTTTTGATAATTTAAAACAAGCACAATCCATTGCTGCCGTTCTTGCGGGTAAATTATTCGGTGAAAAGGGGTTTACTGTTTTTTCAGTTGTTTTATTCCTGTCTGTGCTTGCTTATGTAAATGTATTACTGATGAGTAACCCCCGGGTAATGTATGCCATGAGTGACGAAGGTGTATTGCCGGCTGTATTTAAAAAAATAAGCGCAAAAAAAAATGTAATGGTGGTATCGTTGAGTGCTTTTACTGCTCTTTGCCTTATTACGTTGTTTTACGGTAAAACTTTTGATAAGATTCTCGATTACACTATATTTTTAGATTGCATCGGGATGGCTACTTCGGCAGGTACTATTTTCATTTTACGAAAAAGGGGTATAGGTCAGGGTAATGAAAACAGGTATCATATGAAGCTATATCCTATGTTGCCGTTAATTTTTATCGCAACGTATTTGTTTGTTGGTGCCAGCATTGCCATTAAAACACCCAAAGCCGCATGGGTAAGCAGCCTGGTGTTTGCCGTGTTCTTTGCTTTATATTATGTGTTACGCTTTTTTAAGAAATCTGCTCAACCAAACTAAAGTCGCATGAACGACCTGTCGTACATTTTGAATGAATTAGGTGAAGATCGTGAACAATATTTCCGTGCCATTTCTCCACCCATTATGCAAACCAGCAACTTTGCCTTTAAAAAGGTAGAGGATCTGCGCAAGGTATTTGAAGACGAATACAGCACCTATTTGTACAGCCGCGGTTTAAATCCTACGGTTGATATTCTGCGTCAGAAACTGGCAGCATTAGACGAAGCTGAAGATTGTTTGGTTTTCAACAGCGGCGCTTCCGCCATTTTTGCTTCGGTATTTTCAAATGTACAATCAGGCGATCACATAGTGTCAGTTCGTAATCCATATACCTGGGCGCAAAAAATGTTCGATAATATATTGCCCCGGTTTAATATAACTACTACTTACATCGATGGAACACATATTGAAAATTTTGAAAGGGCCATTCTTCCCAATACCCGGGTAATATACCTCGAGTCGCCCAATAGCTGGGATTTTGACATTCAGGACCTGAAGGCGGTGGCTGAACTGGCTAAGGCTGAAAATATTATAACAATTTGTGATAACAGTTACTGCACGCCCCTGTACCAAAAACCTATTTCACTGGGCATTGATATGGTGCTGCAATCGGCCACCAAATATATAGGTGGTCACAGCGATGTAGTGGCCGGCGTGTTATCAGGCACCCGAAGCATGATGAAGAAAATCTTCGACAGCGAGTTGCTGAACATGGGTAATGGAATATCCCCCTTCAATGCCTGGCTGCTGATCCGTGGTTTGCGCACCCTGCCCATCAGGCTCGAACGTATTTCAAAAACCACCATTAAAGTAGTTGAGTACCTGAAAAAGCACCCCCGGGTCGAAGAAGTTATTTTCCCCTTCGATATCTCTTTTCCTCAATATAAACTGGCCCATCAGCAGATGACAGGCGCCTGCGGCTTGCTCACTATTGTTATGAAGGCAGAAAAAATGGAAGAAATTGTAACCTTCTGCGAATCTTTGCGACACATATTAATTGCAGTAAGCTGGGGCGGTCATGAAAGCCTGGCCATGCCGCGTTGCGCTTCGGTTTTGCCCGAAAAATTCGATGCAGGCAACCGCGAGCACAGGATGATCAGGTTTTATGTAGGGCTCGAAGAATCCGATTATCTTATTGCGGATATTGAACAGGCATTTGCTTCAAAATAATCCTGAGCGTCCTGAGCGGAGTCGAAGGAGTGGGACAATAATCCTGAGCGAAGTCGAAGGATCGGAACGGTAGGTCCTGAGCGAAGTCGAAGGATCGGAACGGTAATCCTGAGCGAAGTCGAAGGATCGGGCCAATAGTCCTGAGCGGAGTCGAAGGGCCAGTGTATTTTAACCGGTTACCACGTTAGGCGTAGGTTTGGATGCTGACTTGAAAAAACCTGAGGGTTTGAGGTTTGGCTGTTCTGAAGTGCTGAATCAATGGAACAGTTCAAAATAATGTAAACTTCAAAAAAACTCAGGTTTTGTGACCGTTTATCAAAAAGCAAACTGTTCCCCTTACATTACAATTACTTTTGGAATATGAAAAAAAGTAGGGTTTCATTGTTGATTACTATCCTTATCTGTAACCTGTTTTATACGGTTTCTGCACAGGAAAAATGGGATTTGCGCCGTTGCGTTGATTATGCGCTTGCCAATAATTTGTCGGTTCAGCAAACCGATGTACAGGCCCGGCTTACCGATGTGAACGGGCAGCAAACCCGCTGGTCGCAATATCCCAATGCCGATTTCAGTACCAATACCGGTTTGCAATGGGGCCGTTCAATTGACCCTACTACCAACCAGTTTACCAGTAACCAGTTATTATACCAGGGATATAACCTGAATGCCAGCCTTGTTGTTTTTAACTGGCACCGCATTCGTAATAACATCATGGCCGCCGATTTTAGTACCGATGCGGCGAAAACAGATGTAGAAAAAATTAAAAATGATGTAGCCCTGAATGTGGCTACCTATTACTTACAGGTATTGTTATCGCGTCAGCAGGTTGATATTGCCAAAGTACAAATGCAACGTACCCTTAGTCAGTTAGATGTAGCGCGTAAAAAAGTAGCGGCAGGCGCCGTTCCTGAGTTAGACGCGCTGACGCTTGAAGGGCAATACGCATCCGACAGTTCAAATTATATTTCGGCCCAGTCGAATGCCGATCAAAACCTGTTGCAGCTGAAACAGGTTTTGAATATTGATGCCGGTAAGCCATTTGATGTTACCACGCCCCCGGTTGATCAAATTCCGGTAGACCCTATTTTGCAGCTGCAACCCGAAACGGTTTTCCAGATTGCCCTGCAAAATCAGCCGGCGCAAAAAGCAAATGAATTACGCCTTAAATCGCTCGAAGCTTCTTTACGTGCAAGCAGGGCTGCCATGTATCCTACTATTGCTATCGGCGGCTCATTGGCTACTAACTTTTCAAGCCCCAATAAAAACACCAGTCAAACATGGAACGGTGGCTATGATGTTTCTCAGGCTTTTATCAACGTAGCAGGCACACCGTATAATGTAAATACACCACACATCGATATAACGCAATCGAAAAAATCGTTTGGCGATCGCTGGACTGGTTGGGGCACTCAAATGAACAACAACTTCCGGCAAAGCCTCGGCTTCAGCATTTCGGTACCCATTAACAGTAGCGGCAATGCCCGGTTTAATTATCAGCGCTCGAAACTAAACCTTAAAAATGCCGAGCTTACCAAATCGCTGGCCGATCAAACATTAAAGAATGATATTTACAAAGCGTATTTCAGTGCTTCAGCAGCTTTGGAAAAATTTAATGCTGCTAAAACTTCTGTAGCTATCAATCAAAAAACATACGACTTTGCCAAAAAACGATACGACCTCGGACTGCTAAGTACATTTGATTTAATTCTGAGCCAGAACAACCTCAGCCGTGCCCAACTTGATCTTGCCGGTGCGCAGTTCGATTATGTGTTTAAAATGAAAGTGCTGGAGTTTTATAAAGGGCAGGGCATTAAATTATAAACCGGGAAAACCATTTCATTATGAAGAAAAGAAAATTATTATGGATCTTTTTAGGCCTTATTATATTGGTAATACTGCTTGTAGGGCTGAAAAGCGCCGGCGTTCTTGGCAAAGACGAAGGCCTGAAAGTGGCCACTGAAAAAGTTGTTCGCCGCGATATTACCGAAACCGTAAACGCCAGCGGTAAAGTATATCCCGAGATAGAAGTAAAAGTAAGTCCTGATATTTCGGGCGAAATTGTTGAACTGAAGTTGAAAGAAGGCGATAGCGTTAAAAGAGGGCAGGTGCTGGCGAAAATATATGCTGATATTTATTCAACCCAGCGAAACCAGGCCGCTGCAGAAGTAAACAGGCAACAGGCGCTTGTAGATAACAGTAAGGCCCAGCTATCGAGCTTGAAATCGTCGCTTGATCTGGCGAAAAAAACATTTGAGCGGCAGAAGCAGCTGGCGGCAGAAAAAATAATTTCAACAGCTGAATTTGAACAGGCCGAAAATTCATTGCGATCGGCGCAGGCCGGTTACGATGCGGCACTGCAGAGCATTCGCAGTGGCGAAGCCGGCATTGCCAGCTCGCGCGCCAGCCTCGACAGGGCCGACAAAGATTTAAGTCGAACAGCCGTGTTGTCGCCTATGAGCGGAGTGGTTTCGTTACTGAATGTAAAAGCAGGCGAAAGAGTAGTTGGTAACTCCATGATGGCCGGTACCGAAATGATGCGTATAGCCGATATGAACATATTTGAAGTGCAGGTAGATGTAGGCGAAAACGACATTCCGAAAGTAAAGCTGGGCGATTCGGCCCTGGTAGAGGTAGATGCTTACAACAATCGCAAATTTAAAGGCCTTGTTACACAAATTGCCAGCAGCAATACCACAGCCAGTTCATCATCGTCGGGTAGTTCAAATGATGTAACCAATTATAAAGTGCACATCAGGTTGCTGCGCGAATCGTACAGCGATTTGTTTGATCCGGCGCATCCTAAAAATTTCCCCTTCAGGCCCGGTATGAATGCCAGCGCCGACATTCAAACAAGAACAAAAGCCAATGTGTTGTCGGCTGCCATCAATGCCGTTACCACACGCGAAAAAGGCACCGATAAAGTTGTAGGCGACGATAAAGACAAGGATAAGAATAAAGACGACAATTCGCAGGATGCCGATAAATCAAAAACCGCTACCGATCTGGATGAAGTGGTGTTTATTTTACAACCCGATGGCAAAGTGAAAAAAGTAGTTGTAAAAACCGGTATACAGGATATTAACAACATAGAAGTAACTCAGGGCTTAAAAGTGGGCGATGAAGTTGTGGTTGCGCCCTATAATGTCATCAGCAAAACTTTAAAAGACGGTACAAAAGTAAAAGTAGTGCCAAAGGATAAGTTGTTTGAAGTGAAGAAGTAGAAGTCAGAAGTCGGAAGTAGGAAGTCAGAAGAACCCAATATTTTGACCTCCTACTTCAAATTCATTCCTGTTATTACCATCTTTCTTACTTCTTATATCTTACTTCCTGCTTCTTTCCCAATTTGCTGCTCGCCACTTGCAACTCCCATTTCCGGCCTCAGACTTCGGACTTCCGACTTCAATTCTTACTTTTGGGGCAAACAAAAACTACATGCAACTGGGTATCATCGGCAGTGGAAGCTGGGCTACGGCGTTGGCAAAAATCTGTACAGACAATAAGCAAACAATCAATTGGTGTGTTCGGTCAGAAGCCATTGTAAAACATCTGCAACAACGGCATCATAATCCCGGTTATTTAAGCTCGGTATATTTCGATACAGGTTTGCTGAACCTGAGCACCGGCATTGCCGAAACCATTGCCGCCAGCGATTGCATAGTTATTGCCGTGCCTTCGGGATATGTTACCGATACATTGAAAGGCCTTTCTGAAAATGCTTTCGAAGGCAAAAAAGTAATATCGGCTGTTAAAGGCATTTTGCCCGATAATAACCTGCTGCTGAACGATTATCTGAAACAACAATTCAAATTTCCTTTATCGGATTATTTCACTGTAATGGGGCCTTGTCATGCCGAGGAAGTAGCTGCTGAAAAGCTATCCTACTTAACTTTTTCGGGTATTGATGTGCTCATGGCTGAAAAAATTGCCGCCTGTTTTACCACCGAATACCTGAATACGATTGTTAACAGCGACGTATATGGTGTACAGTATGCAGCGGTTTTGAAAAACATTTACGCTTTGGGCGCCGGTATTGCCCACGGCCTTGAATATGGTGATAATTTCTTAAGTGTTTTAATTGCCAACTGTGCCGATGAAATGGCCTGTTTTCTTAAAAAAGTAGGCATTCAGCATATTGAAGTGGGTGTGCATGATGGCGAAGATCCTTTAACACACCGTAAAATACCAAACTATGCCGCTTCGGTATACCTGGGCGATTTGCTGGTAACCTGTTATTCACTGTATAGCCGTAACCGTACTTTTGGGAATATGATTGGCAAGGGTTATTCGGTAAAAGCCACCCGGCTCGAAATGAACATGGTGGCTGAAGGTTATAATGCCAGCAAATGTATTTATATAGTAAATAAAGATATATGTGCCGAAATGCCTATTGCCGAAACCATTTACCGAATTCTTTGGGAAAATATTAAACCGGGAGATGGTTTTAACCTGGTTGAGAAAACGCTGGTCTAATTTGAAAATTTGAAAATGTGCTAATTTGAAAATGTAACAAGCTGGCCTCATTTTAAGAAACCTTTACAACAGTCGGCTTGTTGTATATTAGAAACATTTCTTACATTGAGGTTAACGACAAACTATAAACCACAAACCTCAAACAAAAGAATGCCTTTATCATTCGGACCATATGGTGTTACTGCAATGCTGGTACTGGTGGGCATTGTGATTATAAATGAGGTGATAAAACACGTCAAAAAAGATCATCATTCCGTATAATTATTCTGTAAAGCTTATTGCTGCAACGTATCTGAGCCATGTATGACCCATGTCTGCTCCATATCTGCGCCATAGTGAACCCATATTAACAGTAAAACATCAGTAAGGCAATAGTAAGAGAATAGTAAGGGAATAGTAAGAAGATTTTATTGCGATTGGCAAATGAAGAAATTAAAGCATCGCAAAATAATAAAATCAGCAACATGTGGGATTCGTTTCATACAAATAAAGCCGACGCTATTCCATCGGCAAAAAGTTTGCCCTCTTTGGTTAATTGAAGTATTCCGTTATAATTTTTTAGCTTACCCGTTTCGATAAACTGGTTGCTTACCTGCAGCAGTTTACTGCTTATTGTTTCACCAAACCGGTTAGAAACATATTGCACATCCAGTCCTTCCATAGTTCTGAGCGATGTCATAATGTATTCGTTCAGCCGTTGTGTATCAGTTAGCTCTTCTTTATCAAAAGGTATTATGTTGTTATTGAGCGACTGAATATACAACGCGTTATTCGATATATTCCATTGCCGCGATTCGCCATTGAATGAATGCGCCGAAGGGCCCAGTCCCAGGTAGGCAGCGCCCTGCCAGTATGAACTGTTATGCCGGCTGCGTTTACCCGGCAAGGCAAAGTTCGAAATTTCATAGTGCTCATAGCCCGCCTCCTGCATCCAGTTAGTCAATAATAAAAATTGTCTTGCCTGATCATCGGTATTAACATCGATTGTTTTGTGCTTATTGATCATATGGGCAAGCGCAGTACCGGGTTCTACCGTTAATGCATAACAGGATAAATGCGAAATGCCAAGACTAATGGCCTGATGTACATTATGCTGCCATTTTTCGTCGGGCAAGGTAGGTCCGCCGTAAATAAGGTCGATCGTGATGTTATCGAAATACTTTTTTGCCAATTGCAAATTGTCAATTGCCTGTTGTGCATTGTGCGCCCGGTTCATCCAGCGCAGGTCTTCTTCAAAAAAAGATTGCACTCCAATGCTTAACCGGTTAATGCCGGCCAGTTTCCATTCGCTTAATTTTTCGGCATTAAGGTCGTCGGGATTGGCTTCCAACGTAATTTCAGCCCCGGCATCTACTAAAAAATTTTGACGCAATGCCTGTAAAATGGCCTTTAGCTCGTCGATTGTTAACAGCGATGGGGTGCCGCCGCCAAAATAAATGGTGTTCACCGGTTCGGCGGGCAGATAATTTGTTTGCAGGCCGATTTCCTTCAATAAAGCACCAACAAATTCGTTCTTTAACTTCAATGAAGTGGAAAAGTGGAAGTTACAATAATGACAGGCCTGCCTGCAAAACGGTATATGTAAATAAATGCCTGCCATCGTATTCCGTATTTTTATCGAATATTACAGTTTAAATTAATTGTTCAAAGTCGAGATGGCAAAGATAGTGTCATGTTGTAAGTATTTTGCCACAACTGAAATAACCGGTCAGTTATCACAGGCTTTTGTTACCTGCCAGCCCTTACCTGCGAACTGCGAACCACCCGTCACAAACCGCGAACTGCCAACTGCAAACTGCTTCCGGCTTCAGCCGGCACAAATTTCCAACCGCCAACTACAAACCGCCAACTGCAAACTGCCAACCCGCTTTCGCCTTACGGTATTTGCCATTTTGCTGTTTTTCCCTTTTTTACTTCAGGCCCAGTACAGATTACAGATCAAACCGGTCGATAAAGATTCAGCATTCATCTATAATACCCTGCGCCTGCAAACCAGTTTCAAAAACCAGCTGCTGTGTAAGAACTATGTGGCCGGGTTGCCTGCTTTGCTGCAATCGAAAGGTTATCCGGCTGCTTCGGTTGATACGGCTTCGTTCGATTCAACGGGCGCCATGTGTCATGTATATATAGGTGAGCTATTTCAGTGGGCTCACCTGAATGTTGATTCGGTTGATAAAAAATTGCTCGATGCCATTAACTGGAACACCAAAACACTGAACAAACATGCTGTTAGTTTTCAACAGGTGCAAACTGCGCAGCAAAAAATGCTCGATTACCTCGAAAACAACGGATACCCTTTTGCCAAAATAAAACTCGATAGCATTTCGCTTAACAACCAGCAACCGGCGGCCAATCTGGTGGTAGTTAAAGGTCCGTTGTATAAAATTGATAGCATTCGCAATTACGGCACTGCAAAAATCTCCTCTTCATTTCTGCAGCGCTACCTGAATATTACCAATGGCAGTATTTATAAAAAAGAAAAGCTGCAAACCATCAGCAAAAAGATAAACGATTTGCCTTACCTGCAGGAGCAACAACCCTGGAGTCTTACCATGCTGGGTTCGGGATCGGTTCTGAATGTATACCTTGTTCCCAGGCGAAGCAGTGAAGTAAATGTGCTGGTTGGATTTTTACCATCGAGCACTCAACTGGAAAATAATAAACTACAAATCACCGGTGAGGCAACGGTTAATTTAAAAAATTCACTGGGTAATGGCGAAAGCATTGGTATTAACTGGCAACAGATACAGGTAAAATCGCCCCGCCTTAATTTATCATTTCAGCAACCTTACCTGTTTGGTTCGCCGTTTGGGGTGAATTTCAATTTCAACCTGTTCAAAAAAGATTCGTCGTATGTGAATATCGATATGTTGCTGGGGGCGCAATACGCTTTGTCGGGCAGCCAGAGCGGAAGCGTGTTTATTCAGAATTTTCAAACCAATGTATTAACGGTTGATACCATAAGCATAAAAAGCACCCATACCCTGCCTCAACAGGCCGATATCAGTTCGGTAAACCTGGGTATTAATTACGACTGGTTCAATACCGATTACCGGTTCAATCCACGTAAGGGGAACGAGTTACAGCTCACCCTGATTGCCGGATCGAAAAAGATTAAAAGGAATAATGTTATTGTACAACTGAAAGATGAAAGCGATCCGTCTTTTAATTTTAGCAGTTTATATGATACGGTTCGGTTAAATTCATATCAGTTTCGCATAAAAGGATCAGCAGCGCACTTTTTTAAATTAACCCGCTTCTCTACCCTGAAAATGGCTGCCAATATAGGTTTGTTTCAAAGTCCGGTTATCTTTCGCAATGAATTATTTCAGTTAGGTGGATATAAATTATTGCGTGGTTTTGATGAAGAAAGCATTTTTGCATCGCAATACGGGGTAGGTACGGCAGAATACCGGTACCTGGTGGGCCGCAATTCATTTATGTTTTGTTTTGTTGATATGGGCTGGTCGAAGAATACCGCTACATATGCAAATACTTCAAATAGTTACTGGGGAACAGGAATAGGCATGGCATTTGAAACCAAAGCAGGCATTTTTAATATATCTTATGCAGTGGGCAAGCGAAACGATACAAAGTTCAATATGCGGCAGGCAAAGATTCATATCGGGTATGTTAATTACTTTTAATATGAATCCGCGGCTGAGCGAAGCATCAAATTATTATTAAATAAAATTCTTTTCAGGCAATGACCGCACTACAATATTTTTGCAAACCCAAATGTTCCCTGTGAAGAAACTGTTACTACTTGCTTTTTGTTGTTTATTGATGGCTGTTTCGCTCGCACAAAGCGGTCAGGATACTATTTCTAAGGAACAGCGCGATACTCCCGGTATCAAAAAAGATACAACTCTTCGGGTAGTACCCGACACGGGGTTATCGAATGCAGTGGTGGTGCCTGTCGACAGCACCCAGCTTAACAAAGCGCCTGTTATTCAAAAAAAACCCGATTCAGATATTCCCGAAGCATCGGTCATGAGCGGTCCGCCGGTGCCTGCCACCCGGCCTTCGGTGCAGGGTTTTGAAAAGGCATTGCTCAATCATCCTTATTTTAATTTTTATGGCCAGGGCGTGTTGATCACCGAACTTTTGAAAAAGTCGGGTAACGACGAAAGCATGTTCTATTTTCTGGCTGCGTTGTTGTTCTTCTTCGGTTTTATCAGAATCGTATTCATGAAGTACCTCGATAACCTGAATACACTGTTTTTCAGGGTTACCATGAGGCAGCAGCAGATCCGCGACCAGGTGCTGCAATCGCCATTGCCATCGCTGTTCCTGAATATTCTGTTTGTTATTTCTTTGGGTTTGTTCCTGAGCTTTGTGGCCGACTATTATAATATTGTACCGGGTATGAACCGGTGGCTGTTGCTTTTATACTGTTGCCTGCTGATAACCGCTATATACCTGGGCAAGTTTATTATGCTTAAAATGATCGGCTGGATGTTTAATATCAGGGTGGCGGCCGATACCTATATATTTATTGTATTCCTGGTAAATAAGATGATGGGAATATATTTGTTACCGGTTTTGCTTTTTATGGCCTTTGCCAAAGGACCTTTTTTAACGGTTTTGCTAACTTTGACTTATGTTTTTATAGTTATATTATTTATTTATCGGTTTATAATAGCGTATCGGCCAGTAAGAAATGAGATTAAACTCACAAGATTCCATTTTTTTGTTTACCTTTGCGCCTTCGAAATAGCACCCCTTTTGTTGATTTACAAGGTGTTATTGATTTTTGTGGAAAGAAGTTATTAACTTTGCAAATCCATACGTTAGCTAATTATGGTCAAAAACGGGGCTAAAACGGTAGCAACAGCTGCTCAAACCATTAAAAGAATCCTGATTACGCAACCCAGGCCGGAAACCGATAAATCGCCGTACTTTGAATTGGCACGCAAGTACAGCGTTGAATTGGATTTCTTCCCGTTTATACGCCTTGAAGGGCTTCCTGCCAAAGAGTTCCGCAAACAGAAAATTGAAATTGCCAATTATACAGCAGTTATCTTCACAAGCCGTCATGCTATTGACCATTTCTTTCGCACCTGTGAAGAAATGAAAGTTAACGTTTCGCAGGATACCAAATACTTCTGCATTACCGAAGCTGTAGCTCTGTACCTGCAAAAATTTATCCTGTATCGAAAGCGCAAGGTTTTTTACGGAGCCGATGGAACCAATAAAAGCATGTTTGATGTAATAAACAAACATAAAGAAAACGAGAAGTTCCTGTACCCCTGTTCCGAAAACCAGCAGGATAATGAAATTATAAACTGGCTCAAGGCTAATAATTGCGAGTTCGCCACTCCATTCATGTATCGTACCATCAGTAATGATGTAAAAGAACTGCTCACAAAAACCGAGTACGATATCATTTGCTTTTTTACTCCCAGCGGCGTTAAAAGTTTGTTCGATAACATTCCAACTTACCAGCAAAATGGTACCCGAATAGGGGCCTTCGGAAGTAACACTTCCCGTGCTGTGGAAGATGCCGGTTTAACGATCGATATAAAAGCCCCCGCTCCACAGGCGCCTTCAATGGTAGCTGCTTTGGAACAATACCTTGCGGCACATGCCAAAAAGAAGGCATAAAGGCATCGAGGTAAAAAGGCCTAAAGTCATAAGATACAGGTTTCAGGTTACATGGTAACCCTGAAGCTTGAACTCTGTAACTTGTAACCCTGCCCTACTTTTTCATTTCTCATTTCTCATTCTTTATTTCTCATTTCCAGCTTCGAAGCCTGTAACCCGCACTTAACCGTACTCATTTTTTGACTATAGGTTACGTAAATCATTTTTCCTGTGCCCTTTCTCTTGTAATTTGTGTTTAACTTACCAATATGGCAGGAAATCCCAACAAACTGGCACAGGAAACGAGTCCTTATTTATTACAGCATGCTCACAATCCGGTAAACTGGTATCCATGGGGCGATGAAGCACTGCAAATAGCACAGCAGGAAGATAAGCCAATGCTGGTGAGCATCGGGTATGCCGCCTGTCACTGGTGCCATGTAATGGAAAAGGAAAGCTTTGAAGATGAAGAAACGGCTGCCATCATGAACAAGCATTTTGTAAATATCAAGATCGATCGCGAAGAGCGGCCCGATCTTGACCATATTTATATGGATGCCGTTCAGGCTATGACCGGCAGCGGAGGATGGCCATTGAATGTTTTTTTAACCCCCGATGGCAGGCCTTTTTATGGTGGTACCTATTTTCCACCAAAAGCTATGTATAACCGCGCTTCGTGGAAAGACGTATTGCTGGGCGTAGCCAATGCGTATACTGAAAAGCGGCAGGATATAAACACCCAGGCCGCCAATCTTACCAGTTATATCAACCAGTCTAATTCATTTGGGCAACAGGCCACCGGCCAGATAGATTTTGACGCCATCTTTTCGCGCGCCAATGCCGGTACCATGTTCTCCAATATCATGAATACGGCCGATAAACAGGAAGGTGGTTTTGGCAATGCCCCTAAATTTCCACAAACATTTACAATTGGGTATCTGCTTCGGTATTACCATCTCACCAAAAACCGGCAGGCGCTTGACCAGGCCTGTTTGAGTTTGGATAAAATGATACAGGGAGGCTTATACGATCACCTGGGTGGCGGTTTTGCCAGGTATTCGACCGACGGGGAATGGCTGGTGCCGCATTTTGAAAAAATGCTGTACGATAATGCCCTGCTGGTAATAGTGCTGTGCGAGGCATGGCAGCTAACCCAAAAGCCTTTGTATAAACAGGCGGTTGAACAAACCCTGGCGTTTGTTGAAAGAGAATTGTATTGCTCCCCCTCCACCGGAGGGGGCCGGGGGGAGGCCGGTTTTTATTCGGCCCTTGATGCCGACAGCGAAGGGGAGGAGGGAAAGTTTTACGTATGGAGTTTGGCCGAAGTAAAAGAAGTATTGAAAGAAGATGCAGCCCTTTTTTGTAAATTTTACGACATAACCGAAGACGGCAACTGGGAACATAAAAATATTCTGAATATACGTAAGCCGCTGGCCGACTTTGCGGTGGAAAACAATATCCCCGAAACCACTCTGCAGCAACTGCTTGAACAAAGCCGCCGGCAATTATTGCAACAGCGCAATAAGCGCATACGGCCTCTGCTCGATGATAAAGTATTGCTGGGATGGAATGCCCTGATGAACAGCGCGTACAGCAAAGCGTACAGCACGTTTGGCGATGCCCATTATGCAGCGGTAGCGCACGACAATATGGAGTTTTTGTTGAACCGTTTTAAGGGCGAAGGAGAAAATTTTTTTCACACCTGGAAAAAAGATACAGCAAAATACCCAGCCTTTTTAGACGATTATGCGTATTTAGTTCAGGCGCTGATACAATTGCAGGAGATTTCGGGTAATACCGGATATCTTTATAAGGCCCGGTCATTAACCCAATGGGTGGTTGACCGGTTCAGCGAACATGAAACAGGCTATTTCTTTTTTACCGGCATCGACCAAAAAGATGTAATTGTGCGTAAAAAAGAGGTGTATGATGGCGCAATTCCGTCGGGAAACGCAATAATGGCGTTTAATTTGCATTATGTAGGCGTTATTTTCGACAAATCTGACTGGAAAGAGAGGGCAGTGAAAATGTGCGCCGGTTTACAGCAGGCCATACACAGGCACCCCGGTTCATTTGGCGTTTGGGCATCTATGATGCTCATGATAACCTGGGGAGTTGCCGAAATAGCTGTCATCGGAAAAGATTTTGAAGCCGTTCGAAACGACCTTTTACGAAACTTTCTTCCTTTTCGGGTAATCCAGTCCGCACCCCTTGCTAATAATGATTTACCCTTATTAGCCAATAAACCACCATCCGCTGATACACAGCTTTATTTGTGTAAAAACTACCAGTGTAACACCCCTGTAAGCAAATTGAGCGACCTGATCCGTCTTTTGGAAAATGTGTAAAAAATTAAAAATTAGGGATACAATAATCCAATTTCCGGGATCGTTTAGTTATGAGCTTATATCACGTATTGCAGTTTTAAAAAATAAATCATTTCTTGTGATGAAGTCGGTAAAACATTATTTTTGCCCAATACCCTTTAATATTATGAAAATGAAGAACCTATCCGCCTTAACAGCGCTGGTGGCTTTGATCTCCACCGGATGTGGCAAAGTAGGAAAATCCTCAGGCGTGCCTAATGATGGCCAGTTGCATGGAGTTTCTCCGGCAGCCAGGTATCAGATGACCAAACCCCCCGGAATGGTTTATGTACCGCCAGGAACCTTTCACATGGGTCCCAGTGATGAGGATGTTAACTATGCTTACACAGCCCGCAACAAGCAAATTTCCATTAATGGTTTCTGGATGGACGCAACCGAAATCACAAACAACGAATACCGTCAGTTTGTGCAGTGGGTTCGCGACTCTATCGGCGCCACTTTACTTCAGTACGGTAAAGAAGTAGATGGAACATTTAATGTTGACTGGAAAAAGGCCAAAACCATTAAGTGGGATGATAAGGCTACGATCGAAAAGATCGACCAGCTGATTCTTTCTCCCGAAAACCGCGTTTTCGGTAAAAAAGAAATCGATCCATCAAAACTGATATACCATTCAGAGACTTTTGAGCTGAAAAAGGCTGCTGCCCGTGAAAACGCCGGCAAACCCCGCTCTCAGTTCATAGTTAAAAAGAATGTTCCTGTATATCCCGATACACTGGTTTGGATCCGCGACTTCAGTTATTCATATAACGAGCCGATGACCAAACGGTATTTCGTACACCCTGCCTTCGGTAACTATCCCGTTGTAGGTGTAAACTGGAAACAGGCTACTGCATTCTGCGAATGGAGAACGCATTACCTCAATTCTTACCTCGAATCAAAGAAAAGACCTACTGAGTCAGATTTCAGGTTACCAACAGAAGCTGAGTGGGAATATGCTGCCCGTGGCGGTCGTTCTCAATCAATGTTCCCCTGGGGTAACTATTATCTGAGAAACAGAAAGGGTTGCTTACTGGCCAACTTCAAACCCGGCCGCGGTAACTACCCCGAAGATGGTGCTTTCTATACTGCACGCGCTGATGCTTACTGGCCAAACGACTTTGGTTTGTATTGCATGGCCGGTAACGTATCGGAGTGGACTTCTTCTCTGTACTACGAAGGTGCTTACAACTTCCAACACGATATGAACCCCGATATTCGTTTCGATGCCAACGATGATGATCCTCCGCGCATGAAACGTAAGGTAATCCGTGGCGGTAGCTGGAAAGACGTAGGCTTCTTCCTCCAAACCAGCACCCGTAGCTATGAGTATATGGATACGGCTAAGTCGTACATCGGCTTCCGTTGTGTGATCGATTTACCTGCTATGCAGAAGAAACGTTAAAATTTTGTTTATCGGTAAAATTTTTTAACGGCTATCCCGTTTTATTGGAGATTGATTTAACACAAAATCAAAATAGGTTCTTATTCTCTTAACCCTTTGAAAATCCGTTTTCTAAAAAAATCTAAAAATTTAAGTTATGGCTGGAGTTTCTAAATCTACTGAAAGACTGGTAAACGTAATCGTTTGTATGGGTGCCGCTGTAGTAATCTTCGGGGCCTGGCAAAAAATTACACACCAGGCGCTTGCTGACTTCTTTTTAACGGCAGGACTTATCACCGAAGCAGTTATTTTCGTTGTATATGCATTTTTACCGCCTCCCGGATCAGAAATGCATGCTATTGCAGAAGCATTACCCAAATTAGCCGGTGGCCATTCAGGAAACCCTGCCATTGATAAAATGGACCAGATGTTCCATGATGCCGATATCACTCCTGCCAACCTCGCCCGCTTAAGCGATGGTTTCAAAAAATTAGGTTCTACTGTTACTAATATAGCTGATGTATCTGATGTAGTAAAAACTACCAGCGACTATACAGCAAAAACCAAAGAAGTAACTCAGGCTCTGGATCAAATGAAAACCGTTTACCAGGGCGCTGCTTCTACAGTTTCAAGCTTTAATAATGCTGCCGACAGCACAAAGCAATTCCACGAACAGGTTCAGGTATTGACCAAGAATTTAGGTTCTTTGAATGCCATTTACGAACTGGAGTTGCAGGATACAAACAATCACCTGAAAGCTATGAACACCTTCTACGGCAACCTCGTACAGGCTTCTCAAACCATGCAGGGTAGCGTAGACGATGCTAAAAAAGCACACGATCAAATTGCTAAACTGGCAAACAACCTGAGCCACCTGAATACCATTTATGGTAACATGCTCACTGCCATGCAGGGTCGTTAATCAGGGTGATGATGTAATCATATCCGTATCCTGTTACCCATGTAAATGCGTAATCAAATGAGTGTAACTAAAAATTGTTTAAACTAAGAAAAACCTAAACCATGGCTTTACCCAAAGAGCCGAGGCAGAAGATGATCAATATGATGTACCTGGTGCTTACAGCCCTGCTGGCACTAAACGTATCATCGGAGATCCTGAATGCCTTCGCAACTGTAAATGGCAGTATTACAAAATCGAATGATTTAATTACTGATAAAAACCAGCTGACCTACGCGTCATTTAAGGCCAAATTAAGTGATCCCCAAACTGCGGCACAAGCCGCAACATGGGCGCCTAAAGCCGCTGACGCCCAAAAATTATCTGCAGATCTGTACGGTTATATTGATCAGTTAAAAGCAGATCTTGAAAAAGAAGCAGGCACATACGAGCACGAAGGCAAACAACTAATCAATGCCGATAACCTGGACGCAGCCACCCGCTTGATGGATACCAAAGGAAAAGGCAAAGAATTATATACCAAACTGGGTGACTATAAAAAACAAATGATCGCCCTGTTGGGTAGTGATCCTAAGGCTTCGTTCTATGAAAAATCACTCCCTATCGATCTGAATGTGCCTCAGTCTAAAGTTGGTAATAAATTCAGTAATGATGTAAGTGGCTGGACTCAAAGCTATTTCCACATGACTCCTGCCATCGCCGCTTTAACTATTCTGAGCAAATTCCAGAACGATGTTAAAAATTCTGAAGCCCAGATAGTTGACTATTTTCACTCAAAAATTGGTGAGGTAAAGCTGGTATATAATAAATTCCAGGCTATTGCAACATCAAATACTACATATGCTATGCCCGGAGATCCTGTTGAAATAACAGCCGGAGTAGGTGCATTCAGTGATGCGGCTAAACCAAAAATTACTATTAACGGTCAATCAATGCCTATAACACCCGATGGTACTGCTCTGTTTAAAACAACAGCCAGCGGAACAGGCGAGCACCCAATTAACGTAGTAATTGAGTATAACAAACCCGATGGTTCTGTTGATCGTGTTACCAAAGTCATTAAATATACAGTAGGCGTTCCTTCAGGAGCTTCAGTGTTCCTCGAAAAAATGAACGTAATGTATATCGGGGTAGACAACCCGCTGACTATCTCTGGTGGTAGCGTTGGTAGCGAAAAAGTAAAAGTAAGCTTTGCCGACGGTTCTATTAACAGAGCTGGTGGCGATCGCTACATTGCAAAACCCAGCCGCCCCGGTTTATCTAAAATTATAGTAAATGCAAACGGGAAAAATTTTGAATTCCCCATGCGTTTAAAATATTTACCTCCACCTGCAGCTTTTGTTGGCTCTAAGAAAAGCGGAAACTTATCTTCTGCCGAATTCAAAGCCATGGGTGCTGTAATTGCCAAGCTTGAAGAAACTGATTTCGAAGCTCCTTTCAAAGTGGTAAGTTACAGAGTAGGTGCGGTAGGTGGTCCTATCTCTATCTATGCTGAAGCTACCAACGAAGGCAACCGCTGGAATGGTAATGCTGCTCAGTTGATCAACCGCGCAGGTCCTGGTACAAGAGTATTCTTCGATAATATCATTGTAGTAGGTCCCGAAGGCAAACAAAGAGAAATTCCGGGCATGCAATTTAGCCTGAAGTAATAAATATATTAAAATAGGGAACAAATGAAGAACCGCATCATAAAATTGTGTTTGTTGCTGACTGTAATGGCTTTCACCGCCACAACAGTAGATGCCCAGGTAAAGAAACCTGTCCGCAAAAAGGCTGTACGGACTAATACTGCCAAGAAAAGCACTTCTAAAAGCAGAAATAAACCTACTGCCGCAGTTGTTGCTCCTCCGGTAGATACTGTAAAACCGGCTCCGCCTGAAGCCAAATTAGACATTCCGCCGATTAAAAAATCGCTGCGTAATGATAATGCGATCGAGCGCAACCTGGTTAAAGACCGTATTCCTTTACCCTACGAACACATTCGGGAAGATGATGCCGTTTATATGCAACGGGTATGGAGAGAAATCGACGTTCATGAAAAAATGAACCTGCCCTTCGTTTATAAAGCAGAAGGCGACCTGGGTAACCAGCGCTTCATTTATATTCTGCTGAATTCAATCAAAAACGACAGCATTACTGCATTTTCGCCCGTAGATGACCGGTTCACTACTCCCATGACCTTCCAGGATATCGTAAAAAGTCTGGTGGCAGCGCCACATACCATACAGGTTCCTGACCTGGTAAAAGACCCCGATGGTTCTAAAGGTCTCATGAGAGATACTACAATCGTTGAAGAATTTGATGCTGATAAAATAGAAAGGTTCTGGATTAAAGAAGACTGGGTATTCGATAAAGAATCTTCGCGTATGCAGGTTCGTATTCTGGGAATTGCCCCGCTGAAAACGATCACCGAGTCAGACGGAAGCTTTAGAAGCGTAACCCCCATCTTCTGGGTGTACTATCCCGATCTGAGACCGATCTTTGCAAAACATGAGGTATATAATGGTAAGAACTTCGGCGCCCGCATGAGCTGGGAAGAATTGTTCGAAAGCCGCATGTTTGCCAGCCGTATCATTAAATCAACAGTGAATAACCCGAACGATGAGTTCATTTCACAGTATGTTAAAGATCCTATTCTTGCCCTGCTCGAAGGCGAGAATATGAAAGAAAGGATCTTTAATTATGAGCAGGATCTGTGGTCTTATTAGTAAGGATTATCCACATTAAAGTATAACTAAGAGGGGTATCGTAAAAATACGATACCCCTTTTGTTTGTAACAGATAACCTGTTGGAACACATTATAATTGAAAGTTCATTGTATAAACATTATATCAATAATTTTTTTAAAAATACCCACATTTAGGTATTGTTTTGTGGTATTGATTCACTATTTTTACAATGGTTTTTCATAGGATATTGGATTTTAAAAACGGGGCTGGATGTCTATCCGGGCCCCTTTTTATTTATAGTAAGTTCTACCGCTACACTTCAAAGAAATGTATTAATTACACCCCTATTCAGTGCTAATTTGCCCCGCTTTCATTGGCAGGTGTATCACTCCTGGTAAAGTAATTTTTGATCAATGTTGCTTTGGCATTGCCTACTGAAACTGCTAATTCCTCAAGGCTCATTTCCCTGATGCGTTTCACCGATTTAAACTCTTTCAGTAATTGTTCGGCTGTATTTTTACCAATGCCTTTTATTTGTTCCAGTTCATTTTTAAAAGTTCCCTGGCTGCGTTTCTTACGATGAAATGTTATACCAAAGCGATGCACTTCATCGCGTATGGAACGTATTAATTTCAGGCTGTCGCTGCTGTATGGCAGTTTTACCGATTGCTGATCGCCGGGAAAAAATATTTCTTCTTCATTTTTGGCAAGGCCCACCACCGTCATTTTACCCTGCATGCCCAGTTCGCGTATACCCTCCAGCGCAGCGCCCAGTTGTCCCTTGCCGCCATCAATGATCACCAGTTGGGGCAAAGGTTCATTTTCCATTTGTAATCGCTTATAACGACGCGTAACCACTTCCTTCATGGTGGCAAAGTCGTTTATACCCTGCACTGTTTTTACATTAAAATGCCGGTAATCTTTTTTGCTGGGCACGCCATCTTTAAAACATACCATGGCCGATACAGGATAACTACCCTGGAAATTTGAGTTATCGAAACATTCAATATGAACGGGTACAACCGGTAATTGCAAATCGTGCTGTAACTGTTCCAGCACCTGTTTACGTACCGAATCGTCTTTACCATCCAGCTTCAGCATCTTCTTTTGCCTCATCTCTTCCCTGAAATAATTTACGTTCATATCTGCCATATCGAGCAGCTTCTTTTTATCACCTGCTTTGGGTATGGTAACTACAATTTCAGGCTCGGCATATTCAATATTAAAGGGAACAATGATTTCATGCGATAAACTATTGAAGGTCGATCGCAATTGCGCTATGGCAAACGACAATATTTCATCGTCGGGTTCATCGAGATGTGCTTCCCATTGCGATGTATGCGTTTGCACAATGGTGCCATTTTGCAGCATCAGGTAGGTAATAAACGCTGTATCGCCATCGCGCAGCATCGAAAACACATCTGCATTACCAAGGTGACGGCTTACAATAACCGATTTGGCCTGGTACTGCTCGAGGTGCTCAATTTTTTTGCGCAGTATTTCGGCCTTTTCAAAAGCAAGATTTTCTGCCGCCGCCTTCATGTCTTTTTTAAAATGTTGAATAACGGGACCGAGATTGCCTTTCAGAATATTTTTTAATTGCAGTAATCCTTCGGCATAATCTTCTTCGTTTTGCAGGTTTTCGCAGGGGCCTTTGCAATTACCCAAATGATATTCGAGACAAACTTTAAACTTACCCTTTTTAATATTGGCAGGCGTAAGGTTGAGTTTGCAGGTGCGCAGTTGAATATTGGTTCGTACAAAATCGATCAGCTCGCGAACTTTGGCTACCGAGGTAAACGGTCCCAGGTATTCGGAACCATCATTTATTTTGCGACGGGTAAGAAAAACCCGGGGAAAGTGTTCGTTTTTTATAACTATGTACGGGTACGTTTTATCATCTTTCAGGTTGATGTTAAAACGCGGCTGAAACTGTTTGATCAGCGAGTTCTCCAGCAAAAAAGCATCCTGTTCCGATGGAACAATGGTAAACTCAATGCGTTTGATGCGCTGAACCAGCTCATGTGTCTTATATGAGGTAAATGTTTTGGTAAAGTATGAGCTGACGCGTTTACGCAGGTTTTTAGCCTTGCCTACGTACAATAATTCATCCAGCGAATCGAAATATTTATAAATGCCGGGGTCAACCGGTAAAGTTGGTGCAATATGTGAAAATTCCTGTGACGTCATAATAACTACTCCTCAGCAAAATGTTGCGGGTCCCAGATCACCTTTTCCATAGTAGTAACAGCGGGCCCGCTATTTGGTTGTTGAATGGTAATGGTATAGAAATATTCCTGTATATTCCAGTTCAGTTTTTGGTGAAACGATGTATCGCCCCTGGTAAATTCCTTTTCAATATAAATACGGCTCACTTTATCATCGGCCAGGCTGGGCTTTAAATACACGATCACTTTTCGCAGGGGCCAGTCGGCCTGCTTTGGTGTATACATAAAATTAAGCAGCTCGGTGGTATTATCCATCATGGAGCTTTCAGTCATATGCTGGTTAAACAGCGCCGAGTCGAGCTCGGGAATGATAAACTGGCCGGCCAGTTTATTAAATTCGGGTAATTGAATATAAGCAGAATCCTTTTTCCCGTTTTTGCTTATCCTTTTTAAAATGCCCCCGGCAAATGAATCAACCTTTATTATATCGTTTTTAATAAAATCTGTAATTGGCAAATACGCGTTATTGCCAACAGAATCCTTCGTTTCAGGTGTATTGGGTGCCGGTTGTTTGGGTTTATGTTTACAGGCTATGGCCATTAATAACAGGGCCGGTAAAAATAATTTGATCCGCTTCATTTGGTAAAATTATCGAATTCGCCACGAATTTCAGGGGGCCCGCCGTAGGCGGATCTGTGACATCTCCCATAAAAAACAATAAGCTGCCGTAATAATAACAGCAGCTTATTATTTAAAGGTTAATAACCCGAAAATTAGCGGATAGTTTTGGCTACTCCTATCTTAATACCGTACTCAATCAGATGCTCGCGGATAGGATACTCTTTTATATAACTCGATAATAGCTGATAACGCAGTTGAGGCCCAACCTGCCATTTCAGGTCGCCTGTTTTATAGGAAATAAATGCTTCAGCACTTGAATTTAAGTTCCATTTACGTACCAGCGATGGCTCGGTGGTATATTTATAATCTGCAGTGATCAGATAAGTGTTCCTGTTCAGTAAATAGGTGGGCTGTATTGTTCCGGCAATGCCTACCTGTAATTTTTTACTACCCAGTAAGTTTACTTCCAAACCTAAGGGTACCGACAGCTGATAGTATTGGTTATGTAAATCCTGTACGGCATCGCCGCCAAAGTTGCGGTAACGGGTATAGGTAGTTATTTCGTTGGCTGCAATTCCATAACTGGTGTTCAGGGCAATAATGGCCTGTTCAGAAGTATAGGAGCTGTAAGCCTGAATATCGTACCGGGTATAATTAAACAGTAAACCGGTTTTGAAAGTAAGATTTTTGTTTAAGGCATATAAAATACTCGATCCCACCTCAAATCCGAGCGCCGGTTTATGGTTTACCAGCTTATCGGGATCACCGGCAATGATCGGTTGCAGCGGTAAAGTTTTTACGTCAGACGATGAACCGGCATAATTGCTGCCTTTGAGGGTGCGGTAGTTCATGGTTGGCGTAAAGGCAATTTGCCAGCTGACACGCTTCATTTTAGGCACCTCCAGTTCATACACGGCCATGTTTTGCAGCCAGTTTACACGTTTGGCATCTTCCTGTTCATTGTTCGTATTGCTGCCCAGCTTCTTATTGTCGATTGTTGCGCTATGCTGTAATAATTCCTCAGGCTGAACCTTTACAGTTTCATGGTCGTTACCGGCTATCGCCAATATATTATCTGATGGTTCAAGCTGCCAGGTTTTATTTACACGACCTGTTTCGGGATCGTACACCGGTGCTTCGGTATTGAAGTCGGGTGTGATAACAGGCTGCTCATTGGCGGCCATTGAAACAGACTGGTTAATATCAATAACAGCCGCTTTGTTATCGGGGGTGTTATTGGTATTGTTATTATCAGGGTTAAGCACAAACGTTCTTTGTTTGGCGCTGCTGCCTGTATTGGAGGCTGTTTGTTTATTAGGAGTTCCGAAGGGCACAATAACAGCTTTGGGGCTGGCGGCTGCTTCGGTTGATTTGGAAACGTTAGTAGAAGAGTTATTGCCGGCTATTGGCTTACCGGCCGTTGAAGGAGTGATAAATTCAATAAAGGTATAGTAACCTACGGCCGACAGAAAGAGCGCAAGACTTAACCAATACCATTTTCTGTTGGGGTGTAATGAACGGTGAATTCCCTTCCACACCTTATCAGAGGGATACATTTTATATTGGTCAGCTTTTTCTTTCAGCAGTTCTTCAATATCCTCATTGTAGAAACCTCGCTCCATATCATTATTGTTTGTACGGTATTGTTTTCATAGGATTAATGTATCAGTATGTCCGGTTTTGGTTATCTTCCTGTTGCTACTCCTAACCAGTTGATTTTTTCTTTTGGCCGCATAATGATTTTTTTCTTTACAAGGATGTCTTCCAGCATTTGCTTTGCCCGCGTATATTGTGAGCGGCTGGTGCTTTCTTCAATATCCAGCATGGTAGCAATTTCCTTATGTGAATACCCTTCAATAGCGTACAGGTTAAGTACCGTGCGGTAACCAATAGGTAGTAATCGAATACACTCAACTACCTGTTTGGCCTGAACGATCGAAGGCACTGATTCTTCGCGTACCTGGATGCTGGTTGCATGGATGATGTCGACGCTTTCGTTGAACTTTTTGTTCTTTTTGAGGTGGTTGATACAGGTATGAACTATGATTCGCCGTATCCAACCCTCAAATGCTCCTTTGTTCTGGAAGGTGTGTATCTGTGAAAACACCTTTATAAAACCTTCCTGCAACATGTCTTCAGCATCTTCCCGGTGGTGGGCGAACCTGTAACAGACAGACAGCATTTTGGGACTGTACCTATTGTACAATTCCCGCTGGGCAGTCGTATCATTACGTAAACAGCCTTGTAAAATGGCGTCGTCGGTCATATTAACCGTTTGGTTGCCCTGTAATTTAGACAATTTTTCGAAGTAATTGCTGCTCTGGTTATAAAAAAATTGCCTTTTTTCATAGGGTCCGGGGGCTGCCGCAGAAGCCAAAAGATGCTCTTGTAGCCTGAAAATGATAAATGTGCTATATTGGCGACTTTTACACGAAAACGCGCTGTTTTTAATATAAAAGGGGAACTATGGAAATTATCAGCCCGGTTACGAGGCTTACAAATGTTCAGGTTGCAGACACTATATCGACCCAAATTATAATCGACTTATATAAAAATGATTTTGATGTAGATGTAAGCAGGTTTTTCAGGGGCATAGATACTGTTCAGATATGCCGGTGCGCCGATACCGGTTTTTTGTTTTATTATCCGCTTACCATCAGCGGCGATGAGGGTTTTTATGACGACCTGAAAAGACAAATGCCCATTAAGTTCAACGCACCTTACTATGCCGAAACAAAATGGGAGCACGACATTTGCCGGCAATTTATTTCGCCAAACGACAAGGTATATGAAATCGGGGCTGGCAGCGGCGCTTTTCTTGAAAAGTTAAAAAAGAACAACGTAGCCAATGTTTTCGGATCTGAATTGAATGCCGACTCCATTGCTTCTGCTAAAAAACGGGGTATTGACCTGGAATATAAAACCATTGAGCAAAAAGCAAAAGAAGTAACTGCTGAATACGATGTGGTGTGCGCTTTTCAGGTGCTTGAACATGTGCCCGATGTGGCTTCTTTTTTAACCGGCTGTTTACACATACTAAAGCCCGGCGGCAAATTATTAATAGCTGTGCCTTATAATAATCCCTATATATTCGGCCATGATAAATTCATGTCGCTGAACCTGCCACCCCACCATACCGGTTTATGGAACAAGCCTGCCTTCGAAAATCTTACAAAGTTTTTTCCGGTTACGGTAAACAGGATCATCATCGAAAAATTACCTTCGGGCGGTTACGATTTTAACCGTTTTTTTGAAGTGAATAAAGATGTAGTTTACAAATCCGGTCAGCCGCTGAAAGGTGCTTTTGATTTCTTCTACCATAAATGGTTAAAACTCTTTCATTCGATGTACAGCGGCAAGAATATTATTGCGGTGTTCAATAAACGTTAAGGCCATGCCATGGTGGCGTAGGTTTTGCTGCTTTATCATTACATATCGTATTACCAAATCAACCGCAGGCCTTCGAAAACTGTTTGCTCTTGATTAAACAACTTCATGAAACCGATCGCCCGGTAATACGTGTAATTTTTTCTACAGCAGAACCTTAAAATTTTGTGATCATGGCAAACCATGACGATCTGCATCATGCCGGTACCGCTGCGGTTTCAACGCATCATAAAGGAAACGGGCACGCGGGGCATCATCAATCTTTCTGGACGAAATACGTATTCAGCCAGGACCATAAAATGATCGCACGGCAATTTCTTATAACAGGAATGATATGGGCTATCATCGGAGCAGGGTTTTCAGTGATATTCCGCATTCAACTTGGTTTCCCCGGCGAAAAATTCCCTATGCTCGAAACCATTCTGGGCCGCTGGGCCGAAGGAGGTGTTATCCGGCCAGAATTTTATTATGCCATGATCACCATGCATGGTACTATCATGATCTTTTTTGTGCTTACGGCCGGGTTAAGCGGCACCTTTGCCAATTACCTGATTCCACTGCAATGCGGTGCGCGTGATATGGCCTCACCTTTTTTAAACATGCTTTCGTACTGGTTTTTCTTTGCAGCCAGCATTGTAATGATGTCTTCGCTGTTTATACAAACCGGTCCGGCAAGCGGAGGATGGACGGCCTACCCGCCGCTAAGCGCCCTTGGCGATGCCACACCCGGTTCGCGAAAGGGGATGGATTACTGGATCATCAGTTTGGCCTTGTTTGTGGTGAGCACCCTGCTGGGCGGTATCAATTATATTTCAACCGTATTGAACCTGCGTACAAAAGGAATGACCATGTCGCGGCTGCCCCTCTCTGTTTGGGCCCTGTTTTTCACTGCCACACTTGGCCTGTTATCGTTCCCCGTTTTGTTATCGAGCTTTATACTGTTGTTGTTCGACCGGCATATGGGCACCAGTTTTTATCTTACCGATATATTTTTATCATCAACCGGTAAAGCGTTGCCCAATGAAGGGGGCAATGCCATTCTGTACCAGCATCTGTTTTGGTTTTTAGGCCATCCCGAAGTGTACATTATCATTTTGCCGGCCATGGGCATTGCTTCAGAAGTGATCAGTGTTAACTCGCGCAAGCCTATTTTCGGGTATTTTGCCATGGTGGGTTCTTTGTTTGCCATTGCCATTCTTTCGTTTCTGGTATGGGCGCACCATATGTTTGTAACCGGCATGAACCCGTTCCTGGGATCGGTATTTGTGCTGTTAACGCTATTAATTGCCATTCCGTCGGCGGTAAAAGTATTTAACTGGCTGGCCACGCTGTGGCGCGGTAATATCCGTTTTACGCCCGGCATGTTATTCTCGATTGGCTTTGTTAGTATGTTTATTTCGGGCGGACTTACGGGCATTTGGGTGGGCAATTCAACCATCGACATGCATGTGCACGATACCTATTTTATCATTGCCCATTTTCATCTGGTAATGGGGGTGGCCGCCATGTTTGGCATGTTTGCAGGCATTTATCACTGGTTTCCGAAAATGTATGGCCGGTTTATGAACAATACGCTGGCTTATATTCATTTCTGGTTTACCCTGGCGGGCGCCTATTTTATTTTCTGGCCCATGCACTATATGGGGCTGGCAGGTATGCCGCGGCGTTACCTCGATTACAGCCAGTGGCAATCGTTTAACCAGTTCGGCGACATGAACAGATTGATAACAATAGCCACTATAATTGTGTTTGCCGTGCAGCTGCTGTTTTTGTTCAATTTCTTTTATTCAATATTTAAAGGAAGAGAAGTAACCAATCCGAATCCCTGGCAGGCCAATACGCTTGAATGGACCACACCGCGCATTGCGCCACATGGTAACTGGGAAGGCGAAATACCTGAAGTGTATCGCTGGCCGTATGATTATGATAAAGGCAACAGAAGTTTTATTCCGCAAACAGAGCCGGTAGGAGCAGGGGAACCAGTATATCCGGCCGAACAGCCTGCTCATTAAGTAATATCGAATGATGAATGTCGAATTTCCAACTTCGAAGTTCGACATTCATCATTTAATATTCGATATTTACTTATGAGATCAACACATCGCCAGTCATTTCAGGCGGAATGGGCAGATGCATCACGGTTAAGATAGTAGGTGCAATGTCGCCCAGCTTGCCGGGTTTTACGGTGCCTTTCCATTCTTTATCGATGATAAACAACGGAACCGGGTTTAATGTATGGGCAGTATTGGGCGAGCCGTCTTCATTGATCATATAATCTGCATTACCGTGGTCGGCTGTAAGAAAAACAGTGTAACCATGTTCTAATGCTGCAGTCACCACCCTTTCAACACATTTATCAACTGTTTCCACCGCTTTAATGGCAGCTGAAAAAACACCGGTATGGCCAACCATGTCGGCATTGGCATAATTCAAACAAATAAAGTCGGCAGTTTCATTTTCAATTTCCGGTACAATGGCATCTGTTACTTCAACAGCGCTCATTTCGGGTTTCAGGTCGTAAGTGGCCACTTTGGGTGAAGGGATCATCAGCCGGCGTTCGCCTTCGAATGGTGTTTCGCGGCCACCGCTGAAGAAGAAAGATACGTGCGGATATTTTTCTGTTTCGGCTATCCGTATCTGTTTTTTGCCGTTGTTGGCCAGAATTTCACCTAACGTATTGTTCAGATTATCGTTCTCAAATATTACTTCAACATTTTTAAATGTTTTATCGTAGTCCGTCATAGTAGTATAGTGCAACGATAATTTCTTCATGCCAAATTCGGGCATATCGCTTTGCGAAAGCACCTGTGTAATTTCGCGGCATCGGTCGGTACGGAAATTAAAACAGATAACAACATCACCGTCTTTTATGGTGGCCAGCGGTTTCTGGTCTTCGCCCAGGATTACCGTTGGTTTTATAAATTCGTCAGTAACATTATTGGCGTACGATTGCTCAACAGCGGCCAATGCATCGGTTGCTTTTTCGCCTATACCATTTGCCATAGCGTCGTATGCCAGTTTTACACGCTCCCAGCGTTTATCGCGATCCATGGCATAATAGCGGCCGTTTACGGTGGCAATTTTACCGGTAGTTTCGTTCAGGTGACGCTGTAAGTCGGTTAAAAATCCTAAACCGCTTTTGGGATCGGTATCGCGTCCATCGGTAAAAGCATGAATGTATACTTCTTTTAACCCTTGTTTAGCACATAATGTAACAATGGCTTTCAGATGAGTGATATGCGAATGCACGCCGCCATCGCTCACCAGACCGATCAGGTGCAGCGGTTTGTTGTTTTCTTTGCTGAATTGCAAAGATTTTAACAAAACTTCATTTTTAAACAATGATCCGTCGCGAACAGCAACATTAATTCGTTGAAGTTCCTGATAAACAATACGTCCGGCGCCCAGGTTCAAATGCCCCACTTCACTGTTGCCCATTTGCCCTTCGGGTAATCCCACTACTTCGCCGCACGTAGTTAATGTAGTATTTGGGTATTTATTATATAATGAGCTAACAAATGGGGTTTTAGCGTTTTGAATGGCATCGGCAGATTTTACTTTTCCATGACCCCAGCCATCCATGATGACTAATATAGCTTTAGATGTTTTCATATAACGATGTGATTATGTTTGGTTTGGCAAAAAACGGGTCAAAGGTACTGCAATACGGTGGTAATAGTAATGATTGCAGTATTTTTGGCAGCAATGTTACTTTGGCATATTTTTAGCGAATTTAGCAGGTGAAAAGTAAAAATTTGATTATGAAAAAGTATCTGGGATTCGCGATTGTAGCTATTTCGCTATCCCTGGTATCATTTGCCCCTCTTTATTCTATTGATGATGTAGTAGCTGCCATGCGTACCGGCAATGCCACTCAATTATCGAAGTATTTTGATAACAGAGTGGATCTTTCTTTACCAGGAAAAAGCGATAATTACAGCAAAAGCCAGGCTGAAATGATCTTAAAAGACTTTTTTGCCAACAATACAGTAAAAAACTTCACCGTAAAACATAAAGGAGAGCAAAACGGCTCTCAGTTTTGCATTGGGTTGCTACAAACCAAAAATGGAAACTTCCGCACGAAATTCTTCATGAAACAGAAAGGCGACCAGCAGGTAGTTCAGGAGCTGGGGTTTGAGGTAATTGAATAGTAAGTCATAAGTTGTAAGTCATAAGTAGTAAGTTAGCGGCATGCAGCTGATTCTTTTACCTGCCCTTTTGTAACCTGAAACCTGCACCCTGTAACCTGCATCCTGTAACTTGTAACCTGAAACTTGTTATCTCTGTAACCTGTAACCTGCAACCTGCAACCTGCAACCGGCTCCCCGGTTTAGCACTTATTACTTATAACTTATTACTTACTACTTTTGTAACATGCTCACATTTAACGAACAATTGCATGTATTGATCGAATCGGCGTTGCACGAAGATATTGGCGATGGCGATCACTCTACTCTTTCTTCTATTCCTGCCGATGCCAGGGGTAAAGCCGTATTAAAGATTAAGCAGGATGGTATTGCCGCAGGAATAAAGATTGCCGAAGCAATTTTCAGGTTTAAAGAGCCAACTGTAAACTTCACCGCTTATAAAAAAGATGGCGATATTATGCTTACCGGTGAAAATGCCTTTGAAATTACAGGTACTGTACATACTATTTTACAATGTGAGCGGCTGGTGCTGAATTGTATGCAGCGAATGAGCGGCATTGCCACACTTACCCGCACCTATAGCAACCGGCTGAAAGGATATGCAACACGCCTGCTCGACACCCGCAAAACCACGCCGGGCTTTCGTTTACTCGAAAAGGAAGCCGTTCGTATTGGCGGCGGACACAATCACCGCATGGGTTTGTACGATATGATCATGCTGAAAGATAATCACATTGATTTTTGCGGCGGACTCGAAAAAGCCATTGAACGTGCATACACCTATGTACAACAGGTTAAACCCGGATTAAAAATTGAAGTAGAAACAAGAAGCATCGATGATGTGAAGTGTGTGATGGCCTTTGGTAAAGTTGATCGTATTATGCTCGATAATTTTACACCCGAACAATTATCACAGGCGTTAAAAATAATTGGCGGTGTATATGAAACCGAAGCCAGCGGAGGAATTACCTTAGATAATATTACCGACTTTGCACAAACCGGCGTTGATTACATCAGCGTGGGTGCACTTATTCACCAGGCCACCAGTTTGGATTTGAGTTTGAAAGCTGTGATAATTTGAAAATTTGATGATTTGAAAATTTGAAAATGATGGTTGGCGTTTAATGGTTTGATGGTTAACATTGCGTTTGTAATTGGTGATTTTTTTTGATAGCATGCTGATTGAGGAAACAAGTGAGCTTTGCAACTAAAGAACAACAAACCCCGTCCGACCGGGTCATCCGGGCGGGCACAAACCTCAAACCACAAACCGATTATATGAGTAAAAAGAATAAACCCGATAATAAAGGATATGTGTACAGCACCGATCCTGAATTTAATTTTGAAGAAGAACAGCAGCAGGTGCAAACATTACCGCCCGAACAACAAAAACTGCGCATATGGTTAGATACCAAACAGCGCGCCGGTAAAGCGGTTACACTGATCGTGGGATTTATTGGCATTGCCGAAGACCTTGAAGACCTGGGTAAAAAACTAAAAAATTATTGTGGCACCGGGGGATCGGCCAAAGATGGTGAAATAATTATTCAGGGCGATCAGCGCGAAAAAGTGATGCAGTGGTTGCTGAAGAACGGATATAAGAACAGTAAGAAAGCAGGAGCGTGAATCGGCAATCGTCAATCGGCAATCGGCAATGAGCGCCGCGGCTTAAAGTCTTCGATAAACTATGTTCGACTTTTTCCCACTGATATTTATTGTAATTACTTTGGTTTTGCTGGTGCCTTTTGGTTTTCTGGTAATGTATGCAGTTATTGCATTTAGGCAGTTAATGATCGGTAATAAAGAAGGCAGTGATTTTAAAAAAAGTGGCGCACAAAAAACACTTTTACTGTCAATGTTAGGTATGCTGCTGTTGTTTATTATATGGTTGTATATAATATAAACGAAAAAGTCGTGGCACAGATTTGAAATGTGCCACGACTTTTTTATTGCCAATTGTCTATTAACCATTGCCTATTGGCTATTGTCCCGCCGCCGAGCTATAAGACTTCTTATCTCCCCACATATTCAACAACTCAAGCGAACATATTTTGAAATCACCGCTTAAGCTAACGTACAAACCAATAACATCCTGCTGGTTCAATGGATAATTATCAATGCTTTCGAAACGCACATTGTATTGGTTAACCAGGTTCGTATAAACAGATCCGGTAGGCCATACCTGGGTACCGCGGTTGCTGATATTGATCAGGTTGAACTTCACACCTGCGTGCCGCTGACATTTTTTAGCAATGACATCGGGTTGCTCATCGCTTTCGATAAACATATCAACTCCAACGATCTTTTCATTTTCTACTTCTTTCGAAACCAGCATGGTGTTCATTTCCAGCTTCAAAGGAGTAGGGGTGCCAGGTTTATTGGGCAATAAAGGTTTGGCATTTAATTCGGGTGCTTTACCAAAGTTGCCAATGATAGCGTCGGCAAATTCTGTTGTATTTAAACTGGCTTTGCTTTTATCGCCAAAATCACCGGTATGAACGCCCTGTTCCAGGGTATACAGCAACGCATTTTCAATGATGGCCGCATTTTCCATAAGGCCCAGGTGACGCAGCATGGCTAATCCGCTTAGCAGTAATGCCGTAGGGTTGGCTATATTCTTTCCGGCAATATCGGGTGCCGTGCCGTGAACGGCTTCAAAAATACAGATGTGGTCGCCTATGTTGCCGCTGGGGGCAAATCCCAAACCACCTACCAATCCGGCGCACAGGTCCGATACGATATCGCCCTGCAAATTGGTTAATACCACCACATCGAAGGTATCGGGGCGGGTAACCAGTTTCATACACAGATCGTCGACAATTACATCATCTGCTTTCAGTTCGGGATATTCTTTAGCCACTTCATAAAAACATTGTAAAAACAGCCCGTCAGTCATTTTCATGATGTTGGCCTTGTGACCGCAGGTAATGCGTCGGGCATTTTTTTGGCGGGCCATTTCAAAAGCATATCTGATCACCTGTAAGCTTCCCGGGCGGGTAATAAATCGGCGGCTCAGGGCTACGTCGTGGGTAAGCATGTGCTCAATGCCACCGTAGGTATCTTCGATATTTTCGCGAACTACAGTAATATCAATGGGAATACCGGCTTTTGAAAAAACGGTATCAACGCCGTGCAGGGTTTGGAACACCCTTTTATTGGCATAGGTATTCCAGGTTTTGCGCGCTGTAACGTTTACGCTTTTTACGCCCTTACCTTTTGGGGTTTCCATGGGGCCTTTAAACAGAATGCCCAACTGTTCAATGGTTTTCTGGGATTCGGGTGTCATACCGTTCGAAAAACCTTTATCAAATACCCATTTACCCATGTCAACCATTTCATATTCAAGAGGCACCTGGTTGGCATCAAAAATCTTTAACACTGCGCTCATAATTTCGGGGCCGATGCCGTCGCCTTTAGCCACTGCTATTTTCATTTGTATATATTTTTATTGTTTTTTTGACCAAATGGAATTCACCCTTAAAACTTTCATTACGGCAGGCCTGAATTGCCCGAAAATTTTCGGGGCTCAATTTTATGTGTATAAAATTTTATATTAGTCGAAATCAATAAATCCCCGGCAAAATTAGCCATCCGATACAAACATTTCATAATAAAACCTGAATATTTGCTATGGCTGGCTTTTATTTTTGTTTATCTTTAAATCCCAAACTGTTACTCGATGGTCTCAAAGATTTCCGAAGGCATTGAAATAAGTGTCGAAACGTTCTACCAACCCGATTATTCCAACCCTGTGTCGGGAGAATATATGTTTGCCTACCGGATAACGATCGAGAACCACAATAATTTCCCCGTTAAATTACATCGCAGGCACTGGTATATTATTGACAGCAATGGTAATAACCGTGAAGTTGAAGGAGAGGGTGTAGTAGGCGTTCAACCTACTTTGCAACCCGGCGAACGTTATCAATATGTAAGCGGTTGCAATCTGCGCAGCGAAATGGGAAAAATGCATGGCACTTATTTAATGGAGAACCTCTTTAACAAAACTTCTTTCGAAGTAAATATTCCCGTGTTTGAAATGATAGTGCCGTTTAAGATGAATTAATGAAGGCACAAGGCTCAAGGTACAAGGCACAGGTGGAAGAACCGAAAAGCAAATAACAAAATACAGGAAATAAAAAGCCAAAAATACAATTAACAAAATCCAAATAATTACATAAGCAAAAAGGCACAAGGTTATTCCCTGTGCCTTTTTGCTTTATTACTTGTTTATTTTTTCTTGTTCCTTGTACCCTGAGCCTTGTACCTTAATCCTTATCAGTATGCATCATCTTCTGCAGTCTCTTCGTTAACAGGAAAAGCAACAGCGACGCAGCGCCTGCCATGAACGTGAACAACAGGAAGAAATCGTACATGTTATTCATTTGAAATCCGAGAAACGAAGTTGTTTTACCGTTTTCGGGATACAGGGCGCTTAATACACCGGCCAGTTTATTGGCTGAGGCATTTGCCAGAAACCATACTGCCATTAGCAATGACGCAAACTTAAAGGGAGCCAGTTTATTTACCAGCGATAACCCAATGGGCGATAAACAAAGCTCACCCCAGGTATGCAACGCGTACATACCCGTTAGCCATATCATACTCGCTTTTATACCGGGTTGAACGCCTTTTACACCAAAAGCGATCCACAAATAACCCAGCGATAACAATAAAAGGCCAAAGGCCATTTTGGTTGGTGAAGCTGGTTCGCGTTTACCTAATTTGATCCACAGCCAGGCAAAAAGCGGAGCAAATGATACCACAAACATTGAGTTCAGCGATTGGAACCAGCTGGCCGGCACTACGAAAAAACCAAGATCACGCTGTGTTTGCTCTTCGGCAAAGAAGGTGAGCGAGGCGCCTGCCTGCTCAAAAGCCGACCAGAAAAAGATAACAAAAAACGATACGATGAATATCACACCAATTCGTTCCTTTTCTATTTTGCTTAATGATTTATCTGAAAAAATCAGGAAGGCAATAAATATTACGCTGGCTATTAACAAATAGGTAAGATAGCTGAAGACCTTAGCATCTACATAAAACATACCTATCAATAAAGCCGCAAATAAAATAAGGCCGCCACCAATATAAATGGGGTTTGAAAATTTCTTTGGTGCGTTAGCCGGCACTTCGCCCAGCGGTCTTCCTTCAGGTGATTTAACATATTTCGATTGAAATACTTTTTGAACAATAACACTGATCAACATACCAATACCTGCCACAAAAAACGACCATTTAAAATCGGCCGGGTTGCCGGTATCACCTACCAAACCACAAACAAAAGGACCTAACGCGCCCCCTACATTAATACCCATGTAAAAAATAGTGTAAGCCGCATCAATTCTTCGGTCGCCTTTGGGATATAACTGGCCAACCATCGAAGATATATTGGGCTTAAAAAAGCCATTGCCTGCTATCATAAAACCCAAACCGGTAAAGAAAAGGATCGATGAAATCCCGGGCGCCGATTTATACAGCGATGCGCAGAAAAATAAAATAAACTCGCCTATAGCCATTATTAAACCGCCGGCTATAATGGAACGTTTATTGCCCCAATACCGGTCGGCAACATAGCCGCCTACAAGGGGGGTTAAATAAACCAGACTGGTATAGCTGCCATAGAGGTTCGAAGCGAAAACTTTATCAAATAACAGGGCCTTGGTCATGAACAACACCAAAATGGCACGCATGCCATAATAATTGTATCGTTCCCACATTTCGGTAGCAAATAATACATACAGGCCTTTAGGGTGCCCTTTTTTGGGTACTATCTTTTCAGATAGCACATCGGGGTTAATTGTTGCAGTTTGATCCATACAATCATTCGTTTTTGTTTTTGTTAAGGAAGCAATCGTTTAGCAGCAGTATTTAGCGCGTAAAATAGTGATTAATTCGGTATGGCTGAAAAGAGAATGTCCTATACTTTAGCCAAATTTAGCCTTAAGGAAAATGCTAATTTGATTGTGTTTTACCAACATTATTCGGGTGATGACCAACATGCTTTTTTTAGGGATAAATGTAGGTAATGCAGGATTAAATGCAGCTGGCACTTCTTTATTAAAATCAATGATCTATATCATGTTTTTCGAGGTTGCTGCAGGTGAGGGCAGGTTCACTGATTTTTTTCTTTTTGAAAAAAATGGCGACAGGGTTAAATGCAGCAACCGGATATTCGAAAATTGTGGCTACAGTGTGAGTACCAGCCGGCACATTTATTCGGGTCTGATAAAGGTCTGAACCGGGTTTGAGCCGGGTCAAAGTCGCAAGTTGTTCGCAAATTTGCGAACAAACCCCAAAGCTGTCCCAATGCAATCCCGGGCAAATCCCGAAGAAAGTGCACCTCGCATACTGTCTTTTTAAGATAAGCCCCCTTGTTCATTCGTGTAATTGCCCCCAACACAATTGTCAGGACTGCGGCAAACCTGTATTCCGCCGCAGGCGTAAATCCTTGCATCCGTAGCCCGTTCCACAATTAAACTTTACAAATCCCGCTCTTATACCGAAATTCGCCCGGCAAAAAACTACCTCAGCATTTATCATGAATATTTTACTATTAGGCTCGGGCGGCCGGGAACATGCCCTTTCTTGGAAACTGGAAGAAAGCCCGCTTTGTACCCGGTTATACATTGCCCCCGGTAATGCCGGAACTGCCAAACATGGCGCCAATGTTAATATACCAGTTACTGATTTTGAGGCCATCAAACAATTTGTACTGGAAAAGAATATCACTTTATTAATCGTTGGTCCTGAAGAGCCGCTGGTTAAGGGAATTACCGATTTCTTTAAAAAAGATGAGCAACTGCAGCAGGTAGCGGTAATCGGCCCCTCACAATACGGCGCCCAGCTCGAAGGCAGTAAAGCCTTTGCCAAAAAGTTCATGATACGTAATGGCATTCCCACTGCCGCTTACGGCGAGTTTAATGAACAGAATTACGAAGAAGGCATTCCGTATTTGCAGCAGCATGCCTTACCCATTGTGCTTAAAGCCGATGGTTTGGCAGCCGGTAAAGGGGTGCTTATTTGCCAGAGCCATGTTGAAGCTATTGCCGAATATGAACTGATGCTGCACCACCACAAATTCGGTGAGGCAAGTAAAACAGTGGTGATAGAACAGTTTCTGGATGGTATTGAACTGAGCGTATTTGTGCTCACCGATGGAAAGGATTATGTGCTGCTGCCCGAAGCAAAAGATTACAAACGCATCGGCATGAACGATACCGGTTTAAATACAGGTGGCATGGGAGCTGTAAGCCCCGTTCCGTTTGCCGACGCAGCTTTTATGAAAAAGGTCGAAGAAAAGGTTATTAAGCCTACCGTACAGGGTTTGGAAAAGGAAGCCATCGATTATAAAGGGTTTATCTTTTTTGGATTAATTAAGGTAGGCGATGAGCCATACGTTATTGAATACAATTGCCGCATGGGCGATCCTGAAACCGAAGTGGTGATGCCGCGTCTTAAAAACGACCTGGTTGAACTGTTTCAGGCAACCGTTGATGGCAAACTGAGCGACGTAAAAATTAAAAAAGATAACCGGTTCGCCTGTACCGTTATGGCGGTAAGCGGCGGTTACCCCGGTTCGTACGAAAAAGGCTTTGTGATAAACGGATTAAACGAACCGCTGCCGGCCGACAGCCTTGTTTTTCATGCCGGAACTTCACTGAAAAATGGCGAGGTGGTAACCAGTGGTGGCCGCGTTTTAGCTGTTACCTCATACAGCGATAGCATCAGCACCGCCGTAGCCAAATCGAAGCAGGTTTTAAAACATATTTCGTTCGACGGCATGTATTACCGCCACGATATCGGGTTTGAATTTGAGTAACCAATAGGCAATAGTCAATTAGCAATAGACAATGCATGCCTTGTTTTATTTGCCAATTGCCCGTTGCCAATTGCCAATTGATTAAGCCATGCAAAAACAGGAAGTTCATTACAGCGACTATTTACAACTGGATAATATATTAAATGCCCAGTTTTTAGAGAGCGATAAATCAAAGCAGCATGCGCACGATGAAATGCTGTTCATTGTTATTCATCAGGCATATGAACTGTGGTTTAAACAGCTTTTATATGAAGTTGATTCGGTAGCCGGCATTATGCAAAAACCGGCGCTGAACGACAACTCGCCCGAACTGCAAACGGTTGTACACCGTTTAAACCGGATGGTGACCATTTTAAAAGTACTTGTGCACCAGATAGATATCATGGAAACCATGACGCCGATGGACTTTCTCGATTTCAGGGATATGCTTCGTCCGGCTTCGGGTTTTCAAAGCTGGCAGTTTAAATTGCTCGAAGCAAAGCTGGGCCTCAAATACCAGCAACGCCATGCCCAGGAATACTACATATCGCAGTTGCGCCAGCAGCATATTGATGTGATTAAAAAGGCCGAAAACGAAAAATCTTTTATCGAACTGCTCAATGCCTGGCTCGAACGCATGCCTTTTTTTGAAGAAGTGGAGAACTGGAAGAACTATCATGCCCTTAGTGCCCCCCTTCCACCGGAGGAGGATAGGCCGGGGTTGGGCGTATTCTGGTCTGACTACCGCCATATTTATACCACCAGCCTTGCCGAAGCCGAACAAAGCAACCAGCAGTTTTTTGATGCTGTTTTTGCCGATGCATCGGCTGGCAATGAGCGGCAGTTGTCGCCCCGCGCCTGCCGGGCAGCGTTGTTTATTATGTTGTACAGGGGATACCCCATATTACAATTACCGTTTCAGCTGCTGAATAGCTTACTTGAGATAGATGAACAGCTCAGCACCTGGCGTTACCGGCATATGAGTATGGTGCAACGCATGATCGGCACCCGCATTGGTACCGGCGGCAGCACCGGCCGCGATTACCTGAAAGGCGCTTTAGACAAACACTACATATTTGCTGAAATCGCCCGTTTGACCAGCTTTTTAATTGAAAGAAGAAAACTGCCTGCTCTTAGTGTAGAAATGGAACAACGATTAGGTTTTGTACAATAATTAAGAGTTACAGGTTACAGGTTTCAAGTTGCAAAGGCTTTGTATTCTTATATTGTCTATTGGCTTTGAAAGAAGTCGGGGTGTCGCTAATTTTTTCCTTGTAACCCTGCAACCTGCAACCTGGAACCTGCAACAATCAGTTAAACCTCCCCGTTTTCTCAATCTTCCTGAATGGCTTTGTAAAGAAATCGTCTACGGTCTGGTTGAAAATATCTTTATAAACCACCGGCGTGCTGTGGCCCGAGTTGGGCAATATCCATAAATAGGCTTTGGGAATGTTTTTATAAATGAGCATTGTGTGCTCTTCTTTAATCACATCGTGATCGCCGCCGATCACCAGGGTAGGGCATTGAATGGTTTGTACGGCCGGCAGGGGAATATGCGGTTCATCGAGCAACAGCCGAACCAGCTTCCATTGATTTTTTTGGGTTGGCGTTTTATTGGGATTGTTTTTCAGAAGCGTGTAAAATGGTTTTACCATATCTATAACTTCCTGGTATACAGCCGAAGTATCGGGCCAAAGGTTGGCGCCTGTTACCGCCAGTTTTTTTACTTTTTGCGGATGCCTGATGGCCAGCAGCAAACCATTGATACCCCCGTCGCTCCAGCCAATTACCAGAGCCGAATCGATTTTCATGGCATCCAGTAAAGCGGCATAATCATCGGCCATCATTTCATAACTGAGCGAATCGGTATTGTCTTTTGAATTGCCCTGTGCACGGCTGTCGGCCACAATCACTTTATATTTTGAAGCGAAGTAAGGGATCTGGTTGGTAAAATTATTGATGGAACCGCCATTGCCATGAATGAAGAGCAATGGCTGTCCCTGACCGTATACTTCGGCATACATTTTAAAGCCGCGTATATCGTAATATTTTCCAGCTTCTTTATTATTACCATAGGTAGGTTGCTGTGCAAAAGCTAATGTGTTAATGAGGCATAACAGCAGGATGGATAAATGTTTCATGGTATAAATGGTTTGATCCCTGTTACCTGATTCCTGTTACCTGATACCGGTTACCGGGAACTGGTAACTGGTAACCGGCAACAATCTTATTCTTTTCCTTTCCAAAGATAAACCATCACTGCCACCGTTACTAATGCCGAAAACAGAAACACATAAGCACTTCCTGCTCTACTCCATAATAGCCCGGCGATGATACTTGCCGCCAGGCTGCTGATGCTTTCAAGACTGGTATAATAACCAATGGCGGTGGCGGTATTTTGATCGTGGGCAATGTTCGTGATCCAGGCTTTGGCAATGCCTTCGGTTGCGGCGGCATAAATGCCATACACAAAGAACAGCAGGTAAACTATAAGCGCCGAACTGTTAAAAATAAATCCGCTATACACTACGGCAAACAAAAACAGGCCGAACAGAAACACCTTTTTCTTTCCTGCCCTGTCGGCTATAATGCCCAGGGGATATGAGCTGGCGGCATACACGATATTGTAAAAGATGTAGGCGATGATGGTGGTGTTATCGCTTCCGGTAATTTGTTTTGCTTTCAGTAATAAAAAAACATCCGAACTGTTGCCAATGGCAAACAACACCAAACCGGCTACCAGCCTTTTATAGGCGGGAGATGCAATTTTGCGGTAAGCAAAAAATGAAAAGAAGTTTCCTTTGGCAAGGGTAGCGGCGGGTTGCTTTTTTTCGCGCAGCAAAAAGATCAGCAAAACCGATAACAGGCCGGGAATAAATGCCAGGTAAAAAATGGTGGTATACGAACCGGGATGGTAAAACAAAAATGCCAGCGTAATTACCGGCCCCAGCATGGCGCCTGCCGTATCCATGCTGCGGTGAAAACCAAAAACCCTTGCTTTTGTTTCGCGGGTAGCTTCTTTTGAAAGAAGCGCATCACGGGCTGCAGTACGTATGCCTTTGCCCAGCCGGTCGATAGTGCGGGAAAAAAATATCCACAATTTCAATACCCCAACAGCCATTGGCAACGCCATCATTGGTTTTGAAAGAGCGCTTAAAAAATAACCTGTTTTCACAAACGGCAACCGAAGTCCGGTTTCATCGCTTCGTTTACCAAAATAACCTTTGCTGATGCCGGCTGTAAAGCCCGCCAGGCCTTCGAGTAAACCGATATAAAAAACGCTGAAGCCAATTTGTTGCAGGTACAATGGAATAACAGGATATAGCATTTCACTGGCTACATCTGCCAGCAAACTAACCATTGATAAAATCCACACTGTACGGGTAATAATACGCATTATTGAGACGTGCAATTATACGGCAGCTAAGTGAAGATAATATAAAATCGGGCTTTAATTGCAGGTGATTAACATGTGTAACTTTGCCTTTTCCAAAGCAATATTCTTCAACTTCGCTCTGAACTGTGGAAAACGGTTCACAATACAATCAATAAAACTATTTGAACAAAAAGCAACAATTAACGTTTCGGTATAACGTTAGTAGTTAAGTTGAAGAATAACAATAAACAGCCCTCCGCACCGTATGGAAGCGGAAAACAGCATCAACTGTAAGCGAATTTTGTACCAGAAAAAAAATACCTGATTCTGTAAAGGTTGTGCTTTGTTAATATGGATTATTTGCTTCAATTTTGCATGCATTATATACAATCCAAAATCTGACCTTCTAAATGGGCCTATTCAATTTTTTCACCCAGGAGATTGCCATCGATCTGGGCACAGCCAATACCCTAATCATACATAATGACGAAGTGGTGGTGAATGAACCGAGCATTGTTGCGTTGGACCGTAATAACCCCAAAACGGTTCTTGCAGTAGGGAAACGGGCGTTGATGATGCATGAAAAGACCCATGAAAGCATCCGTACGGTTCGTCCCCTTAAAGACGGTGTAATTGCCGACTTCAATGCGGCCGAATTGATGATTCGGGAAATGATCAAAATGATCTATCCCAAAAAGCCGCTGTTCCCACCCAGCTGGCGGATGATGATCTGCATTCCTTCGAGCATCACCGAAGTAGAAAAAAGAGCTGTACGCGATAGTGCCGAGCAGGCCGGTGCCAAAGAAGTGTATTTGTTGCACGAACCTATGGCAGCTGCCCTGGGTATTGGCATTGATGTAGAAGAGCCTGTGGGCAACATGATCATCGATATAGGCGGTGGTACAACCGGTATTACGGTGATTGCCCTGGCCGGTATTGTATGTGATCAGAGTATTCGTATCGCCGGTGATGAATTTACAGCTGATATTATGGAGGCTCTGCGCCGTTATCATAGTTTGCTCATTGGTGAACGTACCGCTGAGCAAATTAAGATCAACATCGGCGCCGCAATGAAAGATCTCGATAACCCACCCGATGATATTCCGGTTAACGGTCGCGACCTGGTAACAGGTATTCCCAAGCAGATTATGGTGAGCTACCAGGAAATTGCCGAAGCGCTTGATAAAAGCATCTTTAAAATTGAAGAAGCCATTTTAAAGGCGCTTGAAATGACCCCACCCGAGCTTGCTGCTGATATTTACCGGCGCGGCTTATATCTTACCGGCGGCGGCGCCTTGCTGCGCGGGTTAGATAAACGCCTGAGCCAGAAAATTAAACTGCCTGTGCATGTGGCCGACGATCCGCTGAAAAGCGTGGTAAGAGGTACGGGCCTCGCATTGAAGAATTACGATCGTTATCCGTTCGTAATGCGTTAAGGCTTGATTTTCTTTCAATTGTAAAAACTCGTATGGATTACCAGACAGGATTTTGTAATTTCTCAAAATTTTCTGCAGGTGCGTAATATTTTTCTCTTCATCAGGAGGTACTTCAATTTTGTATTCTTCGTGGTGCTGCAGATTGCGGCTCTGTATATCCTTTTTCATTATAATAAGTTCCACGAAGCCGTTTTTTCGGGCTTTGCCAACGAAATAACCGGCAATGTGGGGGGTAAATACAATAATATTACCTATTACTTTCATCTTAAAAGCACCAACGACGCGCTGGCTAAGGAAAATGAAGAGCTGCGCAATAAACTGCTGTCGAACTTCGAAAATCCCGATTCAACCCAAAAAACAGTTCAGGATACCCTTCCTTATGATACCCTGGGCCATTACCGCAAATATTTGTACCGGTCGGCCAAGGTGGTAAATAATACTGTTAGCCTGCCTAACAATACACTCACCATACACAGAGGCGAAAATCAGGGCGTGCATAAAAATATGGGCGTTATCAGCTCAGGCGGAGTAGTTGGCGTTGTAATAAACACCAGCAGTAACTATGCTGTTGTGATGAGCCTGCTGCATCGCCAAAGTAAAATAAGCGCCAGTCTGAAGAAAACCGGTGAAACCGGTAAGGTTCTGTGGGATGGTTCAAGCCCCCTGTATATTACCCTGAAGGATGTGCCCAAAAGCGCCCCCGTTGTCAAAGGCGATTCTGTGGTAACAAGTTCATATGCCTCCCATTTTCCGCCAGGCATATTGATTGGCACTGTAATGGATATAATCGACGACAAAACCAGCAGTTTTTATACCATACGGTTAAAACCTGCCACCAACTTTTTTAATGTGGAGTTTGTAACGGTTGTTGATAACCTTCAGAAAGACGAACAGGCAAAACTCGAAGAAGAAACAAACAAAATAAATCAATGAGTGATTTAGTGAGAAATACGATCCGGTTTGTATTGTTCATACTGGTACAGGTTTATGTATTGTTCCAGATACATCCCCTGCACCGGTTTATAGTACCGTACGTATATTTTCTGTATGTTTTGTGGCTACCCTTCAGCATGTACCGGATGAGCCTGATGTTTGTAAGTTTTATGTTCGGGCTTACCCTTGATTATTTTACCCAAACTCCGGGTTTGCATGCTGCCGCCTGTACGCTTATCGCTTACCTGCGGTCTTTTGTGGTAAATATTCTTATACCACAGGAGGGCGCTGAACAAAACTATAAATCTCCCTCACCGGTTAGTATGGGCTGGGCCCCTTATTCGATATATGTGCTGGTGTTAACCCTTGTACATAACAGCTACCTGGTACTGCTTGAATGGCTTCAATTTGGCTCTTTTCTGTTCTTCCTCGGCAAAGTAGTGGCAACTTCAGGCATCAGTTTAATGCTGATACTGATTACCGAACTGTTATTTTTCCGTAAGGAGAAGTTCAGAACAAATACGGCTTAGCCCTTCGACCCGCCAATAGTCGGGCAGGCGTCGCTCAGGGTAAAAGGGAGGTAAGAAGTGCTATGTAAGAGTGATCAAAAAAATATAACTTCACTAAACAATAAATAAACCGGAATTTCATTGGAAAGGGAGCTACTTTAAAGCATAACAACTTTGAAGTAGTTTTATGAGTAATGTACTAAAGTCCTATGTCTGTATTTAATCAGTCAAGAAGCAACATAATACGCCTGATATTCCTCGGACTCTTCCTCATTATCATAGTTCAGTTATTTAACCTGCAGGTGATTCAGGGAAAATACAAAGAAATGGCTATGATGAATGCGGTATTTGCCAAGGTTAAATATCCCGACCGGGGTATCATTTACGATCGTAAAAACAAGCCGATATTGAACAATACCATCATGTATGACCTGGTGGTTGTTCCCAATGAGGCAAAGAAAACCGATACATTCGGATTGTGCGGAATACTGGGTATCGATACGGCCGAATTCAGGAAAAGAATTAACGAAGCCCGTTTTAAGAACGGCCCTTACCGCCCTTCGATCTTCGAAGACCTGCTGGAACCCGAATTACAGGCCCGGCTCGATGAAAATATCTATAAATTCCCCGGCTTTGCACTGGTTGAACGTCCGGTTCGTGTATATCCTTTTAATGCAGCTGCCCATATTATGGGTTATATCGGCGAAGCCGACAGTACCATCATCAAGCGTTCGGGCGGCTTTTACCATATGGGCGACTATGTGGGCCGCAACGGGTTGGAAGCCTATTACGAAAAAGTGCTGATGGGCCAGCGCGGGGTTGAGTTTTTGCTGAAAGACAATAAGAACCGCCTTGTAGGTAACTACGAAAAAGGCCGGTACGATACACCCGCCATTCGCGGCCGCAACCTGCACACTTATATCGATATCGAATTACAGCAACTGGCCGAAAAATTAATTGCCGGTAAACTGGGCGCCGTTGTAGCGCTTGATCCCAAAACAGGCGGCATATTGGCCATGGCTTCGGGGCCGAATTACAACCCCAATGATCTTACCGGTCCTAATAAACAAAAGAACTATGCCCGCATGACGCTGAATGTATCGGCGCCGCTTTTAAACAGGGCTATCAAGGGACAATATCCTCCGGGCTCAACCTATAAACCTTTGGGTGCGCTCATTGGCCTCGATGAAGGAGTCATAATACCGGCCAGCGGCATTGCCTGCAAAGGGGTGTATTATGGCTGTGCGCATACGGTAAAATGCACCGAGCACTGGCTTGGCCACTCAGCGAATCTGCGTTTATCAATAGCATGGTCCTGTAACTCGTTTTTCTCTGACGTTTTCCGTAAAACGATCGATAATCCTGAATACCATAGTTCCCGTGCTGGGTTGGTAAAATGGACGGAATACATGCATGCCTTTGGTTTAGGTCATCGCATTGGGGTTGACCTGCCCAGTGAAGATGGCGCCAATGTGCCCGATACTACCCAATACGATAAAGAATACCACCGGTCGTGGAATTCATGTACCATGGTTACCATTGGCATTGGCCAGGATAAATTAACCGTAACGCCTTTGCAAATGGCTAACTCTATGGCCATTGTTGCCAATAAAGGATATTACTACGTTCCCCATTTTGTAAAGAATATCGAAAATGAAACTGCTGAAGATACGGTAATGAAAAAATACCGCCAGAAGCACGAAGTGTTAACGCATATTCCTGATGATGTATATGACATAGTGCAGGAAGGTATGCAGGATGTGGTGGAACATGGTACTGCACAGGTGGCGCGCATTCCGGGTATAAATATCTGCGCCAAAACCGGTACTGCCGAAAACAAAACAGTGTTGGATGGAAAGGTGATTCAACTGAAAGATAACTCCATGTTTGTTTGCTTTGCGCCGCGCGAAGACCCAAAGATATGTGTAGCCGTTGTGGTGCAAAACGCTGGTTTTGGTGCTACATGGGCTGCTCCTATCGGATCATTACTGGTAGAAAAATACCTTACCGATTCAATAAGGTCTGAAAGAAAACCTGAAATAGAGCGTATAGCCAATGCGAACATTATGCCTGAATATCTCGACAGGTTACAATTTAAAACCGATTCAATAAGGGCATACAAATGGTTTAACCTTACCGGCGACAGTAATTACATCAGAAAGTACCAGCCAAGGCATTCCGCTAATGGCGGCACTAAAAAACAAAGCCAGCAACCTGCAGCGCCTGTAGCTGTTCGCCCAATTAAGGATGCTATGATTAACAAGAATCTTTATGCCAAAAGCACAAGTACCGATAAAAGAAATCCATGAACAACCAGCGTAATCCTGCCATTTCGAAAGGTGTTGACACAACCCTTATTTGGTTATATTTTGTCCTGGTTGCAATCGGGCTGATGAGTATTTTTTCAGTAACCTACCGCGAAGGTGATGATGTGCTTCGCAGTTTCCTTAGCTTTAAAACCCTTTACAGCAAGCAGCTCATCTTTTTTGCCGCGTCGTTATTACTGGGTTTATTCATACTGCTTACCGATAGTAAGTTTTTCACAGCAACGGCTAATATCTGGTATGCATTCGGTATACTGCTGCTGTTGCTGGTATTTCCATTTCACACAAACGTAAAAGGCACCGAATCTATCATTCGCCTGGGCGGCTTTAACCTGCAGCCGGCCGAATTGGCTAAGTTGTTCGTGTGTTTGGCGCTGGCCAAATACCTGAGCCGGGTTGAAACTGATTTCAGCAAAACCAGTTCGCACCTGATGGCTGCCGGCATTGTAATATTGCCCGCACTGATCACCGTTGCACAAAGTGAAACCGGTTTGGCCCTGGTTTTCCTGGCATTTTTTCTGGTGATGTTCCGCGAAGGGTTACCTGCCGGTTACCTGGTGATTGGTTTTTCACTGGCCGTGCTGGTGGTAGCTACCCTGCTGGTAGAGAAAAACGTGCTCGCCATTGTATTAACCGGAATTGCCCTGGTGGCTATCTATTTGGGATGGCGGTTAACGAGGGCGCGCCGTGAAATGATCATAATAATTTCGTTGTTATGGGTCATCTGTGTAAGCGTTCAGCGTTTTGCGGTTCCGTTTATATTCACCAAAGTATTACAAAGGCACCAGGTTGAACGTATCTTTTCGCTCATTGGTCGCGAAAACCCGTACGCCAATTTAAATACCGTAGAAGGCGATGAACCGGTTGCTCCTAAAAAAGATACTGATTACAACGTACGTCAAAGTAAAATAGCCATTGGTAGTGGTGGCTTTTTAGGTCGTGGTTTTTTAAAGGGTACGCAAACGCGTTTTGAATTTGTACCTGAGCAGGGTACCGACTTTATATTTTGTACCATTGGCGAGGGTTTTGGCTTTTTAGGCAGTTTGGCGGTGTTGGGTATTTACCTGTTCATGTTGTTGCGAATAGTAAATATTGCCGAACGGCAACGAAGTGTGTTCAGCCGTTGTTATGCATATGGTGTAGCTTCTGTTTTCTTCTTTCATATTGCCATTAATATTTGCATGACCATCGGTTTGGCGCCTGTAATTGGTATCCCGTTGCCATTTATAAGCTATGGCGGTACTTCGCTGGTTTCTTTTACCCTGATGCTGTTTATTCTGGTTCGTTTGGATGCCGACAGGCAGATGGTATTACGGTAGATGGTTTTATGGTTTGATTGTTTGATTGTTTTGGTGTCCTTAATTTTACACACTTTATAAAATTCAACAGCCTAACCATCAAACCATAAAACAGTCAAACAATCAAAAAGATGAAAGTGATTCCCCTCAGTGAAGGCACATTTACAATAGATAAAACAAAACTCTTTGTTCCCTTTGATACGTCGAAAGATGATTTGCAGCAACGGCCTGTAGGTAGTTTGCTGGTAGAAATTCAGCCCTTTGTTGTAGTTACTTCAGAAGATGTGTTGCTGCTCGATACAGGGCTGGGATTTGCGAATGAAAATGGAAAACTGCAACTGCATCAGAACCTCATCGATAATGGTATTAATCCCGGCGAAATAACCAAAGTGCTAATGTCGCACCTGCATAAAGATCATGCGGGTGGAGTAGCCGCCGGCTCAGGCATTGAGCGTACGCTCAGCTTTCCGCAGGCGAAATATTATATTCAGAAAAAAGAAATGGAGTATGTATATGAAAAAGGATTTCCTTCATACATACCCGATGAGCTGGATTGTTTAAAAGATGCACCGCAGGTGGTTTGGCTCGATGGCAATGGAGTGATAGATGGCTATATCAAATACGAAATAACCGGCGCGCACAGCAAATACCATCAGGTGTTTTGGATTGTTGATGGCGGCGAAACGGTTTTCTTCGGCGGTGATGACGCTCCGCAGTTACAGCAAATGCGCAGTCGTTTTGTAGCCAAGTACGATTACGACGGAAAGAAAAGCATGGAGCTGCGCCAGCAATGGTGGCAACAAGGGCAGGAGGGCAGGTGGCAGTTTTTGTTTTATCATGATGTGAAGAATCCGACATACGAATTTTAAATGAGAAATGAAAAATGAGAAATGAAGAAGGAAATACAACTTTTGGATTTCGAAGTTGAAGGGTTTTCACTTTTTAATTTCTCATTTCTAATTTGTCATTTTTAATTTAATAAAAAAAGGCCTGCCCTGGAAAGAGCCGGCCATTGCTAACCTATGAAAAACACCTATTTTAAAAACTTCGAATATTGAATATTGAATGCAGAATGATTAAGGAAATGCATTTTCAACTTCGTTATTCAAAATTTATCATTCGTTATTCGATATTTATTATTGCCTGAAAGGTCTGCGGTTGTCCATGCGCTGCATTCTGCGTTCCATCAGTTCTTTCTGCAACACGGTTCCGAATTCCTTTTCGGCTTTAAAGAATTGATTCACCTTTTCTGTAGACAAGGCTTTATTAAACTCACCATTGTACTTCTTGCGTATATCCAATATCTTTTCTTCGGTACCTAATACATTGTTTTGGTTCTGACGGGCTTCCTGCCGCGTTTTTCTGATCTCGCTCATATATTGATTGTATATAGGCCAGAACTTTTGCGCTTCGTCTGTGCTCAGGTTTAATTTTTTGGTGAGGTAGGCGATCTTCAACGCTTCAACGCGCCCCCCGTCACCGGCTTTTTCACCGTCGTCCTGTGCAACGGCAACAACCGCCACACCAACCAACATCCCTATTATGAGTAAAAGTTTTTTCATGACTATAAAGTAAATTAGTTCGTTTGTATATCTTTAGTACTACTGTATTTGTCGAGATACTGCTGCAGATCTTCCTCCGAAACATCGGCCAGCATATCTTTCATATCATTGGCATCAATTTCAGCATTAGCCGTATTGCCGGTAGCTGCTTCAGTTGCTTCAGCTGTTTCGGCAGGAGTTGTTGTTTGGCTTTCGAGGTATTTTTCAAGTACATCATCGCTGAGCTTGTTCAGCTCGGGTTTCACATCGGCAACCACCACCTTGCTTTTATCGGGCGTTATTGTACCACCTTCTTTACCCTTGCCCATGTACATCCAGCCGGCAACCGCAATAACTCCTGCAACCACAGCGGCTGCTGCATACTTAATAACACGGCGGGTAAAGCTTATTGACACCACCTTTGCAGGTTGTTGTGCTTTTGCTGCCTGCAATACCTGATCGGCTAATTGTTCAAAGTAACCGGCAGGTACTTCATAGGCCTGTTTGTTTTTAAGGCTGCTCATCAATGGCGACAGATTTTCGAGTGCGCCATTTACAAAATCAATTGCCTGAGCACCGGCTACTGCATTTTCGCTAAGCTCTTCGAAATAACCGGCCGGCATACTGAATGGTGTACGTTTACCGATCTGGCTAAGTAAAGGCGATAATATTTCCAGCTCTTCGTTTACACTGTCGGTTTGTTCGGCTTTTATTCTGTTGAGAATAGTAGCAGGTAATGAATCGAAATAACCCTGCGGCACTTCGTAAGTAGCCTGCTTTGCCTGCTGTAAAGCAGGCGAAAGAACAGGTTCTTCTTCCTTTGCACGCTGTAACAGTTTATCGGCCAGTGTTTCAAAATAACCCTGCGGAACCTGGTAAAGATTATTGTTTGCCTGTTGTAAAGCGGGCGACAAACTGATTTCTTCAGCTTTTACCCGTTGCAACAGTTTATTGGCCAGTGTTTCAAAATAGTCTTGCGGTACTTCGTAAGAAGCCTGCTTTGCCTGCTGTAAGGCTGGCGAAAGAACAGGTTCTTCTTTTTTTAAACGCTGTAACAGTTTATCGGCCAGCCCTTCAAAGTAACCCTGAGGAACCTGGTAAGGATTTTCAGTTTGTGGCAAAACAGGCGTAACAGTATCGGCCTTAATGCGTTGCAACAGCTCACCGGCCAACCCTTCGAAATACCCGGCGGGTACTGTGTAGGGGTTTTGATGACCGATCTCAGCTACAACCCGGCTGATTTCCCGCACCTCATTCAATATGTAATTCCTGTTTTCCATTGCAACTAATAAGACCTGATTTGTTAATGAAAGTTTAATGATTTACGATATAATCTTCAATTTTTTTTACGGCATGGTGGTAAGAAGCTTTCAGGGCTCCTTCTGATGTTTCCAGCACCTTGCTCATTTCTTCGTAAGGCATTTCGTCGTAATATCGTAAAGAGAATACAACCCGTTGCTTTTCAGGCAATTGCTGAATAGCCAGCTGTAATTTCCATTCCAGTTTATTGGGATCGAAATGTTTATCGGCCTTTACCTTATTCTCCAGTCCGCTTTCCACATCACTGAGCGAAACGGAACTCCGTTTTTTCTGTTGCTCAAGATAGGTAAGGCATTCATTGGTAGCAATGCGGTAAAGCCAGGTGTAAAGCTGGGAATCTTCTCTGAAATTCTCCAATCCGTTCCACACGCGAATAAAAACATTTTGCAATACGTCATTCGCATCCTCGTGCTCTACCACCATACGGCGAATGTGCCAGTATAGTCTTTCCTGGTATTTTCGGATTATGGCCGTATAGGCTTTTTCTTTAGTGGCCGGATCGCGAAATTGTATCAGCAATTCGCTGTCTTGCATGGTCACCGACATAGGTTAGCAGTTTTCTGTGATAAAATATTGGAACATAGCAAATGAATTAAGTTTAAACGTAGCAACAAATATATTATGATAAGATATATGGAGTGATCAAATAAATATATTGAAATTGTAATAATATGTTATTGCGCAGGGGTTGAATTACAAATATTTGAAATATCGCTTGTAATTGTTAGCATTGTACATCCAATTTATTATTAGCATAGTCCTGAACCCGAAAACAGCGCACATGAGTGAATCTATTCAACCCCTGGCTCCCAATAATCCGGCTTCAAAGGGTGCTACCAGAAAGACTTTCCTGAATTTCACATTATTTCTTACCGGTTCGTTATTAGTTATTTATTTGATCGTTGCCAGCCTGTTATCGTTATTTGGCGTTTCGATATGGAGCTGGCTCAACGTGCTTAGATTTATATTGGGTGAGCTTATTATAATTATGGCGGTCGTTTTTTTCTGGATATTCAAAAGTCTTTTTAAAAGCAACTCGCCCAAAAAAAGTAATTGACATTGTAAACCCTATGTTATGAAGTACCCTTCACCTGTTCAATCTGTTACAACAAATAATGCCACTTTGAAAAAAGATGCTGAAAAAGCGTTCATAGAATTTGTACAGCAAATCAATCGAAAGCAATCAAAGGGCTTTATCAGCAACAGTGAAAAAGGCGACCTGTTTTCTTTCGAAACCTATTTACGGGAAGTAGGCGCTTCGACCGAAACTATGCAGGCTTATTGTAATCATGCAAAGGCCATCAATGCCCTGGAAACAACGGCTAAAAAAATGAGGAGCGGAAACTATTGGGCTAATAGTAAGGTGCTGGCAAAAGGGGCGTTATACTTTATGATTGCTTCAATATTTTTTTACGGGTTGGTAGGTGCTTTTTTCCAAACGTTTGATATATCGTTATGGAACTGGAAAGTGTTTTTGCTTTTTGCGTTTACCGGGCCTGCTGTATTGCTGGTGGCAGCTTCGATCAAAATCAATGCAGCACAGCGGAAATTCAATGCAGGGGAAAGTACCATCCGGTTTATCATCAAGTATTTTGATAACGATGAGCTAACGTTTACGAAGGCGAAGAGCCGGTTGTTTGTTGAGTAGCATTCTTCCTTATAATAGTAAAACCTTTTCCAAAGTTCTGAGCGAAGTCGAAGAATAGAACTTTGAAAAAGGTTTTGAACAATATTAAAAAGAAAAATTTAGCTGTACAAGAGCTAATCTACTGAATTAATTGAAAGCAAATCACAACAATATGGTTAAAGCAATGGCTTTATCAGCCTGCTTTTCGTGCCAGTACTTTATGAACACTCTCAACAATGTTCTGTGTATCGAGTCCGTATTTTTTCAATAACTGAGTAGGAGTACCGCTTTCGCCAAAGGTATCGTTGGTGCCGATGTATTCGATGGGAATAGGAAGATTCTTCGCTGCAGTTTGTGCAATGGCATCTCCTAATCCGCCGATGATGTTATGTTCTTCAACAGTAACCGCACAACGGGTTTTGCGAATTGAATTTAATATGGCTTCGGTATCGAGCGGTTTTATGGTATGAATGTTCACCACTTCAACGCTCACGCCTTTGTCTTCGAGAATGCGTCCGGCTTCAATGGCTTTCCATACCATATGGCCGCAGGCAAAGATTGAAACATCTGTACCCTGACTGAAGAACTGGGCTTTACCTATTTCGAATTTTTGATCGGCAGCTGTAAAAATGGGCCATGAGGGGCGGCCAAAACGCAGGTACACGGGACCTACATATTCAGCCACGGCAATGGTAGCTGCTTTGGTTTGATTGTAATCGCAGGGAACGATCACAGTCATGCCCGGTAACATTTTCATCAGGCCAATGTCTTCAAGAATCTGGTGAGTAGCGCCATCTTCGCCCAGTGTTAAACCGGCGTGCGACGCGCAGATCTTTACATTTTTACCAGAATAAGCAATTGACTGACGAATCTGGTCGTATACGCGACCGGTAGAGAAGTTGGCAAAAGTGGTCGTGTAAGGAATTTTTCCTCCAATCGTTAATCCGGCTGCGATACCCATCATATTGGCTTCGGCAATACCGCATTGAACGTAGCGCTCAGGAAACTCCTTCATAAACTGATTGAGTTTCATAGAGCCGGCCAGATCGGCTGTTAATGCTACTACATTCGGATTTTTACGGGCTGCTTCCACAATACCGTCGCCAAAACCGCTACGGGTATCTTTTTGTCCGGTTACCTGTATTTCTTTCAGCATGTTAAATGTTTGGAGGTGCAAAACTAAATAAATATGAAGTCCGAAAGTCAGAAAAGTCAGAAAAGTCCGAAAGACCGAAAGTCCGAAAGAATCACACAGAAATTTGGTTTTTCTTCCGGACTTTCGGTCTTCCCGGCTTTCGGTCTTAATTTAAATCAGCCGGCCGGCTCTGAAAAAAGGTGGAATCGGCTTTGAGGCGCTGTTCCCACTTCCAGGCGGTGGTCATCATATCTTCGAGTGAATATTTTGTTTCCCAGCCCAGTGTATTACGCGCATGATCGTTATTGGCATAAATGGCAATGACATCACCGGACCTGCGGGGTCCAACAACATAATTAAGTTTTAAGTTGCTTATCTTTTCAAAAGCCTGAATGGCTTCCAGTACGGTTACACCATTTCCGGTTCCCAGGTTAAACACTTCACAACGCTGGGTGCTTTTGTCATCCTGCAAATATTGAATGGCAAGGGTATGGGCATGCGCAATATCGCTTACATGAATGAAATCGCGTATACACGAACCATCGCGGGTTGGATAATCAGAGCCATACACCTGCATTACCGGTATTTTGCCAATGGCTGTTTGGGTAATTACAGGTACCAGGTTGGCGGGTTTACCTATAGGCAATTCGCCGATGAGTATAGAAGGATGCGCCCCAACCGGATTAAAATAGCGCAACAATATACATTTGGAGGGGTTGGCTTTTGAAAATTCATTGATGATTTGCTCACCCATTTGTTTGGTATAGCCATAGGGCGACTCGGCCGGTTTGGGTGGCGTTGATTCTGTTACCGGTATTTTATCGGGATTGCCATACACGGTGCAGGATGATGAAAATACAAAGTGGGGAATATTAAATTCTGTAACACATTTCAACAGATTGATAAGCGAAATAAGGTTGTTTTCGAAATACATCAACGGGTGTTCAACCGATTCGCCAACTGCTTTAAAAGCAGCAAAATGAATAATACCTGTTATATCGGTATTTTCCTGAAAAATAGCATAGGTATCATCGAAGTCGCACAGATCAACCTTATAATTTTTTACTTTTTTGCCGGTAATTTTTTCAATACCTTCTAAAATGCGTGGTGTAGATCGTGAATTGTCATCGACCGAAATTACTTCAAAGCCGTTTTCTATCAGGTCAACAATGGTATGAGATCCGATATAACCACATCCGCCTGTAACCAGAATTTTGCTCATTGTATCGTTATTATTTTTTTCGTGAAACGTGAATCGGCAAACGGCAAAAACTCTTTGACTTTTGAATTGCCAATAAAAATCAGCATATTAAAAGTGCCGGTTTTAACTGCCCACTGCCTACTGCCCACTGGCTTCCTTCAGCACATTCATAAGATATTGTCCGTATCCGCTTTTGAGCAGGGGCTGCGCTACGGTGATCAGCTGATCTTTTGTGATAAATCCTTTGCGGTAAGCTATTTCCTCGATACAGGCTATTTTTATTCCCTGCCTTTGTTCAATTACCTGTACAAACTGCGAAGCCTGCATTAACGAATCAAATGTACCTGTATCTAACCAGGCAGTACCCCTGTCGAGTATGGATACTTTCAGTTTTCCCCTGCGAAGATATTCTTTATTTACATCTGTAATTTCATATTCGCCTCTTGGGCTTGGTTTCAGGTCGCGGGCAATGGCTACTACTTCGTTATCGTAAAAATATAAACCGGGCACTGCATAACTGCTTTTGGGTTGTGCCGGCTTTTCTTCGATGCTGGTTACCTTGTTGTTTTTATCAAACTCAACCACGCCATAGCGCTCGGGATCGCTTACATGATACGCGTATACAATACCGCCATCGGGTTCATTATTTTTTTCGAGTTGTGCGCCAAGGCCAACACCATAAAAAATATTATCGCCCAGCACCAGCGCCACATTATCATTGCCAATAAAATCGGCGCCAATAACAAAGGCCTGCGCCAGTCCGTTGGGTACTGCCTGTTCGGCATATGAAAAACGCAGACCCAGCTGTGAGCCGTCGTTTAACAAACGTTTGAATTGCGGAAGATCGTGGGGGGTGGAAATAATAAGTATATCGCGAATACCGGCCAGCATTAAGGTCGACAGCGGATAATAGATCATCGGCTTGTCGTAAATGGGCATTATCTGTTTACTGATAGCATATGTAATAGGGTGCAACCGTGTGCCAGAGCCTCCGGCTAAAATAATTCCTTTCATGAATGCAAATAATTTACAAAATCTAAGCGCTTGAATAAATTATGCCAAAGTAATAAGAAACGATTGGAATACAAAACTGAAGTCTGCAATCGGATGTCTGAAGTCGGAAGTCGGATGTCTGAAGTAAGAAGGGAGAATGTAGTAAATGGCGAGTAGGGAGTGGAATTAGGGAGTAAGAAGTAAGATGTAAGAGATATGTAGTAAGAAGTAAATGGGAAGAAGTTGAAAGCATAAATATTGTCAGGAAGTCAGAAACCAGAGACTCTTCTGATTTCTGACTTCCGACCTCCGACTTCAGCTTAGGGCGAAGGCCTAAACTGAAGTCGGATTTATAAGCTTAAGAATATAATATACTAATGCTGCGAGCAGGCCGCTGATAGGAATGGTGAGTATCCATGCCCATAACAGGTTGATGGAAATTCCCCAGCGAACGGCAGATAAACGTTTAGTCATACCAACGCCCATGATAGAGCCTGCAATCGTGTGCGTGGTGCTTACCGGTATACCCAAACCCTGCGAAACACCATAAAGGGTAATCGCACCGGCTGTTTCGGCAGCTACACCTTCGAGTGGAGTAACCTTGGTTATTTTGGTACCCATTGTTTTTACAATACGCCAGCCCCCCATCATAGTACCACAACCAATACACAAATAGCAGGTGATGGGAATCCATTGAGGCACATGTCCAAAACTTGTTTTTCCATGGGCATCAACTACTTCCTGTATATGTGCCCATTGAGGTATGGGTTGGCCATGTTGTACCATCCAGGCGCCAAATACCACCATGGATGCGGTAATAATACCAATTACTTTTTGCGAGTCGCTGCCACCGTGGCCCAAACTAAATGCTGCGGATGATACCAGCTGCAAACGCCTGAACCATTTGTCGGCATGATAGGGATTGGCCCTTCGGCATAGGTTTACAATAAGCACCGTTATCAAAAAAGCGATACCCATACCGATAAACGGCGCCAGAACAATAAATTTAATGGTATCGAAAATTACTTTCTGGTTAATAACACTAAAACTGTGAGCATGCGCTACGGCTGCTCCTGCAAATCCACCAATGAGGGTATGCGACGAGCTCGAAGGAATACCAAACCACCAGGTGAGCAAATTCCAGCAAATGGCGGCTATTAGTCCGGCGAAGATCACATATAAATTAATGGAATCGGCGTGAACGGTTTTGGCAACGGTGTTGGCTACTTTCAGGTCGAAGATCCAATAGGCTATAAAGTTGAACATTGCAGCCCAAACTACCGCCTGAAAGGGGGTCAGCACTTTGGTCGAAACAACAGTGGCTATGGAGTTAGCAGCGTCGTGAAAGCCATTAATCAAATCAAAAGCCAGTCCGAGTATGATAATAATAACTAATAATGTAAGCATTGCGGCAGCGGTTAGGTATAAAACGTTCCTGTCTGTTACGCGTATTTAATAATAATAGATTCGATAACGTTACCGGCATCTTCACATTTATCGGTTACAATTTCCATTACCTGATAAATTTCACGTTTCTTGATCACTTCCTTGGCATCGGGTTCGGTTTCGAACAGGCGGTCGATACTCAAATCGAAAATATCATCTGCCTGGTTTTCAATGCTGTTCACCTTTACAAGGGCATCGGTGATCTGGCGCATATCGCGCATATCGCGCAACTGCAGTACTGCATTTTTAATTTGTTCGCAACCCTGATCAATGAGATCGGCCATTTTTTGAATGCCCTGATCATTGGGATTTACCTTGTAGAAGTTGATTTTTTTGGCTGATGCGAAAATATAATCACAAATATCGTCCAGGGCCGAGGCCAGGTAGTGAATGTCTTCACGGTCGAAGGGGGTAATGAAATTTCTGCCGAGTTCGGTAAAAATTTTGTGGGTGAAATCGTCATTTACATGCTCCAGGTCTTCGATTTGTGCAATCAGGGCGGCCCTTTTGTCAAAATCGGGTTCGGTAACTACTTCTTTCATCACCTTACCCATTTTAGCCACAGTTTGGGCAACCTGTTCAAACAAGGAATAGAAAATCCTATCCTTCGGCATGAAAATCTTCATTATATTATTTAAGCCCATTTACGCTAAAAATTTGTCGCAAAAATAGAACTAATAGTATAGGATAAAAAAAAGGGTTGATTGGTAATAATTTCTTAACACAGAAATAATATGGCTGCCCTGACTATCGGAAAGTTGTGCAATTGTTTGATAACCAGTCTTTAAACGATTTAATGAATACTGCTTCCCTGTTCCTGTACTGCCCAAATACCCATCTGGTGTATATTATTAAAATATTATGCCCTGCTTATAATCAAATCATTCAACAATCGAACAATCATCTTTAGGTAACAACCGCTTAACAAATACAAATTTTAATTTTAAAGCCTCTTTGTATTGATAGATCCATGACCCGGAATAATAAAATATCAGCATTTTCGATAACCGGCTTAACAGCCTTTTTGCTGCTTTTTATTGGTTCTGTTTGTTTAGGCACTAATTCTATTAAACCAGCCCATTATATTGCTGCTACCAACGTTTTTTTGAAAAACGACCGGCTGGCGTATCGTCCTGTTATAGTTTCTTCCACACCGGCGCATCGCTGGTATTGCAGGTTTGCTGTTTCAAAGAACCGGAAAAGAACCATACTGCAGGACACATCCCTGAATATACAGGCAACAAACACCTGCCTGCCTGATTTTGTTATTGAACAAAAAACGGCATTCTTTCATTCATTCTATTCGTTACTGGTTGTTTATCATTTTTCTTCACGAGGTCCTCCTTCTTTACTCATTTAATTTTTAAACAGCAAAAGGTATTTGAGGTATTAAATCAGAGGCGAAGCCTTTGCCGTTTGCCATTTGCCGTTTCACGTTTACGTTTCACAATTCTTCACTCAATGAAATAAGAATGAGCCATTGTATAAAAGGCTTATGGCTGCTGCTTGTTGTTTTTACAGGCAACCGGTTGTTGGGCCAGTCTGTATTAACCCTGCATCAGGCGCTTGATTCAACCGAAAAAAATTATCCGTCGTTGCACATGCGGCAATCCCTGGTAAAAGGTGCGGAAGCATACAAACAGCAGGTAAGCCATGAGCGTACACCTGTGTTAAAACTAATGGAGCAATTTGATGCCGGAACAAATAACAATATGCCCGGTACCATTTTTACCTATAGTACAGTGCCTTCGGTAGGAGGCGGTACCCGCAATAACAATATTCCCGATGTACAGTATAGTAATGTTTCAATTGCACTGCTCGACTGGGAACTGATGAACTTTGGCTCGTACAAAGCACGTGATGCAGTGGCCGATGCCAATGTGGTAGTTCAGCAAAACGACCTGCAAAGAGAACGCTTTTTATTACAGGGTGCCGTTTTGAACGCCTATAACAACGTACTGAAAAATTATTTTCTGCAGCAATACAGCCGGCGCGCAGTTGAACGCATAGATACTATACGGCAGGCGATCAACGCCTATGTGCAAAATGGCTTACGGCCGGGGGTCGACAGCTCCATTGCCAATGCCGAATTATCAAAAGCGCGCCTGACGCAACTGGAATCGGCAAGGCTGCTGGCACAGTCAAAAAACGATCTTTCGCTGCTAACCGGTATTGATACTTCTTTAATAACACCCGATACAATCAATGCTTTTTTGCCCGGGCAAAATCTGTTGCCCGATGTTAAGGAAGATATGTATCATCCGTTGTTACAGTACTACCAGTCGCAGTACCGTTTAAGCATTGCCAATGAAAATGCGATCAAAAAAAATTTCAATCCTAAAATAAAACTGCTGGCGGCCGGATGGATGCGTGGATCAACGATAGACCCGGCAGGCAATTTTCATAATGATGTAAGCAATGCCATTACACAAAACCGGTACAATTACCTCGCAGGTATTGTTGTAACCTATAACCCATTTGATATACGTAAAAAGCACGATCAGCTGGCGGTGCAGCAATATCAAACACAGGCATCGCAGCAACAGTATAGTCTGCAGCAACAGCAATTGCAAACAGCTATTCAAAGTGCTGATGTAAATGTTGTTGCCGCTATGCAAAAGCTGAATGAAATTCCCCTGCAACTGCAGGCAGCTACCAATGCCTATAACCAGCGGCTGGCACTATACAATGCCGGTTTGGCTAATATCATCGATGTGGTAAATGCTTATTATGTGCTGAACCGCGCCGAAACCGATCTGGTGCTGGCGCAGGATGAATACCGCAAAGCGATTTTTCAAAAAGCATATGCAGGTAACCAGATCGGCCGGCTTATTTCTGTATTAAAATAAAAAACACGCAATATGTCGATAGTGTTTGCTGCCTTAAAAAAGCCAATAGCGGTCATTGTGCTTACCATTGGTATGCTGTTGTTTTCGATATTGGCTGCTATTAATATTCCTGTAGATATTTTTCCTAAACTGAACCTCCCTGTTATTTATGTAATAGAACCTTATGGTGGCATGTCGTCGCAGCAAATGGAAGGATTTTTTGCCACCCGTTTGCAGGACCAGTTTTTATATGTATCGGGTATCAAAAATATTACCAGCCGCAACATTCAGGGACTTACGCTTTTAAAGCTGTCGTTTTACGAAAACACCAATATGGCCGAAGCATCGGCACAGGTGGCATTGCAGGTAAACCGGGCCATGAAGTTTTTTCCGCCAGGCGCTTTACCGCCACAGGTAGTTCGGTTCGATGCATCGTCACTGCCGGTTGGCCAACTGGTATTCAACAGTCCCGATAAAAGTTTGAAAGAAATATACGACCTCGCTGTAACCCGCATACGGCCCATGTTTGCTACCGTGCCCGGCTTATCGGCCCCGCCGCCATTCGGCGCTAACTCACGATCGGTGGTGGTTAGCGTAGATCCCGATAAATTGCGAAGTCACAATTTAACACCCGATCAGGTGGTTGAATCGGTAGCGCGCAATAATGTAATGACGCCTTCGGGCAACCTGCGCATCAACAATACCATGTACCTCACAACAATTAATTCGCTTGAAAAAGAAGTACAGGAGTTTGGCGATATACCCGTTGTTACCGATGGCAGTCATACAGTTTTTGTTCATGATATAGGCCGGGTGTCAGATGCCGCTGATGTAACGGTCGACTATGCGCTGGTGAATGGTAAGCGGTCGGTGTACATACCGGTTGTAAAAACGGCCGAAGCCAGTACCTGGGATGTGGTAAAAAATTTAAAGGCGCGCCTGCCCGAAATGCAAAGCCTGCTGCCCGATGACGTACATATTTCATACGAGTTTGATCAATCGGTGTTTGTGATCAATGCGGTGAAAAGTCTTATTACCGAAGGAGCATTGGGCGCCCTGCTAACGGGCTTAATGGTGCTGTTGTTTTTGCGCGACTGGCGCAGCAGCTTAATAGTGATCGTAACCATCCCTGTTTCGATATTAAGTGCAGTTTTGTTTTTAAGTCTCACGGGGCAAACCATTAATATCATGACGTTGAGCGGTCTTGCGCTCGCCATCGGTATTCTGGTTGATCAGGCAACCGTAACTATTGAAAATATACACCAGCATCTTGAAATGGGCAAAGGAAAACGATTGGCCATATTCGACGCCTGCCGCGAAATTTCTTTTCCGTTATTACTGATATTGCTGTGTATACTGGCGGTGTTTGCTCCTTCTTTTATTATGACCGGTGTTCCCAGGGGTATGTTCCTGCCATTGTCGTTATCAATAGGCTTTGCCATGATCGTATCTTATTTCGCCGCCCAGTCGCTGGTGCCTGTTTTGAGTAACTGGTTACTGAAAGAAGAAAAATTTGCCTACCATCACGGACAACCTCATGCTCATGCCGGTATGGCCTTGAACAAGGGCGAAGTGAAAGAAGTAAAAATGCATCTGGCCAATGAAGTGAATGAACCGGCTAAAAATGATTTTTTCGAACGGTTTAAGATGCGATACTTCCGAACGCTTGAAAAACTGATGAAAACAAAGCGCATAATGGTTGTATCGTACCTGGTAGTAATGATTGCCCTGGCCGGCGCAGCATTTTATTTCATCGGTAAAGATCTGATGCCCGCTGTAAATGCCGGCCAGTTCCAGATGCGCATAAAGGAACCCGATGGAACAAGGCTCGAACGAACAGAGGAGGCATTGCATCAGGTATTGCAGATCATCGATCATACAGTAAATGGTCATGTGGCGATCAGTTCGTCGTATGTTGGATTAATTCCCAGCAGCTATGGCACCAGCAACCTGTATATTTTTAACAGCGGTACACATGAAGCCGTTCTGCAGGTAAACCTCGATGAAAATTATAAAGTGAAACTCGACGAGTTGAAAGATGAATTACGCATAAAGATTTCGGAACAGATGCCCGAGCTAAAGATATCTTTTGAGCCGATTGACCTTACCGAAAAGATCATGAGCCAGGGCGCCAATACACCCATTGAAGTTCGTGTTGCCGGAAAGAACATGCAACAGATCAGCGACTATGCATATCAGCTCGAAGACAAATTAAAAACCATTTCTTTTTTGCGTGATGTACAAATTGCGCAACCATTGAAATACCCGGTGATCAGGATAAATGTCGACAGGCTGCGGGCTGCGCAAATGGGGGTAGATGTTAATCAGATAGCGCGTTCGGTAACAGATGCCACTTCATCGAGCCGCTTTACCGAAAAAAATCAATGGCTCGATCAGAATGCTGCCTATACCTACCAGGTGCAGGTACAGATACCGGAGTATATAATGAACAGCATAAATGATTTGAGAGAAATACCATTGGTAAAAGGCCAGCCCCGGCCGGTTTTGGAAGATGTGGCTACGTTTGGTATCGACAGCATGCCCGGTGAATACGACCGCGTTGGACCACGCCGGTTTGTTACGGTAAGTGCCAATATTTATAAAAAAGATCTGGCAGCTGCTACAACAGCGGTACAAAATGCCATCAACAGCATGGGTGAAGCCCCTAAGGGGTTGAAAGCAGAAATAAAAGGTACCTCGGGATTGCTGACCGAAACATTATCCAGTTTACAAAATGGATTGCTGGCGGCCATTGTGGTTATCTTTTTGTTGCTGGCAGCCAATTATCAATCGTTTAAATTATCGCTTGCGGTTTTGGTAACGGTGCCCGCTGTAATTGTTGGATCGTTATTAATGTTGCTGGCCACCCGTTCAACCTTAAACCTGCAATCGTATATGGGTATGATCATGAGCACCGGGGTATCGGTAGCCAATGCCATATTGATCATTACCAATGCCGAAAAGCTGCGGATAGAATATGCCGATGCCACAAAAGCGGCAGTAGTAAGCGCCTCCATTCGTCTGCGACCTATATTAATGACCAGTTTGGCCATGATTGCCGGCATGATACCCATGGCAACCGGTTTGGGCGAAGCAGGCGATCAAACAGCGCCGTTAGGCAGGGCCGTGATCGGCGGTTTATTGTTTTCAACCCTGGCCGCGTTGCTGATATTGCCCCAGGCTTATGCCATTATTCAGCGAAAAGCAAGTTTGCAATCACCCTCTTTATTACCCGATGAAGAATCAATTGCCAATAAGCAATAGACAATTGGAACCGTGACTAATATTTCGGGATTTTGAGATTTGTTTTGGTGATACCGTATATGGAAATCACAAAATCTCTAAATCCAGAAATCAGAAATTGTTACACTGTATGAAACTTAACTATTTTAAAAATTACACTATGAAATATTTAATATCATCAATAATAGTATGCTGTTTATATGCCTGCGGGCATGAAGAAAAGACCCTGGTTGCGCAAAAGCAACCGGTAAAAGAAAAACGTTATGAACTGGCTGTTGTGCAGCAGGGTTCTTTATCGTCGGGCATATCGCTGCCTGCCCAACTGCTTCCTTACCAGATGGTGCAATTGTATCCCAAAGTAAATGGTTTTGTAAAAGAAGTGCTGGTTGACCGTGGTTCGGTTGTTCGTAAAGGGCAGGTACTGATGCGTTTGGAAGCACCCGAAGTGCAACAGCAATACCTGGCGGCCCGCTCAAAGTATTTGCAGCAGGTATCATTACTACAGGCCAGTAAAGATAAATATGAACGGCTGGTAGCTACCAGTCGCATACCGGGTACTGTATCGGCGCATGATCTGGCTGTTGCTCATTCGAATATGATGGCCGACAGTTCGCTGGCCGATGGGGAACGCTCAACCTGGAAAGCATTGGAAACAATGATGGATTACCTGGTATTGCGCGCGCCGTTTGATGGTGTAATTACCGAACGCAATGTGCACCCGGGCGCCCTTGTTGGTCCAAACCAAAAGGCCGACGATAAGCCATTGCTGGTATTGCAACAGGAAGAGCGGCTGCGACTGGTGATTGATATACCCGAAGAATATACCGGGCAAATCGGTAACCGGCAACCCGTGCAGTTTACCATAAATGCCATTCCCGGTGAAGTTTTTCAGGGAATTGTAAACCGGTCATCCGGGGCATTGAGTAATAAATACAGGGTCGAAACCATAGAAGTAGATGTACTGAATGCCAGCCACCGTTTAAAACCCGGTATGTATGCCGAAGCACATTTACCCGTGCAGGGAAACAGGGCGGCGCTTATTGTACCCAAATCGGCCATTGTAACCTCAACCGAAAAAAAGTATGTGGTAGTGGCCGACAAAAGTCTGGCAAAATGGGTTGATATATCGGAAGGCAACAATCACCACGATTCAACTGAAATATTTGGCAACCTGCATGCGGGAGATAAAGTTGTGTTGCATGCTACCGATGAGTTAAAGCAGGGAACGGTGGTGCAGTAATGGGCTTAAAATTGAAGCAAAGTTTACGAATGCTTTTTTACATTCGTAAAAATTTGTAATTTACAACCACTCCTCCGGGTTATTATTTTCCTGCGCTCTTTTGTAGTGGAAGTTGGTTTAATTAATGTTTTTAATAAACAAAAACTTCACTACTATGCCCAATGTAAAAAGGCAAGTGCCGCTGATGTTGCGGTATTACAAACTGATATGTCCGGCTACCAAAAAATCGATTCCCCGTGGATTGATAAAAAATGATTCTCCTGACAAAATGCCCAACCTTCGGGTAAAGATGCAGTTCATGGCCATATTTTCATTGGCCACTATGAAACGAAGGGCAAAATTACTTGCCTGGAAATACAGGAAGGGTCGACCGATGTATAAGCGACCGGGTAATTTACGAATGGTTATTTATCCAAAAGACCTGGTAAGATATTATGGCCTCGAAATACGGTCAGCGCAACGTCTTCTTGCAAGAACCCGTTTAGCGCTTGGTAAACCATCCCGGTCGCTGGTTACTATTGAGGACTTTTGTTTTGTTCATAAAGAGAAGGAAGCGAAAATATTTGCGTTTATAAATAATGATGATGAAAGTGGAATAAAAGCAGGGCAATTGCCGGGTGTGCAGGTGAAAGAAGATGATGATGAAACTGAAGGGGATGTTTAAGCCTTAAGAACCGTGGCTTTGGCGGGAAGTGATGTTGACAGCACTTTGGGGTTTGGTGCTATTGCATATTGATTTTTAACGTATACATGCTGAGTTGAAAGGATGTCCGTGTGATTTTTGCAGCCTGCATGTTGTGTTGGGGGTATGACCGGTTGTTTTTTTCTGTATACAAATTGTGTTGAGCATATGACCGGGTGATTTTTTCACGCCGCAATTCGTTTTTTACCTTATGCAAGTTGCGTTTAAGGTTCGGCATGTTGTGTTTGAGGCCCGGTCATGTTGTACATAGGCTATAACCGACATGGCGTTATGTTGCAACCTGCCCGGTCGTAACTAAATCCCGCATTGCAAACGTTTCAATTCTCATTGCGAAGACTATAACTTCACTTGTCGACAGGTAAACTCAATTTGTTGCCTTTTCAATTCACCTGGTGAACAGGTAAACCCGGTTTGCAGCCATCCAAACACGATTTGTCAAAGCCTCAATTTGAGTTGCACAAGCTAAAACACCACCTGACTATACATAAATTTTTATTGACGGTATATAAAATCGAATGGTTAACACCTAAACCCGCATTGTGTCCCCATGCCTCTCACCCATATTGTAACCGCTTCAACACCGGATGTATGCTACAAAAATGGTGCTGCGATATAAAAGAAGCTTCAAAGAAACGATGTAGCGCATACGCTAACGTTTTATTCAGGTTATAAGTTATTGAAGGAGCCCATTTAGCAGGTAAAAATCATAATGAATTTGCTGTAATTAGTCCCATCACTTTGCCATTTTCATTTGATATATATCAAATTCGAAAAGAAAAAACGACACTTGCGACACATACGACACTTGCGACACCCCTCATTTGGATTTCACTTTTTTTTGATATTATATTTGTATTGAACAACGGCAACTAATATGTATAAGCGCTTTTGTTGGTTATTGCAAAAAGTTGCGGTAAAGGATCCTCAGCAAAAGAGGCTGTACGTAAAGAAGCAGGTTGTTCGGTTCAATTAGCGCTAATGAACCGGCTCAGTTAGTAGCATGGTATTTCGATTTGTTCACAACAAAAACACTCGTTTATGAAACTCAGAATCAAAACGTCTTACAGACGTTCCAGCGATAGCAAAGTTCTTAAGTTAGGTTATCGCGTATCGGAGAGCTTAAAAAATAATCCGGGCTTTCCCGATCCCAAACCTGCCCAGCCTGTATTGGAAAAGGCTTGTCAGGATTTTCAAACGGCGGTATCTGTAGCCGGCAGAAGCGACAGAACCCTGTCATCAGCTAAAAACGACAAAAAAGCTGCATTGATCAGGTTACTGAGCGAAGAGGCCGATTATGTAACCGTTACCAGTAATGGTGATAAAACCATGTTGCTTAGCAGCGGGTTCGATATCACCGGAGTAAAGAACAACACCGAAGAGCTGTCGCCTATCGAACAATTCATTGTTGAAATAGGCACGCCCGGCGAGGCTACTACCCGCGTTAAAAAGGTAACCGGGGCCAGGTCGTACATACACCAGTATACGCCTGACCCGTTAACACCCGACAGCGTTTGGGTAAGTGAAACAATTACCGAACGCCAGCATACTTTCAGCAACCTGAAATCGGTTGCGAGGTACTGGTTCCGTGTAATTGCCATTGGCCCTAACCGGCAAACGGTGTATTCGCCACCTGTTACAAGGGTTATTCAGTAGCAGGTGTGTTTAGTTACAAAACCGGCGGCTTAAGAGCTGCCGGTTTTTTTATGGTGCAGGTGTTTTAGTAAATATTTTAATAGTAACGTTATCAGGTTTAATGGTTTATGGCAGCTCTTGAAATAAATTTTGAACCGGGAATTAAAAAAAATTTGCCCCCCAATCAATTAATCGTAATATTGCGATTGATATGGGGATTACAAAAACAGAAATATTTACAGAAAAGCAGAACAAACTGGCCCAGATGATGAAGGCGCTGGCCCATCCGGCCCGCATTGCTATTATACAACACCTGATCAAAGCACAGGCTTGTATTTGCGGCGACCTTGTTGAGGAACTGGGACTGGCGCAGGCAACCATTTCGCAGCATTTGAAAGAATTAAAAAATGCCGGACTGATTCAGGGAACCATCGAAGGCACCAGCGTTTGCTATTGCATTGATCCCAAAGTGTGGAATCAATACAAAATGGCCTTCGAAACATTCTTTGTTGCCTATAAAAATGGCAATTCCTGTTGTTAAATTTTTTTGCTTACATCTATCGCAATATTGCAATAATACAATGAATAAAACTATTTTATATGACAACCGATCAACAATTAAAAGATATAGTAAAACAGAAATACAGTGAAATTGCTTTACAGGATAAAGAAACCAATCAATCCTCTTGCTGTGGGTCTGGTTGCTGCTCAACCGAAGTATATAATATCATGAGCGACGACTACAGCAACCTGGAAGGTTACAACCCTGATGCCGATTTAGGGTTGGGTTGTGGCCTGCCAACACAATTTGCAAAAATTAAAAAAGGCGATGTGGTGATTGATCTCGGCAGCGGCGCCGGTAACGATGTCTTTATTGCAAGGCACGAAACAGGTGAAAACGGTAAAGTGATCGGTATTGATTTTACACCTGCCATGATTGAAAAAGCAAGAGCCAATGCCGAAAAACTGGGATATAATAATGTTGAATTTCGCCAGGGCGATATTGAAAAAATGCCCGTAACAGCCAATACGGCCGATGTGATTGTAAGCAATTGTGTATTGAACCTGGTTCCCAACAAAAATGGCGTAATAAAAGAAATCTACAGAGTATTAAAGCCGGGCGGTCATTTTTCTATCTCAGATATTGTGCTCGATGGCGAGCTTCCTGAAACAATTAAACAGGCAGCCGAAATGTATGCCGGCTGTGTGTCGGGCGCCATTCAAAAACAGGAATACCTTGCATTCATCGAAGCGAATGGTTTCAAAAATATCACCATTCAAAAAGATAAAGCCATTGTTATTCCCGACGATATTTTAAGTGAATATTTATCATCACAACAAATCGATGCATTTAAACAATCAGGAACAGGCATCACAAGTATTACCGTATATGCCGAAAAACCAGTGGAGCAAAAAAACTGCTGTGGCCCCGATTGCTGCAATTAATAATAGGATGCTGCTATAAGTGATCAAATCAAAATAACAAAAGCCGGTAAACCCATAACTAATGAGTGCAAACAACTGCGCCCCTGTAAACGAAAGAAAGAAGTTGAGTTTTCTTGACAGGTACCTGACCTTATGGATTTTTCTGGCAATGGCGATAGGAGTGGGGATAGGGTATCTTATTCCGTCTTCGGGTAAACTCATTAATTCATTCTCCAGCGGAACTACCAATATTCCTTTAGCTATTGGGCTTATCCTAATGATGTACCCGCCACTCGCCAAAGTACGTTACGAAAAGATGGGTGAGGTGTTTAGTAACACAAAGGTATTAGGAGCATCACTTTTATTGAACTGGATAATAGGGCCTGTATTAATGTTTGTATTGGCCATTACTTTTTTAAGAGGTTATCCGGAGTATATGATCGGTCTTATTCTCATTGGCCTTGCACGCTGCATAGCAATGGTGATAGTGTGGAACGAACTGGCAGAAGGTAACCGGGAATATGCCGCCGGTCTGGTTGCTTTAAATAGTATTTTTCAGGTGCTTTTGTACAGTGTATATGCCTTTGTTTTTATTACTGTTTTGCCACCTTTATTCGGCTTGAAAGGCCTGGAAGTACATATTACCATCGGACAAATTGCAGAAAGTGTGGCAATATATTTAGGAATACCATTTGCTGCCGGTGTGATAAGCAGATATGCTTTGCTGAAATTGAAAGGGGAGGAGTGGTATCAAAAGAAGTTTATACCATTAATTTCTCCAATAACATTAATTGCGCTGCTTTTTACGATTGTCGTAATGTTTAGTTTGAAAGGCGAATTGATTGTACACATTCCTATGGACGTTGCACGCATTGCTTTTCCATTGGTTATATATTTCGCGATTATGTTTCTCGTTAGTTTCTTTTTAGGAAAATCTTTGGGAGCTGATTATTCTAAAAATGCTTCCATCGCTTTTACCGCCGCCGGAAACAATTTTGAACTGGCCATTGCAGTCGCCATTGGTGTATTTGGTATCAACAGCGGGCAGGCGTTTGCAGGCGTTATCGGGCCGTTGGTAGAAGTACCGGCGTTGATAGCTTTGGTCAATGTAGCATTTTGGTTACGTAAAAAATATTATTCTGAACAACAAATATCTGAAAAAGCAAAACCTGAATTAAAATGAAAACATTTCTCACTTTACTTTGCACACAGGGCGTTCTCTTTCTTTCTTCTTTTAAAACAGGAGATGAAAAAACAGATTCAAAACTCTATTCCTCTATCACGACCTACCTTCAAAATGTAGAAAAAGATTTTGATAAAATTCCCGAAGAAAGGAAAATGCAATTAAAAAAGGTTGGGCTTTTTTTGAAAACCAAACTCAGTTCAGAGAAAGAAGCCAGCCTTGTATTTATCTGCACCCACAATTCGCGCAGAAGCCACATGGGCCAGTTATGGGCAATGGCAGCTGCCGAATATTATGGTATTAAAGGTGTTTCTGCGTATTCGGGAGGCCTTGAAATCACTGCGTTTAACCCCAATGCTATAAAAGCACTTACAAAAGCCGGATTTGTAATCAATAAAAAATCAGAAGATACAAACCCTCATTATGAAGTATCCTATGCCAGCGATGCTTCGCCTGTAATTGCCTTTTCAAAAAAATACATGGATTCGCCCAATCCCACCAGTAATTTTGCGGCAATTATGACCTGTTCACATGCAGATGAAAACTGCCCTATCGTTCAGGGGGCATCTATAAAAATTTCAACGCCTTATGAAGATCCAAAGGTAGCGGATGGAAAACCAAACCAGGATCAGGTATATGATGAGCGTTGCAAACAAATAGCAACAGAGGTGCTTTATTCGTTTTCCCTGCTAAAAACGATGAAATAATAACAAAATGTTTGTTGCTGATTAATCTTACAAATTAATATAAGTTATGACAATAGCATTGTTCTCTGATATTCATGCTAATCTTCCGGCCCTCGAAGCCTTTTTTAAAGATCTCGACGCACGCAAGCCGGATGCAGTTTATTGCCTTGGCGACCTGGTAGGTTATAACATCTGGCCAAATGAAGTAATAAATGAAATAAGAAAACGGAGCATACCAACTATTGCCGGTAATTACGATTTTGGTATTGGCAGGGCAATCAATGATTGTGGTTGTGCCTATAAAACCGATACCGAAAAAGCGAATGGCGCTATTTCCATTTCTTTTACCAATGAAATTGTGAAGGACGAAGAAAGAAAGTATTTAAGAACCTTACCGGCACATATTAAAGTTGAGTTTCAGTTAAACAACGACAAATTAAACCTGCTGCTGGTACATGGAAGTCCTCGTAAAATAAATGAATACCTGTTTGAAGACCGGGAAGAAAAAAGCATGTTGCGAATTATGCAGGATGCAGATGCTGATATTATGTGCTTTGGTCACACACACAAACCTTACCACCGGGTATTAACCATTAGCGAAGATGGAAAGGATCGTTTCCTGCATGCTGTTAATATTGGGTCGGTAGGAAAGCCAAAAGATGGCGATTCAAGAGGCGGCTATGTGTTGTTGCATGTAAACGACAATAGCAATATACATGACAGGGATTCTATAAAAGTTGAGTTTATTCGCTTTGAATATGATGTAGAAAAAGCAGCAAAGGCGGTAGAAGATAGTCCATTGCCCAATGCTTATGCTGAGAGTTTACGCAAAGGGGTTTGAAAAATCATTATGAAAATTGCTCTTTTTTCTGATATACATGCTAACCTGCCGGCATTTTGAGGCAGTATTGCAATCAATAGATCAGCAGAAACCTGATGCTGTTTACTGCCTCGGTGATCTGGTGGGTTATAATGTGTGGCCCAATGAGGTATTGGGTTTGGAAAAATGAAGATGAGGCAAAAGCTATAGATGCCTCGACACCAGCCAATGAAAAATACGAATAAGCATGGAAAGTGCGATTACTCACATTCATAACAATTTCGATAGTTACCTATCTGCATTTATTTGTAGAAAAGTAAATCATCAGGATTGTTGTCATGATATTTTGCAGGACGTTTATCTTAAGGTAATACAGAATATTGATAAGATTGAAAAGGCTGAAAATATTAAATCGTACCTGTCAAAGATAGCCGATAACGCGGTTGTAGATCATTATCGTAAAAAGACAAACGAACAGTATGATGATTTTTCAGCCGATTTTGTATCGCCGGAAGAAACATCTTCAAATGACCCCTCGTTGCGCCTGTCCGATTGCTGCTTACGCCCAATGATCGAATCACTGGAACCTATTTATAGCGAAGCGTTAATATTAACAGAACTGGAAGGATTGACACAAAAGCAATATGCCGAAAAAATTGGGATCTCTTATACAAATGCCAAAACCAGGGTGCAACGTGCAAGAGAAAAACTTAAAACGGTTATTCTTCAATGTTGCCGGTATGAATTTGACAGATATGGCAATATTATTTCATGCTGTAAAGGCAACAATACAGACAGTTGTAATAATTAAAATATTTTCTCAAAAAATCTTCGCTTAAACCTGCGTCTTTTTTTTACTTTCTCCGTCGTCTGAATAAACAAGCATATTATGCGAACATTCAGACGTCAAAAGTCAGGTTTAATTATCTTATTACTATCGGTTTTATCTGTAAAAGGCTTTAGCCAGGCATTTCATGTATTAGAGCCTGGTAATAAGCATTACAAAACACTGTCAGAAATAAGTCCTTCTCCAAATCAGGTAAGGGCTTATATGGATACAATAAACTACCCATGGCAGGAATATAGTAAAGGGGCACTTTCTAATTCTCTGATGCGGACTTATTATTTGAGCCAGGAAGATGAAGCCAGGTTGCCCGGCTTAATAAAATTTCCCGCCAATAGTTCTGATCAAACAAGAGCGGAATTGGATTATCTGCTTTTATTGCAAAGCAAAAGAACAAAGCAGGAAATTGACAGGGCGAACTATATTGCAAATATTGGTAGCTGGCCTGGCATTATTAACCCGACAGATCCCGATTATAAAGAAAACAGGAAACAGCTTTTCTATATTGCCAGTCCGGTGGGGGAATGGTTTAATGATGAAAACTTTCCATCCATTGCACAATTGTTGCTCAACTGCATTCAGGATATCCGGGTTACAGAGTTCAGGTTAAAAAGACATTTTAAGCGGCCGCGCCCATATCATTTGGAACCTCGTTTAAATCCATTAGCAAGAATCAGCTCCCCATCATTCGCCAGCGGGCATACCTTATGGGCTTTTACAGAAGCATATATTTTCAGCGAAATAATACCAGAAAAAAGAGAAGATTTTTTGAAGATGGCGGATGAAGTCAGATGGTCAAGAGAATTAATGGGCATACATTATCCCAGTGATAATGAGGCTTCAAGAATTATTGGATGGTATTTACTCAAATATTGGTATAACAATCCGCAATTTGTAACTGATCTTGAAAAGGCTAAAATTGAATGGATAAATAATAAAGGTAAATTTGGCAATGAATACTCAAATCAAAATAATAAGAGCCGGCAATGAGCAACGGCCGGTAATTGTTGCTCTGCTTCAATCGGAGCAATTACCCGTTGAGGATTTACCGGCTTCATTCAATAACTTTTTTGTGGCAACAGAAAATGACAAAATCATTGGCGTAATTGGTCTGGAGCAGTATGAACTAAACGGCTTGTTGCGGTCAATGGTAGTGGATAAAGAATACCGTAACAGGAATATCGCGTTGCAACTGATACAACAATTAGAAAGCCATGCAATATCATTGGGCATTGATTGTGTGTACCTGCTTACCGAAACAGCAGCGGCGTATTTTGCAGCAAAAGGCTATGAAAAAATAAACAGGAACGATGCGCCAACCGCACTAAGCGCTTCTTCAGAATTCAGCCATGTTTGCCCGGTGAGTGCTATTGTTATGAAAAAGCAGCTTATAAAATGAATATAACCGAAGTGTTCACTTAAATGGATTTATTTTACGTTTTGCAATTCTTTTATCCCGTATTTGTTTTAATGTATTTTCTTTTGGCAGCGGGTAGCCATGCACTTTTGAAACCATCAGGCGCTGGGCGGAATAAATACCCGAATGACCGCTGAAATAATACGCCGTAAAGCAGGCAATGGCAAAATATAATACATGACCGGTACCAAATAATTCAACACCCATTAATGTGCATGCCAGCGGTGTATTAGTAGCGCCGGCAAATACCGCAATAAAGCCCAGCGCCGCAAACAGATCAACCGGGGCGCCCAGCCATATGGCGAGTGCATTTCCTAATGTTGCTCCGATAAAAAACAGCGGAGTTACCTCACCGCCCTTAAATCCCATACCCAGGGTTATGGCCGTAAATATAATTTTCCAAAGCCAGCTCCAGTTGGTTGCCCCACCTGCATGAAAAGCTGATAGTATGCTTACACTGTTGTTATCTTTTCCGTTAACACCCAATCCAATATAATCGGCGCCAATTGTATAGCAAAGAGCAATGATTAACAATCCACCCAATACCGGTATCAGCCATTTAACCGGTATAAACCGGTTGGCGTAATTCTTTATGGTATGCATTAATTCAGCAAACAGATAACTGGCCAGTCCGAATGCAACACCTGCCGCTATTACTTTTACCAATAGTATAAAATCAATGTGAAGTAAGGGTAAATACAAATTGGCTGAACCGGTAAAATCTATATGATAATGGGTATGATGAATGCCCCAGGCAGTGGTTGTTAAATCGGCAAATAGGGCGGCCATTAAACAGGGAATCAATGCATCATACCGGATAATGCCAATAGCCAGTACTTCCAGTGCAAATACCGCCCCTGTGAGCGGTGTGCCAAATACAGCCCCAAAACCAGCCGCCACCCCCGTCATAAGCATTATACGCAGATCCTGCTCACCCAATTTAAACCATTTCGCAAACAGGTTGGCAATGCTGCCGCCCATTTGCACGGCTGTTCCTTCGCGACCTGCCGAACCACCAAATAAATGTGTAATAATGGTAGTGATCAATACTAAAGGAGCCATTCGCGCAGGAACACCGCCACCTGGCTGGTGTATTTCTTCCATGATCAGGTTATTACCGGCATCGGCATTTTTGCCCAGGTATTTATAAAGCAGATAAATAGCAATGCCCGCTACCGGAAGCAGAAACAGTAACCATTCATGTTGCCAATGCAAACGGGTTACTGCTTCGAGCAACCAAAGAAATAAAGCCACCAGGCTGCCAACAGTAAAAGAAACCGGAATAACAAAAAAGGTCCACTTAAATAAGTGAGCTGCAATTGCAAACTGTTCGAAGGAGTTGTAAATTTTTTTCATTGCCTACAAATAGTTAAGCCTGTATAAAATAAAAAATCCAGTCTATTTGTAGGCGCCATCAGTCGCGAAGGTCATCGTGACGGTTCAAATAGGAAGACACCATTTCCTTTGTGGGTGCAAATATATAAAGTATCAGGAACATTTACATGGCACTTATTATTACAATAAAAACCCATCAGTTAACAATAAATTAATAATTCCTTAATATTGTGCGCCAAAAGAAACTGCTATGGAGCGCATTATCTGCCTGAAAAGGTTTTCATTACTGCGAAAATTGATTGTAGTATTTCTCTTCCTGTGCACTACCTGTTCGCTGAAAGCCCAGTTTTTGAACGATATGATAGACACCTCCACGGCGATTGGAAAGGGTATTTTGCAGCTGTATAAAAAATTCGATCGTATTTATTTTACCGGATATATTCAACCCCAGTTTCAGGTAGCTCAGGAAAAGGGCGCCCATAGCTTCAGCGGGGGTGATTTTGCACCGAATTCAAATAACCGTTTCATGCTTCGTCGCGGAAGGATCCGTTTAGATTATGCACGCATGAACGCCAATGGCCAGCTATCTGTTTATTTCGTGTTTCAGTTCGATGGTTCCGAAAGGGGTGTGTTCATTCGCGATTTCTGGGGAAGGATCTTTGAAAACAAATGGCAGAATTTTGCATTTACCATGGGTATGTTTGCCCGCCCATTTGGTTACGAAGTAAACCTCGGTTCTGCCGATCGCGAGTCGCCCGAAAGAGGACGCATGTCGCAAACATTGATGAAGGTAGAACGCGACCTGGGCGCCATGGTTTCTTTTGAACCACGCCGCCCTAATCACCCGTTGCGTTATTTTAAAGTAGATGCCGGTTTTTTTAACGGGCAGGGGTTGAATGCAAGCGCTGAATACGATTCGTATAAAGATTTTATTGCCCGCGCTTCGTTAAAACCATATCCGGTTACGGAAGAACTTTTTTTATCGGCCGGCTTGTCGTACTTCAATGGCGGCCTTTTTCAAAATACACAATATACTTACCAGATGTCGGGTGATGCTAACGGAAAGTTTTTTACGGTAGATAGTTCATTAAACAATATAGGCCGCAAAGCGCCCCGCCGTTACTATGGCGCCGACATTCAATGGAAATGGAAGCATTCGTATGGCAATACCGAAATACGTGCCGAATACTGGCGCGGTACCCAAACGGCATCTGCCGGTACCTCCGAAACACCCGCCGCTTTATTAACCGAACCATATTATGTTCGAAAGTTTGATGGCGCCTTTTTTTACCTGCTTCAGCACATTGTAAACACGCGTCACCAGATAGGCGTCAAATACGACTGGTACGATCCTAATACCAAAGTAAAAGGCGAAGAAATTGGTAAGGCCGGAAATAATATAAATGCTACTAATATAAAATATACCACCCTGAGCCTTGGTTATAATTATAACGTCAATGAAAATGTGCGATTGATGTTTTGGTACGACATTATTAAAAATGAAAAAACTTCTTTAGCAGGATACACCGGCGATATAAAGGATAATATATTTACTACGAGGCTGCAGTTCAGGTTTTAATAGTAAGGTAACATTCGCGTAACATTGGCGTAACATTGCGGTAACATTGACCTGCTTAGACCCATCTTGACCCCGGTCAGTTAATAATTCCTTAACATTCAGGTAATATAGCGATAATACCACACAGATACTTTTGCCGCAAATATTACATTGATGCAACGATTATTACCAAAGCTCTTTTTGTACTGTTTAATGATGATTGCCTGTACAGCATCTTTTGCACAGGAAACTACTGCAACATTAAATGGAGTAGTATTAGACTCAAAAGGAGCGGCTATAGCAGGTGCCTCTGTTATAGTTAAGCACGAACCCACCGGTTTTTCTACCGGAGCCGAAACCAACAGCAAAGGCATGTTCACATTGCCTAACTTAAAACCCGGTGGTCCTTACACCGTAAAAATATCCTATACCGGTTACAAAGACATTACTCTCGAAAATGTAAACCTCGGTTTAGGCAGCAATCCTTCAGGCAATATTACGCTTGAGCAAAAGGATCAAACGCTGACCGAAGTAGTGGTTACTTCGGGCGGCCGCAGAAGCCTTCCATCGGGCTTATCGGTTGGCAGAGCGCAATTAACCACCATGCCCACTTTAGGCAGAAGTTTGTCAGACTTTACCCGCCTTACCCCCCAATCGAATAACAACTCTTTTGCAGGTAGCAATTTCCGTTATAATAACCTTACCGTTGACGGTGCCATTAATAACGACGCCATCGGCTTCAGCAACTCGTTTGGTGGTACAAGTGGCGGTGGCCAGTCGGGCGCTGCAGGTGCAGGTACCCGTACCAACCCGTACAGCCTTGATGTTATTCAGGAAGTACAGGTACAACTGGCTCCATACGATGTAAAGCTGGGTAACTTCACAGGCGGTAGCGTTAACGCCGTTACCAAAAGCGGTACCAACGATTTTCATGGCTCGGTATATGGCTATGGCCGTAACCAGATTTTAATGGGTAAAAGTGTTGACGGTCAAAAGAAAAAGATCGGGTCCGATTTTTACGATTATCAATATGGCGCTACCATCGGTGGCCCCATCATTAAGAATAAACTCTTTTATATTGTAAACTTCGAACAAACACGCCGCCAGGAGCCTACCTTTTATAACGCAGGCGATCCCGGTTCGGCTGTTACCGTTGCCGATGCTACCAGCATTTACAATCAGCTGAAAACAAAATATAACTACGACGCCGGTTCATACCTCGGCGCGTATAAAATATTTACCAGCAGCGATAAATTATTTGCCCGCGTTGATTATAATATCGATCCCCGGAACACGCTCACGGTTCGCGGTATCTTTACAAAAGGCTGGGGCAATAACCTCGAGCGCACCAGCACCAACTTTCAGTTTGGATCAACCGACTTTACCCAATACACTAAAAATGCCAACCTGGTGGCTGAGCTGAAAAGCAGGATCAGCAATTCAGTAAGCAACCAGTTTAATGTTAGTTATATCAATGTGCATGAGTACCGCAACTTCCCCGGCGTATTATCGCCCTTTATGGATATTGGCGGCGGTGCAGTTTGGGCAGGTACATGGCGTGAAGCTTCTATATATAATATGAAGCAAAAAACATTTGAGATCAGCGATAACGTTACTGTTACAAAAGGCATCAACAAATTTACCCTTGGTACACATAACGAGTTCTATGATCTTACATACGGATTCATAAACTCATGGAACGGCCGTTGGGAATATTCAAACGTGACCAACTTTTTAGCCGATAAGCCCAGCCGTATCAGAGGCGCTTACAGCACCGATTCACTAAAACATCCCAACGACCGCGATGCATTGTATAACAATCCCCCAAATCCGTATAAAGTTGCCCTGTGGAGCGTATATGTACAGGATGAAATTTCGGTGAGCCGCAAATTCAAGATCACACCGGGTTTACGTGTTGATTATCCGCACCTCGGAAAAGACATAAAGGCAGATAAAGATTTTGCTACCGCTACCAGCAATACATTGAATACAACGTACAGCAGCACAGCCTTTAATGCATTTACCAATAAATGGCTGGGTACCGCCACGCTGTCGCCCCGCATTGGTTTTAACTGGGATGTGAATGGTAATCAAAAACTGATCGTAAGAGGCGGCGCCGGTGTATTTGTTGGTCGTATGCCCTTTGCCTGGTTGGGATATGCCGAAACATTAAACGGCGGTATATATAATAACATCGACTTTAAACCTTCAGCAAGTAATACAGTTGGTGGCAATACTACCATTCCTTTAGCCATTAACCCGCTGTATTTGAAAGATACCATCAGCGCCCACGCTTTGGCCAGCGCCAATGCTGCCACCACCCGCGAAGTGGATGTAATTGATAATCATTTTAAATTGCCGCGTGTAATACGTACTAATGTAGCTGTTGATTATAAATTCGCAGAAGGGTACAAGCTGACTTTAGATGTGTTGTACACCAAAACCCTGTACGATGTTAAATTTCAGCAGATCAATATCAAAGACCAGGTTGAGTACTATACAAGCGGTCCTACTCAGTCGCCTGTATATGTTGGCGGTAAGTTGAACGGTCAGTATTCGAACGTATACCTGTTAACCAATACAACACAGGGATATCGCTATAACCTTACCGCTCAGTTGAGTAAAATGTATAACCCCATTGGCATAGGTAATGGTTCATTAAATGCGAACTGGAGTGTAGCATATACTTATGGTGTAAGTAAAGACCTGAGCAATGGTATACGTAATTCATTCCAGTCGAATTTTGAAGTAAACCCTGCTGTTGTTCCAAACGATCCCAAGCTGTCGTATTCAAATTTCGATTTGCGTCATCGTATTGTGGCAACACTGGGTGGTACCATGAACTGGAACTCAATAATGGCTACATCGCTTACCTTCTTTTATTCAGGTCAGTCGGGCAGTCCTTATTCTGCAGTATATAACTCAAGCGGTAATCCTTTTGGCAATGCAGCCAACGCAAACCTGGTGTACATTCCCAAAGATCAGAACGACATCCGCCTGGTTGATAAAGGAACCTATACTGCAGCACAGCAATGGCAAGACCTGAACAACCTGATCGAAAACGATAAATACCTGAAAACAAGAAGAGGCCAGTATGCTGAGCGCAATGGTTTACGTACACCCTGGAATCATGAGCTGGATATGAAGCTGATGCATGAGTTCAGACTGAGCAAAACCAACAAGCAACACACCCTGCAGGTAAGCTTTGATGTGTTCAATGTATTGAACATGCTGAACAACGAATGGGGCCACATTACATTCGTAACCAACGTAAACAATTACACAGTAAACATGTTGAACTTTGTAAGTTACTCAGTTGACGCAAGTGGTAACCCAATTGCAGGATCGGGCGTTGCTGTTGGCAAACCTTCATCAGGCTATGTGCCCACATATACCTTTAACAAACCAACCGGCTTAGGCGGCCATTATTACACTGTTGATCCTATCAACAGCCGCTGGCAGGGACAGGTAGGTGTTAAATACAATTTCTAATAATATAGGGTAGAATACAATTCGATAAAAGCCTCCGGCGTACGCCGGAGGCTTTTTATTTCATAACAACCGTACAACAGGCCACTCATTAAGGCTGTATAAATTGCGGTGTTCTGTTGTATTCAATTGCCGGAGCGATATTTACTGAAAACAGGCAAAAGCAGGTTTATTCAGAATGCCTGAATGAAATATTTATAATGAAATAAGGGTTTGCCTGAATAATATATAGCCGGAGTGGGTATTTTTTGGGAAAATTCAAGAAAAAAGCAGAAATCAATAAATTTTATCTTATATTTTACTTTGTAAAAGTATCTTTAACAATAATTCGATTTTTCAGGGAGGCGAAACCTTCTATAAGATAATAAAATATTCACGATTCTCAATAACAGAGAGTAATTCTCTCATGTGACTGACGCCGTTCGATTTCCATCGCGACGGCTTTTTTTTTGTTACCGGTTACCGGGTATCCGGCAACCGGTAACTGGCAACCGGGTCTTAATTAAATATCAATTCAGGATAAGGAATATCAAGCGGGGATTTTAAATCGGTACAGCGGTACATCAGTATATTAATAATAGCTTCGGTTGAGTACCGGTATTGTATAGTTGGAGTGGTTGGATCGCTCACCCAATTATTGAAGGTATCATTGAAATCATCATCCAGTTTATCAAGAACGGTAATGCCGATTTTTTTCAGGGCGGCGGCATTACATTGTTGTTCATACTGCCCCTGAATGGGAATGGCGATCATTTTTTTCTTCAAGTGCAATGCTTCGGCAGGTGTTTCAAATCCTGCTCCGCAAATTATACCATGACAATTGATCAGGCTGCGGTTAAAATCTTTTGAGTTCACCGGGCGAAAGTTGATGTGATCGACCGTATAGGGTTCTTTTGCCTGGCGCGAGAATACTTCGAACCGGTGATCTTTCAACGGCTGCAAGAATTGTAATAACTGCTTATCGCAATAAGAGGGAAGGTATACCGTGATGTAACCTTTATTGCTGGCTTCGGCCTGCAGAATCTCTGTTTTTATTACGGGAGAAAAGATAAAGTCGTCATAATTTTCAAAATGCAAACCGATATAATTGGTAGCGCGGGCATAGTTCTGTAATATCCATTCACCCGCCTTGCTGGGCTTTTCGGGACGCGGGGTTTTATCGGATAAAAAGCTTGCCTGATGGCCAAAATTTACCGATGCTACTTTTTTACGGGCGCAGGCCAGTGAAGTAATGCATTCAAAATCGTTGATCACGAGGTCGTATTTTTCAACAGGTAAATCACGTACTTCTTTCATCACCCGAAAAGGCGATATACGGCTAACAATTTTCCAGTAATCGAGGCTGCCTTCGCAGGTATAAAAAAGACTCAATCCATTACTGCGGTATTTTATGGGTGCATCCAACGAAAGCGTGCTGTTGGCGCCGCTCAAAAAAATGTCAACAGTTCCGAATTTCTGCAAAAAAGGTAATAACTCCATGGCCCGGCTGATGTGTCCATTACCGGTAGCCTGTATAGCATAAAATATTTTCATAAAATTTCTTAATGTTCTGTCAACTAAATAGCTAACGAATTAATATAAAAGCTGATCTCGTCTGTTAACACATTTACTTTTGCCGGAATATCGATGGCCGTAGCAGGAAAATCTTTTTCATTGTATTCAAAAATGTTCCATTCATTGTTCCGGTACTCAAGCGCGGTTAAATGCTCAACCCAGTCGCCCGAATTCAGATAGGTCACTTTGCCTTTTTCATTTTCAATCACTCTTTTTTGCGGCTGGTGTATATGTCCGCAAATCACATAATCGTATTTCTTTTCAATGGCCAGCTCGGCGGCTATCTGTTCAAAATCATCGATCTTGGCCATTTTGTTAACACCCGCCATTACATTTTTTGATATCGATAGCTTTTCACGGCCAAATGCTTTCAGAACAAAGTTCACCAGCCGGTTAAAAAGTATCAGCGCCCCATAACCGTTGCTTCCCAGTTTTGCCAGCACTTTGGCGCCGCCTTTGGTGGTGTTATCGAATACATCGCCATGAAAGATCCAGGTCATTTTATTATCTATCTCCATCACCAGCTTATCGGTTAGCGTAAAGTGGCTCATCTGAAAATCAGAGTAGCGCCTGAGCAACTCGTCGTGGTTACCGGTAATGTAAAATACACGGGTACCTTTGGTGATCAGGTTCAGCACTTCTTTTATAACCGCCATGTGCGTAGCAGGAAAATACCGCTTCGAGAACTGCCAGCCATCTATGATATCGCCGTTGAGGATAAGAATATTAGGCAGGATACTTTTTAGATAAGCAACCAGCTCTTTTGCACGACATCCGTATGTACCAAGGTGTACATCGGATATAACTACCACATCTACTGCACGTTTTTCCATTGAGTTTGGGTTTACCAAAATTCATATTTATATATGACCGTACTGTTATACGAACATTAAGCCGTGGTTAGGTTTGTGTAAAGTAATTGTTAAGTAAAAAGGCAGTGGCAGCAGGCAATGAAAGTCATCTTGTTTGTAAATGATGAGCAAATTCCAAAACCTAAAAAATTGCTCCCGGCAGGCCGGGACAAATTGTCAATTGCCTATTGATTATAACAGGGTGGGTAAACGTAAACATTTGTTCACACTGGCGTAAGAATACGATAACACTGCCGTGTTACCTTAGTACCCGTTTTATTGCTGTGTGTTATACATAAATAACAATCGTAGCAGTTTCTTAATGTTGACCGGCGGAGCTTTTTTAAGTTTCGCCCTTTTTTTTGTTTGATTTACAAATCAGCATTGTTCATTTAACACACAAGCATTGTTAACATCAACTGCGGAGGAAATTATCAGCTCGCAGGTTTGGGAATCCCGGTGCGGTGGTTATTTTTTCAGTAATAGGTACTGGCAATTATTTTTTCGCTGGTGTCTTTTAACCGGAAATATAAAGGTGTAACACAATAAAGCAGTGCCACGGTGTCCTGAGCGAAGTCGAAGGAACAACCGTGGCACTGCTATGGCCTACTCCACAATCAATCTTTGAATATATTTCTCTTTTGATGTTTTGTTAATACAATTCATCATATAAACCCCTTTTCGCACTTCATTGCCAATGTTCAGTTTTGCAACAAGGACATTATTGAAGGTATAGCGTTTGAGTAATTGTCCGTTTAACGAATACACTTCAATTTCCCAATTACTATGTTTGGTGTTGCTTAACAGCAAACTGGCGGTTCCTCTTACCGGATTTGGATATAATACAGGCTGGTTGTTTGCCGGTTCAGTTAGCTTTACTGCATGAACGGCAGAATACCGGGCCATTCCATCATCTACCTGTTTGAGCCTGAAAAGAAGGGTTTTGTTGTTGTCGGCTGATTGTATTTGGTACGAATAGCTATAGGAGCCAGTTTGGGGGGTACCGGTCTTTGCAACAAACTCAGCAACGCTTCTATAAGACCGGCCATCTGTACTTTTTTGTAGTTCATAATTACGATTTGGTTTTTCATTTTGAGTAATCCAATTAATATTTATAACACCGTTGTTTACTTTATTAACGGTAAAAGATGTAATATCTGATGCAAGCACCAGGGAAGGGCAATAAGTATATGTGATTTTAAAATTTACCACGTCCTGGGCTGTTCCATGGTAGCTATATTTTGTATTACCGAGCACAGTAGAATAGGTAGCCGTGTTATAATCAAAATCAACCTGGCCGGTTCCCATAAAATCGGCGGTATTGAAAACCGTATTGGAAGTGCTGTTCTGATTCATCACATATAAGGGTCCCTGCGTTGTGTAATCGGTACCAGAGTAAGGTATGCCATCTGATTGACTCAGAGAGTAATTTCCGTATGTTTTCTGATAAGAATTTGTTAAAGGTGTTAGCAAAGCGGTGCTGCTCACTTCGTCGTCGCGCGAAATCCTTGACCGGTAATTGTTTATAGTAACATTATCATCGTTCTCGAGTTGAAAACTATAAATGAGGGTTACTTTGGAATTGAAATCGACCTGGGTTAAGGTGCCCTGTGCAGGATTAAATTTGGGAAAGCTGAACGTGTAATCGGCATTTCCGGTGCCGTTTACGGCGGTATCGTACGAAATGGTATTTAATTGATTCGAGCATTGAGCATTGGCGCCGTATACTGCCAAAAGCAATAAAAGAATTGCAAAGGACGGTTTCAGGGTTTTCATGGTATCAGATATTGCCGGTAGAAACGGTTCATTACCAGCAATATGCTACCCGCCATGAGGTATTCGATATAAATAAATAATTCTATGTAGCAGAGGTAAGGGTTCAATCCCTCTTCGACTCCAGCGTAAATCCAATGGTAGTGCCTACATCGGGGGTGCTGCGTACGTGAATGCTTTGTCCGTGTGCTTCGATGATGTGCTTGCAAATGGCAAGTCCAAGACCGGTGCCGCCTTTATCGCGGCTGCGGGCGGTGTCGGTGCGGTAAAAGCGTTCAAAGATGCGGGGCAGATGTTCTTCTTCAATACCAATTCCGTCATCGCTTATTTCAACCAGCACATGCTGATCGTCGGTATCATAAATGCTGGCTACAATTTGCCCGTTTTGTTTGCCGTACTTGGTGGCGTTTTCAACCAGGTTGATCAAAACCTGCTTGATCTTTTCTTTATCGGCAAAAACAATGATCGGCGCTTCGCAACCTTTTTTAAAAGTGGTGCGAACATTCTTTTGCTGTGTTTTTATCGAAAGTGAATCGTACACTTCGCGAATGAGGTCCTGAATAACGAAATTTTGTTTGGCCAGCAATTGCTCTCCTCTTTCGAGCTTTGATATTTCATCCAGATCGTTCATCAGGTTTACCAGCCTGTCTACGTTTTTGGCGGTGTTCTCTAAAAATCTTTTGGCGATGGCTTCTTCTTCCATGGCGCCGCCCAGCAGGGTATCAACGTATCCCTGTATGGCAAAAATGGGCGTTTTGAACTCATGTGCCAGGTTTTGCAAAAATTCTTTGCGGTAGGCTTCGTTTTGGCGCAACAATTCTATTTCGCGAATACGGCGTTCGCCCCATTCTTCCACATCGGCCCGTACCTCATCGATACTTTTCTGGGGAAGAATGTACTTGAAATACATTTCTTCTTTTTTGGTGGCCTTTGTTTGGTAAATGAGTTTATAAATGAGCTTTATTTTCCGGTAAATGAACCTTTCAAGAGTAACCGATATCAGCCAGTAGCAACCCACAAATACCATCAGCAGCGAGCCAATACCAACCCGCCAGTTTTTGGTGAGTATAAGAATGCCGATCGCAATGGGAACAGATAATATCCCTGCTGTAAAGGCTGCTAACTGCCGTGGTGAAAGGTTTTTAGTAGAAGGCATAGCTACAATGTGCTAATTTGCTAATGTGCTGATGTGATAATTGAAAAGACTGATCTTTTATAATTAGCAAATTAGCTAATTATCACATTATCACATGGTGAATTTGTATCCTACACCTTTAACAGTGGTAATACAATCGATGCCCAGTTTTTGACGGATTTTGCGAATATGAACGTCGATCGTGCGGTCGCCCACAATTACATCGTTACCCCAGATCTGATTTAATATTTCGTTGCGAAGAAAAACGCGCCCGGGTTTTGAAGCGAGTAAGTATAATAATTCAAATTCTTTTTTCGCCAGAACAACCCCTTTGCCATCTACCTTGGCCTCAAACTTAACAGGATCTATTTCGAGGTTATCTATTTTAATGATTTTCTCTTCGGGTTCTTTATTAATGCGGCGAAAAATGGCATGGATGCGGCTAACCAGTATTTTGGGACTAACCGGTTTGCTGATATAGTCATCGGCCCCGGTTTCGAGCCCCTTTATGTGAGAGCTTTCGTCGTTGAGGGCGGTTAAAAATACAATCACTGTATCTTTAAAAGCAGGTTGCGACCTTAATATTTCACATACTTCAACGCCATTCTTCCGGGGCATCATGATATCGAGGATAATCAGGTCGGGCTGGCTTAGTTTGGCTTTCTGAATGGCATCATCCCCATTGTTGGCCGTAACTACCTCATACCCTTCTTTTGAAAGATTATACCGGATAATTTCTACAATATCAGGCTCGTCGTCTGCAATCAGGATCTTGCCTTTAGAGTTCATTAATAAAATTTTGGCAAACCTACTTGAAATGGGGTTTCCCTGTAAATGATAATATTGAGTTCACAATTTGTTAATATATAACATGGGCCCGAATACCGGGAAAATGGGTAAAGTTGAAACCGGTTTTTGTGTTCCTGCTCAGGTTCTTACTTCATTTTTACTGTGTTAAAACCACTTACTGACATTTTTGTTTAGCATGCTGCAATTTTATTACCTTTCGGTCAAAATTATTGTTTTTTTAATATGGTAGAATGCCCGCCAGACTGTGCAACCAGGGAAATTGAGGTGTTGTTGATCTGTATTTTCGGGCAATTTATGTACTAACGACAAAATGGCGAGAGGTAAGTGTTTATACCGCCGGAGGCGGTACTAAATTGAAATCATCGGCTGTATACAACCCTTTGGTCATATTTTTGCTCTACTCCATACAGATGTGCAGCATATGAGGATACATATACTTTATTTATTAATATGTTTATTGGCAGGGCAATTGATCCAGGCTCAAACGGCTTATTCGATTAAAGTGCCAAACGACCGTGAATTGTGGCATGGAAACATTGATAAACAGCAAAAAAAGATAGCTCAGTTTAATAACCAGGGTAGAATTGCCTTCGATACTACTGTTAGTCTTCATATAATGGATGCGCTCATACGCGGGATCGACGAATTGGAGAACCAGATTGAAGCCGATTCAACCCTCCCGGGCCAGGGAAAGATCAAATACCTGCGCAGTATTGACTTTTTATTACAGGGTTATTTAAATAATATGAACCGGAGAGACTATCCGGCTTCAATAGCTCCTGCACTGGTTAAAGCCTTTAGCCAATGTATGACCCTTGATAAACAGCATAAAAGTTTTTTACCGGTAATTGAGGCTAATGACTATGGAGTGGGTAAAATTTTACTCGATTGCCTCAAATACTCCGAAGATAACCCCGGTATTGCCGGCTCACGCACCGTGCTCATGCGAAAATATTTAAAGCTGCACCCCGAAGAAATAATGAGCGAGCTGGCTAAAAATCCCAATGCTTATTTTGCCGATAGCTTAATAAAGGTGGCCGTTAGTACCGATGTAAAAAAAGTATACGATTATGCACAGGCGAACAATTCACTGGGCGACCGCATACGTCATCACTCCGATTCAATGGTGCAGTTGATAGCCCGCATTGCCACCAGTAAAAGCGGACAATTATATTTTCCTTTTTTAGATAACCTGATGCGGGGCAGCATAACCCTCAGGGCTATCGACAGTGTTAAAGATAACGACCTGGGCTATTTTCGTTTACTGGTAAAAACAAGAATAGAATATGTAAAGCGCAGTCTGCCGCCCATCAGCGATACGGCCAACCAGATGCAATCATTAACCGAAATGATGGCCCGTAAAGCCAAACAATATTTTATTCGCGAAATAAATGCGCTGCATACCGCTCCCGATAACGTACGCTTTCGCCGGCTCGATGGATTAACACCACAGGAATTGTATTACCTCGCTGTATTGGGCGAAGATGAAATTTATACATCCAGCTTTGTGCGCGGTGTTTACCCACGCATTTTTCAACGCATGACCCATCCGCGGGGTGATAGCCTTATAATGAGCGTAAACGGCGATTACTTCAGAAAGTTCATAAAAATGGCCGCCGGTTATAACGAGCTGAACGATTTTTTAGGCACGATGGAAAAGCAAAATGCCGAAACCATGATGAAGGCTTTTGTGATAGGACTCGAAAAACCACGTAAAACAAACGATCTGGAAGATGCGGTTGACGTGGCCGATTCGTACAGCAGCATTATGGACAAAGACCGCGAACTGGCCGCTTTTATTTTGAATGAAGTGAATGTAAGTCATACCAAAAACGTACAGGACAATAATAAAAGAGGTATTGTAATTTATAACCTGTTGCGCATTTTATTTCAGTCGGCCGATACTACCAAAAAAGTCGATCTGTCGGCTTTATTAGGGATACCTACTATTTATTCAAAAGACTATACCGGTTTAACCGACGACAGCGGCCGCGTTATTCAGCAGGTATTTTTTTATGGTGATGAAGATAAAGACGGCCAAACCTCTTACCAGAATTTTATGGGCATGTTCCGCGGCAAACCCGGATGGCGTATTGATGAAAGAAGAGCCGAGTGGACATCTGTTATTTCAACCAAAGGCAAACCCGTATGGATATTTGCCAATAAACCATTGTACGGTGAAGATGACCCCGATGATAAAGCACAGGATAAATTAATTGAATACCTGCACGAACGGAATTTAACGCCTACCGTTGTTATTCACCGCGGACATAGTTACCATTTATCAACCACCATTCATAAACTGCCTCCGAGCGCCCGCATTATTGTACTGGGTTCATGCGGCGGGTACAACAACCTGAACGAAGTATTAACTGTGTGCCCCGATGCACATATCATTTCTTCGAAGCAGGTGGGAACAAAAACAGTAAATGAACCTATTCTTGAAGCCATCAACGCGCGTTTGCTCACCGGCCATAATATCGACTGGATAAGTATGTGGCGCGAGCTGAGCACTAAAAAATTTGCTACCGGCGATGCAAAGGAAAAGTTCGACGATTATATTCCTCCATACAAAAACCTCGGCGCCATTTTCATTAAAGCTTACCGAAAAGCGATGGGAGAAGAATAGTTTATGGTTTATGGTTTGTAGTTTGTAGTTGCCATTGCCCGGCGACCAGCCCTTTTTTTTCAGACATTCCTGAATTCAGAAACAATAAAACGGGAAACACAAATTAACAGCCTGTTAAATTTTCTCCATACCGGCTGAACCGGCAGATAACCATAAACCAAAAACAAGAAACCATAAGCTAATTACTTGTATTTTTGCAAACTCGTTATGGCAGGAAAAAGCACGGGGAAGATCATATTTGATTTTAGTTTACTGAAGCGGGTATTTCAGTATGCAAAGCCCTATAAAAAAAAATTTATCCTTTCGGTAGTAATGGCTATTCTATTGGCTGTCATTTCTCCTGTACGGCCATGGCTCATTCAGATCACCATTAATGATTTTGTTCATAAAGGGGTTGTTGGTTCCCGCGTCGAAAAAATAAAATGGGCCGATATGATCGTGTATATCACCATCATACAAATTGTGTTATTACTGCTCGAAACGGCCTTTCGCTTTTATTTCTCTTTTTTAACAGCCTGGCTGGGCCAAACCGTGGTGAAAGACCTGCGCGTAAATGTATATCGTAAAATACTTGGATTAAATCTTTCTCAATTCGACACCACGCCCATTGGCACATTGACCACCCGCACCATCAACGACATTGAAGCCATCAACGATATTTTTTCAGATGGATTGATACCTATCATTGCCGATCTGTTGTCGATCATTGCCGTGCTGGTGTTTATGTTTGTGGTTGACTGGCGGCTTACTTTAATTAGTTTGGCGTCGTTCCCCATTTTGCTGGTGGCTACTTATTTTTTTAAAGAAAGCGTAAATAAATCGTTCATCCGTGTTCGTAATGCCGTAGCGCATTTGAATGCGTTTGTTCAGGAACACATCACCGGTATGGCCATTGTGCAGGCTTTTGCGGCAGAAGATAAAGAGTTCAATAAATTTAAAACCATAAACAAAGAGCACCGCAACGCCAACATCAATGCCATTTTTGCGTATTCGGTATTTTTTCCGGTGGTGGAAATTGTGCTGGCGGTTGGTACCGGTTTAATGGTTTGGTGGGCCGCTACGCATGCTACCGGTTTTATTAAAGAAAATAATCCCGAAGAAGCCCGCCTGCTCATCGGAAAAATGTTTTCCTTCTTTCTTTGTTTGAACCTGCTGTTCCGTCCGCTGCGGGTTATTGCCGATAAGTTCAATGTGCTGCAAATGGGCATGGTTGCCAGCGATCGCGTATTTAAAGTATTGGATAACGGCGATGTAATAAAAACCGAAGGCACATTTGCACCCGACACAGTAAAAGGTAAAATTGCTTTTGAAAATGTTTCATTTGCCTATGTCGACGACCGTTACGTATTAAAAAATATATCATTCGCTGTACAGCCCGGGGAAACGATTGCCATTGTGGGGCACACAGGCAGCGGTAAAACTTCTATCATTAGTTTACTGAACAGGCTATACCATATTCAGCAGGGGGCCATAAAGATCGATGATGTAAAAATTGAAGATTATAAGCTCGATGCATTGCGCAAAAACATCGGGGTGGTGCTGCAGGATGTATTTCTTTTCTCGGGTTCTGTATTGGATAATATTACCCTGCGCAACCCGGCTATTTCGCGCGAGCAGGTAGTAGCAGCTGCCAAAATGATCGACATGCACGATTTTATTATGCAGTTGCCGGGCGGATATGATTATAATGTAATGGAAAGGGGAGGAAGCCTGTCGCTGGGCCAGCGCCAGTTATTATCATTTATCAGGGCGCTGCTGTATAACCCTTCTATTTTGATATTGGATGAAGCTACCTCGTCTGTTGATACCGAAAGTGAGATCCTTATTCAAAATGCCATCGATAAATTAATTGCCGGCCGCACTTCTATTGTTATTGCCCACCGCCTGTCGACCATTCGCAAAGCCAGCAAAATCATGGTGCTCGACAAAGGCGAGATCAGGGAAATGGGTTCACACGATGAACTGATCGCCCGTCAGGGATTTTATTACAAATTGCACCAGATGCAGTTCGAAAAGCATGTGACGGTGTAAATGGCCTGATTGCCTGATTGTTTGATGGTTTTTGGAACACCGGTTACAACCAGTTCTTCTATTTTGAGCCGGTTTTTGGTTGATTTTGATCAAACTCAATGAAAGTCAAAAGGTTAATGTTAGTTCATTAAATACGCAGGCAAAGATTTTATATCTGAACAAACATATTATAAATAATTCAATACGATATATTTAGCCGTTAAGCTTCGTTTTTTTGTTGTCTTTTGCATATTATACCTGGTATATTGGTTACCGCCAACTTTCATCTCGAAACTACCATTGCCTATTGCCTATTGACCATTGCCAATTGGTAATAAATACTTCGTTTTCACGCTTGTTTTTGGCCATCGCTCCTTATCTTTGCGCAAATTTAAAAACAGGTATGCTGTTCAGAAGCGTCAAATCCTTATTGGTAGCGGTTTTCAGCCTGAATTTATTGTTTGCTCCTTTATTAGTCGTTGCAGAGGATGGCGGTGACCAACCCGGCACCGAAAAGGGAGAACATGCAGAGAAAGTAAATCCTGCCAAAATCATTCTGGAACACGTTTCAGACGGCTATGAATATCACTTCTTTACGATCGGGCACAAACATGTTACTATTCCGCTGCCCATAATATTATATTCTCCCGAAAAAGGCGTTTCATCATTCATGTCATCCGACTTTCATCATGGTGAACATGTAGTTAACGGATACCGTTTGCTCAGTGAAGAGTTCATCAAAGAGAACAAGCTGGATGAAGTAAAAAATAAAAAAGGCAAACCGGTTTTCGAATCTGGTAAAATATATGCCGTTGATGGAAGCGGTATGCCGGTGGCAGATGGCAAATTTTACGATTTTTCATTAACGCGCAATGCTACCCAAATGCTCATTTCAGTGATTTTGCTGATATTGATCATGACCAGGATAGCTAAAAAATATAAACAGGGTCAGGGTGTTACCACAGCTCCCAAAGGCTTTCAAAATGCTGTTGAACCGGTTATCACCTTTGTACGTGATGAAGTAGGCAAAAGCAACCTCGGTCACAGCTACGAAAAGTACATGCCTTTGCTGCTGACTATTTTCTTCTTTATACTTATTAATAATCTGATAGGTTTAATACCGGGTACGGCAAACGTTACCGGAAATATCGCCTTCACGGCTGTATTGGGTGTGATTTCGTTCCTCGTTATCATGTTCAGCTCAAACAAACATTTCTGGGGGCACATTTTTAATCCTCCTGTACCCGGCGGTGTAAAGCCCATTATGATACCGGTAGAAATTCTCGGCATTTTCACCAAGCCCTTCGCATTGATTGTGCGTCTTTTTGCCAACATGATCTCAGGTCACATCATTATTTTAAGTTTTATCTGTTTGATTTTTATTTTCGGCGCCATGAATACAGCGCTGGGCTGGGGCACGTCGCCATTCTTTGTAATACTCGTCGTTTTCATATACCTGATTGAAATTTTAGTGGCATTTATCCAGGCATATATTTTTGCCAACTTAACAGCTGTGTTTATAGGGCAGGCATTTGAAGGTGGGCACGATCATTCAGATGTACCGGGACATGATGATCCGGTAGTAATTTAAAAAGAGTTCTTTTTTAATTATAAAATCAAGTATCATGAATTTGATGACTATTTTGTTAGAGGCGCAACCAGGTTATGGTGCAATTGGTGCTGGTTTTGCCGCTATCGGCGCCGGTATAGGCGTTGGTCAGATCGGTAAAGGTGCCGTTGAGGCCATTGCCCGTCAACCGGAAGCTACCAATGACATTCGTGCAAACATGATCCTCGCTGCGGCCCTCGTTGAGGGTGTTGCCCTGTTGGCAGCTGTAGCAGGTTTATTGGCTGTATTACAAGGGTAATCATGCACGTAAAAAATGTACTGCATTCAAAGCAAAGGGCGGCGAATGCAGTATTTTTCTGACTAAAGCAGTATAACAACACGATAAACTTTTAATTATGTTAACACCGGGTTTAGGCTTAATGGTTTGGAACCTTATAGGTTTTTTGATTCTGTTATTTATTCTGGGAAAATTTGCCTGGAAGCCTATTTTGAAATCGTTGAAAGAGCGGGAAACCGGTATTGCCGATTCACTGGCCACTGCCGAAAGAGTGAAAGCCGAAATGGCCCAGTTGAAAAGTGAAAACGAAGCATTGCTGGCCAAAGCCCGTGAAGAAAGAGCCCAGTTGCTGAAAGAAGCCCGTGATACCAAAGACAAAATTATCGGCGAAGCCAAAGAACAGGCTAAGATTGAAGCCAATAAAATCATTGTTGATGCCAATGCGGCTATTCAGCAACAAAAAATGGCTGCTTTAACCGATGTGAAAAATCAGGTAGGTGCTTTGGTTATCGAAGTAGCCGAAAAAGTATTGCGTCGCGAACTGAACGACAAATCACAACAGGAAAAGTACATTAAACAGCTTTCTGAAGAAGTGAAACTTAATTAGCTAATTAGCTAATGTGATAATGTGCTAATGAAAGCCGCCGTTTTACATTAGCAAATTAGCATATTAGCACATTATAAAATTGAAAAAATGCCCAATCCACGTTTAGCGGCACGCTATGCAAAAAGTTTGATCGATCTGGCGAATGAAAAAAAGCTGGTAGAAATCGTGTATAATGATATGCTGTTTTTGCAGGCGCTTTGCAAAGAAAGCCGTGAATTTTTAGCGCTGCTTCGCAGCCCGGTTGTAAAAGCCGATAAAAAAGTGGCAATTGTAGCAGCAGTAACTAAAGGTAAGATCAGCGAACTCACTAATTCATTTAACCGGTTACTGATTACCAAAGGCCGTGAATCAGGACTGCCTGAAATTTCTGCGGCATTTATCGATCAGTACAAACAACAGAAAGGTATTCATACGATTACGCTTACTACTGCGGTACCTGTAACCGAAGATGTGAAAAACCTGATCATCAGCCAGGTACAAAGCCAAACGAGTATGAATAACATCGATTTAAAAACATCGGTGAACGAAGAGATCATTGGCGGTTTTGTGCTTGAAATTGGCGATCAGCTGGTAGATGCCAGCATTTTATATGATTTGAACAAGCTCAAATCACAATTTTTGAATAACGATTTTATTTATAAGATAAAATAGGTTGATGGTGAATGGCCAATGGTCATTGACTATTGACGATAAACAAACTAAAAACTATAAACGGTAATATATATGGTAGAGATTAAACCCGATGAGATATCTGCGATATTGCGTCAGCAATTGAGCAACTTTAACGCTGCGGCCGATCTGGAGGAAGTGGGTACCGTATTGCAGGTGGGTGATGGTATCGCCCGTGTATACGGATTGAACAATGTGCGTTCAGGTGAACTGGTAGAGTTTGAAAGTGGCGTGCGTGCAATTGCCCTTAACCTTGAAGAAGATAACGTGGGTGTGGTATTGATGGGTGAAAGCGGTGATATTAAAGAAGGTGCTAAAGTACGCCGTACCGGTAAAATCGCCTCAATCAATGTGGGCGAAGGAATGCTGGGCCGCGTGGTAAATACATTGGGTGAACCCATCGACGGTAAAGGTCCTATCAGCGGCGAAAGATATGAAATGCCCCTGGAGCGTAAAGCCCCCGGTGTAATTTTTCGTGAGCCGGTAAAGGAACCGCTGCAAACCGGTTTAAAAGCGATCGACGCTATGATTCCCATCGGCCGCGGACAACGTGAGCTGATCATCGGCGACCGTCAAACCGGAAAAACTGCGATTGCGGTTGATACCATCATCAATCAGAAAGAATTTTATCAGGCCGGTAAACCGGTATATTGTATATATGTTGCCATCGGTCAAAAAGCATCTACCATTGCCGGTGTGATGAAAACGCTCGAAGACAATGGCGCCATGGCTTTCACTACCATCGTAGCGGCTTCGGCTTCTGATCCCGCTCCATTGCAGTTCTACGCTCCGTTTGCCGGTGCTGCCATTGGTGAATTTTTCCGCGATACCGGTCGCCCTGCACTGATCATTTTTGATGACCTTTCAAAACAGGCCGTAGCTTACCGCGAAGTATCGCTGTTGCTGCGTCGTCCACCCGGCCGCGAAGCATATCCTGGTGATGTATTTTACCTGCATAGCCGTTTGCTCGAGCGCGCTGCGAAAGTTATCAGCGATGATAATGTTGCCAAAAACATGAACGATTTACCTGATTCAATCAAACATCTGGTAAAAGGTGGTGGCTCTTTGACCGCATTGCCCATTATCGAAACACAGGCTGGTGACGTTTCGGCTTACATTCCTACCAACGTAATTTCGATTACCGACGGACAGATATTCCTTGAGTCGAACCTGTTCAACGCAGGTATTCGCCCGGCCATTAACGTGGGTATCTCGGTAAGCCGCGTGGGTGGTAATGCGCAGATCAAATCAATGAAAAAAGTGGCTGGTACCCTGAAGCTCGACCAGGCGCTGTACCGCGAAATGGAAGCCTTCTCTAAATTCGGTGGCGACCTCGATGCGGCTACCAAACTGGTATTGGATAAAGGTGCCCGTAACGTTGAAATATTGAAACAAAACCAGTATACTCCTTTCACTGTAGAAAAGCAGGTAGCTATTATTTACCTGGGTACACAGGGTTTGTTGCGTGAAGTTCCGGTAAGAAGGATGAAAGAGTTTGAAGAGCACTTTTTGATGGAAATGGATAACAAGCTGAAAGATGTATTGACTGACTTTAAGAAAGGCAACTTACCTGAAGATGGTGTTAAGAAAATGGTTGACCTGGCCAATACCATAATACCTCAATACAAAGCATAATATAATTTGCAATATGTTTTAAGTCCCGCCAACCGGCGGGACTTTTTTATTACCGCCTCTTCGGCGGAAGATAGTTTTGCACGGAGATCTTGTAATACATAATAATTGTATTTTATCTGTGAACATCTGTGAAATCCGGGGCAAACCGGATTTCGTTGCGCCGGCAACGATATAATCATTCGCGGCTCCCGCTCCGGAGGGATAAATTTTTTTTATAAAAACGTAACATTACTATTGCATAATTAAAATTCAGTTTAGATATTTGTGAGGCAATCTCGAATACAATTTCAAATTCTTGCCCAATCTCCTGTTAGAACCGTACCAGTTTTCCTTCAAAAATTTGTATCATTTTCCCCAATGTTCCGTGAAAATCGCTAATTGATTTTCCAATTCTCCTGTGCAATACCTGTAATTCCGGTCCCTTTAAAAGCGTACCATTATGAACAGTTACCTGTTGAAACATATATATATAGGAGAGTTATCAGTTATCATTAAGCGAAAAGCTGCATCTGTAATCATCCTGTGCATTTGTTTATCTTCTTTTTCTGTTAATAGCCTGGCTGCAACCGGCACTAACAGCCATGTAAACACTAAATCATTTTATTTCAATTGTAATAAGTATAGCGGGCCGGTGGTTTCAACACTTCCGGCGGGCAATAAAAGCTGCTTTATAAGCAGGCAAACAGCAGCCATACCGGCTGCCCGGGGCCTGTAGCTATAAAGCATTTGCGGGCACGGCCCAACCCTGTGGTAAACCGGTTACGTAAAGTATAAAGGAGGGTGATGAAAGAACCGGTAGTGGATGTGTGTGTGAAGAGATAAGCGATTGTGAATCAATCAACTGTTTTACCGAACAATTATAAGTTAAGTATTGTAATAAGTGATATGTATGTTTTAAAGTACCCGTATGTAGCCTTGAACCGAATTGTAAAGAGTTTATTTTAAAGGGTACGATCAACAACACCGTCCCGTTTCTACGGGATGGTTTCTTAAGAAATTTTTTGAACACTTACCATAAAGAGTTTATTTTAAAGGGTACGATCAACAACGCTGTCCCGTTTCTACGGGATGGCTTTTTTAAGAACCCTTCTGCATTAGGATAGACCCCCCGCAATCCCATTTCCTTTTTAAGCCATGGTAGTAATTGAATACATGGTATGAAATAGCAACTTCAAAAATCCAGGTTCCGATTCAATTTCCAATTGCACTATTTACCGGAGTTTATTTATTGAGTTTGTAACAGTGCATCTGTTCAGGATCGCTGCTGCATATATACCGATTGCTGATTGGCAATGGCAAACCGCTTATTGTTAATCGGGTTCACCTCATCTATTGAAAAAATAAAAACATGAACAAGCCTTACCTCAATCCTGCCGGCAGGCGTTTTTTGCATGCCATTACTGCTGTTATTTTAACCCTATTTCACTTAAAACCCATACCCATACACGCACAGGGGCTGGTATTTAAAAATGCAGCGCTTGTTTCGGGCACTGCCGGTAATGATGGTGCCGTTTACCGTTATTCGAATGTGACTACCAATGTTGATGCCCTGGTAACGATCAGCGCGCGATCTTCTTCGCTGGTTACTTTATCAAACCTTGATCTTACCAGCAGCGGATGGGATAAAGCATTTCAGCCTCAGGTTGCTTATTCAAATGATAACACATCGGGCAAAACAGAATGGTGGATGGAATTTGAAATATCTTTTGTTGCACCCAATACAGGAACGCCTGTTACTGTTTCAGATTTTGATTTAACGGCTATTGATATCGATGGCAATGGCAATCGCATCAGAGAATGGGTTTCGTTATACGACCTGAAATCATATACGGTTGAAAGCAATTCTTCGCTTATTGTTACCGACGAAACTGAAGATGTTAACGGCGTGCAAACGGTTACCGGAAAAAGATTTGAAGGACCTAATACCACATATGGTAATATCGATACCAATGCTACCCGCGTAATGGTCACTGCACGGTACGAAAACAAATCACAGCTTCGTATACGCACGGGCGGTACAGCCAATGGCAATAACATCGATGCCGACCGCATGTATTCTTTCTGGTTCAAATCATTTTTATATCAAACTCCTGTACAAAGTACTTTGCCCGTAACCTTAAGTTCGTTTACTGCTAAAAAGGCCGACTCGCGTGTTGTGTTAAACTGGACTACCGAAGTTGAAAAAAATGTAAGTCATTTTGTTGTTGAAAGAAGCTTAAATGGTACCGGCTTTACAGATGCCGGTATTATTTTCACCGACGGTGATGCCGAAACACGAAGAGATTACAGCTTCACCGATGATGTAAAAAATGTTACCGCTGCTATACTTTATTACCGTCTCAAAGTTGTTGATCTGGATGGCTTGTATAAACAATCGGCTGTTCGCATAATACGACTCACCGACAGCAAAGATGCCGCCGTACGCATGATCGTTTATCCCAATCCGGTTATAAATGAAGTGCGCGTTACATTGCCCCTGCTGTGGCAGGATAAACCGGTAACCATTCAGGTGATCAACAGCAATGGTACCGAGGTAAAAAAGATAGCAACCTCCAGAGCTGGTCAAACCGAAACATTTGGCGTAGGCAACCTGCCCGCCGGTGTATACATCGTAAAAGCATCGAATGGGAGAGAAGTGGCTGTTCAACAGTTGGTAAAAGCAAAATAAAGAACAGGAATATCTCTAAAACAAAAAGTCCGAAAGCGGTTTTCACCAGCTTCCGGACTTTTATTTTTTCCGACTTCCGACTTCCGACATCAGACTTCAGACTTCAGTCTTCCGACATCGGGCTTTATTGCTTCAATACTTTCTTTTGAAAAATATGATTATTACCGGCCATGATTTCAAGCACATACATGCCTTTGGCCAGGTTCGCCGGCGCCCGGAGGCTGAGCGAATGATTGCCTGCATTTAATTGCTCTGTTGAAACGATTATTTCCCTTCCCGAAAAATCAATTAACTGGATGCGCACAGTTTCTTTGGTTTTTAACTGCAGCTGCACATTCAGATCTTTATCGAATGGGTTGGGTATCACCTGTACATCCAAACCTTTTACATTCAGCCGTATGATGCCCGAATGGGTAGTGCTGCCACCTTTTTGAATGATCTTTATGCGGTAGTAGCGAATCGTAGAATAAAGGTTGGTTTCATCGGTGAACTCGTAGTTATTTACGTCGCCATTGTCTTTACCGGCTACTTTCCCTATCGTATTAAATGTAATACCGTTCTCTGAGTGCTCTATTTCAAATGAAGCAATATTAGCGTCTTCGTTCAATGACCAATGTAATACCGATTTATCGTCTTTCAGACTGCCTTTAAATTTAAGGTTGCTTAATGGAAGCACTCCATCCGAGAAAAAGCAGGTAGGCGTTTGTCCGGGATTATGAGGATCGCTTGAATTCACAAAAATGATATTGCCATCTGCATCGAGCAGGGTGATCTTCGACTGGTTACAGATTTGCTTATTGGGTTCTGTAACAACAGCAAATTTTACCACCGCCTCGTTGGCAGTACCCGGTTTAAGAATGCCGCCCGACTCGCCGGGTGAGTTTACCAGCCGGCCGCCCGAAACGGCAAAAGGCATTACCCCGCTAACGTCTGCTATTTTTGTACCATTTAAAGTAGTGGTGCCCTTAAGATAACTGGTAGATGGCGGAATATAATCATACAACTTTACACCGGCAGCATTAATATTGCCGGTGTTGATAACGGTAATTGTATACACTACTGTATCGCCGCCTACAATCACAGAACTTCCGTTTATGTTTGCGGCTGTTTTATCGGCCACAATAGCGCTCGACAATACCGGGAAACCGCAACTGGTATAATCACCGCTTTCGAATACGCTGGTGCCTGTGCTCAGGGTGGTTCGGGCCATGGTTCCGAGATTAATTTTGAATACGCTCGAATAGGCCCCGCCGATAAATACATTCCCCGATGCATCAATAGCCATCGATTGTGAGCTGATACCCGAAAGGGTAGGTGTTACCAGGCCGAGATAGGTAGCAACACGGGTATTGGGGTTTATTTTATACATTTTGCTTGAATTAACAATCATGTATAATTTGCCCGAGCCGTCGGCAAACATATCGCCCCCCGATTCGTTCAACACACTATTGGCCGATCCGTTATTGGCGTCATTGATCAGTGTACCCAGCTGGGTAATGGTAGGTACATTGGTTTTAGGGTTTACAGTGAACCTGATCAAATCTTCGCCCTTTGAAGTAAGGGCATAGCCATATCCGTCAGAGCCAAAGGCCATGCGGTTAATGGTGCCATAACTGGTATTGGTTTCGAGCGGGTAGTTAACAAATTCTTTGGCAGTATCTACCAAACTGTTTAAATCAACATAACATAAATTTTGAGGCGCAGTATTGTTATTAACGAAATAAATGCGGTTTTTGGTTTTATCGTAGGCAATCGCAGCCGTATTCGTTAATACTTTATAGGTGGTGATCGCTTTACCGGTAATTGCGTTAACGCAGGGGCCGGTAGCTCCGTTATAAACAATAGCGCCTGTTGAACCATCGGCATTCATTTGCCTGATCACACTGTAGGTGTTGCTTCCTGTTTGGGTGGTTGCAACGCTTTGATAAATTTTCGCACAACTAAGATCGGGATCGATATTCGTAAATACGGTATTGGTAGTTTGAACAATTGATACGCTGTTATAGGTTCCGTCTACTGTTGCAGTATTGGTAATGCTTCCGCCGTTGGCAGTTACAGTAACTGCAAAGGTAACGGTAACAGGTTTGTTGGGAGCAAGTATTCCAGCTCCGTAGGTGGGTGATTTTATAAGGCCGCCGCTGCTGGCAAAAGGCATTTTTCCGCTTGCGTCGGCAACAGATGCGCCATTCAGGGTAGTTGAACCCGCTACATACGACACACCTGCAGGAATATTATCATATAATCTTGTATTGATAAAATTCCCTGTAGAAGTATTGTTTACAATAATGGTATATACCAACTGGTCGCCCTGCGATGCTGATGAACCATCGCCACCTGTAGTAATATTTTCTACAGATTTACTGAGGGTCATCGTTTGCGCGTATACACCTGACTGTTTACAATAAAACAATAAAAATAAGAACAGGAATTTCAGAGGGTAGCTTTTTGTTTTCATAGAGGTCGGATTTTCCACGTGCGAAAATAATTCAATTATATGCAGTTGAATTAATTAATATAATGCTAATGCATTATGCATTCGGTATTATATGTAAACAGATTTATAATATATGCATAAGAGTTAGTTTGATGATATTAAATAAAAAAGTCACGGGCAAAACCCCGTGACCTTTTATTGTATATGTCGGTTTCCGAACTCTCTTACTGTTTCAAAACTTTTTTCTGGAAAATACGGTTATTCCCGGCCATGATTTCAAGTAAATACATGCCTTTGGCCAGGTTTGCCGGCGCCCGAAGGCTGATGGAATTACTTCCTGCGCTTAATTGCTCGGTTGAGGAGCATACTTCCCTGCCCGAAAAATCAACTAACCGTATACGTACTGTTTCTTTGGCTTTTAACTGCAGCTGTATGTTCAGATCCTTGTCGAACGGATTTGGTATCACCTGTATATCCAAACCTTGTACATTCAACCGTATGATGCCTGAATGGGTTGAGCTGCCGCCTTTTTGAATGATCTTTATCCGGTAGTATCGAACCGAAGAATATAAATTGGTTTCATCGGTGAACTCGTAAGTGTTTATCTGGCCATCGAATTTTGCGGCAACTTTGCCGATTGTATTGAAGGAGATGCCGTTTTCGGAATACTCAATTTCGTATGAGGCGATGTTTTCATCTTCACTCAGGGACCATTGTAATACCGATTTATCATCTTTCAGGCTGCCTTTGAATTTTAGATTCGTTAAAGGAAGCACGCCATCTGAATAAAAACAGGTGGGCGTTTGACCCGGGTTATTAGGGTCGCTCGAATTTACGAAGATGATATTTCCGTCGGCATCGAGCAGGGTGATCTTCGACTGGTTACAGATCTGTTTATTGGCCTCGGTAATAACGGCAAATGTTACTTTGGCCTCGTTGGCAACGCCGGGTTTAAGAATACCGCCCGATTCGCCGGGTGAATTTACGAGGGCGCCACCCGATACGGAAAAAGGCATTACACCGCTTACATCTGCTACACTTGCACCATTTAATGTGGTGCTGTTGCGAAGGTAGGTGGTAGCCGGCGGAATATAATCATACAACTTTACACCGGCTGCATTGATATTACCTGTGTTGATAATTGTAATGGTATAAACCACTGTATCGCCACCTACTACTGTTGAACTGCCGTTATAGTTCTTCGCTGTTTTATCGGCCACAATAGCGCTCGATAATACGGGAAAACCACAACTGGTAAAGTCACCGCTGAACAGCAGTCCGCCAGTTGAGCTAACTGCTGTACGCACCATGGTTGCCAGGTTAATTTTATAAATATTATCATATGCCCCACCGATGTATACATTACCGGCAGCATCGATGGCTATTGATTGTGAAGGTTCACTGCTGCTGAATGCCGGAGTAACCAAACCCATGTAAGTGGCAACCCGCGTAGTGGGGTTAATTTTATACATTTTACTCGAGTTAACGATCATATATAATTTACCCGAGCCATCGGCAAACATGTCGCCTCCGGTTTCATTCAATACATTATTGGCCGTGCCGTTATTGGCATCATTCGTAAGTGCGCCCAGCCGTGATATGGTAGGAATGTTGGTGGAAGCATTTACCGAAAATCTGATCAGGTCGAGTGCAGTTGATGTTAAAGCATATCCATATCCGTCTGAACCAAACGCCATACGGTTGATGTTGTAACCGGTGCTTCCGTTTGTTTCCAGTTCATAGGCCGAGGTCGAAGGGTATACCCAGGCCGTATCCGGCGCGTTTAATTTAATATAGCTAAGCGGCGCCTGAACCACATTGTTAACAAAGTAAATGCGGTTCGTGTTTTTATCATACGCTATTGCTGCACTCGATGTTAATCCGGTTCCTGCTGTCATCGCGGCCCGTGTAACTGCATTGTAGGTTTTTCCGCCTACACCGCTATAAATTACAGGGCCTGCTGCTCCGGTAGCATTGTTGCTTACTGTTCTGAGCACACTGTAATTACTGCCTGAGATGGTTGTTTGATAAATGGTAGAGCAGGAAAGATCGGGATCGATGTTCGTAAATACCGTATTGGTTGTTTGAACGATCGACACGCTGTTGTAGGTTCCGTCTACGGTAGCATAGTTCGATATACTTCCTCCGTTAGCGGTTACGCTTACCTGAAAAACGATGGTAACAGCTTTGTTGGGAGCAAGAATGCCCGATCCATAAGTGGGCGAATTGATAAGTCCGCCACTACTGGCAAAAGGCATTTTGCCACTTACATCGGCAACAGAAACACCATTAAGTGTGGTGGAACCTGCTACGTATGCAACACCTGCAGGAATATTATCATATAATCTTGTATTGATAAAATTTGCGGTGGAAGTGCTTCTTACAATAATAGTATATTCCAATATATCGCCCTGGGACGCATTGGAGCCATCGCCGCCTGTAGTAATATCTTCTACAGATTTGCTGAGCACCATTGTTTGTGCGTATACACCTGACTGTATGCACCAAAGCGATAAAAATATGAACAGGACTTTCAAAGGGTGGATTATAAATTTCATAGCACGGTTTTAAACCGGTGAAATGTATTTAATAAAATTCGCTTGTCATAACCAATAAAAGTGTTATGCATTTTAAAGCTGAAAATGACCGATCAACAAATTTTTCTTTTTTAATCATGAGCTTTTTTTGCGCAATAACGCTTTAGTGGAAATTTATTTTTATATGTATTATTTGTTATATAGTATATTCATCTACGTTAAAATAAAAAGAGGCTAAATCGCCCCAAAAGCAAAAAGTCCGAAAGCGGTTTTAGCGCTTTCGGACTTTGATGTATATATAAATATCAGGGTAATGCTATCGTTTCAGCACCTTTTTCTGGAACAGGTGATTATTACCTGCAGAAATTTCCAGCACATACATGCCTTTAACCAAACCTGCAGGCATTCTGAGACTGAGCGAATGGCTTCCTGCACTTAATTGCTCGGCGGAAGTATATACCTCCCTGCCATAAAAATCAATCAGCCTGATGCGTACCTGTTCATTCGATTTTAACTGCAGCTGTACATTTAATTCTTTATCGAACGGATTGGGTATTACCTGTATATCGAGCCCTTTTACATTCAGCCTAACCGTTCCCGAATAGGTAAAGCTTCCTCCCTTTTGAATTATTTTTAAACGGTAGTAGCGTAATGACGAATAAATATTTCTTGTATCGGTGAACTCGTAATTATTGATCAGTCCATTGTCTTTGCCAGCAACATTGCCAGTTGTATTAAACGAAATGCCGTTTTCGGAATATTCTACCTCATACGAAGCAATATTCGGGTCTTCGTTTATCGTCCATTGCAATACCGACATTTCGTTATTTAAACTTCCTTTAAATTTCATGTTATTTAACGGAAGCACGCCATCTGAATAAAAGCAGGTAGGTGTTTGGCCTGGGTTATTGGGGTCGCTTGAGTTAACGAAGATGATATTTCCGTCGGCATCGAGCAGGGTAATTTTCGACTGGTTACAAATTTGTTTGTTGGGATCTGTTATAACCGCAAATTTCACCACTGCCTCGTTGGCTACGCCTGTTTTAATGATACCGCCCTGTTCGCCCGGAGAGTTTACATACCGGCCACCGCTAACAGCATAAGGCATTACACCAGCCACGTCTGCCAGCAGGGTACCATTCAGATACGTTGAATGGGCAAGGTATGTGGTAGATGGGGGAATATAGTCGTACAGTTTCACCCCGGCAGCATTGATATTACCGCTGTTTATTATGGTAATGGTATAAACAACGGTATCGCCACCCACTACGGTTGAGCTGCCGTTTATGTTCGAAGCTGTTTTGTCGGCAGTTATCGAATTTGATAAAACAGGGAAACCGCAACTGGTGTAGTCGGCGCTGTAATACCCGCCTGAACCAATAGATGTTGCGGCCATGGTAGAAAGGTTAATTTTATACACGTTGCCATAAGCCCCTCCGATATACACATTACCTGCTGCGTCGATTGCCATAGATTGGGAAGTACCCGGGAAAGGACTTACCGAGCCCATAAATGTTGCCACAAGGTTAGTAGGATTAATTTTATATAAATGGCTGCTATTGGCAATCAGGTATAATTTACCGGAACCATCGGCAAATATATCTCCGCCCACTTCTGTTGTACCGTCTCTCACATTCATGGAGCCATTGTTAGCATCATTTACCAGTCCGCCAAGACGGGTAATGGTAGGAACATTCGTAGAAGGATCAACCGAAAACCTGATCAGGTCTTCACCATTTGAAGTAAGCGCATATCCATAACCATCAGAACCAAAGGCCATACGGTTAATGGTACCGTAGCTTGAATTTGTTTCCAGTGGATAGCCTACAAAGCGCTTCACGTTACCAGCGGTTATATCATAATAATAAAGATCTGTAGGGGCGGTAACGTTATTAACAAAATATATGCGGTTTTTAGTTTTATCATATGCAATGGCGGCAGAGGATGAGATTGGGCTGTTCCCAATGTAAGCTCCGGTAAGGGCATTATACGTAGCCACATTGCCTCCATCGATCATCTGTGCACTGTTTGCGCCCGTAGATGTATTAATAGTTCTAAAAATCCTGTGGTTACTATTTGTAGAAACTGAACTTGGCGTAATTGCATAAATGGTGTTACAGGTAGCATCGGCAATCAGGTTGGTAAACACCGTGTTGGTCGTTTGAACAATCGATACGCTGCTATAGGTTCCATCTATGGTAGCGTTATTCGAAATGGTTCCTCCATTGGCTGTTACCTTCACCTGAAAAATAATAGTGGCCGGCGAATTGGGTGCAAGAATACCCGCCCCGTAGGTTGGCGAATTAATAAGCCCGCCGCTGCTCGAAAACGGCATTTTGCTACTTACATCTGAAACCGAAACACCATTCAGCGTGGTAGAACCGGTTACATACGATGTTCCCGCCGGAATATTATCATACAGTTTTGTATTGATAAAGTTACTGGTTGATGTGTTCGCAACACTAATGGTATAAGTGAGAATGTCGCCCTGGGATGCACTTGTTCCATCGCCACCTATAGTAGGGTTTTCTACAGATTTGGTTGTGGTCATTGTTTGCGCATATACGCCTGCGTAAATACTGCAAAGCCAAATTGATAATAACAGGGCTTTCAAAGGGTAGAGATTTCTTTTCATAGATCCGGATTTACACACGTGAAAAATATCTAATAAATTTTATTTATCATAACCAATAAAAACGTAATGCATTAACCGCTAACAGTAATTAAAAAACAAATATTAATTTTTAATACGTCACCATTTTTAAATACACATTTGCATTATCGTTAGTTTATGTAATAAAAGAGCTTTATCTGTTTGAACGCCGTCAGGACAGCCCTTTAAACCAGATTTTTAAAGACCGGTTTATAAGCTGTCCCCAATTTGTTTCTTTAATAATTTTAGAAGTAATACCCATTATCCGTTTACCGGAGCATCAACAGGTAAATGAATGAAGTAAAAAACTAATGCAAATGAGTTGAAGTATTGGAAAGTTCCATCATACCATTTTCATAGTTTTCAATACGGATATTACAATTCTGGTTCGAGGTTAGTGCATTTTCACCGGCCATACAACGGAAAAGCCGCACGTAAAATCTACATGTATATATTTAGCACATATAAGTGTTTAATATTAGTATTATTTGTAGTTTAAAATCTACTATACGTCAATGATCAACACATGTTTTCATTTTGACAGGCGTCTCCCGGCAGACGCATAAATGATATATCTTATTAATTATCAATCATATGTGATTATGTTGTAATAAAAGACCTGTTTTAGCAGGAGATGTGGAAAACTTTTAAAAATAATTTGGTTTATAAAATAAACAAGTTTACGTTTGGGGTCAAATTGACACACATGATTCCCCTTTTGCCGCTTCTCATTCTGCTTTTAACCTGTTTGGCCGGTATGGCCCAAACTACTGTTTCGGGTAAGGTAAAAGATGGTAAAGGCCATCCCGTACAAGGCGCCAGTATTACACTAAAAGACACATACGATGGAGCTACTTCCGATTCAACCGGTGTTTACAAATTCAAAACAACCGAAAAGGGCCAGCAAACCCTGCTGGTTACTTCAATAGGATTTAAACTGGTTGAGCAAAAAATTATAGTAACCGGTTCGGCAATAACTGCAGATGTTGTTTTAAAGGAGGAGCCCAACGAATTAACCGCCGTAACAATTACCGCAGGTAGTTTTGAAGCCAGTGATACCAAACGCACCACTGTTTTGAATTCGATTGATATTGTTACTACCGCCAGCGCCAATGCCGATGTAACAGGCGCCATAAAAACTTTACCGGGCGCTCAGCAGGTGGGGGAATCGGAAGGATTGTTTGTTCGCGGTGGCACTGCCCAGGAATCAAAAGTTTTTATCGACGGCACCCTGGTGAATAATTTCTTTTTCAGCAGCGTGCCCGACATTGCACAACGTGGTCGCTTTTCGCCTTTTATTTTCAAAGGAACCGTATTTAGTTCAGGTGGATATTCAGCTTTATACGGGCAGGCGCTTTCCTCAGCGCTTATTCTTGAATCGGTTGACCTGCCCGATCAGTCATCGGCCAGTTTGGGTGTATCAACTGTAGGATTGAACGGCGGCTTTCAGAAATTATCAAAGAAAAAAAATGCCAGCTGGGGCGTTAACTATGGCTATGTAAACCTCGCTGCTTATTTCGCAGTAGTAAGTCAGCGGCCCGACAATTTTAAAATTCCCGAGTTTCATAATGGTGAAGCAAACTTTCGCATCAAAACATCAAAAACAGGGATATTGAAATTTTATGGTTACTTCAATTACAGCCACCTTGGTTTACGACGACCTGATATTGATTCAACTACTTTAAAAAATGCCTTTCGCCTTACCAACTTCAACGTATACGGTAATTTATCGTGGAAAGAAAAGATTGGTAAAAAATGGCATTTGTATGTTGGCGCTTCTTACAGCACCAACACCGATAAAATAGGAAATGAATTGCAGGATCAATCCAACACACCGGTAGTGCTTACCGATGTTCCCTACGATACAAAAAGGTTTAATGTAAAAGCTATTGGCGATCTGGCACAGGTTAAAACGGTTTTTGAAAGGCGTTTATATGGTTTAAGCGCTATCAGGTTCGGCGGCGAATACATGTATTTTACCGATAAGAACAACTATACGAACAGGTATGTAACCGGCGCCGTTACAAAGGCCGATGATCAGTTTAAAGCTGCTTTTGCCGAAGCAGACCTGTATATAACAAATGACCTTGCTGCTAAAATAGGCGGAAGGTTCGAACATTCGTCGCTGTTGGAAAAAACCAATGTGGTACCCCGTGTTTCGCTGGCCTATAAAGTAGGTAATAAATCGCAGGCCTCCCTCGCTTACGGCATTTTTTATCAGAAGCCCGAAAAGGATTATTATCTCAGAGGCTATGCTTATGATAACCTGCTGTATACAAAAGCCACGCATTACATTGCGAATTATCAAAAAGTAAGCAGGGATTATACCTTACGAATTGAAGGCTTTTATAAAAAATACCAGCACCTGGTAAAAACATACGATAACCAGGGCAATGGCACTATCGACAGTATAGGTAATGGCGGTTTTGGCGATGCAAAAGGTATTGAACTGTTCTGGCGCGATCGTAAAACACTGAAGAATGTTGATTACTGGATATCGTATTCGTACCTCGATACCAAAAGAGATTTTTTGAATTATCCCTATGCCATCAGGCCCAGTTTTGCAGCAACGCATACCGCCAGCCTGGTTGTAAAAAAATTTGTTACCAATATTAAAACGCAGTTCAACGGTTCGTACACCTTTGCCACCGGCAGGCCCTATTATAATATCCGTTATAACAACAGTGCAGGCAAATTTCAGATCGCCGATGAGGGTAAAACCATTGCCTATAACAACCTGAGCTTTAGCGTGAATTACTTACCCGATATCGGAAAGAAAACAGCAAAGCGATTTATTGTTTGGGTTTTTTCGGTAAACAATGTATTGGGCAGTGATCAGGTTTTTGGTTATAACTATTCGTATAACGGAATGCGAAAAGATCCCATTTTGCCAACTGCACGGCGATTTTATTTCATCGGATGCTTTATGAGCTTTGGGGTCGACAGAAGCGATGATGCGATCAATAATAATTTATAAAAAATACCATTCACTATTAAAATATATTTATATGCAAAGTACAAAAGACGACAAGTTATGGGCAATTGCTCAACAAAGAGTTGGTTTTAAATACCATCTGGCGTCCTATATTGTTATGAATACTTTTTTCTGGATATTATGGTATTTTAACGGTTGGAGCGATTCAATTAATACATTTCCATGGCCGGTATGGCCCATGGCAACCTGGGGCATTGGGTTGTTGTTTCATTTTTTAGGAGCCTATGTTTTACATAATAAATACAGTGTTGAAAGCGAATATGAAAAACTGGTACAGACCAATAAGCAATAGACAATAGGCAAAGGCAATAAGCAATTGGCAATAGATACCAGGCAATTTACAGTTACAAAAATCAACGTTTCAGGATTCACCATTGACCATTCACCATTCACCAAAAAAAATAACTATCATGAAGATTCCTTTTATTGTATTGATTGCGCTTGCTGTTGTATCCCATAGTTTCGCGCAAAGCGAAAAATTCACAAAGGCAATGACCTCAAATATCAGTTTGTTCGATTCGGCCAAAACAGCCGACGATATGCTGAGCGTATCAGCCGCTTTTGAGCGCATTGGCGATGCCGAAAAAAATCAATGGCTTCCGTATTACTATTCGTCCTTAGCACAGGTGATTTATTCCTTTATGAAAAACGATATGAGTAATAATGATACCTATGCTGCAAAGGCCGAACAGTTGCTGCTGAAAGCCGATGCGCTTCAACCCAATAACTCTGAAATATCGTGCGTAAAATCGATGATTGCCACCTTGCGTATGCTGGTAAATCCGCAGCAACGCTGGCAACAATACGGACCCGTTAGCCAGCAGGAACTGGACAATGCTAAAAAACAGGACCCAACCAATCCAAGACCCTATTACCTGCTGGGACAAAATTTGCGCAATACCCCCGAGCAGTTTGGCGGTGGTTGTAAAACTGCCAAACCTATACTGGAAGAAGCCATGAAAAAGTTCGACGCGTTTAAACCTGCATCGGAGCTTTATCCCAACTGGGGAAAGTCAAGAACCGAACAGGTACTGGCAGGGTGCAAATAATACAAATGGATTCATTAAATCCGGTAGCTTTGTTGCTACCGGATGTTTTATTAATTATCATTGGGTATGGAAAAAGACACAGGCTTTTCGCACACTGATAGCTTAGCCCTTATTGAATCGATGATTAACAAGGCTGCTAACCGTTTTAATGAAGACGGTTTTATGTATTTGTTGTGGGGATGGGTGGTTTTGTTATGTAGCATAACGCAGTTTATTTTATTACGCATACATTTTGAAAAACATTACCTGGTTTGGACCATTACCTGGGCGACCGTCATTTATCAGATCTTTTTTCTGCGTAGAAAAAGACGCAGGGAAACCGTGCGAACCTATACTGATGATATTATTAAATATGTATGGATAACGTTTGTAGTGATCATGTTTTTGATGGGCTTCCTGATAGGCACGATTCAGGGACATGAGTATTACAAAATGATCGATCCTATTTTCCTGGCCGTGTATGGTATGCCTACTTTTCTTTCGGGCATTATTCTTCGGTTCAAGCCACTGATATTGGGCGGAATCTGTTGCTGGCTGTTATCGGTTTTATCTACCGTTATTCCGGGCGATTTTCAATTATTGCTCGTGTCGGCAGCTATGATCGTAGCCTGGATAATACCCGGTTACCTGCTTCGTTTAAAATATAAAAGATTAAATAGCTGAATTCCGGGAAAAGATATTGTTATAAGATGAACTAATGTGTAATGGAGTTTAAAGATTTAGATCCGATATTACATTCCCAGCTTCGGTTGGCGGTTGTTTCGCTTTTAATAAGCGTTAAGGAGGCAGAGTTTACATTTATAAAAGAAAAAACAAATGCCACCGCGGGCAACCTCAGTGTGCAAATAAATAAATTGAAGGAAGCCGGTTATATAGAAGTGGTAAAACAGTTTAAAGACAATTATCCGCAAACCATTTGCAAAATAACTCCGGCCGGTGTAGCCGCCTTTGAGCAATATGTAAAAAATCTGCAGTCGTACCTGGGAGTTAAAATTGATGAAAAGAATTAAAGGAACGATTTCCGGCAGATGCGGGACTTCCGAAAAAAATAATAAAAAAGAAGAAGGGTGAGCCATCCTCCAGCCGGTTGATGACCCACCCTTTGGTTTTGCAGTTAGTTTTGGTTCGATAGTCTCTTTGAAATTCTTAGATAATTATTCTTTAATCAGCTTCACCATCATTCGTTCCTTGCTGTTTACGGTAACATCAAGCATATACATGCCGGGTTGCAGGTGGCTGCTGCCTTCCATAATAAAGCTGGTTGCGCCGGCATCGGCTTTTAATGATTTGTTCATTACAATGTCGCCATCGGCATTCAAAATCTTCATGGCAATATAGCTGCTTTCGTTTAACTGAGCAGTTACCGAAATATCATTCTTCGACGGGCTGGGTGTAACGCTCACCATTTTAACGGCGTGTGTGTTATAAACGCGCACCACCAGTATTCTGCTTACTGCTACATTACCCTCCTGGTTAATTTGTTTAAGCCGGTAATACAGGTCTTTTTTAAAGGCGGTATTGCGGCCAACATCGTCGGTAAACTGATACGATTTCTTTTCAACCGAAATGCCCTGGGCCTTAACAGATCCGGCTGTTATCCATTTATTGCCGTCGATGCTTCTTTCAATATCGAACCTGTTGCTGTTTTGCTCAAAATTGGTAACCCAGCTAAGGCTTACTTCGCCGCCATTGTTATACAACCCTGCAAAATCATTCAGGCTAACCGATTCGCCGGGGAAGTTTAGTTTTACGGTGGCATTTTCTGAGCACAACCTGCCGTAACCATTATCGCATAGTTTGTATGTAAACGAGGTACTGTTGCCCGCAAAGCCGGGATTGGGTGTAAATGTAAAGCTGCCATCGTTGCGTAATAATACCTTGCCATCGGGCGAGTTATTGATCAGGAAAGCGCTCATGTAGTCGTGATCGGCATCAAAATCATTTCCTGTTACCTGGCCGAAAGCAGTGTGATTGGGCAGGCCGTTTATATGATCATTTACAGCAACCGGCGATGTATTGCAACCTTCGGTATAATGCAAAGGAGCGCTTACAGCCAGCTGATCAATGGCTATGCGCGACGTTCCGCCGATGCCCTGGTAATTGAGGTATACTTTATATATACCCGGCAGAATGCCGGTAAATGTTTTGGAATAATTATTGGCTGTTGCGGCAGTAACGTGCGGGTATTCAATACTGTCTAACCGGGTTACCACCATATTGTTCGGATCGGTCAAAAAGATCTTTAACCACCGGCGTGTTCCTTTTTCAACAGGCTGATTGAACTGCCAGGTAAAAGAGATATTGATATTGTCCTTAACATCCAGTACGGGTGTATAAATACCTGAACGCTGGTTGGCGCCGGGGGTGGGTGCCGCTACGAGAAAACCGTTGTTTTCGGAACCCTGGCGGGTAATATCAAAATCGGGGATCATCCAGCAATGGTTTTGTAAATATCCTTTAAGCTGGGAAAGAGCAATACCGCTCCTCGGATCAAAATTTTCGGTAACCTGTCCACTGGCTGTCCCGATTACCAGCGTGCAGATACACGTAACAAATAAAAAACTGCGCTTCATTAATAGTGTGTTTCAGGCGTTATAAAATGAATATGCGCGCAATGAATACTGCTATTCATCAGTGATATTCAGTGGCAAAAAATAATTTTGCTAAAGGAGATCAACTCAACGTTAAAGGGAGGGTATTACGGACACTGTTTACGCAGGTATTGGAAGTTATTATGTAAAAATTCCTACTTTTCGAATTCTCAGCGGCTTATGTAGGTTTTTTGGAAATTACTGCAGGATGGTGATTTGCCTGCGGGCTACGGAATTATCAGAGGATTGGGAGAACCTTACAAAAGTAAACTACAGTTTTGTTTTTTGCAAGCCCGGCGCCGTAAAAATTATTTTGGTTAAATCGGTCTTAATATGTTTGCCGGTAACAGATATTTCAAACCCATAGCATAATTTGATTGCCAGGTCGTTAAGATAAAAGTGAACACGTCAATATGTAGAATGTGAACAATTCGGTTTTTAATTTGTACACTTAATTAATATGTCGGCAGTTATACAGGTTAACCATTTAAGTAAACAATATCGCGAAGTAAAGGCGGTGAACGATATTTCCTTTACCGTGAACAGGGGCGATGTGTATGGATTTCTGGGTCAAAACGGGGCTGGTAAGTCTACTACTATCCGCATGCTGCTTACCCTTATTGAGCCAAGTGCCGGTTCTGTTGAGCTGTTTGGTAAAAATTTATATACACACCGCAAAGAAATTTTACGCGAAATAGGAGCTGTTATTGAAAAGCCCGATCTGTATAAATACCTCACAGCATACGAAAACCTTTCCTTATTTGCCCGCATGAGCGGTGTTCCGGTAAATGAAAAAAAGCTAAAAGACCAGTTGGAACAGGTAGGGCTTAGCGAGCGCGCCCATAGTAAAGTGCGCACTTATTCGCAGGGTATGAAACAACGCCTGGGTATTGCCATAGCCCTCATTCATGATCCGCAGCTGATTATTTTAGATGAACCAACCAATGGCCTCGACCCGCAGGGTATTGCCGACGTACGCAATTTAATATTGCATCTTAGCCGGCATCTGGGTAAAACGGTAGTGGTATCATCGCACCTGTTGTATGAAATTGAGCAGATCGCCAATCGCATGCTTATTATCGATAAAGGACAAAAGATAATTGAGGGATCCGTTGCCGAGTTATCTGATCCTACCCGTACCATTGTTAATATTGAAGTAACCAATCCGCAGCAGGTAATGGCCTGGTTGCAAACCAGTGTATGGAGCAGCTGTATAAAGGAACAACAGAATAATATTATCAGGTTACAAATGAATAAGCAACAGGTGCCGGCATTAACCACCGACCTGGTGCATGCAGGCGCCGGTATTATGGCTATGCAACCGCAAAATTCACTGGAATCGTATTTTCTGGCATTAACAACCGAAAACCGGCATGTGGACACTTTTACAAATTGAGTTATTTAAGATATTCAAAAGGCCACGTACCTATATTGCCTTTGCGGCTATAGCGGCCATTGTGGTGCTTATTCAACTGGCACTTTACCTCGATGGAGATACCTACATCAATTTTATGTTACAAAGTATCGAGCGCTTTAATGTGGAGGGTAACATACTGAACGGATACTTTGTATGTTATTTCATTTTGCAAACACTGCTCATTCATGTTCCTTTACTGATTGCCCTTGTGGGCGGCGATATGATTGCCGGAGAAGCCAATATGGGCACCCTGCGGTTGCTGATCAGCAAACCTATTAGCCGTTCTTCTTTACTGATCAGTAAATTTCTTGCCGCTACGGTTTATACTATATTGCTGTTATTCTGGATGGCCATACTATCGCTGCTGGTTTCGCTGCTGATTTTTGGTTCGGGCGACTTAATGGTATTTCAAAGCCAGGTGATCATTCAAATTCCTGCATCGGATGTGTTTTGGCGTTACCTCGCCGCATTTGGTTTTGCGGCCATTGCCATGACAACCGTGTCGGCCCTTTCGTTTTTTTTATCATTATTCGCCGAAAACTCAATCGGGCCAATCGTAGCAGCCATGAGCATCGTTATTGTATGTACCATTTTAACTACGATGGACCTTCCGCTGTTTTTATCGATAAAGCCTTATTTGTTTACCTCGCATATGCTGGGATGGAAAGGCTTTTTTGATATCAGGGCAACCACCGGTAACAGCGCCGTGCCGGGTAGTATTCAAAACCTGCCGGCCATTATTCGTTCGGCAGTGATTTTAGTTGTGCATATTTTCCTTTTTGTAGGGGCCGCTGTGATTATTTTCAGGAAGAAGGATATATTATCGTAAACGGAAGTCTGAAATCAGAAGAAACCGAAGTCGGAAGTCTGAAGTCGGATGTCCGAATACAGTAATTGAAGGGGGAAAGAAATAGTAAATGGCCAGGCAACTCGGGTTCTTCAGACTTCAGACCCCAGACTTCTTATTCCTGTTTCCCACTTGCTACTTGCCGCCCGCTACTCGCCTCATTCACTCAGGGTAAAATAGAACGTACTGCCCTTACCGGCTTCTGATTCAACCCAAATGGTACCGCCATGCAGCTCAACGATTTTTTTGCAATGCGCCAGCCCAATGCCCGATCCTTCGTATACCGACCGGTTATGCAATCGCTGAAAGATGATGAATATGCGCTGCTGGTATTGTTTTTCGATACCGATGCCGTTATCGCGAAATGAAAATTGCCAATAGCCATTTTCTTTATGGCTTGATATTTCAATTTCAGGCGATACGCCGGGTTTTTGAAATTTGATGGAATTGCTGATCAGGTTCTGGAACAATAATTTTAATTCAGTAGGAAAAGCGTTTACTACCGGCAGCTTGCCTGCAATAATAACAGCTTTGTTTTCTTTTATAACTTTAGCCAGATCGGCCATTACTTCGCCGAATATTACGTTGCAGTCAACCTGCTCAAACTTTTTCTCACGACCTATTCTTGAATAATCGAGCAGGTCTTTGATCAATGTTTTCATACGGTCTGAAGCCTGAATTACATATTCGATATATTTATCAGCATGCTCATCCAGTTTTCCCTGATACTGCTTTCTGATGAGCTCAACAAAGCTCGATGTGGTACGTAGCGGTTCCTGCAGGTCGTGCGATGCTACATAGGCAAACTGCTCCAGTTCTTTGTTCTTGCTTTCGAGTTCGGCGGTGCGTTGCTGTACTTTTTTTTCAAGCGTAATATTGGCCTCGCGTATTTCTTTTTCGAGGCGCTTTTTTTCAGAGATATCACGGATAGCGGCTGTAACCAGCAAACCTTCTTCAGTTTCAAGCGGGCTTAAACTAACCTCAACAGGAAACTCTTCGCCGCTCTTACGACGGCCCATTAATTCAAGCCCCGCGCCCATGGAGCGGGCCCGGGGGTTATCGAAAAACAATTGCCGGTGCCCGGGATGTTTGGTTCTGAAACGATCGGGCAACAACAGCTCAACCTTTTGCCCGATTAAATCGTGTTTACAGTATCCGAATATATTTTCACATTGATTATTTACGAGGTGAATAACGCCTTCTTCCCTAACAATAACAATGGCATCGGGCGCCGACTCGAGCAGGCCCTTGAATTTTTGCTGCGCCTGTTCAATTTCCCTGATACTTCTTTCCAGTTCATCGGCCATATTGTTGAAGTTGTTGGCCAGTATGCCGATCTCATCTTTCGAAAATGCCTTTGCCTTTCGGGTGAAATCTTTTTTGGTAACGGCTTTGGCCGACTGAAGAATTTCGTTCAGCCCTTTTTGAATATTTCGGCTTACAATAATGGCCAGGGTTAACCCGGTTATTTCAACACTAAGGGCAACGGCAAATAATAATTTAAGCACCAGGGTCTCTAACCAGCGCGATCCTTCGCCTAACGTGTATGAGAAGTCGTCTTCGAGTTTGGTAAGCCGGGCGTTTAATGGATCGATGGCCTGTATTATTTCAGTGATTTTTTCGGGCGAGGCATTGGGCGAATGGATCTCTTTATGCAACTGTTCACCTATGGGAATAAACTCAGCTACCAGCGGGTCGGCCTGGGTCCATATTTTTATAGCTTTATTTATATAGCTGATTGAATTGAAACGTGTGAACAGGCTGATCATACCCTGCACATCATCTTTATGATTTCGGCCTTCGATAAAACCCTGCCGGGCGATGTTCATATCGGGTTTTTTCTTACTTAATTCAACCAGGGTTTTATGATCGCCCCTCGGTACATTCATAAATTCTTTAAATTTTTCATAGTCGGCTTCATTGTGGCTGCGGCTATACTTAAGCAACTGGTACATGGCGTCTTTTTGCGCCTTCGACCAAAGTCCTTCGCCGCTTACATACGCACGTACAGACGAAAGGGTATTTATTGAAAAAATAAGTACGCCCAGTTCAATAGCAATCAGGGTTGCCATAATGCCTACGGTAAAGTATAGCTTTTTGGCAATCGAAACATTTCTAAACCACTTGAAAAGCGAAACACCTTTCATCTATAATGTTGTTAATGTGATAATGTGCTGATTTGACAATGTGATAATTAGCTAATATGCTAATTTGATAATGTGCTAATTTGCTAATGAAATAATGGGACGGCCTGCTATCAGTCAGGAAATCCGGGAATAAAAGCATTAGCTAATTAGCACATTAGCATATTCGATTCCGGGTTTTTCATGTTATGGTTGTGGTGCTACTATGGGAGCCGGGTACAGCGAAGGTCTGTTGCTGTGGGTAGGTAAGATAAGCAAAATTTTAAAGATAGAAGAAGCATACAGGATAAGTATCATGGTGATTGGGTATATGAAAAAAGCCCGGTAGAGGCTTACCCTTAAAGATAATCTCTTCCGGACTTTACAGGTTTACCGATTTATTGATTTATGTTAAAAACCATATTTTGTTACACCGGGTACAGGCACCGGGTAATATCCTTCATCGTTCGGAAGCACAGGGGGCGGTGCATTAAAATCATATGCCTGCGGCTGCAGGTTTAAGCCTGAGTTCAATGCTTTATCCCATTCAACAATCTGGCCGGTATAAGTTGCCATACGGCCAAGGATAGCCGTCATAGTGCTTTTGGCGCCGTTTTCGGCATCGGCAAATTTGTATTCACCGGCAGCTATGGCAGCAAACAATTCATCATGTTCGGTTTGATAGGGATTGTTCTCGGTTTTTTTATCAAACTGAAATAATACTTTGCCTTTTAAGTCAACAATATTCGCATCGCCGCATAATATTTTTCCCTTTGTGCCTACCAGCAGCTCATCAACTTTGCTCATGGTGCCGGGAATATGACGGCACTGGCTGTTTAACACTGAACCATCGGGATATTCGAACTCAACATAATGGTGATCGAATATTTCGCCATGCTCTTTTCCCTTGCGTACCTGCCGGCCACCCATACCCTGTGCTTTTACGGGGTAGCCGTCTTTAAACCAGTTCACCACATCGAGGTTATGAATATGCTGTTCGCAAATATGATCGCCGCACAGCCACACAAAATAATACCAGTTGCGCATCTGGTATTCCATTTCGGTTTGTTCGTACTGGCGTTTGCGAACCCATACGCCATCGTTGTTCCACCAGGCCTGGGCCGATGTAATATCGCCGATCAGTTTTTTTCTTTTTAATAATTCGCGGTACGAGTTCTGGTAATGGCGTTGCAAACCCACCACCACATTTAATTTTTTTTGTTTGGCTGTTTCAGCTGCATCGAGCACGCGTTTTATACCGGCAGGATCGGTTGCCACCGGCTTCTCCATAAAAACGTGTTTGTTTTGTTTGATAGCTTCTTCAAAATGAATAGGACGAAAACCCGGCGGAGTTGCCAGTATTACCACATCGGCCAGCGGAATGGCTTTTTGATAAGCATCAAAACCCGCAAACTTTCTTTCTTCGGGCACATCGATACGGTCTTTGATATTTGCACCGCTGCCTGCATCAGGACTTGTTAAACGTTTATAGCTTCTGTCTAAATTATCACGAAAAGCATCGGCCATGGCAACCAGCTTTACGTTTTGTTTGGTAAGCAAGGCCTGCATGGCAGCACCTGTACCACGGCCGCCGCAACCTATCAGGGCCACTTTTATGGTATCGTCGGCGCCGGAAAAAAGGTTGGCTTTTGATAATAAAGGAGCTGTGAGCAATCCACCGGCAAGCAAAGTAGATTGTTTTACAAAATCCCGGCGTGATGTAGCAGGCTTGTTTAAATTTTCGGTACTCATATGCAATAGTTTAGTGTTTTTTAAAAACTGAAGTCTGAAGTCAGAGGTCTGAAGTCAGAGGTCTGAAGTCAGAAGAACCTGATTTGCCTGGCCAATTACTATTTCTTTCCCCCTTCAATTGCTATCTTCGGACATCCGACTTCCGACTTCGGACTTCGGACTTCCGGTTTCAGACTTCCGACGTCGGGCTTATTCATCCGAAGGGAGTGTTAAATACTTTTTATAAAACGCTTCTGCTTCTTCAGGGGTTGGTGCTTTTGCCGGTCGAACAATTCTAAATCCTACAGCCATGGCATCGGTGAGCCACCATTTGCTTTTGGGCATTTGCGGATCGCGCCTGTTCCATGAGGGCTCCGATTTTGCACGGCTGGCGCAACGCAGTGCATCCGGTTTATCCATATAACCACCACCACGAACCGAACGTGGGTAAACAGCGGCGGGCGCTATTATCGGATTCACGGCATTATCGCCTATAGCTGTAAAATAATCATCGCGATACTGGTCGAGCGTCCATTCGCTCACGTTCCCCAACATATCATACAAACCCCAGGCATTTGGCTTCTTTTGTCCGGTTTTTTGATACTTGTTCTTACTGTTATCGGCAAACCATGCATAGTCTTTTAATTGCGTGGCATCATTACCGAAATAGTATGTAGTATTGCTGCCCGCTCTGCACGCGTATTCCCATTCGGCTTCGGTAGGCAACCGGTAAAATTGGCCTGTTTTTTTATACAACCACCGGCAATACATCAGGGCGGTACGTTGCGACATGCTGTTTACCGGAAATCCGCCCTGTTTGCCCATGCCCCAGCTAAGATCAATATATTGCGGAGTAGGCCGGGTAACGGCATCTACCTCTGAATCGCGGCTTGTGTTTTCGTCATTGAAGAACAACAAAAATTCATCATACGTTACTTCCCGTACGCCCATCCAGAATGCATCGAGTGTTACTTTTTTCGCAGGGCCTTCTGCTTTATGAGCTGCATCGGTTGTTGCGTTGCCCATGGTAAAACTGCCTGCCGGTACCGGTACCATATTAAACTTTACTGTACTGCCGGGTATGGTTTGTTCATAAGGTTCAAATGCCGTTTGGTTATTTTGTGCATATGTATAATTGCACAAAAACAACGTGGCAGTTGCAACTGGTATTAAATTCACAAGGCTTTTTGTTTGATGAATGAAGTGGAAATTAAGAAATTATATCATTCAGCCGGTTCCACTCACGGATTAGTTTTCGCAACCGGTTGCTTAAATTATTTAGCAGTGGGTTCCCGTAATTTCATTGTCGTTTCACAATGCGCAATCCCTAAAGCAATCACAGGCGGTTTTGCTTTTTTAATTCATTATTAATCCTGAGCGTAGTCGAAGGATGTGTGGCAAAAGATCCTGAGTCCCGCACCTGCGGGAAAGGATAAGTGGCAAAAAGATCCTGAGCGAAGTCGGGGGATTCAACTAAATTTAATAATAAATAGTGCACTGTATGAAGAGACGAAATTTTCTTCGGCAATCTGCCATGGCCGGCGCCTCACTGGTAACCGCTGCCGGCGTTAGCGCTGCATCTGAAAGTGTATACCGGAAACCAATACACGTATCTGATAAACCTTTCAATTTAAATTATGCTATTCACGACGGCATGTTTAAAAGTAATGCAGGTTCCGATTTTATCGACCAGATAAAATTTGCATATGATCATGGCTTTCGCGCTATAGAAGACAATGGCATGATGGGCCGGTCGGTTGAGCAACAAAAGAAGATCGGCGATACGCTTGAGAAACTTGGTATGACCATGGGTGTTTTTGTAATTACTTCAGATAACTGGCACTGGAAAACTACGCTTACTACCGGCAAACAGGAGTGGACAGATAAGATGCTCAAAGATTGTGAAACGGCTGTTGAAGTGGCCAAACGTTGCCGCGCCAGATGGATGACGGTAGTGCCCGGTAATTACGAAAGAAGCCTGAGTTTCGAATACCAAACGACCAACGTGATAACTGCTTTGCGCAAAGCATGTGCGGTGCTGGAGCCGCATGGCCTGGTAATGGTACTGGAATCGTTAAGCGATAATCCCGATTTGTTCCTGCGCCATTCAGACCAGGGATTTATGATTTGTAAGGCAGTGAACAGCCCCTCGTGCAAAATGCTGTTCGATATGTATCACATGCAGCGTAATGAAGGAGATATCATCAACAACCTCAGCCGTGCGTGGGACGAGATAGGGTATCTGCAAATTGGCGATAATCCCGGCAGAAAAGAACCTGGTACCGGTGAAATGAACTATAAGAATATCTTCAAACATATTCATAGCAAAGGGTACAAGGGCGTATTAGGCATGGAACATGGCAATTCGCAACCCGGTAAAGAAGGGGAGGAGGTGCTGATCAATGCATATCGTGAGTCGGATAGCTTTCTTTAGGATAGTTTGATGGCTTTATGGTTTGATGGTTGAAGTACCCGAAATTTAGAAAGGTTTGCAAGATTCAACAGGCCGGCTATTGAGCATTAAACAATCAGGTAATCTGCTTTTTAGGATGGTTTGGAAGACGAAATGTTAAGACCTGTACAAAATTCAACAGCCCGGCAATCAAACCATCAAACCATTAAACAATCTTCTACTTTTGTAAAATAATTAAGTTATATGAAAGCTATTGTTGTAGCGTGTATGGGGGTGATGCTGCTGTTTACTACACTGAAAAGCAGGGCGCAGGATGCTGATGCGCTGATAAAAAAGGTTAAGGAAAAATTGTCGCTGGTAAACGATTATCAGGCCGAGGGGATAATGAAAACCGATGTGTCGTTTATGAAAGTGCCCGAATCGAAAGTGACCATTTTTTATAAGAGACCCGATAAATTCAAAATCAAAAAACAAAATGGCATTTCGATAGTGCCCAAAGGCGGTGGTGCTATAAACCTCGCGGCTTTATTTGAAGGAACTAATTATACAGCGGTGCCCGCCGGTAAAAGCGATTTAAACGGATCGCCGGTGGCCATTATAAAATTATTGCCGCTCGACGAAAAAAGCGATGTGGTGGTGAGCACGCTGTACATCGATGAAAAAGAAGCGCTGGTTAAAAAAGCAGTGATTACCACCCGCGAAAACGGCACCTACGACATGGAAATGCAATATGGCAAATACACCTCACGCGGCCTGCCCGATAAAATAACTTTTTTGTTTGCTACCAAGGATTATAAACTTCCCAAAGGCCTCGCTTTTGACTATGATGCCGGCGAACAACCACCTAAGGCTAACAATACTGCCGGTAACCAAAAAGGTAAAATTGAAATTTCCTACACCAGTTATGTGATCAATAAAGGCATAGCCAACGAGTTGTTTAAGTAATTAACCTCACCCCGTTCCCTAAGGAGAGGGGTCAGTGGTGAGGGCACTGTGCACTACGTTAAGCAGGTGTGTGGTTTACCTTTCTTTACCACCTTCTTTACACCTTCTAAGTATTT
>NZ_JCAPSW010000009.1:102227-359597 GCF_059587045.1 Niastella sp. sgz303648 | reverse complement strand
CATTTCCATCTGTATAACTATAGGTAACCGTATAATTGCCTGCAGCAAGACCATTCGCATTGAAGGTTGAGCCGCTTACGCCTGTACCGCTCCAGGTACCTCCTGCCGGAGTTCCGGTTAATGATACACTGTTATTGCCAAAGCATACTTGCGCATTATTGGCCGAAACCGATGGAAGGGCATTAATCGTAATTGGGACACTCCCGTTCATTACAGTGGCATCACTGGCCACCACCGTATACGTTCCCCCACTCGTTTGCAAACCGAAACTTATTGCGCTTCCGGTTCCGCTAACCGGCGATCCGGTATTTGTTCCGTTTAACTGTAGCTGATAGGTAACGCCTGATTCCGATCCATCTAGCCCTACGGCCACGCCTGTTCCGCCGCTGCAATAACTACCGCCGCCGGTTACATTAAAAACAGTGGCAAGCGTTCTTAACGTGGAAGATGAAGAAGTTGATTTTCTGCTTTTTTGTAGAAGTGAATCTGCTCTGCGGCCATTATCAATATGCTGCGCCTGTAATAAAAATGGTGTACTAAAACACAATAAAAAGCATATAACCTTTGCAGCACGATTTATTTTGTGATTTAAATCGCATTTAAGGGTAGCGGAATGGTAAGAAAAGATATGTCTGAAACTATCTTTCATGCACTATAAGCAGGTCAGTTTGTGGTCAAATACGAAAAGAGGACGAAGTGGATTTTCAGACAAAATGAACCATATCCAAACAGAACTGCACAAAGGTTTAGAGCACCAGGGGTTTAGTCAGCCTACCCATACACTAACAGTAACGACTAACTGTTGAAGAAGTAAACATGCTTCATTCAAACATAATTTGGTGATACAATAACCGGTGAAATCAGATCATTTTGAACCTGGATTCATGGATGGTTTTACCCAGGATAATAGAACCAGTTAAATAGATACAGTCGATTGATAAATGGAGCTACTAATTTTAAAAAGGAAATTGGAAGGGAAACAGCGTGTATAATGGGAATATCTCGAAGGATCGGGTTCGGGGTACAAGATAGTTAAAGCACTTTAACAATTTTAGTGCATGTCATTTATTTATAATATTATTTGATTTAAAACAAGTTTCCTATACAAAATGCTGTATATCAACACATAATATTATTGACATATATCAATAAAAAAGGGGTAAAACATGGTTCTATATGCGATGTGTAACCGGCCCGGCAGATGAATAGATTGGCCGGGGCCGCCGGCCAGGTATAAGGGTTTTAAAACCTGAACACGCCCCTTATCCGCGTAAGAAATAATTCTTTCTTTCTTCGGCTGATTTCCACTTCCGTTCCATTGCTCATAATTACAACCCCGCCTTCACCGCGATGATATTCGGCTACATGTTGCAGATTAATCAGGTAAGTTTTATGCACCCTTAAAAACAATGTGCCTTCCAGCAACTTTTCATATTCAATTAAGGGGCGCGATACAATAAGCGGCTTTTGATCCCGTAAATGAATGATAGTGTAATTTTTCTCGGCTTCACACACAATTATGTCATCGAGCTTTAATACCAAAAAGCCTTTAAGAGTAGGTATGCATAATTTCATTTCGTTTGGAGTGCCTGTTCTTTGCAGGTTATATAATAAAGCTTCTGTGTTTTTATCATCTCCCCGCCGCATCAATTTCCGCTCAACGCGTTGCATGGCTTCCGCCAGCCGGTCTTCATCTACAGGTTTTAATAAATAATCCGCAGCGCTGAATTGCAATGCCTGCAGTACATATTGATTATAGGCAGTAACAAATATTACTTCAAAGTTCCTTGTGTCCATTTCCGACAACATTTCAAAGCCGTTCTTACCCGGCATCTGAATATCAAGAAAAATCAGATCTGGATTCAGCTGTTCGGCTTTCTTCTTTCCTTCTGCTGCATTGGCACAGGTGCCTACTACCTGTACCTGTTTACAATTAAGCGTAAGCATTTTTTTTAATATTGCTACGCCATCCGATTCATCGTCTACAATCAGGGCTCTCATACTGGTGTTTTATAGTATTAACAAAGTTAGATGCATCTTTTAAAGTCTTTACATAAGGATCTTAAATTGTAATACTACCCGCGTGCCGGTTTCACTACCGTTCCCCTCGCTGAGATCGGTTATTGATAAGGTGCAGTTCATATTATATTTTTCATTCATGATCTTTATCCGGTTACGCAGGTTTTCAAGTCCTACCGATGGCTGTTTATTTGCCCGCTTCATCTTTTCCGACTCACCTATACCAATACCATTGTCGCCGATAGTACAGGTAACCATATCCCTGGCTTGCTCAAATCGAATAATTATTTTTTTATCTCCATGCTTAGGCATTAATCCGTGCCAGATCGCATTTTCAACTAATGGCTGTATCATCAGGGTAGGAATATTGATCTCTTCTTCGTCGGCTATACCGGTTGTTTGAATAATATACGAAAAAGAACTGCCAAAACGAAGTTGTTCCATTTCAAGGTACGCATGCAGATACTCAATGGTTTCCTGTAAGGTAACAAATGTTTCTTTGGAGTGATTCAGGGTAAGCCGAATCATCTGCGCAAACCGGCTCAAATACCTCGACGCATTCCTTGTTTCATTATCAAGTACCATTCTTTTAATACTGTTCAAAGCATTAAAGATAAAGTGTGGATTCATTTGTGCCTGCAAGGCAGTGAGTTGCGCTTCGGCCAGCTGCTCATTGATGCTTGCCAACTCCTGGCGTTTCAATACTAAAGACCGCTCCGATTCAATTTGTTTTATTTTGTTGCCTACCAGTGTGGCAATGGTAGTTAGTATCTTCATATCGCGTTCCTTAAAATAATTGCATACTGAATGCTCGGTATCTATAATTCCCAGCAATTCATCGTTGTGTATAACAGGAACGCATATTTCACTCAGTCTGAACATATCATCCGGCCGGTACCGTTTATCTTTTCTTGTATCTGCTATCAGCACCGGCTCTTTCGTTTGCATTACGTACCCTACCACACCCTGACCGGGCAGCACATCAAACACATTACGCTCCAAAGCTTCCGGGGTTCCCTTGGGGCCATACCCTGCTTTCTGCACCATTTTTGTTTTATTGTCATTCCACAGGTATATCATACAATCTGCATAGCCCATTCGCCCGATCAGATTTCGGGCAACATCCCATAACATATGGTTTATATCTGTAATTCCAGAAAGTGAAGACGAAAAATAATTGCTGATCTTTTCCAGTTCAAGGCGATTCTTATATTCTTCGGCTTTCAACTCCTGCACCTGAACCTTGGCCCTTTCCGTTCGTCTTACTATGTTTATATTCTGCCGGTATACGAACCAGATCAATGCCAGCACTACTGCAATAACCAGCACAATAAACCACGGAGTTCTCCAGAACGGAACAGTTATCACAATTTCAATGTCCTGCTGCTGAGGACGCCATCGGTTATTGTCGGCTGATAGTTGCACCTGCAACCGGTAAGTGCCGGGCGACAAATTGTTGAAATTTATAATATCGCCCGATAAAGGTATCCAGGCACTGTCTTTTGAACCGGCCAGGCGCCAGGCAATACGCTGATTGCTTACATCATTATAATTAATGGTACCAAGGGTTACGGTGATATCATTTTTATAATAAGGTATGGTGATGGTACCCTGCGGATGATAATACGTTGTATCGTTAAAGAAATGAATGCTTTCAATAAAAAAGGAAGGCGGCTGCTCAGGATAGGAAAGACTATCGGGATTGAACCGAACAATACGATCGGTAAAACCGCAGTACAGGTAATGAGCCGCAGTATCATAAAATAAATCAGAGGTGGTTACAGGCAATACCGGAAAGCCGTCATGTTTGCCGAATCTTGCTATTTTGCCGGTAAGCGTATTAAGCGATGCCATACCCGATGCCGTGGCAACCCACACCGTATTGCGAAGCGCATATACTGATTTAATTAAATTATCAGGCAATCCTTCATTGGTTGTATAATACCTGAATGTTCCTTTTCGAATATCATACCCGGCAAGGCCATTGTTATTAATGCCAGCCCATAATATATTATTTTTGTCGATAATTGCCGTTACTTCACGTCGCGGAATACGCATATATGGAAATGAGTCCATATAAAAATCCGGCCGGCCCGAAGCACGGTTGATACGGCAAATACCATGACCGCTCATCCAGATATTCCCCTGCTGATCTTCACAGATGTAATTGGGAACCAGTAATTCCTTATAAACACTTTCGCTGTAATCAATCCGTTTAAATTCCCGCGCTCCGCGAGTAAGTACATAGGTTTTGTCGTTCACATTGGAGGTGGCCCATATGTTACCGCCGCTGTCTTTAAACAGGTACGATATCCAGTTATGAACCGTATCCCATCCCGGCAATGGCTCTTCAACAGGTGTATGATCACCGGCTTTCAGCCAGAATAACCTTCCGTTGGCAATAAGAAGCGAATCATTGCGCGCTTCTATAATGGAATATATGATATCCTGCGGCAGATGATACTTTTCAAAACTCACTTTATACAAAAACCGGCCTGTTATTTTATCGCACACCAGCAATCCTCCGTTACCCAAACAACCAACATACAACAGGTTCTTATAACAAAACAACTGTTTGATGCGCAGATCGGGAGTTTGTTGCAACACCGCAGCCGGAACACTTATTTGTTGCGCCAAAGGCTGCCGGTTTGTTTCTTTTAGTAATCCCACTGTAGTAGCTATCCATAACCGGTTGTCGTTCCCTGTTACAAAACCGGTGCACAGGTAGCCGGGAAAATACCTTATTGTATCTAATATCGCTTTACCTGTGCCGGCATTAATATGCAGTTTGTAAAACCCCTTTTGCCGGCTGGTGAAGTAAAACAGACTATCATTTACCCTGCTTAAATCAGATCGCCAGTTAAATTCATATAATAAATTAGCTATACCTGTTGTTGAAACAATTTTCCTGCGTTGCTTATAATCTATATAAAGGATCGTATTACTACCGTCTTTGAGGAGTATCAAAGCACCCGGCGCCGGCTGCCGCACCAGGTAACTGCCATGCGGCCAGGTTGCCAGTTCAGGCAAAACAGCATGAGCAGCCGTTATTTTATTCAGCTTTCGGGTTTGGGTATTGTAAATATACCCTCCATCTAATGCAACCAGCAGCAGCTCATTGTTTGAAAGCCGGTACAAAAAATCGCCAAATAAAAACGGCTCAGTGAGGGTTTGCTCTTTCGTGTAATAATCAAACCTGTAGATAAGTTTATATTCTTTGTTGTAATGATAAAACCCCGAACGCGCCAGAATATAAATATCACCGGCTGAATCGCTGAGCGCAGCCATAACCAGATTGAACTTATATAAATATTTTGCATCGGTAGTGGCAGGTATAATAATATCTTTTGTTTCACCGGTGGCGGTATTAACAATATGCAATCCCATCGGTGTATAAGCAGCCAGCCGGTAATTATCAAGCCATATTAAATGAGATATACTTTCATCGGGTAATGAATGATTGTTATTACCTGTGTGAAATTGAACAAACTGTTTTCCGTCGTAACGATTCAATCCGCGTTGCGTTCCTACCCATATATACCCGTTTTTATCCTGCGCAATACCGGTAATACTGCTGTTGCTTAACCCATCCCCTGCCGTGTATAATCTGAAGTTATCTTCCTGCTGTGCAAAAACCCGCATATTCCATATGGTTAACAGAATAAGTAAACAGGTAACAAAATGCGATCGTGAAAACAGAAAGTTCATACCGCTAAATTAAAAACAATCCCCTACCTGCACTACAGATTGTTCTGTTGCCCTGTGAATCACTGCCATAGGATACCCCATAGCCGCCATTCATCCAACATATACCGCCTTTGGTCATGCCGAGTATAAATTATTTTTATATTATACATTCGAATTATTATTTTATCATGTACCTGCATGGCTGCATACAACAGGAAATGCCGTTCAATTATTAACTCACGCAGTTCATCAACCGGCAACGGCCAGTTGTTCATTGCAGTATCCCACTAATTCAATCGGGTTATAGCTTCGCACAATTAATTTATCAAAATCCAATCCCCATCAGGCAGAACTTCCTATATCCTCCCGCAGAATTCAACATTATACAACAAACAGGAAACCTTCTTATGAGTTCATTTTTGCACACATTGCGCCTTACAGGTATTATTACTCTGTTGTTAAGTATGTTTCAGTTAACCGGTGAAGTAAGTCATGAAAAATTTACCATACAATCCCGAAAATTAAACCCGTATACCAACGGAGGGAGAACAGTGATCATCAGTTCCATTAAGCCTTATCCGGGAACCTCTACCGGAACAAAGTTTAGTCCTGTGGCGCCGGGTTCCGGCGCCCAGGTGTTTCCGGGAAAACCGCTACCACGAAAACAACCTGTTGAAAAAGTTTAATCACAGAGCAGGCAAACAAATAACGCAATATCCTTAGTTAAGATACTTATACTTTTAAACGAATCCCTCAGCCGGAATTATTCAGGGGCATCCGGTTTTAGGGGTACTTCAAAAGCCCGGCAGTCGACGGATTGCCGGCGCTTTTTGTAAAAACAATAACTGTGCAGACATTAAACACTAATATCATTAAAAGAAAGCGCATTGAATCGATTGATCTTTTAAGGGGTTTGGTGATGATCATCATGACGCTCGACCATGTGCGGGATTATTTTCATCACGATGCCTTTGTGCATAGTCCAACCGACCTGGCGCATACCACCGCTCTGCTTTTTTTCACAAGATTCATCACCCATTATTGCGCGCCGGTTTTTGTATTCCTCGCTGGCATATCGGCTTACCTGTACGGCGTTAAAAGAAGCAAAAAAGAATTGAGTTTCTTTTTGTTAAAAAGAGGAATATGGCTGATACTGATAGAACTTTTCGTTGTATCGCTGTTCAGAACCTTCAATCCCCTGTATACTTTTACCAGTCTGCAGGTGATATGGGCCATTGGCATCTGCATGATCGTATTGGCTGGCTTCATATACCTGAACCTGCGCTGGATACTTATAACAGGCATTCTTATAACATTTGCACATAATGCGCTCGATACTGTGCATGTACCCGGCAATGGTATAGCATCTTTTTTGTGGGCATTGCTGCACGATCACCGGTATTTTTACTTTGGTCGATTTGCTGTTTATGTGCATTACCCGGTATTGCCATGGATCGGCATTATGCTAACAGGATATTATTTTGGCAGCTTATACACTGCACATGATGCGGCAAAAAGAAAGAACCTATTGCTTTTTACAGGAGCCGGCGCTTTGCTGTTATTTATTATTTTGCGCTTAGTGAATGTATATGGCGATGCAGATCACTGGTCAATGCAAAAGAATGCAGTCTTTACTGTATTATCATTTTTGAATGTAACCAAATACCCCCCTTCGCTTTTGTATACATTGGTCACGTTAGGACCGGCCTGCATTTTTTTGGCCCTTGCCGAAAAACCATACGCGTCACAGCCCGCAGCCGCGGCACGTATGGTTCAGGTTTATGGAAGGGCGCCCATGTTCTTTTACCTTTCCCATATTCTGTTGATACATATGCTGGCTTTTATAGCAGCAGTAATAACAGGGTTTAAAGCAGGTGATATGATTTTAAGCACTGCTGTTAATTCGGCGCCGGCCCTGAAAGAATATGGATTTTCCTTAGCCATTGTATATGCAGTATGGTTCACCGTTGTTATATCGCTCTATCCTCTTTGCAAATGGTTCGACCGATATAAAAGCGCTCATCTGCCTCAACAACCATGGTTAAGTTATTTTTAGCAATTACTTCTTCTGATACACCCGCACATAATCTATTTCAAAACGCGATGGAAATGAAGTACCAGTGGGATCGCCACCATTATCGCCGCCGATGGCGAGGTTGAGCAATATGTAATGCGGTTGTTTAAATGGATTGAAACCGCTGCCGTCTTTATTATCCAGTACATCCACAGGCACTTTATTTAATAAAACGTTGTCAACATACAGGGCGATGGTGTCGGCCAACCAGTCCATACGCCATACATGAAACTGATCGGCCCACGATGCACCGCCTAACGAATCGATGGAATATGTATTGCTATGCCATTCAGCGCGACGGTTTTTACCCAAACACGCAATATTGGCCAGTAAACGACCTCTGTAATATTCCATAATATCAATTTCACCGTTGCCGGGCCAGGGCTTGTCAACACCCAGCGTCCACCAGGCCGGCCATATACCCTGCCGTATATCGATGCGGCCGCGCATTTCAAAACGACCGTACTGCCAGCTCTTTTTACCAACGGTTAAAATACACGATGAGGTATAGTCGATAGTTGCCCGTTTCTTTCGCCAGTCATTGCTGCCGGCAACATAACCCGGATTGGGCTTTTGTTCCTTCCTGGCTTCAATGATCAGCAGTCCGTTTTTGCAGGTAGCATTTTCGGGCTGGTACCATTGCAGTTCGTTATTGCGCACAAATCCTTGTTCATACCTCCAGCTGGCGCTATCGGGCCGGCCGTCTTTGTTAAATTCGTCGGCCCATACGAGTTGATATCCTTCACCGGCATATGGGTTTTTGTTCGATAACCGGGGGCTGCAGGCGGCTAACAATAATACAGGAAACGATACGGCGATAAAATAAATACGCATTTTGTAAAAAGGGTTTTCATCTCTTCGGATAGTGCCGTTAGGCACAAAATGTAGGCAGAGAAATCAATAATAAATGATTTACCGTGCCGTAGGCACGTAACATTGGCGGCATCAAATGTGTGCTTCGATAACGTTTTGTACCTGACGGCACAAAATGCATCTAATTTGATTATTTCTACCAACATATCATCCCTAACGGGATCCTTCCGTTGCCTTTGGTAACGAATTAAGGTCCCATTCATTCATCCACTCCACAACAGGCACTCCATTGTTAAAACGAATGGGTAACCAAACATAGCGACTGTCGCGAAGATCATGCGGTCTCCATATATCGGCCATAAAAATGAAACAATCTTTTTTGCCGGCTACCGGTTGCACATACGTGCTTTGTGCGCCGAAGGTGCTATCGGCCCCTACTCCTGCCATTGGGTTATGGTCCATTAAGGTCCAGGGCCCCGTTAAAGAACCAGCTACGTGTATCGAAGCCTTGTTCGGCGCCCAGCCTGTGCAACCGCTGGTAATTAAATAATATTTGTTCTGGTATTTGAATAAAGCAGGCGCCTCGCGGTGCTTGCTGAATAACAGGTTGTCTTCTTTGGTTGGTTGTAAATAATCATCGGTCAGTTTTACAATGCGCAGGTCGTAATTTTCTCTTGATGAATACATATGCCAGGCGGTACCGTCGTCATCTACAAACAGCGTCATGTCGCGGCTCATATTGCCATTGGGCCTGAAGCTGCTGATGAATTTATACGGGCCTTTTACTTTATCACTCACTGCCACTCCTGCTCTTGCAGCGCTGTATCCTTTTCCTTTTAACTCAAGGTGAAACCACATTACATACTTGCCGGTTTTGGCATTATAAATCACCTTCGGACGTTCCATTACACATCCCCGGGCGATGTCGCTGGTTGTATCGGTTGCATCGGGCGAAAGCGCCAGTCCTTCGTACGTCCAGTTATACAAATCGGCGGAGGAATATACATTCACCCCTTCGGTTCCCTGTTTTCCGCGCCGTTCGCCAAACCAGTAGTATTTGTTGCCGGCGTATAATAGTCCGCCTCCATGTGCATTGATCAACTCGCCGGTATTATCGTACCAGAGCTGCCCGGGTGTAAATGCAGGGGTATTTGGTTTTTGCGTGGCAGTTCCATTTGCAGGCACCGCATTCAAACTTTGCTGTGCCATTACAGCACCGGATAAAACAATCAGCTGCAGTGCCAATCCGATCGTGATCTTCTTCACTTTCCTGTACATTGGTTTTATATTTTTTATTGATGAATGCCTCGCGCAAAGGCGCAAGTTTGTTTGTGGTTTGTAGTTTGTGGTTTGTAGTTGCTGCCGCGTTTTGGAAATGCATTATTACCTTCCCGCACTATTAAATTGTAACAGGATCAAAAATTACACAGTATGATTTATCCGAAAGAACCACAAACTACAAACCTCAAACTATAAACTGTTTTGCGTATTGCGAGCAATAAAATCCTTTCCTAAATGACATTGATTCATCATTCACCATTGACCATTCACCATTCACCTACAGATGTTTCGGATAATTATACAATATCACCTGTGATGATTTAATGCCCTGCTGGTCTTTTACATAATCTACTACAATACCCAACGTTACTTTGGTAGATGCTGCGCCCAGCTCAAAAACCACCTGTGGCTGCGGTTTGGCTATTACCTGGTAACCGATGGCCGTGTTGTTAACGATATTGCTGTAATCGGGTAACGAATCTACATTCTGTGCTACCACCACATAGGCCGGGTCTTTTGTTCCCTGCCATTTCCACGAACCGCCCGATGGATCGAACGAATAAGTGCCCGCAGGCAATGTAATAGTCTGAAAAACTTTACCGTTCGAAATTACCGGTGATCCCCAACCGGTTTCAAGGTCCATGGTTGCACCATCGCCATCAGACGAAAAGCCACCGACGCCACCATGACTCAGCACAGCTGCATTTACTTTCCAGTCTTTCAAAGTTCCCCAGCGACTGCCATTCATGACCGAAGCAACAAACGGACTACCGGGGTTCAGGATATATTTACTGGTAATATTAATAGCAGGACCAATCACCAGCGCATTCACATCTACAATAACAACGGTAGTGCTGATGGCGCTGTTCAGTTCATATTGGGTGGGGTTGGCGATCTTAACAGCCAGCACCAGGTATTTGCCAATGTATTTATCCAGTTTTAACTGGGGAATGTCTACACTCAAATAAAATGTACCCGATCTGGCGCCTGCAGCAACATCAAGGCCTGTTGGCACACTGTACATACCGGCAGGCATCAGTTTGTACAAGGCTGTATCAAGCACTTTGGTATTGAATAGTTGCTGAATGGTATCATTGTCAACTTTTATATCAACATGGTATGCGCCACTTCCAGGGCCTGAAACTGCGGCGCCCAGAATGATGTTTATCTTTTTTTCTTTGGTATCTACCGCATAATTGTAGGTAGAAGAATCAGTTCCCGAAGGCACCGGGTAATTGTTATTTACACCACCCGATTTTAAATAAGCCTGGGGCATGTATATTTTCGAAAAGCCATAATCTGTGGCGGAATCGTCTTTTCTGCACGACATCCAGATAATGCCTGCGATCAGAGAAAACAATAAGGCTATATTAGTATGCTTCATAAAGCAGTTTTTTAGTATTTATTAGCACTCGGAGCATAAAGATTTAGTTCTCGCAAAGGCGCTAAGCCGCAAAGGTGATCGCTTCGCGATCTATAAGAACGCAAAGAAAAAGCTTTGTCCCGCCATGGCGGGACGCCTTTGCGCGAGTTATTCAAATTACCAGCCTGGGTTCTGCACCAGCACACCATTCGACTTCGTAACTTCTGTTAACGGGAACGGGTAATAGTACATCTTCGATGCATCGAATACCCGGTTCTCAACCGCAATGGGTGTGTATATAAATTGTCCGCCTGCGTCTTTCGATACCGATACGCCTTTGGCCGGCTGGTTCAGCACCGTACCGGCATCTTTCCACCGCAACAGGTCCCAGTAGCGGTAATTTTCAAAAGCCAGTTCAATCCTGCGTTCATGTTTTACTGCGTTTCTGAACCCTGCTACATCTGTTACAGTAACCGCAGGCATGGCCACACCGGTTCTGTTTCGTACCATATTCAGGGTTTGTCGGGCAGTATAGGCATATCCGTTGTTCGCATCGGGACCGTAGGCTTCGTTCATGGCTTCGGCATATTCAAGCAATATTTCGCCATACCTGAATACCGGCCACATATGCACCTGGGTACCGCCCTGTACCAGGTTCAGTCCGTCGTTTACAAATTTTTTCAGATAATAACCGCTCCTGCTGGTGTTGGCTTTTTTCATATCATCCGTTGCACCAGCCGATTCGTCGATGGTGCGGCCATTCCAGGTGCTGTTATTGGTTACAATGGTCATAGCCAGCCGGGGGTCCCTGTTGGCATATGGATTTACCGGATCGGGCGTTGCCGTATATTCATAGTCCGATACCAGGTTGTCGGTAGGCGTTATACCGCTGGCGCCGCCGGCAGTACCAATGGGGTAATTACTTTTTTCCATCATATTATCGGCGCTGTACCGGATGGCCCAGATGGTTTCATTGCTGGTTGCGGTAGTGGTTTTCAAAAAATAGTTCCTGTAATCGCCATCCAGCACATAAGCGCCGGCGCCCTGTGCAAAAACAATTACATCGTTCAGAGCGGCAGCAGCCTTTTGCCATTTGGCTACATCATTAGTGGTATTGTGCAGCGGACTGGCGGCATACAACAATGCACGTGCTTTTAAAGCCAGTGCAGCGCCTCGGTTCAACCGGCCATCGTTACTGGTGAATGAGGATGTTTTCCAGTTGGGTTGCATACTGCCTTTGTAAGCGTCTACTTCGCTTATTATAAAGTTGATGATGTCGTCGTACGACGCCCGTGGTATATTGGTATCGTCGGATGTGGTAAGGGTTTTGGTTACCAGTGGCACGCCGCCGTAGCGTTTTGCCAATTCAAAATAAAAATAAGCCCTTAGTATATGCGCTTCGGCCACATACCATCCCATGTTCAGCGTATCATTGGCATAACTGATCTTTCCGCTTGCCGAAACCGTATCGCGGTTCAGCGCCAGAAACGCTTTGTAATTACCCGATCGCTCAATAAAGTAATTGGCAGCCCGTATGCCTGCATAGTAATTACCATAATAGCTATCGGGGTTGTTATAGGCATTCCAGCTACCGTTGTTAAATAACCGCACAATAGCGCCTGATGATGTTTGCACCGCTTCGTCGCTCACCGGTGCAAACAGGTTGTTATCGATCATGAAGAATTCATTACGCACATAAGTATACGGCGCATTGGCCAGCGATATCAGTGCGCCGTAATTGGAGTTCATCATTTCTTCGGTTACCTGGGTATCAACTTTGGTATCGAGAAAATTCTTTTCACAACCTGTTAAACCGGCAGTAACAGAACAGGCAAGCAGTATGGTATATATTCGTTGTAAGTTCATGTGTGGCATTTTAAAAGGTGAGTGAAATACCGGCGTTATACGATTTCAAACCGGGATAGCCCGATGGTGTTTCGGGGTCGATATTATAATGCTTCAGCAAATACGACCAGGTAACCGGGTTTACGGCGCTCACATAGATGCGTAACTTATCAATATGTAATTTTTTTATTACCGGGGCCTGCAGATTGTAACCAAGCTCAGCATTGCGCACCCTTAAAAAGTTGCCTTTCTTCATCCAGAATGTTGAACTGCGATAGTTGTTGTCGTTTGCTTTGGTGGTGAGGCGCGGATAGCTGGCCGCAGACCTGGTGTCGATGCCCTGATCGGGATAATACGCCCAGGCATTGCCGGCAATGGGATAGGCATTAAAGTTACTTACAAACGCCATGGTTTGATAAGTAGTAGCGCCCGAAATGATGTTAACACTGCTGCCCGAAGCGCCCTGGAACAATATGCTAACATCAAACCCTTTATAACTGATGCCTGCATTCAGCGCATAGGTTAGCGAAGGATAATCGGGGTTGCCGATCTTTGTTTGATCGGCCTGATCGATCCTGTTGTTGTTATCGAGGTCTTTGTATTTCAGATCGCCGGGTTGCACCGCACCAAACGTAGGTACCGGAATACCGGCCTTTAAAGTGCCGTCGGCATTGAAATCGGTAACATCATAAAAACCGTCGGCAATCAATCCCATGGGTGTGCCTATGGGGCGACCGGTAATTTTATTAAAATCATTCACCGGCGGAATTTCTGCCGAATATTTTATTTTGTTCTTTGCATACCAGGCCATACCGCCAATGGTATAGTTCACCGCTCCCACCCTGTCGTTCCAGTTAACACTTACCTCAAATCCTTTATTGGTAACCTTACCAATATTTACAAAGGGAGCGGTGCCGCCATACACCAGCATCAGGCTGTTGCTTTGCGTTACAATGCCGGTACGGTTATCAGCAAACGCATCTATGGTAACTGACAACTTGTTAAATAAGGTAGCATCCACGCCAACATTGTATTTCATACTTTTTTCGGCGAATATATCGGGGTTGGCGGCATACGATTGAATGATGCCGCTGTTGCCGGTTAAGCTGCTGTTGCCGGTATAATAGCTGGTAACGGATGAAACGAAGTATTGCTGGTACAAATAGCGGCCGTTATTGCTCAGGTCGTTGGCCGATAATCCGGCGCCTGCCCGCAACTTTAAAAAAGTAACAGGTTTCAGTTGTTGCATGAAGGGTTCTTTCGAAATGACCCATGCAGCACCTGCAGCCGGATAATATCCCCAGCGGTTACCGGGTGCATAGTTATCAGATCCGGTGCTGCCGAATGCCAGCTCCAGTATGTAGCGGTCGTTATAAGCATAATGCAAACGGCTGCTGATAGTGCGGTAATGATAAAATATGTTTACGCCGGTATTCTGACCGGGATTATTAATACCTATATCGGTAATAAAGCTGCTTTGCAAAAAATTTACTGCACCCGTAAAGGCATGTAAACCAAACGTTCGGTTGTATCCTGCAGTGATATTTATCTGTTTGAAGTCGAACTGATCAACCGGTCTTGCGCCATTGGCAATGATGTCCGACGCTTTATCGGTGGTGGTTTGGGTGCCATTATAAAAACGGGAGTACGTAGCGGTTTTGCTGGCGCTGGTCCGCGTCCAGGTATTGAACGAAACCGCTTCGTTCAGGTATAAACCGGGTGTAATAAAATCAAGTCTTTCTTTTAAATTGAAATTTGCCTGCAGCGTTCTGTCGTGGGTCGATACCCAGCCGAGGGCTTTGAGTGATGCCACCGGGTTATTGGGATATAGGGCCGTACCCGACCAGAAACCGGTAACAGAATCCTTAACCGGATAAATATTGGATGGATAATTGGCCATGTTGGCCCATAGCGAAGGCCCGTCGTAATTGGGGTAGCGGCGGTCTTCTATCCTGCCGCCGAGGTCAACTTTGGCTTCGAATATTTTAAAGAAATTAAAGTCGAGGTTCGAGCGAATGTTAAAGCGTTGTATCTGCGCATTGGAGGTGGTTGCATTGGTGCTTACATCGTACAGGCCGCGTTGCCGCATATAATCCAGTATCAGCGCATATTTTGTATCCTTGCCACCGCCTGATAATACCACGTTGGCATTGTTGTAAAATCCACTCTTTTTCAACACTTCATTGTACCAGTCAACATTGGTACCGGTGCCGTTCCTGTATGCATCCAGCTGGGCATCGGTATATTTTGGTGTGTACTTAAACTGGTAACCGTTTAAGGCGTAATTGTCGTTACTGATGGCCTGGTTGTACAAACGCGCATAATCGTACGAGCCATAGGGTTTGTTGATATTGATGGCCTGCTGAAAACCGCTTAGCAGCTGTACCTGCACGCTGCGACGCCCTTCGGCACCTCTTTTGGTTACTACCCACAATACGCCATTCGCTCCTTTCATACCAAATGTGGCCAGCGTAACGGGGTCTTTCAATACAGCAATGCTTTCTATTTCAGATGGCGACAAATACGCAAAATACGAAGCGGTGGTTTGAAAGCCATCTACATAAATGATCAAGCTGTTATTATCATAGGTACCCCGGCCCCTGATGCTCAGGGATGCGCCGTCGTATCCCGGTTCACCCGAACCCTGTTTTACGAACAGTCCCGGTAAAACGCCATACAGGGTATTGGTAATATTGGGCGCCGGCGTTTTATACAGCACCCCTCCGCTTACAGATGAGGTAGCCGTAACAGACGTTGATTTTTCAATGGTGATCAATGGTTCCGGTTCAGTAGCATGCTGAGGAGGTGCCGGCAATTCAATAATCGTTGTATCGGCTGGTTTGTTCTTTATTGCCAATTGTTTATTTCCAGTTGCCAATTGCTTATTGCCCATTGCCAATTGACCATCCTGGGCGTTCAATGCACAGGCAAACAAGGTAGCCAGCAACCAGCCTGTTATTTTATATTGATTTAGTTTTTTCATATTGCGAAAAAATTTTCAGTTTTAAGAGAGATGCTTCGATCCTTCGACTTCGCTCAGGATCTTTGCAGCACACGCTTCGACTGCGCTCAGCGTAAAAGTGTCCCGCCATATGGCGGGACTGTTGCTATCACATGATCAGTAGCCGGGATTCTGAATAAGGTATCCCTTATTCATTTCTCCCTGAGGGAAGGGGTTAAGGTATTGTTTTGGTGACCAGAATGCCTGGTAAATAATTTTATCGGTATAGTTGCTGTTGCCGGTTAGTTTTATGCCACCGCCATCATTGAATGCCATCGATCTGATGGGCCCGCCCAGCAAACCGTTGGCAATATTGGCCAGCTTCCAGTGCTTTACATCGTGCAAACGGTAATTCTCATCGAATAGCTCAATGCTCCATTCGCGTTGAATAATGGCGCGCAGCTTTGTTTGATCGGTTTCGGTAGCAGCGGGTAAGCCTGCCCGTAAACGGATCACGTTCAGCCTGTCTAATGCTTTGGAAGATTCGCCTGTTTCATTATACGCTTCTGCCGCGCTTAAATAATAAGCGGCCAGCCGAAAGATGGGAAATTCGAACCAGGCGCGTGAACCTGCTTTATAATAAAATTTGGTAACGCGGGCACAGCCAAAACCAACACCGCCGAACGTGCTTTCATTTTTCCAGTTGGCATCGCCCGGATTGCTCCAGGCATCCATTTGCCAGGGTTGAAAACATACTTTAAAGCGGGCCTCCATCGCGTTCATGCGACTCGTGTAATCTGAAAACGCTGTAACCGTTCCGGTGGCAGGCCAGGTTTGATTGGTGCCATCGGCCTTATAATAACTTTCGAGGTGATTGGTGGTAAGCACATTCGCCTGGGCTTCCCACACGCGGCAGTTGTAAAAGGCGTTCATGGGCAGGTTATTCCAGTTGCCGCCATCGAACAACACATCGTTTTTGAATTTAAAAGCGAGTATTACTTCTTTATTACTGGGAACGGAGGTTGCCGTTCCGTAATCATCCAATGGATTGCCTGTATTTATAATCGCAATACCGCCGTTTGTTTCTGCTTCGGTAATGACCGCATCGGCAGCGGCGGCGGCTGTTGCCCACCGGCCGGCATCGGCACTACCCAAACAAATCAGGTTATTGTTGCCGCCCATATCGAGGTAAGGCGTAGCCGTATTAAACAAAGGTCGCGCTGCATATAACAATGCCTTGGCTTTGATGCTTAAGGCAGCAGCTTTGGTCATTCTGCCCGTCCAGGTATCGGACCAGCGCGAAGGAAGCACAGCAGCAGCCTGATCGCACCACGTTACTATTGAGTCAAGCACCTGGCGCAACGGAAAACGCGCAATAGCCATCGAATCATTGGCCTGCAAACTATTGCTTAACACCGGAACGCCGCCGTACATGATAAATAGCTGCTCATAACGATATGCTACGAGCGATTTCATTTCGGCTTTTACAATGGCTTTGTCTCCGGCACTCATATCCGTCACTTTGTCGATGTTCTCTTTTACCAGATATGCCTGGCGGATGGGTGCAAAATTGCCTCCGAAACCATCCATATCTTCACTGTTGCCGCTGGCCGAAAGACCGTTTAACACCATATCTTTCGACAGCGTCCACGCCCAGCCATAGTTCATACAACCCGATAAATTATCCTGTATCTGGGCGTTCCATACGTTGTTGTAAGGCAATCCCTGTGCAAGACATTTCTTATACGCATTGGCGATGGCGCCCTGTGCTTTAACGGTGGTCGAAAAAACAGAATCAACGGTAGTGGTACTCGCGATCGGCATCTGCAAAAAATCTTTTTTACAGGCCGCCATATTCATGGCTATAACCGGTATAATGAGTAAGCATATTTTATATCGCATGGCTATTCGTTTAGCGTGTTGTTAAAATTGAATGTTCACACCGCAGTTAAAGGTTCGGGTCAGCGGATACAGGTAACCCATATTGTTCTTGCCTGTATCTGATTGCTCGGGGTCGATGCCCTTTAATATCTTTTCATCCCAGGTAAGCAGGTTGTTACCGTTCAGGTATATGCGTATCGCTTTTATATTGGCGCGTTTCAGCCATGGGTGCTGCTGCTGAAAGGTATATCCCAGCTCCAAATTTTTGAGTCGCTTGAAATCATTGGACTTGAGCCAGAAACTACTCAATGGGTTATTGTTCGCCTGACCACCGCTGAAAGAGATGGCCGGATAACTGATCTTTTCGCCGGCAGCATACTTTTCCGGCGTCCAGCGACCATCATAGGCATACTGCAATACTTCACCTACGTTTTTGGCAAAGGGTGAGCTGAGGATGTAACCATATTGCGGAAATGAGCCTTTGGCGGTTCCTATAAACAGGGCCGATACATCAAATCCTTTATACGAAAAACCAATGGTAAGGTTATACGCTACCTGCGGCAGGTTGGCATACCCGATAGGCACCTGGTCCTTGTCGTCGATGATGCCATCGCCGGTAACATCACGGTATTTTAAATCGCCCAGCCGTGCATTGGCGCTGTATTTATTATAAGGCCGGTTATTGAGCTCTTTTTCGGTATTATAAAATCCATCAACGATCAGGCCTTTATACTGACCGATAGAATAACCGGTTTTGTTCATCCAGGGATACGGGTAAGACGCTTCGGCCTGGTATTCTATTTTATTTCTGGCAAATGAATAATTGCCTTTGATAAAGTACGACACCTTGCCGATCTCATCATTCCAGCCTGCTTCTATTTCAAATCCCTCATTGCTTACCCGGCCGAGATTCAACGGTGGCGTATTATCCTGCGAAACACCATACGTAGCGGGTATTACACCTGAGGTTACCAGGATATTATTGCGTTTTTCACGGAACAATGAAGTTGTTAATGCCAGTTTGTTTTTTATGAATTTCAGTTCGGCGCTCAGGTTGGTTTTCTTTGCCCTTTCCCAGGTCACCAATGGATTACCCAATTTGTCTTCTGCAGATCCGGAATAGCTCGGGTTGCTGGTTGAACCATTGCTGTTGCCAAACCAATAACCCGAAGCATTGGTAACCCAGGTATTGGGAAGATATAAATACCGGCGCCCTCCTATCTGGTCATTACCTACCTCGCCATACGAACCACGGAACTTCACCCAGGTTACCCAGTCGTTTTTCGGAAAGAACGCTTCGTTCGAAGCGATCCATCCACCCGAAACAGCGGGGAAATAGCCAAAGCGGCGATCGGGCGCAAAGTTTTCGGTACCGTTGATCCCTAAGTTAAATTCAACGAGGTAACGCTCCTTATAATTATAAGTGGTACGACCAACCAGCCCCATTAAACCAGAAGGTGTATTGTATGCCTGTGCATCGCCATTTGAATTGGCAGCTGTATATCGCTGTGCATTGCCAAGGATCAGGGCCGAAACGTTGTGCGGTCCGAAACTGTGGTTATAGTTCACCGCCGCTTCGATGTATAATTTGCGCCACGATGAATTGCCCAGGTTGTCGGCGGCGTAGGTTGGACTCACCTGCCCGCCTATAAATACAATATTACCGGCATTCGCAGGATCGCGATAAGCGCTGTACTGCGGCACACTGTTCGTTTGTGCATATCCTTTTGTATAGCTGTCGTCGTATGCTATGCTGGCATGCGCCTGCAGCCCTTTGGTGATGTAGCCCATGTCGTGCTTCAGCGTTACCACACTGCTGAGTGTAGTGGTATACATAGTGCGAAAGCCGGCCGTTAATAAACTGGTCAACGGCGAGTAACCGCCGCCACCTTTGTTGCCCAGCGGATTGGTAGCATCACCTGCCACACCCACAAAACCGGTTACAAGATGTCCATCAACAAATCCGGGTCCGCTGAACGGACTGCTTTCCAGAATACTTTGAATGATGGCCTGATAACGGTTGGCGAAATCGCCCGAAGAAGTACCGGCGCCGGGCACGCGGTTTACAGCCGACTGCCCGCCTATATTAAAGCTTAACTGAAAGTTTTTGGCAATGTCGATATCGAAGTTCGAGCGGAAGTTATACCGTTTGTACCTCGGGTTGTTATTGGCGCCGCCATATGATGTGTTCGACAAAATACCATCCTGCTGAAAATAACCCAGCGAGGTAAAATATTTCACCCTATCAGTACCGCCCGAAACATTCAGGTTGTATTGCTGTTGTTTACCGGTACCGCCAAACTGCTCCTTATAATAATTATGACTGGAATAATATAAGGCCGCACTATTATTCAATGCCTCTTTTTGATCTGCGGTGAGGTTGCTCATGGCATCTACCTGCGCCGGCGTGTAGTCTCGGTTGTTTTGAAACTTCCATATTTCATCATCGGAAAATAACAAGTAATCAAAGCTGTGGTCGCCCGATGCCTGCGCATTGCGTACGGCCTCGTTGCGCAGCGAGGCAAACTCGTACGAATTCACCGTTTGAAACAAAGAAGCCGCTTTGGTAAAACCCTGGTTCACCGAAAAACCAAACTGCGGTTTATTGAACCGGCCTCTTTTGGTAGTAATAATAATAACGCCGTTGGCGCCGCGAATACCATACACTGCCGTTGACGATGCATCTTTCAACACGCTGATGCTTTCAATTTCATTGGCGTCCATGGCATTCAATATTAAGTACGGTTGCTCTGCCGGTTGCTGAATGCCATCGATCACGATCAGCGGGTCTTGTCCGTTTAAGGTGGCAATACCACGAATGCGGATAGAAGTCGTATTCAAACCCGGTTCGCCGGTTGCCTGCACACCGCTGATGCCCGATGTACGGCCAATAAGCATGTTCGAAATATTCGCCACCGGACTTTGTGTTAATTCCTTTCCCGAAATAACACCCACGGCGCCGGTTACCGTTGGCAGTTTTTGTTTACCATAACCCACCACTACCACATCGTTCATTTGCATGTAATCGGGATTTTCGGTAAGCTGAATTTCGAGCGTTGTTGTTGCAGCGGTTATTTTAAACGAGCGGGTAAAATAACCTACGTACGACACTTTAAGGGTTGCCCCTTCGGCAACGGGTATCGAAAACCGGCCGAGGCTGTCGCATATCAACGATCCGTTTTTATCGGCAATCGAAACGGTAGCATGTGCTAAAGGATCGTTATTCTTACCTTTTACAATACCATGTACTCTAATGGTGTTCTGACCAAAACAAATTGTGGTAAAAGAGGTAAGCATTATTATAATAAGGAAAGAAAAAAAACGCTTTGCGGAGGAATGTACAGTCATTCTCATATAGCAGTTTTTGTTATACGTTCGTTTGTTTTTATGGGTTATACTTTCGCCGGTAAGGCTACGGGTGGCCTTTTAACGCTTAGTCCCGGTTATCACTTCTAAAATTATCAGCATTTATACTGCTGAAATGGGGGGATTTTTGCATAATAAGGGGGGCAAATTGGTAATTACGAGCAGAATCTTGCCCGGTAAAGAGTGGTAAGTAAGAATGTGGAAGCGGAAGCAGGATATCTGAAGTCGGAAGTCTGAAGTCAGAAGATGGCAGCTTGATAAGTTGATTAATTGCCAGGTCCGCAGAAAGTTTTTTAAGTTTCTCGCAGAGGCGTTAAGGCGCAAAGTTGATCGCTTCGCGATCTTTTAAGAACGCTAAGAAAAGGCTTAGCGCCTTAGCGCCTTTGCGCGAGGCATCTTGCCGTTTGCCGTTTTACGGTTGCCGGTTGCCGAGGTTGTATTGGTTATTGAACGAATTGCGATACTTCTTAATATAATCCGAGGGATTCATGCCGAACAGCTTATTAAACTGTGTGCGGAAGTATTTGATATCGCTGATGCCTACTTCAAAAGCCGCCTGGTTCACATTGCACTCGTTCTTTAACATCAGTTCGGCCGCCCGGCGTAAACGGATGTACCGGATGAAGTTGGTAATCGATTGCCCCGAGAGCATTCTTATCTTTTTGTATAAATTCGAATGGCTCATGCCAATTTCCTTTGCCAGCACTTTAATAGTGAACTGGTCGTCGGTCAGGTGACGCTCTACAATGGCAATACAGTTTTGCAGGAACTCTTTATATTCAACAGATACTTTAAGCGTGTTCTGCTTCAGGGTAATTTCATCAAAGAAATACCGGCGCAACTCGTTCCTCGTTTTGAAAATGTTCTCCACTTTGGCCAGTAAAAGATCTTTATCGAAGGGTTTGGTGATGTACAGGTCGGCGCCTTCTTCAATACTCTGCAATTCGGTTTGCGGCCCTGAGCTGCCGGTTAATAATATTACAGGGATATGGTTCAGCGCCGCGTCTTTTTTGATCTTGCGGCATAATTCAATGCCGTCCATGGCATCCATTCTGATATCGCTGATCACCAGGTCGGGAAATTGCTTTTGAATAATGGTAAATGCTTCTTCGCCATTCACCGCTTCTATTACCTCGTATTTATCTTTCAGCATTTGCTGCAGGTATTGTCTGATCGCTTTGTCGTCGTCGGCAATCACTATGGTTTGCCGGTCGGTTACCAGTTCTTCGGGTTTATTCTCTTTAACTTCTGCAGGCGCTTCGGCTTCTGCGGGTTCTTCGAGCAATTCTTCCAGAAACACCGTTTCGTTTTGCGGCTCATCAAGAATAGTTTGATCGTTCAGGTGACTTTTTCCTTTTGGCAGCGTTAAAAAGAAAGTGGTGCCCATGCCTTCAGATGTTTCAAAACTCACCGTGCCTTTGTGTTCCTCCATAAAATGTTTTACGAGGTATAAACCTATGCCAAAACCAGGTTTTTGGTTTGCTTTGGAAGAAGTTACCTGGTAAAATTTCTCAAACAGTTTTGAAGTGGAGTCTCTGGGAATACCGCAACCGGTATCCTGTATATATAATTGTACATCGTCGTCTCTTTCTTTTACGGCAAAAACAATGCTGCCGCCGGGCGGGGTAAACTTGATGGCGTTTGAAATAAGATTGTACAAGATAATCTCCATCTTTTCGCGATCAACATACAGCTCAAGGTTCGGGTTATCGCATTCAAACAGGTATTTCAGCTGATTGGCCTTTGCCTGCTGCACAAAGCATAAATACACTTCGCGGCATAAATTATAGCAATTGTGTTTGGCGAAGGTCATCTTATCGGCCTCTACATCGGCCTTTCTGAAGATCAGCAACTGGTCTATCAAACTTAATAAACGACGCGCGTTTCGGTATACAATATTCAGGTCTTTTTCATCTTCGGGCGATTCAACCCTGCGTAAAATATCCTTGATGGGATTTATGATCAACGTTAATGGGGTGCGAAACTCATGCGATATATTGGTAAAGAAGGCATGCCGTTTTTCGTTGATCTCTTTTTCTTTTTCAGCACTCACGTGGGCGAGCTTTATTTCATACTCCAGTTTTGTTTGCCGTTTTTTATAGGTAACATATATATAAATGAACGAAGCCGCTACGGCTATATATAAACAAATGGCCCACCAGCTCCGGTACCAGGGTGGCAACACGATAATTTTCAGGACCGCTTCCTTTGTATTCCATACGCCTTCGGCGTTGGTTGATTTTATACGCAGTGTGTAACTGCCTTCGCTGATATTATTATAGTTGATGTTTCGAACGTTGCCGGTATAGTTCCAGTTTTTGTCCCACCCTTCGAGAAAATATTGGTAGTTTATTTTTTCGGGAGAAGAATATTCAAGCGCAGTAAAGTGTACCGACAAGATAGCTTCGTCATATGGTAGCTTCAGTGAGGTAACCCCATCGCTGCCAGCCTGCTTAATATAACCCAATACATCCGACAGCGGTTTATTGTTAACCCAGATGCCCGTAAACAAAACGGCCGGCATAAAGTCACGCGTATGTACATCACGCGCATAAAAAAGGTTGAAGCCGCTGATGCCGCCAAAGGCCAGCTCACCGGTATGCAGTTTTATCGCCGCATTGTACGAAAACTGGTTGCTCTGCAATCCATCGCTCTGATAAAAGTTCTGGAAAATCTTTTTTACCGGGTTGAATTTCGACAAACCGTTGAATGTACTCACCCACAAAAAGCCATCGGGGTCTTCGAGAATATTCAGTACTGCATTATTGGTGAGTCCGTCGGCAGTTGAGTATCGAACCGCAATTTCACCTTTTGTTCTGTCGAACAGGATCAAACCGCCGCCTTCGGTACCAATCCACAGGTTATTGTGGCCGTCTTCATAAATAGCGCGCACCGGTTTGTTCACCTCATAAAAAACATGTTCCTTTTTTTGCTTATCTATCTTTATTAACTGGTGCGAATTACCTGCCCATAAAATACCTGCATGATCTTCTTTTATAGCAATGAGATCGTTTAAGCGGGTATCGAACATGTCAAACCTGTTCTGCTGGCGGTTCAATTGGTATAACTTACCATTGCCGAAGGTGGTTGCCCAAAAGTTTTTATCGCGGTCTTCGTACAGCAAACAAACCTGTTTGTTTTCTTTACCGTTCGTTTCATTGATACATTTATAATGATCGAATGAACCGGTTGAACGATTGAAGTTATCGATGCCGCCGCCAAAAGTGGCAATCCAGGTATTGCCCAAATAATCCTCTTTTATACAGCTAACCGAGTTATTGCTCAGCGACCGGCTATCGGATATATTGTGACGGTAGTTGGTAAAGCGGTTCCCGGTACGGTTCCAAATGCTCATGCCTCCCCCATCGGTGCCAATGAACAGATCGCCGTTTTGATCTTCATAAAAGGATCCTACAAAATCATTGATCAAACTGTTTGGGTTAAGCGGATTATGGGTGATGGTCTGAAACCGGCTTTTCTGTATATCAATAATATCGATCCCTCCCTTTAACGTACCCATCCATATGCGCGATTCCTTATCAACACAAATGGCATGCACCGATTCGCTCGATAACTGGTTTTTACTTTCCCCGGGCAACAGGTAGTCGAATGTACCGGTGGCGGTATTCAGGATATTTACACCGCCGCCCATGGTGCCCAGCCACAGGTTCTTTTGGGGGTCGCCGCAAATGCTAACAATGGTATTGTTCGATAAAGCACCCGGCGCCTCGGTAAAATGTTGCGGGAAGGAGTTGGTCGCCATTTCATATTTATACAACCCATTGTCTGTACCGATCCAAATATTGCCGTTATCATCGGGCTGCATACAATTGGCAAAGGTGATGGCATTATTCACCACGCGAATGGCATTTTTCTTTACATCAAAGCTGCATAAACCAATTCCTTCGATAAACAGCCAGGGGTGTTGTTGTTTGTCAACACAAACCGACTGCACATTATACCACAGCGATTCTTCGTTTCCTTTATGAACGGGTACCTGGGCGGCCACGGTTTCGCCGCTCTTTATCAAAAACATGCCCCATCCGTTGGTGGCGAAAAAAATATTACCACCGGCATCCGACGCAATGGCGTTCACATTGCAGGTAAGCCGGTACTGTTGATTGTTCTGAAACCAGTGAAAGTAAACGGGCGAAAACCGGTCGGCTATGCGGTTGTATACGGCAGCCCCCTGACCGGTGCCGATCCACAGGTTGTTGTGCCTGTCTTCATGAATGGTATAAATATAATTATGCGGTAAAGAGCCGGTATCTTTTATTTTATTACGGAACACTTTGAAGCCGTAACCGTCGTAACAGTTGAGGCCGTCGTAAGTGCCAAACCACATCAGACCGTTGTGGTCCTGATAGATACATCTTACTGAATTATTTGATAAGCCCTGTTGAATGCCCAGATGCGTAATGGCGGGATTGTTATAAGCCCGAACCTGTTGCAGTAATATGAACGAAAGCAATGCCGGTAGCATGCATTTACTAAAAACGTTCATCATGCAGCGATATGCAACAATCGTTTTTCTCATTTTCTCATGACAGTTATAAGCAGCAGTAAACCCTGAAAGTAATTGCACCTTTACGGGGTGCTAAAATAAAGTGTAAAATTAACGTTTTTCGTTAGCAGAAATTAGAATAATTTACTATAACGGTTATGCAGTTCTTTTGCCTTGATGCAAAAGAACCAAAAAATTCCCGCAGGGCGGGACTCAGAAAAATCCTAAAAATGAAATCGCCGCTCTAAAGAAAACCAAGCTCCGGCTGTTCAATAAAACCCGGCAGCAGTGCGACTTACGCCCTAATAATATATCCAGGCTTCAGTAACATCTGTTTTTCTTTTTAATGCCCGTCGATTTCATTTTCTTAACGGTTTTTTTCTGATGCCGGTCCTTAAAACAATCAACCGCAGCAACTATCATCTGATAATAAAAGCTAATACAATTTCCAATTAATTGGAGCCGGGGTTTTGTTGCAGTAACTGGTAAATGGGTATATTGGTTAGTTTCGACAGCACGTCGATCTCCTGCATATAGACGTTCCATGAACGAACAGGATCATTTTCAATGCCGTTGTTTTCGGAAGAAGAGGTTACAAACACCTGACCTAACAGGTTGCCGGCCGACCACATGCACCAGAGCGGTTTATTCACTGCATCTATGACCATCACAAAGGGCCATGCGCCCGGATAAAAAGTAAACGTAATGCAAAGCTCATCATTGAATGATTGCACAAACCCCTGCCAGTAGGCAATCGCCAGCACCCAGTGATTATAGTGTTCCCAGATGCTTTTTACAAATGCCCTGTCTTTTTTACCTTTTATTTGTTTATAAAAGGTACGCCAATAGCGCCGAACAATCAGGGCTTTTTCGCTGATGAGTTCTCTTAATACATAATCGAGCGTCACTTCGAGATGCAGCGCAACCTGCAATAATTGCCGGATGAATATTTCAAGGGCATTGTTCAGTATTCTGTTTACGAGTGGAATGATATTTACATTTTTTTCAAAAGGAATTTCTTTGATCATGCATTCAAAAAACTCCAGATAATCGATGATCAGACTGAAATTGCCATATGGCAGCTTGTTTTCGCCTGCGCAATATGTACGCAGATTCGAAAATATTTTTATCGCCTCATGCTGTGTGAGCTTTACATCCATAGATAAATGGTTTGTAGCAATACAACAGGGTTCAGATAAAGTAACAGGAGGAATAACTTAAGCAGATAACAGAGGCAGATTACACGCATAACGCCGAACGCATAATGCAAAACGCAAAACACAAAACGCAAAATGCCAAATGCGAAATGCCAAACGCGGAACGCGAAACGCATAATGCAAAACGCTAAACACGAAACACGAAACGCAAAACGCATAACGCATAATGCATAACGCAAATCCAAATGCGGAACGCTAACCGCTATAAAACGCTGCTGTTTTTCTGCGTTAAGCATTAAGCGTTGGGCGTTGAGCGTTAAGCCTGGCACTATAAAGTTAGTTAAGGGGATGCAGAAGCCACTTACCGGGCGTCACAAATATTTTGCGGTTAAAAAAAATCACCGGTTTGAATAATAAATACTCCCGATTTCGTAGCCTTTTTATGTTCAGAAGTTTTATATTACTGCCTCACACTACCTCACCCCTCTCCTTAAGGGGTGAGGTAAACCTGATTGTATGCGTAACGAATTATATTCCTCTATATGGGGGCCCTTACCGGTTTCCGGTACATTACCACCCACCGTCGGGCACCGCGCGCATGCGGTGTTGTCCGATGCCGCCTTACAGGTAGCCATCAGTGATGCCGGCGATTATTTTATATTTCAGGAAGTTACCAATACCCGGTGCCGTGTACGGTTGTATGATTTTGCGGCTACTGCCAACGATACCTACACCTGGAAAAGTGATCCGGTGATCGTGTTAAGAATAGGTCATACGCAATCATATGCCTTTCATCTGCCCGGCATGCAAGAACAGCTGTTTCATCAGCGGCATTGCAACCTGTTGTATATTCCGGATTATACAACGAGGTTTAACATTACCGCCGGTGCGGCTCTTAGCTTTATGGATATTATTCTTGCCAAATCGTACCTGCGTGATCTGTCGGACACCTATCCCCTGTTGAACGATTTTTTACAAAAGATATACCGGCACAAACCGGTAAAGCTTTTGCCGCATAACGCCATTGCCCCGTTGCATATGCTTCGCTGGCAGGATGAACTGTTGGCCTATAGCAGCGAAACCTCAAAAGATCCCTGCCGTATACATTATATTATCGATCAGCTGCTGCATACCGGTATGGAAACCCTCGCCAATTGGCAATTGACAATAAACAATAAGCAACCCCCCATTGAAAAATTGCGCTTAAGCACCGGAGAAGCCAATACGATATACGAGGTGGCCGACTGGCTCGAAAGCACGCATCAATACCTGGCTACAGAACAGTTAGCCGATAAATTTCATATCCCTGTGCATACATTGCAGAAAGGCTTTACAAGCATTTTCGGTTACCCCCTCACCCATCACCGGTTCGAAGAACAAATGCGCCGGGCGCTGCAGCTGGTGAATGATAAAAGCTATACCAGTAAGAAGCTGGCACTTCTATTAGGCTATAAAGAGCCTCAAAGCTTTACACGAGCATTTAAGCACCGGTTTGGGATTTTGCCGTGGAAAAATGCGGCGAAATAAGTTTCGCGCAAAGGCGCAAAGCCGCAATAAGATCGCTTAGTTTTTTAAAACATCACAAAACACAGCTTTAAAATATTTAAGCAAGGTAAGAACGCAAAGAGTCGCTTAGCGCCTTGGCGCCTTTGCGAGAACAATAAAAAAGCCTCCCGACAAGTCGGGAGACTGTAACTCATCAGAGCATTAAGAGTAAGCCCCGCCGTGCAGGTTTACAGCGAAAACCATTGCACTGCAAAACCATACCGGCAAAGGCTTACTACTATAAAAACACCGGAACCAACGTTCACGATTACCTGTTTGGCATATTTATTTTGCAGCCCGGGCCATGGAGCGCGGGGCTGCATATAGCCTGTTCTTTAATAAATACTTACATACCATTTAAAAAAATATTCTTTTATACTCATTACAGTTTGGTAATTTTATAGTCTAACCATTGTACACTGCAAAACCCACGCAGGAATTCGTTTCCGTTTCCCGTTTTATTAATCACTGTATTAATTACTGCAAATATCATTTGCGGGATAAACCTTTCCTATATGGGTACAAGAAAATTTAAAAAACACGTAGTGTTGGCGGTTATGAGTGTCAAAAAACTCATCGACACCAATCCCTGTCAAAGTCTCAGCAACGGCTATCTTGCTTCTTCAGCCGGTATCAGTCGCAACATTTTACAGGAGGTATTTAAAGACCAGTATGGCACCGATATCGGAGAATATAAATTAAAGGTGCGCATGCAGGAAGCCAAGCACCTGCTCCGGTGCGGCCAATCGATAAAGCAAATTGCCATCGAGCTGCAATATGCCTCGTCAAGCGCCTTCAGCAATGCATTTAAGAATCATTTCAACGTTACGCCATCTGAGTGGATGAACCGGCGCGAAGCGGCATAACGTTAACAAATACGGGCAAAACATAAACAAAAAGGGCAAATCATAAACTCTTTTTGCTTTGCCGGCCTCCCCTGCTACCGTAAATTGCATACAGATGGTTAAGTGCTCCGGTTTGGCTGTTTCCGGAAGATTTATAGCGGATAAACTTCTATTACACTTTCACGATAATACAACGGCAAACACCTACCGGTATCACAACCTTTTTAAGGATGATAACATGAAAGGTATCAACAAAACGATTCTGGCATATATGGAACAATGCTCTGGCGTGTACGTGAACACACAGCAGGTGGAGTTTTCGTTACGGCCCAATCGTTCTGTTTGTGCAGTGGCCGGCTGGCCCGATGCCGTGCTGGATCCAGATTATTCGCTGGCCGTAGTACTGGAGTGCAACAGCATAGAAGAGCTTACCCTGGTTGCAGGCATTACCCTTATCGATCAGTTTCACCAACTTACTCCCCACCATTTGAAAGCGTTATATAAGCAGGGCAAAGCCACTGTAAGCTGCGTGTTCGACGACCCCGACTTTTATTATGAGCTTACCTTTTATAAAAAGGAAGCCACCGTATGGGCCAAAGACGATAACAATAAAGAACATATTGTTCCAACACCCCATGAAACGCCATTTGATTTTTTCCGGCACCTGCGACAACATGCCCGTTCGAAGATGATACTACTTTAACCATTAAACACCTTATTCAATATGGAATCGCCCACAGGATTAACCCGCCTTATGCAAAAGGCGGTAGAAACGGTACGGCAGTACATCGACCAGCATCCGCTGGATCAAAAAAGTATTGACTACTTCACCTGTATGGTATCCCTCAACCGCAAAACGCTGCAACGGGCATTCAAATTTCAATATGGCTTTACGGTTGGCGGGTACCAGCAAAGAAAGCGCATGGATGCAGCTGCCCGTTTGATCCTTGAAGGCCGTTTAACGCAAAAACAAATTGCCCGCAAATGCGGTTACCATAAAGACAACAATTTTTCGCGGGCCTTTAAAAAAGTATATAAGAAAACACCGACGGAATGGCAATACGGTTGTACGGAACAGTTTGACTCACCTGATAGCAAAACGGACTAATCGGATAGTAAACCGCCCTTCGCTGATAGTTTTTGCATAGTAACTTGCATACAGATAACAGAAGCAACCGTACCACAACAACGCAGCTCATTGAATTTATATATAGCCCGGTTATACAGACTGGTGAGGCAATTTTACCAGAAAACCTGGTGTAAAGCATCAGCTGTTCCCGATAATAATTGCCCTGAGCGCAGTCGAAGGGCCGCCAAAGAATCCTGAGCGAAGTCGAAGGACAGAGCATAGTCGAAGGATCCAGCGCAGGCCAAAGAGACACCAGTTCTGTTCCCGGGTGCTATGAAACGGTTTCGATCCTATAATCAAGTAGGATAAGGTTTAATTGATCGGTTCGCCCCGGTAATCGTACCGGGGCTCATCCGATCACAATGCTGAACGCTGAACGCTTAATGCAGAACGCCTAACGCAGAATGCAAAACGCAAAACGCTTAAAACAGGTGCAACGCTGAATGCTGAACGCTTAACGCTAAGTCCGTTGAAGACATTTGCCGTTTTACGTATTACGTTTCACGATCGTAAAACTCAACAATAAATTATACATCCTTATTAGGACCCGAAAGTTCCTGAACATGGCTCAATAAACGATCTTAAGGTTTACTACAAATCGGTACGCCCCGGTAGTCTTGCCGGGGCCTAACCAAGGGTATTCAAAAGAGCAATGGAAAAACTTTTGATCATTCACGATAAAACCAACAATAGCTTATACTCTGATTTTTATCTATACAATCAAGAACATGGCCTATAGAGATTCATTATTTTAACAGTGACCGGTACGCCCGGGTAGTCGTGCCAGGGGCTTATACGGAAAACGCAAAACGCTGAACGCTGAACGCGAAACGCAAAACGCAATACACATAATGTCGTGATTGGCATTCACCATTGACCATTCACCATTCACGAAAGATATTTCCGGTTAACAGGCTGGTGAGGCAATGGTATGCAAACGATTTTATGAAGGTTAGAAATATTATTAGACAAGTTGCCTGAACAGGTGACTCGCTCCCACCTGACACCAGCTTTGTTGCCGGACTATTACATCAATAACGATAAAACCTTATTATATGTCAGAAGTGCTCAATTATGCTAACACCATCCAGCAAGCCGCTCCCCCGGCCGACGCCATGGAAGTACGCAAATCGAAAATATACATCAAAAGGTTATCGATCATCATACCTGTTTATAATGAGGAAAAAACCATTTCGATTGTGCTCGACAAGATCAATGAGGTGAAACTCATCAGCAATATCGAAAAGGAAGTGATCATTGTGAACGACTGTTCACTAGACAGTACCGAGGAAGTGATACAGGAGTATATGAGCACCAATAGTCAGCCTGCTATCAATTACTTTAAATACATCAAACATGAGAAGAACCAGGGAAAAGGTGCGGCTATACATACGGGCATTGCCCATGCCACCGGCGAATATTTACTGGTGCAGGATGCTGACCTGGAGTATGATCCGGGTGAATATAACAGTTTACTAAAACCGGCAGTAAACGGCTTTGCAGATGTGGTTTATGGCTCTCGCTTTATGGGAGGCAACGCTCACCGCATCCTTTTCTTCTGGCATTCGATCGGGAACAGGTTTCTCACCTTTTTATCGAACATGTTTACCAACCTGAACCTTACCGACATGGAAACCGGTTATAAGATGTTCAGAACGGATATTATTCAAAGAATTTATTTACAGGAGAAGCGCTTTGGGTTTGAGCCGGAGGTGACAGCGAAGATTGCGATGGTACCGCGTATCAGAATATATGAAGTAGGCATTAGTTATTATGGGAGAACTTTTGCTGAGGGGAAGAAAATTGGGTGGAGAGATGGGGTGAGGGCGATTATGTGTATTGTGAAGTATTCGTTACTTACTACCAGGTCACTTGTAAAAAAAGAAGTAAAAGTGCTGAGTTAATTTGTTCCATTTGACAATTCACCATTCACCATTGACCATTCACGACATGAAACTCAACTCCATACAATTTCTGCGGGCTGTGGCTGCTATTCTGGTTGTATATAAGCACTCTATGATTGTACAAACCAATTATGCGTCATCATGGCAACAAAATTTTTATTATTTAAACCATTTTGGTTGTATTGGAGTTGACTTGTTTTTTGTTATCTCGGGATTCATCATAACTTATGTAGCCAATAAATACATAGGGCCGGCAGAAGGTGTGTATTTCCTGGCAAAAAGATTCTGTCGCATTAACCCGGTATATTATATTGTCAGTTTGCTCTCTTTAGGTATATATTGGCTGTTGCTACGGGCGAACAATATCCCTTTTAGCAACTCCTTAAACAAAACTATTAGTTCAGCGATAGACTCTATATTGGTGCTGCCAACGTCGGGTGATATTAACTTTTTCTCACCATTGCTCAATGTGGGCTGGACCTTAAGTTTCGAATGGTTGTTCTACTTACTGTTCTCACTCCTTATCCTATGTAATGTTCAGCGTAAAACATTGTTTTTACCCGCCGTGATATTAATATTATGCGGGCAATTATTAAAACCAGATGATCTTCGGTTGATATTTTTAACCAACCCCATTATGCTGGAGTTTATTTTGGGTATTATTATTTGCCAGCTTTATTTAAAGAATATAAAAATATCAGTGCCCATTGGAATAACATTTTTATCAATCGGAGTCATCAGCTATATGCTGTTAATAAGATTTGGCTTTGGTAATGCTTGGCATCATCTGGGAGTTATAGGTGGCACACTCAGTTTAAAAAGGTTCCTGTTGTGGGGCATTCCGAGCAGTTGTATTGTGGCAGGTTGCGTATTCCTTGAAAAAAACAACAAACTAAACCGGCTATTTGATAACAAATTGGCACTGCTTTTAGGTGACGCTTCCTATTCTATTTATTTAATTCACATTATCGTATTCGATTTAGTTATGCAGTTTTATCAAAAGACAGTTTTTTTCCTTCCTGCGAGGAGTGAGGAGTTTGTCAAACGTAAAATATTAATTCATACATGAGGGTTTAGAAGATAATGAAAGAGCAATTTATGGCGAAAAATATCGACATCCTATCCCTAAATATTTACCTGTCCAGACAAACCGGAAAGTCTGAGTTTTAGAATCTTGAATTATAGACTATAATTTTTTTTTAGAAAAATCCGAACATGTTCACCAACCTGAATTTGACGGATATGGGAACCGGTTACCAGATGTTCAAAACTGATATTATACAGCGGATCTATTTAGAGGAAATGCGATTTGGGTTTGAACCAGAGGTAACTGCGAAGATTGCGATGGTGCCTCGTATCAGGATATATGAAGTAGGCATTAGCTATTATGGGAGAACGTTTGCTGAGGGGAAGACGATTGGGTGGAGAGATGGGGTGAGGGCGATTGTGTGTATAGTGAAGTATTCATTGTTCAGCACAAAATCATTGATAAAGCAGGATTTTAAAGTGTTAAGATATATTCCATTTGAGACGATTCAATATTGATCATCCACTATTGAATATAGACTATTGACTATTCACCATTGACTATACACAATATGAAATTAAATTCCATACAATTTCTGCGGGCAGTGGCTGCTTTACTGGTAGTATATGCACATTCTATGGAGATACAAATGAGGTATGCCGTTTCATGGCAACAAAATTTCTATCATTTGCAAACTTTTGGATATATCGGAGTTGATTTGTTTTTTGCTATATCTGGTTTCATTATAACATTTGTAGCCAACAAATATATGGGATCAGCACAAGGTATTCAATTCCTAGCAAAGCGTTTTTGGCGAATTAATCCGGTTTATTATATTGCCACTTTACTTTGTTTAAGTGTTATTGTCCTGAAATTGTGGTTGAGTAATCAACTCCATTTTGACTCATTAACTAGGATTATCGGCTCATTCTGTGATTCTATTTTGATTATTCCACTCTCAGGGGATGTTAATTTATTTGCACCCTTACTCATCGTTGGGTGGACCTTGAGTTTTGAATGGTTTTTTTACATTCTTTTCTACTTCCTGATATTATTCAAAATAAAGCGCAAAGTTTTATTTTTACTTGGCCTAATAATCGTATTAGTGACATTCGGACAATTAATACAAATCTCTGATTTAAGAATTGCATTTATCACCAACGCCATTTTGCTGGAGTTTTTGCTGGGTGCTATTATCTGCTGGATATATTCAAATGTTAAACAAATTCATGCTTATATAGGAGTAACCTGTTTACTGATTGGCTTGATAAGCTATATTTTATTGATTGTTTTTGGGTTTAATATTGTATGGCATTATAATGACGTATTAATCGGCCAGCAAAGCATGCACAGGTTTTTGCTTTGGGGAATTCCAAGCTGTAGTATTTTAGCCGGATGCGTTTTTCTGGAAAAAAACACCAGACATAAGCGACTCTGGGATAATAAATGGACGATGCTTATGGGGGATGCTTCATACTCAATTTACCTGGTGCACTTTACCTTATTAACTTTTTTTTCTTTACTCTATCAAAAAAAGCATTTTTTCCTGCCTCCTGATGCAATTATTTTTATTCAGGTAATTATTGTTGTTGTAGCCGCAATTGGGTTTTATAAAGTAGTTGAAAAACCTTTGGTGCGATCAATAGACTATCGAACTTTTTGGAATAAAATTATATCAACGAAAAGAGTACCTGATTTGCACAAAGAGCATCCACTGACTGATTGATAAGTTTCAATAATGGACAATAAGTATTAAATGCCAACTAAAAACAGATGAAAACGATAATTCAAAAACTACCACTACTACAAAACACATCCTTCCTGGCCTGTGCTCTTAGTACACCACATTTCGAAGTGGCCTGGCACCAGCATGAAGAATTTGAACTGATCCTTTTTACCGAAGGTTCTGGTGTAGTGCATATGGGCAATTATACAGGGCAGTCAGTGTGCTTCGAATCCGGTGACATACTCTTCTTGGGAAGCAACCTGCGACATGCATTTCAAAAAAGCGGTGAGCAGCCGCTTAGTGCTTTTGTGGTGCAGTTCCGTGATAATTGCTTCGGCCCTCATTTCTTTAATATACCCGAATGCATCGCCATCAAACAATTGCTGAACATAGCAGGTCGAGGTTTACTAATAAAGGGAAATAACCAATATCGGTTACAGCACATGATCACAGCGCTGGAAACAGCCACTGACTTCATCCGCATCAATCTATTATTGCATTGTCTGCATATGATGAGCCTGGAAAAAGAATACACTATCCTAACCACGATCAAAATACAGGAAAGAAATTATAAGGACAGTGAATTTATTGATAAAGCAATTGAGTTTACTTTAGATTCTTTCCAGGACCACATTTCATTATCGCAGGCAGCAGTTGTTGCATGTATGAGTATCCCCTCCTTCTGTTTGTATTTTAAACAGCGTACCGGCAAAACTTATATAGATTACCTGAACGAAGTACGTATCAATCATGCCTGCCGGCAGTTACTGCAAACAAACAAGTGTGTAACAGAAATATGCTACGAGAGTGGCTACAATACCATTGTACATTTTCACCGGCAATTTTTTAAGTTGAAAAAAATTACGCCATTACAATATCGAAAGCAGTACACATCTGGTGGTTTCGGTGTGCCACATCTGCCTGCCGCGTAAAAAAGTGTGACACACATGAACATCGTCAAGAAAAATAACTACGAAAAGCAAAAGCACTCATCATGACTGATCATAACACCATGCCATCCACACAATTTACGTTCAAAGAATTCCTATTTCATAACCGTCGGAATCGGCTGATCCTATACCTGGTAGCAGCAGCTATTGTGGTGCAGTTTGTTATATTCAAATATTTATACCCTTTTGCAAGCTATATACATGGCGACTCATTTTCATACCTGACTGCAGCCGAAAATAATTTAACGATCAGTACCTACCTAATTGGCTATTCCAAATTCCTTCGATTATTCAGCGTATTTGCAAAGCCCGATATTGTGCTGGTTGGCTTTCAATACCTTTTCATTCAATGTGGTATCCTGTTTTTATTATTTACCATTTTCTATTTCTATAAAATCGGAAAGGTAACGCTTATCGTTTTGTTGTGTTTTATGGTGCTTAATCCTTTGTGTTTCCACTTGGGCAATATGGTGAGCAGCGATGGCCTTTTTCTCGCACTAAGCATGATTTGGTTTGCCCTGCTATTATGGATCATTCACAAGCCTTCCAATAAAATTATTATATGGCATGCTGTAGTGTTATTCATAGCTTTTACCGTGCGTTACAATGCCATGATATATCCATTGATTGCTGGGATAGCCTTCTGGTTATCTAAATTACCCTTACGCAAAAAAATGGCTGGCATTGGTTTGGGATTATTACTATGTGGATGGTTTATGGGCCTTACAATGTACCAATACAAAAAGCTCACAGGCTATTGGCAATATTCGCCTTTTAGCGGATGGCAAATGGCTAACAATGCTATGTATGCGTACCGTAAAGTAGACAGTGTTGACCGAAAGCCTGTACCACAACAATTTCACGAATTAGACAGTATGGTCAGAAAATTCTTTGATATGGCTCGACATAATAAGGCTGTATATCCTGCTGAAATGGCCGAAGCCAGTACCTTTTATATGTGGTCGCCGGGCATGCCATTAATGGATTATCGAGACAGTCTGTTTAAAGCAAAGGATACTTCTGCAAAGGAATTTAAAAAATGGGCCAGTATGGGACCGCTGTATAAAAAATATGGATTATATCTTATCAGACAATACCCTTTACATTTCGCTGCTCATTTTTTATGGCCTAATACTCGCAAATATTATGCGCCGCCTGTAGAATTTCTGCAATATTACAATTCAGGAAATGGTTATGTAACAGATCAGGCTAAAATATGGTTTGGCTACAAAAGCGTCGAAGTTAAAACAAGGATGGGAAGTCCCTATATATGGGTGCTCAATTTTTATCCCATTCTTTCCGGCATCATAAACGTAGTAATGCTATTCGGGTTATTATATTATATTTTATTGAAAGGCTGGCAGTATAACTCTGTTTTTAACAAAACCGTATTAATGGGGAGTACGCTATGGCTGCTGAACGCAGGGTTTACCATCTTCGCTTCTTCAGCAGCCCTTCGGTTCCAATCATTTCCTGTATTGCTGACTACCACGTATGCACTATTGCTTGTGGATTGGATGTCCCAGCTAATGAGAAGTATGAAAGTGGCGGAAAAAGAAAAAAATTTAAGTAAGCAGTTTTCAAAGGAAGCGATTGCGTAATGGCAATTTTGAAAAATTGAAAATGAGATAATTTGAAAATTCTAATCTGTAAGCAAACATTCAGCATTAAGCGTTTCGCGTTAAGATTAAATATATGAAACGAACAACCATCATAGAATCCATAATATTTCTATACGCTATCCTTTTCATATACACCGGCATCAGCAAACTGATGGAATACAGCGTATTCAGCGAACAGTTAGCAGAATCACCTGTACTAACACCGGTAGCGCCTCTAATAGCTGCCACGTTGCCATGGTTGGAATTTATGGTAGTACTGATGTTGATCATCCCACGTTGGCGGCTGAAAGGACTTTATGTAGCATTAGCCTTGATTACAGCATTTACTATATACGTTATTGCCCTGCTATCATTCAGCGATAAATTACCCTGCAGTTGCGGAGGTGTGCTGGCAAAATTATCATGGCCACAACATATTGTTTTTAACGGCATATTTATAGCTATGGCTATTGCAGGCATTGTATTGCAAAAACGACAAAAAAAAGATAATCAAAAAATTTGGAACCCCGTTATGAAAAACAAACAGGATATTGCTCGCAACATGGGATAGCCCCAAAAACTACGTAAAACTTAAAATTTAGCTTTTTGATTTTTAAAAAGCAATATTATTATGAATAAAATAAAAATCATGTTGTTGACTCTTGCCGTGTTTGCAGTTGTAGGTGGAGCACTGGCATTTAAAGCAAAGTATAACGACGATTATTGTACTACAAACACTATATTAATAAATGGTATACCAGGGTGCACAGCTAATCCAGCGGCTTGCATACTATTACAAGCGGTAATGACTACTAACGTTGGCGGAGTCCGTATGTGTACAACCGTAACAAATGGAAACCCTTTTAATCCATGTCAGGCCGTCAACTGTACAATTTTGAATAGGATTATAAACAATAATTAACGATACTATAACATATTCATTTGTCCGTTAAGTAAAGTACCTAAAAATACAAATAAAAAAATAGAAACCTTACTATAGAAAACAATCAGAACATCATAGTAAAAGAAAACAATAAATCATCCATATGCTTTTCCGGCAAATCATATCACCATTGCCTTTTAAACAATGGCTGCGAGAGGATAGAGAAAACAAGCAACTGTTTTGGTTTGCTGTAACAGCGATGGTGATGTCATTTAGCTGGCTAAAGATTATATATCCCTACCCAAATTTTATTCCTCCAGATTCTTATAGTTACCTGGAGGCAGCCAGCACAAACGAGTTTATAAACATATGGCCAATCGGATATTCCAAATTTTTGAGTCTAATTGGCATATTTAGCCGATCGCATTTGATATTGGTGATAGTGCAATATCTGTTATTACAATGCGCTGTATTATATTTCCTGTTTACTATCCGGTATCTATTTTCACCTGGTAAATGGATATTTAGGATTTTGATGGCCGCAAGTATACTGAACCCTTTGTTGCCCCATATTGCCAATTTCGTGTCATCTGATTGTTTGTTTGCTGCCTTAAGCCTGGTCTGGTTCACGCAGTTACTTTGGATCATTTATCAACCAACCCAAAAAATCTTGGTTATACATGCTATTGTATTGCTGCTGACATTTATGGTTCGATTTAATGCTCTCTATTATCCATTTATCAGCATTGCATTTATTATCATGGAACATATGCCTCGAAAAACTAAATGGCTGGGTATTGGCTCGATTGCGTTTCTATTGCTGCTTTTTATTGGTCGTACGCAGTACGAATACAAACTAAGAACAGATTCCGTTCAATACTCAGCCTTTGGGGGCTGGCAACTGGCAGCCAATGCCCTGTATGGGTACGCATACGCACCACCAATTGATACGATAAACGTGAACCAATTCTTTAGGCCATTGCACAAAATTGTTAACCGGCATATGGATTCACTACGCCACCTGATAAAGAGACCCGACCAGGAAGTGGGAGTCTATTACTTATGGGATTTTAAGTCGCCATTACGCATGTACATGGAAGAAAAGTGGCCCGCTAACAATGATACACCTTTTTTTAAAAAATGGGCATCTATGGGCCCTTTATATCAGGAATATGGGAGTTACCTGATTGGGCAATACCCCTTGCCTTTCATTAAACACTATATATGGCCCAACCTGTTACGGTATTACGCACCGCCTGCAGGTTTTATGGAGCAATATAATATGAGCTACAAAACGGTAGAGCCCGTTGCAGTTACCTGGTTTAACTTGACCAATAATAAATTGCCAAGCAGGATAAAGCATTCACAAATCAAAATAATCAGCTTTTTCCCTAACCTGGTAGCGATCATCAATCCATTATTCTTTTTAAGCAGTACAATATTTCTATTTTTTGGGGGTATTCGTAGGTGTAGCAGGGTCAATAACAATATCATTGGCTGTATGCTGATTGTTTGGTATGCCAATGCAATTTTTAGCATACTTTCAGCCCCTGTGGAACTTCGGTATCAAATATTCCCCATTGTTATTACCGTACCATTCACATTATTTTTTACATCGTGCATCATACAGTCATTAAAATCTGAACCGATGACTAAGCCAAAACAAGCAATCTCTATGACTGAACCAGCGATGCAAAGTGATTTCTAATACTTATGTATTAATTAAACTAACTAATAGAAAGATTAATTTCTAATTTACCATTAAAGATTACATCATTCACGATAAAAACACATCATATGAAACATTTTATGCTGTTATTCATAATAGCAATACTCGCCGGTTGCTACGGCTCTGAACCACAAAAAACCGGACTGGAAGGAAAACCACTGCCTGAATTTAAAATTTTACTATCTGATAGTACAACCTGGGTCAATAGCCGTGATATACCGGTCGGTAAACCCATAGTACTGTTTTACTTAAGCCCTTATTGCCCCTTTTGCAAGGCGCAGACAAAAGAAATTATTGAAGACATGGACAAACTAAAAAACATACAGTTTTATTTTATTACCAGTTTCCCCCTACATGATTTGAAAAGTTTTTATAAAGAGTACCAGTTACAAAAATATGCAAACATTACTACCGGTGTAGACACAGCTCATACGGTAAGTGATTATTTTGAAATACAAATGGTGCCGTATATAGCCATATATGGAAAGAATAAAACACTAAATAAAACCTTTGTAGGAAAGATCTATAGCAGCCAGATAAAAAAAGCAGCGGAAGAATAATATGCATTAAATAATATCCGATTTGCCCTGATCAGGCAGACGGTGCTATCTACTGAGTGACCAGAGGTAATGGGCCCTTCCAACGGAAAAGCTACAGTAGTACCCATTCATCTTAGCTCTTTATAACCAGTACTTCGAAGATGGCTATAGAGCTGTAGAGAATGAAGACCGCTTATGATATTTATCTAAAGAGCGGATTCCGCCCCTCCAACGCCTAAGGCTTCGGCGGGCGAAGTGGGATAGCCGAAAACCACTACAACAGAGTAGGCATTTATATAAACCAAAATTTAGCTTTTTAATTTTAAAAAGCACGATTATTATGAAAAAAGTAAAAATCATGTTACTGTCTCTTGCTTTGTTCGCAGTAGTAGGTGGTGCACTTGCTTTTAAAGCAAAGTATTCATTCCAATATTGCAGCACAAACACTATAGTAGTAAATGGAGTACCTGGCTGCGCAGCTAATCCAGCAGCTTGCATACTAACTGTTAATGTAAAGACAGACCCAGCAGGATTGCGGTTATGTACTACCCCCACAAACGGGAATCCGTTAGCCCCATGTGCTGGAATATTATGCACAACTCTGAACAAGATCGTAGACAACAATTAAAACATCATCATAAATTGATGTATAAATTGTCTATTACGAATAGCTCCCACAGTTCTGTGGGAGCTATATTAATTGGGATAAAAAGATTTTCTATCCTGATATTTTTAACAATCACTAAGCTTCAACAGAGGCTATCGCGCAAAAGTGAATAATCATTATAATTGATTACGTATATAGTAAAATCAAACTTTAGTTCTTTCAATTAAAGCACAATTTTATGAAAAAAGTAAAAATCATGTTACTATCTCTTGCATTGCTTGCAGTAGTAGGTGGTACACTTGCTTTTAAAGCAAAGTATTCATTTCAATATTGCACCACAAACACAATATTAGTGAATGGAGTATCTGGCTGCGCACCAAATCCAGCAGCTTGCATACTAACTGTTAACATAAATAAAGCACAATTTGGACTTCGGTTATGTGCTACCCCCACAAACGGAAATCCTTTAGCCCCATGTACTGGAATAATATGCACTACTCTGGATAGGTTCGAGGATAACAATTAAAATATCATCACAAATTGTAAATACCCGAGGGACTAGGGTCCGAATAAAAGCTATTAAGGTATAGCTTTATGCGCTTTGAAATATTGGAACTATGGAACAGAACCAACAAGAGGCCGGTGGTAAAATAAAAAAGCGCTGATCGGAAGAAGAAATAAGGCAGTGTTTAGTTGAGCAGGAACAAAGTGGCCTTACGGTAAAGGAGTATTGCGAAGCGAATAGCTTAACAGAAAAAACTTTTTATCGTTGGGTAAAGAAGTACGGTAATAAAGTGAAAAAACGCATGAAAAGAAAACCTGCCGTTAAAAGTGGTTTTGCGAGTATAGAAGTGATTGGTAGTGTTGACAGGCAACAAATTTTTGCCGAGATAGGTAATCTCAAGCTCTACAAAGAAGTTCCCGCTGAATATTTAAAAACACTTTTATTATGAGTAAGTTGTTTTCTGTTCACGAATCTGTGATGAACGAAGAAAAATACGCCAGGAAAAATCAGTTCCGGTCTTTGAGGAATTAGCTGCCTGGGTAAAAGAACAAATCCCCAAGATACCAACATTGCGGAGTCCTATCGGCAAGGCGCTGGTTTATTTTTCTGAACGGGAAAAGCTAGTCGGCCTATTCCTGCATGATGGTATGCTGTTAATGGATACTAATCTTATCGAGAATGCTATCCGTCCAATCGTTTTGGGGGCGGAACAATTACCTCTTCGCTGGATCACATGATGCAGCACAGAATGCTGCTATCATTTACTCCCTGTTTGCTACGTGTAAGCTGCATAACGTAAATGCATATGACTGGTTGAAATATGTACTTACAGTTATGCCAACTTTTCCTTCAAGCCGGATAGCTGAACTGCTTCCTCAAAACTGGAAGGGCACCATCACTGAACCATAGTTGCCAATATTAAAAAGGCCATTGGAACCAATGCTTAAATGGTAATGGCTAATAGACGATATTATACTTGTATTTGCTCGGGCCTTTACTCACAAAGTAACCATTCGGTCCTTGACGTTACCAGGTGAATAAAGAAGTCCGATAATTTTGTTGCCTAAAGTTTTATTATGGAAAAGGCAACAACTTCAGGAAAGCAACAAAATACCCGTCGTTCCAGTGAAACGATCTCAGCAATAATTGCAGAATATAAAAAGGGGCAACGCACTGTTAAAGAATTTTGCTCAGATAAAGGAATAAATACCGGCACATTCTATTGTTGGTTGAGCAAACAAAGGAAAAACAACAATATTACCCACCCAATTAATAATATTATTGCCAATATTTTTTTCATATCCGCTTCCCACATCTATTATTATATTATAACCACAAATTCCAGTTGTGTAAGCAATAAAGAACTAAATCCCTGATCTCTATGGCTGAATATTTAACTAATAAAACAGGAAATAAAATTGAACAATAATAAAAACACAATAATGTGCAGCAGTTTAGTATTTTCTAAAAAAATATCTTATTTTATAGATTTTCGCAACTGGCTTCGTGAAATATAAATACAATAGCCCAACCTCACGGTTGGGCTATTGTATTTTTTTATTTACTGTATTCTTCCATATGTGTGCGACTGGCAAATCTTACAATCTTTACCACAACTTCCCGATAGATCAAGTTCATACCTCGCTTCCACACCTTTTAATTGGGATGGTATACCTTCCGTCATCCACCGGGGCGCCGGAGCCCCTTTTAAGTAATGATCCATAAACTGTGTATAACGAATGGTATAATCTTTTAAATCCCTTGGCATATCTAACCTATGCAAACCTTCATCATACTGCAGCCACCACGCTTTCTTTCCCAATCTGCGCAAGGCGACAAACATTTCTATAGCCGATTGCACAGGTGCGCCATCTTTTTTGTTATGAAACATCAAAATAGGGCATTTCACTTTGTCTGCGTGCAGCACAGAACTTTGATCCAACCAGATTGCCCTGTTTTCCCAAAGACTACCCATTCCACCGCCGTAAGCATTAACTTCACCCCATTGCAACCAACTTTTTCCGTTCTGCCTTAAGGATAGAGACATTTCCAATGCGTCCGTTGTTCCAGATCCAATCGACATAGCAGCAAATGAACGGGAATGCGTCAATACATAATACCCAAAACGACCAGAATTACTATGACCACTGGCACCTATGTGTGCACCATCTACAAAAGGCAATGTTCGTAAATATCTTGCTGCCCCATCTAATGTGTTCAGTGAGCTAAGTCCCCATTTACCTTTTGAGAAAAAATATACATCTGGAAGGAATACCAGGTAACCGTGGCTAACAAACCAACTCGGATAGCTAAAAATCTCTGGCGCATCCAAATATGCCGGTGTTGGATATTTGTACAATTGATCCGATAGGATTCCATAAAAGCTGATGATAACCGGGTATTTTTTAGCCGGGTCAAAATTCTCAGGCTTGTACAGAATCCCCTGGCTTTTACTACCATCCATTTGTTTAAAGCTGTGCAACTCTGCCGTAAGCCAGTTGTACCTTTTTTGCGGCTGCAGGTTAGTAATAGGCTCGTATGTTCTAAAATCAGTTGTTACAAAATAATTCGGTGCCTCAGTAACGCTCTGTCGCTTTATAATATATACATTGTTATCGATTGCCTGATATCGCTTCCCATCTCCTGAACAAGCCAGTAAATCTACCACATAGGGGCCCGTACATAATTTTTCCGGTTCCCCTTGCTTTCCCAATCGTATCCGGTAAAATCCACTATTTTTGTTTTTACTGTTAAAGGCTGTTAATATTAAAGACTCTTTTGCGCCTAAAATTGGAAGATCAAGATCATTATTCCGATCCTCACCCAATAAAGTTAATATTACATCATGCTTCAAGCCATATCCATTCGTTATATTTACCGGTGGTCTTTTCCCATCGAGATCCAGTTGCCAGATATCATAATTGTCATATACCAGCAATCCCGCATCCTCCTTTAGCCATCCTGCTATACCGGCTTTACCATTAGGCTTACCACGAACATTCATATCAAATCTTTCGGATCCTAACTGCCCCATGGGAATTCCATCAGATATTTTTGTTATCTTGCCTGTAGCAAAGTTGTAACTAAAGTAGTGGCAACCATGCTCGAGGTCGAAATAAACCAGGTAATGATCAGTCGGAGAACGGAATATATGAAAATCATTGGTATTGCCTTTTACCAGATATTTTTTTACACCATGTTTCAGTGATATCAACCAATTACTATCCATTTTATCCTGTTCCCAAAAACGGTCTCCATTCATTTTTTCTCCTTTCCTTACTAATACAGCAAAGTCACAATCAGCTTTTATAGGATTTATAAGTATCTGATCGTCATTAACACGAATAACCTTATATCCCCCTGTATCAATGATTGCATCAATCAGGAGCTGAAACGAGGACTGAGCAGACTGAAGAATCGTGTCTTTATAACTCCACACATTTACCTTTACCGCATCAGCATGCGGCTGTCGAAGCTCAGGCCGGGGATGTAAATTAAACCTGATATAGCGACCATTATTAGTAAAGTATAAAGGATCCTGAATCAATAAGCCGACATCCATTCCGTGAGTCTCCTTGTTTACCTTCATAATAGCATTGTCCATACCTGAACGCCAATACCAGATAGAATTTTCAGGTAGTATCTCTTTCTGTTCTGCACCAACAGCCGTTATAGATTGTGCCATAAATACCACCTGGCTGCCCGATTGATCAAATGCATAACTACCAATGCTTGTATTGGTATCTGAAGTTGACCAGATAATTTTTGGTGTTCCATCCGGTAGGTTAATGTATTCAAGCGTTGCAACATTTCCAGTGTCACTTTTGATCATTCTTGAGATAAGCAATATCTTTCCACTATCATCGAACAAATGCCTGACAACTGACAAAAAGCGCCTTTCCTTTCCTGTAGGCAGATGGTAAAGCACGAACTCTTTTATTGTATCACCAATCTCTAAAACCAGCCATTCGTCATTACCGTCAAAACTATAGTTTCCCGATACACCTGCAAAACGCGTTTCCTCTCCCGTTATCAGGTTTTGCAGAATTACCGTTTTGTCTCCACCCTTTAACTGGTAAGCTATCCATTCATTTTTACCATTGGGTGGCAATTTATAAGATACAACATCCTTTACATGATGACTTATGCCCTTGCCGGTTTGCAAAAAACACAATCCATCCTTGTCAGCAAAAATATATTGCTTGCTGTCAGGTGAAAAAAAACCGGGACTGACGCCTGCAAATGCTTGTCGCCAGGTATTGGAAGTTGCCTGCACAATCACCGAATCACGCTCCCAGTACCTATACATGCAATTTCGAACTGAATAAGCAACAAATTTCCCGTCACGACTGACCGATAAATCTTCATCACGTCCTACACTTATCCAGTTTTCAAGGGCATGAAAATCCAATATGGGCTTATTATTTTTGCCGGTCACGGAATGAGTATGGCTCCATACATATTTGTCTAAGTCCCATCTCTCACTTTCCGGCGGCGTGGTTGTATTATCCAGAGCCGAAATACTGCTTTGCGACAAGGCCTGACCCGTATACATGATCAAAACAACATATAAAAAAAACTTTTTCATCAATTGATAAATTTACTTGTCAAGGTTATAAAAAATAATATCACTGAAGATTTCTAAATTCTATAAAAACTAACCAATTTTATATTGTTGGGCACCAATTCATTTACTTACCTGTCATTATATATATTTACCTGCTACTTCATGATAATCAAATATTCATTCCCACACCACCCCCTGATTCACATACGTATGCTCACCTCTCTTCATTTGTCCTAACACTTCCTTAAGTTCATCTGCATTCATCAACTTGTAACTTATTGCAACATGCATGGCTTTTTCTGCCCAAATAATAGCTTGTTCTTTTTTTCCAGACTTGTATAATAAATTGGCATAAGTATCCAACATATACGGATCTTCCATTGATGATTGCTGCAGCGCTTTAGCCATCCAATTGCTAACACCATTCAACAAATTTTTATCCGTAACATTCCGGAATACTTTCCAACATTGGCCATTCAATTGTACTCTTTGGGCAGCATCGTTGAAATCGGGTGAATTTCTCTCTAAACTTATAAGATAATATTTGGCATAAGTAGTAAAGTTTTTATGCGCATCGTACCATTTTAACCGAGCCTCCAGTACATTTCTTTTGGCACAAGACGCATTGAATTTTTCCCTGATTATTTTGTAAAGTTTACCCCAATCAGCCTCAACATAATCAGGTACGTCTTTTTTACCGGGCTCATATAGCATCATTCCCGAAGACATCTCCCCTTGGCTTTTAAAAAATGAATCTACGGTCTCATACTGAATCGTACGATCTACAACAGCCTGTGAATATCCCTTTCTATTCATCACTCTGTCAATAATATGACCATCATTGTAAAAGAACCAGAATCTTGGCCTGTTACTCCGCGCCATAAAAGAAGCCCAGTATTCAATACTTTCTTTTGTATAACGGTCTCTTGGTTTTAAATGAAGCACATATTCCGTATGCTCATTCAAGAGCTTTTTTGCAAATGTCTCATCATTCAATCGGAGCGCTGTTTTACTCATATAGATCATCCGATCATAATGTTTTATCCCTTTGTTATAGTCTGCTACCAGGTGATCATATTCCGCATATGGGTCATCATACACCTTTCCCGGCATTGTAGCTCTTTTGGCAATAGCCAACAACTCGTTCACCGCTTGATAACCCATTTCTTTATGTACAATTACACCCTCTGGGGAAAAAAAAATAAAGCTGGGATATCCTTCGACCCTGTATTGTTTATTAATAGCTTCCGCATCATTGTACCAGCTTTGAATAAAACCATTATCATTGCTTGTTTTGTCCATCTGTACTTTTACCGATATGAATTTGTCATTAAAATAATTCCCTATCGTATCATTTGAATACACTTCTTTGTCCATTTTTTTACAGGGCCCGCACCAGGATGCATAAGCATCAATAAAAATGTATTTATTTTCCAGCTTTGCTTTATCTTTTACTTGTTGCCAGGTGAATCCTTCGGTCCATTTAATACCAGAACTGCTCGCCGTTTGCAGCTTACCTGTTAGTTCCGTTTGCGACATTAACAGCAACGGCGAAATGATCATGAGCACCAGTAATTGTTTCATTAATAATTGCATTTCCTGTTTTTTATCAAATAATAGGTTATCTCAACTGCTTCGAGGGAATATTTAATTGTTTAACATTTTTCAATAGCCAGGATTCTGCACGAGATTGGGCGCTTTTTGAATATCATCTAAGGGTAAAGGGTATAACTGTTGATAAGAGTGCCAAGGTGCGCCATTAGCTTTTTGTGGTGTGACTACACTCATTACAGCATTCAACAAGCCTGTACGTTTCAGATCGAGCCAACGATACCCCCACTCACCAAATAGCTCCACTTGTCGTTCGTGCCAGATTGCTGTTAATAAAGATGCTTTATCAGCAGCAGTTGTTGGGTTTGGCATTCCAAAAGCCCGCTGACGAATTTCATTCAGATCAGTCTGGGCACCCTGGATATTCTCCTGTTGCGCCCGGGCTTCTGCCCTAATTAAATATTGTTCACCTAACCGCAATACCATGAAATATTCTTTCATGTACTGTGTGCCGGTGCTGTTATTTATACTTGGATCAAAGGTCGCCTTGTACTTGTACACATAAGAAATCGTATCCCAAGTCGTTGGAGTGAGCTTTAGAATTGTGGAACCTACCCAGTTGCCGAAAACCGCTCTCTGATCACCTGGCTCAAAGCTTTTTAACAGGTACTTACTCAGATACACTGGATTAAACGGATTCGGTCCAACAGAGGGGCCATAAGAAGGAATAATGAAGATAAAGGCATCAACCGTATTAAGACTTGAATAAGTAGGCTGTATTTGCCAGATAGCTTCCCGGCTATTTTTTAAAAACACATCATTTAATGGGAGTAAACTGTATAGTGTTGTATTATTGATAACTGTAGTCGCTTCTGTTTCTGCTTTTGCCCAATCCCCTGTATATAAATACACCCTGGCCAGCAATGCAGCAGCAGCCCATTTAGTAGGCCGCACTCTTTCGGTTGTATTAGTGAGTAATGATTCATTTAAATAGTCTGCACTTAATAGGTCCCGGGCTTCTTTCAAATCTGTTATGATCTGTTGGTAAACCTTTGCCTGAGGTGAACGTGCTAATAAGGTAATCTCTTCAGGGTCGGTAGTTAAAGCCAAAGGCACATCACCAAATAGGTTTACCAGGTAGAAATAAAAAAAAGCTCGCATAAACTTTGCTTCTCCCAATAACTGCTGCCTGATTACTGGTGTTAAAGTCTTTGACCGAGTTAATCCTATGATGGCAGCATTACATTTATACACATATTTGTACAGCGGGAACCAATGTTCGTGACCAGCAATACCAGACGGGTTAACAACCGTCAGGGCATTGTTATAATAATCAATATGTTGCGTACTTGTTACGCCACCAAACAAGGTTAATTCATCGGAAGAAAGGCCTGCTAACAAATTTATGCTTCTGGGTCCCTGAAAAGGTTGGCTGATATCGTTCATAGAAGCATATATTCCAGTAAGGACTGATATAGCGGTCGCATCGATCGTATATACCGCATTTTCAGCAATGGTAGCAGAAGGAGGGTCAATTTCAACCAGCTTCTTGCAGGAAATGTGCGCCACAATAAATGGGCTCAATAAAAAGAATATGATCTTTACAACATTCTTTTCCTGTATCTTGATTTTTATATTAGTTAGTTTTGGGTTCATATTAATGACTTTTTATAGTTGCACTTATATATTCTCTATAATGTAACGTCAAATAAATATGACAATCCTTTTATCACAATTACAGCTCAAGCTGTGCTCCCACTGTCCATATTTGTAAAGGTGGCAAGGTTGATATACTTGCCGTCTCAGGATCCAAACCTGTATATTTTGTAATAGTGGCTAAGTTTTGTCCCCTGAAATAAATCCGGGCACTCTGCATACTGGCTTTCTTTACTATAGCTGACGGAAATTGCCAGGAAAGCGAAAGATTTTTCAACCGTAGATACGATGCATCATAATTATAATAATCATCGGTGGATATAGGAATAATAGAAGCGTTATCTACGCTATAAGCCGAAATTTCGGCATTGTCTCCTGGTTTTTGCCAATGGTTCAATACGTTAACCGGTTGATTACTGTTTCCTGATATAAATCTTCCGGGGGTAGTGCTTCCGTTATAATAATATAGATCCCGGATTCCCTTTTTACGCACAAACTGGAACAAAAAATCTAATTGAAAACCTTTATAACGGATGCTATTTAAAAATCCGCCGTAGTATTTTGACAGACCTGAAACGAATTGGGTCCTGTCAGTCATAAAATCAGGATTGGTAGTAGGGTTCCCATTTTTGTCAAAAACCAGGTATTTGCCAGTAGCTGGATCTACCCCTGCATAATGATATAATTTATTTACGCCAAGTGGCCGGCCAATAATAACACCATTAAATCCATTAGCATAAGGGGTTAATTCAATATTGGGAAAACTGACCAATTTATTATTGGGGATGGTAAAGTTGAAGCTGCTGGTCCAGGAAAGGTCCTTTGTTTTAATATTTATAGTATTCACTGTAAATTCCCAACTTGTATTCCGGATGATTGCCGGGAAGTTTTGAGTTATGTAATTGAACCCTGTAATACCAGGTAGCGCATAGCTGATCAGTTGGTTAGAAGAACGATTGCGGGCATATGTAGTATTAATGAGTATACGGTCATTTATAAAACCCAATTCGATCCCCCCCTGCCATTTGCGGGTTTCTTCCCATTGCAGATGAGGATTAGAAGGGTTGTATCCAATTCCAAGACTGGATGTATTCTGGTAAGAAACTGGCGCCGAAACAACTTCGTACAAACTCAAGTAACTGTAATCAGCAATTTGGTCATTGCCCGTGGAGCCATAACTACCCCTCAATTTGCCAAAACTTAGAAAAGGAAGATGCTGCTGTATCCATTTTTCATCACTAAATATCCATGCTAAGCCTATGCTACTGAAATTGTGCAACTTGTTTTTATCCCCAAAGCGGCTGCTGCCATCCCGCCGTCCAGTTAGGTTAATTATATATTTATCTTTCCAGGAATAATTCAATCTGCCAAAAAGTGCGCTGTATTTATATTCGTTGTCATTTGCTAGATCTACATATGTTGAGCGCGCCGTCGATAATGACTTCATCAGCAAATCGCTTGTGTATCCTGATCCAATTAAAGTTAAAACGTTGTTACTACTTTGCTGAATAGTGGCGCCTGCCAATGCTTCTATTTTGCCTTTTTCAATGCGGCCGATATAATGCAATTGCGGCTCAATAATCCAGGAATTCATATTTCTGTTAGTAAAAGATGCAGTGCGCTTGCTATATGGCCTTCTTTCCGGGCGGAACATTTCTAATCGCAAAGGAAAATATATATTAGACTGCAAATTAGTATAACCTATGTTGGTACTAAAATCCAGTCCGTGCAGGATGCGATAACTTAGATTTAAACTGCTGACCAGATTTTTGCTAGTATTAAAAAAGTCGGTATTTTCAGTATAGGTAAGCGGATTATCCCAAGTGGATGAACCTGCCGCATCAGGGGCCCAATTAAGGGTACCATCTTTATTGTATAATGCAGGTGCATTTGGTTCCATCAATATGGCCTGCTGTGTTAAGTCCGTGCCAGGTATATGATTTTTGTCAAAAAAGTAACTACCAGATAATGATATGCGCAATTTTTGATTAGTAGATGTTCCATTTACATTAAAATGCAGTCCGGCACGTTTATCATCGAAATCACCGGGAAATACGGTTGTTTGCCTGTTAAAACTAGTTCCTATCAAATATTGAACAGCTGGCGTACCGCCAGATATGCTGGCTGCTAAATCGGTATATTTTGCTGTATTTCCAATCAATACTTTTTGCCAATCTGTGTAGCGGGTTGTATCCCAGATTGTCAGGTCAGGAGCATATAAAAAAGGAGATTGCGCTGTAGGATCGGAAGAAGGAATCCTGCCGTCATTTTTGAAAGCTTCGTAACGCATATCTAAGTACTGCCGGGTGTTCATCATATCCGCCTTACGGGTAACTTTTCCCCAACCCTGTTGCAGATTGACATTCAGTCTCGTACGGCCTGCTTTTCCTTTTTTAGTAGTAATGAGGATTGCTCCGTTGGCAGCCCGACTACCATAAATAGCTGTAGCATCAGCATCTTTCAATACGTCAATAGACTCAATATCATCCGGGTTAATATAATTTAGTGGACTTCCTCCCTTTACGATATATTCCAATTCCAAAGTACTAATCAGTTGTGTAGGATAAGGAACACCATCGATAACTACCAAGGGCTCTAGCCCACTGTTGATACTGTTTTGGCCCTGTATGCGTACCGTTATTCCACCACCATTCATCCCTGTTTGTTGGGTAATTTCTATACCAGGTACCCTACCCTGCAAGGCGAGCAACGGATTCCCCACCGGCTGCTTCTCAATATCACTTGCCTTTACACTTGAAATATTCCCCGTCGCAAATCTTCTGGTCGTCGTTCCATATGCAATCACTACTGTTTCATCTAACAGTGATAACTTCTGATCAAGCGCTATATTCATAAAGCCTGTACCACGAACGGTGAAGGTTTTCATTTCATGCCCTACAAACGAAATTTCAAGCACAGCATTTTCAGCTACATTTTTTAAAATAAAACCGCCATCATTACCTGTAGTCACACCGTTGTTGGTACCACGCACTCTTACATTAGCCCCGGCGAGCGGACTCCCTTTGTCATCTGTCACCTTCCCACTTACCGTAATAGGGTCTCCACTGGTAACAGCTTGCAAACTGCTTTTTATTTCTTCCGGCTTTTTGATAATGAATATCGTGCGGCCTTTAATGGTATAAGTATAGGGTTGGTCTTTAAGACAGATGTTCATCACCTGCTCCACCGAAGCATTTTTTACATCGATGGTTACTTTTTGAGCTTGTTGAATCACATCTGTATTGAAGAAGAACCGGTAATTGGTTTGTTTTTTTATCGCAGTAAACACGCTTTCAAGCGTCACTTCTTTGCCGCTGAAAGTAATGGTTTGCTGCGCCACGCCTTTTGCACTGGTGTGCAAACAGGCAGCTAATATCAGGATAGCAGTTAACTTCATAACGCGCAGTAATTTTCTCCTCCTTTGTCTCCCCTGTAGGAAAGAATTAGCAATGGAGGCTCGGTTAGGAGCATGAAATTTCATACCTTTAGTTAGTTGTTGGTTAATAAAATGTTTCCCCGCATTAAAATGTTAACCTTCAAATGAACCGGGTTCTGCGCGAACAGAATCCGGTTTTATTTTGTCCGCACTAGGCAGACTTTTCTTATAAGCTTTTACACAGACTTCAAACCATTCTTTCTAATTCCCAGACTACTAATCAGTGTTTACAGATAAGGTTGAGTCGGTTAACCAGGAATAAGTTTTTTACATAATAGCTGTAATCGCAGATAACACAAGAGGATAAGTGGATAGGTAATTCCATTGGGAAATGAATTGCGCCCGCGCAACACACTTTACCAGGCACTTTAATTGCAGAGGTTTAATGATTGAATGGTTGATTTGCGCAACCAGCAGATTTATTGATTATTTCACAGGTAAGTATTTCATATCGGTCGCATAGTTTTTGCTTTTTTCATTATAAGGTGTACTCTTTTTATAAAAAAGTTTCTTTTGGCATTACATCACCTTTATTGTTCTGCCTTCTACCTTAAATTTTATTTTGCCCATTTGCTGCAACAGCGTAAGCAATTCACTGAGCGGAATGTTACGATCAATATTACCTTCAAATGACTGCACTGGAATATTGCTTGTATACACCACATCTACATTATACCATCGGCCTACCTGCTTCATCACATTTTTAATATCTGCCCCATGAAAATCGAAGAACCCTTTCAACCAGGCAATGGCCGCTTCTGCATCAGCAGCATCTGATATTTTAATCTGGCGTTTGTTGTTTATGTCTGCCTGCTGACCTGGAGCCAACAGCTTATAATTACCGGGTTGATAATTATTTGGATGCACATTTGCCGGCTGCTTTTCTTCTTCCTTTGGCGATGAAATTTTAATCTTTCCTTCGAGCAAGGTGGCTACAACAGGCTGTTCATCGCCGTAAGCATTAATATTAAAATGTGTTCCAAGAACTTCTATTTCTCCTAAAGAAGCAGGGGCTTCGCCGGAGTTGGGCGACAAACCATTCCCTGCCTGTGATGCCAATATAGAAACCCTGAATGGTTTACGTGGATCTTTCGTCACCTCAAGATAACACTCTCCTGTTATCGCTATCTTTCGTTCTTTTTCTGTAAATGTTGTTGGATATTTTATAGAGGAAGCCGCATCCAACCAAACTTTACTGCCATCGGGCAACAGCAACTGATACTGCCCGCCTCGTGGGGTACTTAATATATTGTATGTTACGGCTAATTGCTTACCTTTTGCCAATTGCCCATTGCCAATCGATTGTTGATATTCCAGCTCACCATCCTTCGACTTCACCACCTTTGCACTCCCCTGCTGTACCAACGTGCCATTGTTAGCTTTATCCAGATCGATCACGGTGCCATCTCCCAACACGAGGGTAGCTTTTGCCCCTGCCGGTTGTATCTCTTCGTTATGTGATTGCGCTGTTGTTGTCGCAACTTTTGGTCTGGGTTTCGTCTGATATAAGAAATAAAAAGCACCTGCAATAATGAGTAATGCCACTGATGCTGCAACGAGATAAATAAACGGAGTCCGTTTTCTCGCTTGCATCTTCACCACATTACGCTGCTTCTTATGTTCATACTCTTCAAAAAAACTATAGTATTCTTTTACCAGGGTCTTCAATGAATTTTCATCGGATATTTTTTCAAGTAGTCTGCGATTTCTATCCGACTCGCCAAGCCATTCATTCAACGCATTTTGTTCGTCAGGCGACAATTCATTGTTGACATACTTCGAAAAAAGTACACTTATCCTATTTGCTTTTTCAAGCATACACGATTGTTTAGTTATGAGAAGAATGTGGTGTGGTTGGGAACGTGGAGGATAGGGTTCAGTAAGGTGATTTATATATTGACGAAATATTTAATAATTTGTTAGCACAGATTTAAAAAATATTTAACCCAACCTTTGGTCACTTTATTTCTGAAGAACGTTTTCTACATTAAATCCCATAAAACGATTATTGTAAGTAGCTTTTTCTCGATCAGCATATTGCGTAGTTGTGCGATAGCTTTGCTTTTATTGAAGCGAACGGCAGAGGGTTGCATGTTGAGTTTGACAGAAATTTCTTCGAAGGACAATTCTTCCAGATAAAATAATTTAAACACTTGTTTTCGAACAGGCGGTAAGTTTTCAATTTCCTTATATATCGATTGTAGAAATTCGGCCATCACCATGGCTTCCATGATGCTTTCTTCTGAGGGTTCAGAAATGTGTTGCATCTCCTGTTGCAACTGATGTTCCTTTTTTTCATATCGAAAATAGTCGATGCATTTATTTCTTACCGTTCGATATAAATATGCTTTTACATTGTCTAAAGTTCCAAAATCATTAAAACGTGTCAATACCACTTCCATCGCTGAGCTGGCAATATCTTCTGCAACCTGCTTATTTCTTGTGAGCTGATTGGCAAAATAGCATAGATGCGGATAGAACTCATCATATAACCTGGCATATGACGCTGCATCTCCCCGTTTTAATTCTTTCCATAATTGTGCATCCGATTGACGTGGCGTTTTCATTTGCTACCCGGGTATAGTTAATAAAATGTCACGCCAAATACGTTAGATACTTATTGATTTGGCGTAAAATGAATGCATTAATAAATCTGGTTCAGACAAGGTCTTTCTGATGCATGAGGGGCAGAACAAGGTCTACTGTGGAGGGGAAGTAAGCAACTTACATGTGTGGGAATCTCATTTATATCGGACTGATTAGGAATTTTATAAAATATACGAATTGTTCCAGTGCAATATCTGTTTTGTTGAACATTTGTTGAACAATGGAAGATCAAAATATATTCAGATTTACAATAATTGATCTTAAACAAGTTTTTTTATGGTGCCGCCTTCGGCGTCACAATGATGGTTGCCACAGATTGCACAGATGAACATGGAACCTATTCACATCCTTCCCTTCTTACAATTTATTTCCCCGGAACCGGTACACAAACGACAGGTTAAAGATCCGGCTCACTACTTCATTTCTAGTGGTCTCGATATAATTATCTCCTATTGTTTGGTTGAACGTCTTTCTATTGTTGAGTATATCAAATATGGATATCTTTAGTTCTCCCTTGTTGTCTTTAAACATTCTTTGTAGTAGGGAGGCATTCCATACTGCTGTATTTTGTCGCTTCAGCTGATGTTGCGTATTGTTGAACGACATGTTGAAATCGGTATACACCATCATGTGCCAGGGAAACTCATAAGATATGTTCCCGCTGTACCGGTGAGTAATAAACGTATTCGTTCCCACTGTTTGTAAAGAATACTTTGCCCCGCTCATGTTGAAGTTGCCGGAGGCAGACGCAAACAATTTTTCACCCAGGTGACAATTAAAAGCGAGTCCGTGGCTCATAGATGCTGAATGTCGTATATTCAGTTCCCGGTTTACCAGGTTTGCATCCCGGGCAAAACTAATGGAAGTATTATACATTACACTGAGCGGCTTTTGAGGTTTAACCAGCGGCATAGAATACCCTATCGATCCGCCAAAACCATAGTCCCCATTCATATTCATGTATTGCTGTTCCTGTATGCCCTGCGCATTGGTGATAACAGAGTTAACGATCCTGTTCAATGCATTCCGGTAGTTTACATTCAGGGTGAAACTTCTCATCTTTTGTGCATTGAAATCACGGTACTCGAGGTTCAACTGGTTACTAAATTCCGGTTTGAGCGAAGGGTTACCCAGGCGAATGATAAGCGGGTTACTATAGTCAGGCAGGGGCTGTAATTCACTGATCAGCGGCTGCCGGCTGTTTCCGCTATAAGCCAACCTTATACTTTGGTGTTTGCTGATCGAATACATAAGCGAAGCACGGGGAAAGATATTGGTGGTGGTTTGCGCAAGATCGGCCAGGTTAGCCGTTTTATTAATGTTTTGTTGCCGGCCCTTCGACATGCCTATACCACCCTGATACCGGAACTTACTGCTCCTGAAATTATTATAGCCGATTCCAATACTTTGCAACAGGTTGCTGTTTTCAAAGCCATTGCTGGCCAGGGTGTCCCGCTGGTCGTATTTGCCGGTGATGGGGTTATAATTATAGGAGATTCTGTTACTGTTACTATTGGAACTGGTCAGGTTGTAATAGGCATCCAGCACCTGGTTCTTACTTACCGGCTCGGTATAGGAAATATTTAATCCGTATGTAAACCCATCGGCGTTTTGATAAGAGCGCTGGTTTCTTTCCAGGCTGTCAGTCAGGGTACCGAAAGGGTCATAAAAGGTTGTCAGGGATTCCAGCCCGCCATCGCCGTTTTGCTGGTTCCTGCTGCTGTTAAAAGTTAATCCAACGTACCTTCCCTGTTTTCTGAAGCGGTGGTTATAATTTACATTGATATTGCCATTCCAGCTGTTATCGTTTGTATTGTTATTGGTAGACGCATTGTTAACCGGTTGCACATTGCCGGCTTTTCCAACACTGGTGTTCGCCAAATCGTTGGTATTATTGGTTGCATGTTGCAATCCGGCAGCAGCCGTTACACCCACATTACTGAAAGAATCTATTTTATAATTTAGATTAATGTTAACACTATGGCCGTTGCCATCGGCAGCAGATGCACCTTCCCGTTCCTGCAATAGTGAAGAATCTGCTATGAAAGTCTGCCGCTGGCTAAATGACCAGTTACGGCTTTTATTGGTATTACCTCCATACGACATACTGTACCGCAAGTTCTGATTGAGCGTATTGCTGTAATTCAGAGAAATATTTTTTGCCTGGCTGCTGATCCTTCCCGAGCCGGTATTGCTACTGCCAGCGCCTATCATAGCCATGGCCTCGTCTTTAAGGTAATTGGCCGAAGCATTTATATTGTACTTGTTCTGACTGGCATAACCGGCCTCCACATTGCCAAAATAGCCTTTCTTTTTATCGGGTTTCAGTCGCAGGTTGAGCGCTTTGGCAGGTTTATCGTCAGGTATACCGGTTAGCTTCGCCCGTTCGCTTTTGTCGTCAAATGCTTCCACCTTTTGCACCATATCTGCCAGCAGATTTTGTGAAGCCAGTTTGGGATCGTTAAAGAAAAACTCTTTCCCGTCTATATAAATTTTCTGGATCTTTTCGCCCTGGAAGGTGATGTTTCCATCTTTATCTACTTCTATACCCGGCAGCTTTTTTAATAATTCCTCCACAGTAGAATTGGGTCTTGTTTTGAAGGCACTGGTATTGTAAACGATCGTATCACTTTTTGTGATCACGGGGGGTATGGTAGATTTAATGATCACTTCCATCAGGTTGGTGGCGGATTTCGTCATTATCAATGCGCCCACATTATAAATGCTGTCTTTTGCATCAATCGTGATCATGTAAGTGGAATCTCTGTACCCGATATAGGAAACCTTTAAATGATACCTGCCTGCCGGCACGCGGTTAATGATAAAGCCGTTTTTGTTACTGATGGTTTGCCGTATCGTTACCGAATCCTTCGCTCGCACCAATTTCACGGTAGCGTTGACCAGGTTTTCTCCCGAAACAGAATCTTTCAATTGCCCTTGTATAACGGTAGTAACGACCTGCCCCTGCAGCATGCTAACGCACAAGACCGATAATAATATGGCAATTACTTTTTTCATATCAACTTTCACATAACGCGTGTCTCACATACATATTTTAGCTGCCGGCCAATTGTGCCTGTTGCCTTATTCTTACATTGTTTCCGGTATAGAAAACAAATTTCTTTTCTCATTAATAATCTACATTTTACAACAATAAAAAGAAACGGATATACAGCCGTTTAGTATATTCTAAAAAAACTAACTTATTTTATAAACGCCTGCTACGAACTGTAAACAAGCCTTAATTTATATTTTCTTTGGGAAGTTCGGTTTTTGTGTTGTTCATACAGGTTACACCGTTACACTTTTGGCGAATTACACATTAAAAATAAATAGCAAGACAAGGTCAGCTGAGGTGCAGTAATTCAGCTATTCAATCGGCGGGAATCTCAATACATAGAGTCAGGTTGGAATTTTATAAAATGTACTAATTGTTCTACTGCAATATCTGTTTTGTTGAACAATGGTACATCAAAATATACGCAGCGATTTTAAAAATCTTGATTGAAATTAATTCTTTCCAATTTTGGGACCATTAAACCTTAAAACTTGATTGATGAAAGTCAAGAGACCTCCCCCGGCCTCCCGAAGCGTCGGGAGGTGTTTGGCAACACCCTAATTCTATTTTATTATTCCTCCTTGTTACCTGCAGATATTACAATTTGTAAACTCCCATTACTAACAATAATACAAGCGACCAATGCAAGCGATCATTATACATAATTGACAAAAGTCAAGAGTTCTAAAAACCCCAAGACCTCTTTTTTCTCTTTAGTCGAAGGACTCTTATAGCTCTTAGCCCAAAAATAATTACATTTACACCCACTGATCCCTGTTATACTCCTGCGCTCTCACTCGTTACCGGAAACATGGTCCCCCTAAAGGGGAAACCGGCACTCTGATTAGTTAGCCAAACGCCACTATTGGCTTAACTAAAAATGTTTGTTATTATGACCATGACATTGAAAAAGGAGCATATTGCTCCCAACAACTACGGTGAGCCTCAAAAAATCGATGAAGAAGTGTATGACATTGTTAAATTTTTCTACCCCGAAAAATTGCCACAGGTAGCATTGAATTTTAAGCACATTCAGGATATTATGGACTGTAGTTTTGAAAAGGCCAGTAAGCTGAGTGATGAGATAATGAATTACTATGGCAGACAAATAGGTTTCTTCGGCATTTATATGGCTGATTTTTGTGAGTATATGCAGGTAGATGAAACGTTGATCCAGCTCTTTCTGGCATCGCTAAGAATTCCCAACGAATATAATCACCTGGGAATACGGTTATTTCCGGAAAATTATTATACAGGCCCCGACCAACCAATGAAACTGGCCGAATTTATTGACTATTTGAAGCATAATGATCCATACAGCCTTGCAATTGTAAAAAGCCGAAAAAAGAAATGGAAAGAATTTTTCTGGAAAGGTGAACTTTGTTTCAAACCGGTTGATACCAGACTCAGGTTGATCATTCACACCAACGAGGCGGCACAAATACTCGGCATTCATTTGCGTACAGCTCAAACAATGTTTCAGACTATCCGTGATACTTATGGATTGGAAAAACGCAACCATATTCCAATTACAAAGTTTTGTATTTCGAACGATTTACAGGAACAGGATGTACGTAAGGCCCTGGCTGCCATGTACGGGGAAGATGATGATCAATAGTATACATGTCTTCGGGCAAATCATTTTAAAGTTGTTTTTACTTTTTTAGTCCCGCTTTGCGGGACTTTTTCTTTATGGGGAGACATTCTGTTAACTAATCCTGCACGCTCCATTAACAGGGTTGGTTTACCTTTCTTTACCACCTTCTTTAGTTTTCCTAAGTATTTGGTAAATACCATGCTTACCTTTTTATTACCCCTTAGGTAAAGAAGGGGTAAAGAAAATATATGCGAGGTATAAAGAAAATACCTCTTCAGGGTATCGAAAAGGGTAAACAACGGGTAACCGCGGGGTAAACAAAAGGTAAGCAACAGGTAAGCAAAAGGTAAACAACAGGTATACTTTAGGTATACATTGGGTAAACTTTGGGTAAACATCTTTCACTGAAAATGGCTTTGTCTTGTACTGAAAAAACTTTACAGGTGGGAGTGATTAATACTGATATAGCTTTACAGTGTTCACAATAATACGGATATAACTTTACAGTTTGTGGTTTTGCCCTAAATAGCTTTACAGCTCCAGTTCGGTTTTAAGTATACCATTTACTCTTTCTGCAATAGCGTTGTCATAAGGGCTGCCGGGTTGTGTCAAAACATCTTTCACTGAAAATGGCTTGTCCATCTAAATTTAAAATAGTCTCTCCTCTTTCATAGCAGTTACTCACTGGTAAGCCAATCCGGAATTCACACGCAGATACAAATAACAACAACATGTTTAAAAAAATGGCGACAAAAGCGCCAAAAGCGGACAAATGTGAGTCAAAGTGAGTAAGAATGAGTAAAAGTGAGCGAATGTGAGTAAACGCGAATGGCTCCTTTTTTTGCCGCTTTATGTTTGTGATGTCAATCGGGCCAATGGAATATACCGGTTACAGCCGGCGGTTCGGTTGTTAGTAAACCCAATTTGTTCACTTAAAAACAGCTTTTATGGCTAGAATCGAAGAAGGCATACTTGGCGGCGTTCGCGGCAAAGTAGGCACCGTGGTAGGCGGCAAATGGAAGAACACAAATTATGTTCGCAGCCGTGGATCACGTAGTAACAAACCAGCAACTCCCGGTCAACAGGAACACCGTGAGAAAATGGCTGCAGTAGTAAAGTTTCTTAGGTCTATTAAAAAGGTCGTACGGATTGGCTTCCGCGATGTATCATCCAGCATTTCGGGATTTAACGCAGCCGTAAGAGACCTTATGAAAAATGCCATCATCGGTCAGTCGCCCGATTTTGGTATTGATTACACCCAGGTAATGGTAAGCCGTGGTGAAGTAAGAGGGGCAATAGCCGCCACTGCATCATCAACGGTAAAGGAAACCATTACGTTTACCTGGAGTAACAGAAGTAAAAGTGGCGTAAAGCCCGATGACAAGGCTATTCTGGTAGCGTATTGTGAAGCGCTTAACGTAAGCGAATATACGCTGGAAGGCCCTGCACGCAGCACAGGTACTGCAAGCCTTGAAATGCCCGAATTCAGCGGGCAGCAGGTACATACCTGGCTGGCTTTTATTTCGGCCGATGGTAAAACCGTTTTCGACAGTTCCTACACGGGTGTGGTAACCGTTACCTAATGGTTAATTAAGACCTTATCCTTTTATGTTGCAAGTTTCAGGTTACAGGTTTCATGAGCACAAAAATAAATGGGCAAAAAACTTTTAGTTAAGCTCACTGCAACCGGACAATTCCGGGAAACTGTTCTGAAATCTGTAGCCTGCGAACTGCAACAACTAACTATTTGTTCATCTATAAAATAGTAACGTATGCAAACTACTTTGCTTTTAATAGCTATCATATTATGCCTGATATATCGCATATGGGATTTTATCAGAGAATACAGGGAAAGGATTGAATTTGAGAATTCCCTGTTTGCGAAAGGTCCAGTGAATATTCATCATTTTCCAAAGATCCCCTCCCTTCCGGCAGGCTGGTCTTATCATTCACCTAAACTTAAAACTATGGCAAAATATAAATCAATCCTTGATGGCCGGCTTTCCGGCAAATTAGGCGACAAGGTTTATTATGTACGTAATGGTAAACAATGTGTACGTAGCCGGCCTTCACGCAAAGTAAAGTCCGTCAGTGAAGCGCAATCGGCACAGCAATTAAAAATGGCAACAGCAATAAAATTTTTAAGCAGCATAAAAGAGTTGATAAAAATCAGCTTTCGGGACTGGAATAAACAGGCAACACCATACAATCTTGCTATTAAAAACGTACTTACCAATGCCATTACAGGCAACGCTCCTGACTTTACCATTGACTATTCTAAAGTATTGGTAAGCATGGGCAGGTTGCTCAAAGCATTCCAGGGCAAGGTAACATCTTTAAACGGGGAAATCAGGTTTACCTGGGTAGACAATAGTAAGATAAGGGGCGCTAAGGAAAATGATAAGGCAATTCTGGTAGCTTATTGTGAAGCCTTAGATCAGTGCGTGTTTACCGCCACAGGGCCGAACCGCAGTACTGGTGCAGGCACGCTGGCAGTCCGTGAATTTCGCGGACACCTGGTTCATACCTGGCTGGCATTTATTTCGGAAGATGGGAAAGAAGTGACGAATAGCGAGTATATGGGGAAGATAATGATCACATAGCAAATTCGTACAATGAACTGTCCGCTTTCGTACAGTTATAAAGGACCGGCATTTCTAAAACCCTTATCCGTAATGCCTTTCACCGATTGGCACAACCATTGAGCTTACCCGTACCTGGGTTTACATAGCCCCGCCTGCTGCGGGTGTAAAATCATAAACTTTTATATTTTTAAACTTGTTTGAAAGGAATCAATTACCAACGATTAACTATTAATAAAAATGAGCACATTAGCAGCAGCTATAAAAAATAAGACTAACATGAAACCGGATCTAAAAACTGCAGGCAAAAAGTTTACTAAAAAGGATTTATGTCGATTTTTTTTAATACTGTTAATAACAACGGGGACCTTCATCAATATAGCAACGGCGCAGGACACCGTACTCACGGTTCCCTATAATGGCAGGCTTGATTCAATCAATTCAACCATATTGCAGCAAAAGCGGTTTATACAGGTATTTACCCCAACCGGCTATACACCCGGAAGTACCGATAAATATGATGTATTGTATGTGCTGGATGGAGGTAACTGGAATACAGGATTGGTAAACCAGATACAGCATTTTGTAGAAGGTCAGGGCAATATGCCGCCAACAATAATTGTGAGTGTGATGGGAATCGATCGAAACGTAGAACTTACACCAACGCATCTGGAAAGTTGGAAAGGCTCCGGCGGAGCGGATCAATTTCTTGCGTTCATAAAAAATGAGTTGATCCCATACATTAATAAAACCTACCCATCCGATGGCGATAATACCTTATGGGGGCACTCGCTGAGTGGTATGTTTGCAGTGTATGCGCTGTTAAATGAACCAACCCTCTTTAAATCGATTATCGCAGTTGATCCCAGCCTTTGGTGGGATGACTGCCTGATTCCCAAAATGGCGGCCGGTAAATTAGCCGGTTTTGCCGGTTTGAATACCACGCTTTTTATAACCGGACGCGAAGGCTCCGCCTTTCACGGAATGAGAATTGACACCATGGAAGCTGTTCTGAAATCAACGGCTCCTTCGACTTTAAACTGGAAAGTGGTTTCCTATGCTGATGAATCCCATAGTTCAATAAGGTTAAAAAGCATATACGATGGATTAAAGTTTACCTATGCCGGGCTTGTCAGCGATATACAGTTCGTTCCGATGAATGGAATTGTTTTGAAAGATAAGCCCATTAAAATATGGTACTTTGACGATACCACAAGAATGCATTATACCCTTGATGGAACAGAACCCGTTAAATCATCACCGGAAGTGGAAACGGAGATCACTTTAAACGGTGCTGCCAGGGTTACTTATAAACGCTTCACTAACAGAAGCAGGTACGATAAAACGGTAACCGGCAATTTTACAACCGGAGAAGCATGGCGGCCTGCTTCAAAACCGAAGAATTCAAAACCGGGTGGGTTCAATTACAGTTATTATGAAGGCAATTGGAACAAATGGCCGGATCTTAAAAACATGCAGCCTGTGAAAACCGGAATAACCGACAAGGATTTTGATGTTAATAATCTTCCGAAAAAAAACAATTTTGCCCTGGTTATCGACGGATTTCTTGAGATAAAGGAAGAAGGCTATTATATGTTTATTTTCGATGCCGATAAAAATTCAAACTTATATCTTGATAATAAGTTACTCATGCAATGGGACGGCAATTACAGTCGCCCCACCTACACATACATACTGCCGTTATCAAAAGGATTTTATCCTTTTCGAATAGAATACCTTCATAACAAGGAAGACTTTAAACTGGCATTAAGCTACCTTACTCCTGGTAACATGAATACCCAAAAACCGATTCCAATTCCTTTGGAAGCGCAATACAGCATGCCTGTAAAAACGAAACATTTATAAACGGGAAATTTGACTTGAGGTTTGTGTCCACCGAATTAGGGTGTGTCCCCTGGAATCGTGGGAACAAGGCAGGCTCTTTGCAAAGTTCGCTTCTGTGCATCGGCGTTGTATGCTTTGCAAATAGCCTGACTTGCGTGCGACGGGTCATTTCTTAACTTCTACTTTATTTTTCTTTACGACAAGTTCTAAAAATTTATTCAGTTGGGGATTGGTCTTTATACTATATTCTGCAACAAAGAAATTGCCGTTCATGTTTTTTGTATGTTGCTTAAAATACTCTAACATTTTCGGGTCGCTATCAACAAGAATTGAGTTTCTATTTTCTTCAATGCAAACTCGTCCTGTTGTTCCTGAACCAGCAAAAAAGTCAAGAACTAATGAACCTGGATATGAAAGTCCTTTTACAAATCGCCTAATGAGTTCAAGCGGCTTTTGTGTCGGGTGTCCGACCCTTTCAACTGAATTTCCGTTTAGCCGTCCAATTTCCCAAACATTAGTTGGGTTTTTCCCCTTGTCAATATTTTCTGCAATCAACCTCTTGTCTCGCTTATACATCTCTTTTGTTTTTTCGTCAAAGGGAACTCTTACAGAATCCAGGTCAAAGAAATATTTGTTCGTCTTTGAAAGCCAAATGGCTTCTTCATGTCTGTTGGCAAAAAAACGATGAGCACTCATTCCATTTTTGTAATACCAAATCACAAGGTTTGTAAAACGCAAGTCAGTGTGATGCCTTGTATAGTGCATTATTTCTAATAAGTCGCCTTTCTTCAGGTCCTGATATTGAAAACCGCCAAAAATTACACAGTTGCCTGTGTCGGAAAGCACACGATAGATTTCATCTAACCATTGTTTTGCCCAGTCAAGATAATTGCAAAATGTGTCCCAGGTCGCTAAGTCAAGATTGTATGGCGGATCAATCAAAATCAATTGAACAGAATTGTCTGGCAGTTTCTTTAGAAACTGAACAGCATCTTCCGTAAAAAGTCCATGAAAGGTTTTTGTCGGCAAGGCTGTTTCTATATGGCTACTATGAGCAACTCCATTTTTTTTGAGTTTGTTCATTGCAATGTGTCCTGAATTGAAATGAGATTTGTTTGCCACTTTATTTTATGATTTTGAAATTATTTATGAAATAATTTTTCGTCAAAAAGTCTTTTCCGAAAGATTCTTTGAGTAATGAAACTTCTTCTGCTGAAAGTTGCGCAGGAGCATTGAGTATTTTTTCAATTCTGAGATAAACTTCCTGCTCTGATTCTTTTGGTTTAAGCTGAATAGTTTGTTTACATAAAACAAACTGCAATAATCCAATGTCCCCTTTGCCTTGCCTGATAATTCCCATTGCTTCAAGAATATTCAAAAGAAACGGGCAACGATGTTCTGCTCCTGTTTCGGTAGCTGCCTCAATTCCATTTTGGTCACAATAGCTTGCGATAAAAGGGGCATTGAAAAATCCCTGATAGATACTGCTCTTTGAAATTATTAATTTACGTTCAACACGATACAGATAATTGAGCATTAAGCCAACGGCATGCATTTCAAGAAATGTTTTTGTAATGAATGCTCCTTCTTTGTTATTTTTCTGAATGAAATTGCTTATCGCTTCGTTGAACGCTGAAGGGTGTGCATTCATTTCCCACGACGGGATTCTGCTGTCCTTGTTTTTAAAACTCAGGTCAACGCTTTTGAAAATTGGCGTTAAAGTTTCTGCAAACTGTTTGCCCTTCGGCGTTAATTGAAGTTGATATTCTGTGTCTGCACCAATTTTTCTATCATCTACTAACAAGCCAAGTTCCATAAGCCCTTGCAGCTTGTATTTTGTTTGCCTTTGAAACGCTCCTAATCTGTCTTCACCAAGATTACCCCTTAACCGTATGTATTGATTGTCAAGGTGAGTATTCGTTAAGCGATTACCGGGTAAAGTTTTTAAGATGTAAAGAATATGTCCAAGATGCAGCCCTTGTGGAAAATGATAACTGGCTTCTGTAAACTCTCCTATTTCTCTCAGGAATTTAATCCACGAGCCAAAAGCTGTTTGATACTTACCAACTTTAAATTCTCCCTGCTCATTTATTTCCTGCTGTGTTGGTTTGTGTCCAAGATTTTCAGCTAAAACATAGTAGGCATCAGTCAAATCTTCTTTCGTAGTTTCTCTTGCTGCTTTGTCTTGCGAATCAAGTATCTGTTCTACTTCGGCATCAAAATGAACTTCGCAATTTGGAGAATATTCGTAAACAATTTTTTCAACTCTTCCGGTTTTTTCGTTCTTCTGCTCGCTTTTTCCTTTTGCCAAATATTCTCTGACTTTATTTGCCTTCTGATAATTGCTAATGAAGTCAAGTATTACAACATTTTCTTTACCACTGCAAAGGCGAAGTCCTCTGCCTAACTGTTGAACGAATACTGTTTTTGATTCCGTTGGTCGTAAAAAAAGTAAAACCCGCAGATCAGGAAAGTCAACTCCTTCGTTAAACAAGTCGACTGTAAAGGCTACGGTGAATTTATTTTCTCTGAACTGCTTTACAAGTTCATCCCGGTTTGGCGTTTGTGATGTGATTGCATAAGATGGTATTCCATTGGCTGTAAAATATGCTGCCATTGCTTCAGCATGTTTTACAGAGCAACAAAAGCCAACGGCTTTGTTACTATTTCCTTTTGCCAAATACTCGTTGAGTATTTGTTCGTTTCTTTTTTCAATTATCAAATACTTGTCAAGGTCAGCAACATTATACTTATTTCCCTTGTACCGGATTATTGTGTAGTCGATATTGTCTTTAAGTCCGTAATAATTGTAAGGCACAAGAAAGCCATTTTCAATGGCTTCATTCAATGTGTATTCAAAAACTTTTTGATAGTCAAATAATTCAAAGATGTCTTTCCTGTCCATACGGTCAGGTGTGGCTGTTAAGCCCAACATGAAAAAGTTAGGTTGAAAATATTCCAATACGATTTGATAGGAAGGTGATTGCCCATGATGCACCTCGTCAACAATTATGTAATCAAACTCGTCAGGTGAAAACTCATAGAGAACATCCGGGTTTCTTAAAGTGTCCTTAGAAGCAAATAAAATTCTTGCGTTAGTACATTCTCTTACATCGCCTGTAAGCAAGCCCAACGTTTCTTTGGGATATGCTTTCTCAAAAGCTTCTCTTGACTGGCTTAAAATATCTAAACGATGAACGATAAACAAAATTCTACCCTTGACTTTCCTGGTGTCAAATGCTGACAAAAAAGTTTTACCTGTTCCTGTCGGCAAAACGATTATTCCTTTCTTCCAACCAGTATTTCGATAAAAGTCAAGTGCATGAAGCGCTTCTTTTTGTAAAAAGTTTGGTTCAATCAAACTTTCTGAAAGTAGTTCGGGGAGTGTTTTGTAAACTTTCCTTCTTAAACTTTCACTTACTCTTGTTCTCCATTCAGGGTGTTGCAATTGGCTGAATGAGTAGCGCAATAAATGCCAGCCTGCATTTAAAATTTCGTTTTGACGATACAGGTTATCGTCAAACATTTCATTCGGAATGATTCCTTCTGCATGATAAGTTTCTCCATCTACCTCAAGTGCAAGTTTCTTTCCGTCTTTAACAAGAGCAAAGTCAATCCTCCGTGTTCTTCCTTCTGAATCAATGAAAGGGTATTGAGGAATAACATGCTTAATGTTCTCTTTACCCAAAAGCGGAAATAAAAAATCCTGAACAAAAAGTTTTTCGCTGTCTTGAAGTATTCTGTTTTTATAAACTTCAAAATACTCTGCAAGTTGCACCGATGCTTTATCCTCTAATAGATTCTTCCAATTCGTAATCGCTGGGGTTACGCTGTCTTGGTTCATTTATGATTCTTTAAATACTCAACTTTTTTTTCGGCAACTTTCAAAGTGTCAAGGTCTGCTTCTTCTTCAAGGATTTTAGAAGCGAAAAGGTCGCTGAGAAATTCCTTTATAAGTTCATTTCTGTCTATTTTAAAAAAAGTCGCAAGTTGTTTTATTTGCACTTTTGTGGGTGGTCGTTCATTTCTTTCAATTTTGCCAAGTAATGATGTGTCAATGCCAATGTTGTTTGCTACTTCTCGTAGAGAAAGATTTGCATTCTCCCTTATTGTCCGCAGTTGCTCCCCAAACGTGGTTATGCTTTTTTTAGTTGATGCCATTGGGACACATTTTGTCCAAATGTAGCAAGCCAAAAATTAATGGACAAATTATGTCCTCAGAAAGTTATTAACAAACTGTTGATTGTAGTTACTATACCTGGCCCCTACCCCATTATCATCTTCAAAAACTCATCCTTCTTTCTTCTCGACACATCTATTACATCGCCGTTTTGCAATATTACCTGGCCGCCGTCGCCACGGATATACTTTTTTACATATTTCAGGTTGATCAGGTGTGAATGATGAACACGATAAAAATGATACGGCTGTAGTATGCTTTCGAAATCTTTTAATAACCGGGTAACAACAATCGCATTTCCTTCGGTTAACACAATCCTTGAATAATTTGAACTTGACTCAATTCGCAAAATATGACTGATGGTTAAAAACTCCAATCCATCGCCGGTGGGAATGGCCATTTTATCATCCTGACTTTTTGGTCCGCCAAACGATTGCTTCAGCAATTCAAATTTTTGCCGGGTTTGCAACTGGTGCGTTTCTACCAGTCGCTCTACAGCGCTTTGCAGGTCTTTGATCGCAATGGGTTTGGTAAGGTAGTCGAAGGCGCTGATGCGTATGGCATCTATGGCATAATGATTATAAGCAGTGGTAAAAATGATATCAAAATCGTAGTCATCCAGCTCATCCAGCATGCGAAAGCCGTTCATACGCGGCATTTCAATATCGAGGAATATTACATCGGGATTGTGTTGCCTGATCGATACCAACCCTTCTTCGGCCGACTGACAAGTGGCCAGTACCTGTATGTCGGGACAAAACTCTGCCAGCTTTTGTTGCAGGTTTTGTAAACTGTTGAAATTATCGTCGATAATAATCGTTTTCAGCGGCTCCATGTCAAATGGCTTTAATGGTGATTTCAACTCTTGTTCCTTTCGCATTTTGCTGTTCATCAAATAAGTCGGTAATGATCACCGACCCGTTGCCCCTGAGGGCTCCATTAAATAAATTAATTCTTTCTTCGGTTATTTGTAATCCTACACTCTTATGAAAAGGTTTGTTTTTGATGCGGTATTGCGCCGCTTTACTGCGACCAATACCATTATCTTCTATTACATATTTTATATGGTCCTGTTCTACAACAGCCTTTACCGTTAAAGTTAAATCAGTTTCTTTGCTATGCGTAAGTCCGTGTACAATGGCATTCTCAACATACGGCTGAATGAGCAACGAAGGCACCCGGTAATCTTCATTTAATAAAATAGGATCGATCATTGTTTTATAGGTAAACTTGTTGTTGCAGCTTATCTGCTCCAGGTCGATATACAACTGCAGGGCTTCCATGTCTTTTGAAAAAAGCACCAGTTCATTGCGGCTGCTGTCGAGTATCATGCGTATCAGCCGGGCAAATTTATTCAGGTAATCACTGGCCATCCGCTTTTCGTTTTGCATAATAAAATTCTCGATGCTGCTGAGACTGTTGAATATAAAATGGGGATCCATTTGCGCGCGTAACGCCTGCATTTGCGTTTCTACGATCTTTTGCTTTAACAGTGATTCTTTTTGAATGGCAGCAATGCGGCGGCGTACCAGCATCAACAGTATCCCTGCTACTGCAGCGATCAGCAATACTTTAAACCAAAGGGTCTGGTACCATTCGGGCTGAATGTGTATTTGCAAAATAGCCGACTGTGCATATATGTTACCGGCTTTATCGGCCCCTCTTACATGCAAGGTATAATGCCCCGGCATCAGTCCGTTAAAATTGATATGGCCATTGCTGTTCGTGCGAAAATCGGTCATCAATGGTTCTAACTGGTATAGGTATTGGATCGAAGATGCGTTGTAATAATTCAGTACGGCAAAGTCGACCGAAAAGGAATTTTGTCCCGGTGGCAGCACCAGTTGTTTATTATCAACAAACGGCCATATTGAATCGTTTACCGATGCCTCGGTAATGATAACGGGAATTTCGTTGCTGATGGCGCTTAACTTATCGGGGTGAAATATAGCAACAGCACCCTGCAACCCGGCCAGTATGTCGCCATTATTTTTGCGGGCAATAATGCCTTCATAATCGTTGCCGGGCAAACCATCCTGTTCGTTGAAATTAATCCATTTGTTTTTTGAAACCACAAAGCACCAGATGCCCGAATTGCCACTGGTCCAAACGTTTTGGTAGCGATCAAAACACAACCTGAATGTAGTGCCCATTTTTCCGTTGGCGGTATAATGCGCTTCAATGGCATTTGTTTGGGGGTTGTATATAAAAATGCCATTGCCGCTGGTGATCCACAACCTGCCCAAGCTGTCTTCATCCATACCATAGAACCTGTTGGCCTGTATGTTATATTGTTGTTCGTTCAATGGCAGCACAGGAACAAACGTTCTGTTACCGGGTATATATTTCAACAGGCTTCTGCCCTCATCGGCTGCCAGAAAGATCTGTTGCCTGGATGTTTTAAAAAGATAATTCAGGTGTTCAGGCAAACCGGTCGCAGCAGGGTCGTTATTGAAGAAATGTGCTGTAAATTTTTTCAAGCTGGTATTGAATATATATACGCCGTTACTGAACGCCCTGATCATTATTTCGTTTTCGTTCAACGGAACAATGGTTCGAAGATCGGCATCCACGCCGTTTCCAACTTCAGGTATATACAATTGTGTGGTGGCATTTGCCTCGTTGTATACCACCAGCCCGCTGTCGGTGCTAATGAATAGCTCCTGCTGCCGTTTAAAAAAATAATAGGCCTGCATGCGCCACCGGTTTACCGTAGAAGAAAGGGGATACAAACTGCTGTAAAACTTTTTTATGTGCATATCCTGATCATACACAAAGGTTGATTTGTATCTTTTAGTGAGCCAGGTTTCATTACTGTCTTCAAAAAAACTATACGGTATTTCTGATCTTTCCCGGTCATAATTACCGGTGCCGGGGTCGGTAACAGGGTATACATCAAAAATTGTCTTGCTCGTTTCTATATAATTAACGCCTGCATCGGTACCGATCCATAAATTATTTTGCGCATCGGTGAATACGTAATTAAACGACTTGCCTTTAATGGAAAAGGGGTCGCCTGAATTTTCATCGATTTTTTTTACAGCACCGGTGCGGGCATTTACCAGTTGCAGCCCCGCATACAATCCTATTGCTACCACCCAATCATTGTTATTATAATGCCATATAGCTACATCAGTGGTTGGTATAGCGCTTGCCTGCACCAGGGTGCGGTTGCACGGATTGAAGCGCCACAACCCGCTGGCCCAGGTACTCAGCCAGTAGTTGCCGGCTCCATCGTCGGCCATGCCTCCCAATATAGCATTGCCCAGCTCTTTATCGAACGTAAATGTTTGCTGCGGTTGTTTGGTTTGATGATTTAATAAATAAATGCTGTGAACAGTCATGGCCCACTCATTGCCTTTACTGTCTTTCTTCATGCCATCATATCCTTCTTTGATTATGTTGGCAAATGCAATCGGAGGCACGGCTATTTTTATGGGTTCCAGGCTCATATCATCCCGCACCCTGAATATCACATTCTTCTGGCGGCACAGGAAAATGCGGCCATCTCCATCTTCCATTACAAATGAACCATCATTGGTTTTTAATTGCCTGCCCGTTGTTGCTTTTACCGAATAATTGATAAAGCGGTTTGCAGCCCCATAAAAGCAGCTTACGCCTCCTCCTGTGGTGATCCATAGGCGTCCCCGGCTATCGAAAAATAACCGCTGCACGGCATTATCGCCTAACGAATTACTGTCGGCATCGCTGTGAAAATAGGGTTTCATCCGGTAGCCGTCGTACCGGTTCAATCCGTTTGCGGTGCCTATCCAAATAAAACCCTGTTTGTCTTTGGCAATGCAGGTTACGATGTTATTGCTTAACCCGTTTTGAACAGTAATGTGGCGAAAAGGCAATTCGGGAAAGGGCTGTGCTATTACAATCTTGCCCAAAAGGCAAAACAACAGGTTACAAAGCAGGTATGTACAAAATTTTCTCAGTGTGAATGATTCAGTTTCGGAACTGGCAAAATACTAAAATAACAGGGAAAACAGGCTGCAACCATGCACCGGAACGGTGTGCATTGCATAATTCACCGGTGTTATTGCGTAATTGGCGACTTATTGCTGATAAATGGTGAAAACAACACTTTTTTGGGGTAATAGTAGCTGCATAACCGGCTGCACCACCAGATACATAATAACAACCACCCCTTGCGAAAGGCGCCTTGACAGACATGCGGTGGACGAGTAGTTTAGCGGTACAAAATGGCTGAACCGGTGTTTTGAACGATTAACGGATGTGCACGATCTAATTACAAGAGTTATCAATATCCTGGCGGGACGAAAAATCCGGTACATCGATTACAAACCTGGTTCAGACATCACCAAATCAACAACCTTCAAAATGTAGCGCCCCATGACCTTTTTTGTTTACAAGCCGGCAATTGCTTTTTATACACTATTTTTTCTGTTCATCATAACACACGCGCATGCACAGCAGGGCGTAAGCATCAATACAACAGGCGCTACACCGCATGCATCGGCCATGCTCGATGTAAGCTCTACCAGCAAAGGGTTGCTGGCGCCGCGCTTAACCACGCTTCAGCGCACCGCCATTGCGTCTCCGGCAGATGGTTTATGGGTGTATGATACCGACACCAAAAGTTTCTGGTATTACAAAACCGGCACCGGGTGGATGCAGATGCTGGATACCACCGGCGCATTTACGCTGCCTTATGCCAATACGGTGAACGCTGCTGCTACCTTGTTTGCCCTGCAAAATAGTGGAACCGGTGTGGCTTTATCGGGCTATGGAGCCGGTAATACAGGCGTTTATGGATCAACCGGTGCAACAAGTGGCGCGGGATTATTGGCTGATAATGTTAATGGCGGAGAAGCCGTAACGGGAAGAACCATCAGTGATATTGCCGGCGCTGTTGTAGGCCGAAACGATGGCGGGGGATATGGTGTGAGAGGATTTATTTCGACCAATACAGCCGGTAGTGCTATTGGGGTTTACGGGCAGGTAGGATTCACCAGCAGCACCGGAAGAGCCGGCCGCTTCGAAAATCTGAATACAAACAACACGTCAGCAAATGCGTTTGAAGTAGAAAGCAACGGCAATGGCAACCCTGCTGATAATACAAAAGGTAATGCCGCCAGTTTTTTGGTAAACAGCACCAATAGTGTGGCCGCCGCAGTACGGGGTGAAGTAAAAACGATATTTGGCAACTTTGGAGCAGCAGGTGTTTTTGGTGTATCATCAGGCACCGGTGGATTTGCAGGTTTGTTCCATGCATCCAATACATCAGGCAACGGCACTGCCCTGGTAGCCCTTACCGATGGCAATGGCAATGCCATTACCGCTAATGCGGGCAAGAACGGAAATGCAGTAGAGGCCAATATAGATGGTTCGGGAAACGCCCTGTATGCATGGGTCCCAGGCTTTGGCACAGGCCGCGCTGCACGATTAAACAATTTTAATACCGCCAATACCACCGATGTATTGACCGCTACAACAATAGGCAATGGTATTGCCGGTAATTTTTATGTAAACAATACAAATGGTACATCGCCTGCTGTAAAAGGAGAAGTAAACTCACAGTTTGCCAACTTTGGTACGGCAGCTGTGTATGGACTATCATCGGGAACCGGTGGTTATGGCGGTTTGTTTTATGCATCCAACGCTTCGGGTAATGGTTCGGCGCTTGTTGCCATTGCTAACGGAAATGGAAATGGCATTACCGCTAATGCATCCAATACAGGTAATGGGGTTGAATCTTCGATAGATGGCTCGGGCTATGCATTGTATGGATGGGTACCCTCTTTTGGTACCGGGCGGGCTGCCAGGCTGGTAAATTACAATAATAGCAATACCAATACGGTTTTTGTGGTTGAAACACACAGCACGGGTAACCTCGCCGTTTTCAAGCAAGGCGATCCCGCCACGGCTAATAAAGCCCGTATTGATGCTACCGGTAAAGTATTTGCCGACGGCGGCTTTCAGTCAAGCGGCGCCGACATGGCCGAAGCATTTGAAGTAACCGGTATAATAAAAAATTACGAACCTGGTGATGTACTCATCATTGCTACCTCGCAAGACAGAACCGTTGAAAAATCAAATCAACCTTACTCTTCCCTGGTGGCCGGCGTGTATGCTACAAAGCCGGGCCTGTTACTAACAGAAGAGCATATTGATGCAAATATCAATAACAAATTACCGATGGGGGTTGTTGGTGTAATTCCCACCAAAGTGTGCCTCGAAGGAGGATGTATAAAAAGAGGCGATATGCTGGTTACGTCTTCCCTTGCCGGTGTGGCCATGAAGGCCGATATAAACAAAGCAAAAACAGGCCAAGTACTTGGCAAAGCCCTGCAGGATTTTAATGAACCCAATATTGGAAAAATAAATGTGCTGGTGAGCATTAAATAAATTTTAAAGCAACTTGTATGATCCCTGTTAAAATGATGGTAAGTTTTTCTGTTTGCCTTTCAGCCTGGTTACCGGTAAAGGCGCAGCATTTCAAAACGAGCGAAAGCATCGCCGCCCAGTTAACAAATAACCGGCAACCCGGCGTATTGTATGCACCGGTAACGAAGCCATTGGTAGCTGTCAATAACAACAATGCAGGCGCTGCAAAAAAATTCATGGCAGTTATAGCACAAGGTATGCCGCTTGCGCAAACAACAAATGCTGCCGCCCCGGCAAATCAAATGAATACGAAAACAGCCACCTCAATAAAAAAAGCAACCCTGGCCAGTGATCAGGGTGTGCAACAGCAACCAATACCTGCACTGCAGGAAAATATAAAAAAACAATAGTAACAAATTAACTCAGTTTGTTGCGAATGGTGTGTATCACCTCGTAGCAGAATGGAACGGTAGCAATAAAAAAGTGATTACCATTATAAAACAGGAATAACAGGTACATACATATAGGTCGGATGCTAAACAGCCACAACAAGCCCCTGGTTTCGTCCGGGGGCTATGGCCATCACGTAAATCTATATTTAGCCAAAGTTTTTGCCCCCCATAACCACGTCACTATCGTAACATATGATATGGCGATAACAGCGCAGAGGCGCGGGTCATAAAAAGGGACAGATCTCTGTAAATTGTCCTGTGGCCACAGGCTCGAAATATTTTACGTATTACTTACAACTTATTACTTACTACTTTTCGGCCTGTCTTCAGGCTTCACACCAAATTGGGTTGAAGGCTCTGCCCCCATGTAAAGCACCAGCTCCCCTCCTTTCATAATATCTTCATAGCGAATATACGAACGCGTATACGGCTGTCCGTTCAACTCTGCTTTTTGAATGTATTTGTTTTGTTTCGATTGATTGTTCGCAGTTATGGTGAATTGTTTATCGCCGGGTAATTTGATGGTGGCCTTTTTTATCAACGGTGAACCGAATACAAAGGCGCCATTGGCGGGATTAACGGGATAAAAGCCCATGGCCGAAAACACATACCAGGCACTCATCTCCCCCGCATCTTCATTACCACATAATCCGTTGGGCTTATTGGTGAAAAAGGTATCGGCAATCTGGCGTATCAACCCGGCGGTTTTCCATTGCTCGCCGGCATAGGCATATAAATAAGGAATATGATGATTGGGTTCGTTGCCCTGCGCGTATTGTCCGATCATACCGGAAATGTCGGGAGATGTTTTGGCATCGAGCGCAGATGGAACCGTGAACAACGAATCGAGCTTTTGCAGAAAGGGTTTGTCGCCGCCCATCAACGCAATCAATCCTTCCACATCCTGCGGCACCAGCCAGGTGTATTGCCAGCTATTGCCTTCGCAGTAATCGTTTTCGCGGTGCACGGCATTGAAAGGGTTGAAGGGCGTGCGCCAGCCACCATTGGCCATTCTTCCTCGCATATGCTTTGTAGATGCATCAAAATAATTTGCATAGGCTTTGGCGCGTTTGGAAAAATAATCGTAGTCGTCTTTTTTGTTCATGTCTTTTGCCATTTGCGCTATGCACCAGTCGCTGATGGCATATTCCATGGCTTTGGCTACCGATTCGGGAACGCTGTCGGCCGGTATGTATTTCATGTTTTGTATGAACTGTACGCCATCGGTATCGCGCATGGCCGAATGCTTTACCGCTTCATAAGCGAGGTTTACATCATAATTGCGATAGCCTTTCAGGTATGCATCGGCAATAATGGGCACAGCCGGATACCCGATCATACAATCGGTTTCATTGCCCTGCAACGGCCATACGGGCAGCTTACCCTGTTGCTTATAAATGGCCAGGAACGATTTAATAAAATCATTCACCCTGTTGGGCTCGATGATGGTCATTAAGGGTTGTATGCCGCGATAGGTATCCCACAAGGAGAAAATAGTATAGTTGTTAAATCCTGGCGCCGTATATACTTTTTTATCGGTGCCCAGGTAATCGCCGTTGTGATCGTTGAACAGCGAGGGAAACATCATGGTGTGATACAGCGATGTGTAAAACACGGTACGGGTGTCGGCATCGGCATCAACGGCAATTTTACCCAGGGCTGCATTCCATTTGCCGGTGGCTTCGGTAACGGTTTTGTTAAAATCCCAGTGTGGTATTTCGGCATTGATGTTGGCCAACGCATTTTCGGCACTTACGGGCGACAACCCCACTTTTACTTTCAGGGTCGAATCTTTGGTTACATCTATATACAATGCAGCCTTTACTTTTTTGCCTTTGGCTTCACTGCCTGTTTGCTGTGCTGTTGAATCAAACAATTTATACGAGGTAACAGGCTTCGATAACACCATGGCAAAATAAACACGCTGGTCTACCGCCCATCCGGTACTAAAGCGATAACCGGTGAACAGGGTGTCGTTTACTTTTTTTATATATGTGGCAACCGGCGCATCCCAACCCATGCCGAAACTCAGGTCGACCAGCAAATGCGCGCTGTCGCTTTTTTCGTATTTGTACTGATGAAAGCCTACTCTTTCCGAGGCCGTAAGCTCGGCCTGTACTTTGTATTTATCGAGGTATACTTTATAATAGCCGGGCTTTGCTATTTCATTATCGTGCGTATAATAAGAACCATAGCCGCTGTCGGGTTTATTGAAGGGCATAGGGTTTGTTTGCAAAACACCATTAGCCGGACAAACCAATATATCGTTCAGATCGCCGATACCGGTACCGCTGAGGTGCGTATGGGTAAATCCGAGTATTTCTTTGCTGATATAGTTGTAGCCGCTGCACCAGTCCCACCCGTTGAATTTATCCCAGGTTTGCATGATATTCGATGGACCGAGCTGCACAGCGCCAAACGGAATGTTGGCTCCGAGAAACACGTGTCCATGTCCTTCGGTGCCGATATAGGGATTTACATACTGAACAAAATCGGGCTGGTCGTTAAGTGATGCCTGCTGAACCGACCGGCAGGAAACAATGAACAATACTATCAGGGCCGCTACCAATAAGGGACTGTTGCCTTTGCGGGAATTGATCATAGTGTGTGCTGTTTAGGTCTTGTATACTATATACTGTAAAAAGGAGAAGGTTTGAAGCCCCCCCTCCCGACCTCCCCCGGTGGGGGGAGGAGTGCCGAAGGGGTGGGTCGCCGCAAAGTTGCTGTTTTTTTACATTTGGCATCAGCTAATTTTGTTTTGCTACCTGCGTGTCAATGTCGTTTAGTAAAGAATGTCTCGCAAAGGCGCGAAGCGACTTCTTCGCGTCCTTAATTTTTTTTGCCTGAATAGGTAGTTAGCAGAAGATAGGCGTGCTTAAAGGCAGAAAAGTGAATTTATTGCGCCTTTGTGCCTTTGCGAGAAATAAAAAAATCCCTAACTAAATGACATTCTCGTTTTACTACCTTTATCAAATGCCCCATAGCCGCCAGGGCAAAAAAGCAACAATCAGAAACAGTATTTTGAAATAGTATGTCGCAACAGCTAACAGAAATACAAAAAACGCTCACTCAAAAAGGAGATAAAAACAACATCGCTTTTTTTGAAAAGATGGTGCCCGGCCGTCAAAAGATATACGGTGTAAAAACGCCTGAACTAAATGCACTGGCAAAGCAGTATAAAAGTTATTCATTTGATCTGGCCGCAGCACTATGGGACTCCGGTGCGCTGGAAGAAAAAATAATAGCTATAAAGATCGTTGAGAAAACAGGCAAAACCGACCCTGCATTAACCATAAAACTGTTTAAACAATTTGCCCAAAGCATCGACAACTGGGCCGTATGCGACGGACTTGGCATGCAGTTTTTTCGGGGCATTGTAAAAACACACCGGGATGAAATATTTGCTATTGCCCATGAATTTAGCCGGTCAAAAGATCCCTGGCAACGAAGACTATCGCTGGTAATGGTAGAATGGTACACGCGTCACAGCGACCAGCATACGGAGATCAAACAACTGGTAAAAACGCTGCAAAACGATAAGGAGTATTATGTGAAAAAAGCGGTAGCCTGGATACAAAGAAATTTTGAGAAGGGGAAATGAGGCCAATAATGAATATTAAATGATAAATGTCGAATATCGAAGTAAAACAAAGTGAATGTTTTTTTACTTCAACATTCTACATTCAATATTCGCTATTCAATATTAGTGACGGATAATACCCCAAATACAAATGATCCTTTTACGCGCCCTGGCGCCCTTACGAGATATCACTTCCCCACCCTATCAACCGGCCTGAACCGCAAAGCGCTCCACGTATCGTCGATTGAAATCGCCGTTACTGTGGTGATATTAAATTCTTCACCGGTTACACGAATGGTGTCACGGTTGATATCGGTTTTTATTTTTGACGTGCCCTTCGGATAAGCAAACCACAGCACACTGTCGGGTTCAACATTCTTCAATTGTTTTTGCAGGAAGTCGAGGTACTCCTTGTTGTTATTGATAAACACCAGCGTATTGGCGCTTTTGGCCTTTTTATCGAATGCGGTTTTGAAACCCATCTTCACAAATTCTTTTTCCAAAGCAGCCGGCGCGTTAATAACCACGCCGCTGTCTTTAAATTTGAACTTTTTGATGATGTCCTGCATATGGCTTGTTTTTGTCGTTTTGTTAAGAAGCAGTTTGCTCAACAGTGCCGTCAGGCACAGAATATCGGTAAAATATATGGGATGTTTTTATATCGTCTCGTAGGGACACGACATCGTAGCCATGACATTGATGACAAATATACCTCAAACACAATCAAAAACTCCCATATAGCACTCCTTATTTCGTCCCTACGGGACGGCCTCAACACGCACACCCATTCTACCAACATTTGGTGCCGAATGGCACCTCCCCTATTTCCGAACTACGTTGCTTAAGTAATAAGTTATGATATACGTTCCTTTGGTAACATAGAACTGCGCTGTTAATATGGAATTTACATTCAGGTTAATATCGGTATATTTTGCCGGCACCTGGTAATAGGTGATCCCATCGGTCCAGGATGTGCCGTTGGCGATAACTGTATTCGAATAAGCAGGTATTCTGGGAATACCGGCGAGGTACTTAAACTCAAGCGAGGTGTCGGTTGCAACCGGCGGATAAAACGGATTCCAGTCTTTAAAGGAAGGCCGTCCAACACGAGGTACCACTTCGCCGTTAGCCGGACTAAACGGCGTTCCGTTCTTATCTAAAAATTTAAATACTATTTTCGCCGGTCCGGCCTCATTATGAGTGATAGTTATATTCAGCGGATCGGGCACGCCGTAAAAATTACCGGCGGCATCAGAGGTTGACCATGATTTAAACAGAATGGTATCGATAGATGATATAGGCGTAACAACAATATCGCAGATATCGTTCAGCAATTTGGTGCCCCGTACATTGGTGGCGCTTACATCTATGGTATAAACACCCGGATCAACATACTTTGAGCTTTGCGTAAACTGCAAACGGCCACCCAGACTATTTATGCTGAAAGGAGCCACCACACTGTCTTTTATCTTGGAGCGCAACAGGGCTTCGGTTGTATCCATATAAGTAACCGTTCCTGTATACACGGTAATGGTTTGCGGTTTCAGGAACATACTGTCGACCCGCTTGCCTGTTGTTTTATTTCTGATGGCCAGTAAGGTTGTTTGCAGTGGTAATGATGAACCATCTGCCACCATGCTCGACGACGTGATAGTAATACCCTGCTGCACCGTAAAAGGATTTTCGAGGTAATACAAATTATCGCTGAGAAAACCTACCTCCTGCTTTTTGCATCCGTAAAAAATACTGCATACGGCTATTGATGCCAGTAGCAATACAGAATATTTATTTATACGCATGTTGTTTAATTTTTTAAATAGCCTTCTCTTTATTCTCTTTTGGGCGCAAGCGCCCCTGAATGCAGCCCTTCGGCTCCGCTCAGGACGCTAAGAGTATAAAAGAGAAAAAAGAGCTATTAATATTTCACAAAATTTTGATAATCTATAAACCTTCTCTTTTTTCCTCTTTTTACTCCTATTGCTCTTAGCTTAAAAAAGAGGAACGCCCGAAGGGCGTTTAAAAGAGAGTACAAATCCCTCAAAGCTTATTCAGCGGCGCAGTATTCGCCAGCACATGCAACGTAGTTCCCGAACTCGTTTTAATACCCGTAGTTTGACAGGGAATGGCCAGATCGGCCGTATCGCCGGGCGGCGCATTTTGCGAGCCGTCGATCACGCCGTTTACTTTTACATATTGCAGCGTATAATAACTGTAGTTCGGCGCAAGATTCGCCAGGTACACGCCATAGCTGCCTTCTGTTTTTTTAATGGCCGATAAAGCCGCTCCGCTGTTGGCCCAGTTGGCATGCGCAATTGAAGCAGTAGTTGCGTTGGCTAGGGTCAGACTGCTATCGGCAAACATGTACTGTGTAAATAATTTCGAAGTAACCTTTGTATAGAGACTATCAAGCGAGGATACCTGCAGGGTGCTCATCAACGTATTCACCGAAAAATCGGTAAACGCGAAAAAAGTGCCTGCTTTATTTACGGTATCCTTTAAATTATAATGATCGATCATTAGGATCACCGTATCGAAATACGCGTACTTATGGCTCTTTAAATAATCGTAAGTAGAATACGGCGTTTTCTCCTGCGCCAGCCCGCCATCAGTCAGATAGTTGTCTTTTTTGCACGCTGCAAAACCCATCAACAGCAGCAGACTTATTATTATATAGTTGTTTTTATTTTTCATTGTACTGTTTTTAATCTTATTAAGATTTTACACCCAGTTACCTTGTAACCTGAAACCTGTAACCTGTAACTTGTAACTTGTTCTTTACTTAACTTTCCCAACCCAGAATGTAGTTTGCTTCAAATTAGCATTCGTCAAAAAAAGCGTTGGATCTACCGGCCAGTAGTACTTGCCGCCCACAAACTCAGCATGTGTTATATTAGGCAACTGTTGCTTACCGGTAAGTCTTTCTGTTCTTATCAGATCAAAGGTTCGATGGCCTTCAAGGAACAATTCCCTGCCGCGTTCATCGCTGATGGTATACAACAGGTCATTACCCGAAACACCGGTAATGGGGACTGTAATGCCTCTGTCGCCCCGCAAATCATTTACTATGGCCAGCGCGCCTGCTTCGTCGGGCGCCGGTTTTGCCGCCAGCGCTTCGGCTTTCAGCAACTTAATATCGCTCAAACGAAAAACAATGATGTTGTTCAGTGCTATCTGGTAGTTCGTGTTGTTGTTTACGTTTTGAATGTTGGCATATTTGATGCATTCGTACACCGTAGTACTGCCGCTGTTCACCGATACGAAAGCTTTTAACCTTACATCGTTCGTATCCTTATAAAGGGAATCGATAAGGCTCGTGTTTAACAGCCAGGCAGGTTGTGTGGCATTATTGCTGATATACGGAGGCATCAGCGTTACACCTGTAATGGTATACACATCTTTGGCATTGTTGCTTTCGGTCGACGCATTTTGTGCAATTTCAAAGATGCCTTCCGACGACTGGCCTTTGAATATATTCATGTATCCGGTCTTATCATAGTGGCCCTTATTAATAACTTCGTCGCAGGCCTTATTGCAATTATCATAATCGCCCATCCAGGCATATATATGCGCCAGCAAGGCATACGTTGCGCCTTTGTCGCCCCGCACCACTCTGTCGGCCGATGCATTGTCTTTCCAGTCGAGATACGCGATCGCCTGGTTTGCATCTGCTATGGCCTGTTTCAGTACGTCGGCCTGCGGTGATCGCGCCAACTGTGCAGCCGTTGAGGCATCTGAGTTATACGTGGTCACCAGCGGCACATCGCCCCATACGCGTGCTATATAGAAGTAAGTGAAAGCGCGGGTAAAATAAGCTTCGCCAAGGTATTTGTTGCGGGTAGCCTGTTTCGCGGCATCGGTACTACCGGCGAATACGCTTACCGGCATATTGTTTATAAAATACAGGCAGCGGTTGCTTTGCGCAATGGCCGCATAAAAGTTTGTATACAACCTGAGCTTTAACCGTGGATCATAGGTGTTGGCAGCCGGTATGCCTATGCCCCAGTTAATATTCAATACATCAGTATAGGCGCCATCACCACCCGGAATGGCGGTAAACTCATCTGCAACGAGATCGCCATACGTATAATAAGTAATGGCCGCATTGAAGGCCGAACGGATCAGCGAATAGCAGGCGGCTACCGATGCATTGGCATCCGCTTCGGTTTTCCAGGTGGTTTGATCGGTTGCCTGACTATACGGGTTTTGATCCAGAAATTTTTTGCACGATGAAAAAGTTATTATGACTGCGGTTGCAAGCAGTGTAATATGTTTGGTTTTCATTGTAGTTGTTTTGATGCAGGAAGAAATGGTTTCATCAGAATTCAAAATTTACACCCAGTGTAAATTTCAACGCAGTTGGATACACGACGTTGGCCGAACCGGTGGTAGGATCTACCAGCTCGGGATCGGGTATTATCTTACTCTTCTTCCAGGTGTGCACATTGTCGGCCATGCCATATATGTTCAATCGCTTAAGACCTATAGGCCGTAGCCACTGGGCGGGAAAATTATAGCTCAGTGTAATGTTCCTTACTTTCAAAAAACTTCCGTTCTCAACAAAGTAAGAACTGGCAATATTCCACGGGTCCTGCTGCGTACCGTTGGGATATACAAGACGTGGAAATTTTGTTCGGTCGCCAGGGCTCACCCAAAACTGATCGAGCAGGTTGGTAATGGCGGCAGGGCCCGAAACACTTCCCCACCCCTGGTACGCTCTGCTGCCGTTTAAATAATCCGACAAATAACCATTGAAGATCTTTCTGCCTGTAACGAATGAACAAAAAACGTTCAAACTAAACCCTTTGTAAGAAAACGTATTGCCAAAACCGCCGGTTACTTTGGGCATCGGGTTGCCGGCAATGACCTTGTCGTCGAAATTGATATTGTAATCGCCATTGTTATCGATGTATTTCGGATCGCCTGCCCCTAAAGTCACTCCCTGAAAGGTTTGCTTTTTACCCGTAATGGGATCAACCGGCACTTCAGCATCGGTGGCATATACACCGTCTATCTGGTACACCTTGAAATTGAATAAGGGCTGGCCATAAGTAAGCGTTTGCTGAAACCACGACGGACCAAATATGAAATCCCTGTTGCCATTGGGCAGTTTGGTTACAAAGTTATCGTTGAATGAAATATTGAAGTTGGTATTCCATTGAAACTTCGACTTAGGCGACAGGTTCCTTGAATTGATCGCTATTTCGAGTCCGCGGTTCCTTACATTTACATAGTTACCCGAATAATAGGCATAGCCTGTAGAAACCTGCGCCGGTATATTGTAGAAATATTTATCATTGGCATCTTTCTGGTACGCATCAACCACCATACCTATACGCCCGTTGAACAGTTCAATATCTGCACCGATATCAAGCTGGGGGTATCTTTCCCATCGTACGCTGTTGCTTGAGCTTACGCCATAATTGTAAATGCCGCTGCCATACGGAAAAGGCGAAATAACAGAAGTGCCGTTATAGGTTGATGGCGTACCGGTCAGGTATACGTTAGCCCCATAGCTGTCTAAAGTTCCGGTAGTGCTTAACAAATAACTGGCATCGTTGTATAAGGTTTGGTATTTGGCATACCAGCTGCCGGGATCGTTACCGGTAACACCCCAGCTTGCCCTTACTTTAAAAAGATTGACCACACCTTTTAGCGGTTCAAAGAAGTTTTCGTCAGAAGCTATCCAACCCGCTGAAAACGACGGGAAGGTACCCCACCGGTATGAAGAACTGTAAATGCTGCTGGCATCCCGTCGTAACGAAGCTGTCAATAAATATTTTCCATCGTAATCGTACAGCAGCCGGCCATAATACGACACCGTTGTTTTGCGTTCAAAACTGGTTGACACATATAGGTTGGCGCCCGGAGGAACCGTTTGCAATGTGGTGATGCCGGTAACATTGATGCCCTTGGCATACGCATTCGTAAATGATTGTTTGTTGCTGTATGAAGAAGTACCCGCTGCTACCGCAATATGGTGCTTTTTGAACCTGTTTTCGTAGGTTAGATAATTTTCGAACGACCAGGAGGGATTGGTTGCATTCACATCGTTGGCTGTATTTTGCAAACCGTTTAATTCAACCGGTGAAAACCAGGCATATTTATCATTGTAGTTGTAAGCCGAAAAGTTGCTGTTCACCACCAGATTACGCAAAAGGGTATCAGTAAGGTATACCGATCCAACAATAGTAAAAATGTGATTATCGTCGTAATAACTTTTGCTTCCTTCAAAAACAGCTTTTTGTTCAGGCGTTAATTGCACAAACGACGAAGGGAAGTTCCATGAATTGAACAAAGCGCCTGTTGACCCTCCTACTCCATGTTTTCGTTTTTCTGAACTGATCATAATATCTGTTGATATACCCAACCCTTTCACCGGACGGATCTTCACATTCAGGTGCGGCGCCAGCCTGTCGAGCGAAAAACCGTTGATAACGCCCTGCTCACTGTAATGATTGAATGATAAACGATAAGTATTGTTGCTGGAAAAATAACCGGCAATAGCAACATCCTGGCTGTGAACAACGGCATTATTGCGAACGATCAGTCCCTGCCAATCGACGCTGTTATTAAAGGCAGGATTCAAACTATCGGTTAACTGTACCGGCACTTGTCCCTGCTGAATATTGGTATAAGGCAATTGTGCATTTAACAGATCGAGCTTTAACGCCCTTTCGGCATTGCCGATGTATACATCCCTGAAAGCAGGCCGGGTGGTTATACCGGCATATGCAGAACCGGTGATCTGCGGCCGGCCCGTTTTGGCGCTTTTTGTTTTAACGATGATCACCCCGTTGCCCGCACGTGCGCCATAGATGGCCGAAGCAGAAGCATCTTTCAGTACATCGATCGATTCAATATCATTGGGATTGATCAAACTCAGCGGATTCGAATTGCTGTACGAGCTGCCAATGGCATTCACATCGTATATAACGCCGTCGATCACATATAGCGGACCGGTATTGCCGCCATTGGCATTGCTGTAATCGATATTCGTGGCGCCACGTATTACAATACTGGGTTTTGCTCCCAGCTCGCCGGTGCTTGATAATACGCTTACACCCGCCAGGCGTCCCTGCAGGGTTTGATCGAAGCTACTCTGGGGAATATTGGCAATATCTTTTCCTTCGACCGTAGAAATGGCGGCTGTTACATTTCGTCGTTTCTGGCTCTGGTAGCCGATCACCACCACATCCGACATCGATTTATCGTCGGGCGTTAGTTTGATCGTCAGCATGCCTTCGCCTGCTTTTATTTCCTGCCTGGCATAACCGATAAAGGTAATGATGAGTTTTTGTGAAGTGCCCTTCAATGTTAAAGTAAAACTGCCATCGTTCGCGGAAGAAGTGCCGTTATCGGGCTGACCTTTTTCGGTTATAGATGCGCCGATAACCGGGTTTCCTTTTTCGTCTTTAATAATGCCCTTTACGATTTGGGCATTTTGTGCATACAGGTGCGGCAACAGCCACAGAAATGCCCAGACAAACAGCAGAAGCCGCCTTGCGGATTGTGTCATAGCAGAATAGTTTGGTTTTGGTTAAATGGCCAATCGTTTACTATCACACGAAACTTACAATAGCAATAAATTTATATGTGTGATATTTACAATTAAATTTACCTATGTTTATTTGAAAGCAACAAACGGGTATTGCTTACCTGTTTACGAATTTTAGCATGTTGTGCTTTTCAACGAGCGCGCTTCGCGCGTCTCTTTTTTTAGCTAAGAGGATATAGGAGTAAAAAGAGAAAAAAGAGTGGCTTTTTTGTAAAAACCCTGTGTTTATACAGGAAGCCGAAAATTATTGAAATAAAAACGAACTTCTCTTTTATCTCTTTTTCTCTTTTAAGCTCTTAGCGCTACTGCATTTCAGGGCGCTGGCGCCCCTACCGCGAATGCATGCGAATTACGTTTATTGAATAGGGTTGAAAACTAAAATTGGAAGACGAAGTAATCCCGGCTATCTTTTTTACAACGGGTATGTATTGCTGTGGATGTTCGAGAGAATTTTCGGCATTGCCATCCGACGCCTGTAAGGTAATGAGGGTGGCTTCGGGTTGTACGGTTTGCATATTATCCAACGAAATATGGGTAGTACATGCATCTGCCGATGCATTGACCACTTTTAGAATGATATCGCCGGTGGTTGCCTCTTTACCTGCAATGGCGAAGAATTTTGGCGGTTCGGTGTAGGTCATCAATAATTTACCATCGAGATAGCAGTCAACTTTATCAACACCCACTTCTATGGTGATATCGTACCAGCGGCCGGTTTCGATGGGTTTATCCAGTTTAAACTGGTTGGTAATGCCGGTTACATCAAAGGCATCGTTTACGCTTTCAAACACACAATGGCTGTTCAGCCAGCTGCCGATATGGGCGCGCAGTTGCACACTGTCGTTCTTTACTGCAAACGGAATAATAAACGCATTGTAACCGCTTACCCTTCTCGCTTTTAATTTCAGGGTATAGATATCGAATGAGTGGTCTTTTAACCAGGCCAGGCGTTGTTCGCCCATGGCGGTTTGTACCAGACTGCTGTCGGTAGCCTTCCACTCACCTCTTGGCAGCTGCCACTCTGATGCCTTGTTTTTAAAATCGCTTGTATAAACCGTTTTATTGTTTTGAATGATTTGTATATCGGCATATTCCGTTTGTGTATCCCAGGTAGCCAGGCCGATGCTGCCGGTAAATAAAGGCTTTTTAATAGCAGGCGGCGTTACCGTAGTGGACAGGTGCAGATTTACAGAAGCCCTGTTCTCAGCAAACATTTTGATGGCATAGTAGGATATCCGGGCAAAGCTTTTTGATGCATCGAAGTTGATCAGGTTCACAGGCCAGTCAATATCATTTACATTTACAAAAAGCGGCGCATAGCTGCTCATGGTTACGAGGTCGCTGTTGCGTTCCATGCTCATGATATACACCGCATCAGATAAAGCGGCGGTCATATTGCCGGCGCCTACACCACTGTTCGTGGCATATTCGCCCACATACATATCCCAGTTGCCGCGTTTGTATTTATCAAAATGATCGGTATTGCGCATGGCCCAGAAGGCAGGTTTGTAGGCATGTTCATCGGCAATATCAACTTTTTTCATGCTGTCGAGCGTATGGCGGTTCACATCGCCAATGCCCATGCTGGCAATTAGCTTCAGTTGCGGATATTTTGATTTAATGGCATTGTAAAAGATATTGTACCGGGCTGCATAGCGCGGACCATGCTGCTCATTGCCTACTTCAACATACTTTAATGGAAATGGTTTGGGATGTCCGTTGGCGGCCCGCACCTTGCCCCACTTTGAAGTTACCGGCCCAACCGCATATTCAATGCCATCGAGCACATGACCAATCACCGAATCAACCTGATCGTCGGGCACATAATTGCCGCTGCGGTATTCGCACGATACGCCGATGTTAAAAACATACAACGCATCGGCTTTGATATCTTCACAAAACTGCAGGTATTCGTGATAACCAAAGCCATTGCTGCTCCAATAGCCCCAGGGACTGTAGGTAGCCGCCCGTTGCTCCACCGGACCGATACTGGTTTGCCAGTCGGGCGTATTGGCCACACTGATACCTTCAACAAAACAACCGCCCGGCCAGCGTACAAAAGCAGGATGCAGATCAGCGATATATTGCGCCAGATCATTACGCAATCCGTTCTTGCGGTTCATAAATGTTTTGACAGGAAATAAAGAAACAAAATCAAGCCACACGGTTCCCTTGCCGCCGAACGACAACACCAATTTTGCCTTGCCATCGGTTTGTGTTGGCTGCAGCGCACAGGAATATTTTTTCCATTCGCTGTTGACAATGGTGGTGAAGGTATGCGATGCCAGTACAGTGCCTTTGCTGGCCTGCAGCGATGCTACAACAGGTCCCTGAAATTGTTTATCGGCCCTTATGTAAAAGCTTAGATTATAGACTTCTCCTTTAATAGTATTGATACCCCAGAACCCTTCGTTCACCAATGCATTGGATGATGGCTTGTTAATAGTTACCTGCAGCGAATGGGGCGTTGCCTTGTTTAACGGATGTTCATCAGTTAATGCCAGCGACATGCTTTCATCCTCTTTCAATAAATGCCACGCGGGCCATTTGCTTTTCAGCGGCCATTCCAGCTTCCAGTCGCTGACCTGGTTATTGGGTAAATTGTAATGGGGCGATTTATCGGGTACAATAAAACCATCTACCAGCGTGGTGCCATGCGGCAATACGCTTTCTTCAAATCCACGGTTCTGTATCAGTTCGGCATACAAACCGCCTTCGCCACCATGACTGATCTCTTCAAAAAAAACGCCATGCAAAGCCGGTGAAACGGTTGCCCCTGTTTTTGAAGCATCAATTGAAATGCTGGCTTTGTACTGGCTATTAGCAGTAGCTACCCCGAATAAACATATCAGCAGAAGGTTAAATTGTAATCTCATGTTAGTTTTACTTATGTTACCGGTTACCGGTTACCGGATACCGGGTCCCGGAAACTGGTAACCGGTAACCGGCAACTATTCTACTATCCACTCATGTATCCCCGTTGCATTATCAACCGGCAACTGCACTTCGAGCTTCAACGCAGTGGTAGTTACCTTCTCAAAAGTTACGCTGTTGTATTTGTCTTTCGCAATTTCGTAGGCCGATGTAGTAGTTACAGGCACCCAGGCGCCGTCTTTTTTATAATATATTTTCCAGGCAGCGGGTATTCTGCAACCGCCCCAGGGGCCATCATCGAACCAATACACTTTGCACGATGAAACGGTGTGCGCGGTATCAAAATCATACTCTACCCATTCGGTGGTATTTTTCTTCGGCCACCAGTGAAAATAGGGAACCGTATTATCTTTTGAATCGGCCGGTTCAAACTGGTCGTTCACCGCTTTTACGCTTCTGGTTTTGATAGATGCTGTTACTTTGCTGGTATAAGCAATAGTAGGCGCAGGTTGCGGCCTTGATGCGGCCTTTGTATATGGAACCCATACTTCCATTTCGCCGGCGCCGCGGTTGTCCCAGGCATAATATGGAATGGCTGTTACTTTTTGTTTTGAGGTGATCAATGCATCGGTGTTCAGCTGGCGTTTGGTGCCCTCTCCTTCCATGGTAATTACATTGATGCCATTCAGCGTGTTGGCTGCATAACTTACCTGCAAGGGAGCTGCTTTATCAACCACTATATTCTGCACCACGCTGTCTTTGTTATCCCAACCTTCCAAACAATACACAACCGGTCCGTATTGAATGGCGAAGCGGCCCTCGTTAGCTTTTATTTTTTCGTTGGCATAAATGTGCTGCGGCTGCATGGGAAATTCGAAAGATATCTTATCGCCTTTCTTCCAGATGCGGGGTAACACAGCATATCCTTTTTCTGTTTTATAGTCAACCGGTTTGCCATTTACATTAATAATTATAGATGTTTTTTGCTGATCGCTTGTATACAGATCACCGGCCACGGGTTGCGCCTGCACCCAACCGGGAATGCGTATATGCAGGGCAAATGCTGTTGGTTTGACAGCATCGATCTGCATATCAATTTTTCCGTTCCAGGGATAGTTTGTTGTTTGTGTAATGTTTACTTTGCCTGCCGTTAATTGTATGCTGCTGCTATTGCTTATAAACAGGTTTACATACAAATCGTTTTTATTCTGCGCATACACATATCCCGGAACGGAAGGTAAAAACCGGGTCATGTTCGAAATGCAACAGGCGCAGGAAAACCAGGGGCTGCGGTCGTGTTGTCCTACCGAGGCCAATGGATTGGGATAAAAGAAATGGGTGCCATCGAGCGACATACCCGACAACAATCCATTGTATAAGGTGCGTTCCAGCACATCGATGTATTTTGAATCGCCATGCAACAGGAACATGCGGTTGTTCCAGTATACATTGGCAATGCCGGCACAGGTTTCGGCATAGGCGCTCATGTTAGGCAGATAATAGGCATCGCCAAACGCTTCGCCGTTATTGGTGGCGCCGATACCGCCGGTAATGTATAATTTTTTGGTGGCCACATCTTCCCAAATGGCATCTATTGCTTTTATATAGGCTGCATCGCCCGTAAGCGCCGCCACATCGGCCATACCGCTGTACATATAGGCGGCCCTAACGGCATGGCCTACTGCTTCGGTTTGATCAACTACTTTTTTATTGGCCTGATTGTAGGCATCACCATTGGGGCCACGCACATCTAAAAAGAATTTGGCAAGATCTAAATATTTTTTATTGCCGGTGATGCGGTACAGTTTTGCCAGTCCGGTTTCAACGATCTGGTGACCGGGATAGATCTGCAGTTTGCCCCAGCCAAAATCTTTACACAACAAATCGGCATTCTTTAAGGCAATGTTGAGCAGATTCTTTTTTCCGGTTGCATTGTAATGCGCATAGGCGGCTTCGTACAAATGACCTGAATTGTACAGCTCGTGACTTAATATAGAATCATTCACCCAACGTTTGGTGCCCACCCATTCCTGCGGCACCTGTGGTTTCATGGTTCTGAAGGTATACAGGTAGCCATCTGGCTCCTGCGCTGCGCCGATGATTGCAATTAAGGAATCGAGGTATTTTTCCAACTGCGGGTTAGGTGTTACCTGCAGGGCATAGGAAGCGCCTTCGATCCATTTGTATACATCGGTATCATCGAACGGAAATTGTGAACATATTTTATTTTCGCGTTTGCCTGCTGCTGCCAGAAAGTTATCGATTCGCCCGTGCTCTTTGCACATTTTTAAAATGTAGGGAATAGTAATGCCGGCATTGACTTCCATCTTGGGTTTCCAGAAATGATCGTTCACATGTACATGTGTAAAAGGCACCGGTTGTATAGGGTAATCTTTTATTTGCGCACCGGCTGTTATGGATGCCAAAAGTGAAAGAGATAACAGCAGCTTCTTCATAAATTTTAAATTGATAAGTGAATTAAAATTCGCACAAAGGCGCTATAAATATCGAATATTGAATATTAAATGTTGAATGTTGAAATAGGAATACTTCAACATTTGTCATTGGACATTCGTTATTCGATATTTCTTTAGAACTCGTTCTGGTTCCGGTCCGGCGGATCAACACCCAACAGGTGCTTAACAAAAAAATCGCGCTTCTTTAATCTTCCGTACGGACCGCCGTCGCTATGTCCCATGCCGGGCACAACCAGCAGATCGAACATTTTACCGGCTTTGATCAATGCGCCGGCCAGCCGCAGGGTGCTTTCGGGCGGTACATTGGTATCGGCCTCGCCTACAATAAGCAGCAATTTACCCTGTAACTTCGAAGCATTGGTAATATTACTTTGGTCAGCGTAATGCGGCCCAACCGGATAACCCATCCACTGTTCATTCCACCATTGTTTATCGATGCGATTATCGTGACAACCTGCCGCCGATACGGCCGCTTTGTAAAACTCAGGATGGAACAATAAGGCGCCTGTTGAATTTTGTCCGCCTGCAGACGTGCCATACAACCCTACTCTACTGGTATCAATATAAGGATATTTTTTCGCCAGCGCTTTTATCCAGGCGATCCTGTCGGGCAAGCCTGCATCAGCGAGATTTTTCCAGCATACATCATGAAATGCTTTGGAACGGTTGGCCGTGCCCATGCCATCGCATTGCACCACAATGAAACCAAGCGCCGCCATGCTTTGCATTTCGCCATAGAACATAAATCGTTTGGGAACAAACGCATCCTGCGGGCCAGCATAGATATTTTCAATCACCGGATATTTTTTGGTGCTGTCGAACTGTGGCGGCCGGCATACAATGCCCCAGATATCCGTTACGCCATCTCGTCCCTTAGCCACAAATACTTCGGGCATGCGTATGCCCAGTTGTTGATAAGCGGTTATATCGGCCCGTTCTATTGCTGCGATCAGCTTTCCATCTGATGTGCGATGCAACTCGGTAACAGCCGGCATATCGGGCCGGGAATAATTATCTATATAATATGCCCGGCCAGGCGAAAAAGTACATTGGTGGCTTGCATTGGCAGCCGTTAACGACACCAGGTTCTTACCATCGAAACCAATGCGGTAATAATGTATGTTGTAAGGATCTTCGCCGGCATTCATGCCGCTTGCCTGAAACCAGATCTCTCGTTTCTTTTCATCTATACTGTCAACGTTTCGCACCACCCAGTTGCCGTTGGTGATTTGATTTTTTACACCGCCTTTCACCGCATCTACGAGGTATAAATGATTCCATCCGTCTTTTTCACTGCTCCAGATTATTTCATTGGTAGTAGCAGTGTACCAGGTAAATATCCTGCTTTCGTAAATGAATGTTTTTGTTTGTTCGTCGATCAGGTTGCGGGTAGCGCCTGTGCCGGTATTCACCTCAATCATGCGAAAACGCTGGTGGCCGCGATCGGCTTTTTCAAAAACGAAATAATTGTTTTCGTTACTGCGCCAGTGGATCCAGGGGTAATCCAGAAAGTCGTACAGCTCTGTATTCACTTTTACGAGTTTCTTTTCAGGCAGATTGATCACAAACATTTCATAAGCGGTGAAGGCATCGCCGGGCTGTGCATATGGTTGTGATTGTAATACGCCGCGGAAACTGGTATCTGTTGAGGAAAGCACATAATAAACCGGTTTCTCCGTTACGGGAAAAATGTGAAACACCACGAGGTGTTTGCTGTCGGGCGACCATTGTAGTTGTCCGTAGGAGTTGGTGGTATCGCCGTTGGTGGTGTATTGAATGGCCGCGCCACCGGAAGCGGGCTGCACAAACACATTGCCGTTCTTTATATAAGCGATCCATTGTTTATCGGACGATAAACTATCGGCCGGATGTTGCCTTTCCCAGCGACTCTGTATTTTACCGGTAACAATGCCATCGTCGTTTATAACAGATGGTGAGTCGGTCGGCGCATAGTCATATGTTTTTAAATTGCATGTATACCATTTTCGGCCAACCTGCAACCAAACATTGCTATGCTTTTTATCGAACTGCAAATTGGCGATGGGCAACTTTGATGCGGTAATGGTATCTGACAGCTTCTTCAACGCAGCGGCCATCTTTTCATGGTCAAATGCTTTTTCCTTTTTGGCGGTAACCGCATTTACATAAATGTATTCTGAAGTATTGCCGGGGAGCGTGTTCTTATACCAGAAACCGCTTTCATCGGGTTGCCAGCGGGCCCTGATATTGTATTTAAAAATGCTGTTCCTTGCCTGTGAATCGAGCAGCGCGGCTTTTTTGTAAGCCCTCAGCATAGTTTCGCGGGTTGGCTGATAAGGTGGTAACGATTGCGCCCGGGAATTACTCATTAAACTAACCGTATATACGACCATAATCATGGTCCTGTATACCCCGCGCGTTCGGGGCGACGCAAAAATTCCTGTACGTTCATGCATGCAGCAGCAGTTTGATTCTTTTTTTACTCTTTATAGTCCCGCTTTGCGGGACGATTCTCTTTTTTAGCTAAGAGGTTATAGGAGGAAAAGGAGGAAAAAAGAGATTTGTTTTTAAAAAGCTTGGTGTTTATACAAGTCGCGACAAGATTAAATTAATAACTATCTCCTTTTTTCTCTTTTGCTCTTTTATGCTCTTAGCTCCGCATGGCGGAAAACCTTAGGGCGCAAGCGCCCGTTTATTAAGGAGTAAAAAAGAGAAAACAGATTCTAAAATTAGTATAATGTACTGCGCTATTATAAAAGCAGGCTAACCGATCGTTTACCAAAATTAACCAACATGAGCTCCCTTTATAAAAGAGTTATATTTTTATTGACAAGCTCACTGCAAATGAAAATCCTACGATCTTATATATACTGTACACTATTACTATTCTGCTTTTCTGTTACGCAGGCGCAACCGGTGAACATGCAGTATACCGTTTCGATGGAAGATGCTGCGAGGCAATATTATCATGTAGTACTAAAGTGCACGCCAGCCACTGCAACAACCGATTTTAAACTATGCGCCTGGACGCCCGGTTATTACCAGCTTATGGATTATGCCAGGTCAGTAGAAAACTTTACAGTCGCTGATGCAGCGGGCAACGCTGTTAAATGGGAAAAACCTTCTAAAAATATATGGCGTGTATTTAACAGTTCGTCAACTTCCTTAACCATCACATACGATGTGAAAGCAATCTCAACATTCGTCGCCAATGCTTACCTCGATACCACTCTCGGTTATATAACACCGGGGGCGCTGTTCCTGTATACCGACCGCGCATTGCAGCAACCGGTAATCATTCAAATGAAACCTTACCACAAATGGCCGGGCCTCGTTGCTACCGGGCTCGACTCTATACCGGGCGGCAATAATACCTTCATCGCTGCCGGTTTTGATGTGTTGTACGATAGTCCTTTTTTGATGGGTGAGCTGGAATCATTACCCTCTTTTACCATAAACAATATTCCGCATTATTTTACCGGTTATAAGCCCGGTAACTTCGACCGCGCCGCCTTTATGAACGATCTTAAAAAAATTGTTGAAACGGCCAGCGCCATTATCGGCGATATACCTTACACACATTACACGTTCCTGGGCATTGGTCCGGGTCAGGGTGGCATTGAACATCTTAATTCATCTTCTTTAAGTTTCAGCGGTGGCGAAGGCCTAAATACGCCCCAGGGTCGCAGGCGGCTGTACAACTTTATTGCCCACGAATACTTCCATCACTATAATGTGAAACGTATACGCCCCATTGAACTGGGGCCTTTCGATTACAGCAAAGAAAATAAAACAAACATGCTTTGGGTGAGTGAAGGGTTTACGGTGTATTACGAATATATGATCGTACGGCATGCCGGATTTTGCACCGATGAAGATGTATTGAAATCGTTTCAATCGAATATACAGGCTTATGAAAATCATTCGGGGCATTTGTACCAGTCTGCCACACAGGCAAGCTATGATACCTGGAACGACGGTCCATTTGGAAACGACCCCAACAAAACGATTTCCTATTACGACAAAGGCCCTGTACTTGGACTGTTATTAGACTTCAACATCCGGCATGCGACCAAAAATGCAAAATCGCTGGATGATGTAATGCGGCAGCTGTACAAAAAATATTATCAAACACTAAAAAGAGGTTTTACCGAAAAAGAGTTCAGAAAGGAATGCGAAAAGATAGCAGGCACTTCGATGCAGGAAGTATTTGACTATGCATCTACCGTTAAAGCGGTAAATTACTCAAAGTATTTTGCCATGGCAGGACTAACTATCGACTCAACCAGTTTTGCCATTACGCGATTACCCAATCCCACTGCGCTGCAGACAGCTATTTACAAAAGCTGGATGGGTGAATGAGGGCGATTTATTGTACATTTACCCATATTCATTCCGGCGAATTATGAAGAACATATCTATCGACAATTTACAGGACATTTGGCAAAAGGTTTCGAGGTTACATAACGGGCAAACCTATGGCGGGCATCACCCCAACGAAAAAATCGAATACATCAATCATATTGGCAGCGTAGTGTTCGAAACCAGCAACGCAGCGAATCATACAAACGATTTTAACGCCGATCTTGCTATAAAATGCGCTTTGTTACACGACACACTGGAAGACACCTCTTTTACTATTGATGAATGTAAAAAAGAATTTGGCGAGCAGGTAACTGCAGGTGTTATGGCATTGACCAAAAACACAAAACTTGCCAAAGAACAGCAAATGACCGATAGCCTGGAACGCATTAAACAACAACCAAAAGAAGTATGGGCCGTTAAAATGGCCGACAGGATCTGTAATTTATATGCACCGCCTTATTATTGGAACAATGATAAGAAAATAAGCTATGTACAGGAAGCTAAAATCATTCATGCCCATTTAAAAGAGGGAAATGAATACCTCGCCAACAGGTTGCAGGAAAAAATTGAAAATTATAAGAGATATTTTGACCCGGCCATTTAATAAATATCGAATGTAGAATATTAAATGTAGAATGTTGAAGTAGAAACAACTTCAGCATTTGTCATTGGACATTCAGTATTCGATATTTAAATTTCCCCTTTCAGCGATTTGATGATCACTTCGCTTTTACTGTTCACCTGCAGTTTGCGGTAAATATTTTTGATATGCTGACGAACCGTTTCGAGGGTAATGCCCAGGCGGCCGGCGATCATTTTATAACTCAATCCATCTACCATGGCGGCGATCACCTGTTGCTCTTTCGCGGTTAAAGGTTCGTTGTAGGTTCTTTTAGGCGCAAAATAATTCACAACTTTACGGGCAATGATGGGCGACATCACCGATCCGCCTCTGCTGATGATGCGTATGCACTCCAGTATTTCTTCAAGCGCCGTATCTTTCTGAAGATATCCAACGGCGCCTGCACACAGTGCTTTGAATATCCGGTCGCTGTCGATATATACAGAAAGAATGATGACAGATACATCAGGAAATATTTTTTTGATCTCCGGTATGGCTTCAATGCCGGTTTTACCAGGCAGCCCGATATCGGTAAGAATAATATCCGGTTTTTCGGCGTTTTCTGCGTTTTCTACCTTTTCAAAAAAATCCTCTACCGAGTTGGCGGTAATGGTGCAGGCCAATCCTTCGCAACGCGAAAAAAACGCGGCCAGATGCGTTCTTACCAAATCATCATCTTCTATTAATGCAATTCGAATCATAACTCATTAAAGTTAAAAAGCCCTGTTCAGCTGTCCTATCCCATGTAAGGGTTATATTTTACACAGGTACTTTCATCAGCACCGTAACACCTTTTACCGATACGATATCGATGCTGGCGCCCAGCCGCTGCGCACGCAGCCGCATATTGTGCAGCCCCTGTCCGCTGGTGGCTTTGCCGGCAGCGATGCCTTTTCCATCATCCTTTATCTGCATCACAAACAGGTTGCTTTCTTTTTTCAGATCAACCTGTACCAGCGTAGCGCCTGCATGTTTCACTATATTGTTGATCGCTTCCTTAAAGGTGAGGTATACATTCTGGCGAAAGTCCATCGCCAGTTTGTTGTGCTCATTAAAACCGCTGTGCGTTAATTCAAAATCAATATTCGCAGGCATCAGCATATTGTGCAGGTGTTCCTGCATGTATTGTATCATGCCGCCCATGGTATCGTTGCGCGCATCGATGCTCCATACCACATCTTTCATGGTAGATACCGCTCCCCTGCTGATGCCCGAAATGGTGCTCAGTTGTTCCTGCGTATTATTGGTTACGCCATCGCGTTTCAATGCATCGGCCAATACTGTTATGCGTACCAGCGAGCTGCCCACATCATCGTGCAGGTCGCTGGCGATGCGCGTGCGCAGATACTGAATTTTCTTTACCTGCCTGATGCGGTAACGAACGATCAGCCACACAATGGCCACCGCTGCTGCAAGAATTAATGCAATGAACCAGGCGGTTTTGTAAAAGACCTGCTTTACCTGTATGTTCACCGAAAGTTCATTGATGCTGCGCGATCCGCTGCCGGTATTGCCTTTTATTTTCAGTGTATACTTTCCTGCCGGTAACCCATTGAATGAAACAAAATGCTGGTTACCGATCGAATGCCAGGCATTGTCGACACCCTGCAACTGGTAAAAAAAACGGTTACCAGCCGGATCATACAAATCGGATAACATAAAGTGAAACGAAAAGAATTTATCGCCGGGTTCAATAATTATATTTTTTAACGACTGGTTGTTATAAACCGTTTCGGTGGCCTTGCCATTGCTGTTTATTTTGTTGAAGCGGGTAAGCAGTATCGATACAGGCTGTTTGGTTGTAAACGCTTTGGAAGGATCCATGATCATATATCCGTTCAAGCCGCCGAATATCATGCGGCCATCGCGCAAACGGTGCAATGCCTTGCGATTGAATTCATCGGTATTCAAACCGTCTTTGGCGTAAAAATTCGTGAACTGATTGTTTTGCCTGTTGAAATAACTTAAACCGGCATAGGTGCTGATCCACAGGTCGCGATTGGCATCCTGCAAAATGCCACACACGGTGTTATTGCTCAACCCTTCCTTATTGGTGTATTGCTTCACCTGCCCGGTATATTGATTGTACCACAGAATACCGGCGCCGGCGGTACTGATGTAAAAACTGCTGTCGCCATCTGTAACAATATCATTGATACCGTAATCGGGGATGCGATTAACAGACAGCTTAACGACCTGCTTTGTTTGTATGTTTATTTTATATAACCCGTTGGCGGCGCCTGCCCATATCCATCCGTTTTTTACCACGAGACTCCAGCAGGGCACCATATAAAACGGCATATTGCCTGTAGAATCCCTGAAGGGTTGCATCGTGCGCGTTTGCGGATCAAAGGTGTACATATTAAACTGACCCGAAGTCCAGAATAGCCTTCCGTCGAAACAAATGCTGAATTGGTTGATGCTCTCCTGTTTTTCTTTTTCAGATCCCGGCGCCAGAAATATTTCGAGTGAATCTGTTCTGATATCATACCGGCCGATGCCAAAGCCTGCCATCCAGATGATATCTTTTTCATCATACCACATGTCATATATATACCCGATGTCGTACCGGCCATTAAGCTTCAGGCGAACCGATTTATTAATGACAGGGAGAACGGTTATGGGTGTAGCGCCAAAGGTCGACAAAGCAATCGTAGTATCTGTTCCGCGCTTTGTGTGCGTTTTTTTCAGCAGTCCGTAATTTTCGGTGCCGGCATACAGGTTGTTATAGCGGTCGGCAAAAATGCGGCGACAGCGTATGTTCTTTAATTCCTTTCCCTGCAGCACAAAGGGAATGCCTGTAAAAACAGCATCGCGGTTCGATATTTTAATGATGCCGTTATCGGTGCCCACCCAAATAGTATTGTTGTTGTCTTTATACACGCAATACACCAGGGTTGCATTCACTGCCGTCAGCAACCAGCTGTAATCGGTTACCTGTTGCTGTTGCAGGGTGTACTTCACCAGCGAGGCGCGGTCACTACCCTGCCAAACATCACCGTCGATATCGATGCAATAACAGGTGCGCAGGTGCAGGTTGGGCCCGCTGATGCTGTTGCCATTTTTTATCCAGCTGTCGAAATGATTTGTGTGCTGATTGTACCGGCTGATCCCATATCCCGAAACGCCCCAGGTTGTACCGTTTTTATCGGTATATATTTTTGAATAATCTGCCGTAAACAATACCGGCGCCCCGATCTGCTCTTTCGCGCCTGCGTTGCTTCTTTTCGCCAGCGTTGTTACCTGGTCGAGGTATGATATCCATACTTCATGATCGTTGTGCTCAGTTATAGCTGTGAGCACCATATCGGTTTTTAATAGAGAAGAATCGATATCGGCCAGCAAAAAACGGCCGGCGCCGGTGAATTCGGCCAGCCACCGTTCCGACATTACCAGCATATTTCCATTGCTGCTTTTCTGTATGGCGCGTATGGGTCCCTGTGGCAGAGATGCCCGGTTGCCATCCTGGTGAACAAATTGCTGAATACGGTTGGCAACGGGATCCAGGATATTCAGACCGTTTTCAGTTCCTATCCATATGTTCCCTTTTTCATCCTGCATCAGGGCAGTAATCACGCTGTTACAAAGAGCGGGTTCACTCAATATGCTGTATTGAATAAAAGAAGTGCCGTCGTAGCGGTTCAGTCCGCCATTGGTGCCGATCCAGAGAATACCATTATGGTCCTGCAATATGCATTGAACAGAGTTGTTGCTGAGGCCATCTTCAACAGTAAGGCGGGTATAAGGCAACCCATGCTGTGCCGCTACCCACAGGGGAAGAAGCCACCATAAGACAGCGTATATAAGGGTTTTACTTTTCAGTGAACAGGTTTTGGGAGTATTGCAAAATACTGATTGTTTCGGGCAAAGGGTAAAGTATTTCGCGCGAAGGCAAAGTATTTCACGCAAAGGCGCCAAGGCGCGAAGTAAAAGACATCAAGGCAAAAATGCATCGAGGCATCCAGACATTGAGTCTTACCATCTTTTGCGGCATCGGGGTATTTTTAAAAATTTCTTTTTGCGGCTTCGCGCCTTTGCGAGAATTATTTGTATCCTCACTTTGCTCCATTGCCTCCCATCGCGCCCCGTTTCGTACGCAGCGCTATCCGGTGAAAATTCACATCTCTTTGCCAGGCCTTCCGCGGTTTGCGGAATGCTTTGTTATGCAGATCATGTAACCCTTTTAGGCGCCCGGTAGTGAGCGGTTTTCGGAACGCTTTGCCATGCAGCCTTCGCATCACCTTCAATTGCTGGTTTCGGTTTATGGGCTCTGTCGCTTTTTTCGCCTGGTTCTTTATACTTTTTGTTTCATCGTCCTTACCTTTTCCGTTTTGTGCATTTTCGGCAGCATTCAACAACTTACCGGTTGTTACGCCGGCATTCAGGTACACGTTGTTATCATTATCATCGTTGGGCAGTTGCGGTACAAATCCATAGCCCGACCCATCATCATCGGGATATTGATCTCCCTGCGCATCCCATATGCTTAACCACTGGCTCAATACGGGATCATAGTAGCGGGGACCATACAAATAATAACCGGTTTGATCATCTCTTTCCTTTGCATTGAACAAATACGGCGTTGCATACGAGCCCACCTGTTCTTCAACAAAAGTTTCGCCGAATGGAGAATATTCAACGTGCTGTGTTATGTTGCCTTCGCCGTTGCTTACATAAGTAGTGCTGCCTATATGATCGGCGTGGAAGAAGAATTGTGAGCTTTCGTATAAATGTCCTGCATCTTCAAAACCATAACCGGCTTTTACCGAATCGTTCGAAGGCTGTGTGCCAACAAATACCGGCGGACCGTTGGGCGGCGTGGTGGTATTGCCGGGCCATCCTGCGGGTACCGTATTCGCCGAACTATCTACAAAAACCGGTGCCGCAATGCCACTGTTCTCGGGCTTTGCATAAAAATTTTTATCGGTGGGCGGCCCCGGACTTACTCCCAGCGAAGCATAATAATTGATCCTGTTCTGTTCCATTTCTGCGGCCCGCTTTACATAATCTACATTACCTGCTGTGAGTCCTGATTGCGGAAATGAAATATTGGTAAAAGTGCCGTGCCCTGACTTCGAGGCGATGCGCTGGTTGTCGATATAATAATGTTTGGTAAAGGTGGCGGTCTTACATACGAGGTACGGACTCACATAGGCCGTATAATTATCGTTGTGTTTTACGGTGCCGGCCGGCGCGCCATTTACCCAAATGCTTTGCAGGCCTCCACTGCTCCGGATCATAAGGTTGTCATCGGCATCGTAGGTAAACTGACTTAACACACCTTTGTTTATTACGGCCATCAACCTGTTTTCTTCATCGTAAAAATTTTCCACGTCGCCATAACCCAACTGATTGCCATTGGCATCGTAGGAGTACTTGTTACCTCCTATCTGTGTTGCCTGATGTGGCGCTGTTCCATAAGTATACAACTGATCATAGCTTTTGTTACCGGTGGCGCCATGCATTGATTTGTGTACGATATTGTACAGATTATCATACGAAACATTTACCCCATACGCATACTTTTCTTTTGCGCCCTGGTATTCACCGCTGGCAGAATCGATGCGGTATAAATTATCGTAGTGATAATTTAGTTTGGTAGCTCCGCCCGGCTGTCCGTTTACCGGTTGCGCAGTGTTAACAACCCCCAGTAAATTGTCTTCAGCATCATAGCTGTAGGCATTGTTCACAACAGGTTGTGCAGATGATGTAAGTATCTGATATTGCGTAAGGCGCCGGCGCTGGTTATCGTATGTATACTTGTTCTCTATGCCGTTGCCATAGCGCATATAGGTGCGTTGCTCATATTCATCGTAGCCGATCTGATCAACATATTTGTATACATTATCCAGCTTGCGTCCTTCAACACTGTATAATGAGCCGCCTTTATTGTAATGATACAGTACTTCCTCTCCGTCGGGATAGGTTAATTTCTTTATGCGGCCCCAGGTATCATACTCCTGTTCGCTTACATAGGTGGTGGCAAAAACAGGATTTATCAATATCGTACGGATCACTTTTTTTACAGCGCCCTGTAAACCATAAAAGAATTCCTGTCCGCCGCTGCCATCAACCTGCAATGTAACACGACCGGCTTTGCTGCCGGTTCCCGGTGCGCCATAGGTGTATTTCACCTTATTCTGGTAATTGCGCGGATAATCGATATCGGTTACACGGTTGTAGTCGTACTGGTATTGAATGGCGCCATCCTGCGGTATCTCTTTGCGAATTTCAGCAGTGGTCTTTTTCAGCAGGTTGCCGCTCATGTCATACTCAAAAGAGGTGAGACCGCCATCGGGATGCTGTGCGCTTATTTTTCTGCCGAAGTTATCATAAGAAGATAAAAAACTGTTGCCCTTATTATCGGTTACTTTCACCAGCTCGTTCAGTGCATTGTAATCGTAGCGGGTGGTAATGATGCCATCGGGACCGTACTCTTTCACAAACCGTTTTCTGCCACGCACGTCAGTCAATACTTCACCTTTGTTATTGAGTGCATCAACAGCTGTGGCAGTGATCATGCCACCGGCAATGGAATACGTATTGGTGCGGGTGGCGCCATCGGCCAACACCTGTTTTACAATGCGATCCTGCACATCCCAGGTAGTGGTGGATTCGATATCACCCTGTGTGGTGTTGAGTGTAAATGTTGCCGTGCCTATAGCTTCGGTGGTGGGATCATATGTTTTTTCTTCACGTCCAAATGCATCGTATAACACTTTGCCCGAAACAACCATCTTCACATCATCTGCCACATCTTTGCCTTTGAACAGGGCAATTTGTTTTTTCACCTGTATCGATCTTCCTAATCCGTCGGCAAAATTCACCATGCTGATGTCGGCATTGTATTCCGGATCGTAATGTTTTGTTTCGGCATACGAAACCGTTGTATCGGTATGGTACCTTACTGAAATGGTGTATGGTTTTCCGGAAGCGATTTCATAAGGTGCGATAAAAGAGGTAACGCGGCCGCGGTTATCGATCGTGTATTTTGTTTGGTCGTTGTTCCTGTTCACCGAACCGGTTAACAATCCAAACCGGTAATCCCAGGTATTGGTGGTGGTGTACCCGAAAGCGTCTGTTATTTTGGTGGTATAGGTATATACCGTATTATCATACTCATAACTATACGACATGCGCTGGCCTTTGTAATTGGCCGGACGGGTAACTTTGGTTACGTTGCCATAGCTGTTGTATTCAATATCGGTTTGTGCAGTTGTACCATCGGCGAGGAACTGTTTGATGCGTACAATATCACCCTGGTCATTCACTTCGGTGGTGCGTTTGCGTTTCAGTCCTTCGGCCGTAGTTACTTCAATACTGGCGGGAACATTTTTAACGTAATAACCAGGGACATTCTGATAGGTGATGGCCGTTAAACTAATATCATTCTGACTGCCATCGCCGGCATCATTGATACGGATTACATTGCCCAGCGAATCATAATCATATTGAATAATGGTACCCGCACCGGCAGCACCACTTTCAAACAACAGCTTTTCAGTTTGTTTTAATGCCGGGTATTGCACACTATCCTGCACAGTACGCAATTCGTACAGGTTATTGGTTTGCGTATATTTTTTTCCGGTGGCATCTTCGGTCCATTCACCGGCCAGCAATCCTTTATTATAGTAAGAGGAATTCAGATACTGCTGTACGCGGCTGCGATATAATTTGTTTTGTGAGGCTGTATTTAAATCGCGGGTGGTCACTTTACTGAATCCGTAAAATTCTCTTTCCTGCCGGTTCTGATAACCGCCTTCATAGCTAAATTCACGGCGCATGGTATCAACGCCATCTCCTTTCACACCATCAAATACGGCAACGCTTTTCATCACCCATTTGCTTTGCGGCATGCTGTAGGTATTGCCTGCCCGCTCATAATCCATCGTGAACAAAGCGCCCAGCGGGCCTTTCATCGTATGCAGCAAATTGGTGCGACCAATGGTTGAAACAGATGCCGTGAGGTTATCATCATTGGTAGAATGCAGCATATCGGCATACCCGTCGCCATCGATATCCATAACCACATCCTGTGCGCGGCAAACACCATGTCCTGTATTGGCCGAAGGGTTGATACAAATTTTGATGAAGATGATGGGTATCGGTATCACTACCGTAAAGGCGCCGTTGATCGCTTCGCCTGTTGAAGTATTAACGGTAATTTCATCGAAGGCTTTCCAGGTAATGGCCGGTCCAAAACCATTGCCGGTGTTTAATCGAACCGTCATTGGTCCTCCTGCATACGCTCCTTTATACAACTGATCGGGCAAGCCATCGCCGTTCACATCGTTCAAGGCAAAGGTATTTTTGGCGGTTGTGCGCGACATACCAAAACCGGCTTCAATAGAACCGCCATCGAGGTCAACACCCAGTCCGGCGCCATATGAAAGACTATTGCCTTTTTCAATGGCATCGAGCCCCCATGCTTCGGCCGGCGCAAAGGTATAGCCGAGGTTCAACGATACGGTGCCATTGTTATAAATACGATCGGTAAGACCGTCGCCATTCATATCGATCCACGAGCTTACGGTTTCGTCGTCGTTATTTTCAACACCGCCTGATAATCCAATAGAATGTTTGGCTGTGTTCTCTGCGGCCGTAGCGCCTATTTTGGTAGAATTTTGTGTAGTGGCTTTCAGAAAATCTCCGCCGAGACCACCACCCTCTGCCTGTCCTTTATCTTTCGTTTCACCAATGGGTTGCTGAACGACCGACTTGCCCAACCCGCCATGCGGTAAAGTATATTGAATGCTTTCATCATTGATCACATCGGGGTACAGGTCGCCATTCATATCTATCATATCCAGCTGGGTAACGGTAGTAGCGAGTGACGTACCGCCGCTGCCTCCGGCCGGCCCAAGGAATACACCGGCAGAAAAATTATCTGAAATGGTACGGCTTTTCTTTACAACAGCCCCGGCCGATCCGCCGGCCAATGTGCTGTCTACCGAAACATCGTGCATACCCAACCGCGAACTGCTCATATTGCTGTCTGATACATATACACTGGTATCGTACCCGATGTACTGTTGCTTCAGCGCATCGGGAAACAGCATTACAAAATTGGTTTTGGAAGGATCCTGCAGTCCGCTTAAGGAAGCGCTGTCCTGGTAATTGGCAGGGTCGCTAGGATAATTGTTCAGCTCATTCAGGTTGAGTGAAGTCTGATCAATCGGGCCATTGCCTTTATCACCTTTCAATGCAAACTGTCCCCAACCGCGGAACAAAGAACCTAAAAACTCCTGCGCCGGATTGGCATATAGGCTTGCCGCCAGCGTAGTGTCCATCACAAGTGTATCTTTCAGCACACCGGCGCGCATCATGGTAGAATCTTTGTAAACCAGTACGGTTGGCGGTTGCAGGCTCAATGCAAAGTCCATCGAATCGGTGGCGTATTCTATATAGATGGGTTCATTTACCCGGCGTATCATACGAATGCTGTCGACGGGGTTCATTGTTCCTCCGGTTACCGGAATGAATCGTCGTGCATAAATGGTATCGCTGCCTTTTATGGTTAACCACAATGTTCCGGTGAGCCCACTGCCTGATATCTGTGGCTTTAACACAACGGTATCCTGCTGCAATGGCGTAAAAGGCGCAACGGCAATCAGGCGTTCATTATAATTTGAATTATCCGGCACCGGGTAGCCCTGCAAGGTTGGCGCACCGGTACCGGTGGTAACCGGTGTGTTATCGGTGAAAGCAACGTATGCATAATGGGGTGTCCACTGCAGGGCAGATCGATCGATATAAGAACGGGATTTGATGAAGAAGTGTAATTCATCTCCTGCAAACACCGGTAACGAACCGGGCACTGTGAGATTGCCTGTGGCCCCTTCAGCCGGCGCATAATCTCTTTGGAAAAGAATGGTGGTTGATAAAGAATCTGAACGGATAACCGATAACGTTACCGTATCGGTGGTGAGTTCCTTGTTAAAAGTACCATCGATTTTGATAGAACCATTTTTACCCATGCCCACCGCACTTTTACTGTGCAATATGAAATCGGCCGAAGCCTGGTAATAGCTGCTTACTTTATGATCTGATGTGGGTATCTGCGGTGTAGTATATTCTATAATGGGGTCCCAGTTCACCTGGTCTTCCTGTCCGTTGTAAACCGATTGAAGGCGAAAGTAGATGCGTTGTCCTTTGGTTACTGTGAGGTTGCTGACGTTTACGGGCGTTTTAACCGAATAGTCGGCAGGGCCAATGGAGGTGCTCCACAATACCACATCGCCCTGTTGTATGCTGGCGCGCACGCCGTCTTTTTTGGCATTTACCACACCCCCATTTTGGATCAAACGCACCGGAGCGGTGATGTTAACCGTACCTGTATAGGGCGCCTGCCATAGGCGTACAATATCCTGCAGCGGAAAATTTTGTTCCTGCCTCGATTGCAGCGCCGTATCGATCTGCAAAAAAGAGCTGTCGATATTGCCGCCCAAAACAGGATTGGGTGTAGGCACACTGCTGAGGGTAAACTCCGGATCGCCCTGTGCATTCAGGTGATTGAAATAGACTTTTCCGCCACTGGCAATATCCATCAGTCCATCACCATTAAAGTCGGTAAAATATACATTGGTGGTGGTATTGGTTTCGGTATGGTCGTATCCGAGGAAACCTACATAAGGAACCACCTGTACCCCACCGCCGATATTCTTTGAATTGCTTGCGCTGAAATCGCTTACGCCGGCAATGGGTTTGCTTTCGCCGAAACTATGCGTTGCAGGGCCCTGGTTAGCACGGTAAAACAAGCTGCCGTCTTTTTTAAAAACCTTATCGGGCAAACCATCGCCATTGATATCTGTCATGCTTACCAATCCTTCCTGGTCGTCTTCGCCATAATTGAAGAAGCCGCCTACAGATGCCTTTTTGCTCCAGGTGCCGCCTGATATGGAACCTACCGTAACGCCTACTCCACCGCTGGAACTTTGCGCTTTGGAAGCGCCTAACGCCGATGCTTCACCGGTAAAGGTGGGAATAGGATTTACAATACCGCCATTGAGGTTATCGCCGGGTACATTCCAGGTGGTTGTGCCTGCCGATGGACTGTAACTTTGCCGGTTCACATCATCATAGTAGTCGAACTGATGGGTATAAAATACGGCGCCGGCATCGTCGAGCTCACTAATGCTTTTCAGCAATGTTTTATAAAAAGCGCCTTCGGTATACTGAAATTCATAACTGCGTATGAGGGTGCTGTTAAAACTGATGGTTACTTTACGAAGCAGATCGGCGCTTACCGTTTTGAAACCCAGCCGGGCGTCGATCGTTACGTCTTTGCGTTTGGGTTCGCTCAACTGACGGTCGCGGGTAAAAACTACTTTGTAGGGACCATCTGTTGTACCGTTGCCGGTGTACGAAACCTGGCTCAGGTACAGTTGTTTGGCAGGTATGGGGCTCCCGGAAACACCGGGATCATTTACGGTTTCATACAGATAGTGTACAAAATTATTGTCGAGATCGCGCGTTTCTACCAGCGCCCAGTAAGCGATGTTATTTTTATCGTCTTTTAAAACGGCATTGTCAACCACCCCGGTACCGGGTTTGCCGCCGTAATAACTGCTGGTGCCGTTTTTTTCAGTTACCTCCCACCAGTAATCAGCCGGACTATTCCCATGACGAATGATCTTACTAAAATCACTTTCCACCCGTGGATAAAAGCGCTTATCGGGCGTTCGTGCAACGAAGTTGTTACGATTGTTAACAGGCGCCAGTTGTTCGCCATTCAACAAATACATTTCGGTTTCGAGCGCCGCATCGTACCTCGGTACGCCCCATCGTGTTTCGATGCTGACTGCAGGAGTGAACAAATTCCAGCCATAGCCCAGCCAGCTGCTGCCTGCATCGCTATTGTACTGAACGCGCAAATCGGGCTGCATGCCTAAACGGCCATCAGGCAGTTTCATAGCGAAGGTCAGCGATGCATTGCCCAGATTGTTGGCAACAGGTTCACCTATCATTGAAACGCCTTCGGCAGGATCGGCCGTTTTCCACCTCACCCCCAGCCCCTCTCCTTGAGGAGAGGGGTTCGGGGTGAGGTTTTGCGGCAGATCGGGCAGTTCGATAATATCATTGGCGCCGGAATTAACAGGCGACTGGTTGATATACGGGTTGTGTTTTTGTGCATTACTTTCAATGATATGCACCGGAGCGCTTTTGCTCACCGGCTGATATTGTTCAACCGGATAAACAGTAGCAACAAAGAGACAGGGAATATATAACAGGAAAGTAAAGTTTCGTTTCATAACAGGAAGGTTATCATTTTACTATTACCAGTCGCTTTGTTGTTTTTGATAAACCCGAAGTAAATACCAGTTCATATACACCTGCCGACTTCAGGTCCTGCGTAAACAGGTAATTCGACCGGTTGTCGCCCTTTTGCGTAAATAACAGTCTGCCATCCGGCGCATATACGCTCATGGATACCGGCGCCGGTTTATCTAATGTAATGCGGGCATTGAAAGCAGCCGGGGATGGATTGGGAAATACGGATACATCATACAGTATATTATCGTGTGATGCAGCAACCATTACATCCTGCACATTAATGCATCCGTTTTTGGTACAACGCAAGGTGTATAAGCCGGGTGTTGTAATGGTAACCGTTGCACCAAATGATTCAAAACCGGCGGGGCCGGTCCACTGCCACAATAAGCCACCTGCCGTACCCGAAGCAGCATTCAGCTGCAACGAACTGCCTGCAGGCAGTATATAGTTCGAAGCGATCGCCGCAGGCAAAGGACCATCTTCGTTATTCAGGTAAAACGAATCGGCGTATACACGTGCCTGTGCATCGGTTAGTTTCAGAAAATATTTACCGGGAGCAAGACCGGCAAAATTTACCGGAGATGTATTATCATCAATATGTTTGTTGATGGCAAAACCATTGTTGCTTTGTACCATCAGCTGGTAAGGCGGCTGTCCGCCCAGTATTTTTGTTTGTAAACTTCCCGTTTGTTGCAAAGCGCAGGTTGGCTGGCCGATGGCCGACACCAGCAGCATATCCTGTGCAGCTATAATACTCAACACATCTTTTCCTGATTGGTCGTTATCCCAGACTACCCTATTAAAGAATGCTTTTCCCTGCCGGTCGAGCTTATCCATCTTTATAAATTCCGCATCAGCCGTAAATTTTCCTTCGCCGGTACGATCGATCACCAGCCAGTAAACAGGCCTGGCAGGCAATGGCGCATCCACCGCTTTTGTATCAAATACCAGCCTGGTTGAAAACAGTTGCCCGTTGCCGGTATATTTCATCAGCCAGGTCTTTTGCAGCAACAAAGGCAGTCCGGCTACTTTGGGAGCGGGCGTTAACGGTTTATTGTTATCACCCCATAATAAAAATGAATTATTGTATAATGAATCACAAGCGGCAAGGGTAAGCAGACCGGGCATATTGCTGCTGGTGGCAATTGTTTGGTTCAAACCGGCCGTATCGTCGCGGCAGATGCCAGCAATATTGTTGTGCCAGGCTTTGTAATCATAACCATCCCAAACTTTATCGCCGGCACTGTTGATATAGGTGGCGCCTGGTTCTGTTAACGTAATACCATATTTTAAGGCGAGATACGAAGCCACCTGCAATCGCTCGCGGTTGTTCAGCGCTTTGTCGTACGCGATAATTTCAGGGATCAATCCTTTAAAGTTAACCACCGGCAGCTGAGGGGTAACAGGTTTGCTGCCGATTGCCAACCACTGTGCTGTTACCGGCATCGTATCTTTTTCCTTATGTTGCACATATATATTCACTTTAGGTTGCCGGCGCACCACATCTTTATAATTCATGTACTGGTAAGCCCGCAGGTCGGCCATGCGGTCCGTAGTAAGTACCAGCGTAGTTTGCCGGTCGCTGGTGATATGCCAGATGGTATTTTCGCTGGAAGTATCGATCGACTGGTATACCGTAAAATAACTGGCGCTGTGCAGGTCGCGTTCGCCGAGGGCTATGCGCAACGGTGAATTGCCATCGACAATTAGTGACGGATGATAATTAAGCTGCCCGGCAGCAGCATGGTCAGCAATAAGCAGGTTATTATCGCCCGCGAGCTGACTACGCAGTCCCGGTGATGGTATAGCTATATCAGTACAATACCATAGTATGGCTCCTTTTACACCGCCCGGGTAAAAAGACTGGCTCATCCCCTTGCCCGCCATAACCAATAGTACGACCAGCAGTGAACAGGATTTCATGGTTATATAAGTATTAATCAAACAGGGTTGAAAAGCTTACGGCAACAGACAACTCATATACTGTGTTGTTGTTTTTAACCGTAATAAAATTGTACGAGTTGGCCTGGGTTTCAACGGTATTGGTTGCACTGTAGTAATACCGGCCTCCGACCTTCACCAGGTTGGTAACATCCCATCCGAAATCTAATGCAAGGCCAAAATTATTTTTGCCCCTCAATACATTTCTGAGTTGTTGTTCCTGTTGAAGGTCGGTTCCGAAGGCCGGTTGTTTCCCTGCGCCCCATGATGTGTATTTTATATTTCTCGTGGCTACATTTATACCTAAAAACGGACCTGCACCCAAACTCACCTTACCCTCAAAAGGGAACCACTTTGCCAGTCCCACTATATTCATATACTGGTAAGCGAATTCCATTTTGTAGTTGAAGTCCTTTTCGTAATTATTAAATTCTACATTACCGCCCTGCTTCGAATACATGATCTCTGACTGAAAACCCAAACGTGGATTATTCTCGAGTTTATATTCATAAAAAATACCCAAATGCCAGCCATAGCGGCCGGTTTCCTTAATGGAGTAATTGATAAAGTAGGGTTCGCTCAGTATTATGGTCGATAAATTACTAACCTTCGAATAATTGGGACCGGCTTTAAATCCAAAGGAATATATCTGCGCATGGGCGGTGCTGACACATAGAAGTGACACCAACAGGCATAACAAGGCTGGTCGAAGGGACATTAATTAAATAGTGTTTGGGCCGTAAAATTTGCTTAAATATCAAGACGGGTCAATCCCATGAATATGGGAGAATTGAAATTTCTTCAAAATTTCTGTAACATTTTGTTCGGCTGCGTATCAAAAGGCAAAATCAAACAAATTAACAGTTAAATCTACCGAAAATGAAAAAGTATACATGGCTTATTATTGTTATATTATTTACCGCTTTATGCGCGAATGTATTCGCACAAACAACTACCAGGCCCTTTGAGGTTAAAAAAACAGGGCATGGCAAACAAGCTATCATTTTTATCCCCGGTTTAGGCTGTTCAGGTGATGTATGGAATGAGACTGTAGAAAAATTTGAAAAAAATTACACCTGCTACACCTTCACCATGGCAGGCTTTGCAGGCGCACAACCGCAACCCGAAGCTACTTTCACAAATTGGGAAGCGCAGATCGCCAGGTATATCAGCGAAAATAATATTCAAAAACCCATTGTAATAGGCCATAGTGTAGGCGGTGGTTTAACATTAGCTATTGCTGCCGATTATCCCCAACTCATTGATAAAATAATTGTGGTTGATGCCCTGCCCTGTTTATCGGCCTTATCGAACCCCGCATTCAAATCAAATGCAAACAATGATTGTTCGCCCATAATCAATCAACTGACAGCCCTCACCAATGACCAGTTTGAACAAATGCAAAAAAGGATGATTGCCGGAATGGTAACAGATACTTCATGGCAAAAGAAAGTAGTTAACTGGTCAATACAGAGTGACAGAAAAACTTTTGCCGGGATATTTTGCGACTTTTTAAACACCGATCTGCGGGAAAAGCTCAAAGGCATACAATGCCCCGCCCTGATATTACTGGAAAATCCTTTTAACAGTTTTAAATCTGCCATTGAAGACCAATACAAAAATTTAAAAACCGCCCAATTACAATATTCCTCAAAAGGATTTCATTTCATCATGTTCGATGATAAGGAATGGTATCAAAATCAATTAACCGGTTTTATAAAATAAACGATATGAAATTTAAATATTGTTCTCCTGCCCCATTGTTCATATTATTGCCGATAGGCATCGCAACAAACAACAGTGCCACTGCAATAGCCGTTTTTGTGGCGCTTACTGTAGCCTTTTCCTTTAAAAACAAGCACAGCAAAAATGACATTTGACGAAATCTACAAAATATACTGGCAAAAGATCTTCCGGTTATGCCTGGGATATGTGAATGATTTCGATTGGGCCAAAGACATTGCACAGGAAACCTTTATCATTGTTTGGCAGCAGCTTCCCAAATTCAGGCATGAATCGGATATCGGTACCTGGATATTCAGAATTGCCACCAACAATTGTTTGAGGCAAATTGAGAAAGATAAACGCGCCCCGAAAACAGCATTACCCGAAGACCTGAAAGAAGAAAAACAGCATTCCATTGAGCCACAGATAAGGTTCCTGTATCAATGCATTGCCGAATTACCCGAAACAGACCGTATCATTATTTCATTGGAACTGGAAGATGTGAAACAGGCCGAAATAGCCAGCATTGTGGGACTTTCAGAAGCCAACATCCGGGTAAAGATTCACCGGATCAAAGAAAAATTATCGCAAAAATTTAAAGCCCATGCTCATGAGCAGTAATATAGATTTTAAGGCTTTGTGGCAACAGCAACCGGTGAGCCAGCCCGATATGAAAGACCTGATGGCGCGGTTGCACCACTTTAAACAATCGAATATCAGAAGACTTATAAAGACCAATATTTTACTGATTGCAACAAGTTTGTTTATTGGTTTTATATGGTATAATTATCAGCCGCAGTTCATTACCACAAAAACAGGCATAGTAATAATTATTTTAGCGATGGCTATTTACCTGCTCGTATACAACAAAATGTTTTCACTGTTCAACAAAATCGACGATACCAGCGACAATACCCGTTACCTGCAAAACCTGATCGTTATAAAAGGTAAACAACGGTTTTTACAGCATACGATGATGAATTTATATTTCATCATGCTATCGGCCGGTATTGGTTTGTATATGTACGAATACACATCCCGCATGACAATGACAGCAGGAATAATTACCTATGCAGTTACTTTGATATGGATAGCATTCAACTGGTTTTACCTGCGACCCAAAACAATCAAAAAACAACAGGCAAAGCTCGATGATCTGATTTCGAAATTTGAAGGGATTAATAAGCAGTTAAATGCCGGATAAAACAAAAAGGCACAAGAAATACAGAAGGCACAAGGCACAAGTCTCTAATGTGGAGCGTTGTGCCTTGTTTTTTTATCTTGAGCCTTGTGCCTTGTACCTTATTTCTTGAGCCTTGTGCCTTGTACCTTGTACCTTGTACCTTATATTACATACCATCAGTCACCATAGCGCTTACCATCTTCACATGCCGGAACGCATTTGCTTCAGACCATTCACTATCGTAATTTAATCCATAGGGCCAGAAGTGGCCGCCGCCGGTGTTGATAACGGCATCGGGTCCATCAAATGACTTTATCATATCCACTGCATTGGTTCCTGTAAAATATCCGCCAGTAATATTGGCTGTCCATCCCGAAGATATACCAACACCATAGGTATGTCCTATTTCGTGCATGGCTGTACGCGTATTCTGATAGCTGGCGCTGGGTCCAAAACGAATGTTTCCGGTCGTGCTTCCATCGGCGGTAGCAACCCCTGTATTGTATTCAACGGTGAGGGTACGGGCAGGCCAGTTTCGGCCGGCATTATAACGGGCAACCGCATCATTCATGGCATTGGTAATGCGGGTTTGAACATCCGAGGGTACATCGGTGGTGGTAAGTGTCCACGACAGCTGTCCGCCGGCAACCGGTTTCAACAAGGCCCATTCCTGGTTGTCACCGCCCCAATACGTCCATTGCGCTACATTGGCGCCCGGCGTTACTGATTGTCCGGCTACATCGAGGTCCTTGCCGCTGTTGCTGTTTACAATGCGATAATAGCCATTTCCAACACTGATAAATTGCCATTGCTGGTTGGCAGCGCCAGAATAATCGTAAATACTTACATTGTCGCCATCAGCGGTGCCAGACTGATATACTTCGAGCGCCCGGCCGCTTTGTACACCAATAATAGAGTAATTACCGCCCGCGAGTTCGGTGAGCGTCCACTTTTGATTGGCGCCGCCGGTACCGCCCCATTGCAGTACGTTTGAACCGTTGGCAGTTTGGGCCGATGCCACGTCGAGCATCATACCGCTTTTTCGGTTCACAATAAAAAACGTACCATTCGATACTGTCTGCAATGTTTCTGAAGCGGATATCCGTGCTGTTGACCCCGCATTGCTTTTGTTTCCGGTACCAGCTGCCGTTGCATCGGTTGCTGATTTTGATTCCGAAATGCTGTCTTTCTTACAACTAACAGCAAATAACGTTGGGGCAAGCAACCCCGCAACCAGCCAACGTAGGATAAATGGTTTGCTTCTCATAAAAGGTTTAATTTAAATAATAAAAAATAATAGTATTTGACACCATGAATTTAGTCAGCAGCCAATTATAACACAGAGGGGTAAATGATAAAATCAGGGGGACATTTTAGTATAATTCGCAAACGAATGCATGAATCGAATCTGTTCTTAAAAATCCGGTAGTTGATTATTGTTTATCATACAATAATTTGTAACTTTCTGTATCAAATTTTTGCATGAAAACCCAAACCATCAAACCCGTTCCTGCAACCAGGCATCACGATCATACATTACAAAAAAAGTCAGCTTCACCCACGAAATCATTACCTGCTGTTCCCGCTTTTCAACGAAAGCCATTAATAGAAGATGAACCCATACAGAAAAAAGAAAATAAAACAGGTTTGCCTGATAACCTCAAAACAGGTGTCGAAAACCTTTCCGGATTTTCGATGGATGATGTAAAAGTGCATTATAACAGCGGCCAGCCGGCACAACTGAATGCACTGGCCTATGCGCAGGGAACCGACATACACATAGCACCCGGACAGGAAAAACATCTGCCGCACGAAGCCTGGCATGTAGCACAACAGAAACAGGGACGGGTGAAAGCGACGATGCAGTTGAAAGGCGGCATTCCGGTTAATGACGATAAGGAATTAGAAACAGAGGCGGATATCATGGGAACAAAAGCCGGAACCGTGCAAAGACAAAAAAAGACTCTGCAACCAGGTGTAAATGCATATGTTGTTCAAAGAGTTTATAACGCCGTTACCGGGTTATATGATGGAAGACCAGATGCGCCTCCGGGTTTTTATCCCGGGCCACCGGGTACACAAAAAGCACATAAAATTCCATGGGATTCGATTAAGGAAACACTTAATGAGGCATTAACATTAAGCACAACAGATACTGTAAAGGCAAAAGCGCTGCTTAATAATTTAGTAGCGTTTTCGGGAAAAGCATTTGTATTTCCTGCTGATTTCGATACAGAACTCGCAAAACCACCGGCCAGCCGCAATGCGGGTTTTGCTACTGCAGTTAATAGCCTGGCCAAACAGGCATGCTGGACAGAATGGAATATAGGAAGAACACCCCTGCCTGAAGAAAGATTAGCTGCTGCCGGAGGTGATGATCCCGGAAACGATGGCTCAGATCTAAACTATACTTCAAGCGGACATACAACGCCGCGTAGCTTTGAAGCGGAAGATGTAGAAATAAAAGGTGGCATATCTGCTATAGACCCGGTAGTGCTAACCAATGCACTTAACAATCTTAAAGACAAAAGTGGTGCAACGGTAAATAAAAACACAGTTATTCCTCATAACCCCGCGAAATGGAACAATGTAGGAAACAGGACTGCAGCCAGTGGCAGAGTGTTTCCAACTTACGTAAATCAAAACAATCCTAAAAACTGGAATGGCCCATTTGCCGAAATTAAATACCCAAAGGAAAAAGAAACCATTACTTCAAACAGTTACTCCATTAGAATAAAAGTCAACGACAAAACCAATAATGTGCATGTAAAAATTCAGAAAGCCGGTACTGAAGGAAGCTGGGCGCAGGCACGTAATGACGGAGATAACTGGTGGTTCGACTGGCATAATATTGAGGCTGGTACTTACGAAATAATGGCAAAGGCATTTCATGCAGATGGGCGCGATTGGGTTTCACGAAAAATTACTATAACGAAAAATTAGATAGCCCGTTTAAGACGAATGTTACATGCTGCGTCTAACAAAATCCATATGCATACCCAAACAAAAGCTCCGGCTGATATAGCAAAAGCAACAAAAGATTTTACACAAAAAAAGAATACCTCATCTGCAGAGACATTACCTGCCGTTCCTGTTTTTCAATTGGCAGAAGAGCAGGAACCTGAAAAGGAAAAACAACCTACTGATGAGAAAAAAAATTCAATAAACGCAAAGGCCCCGGCAGGCAGCCTTATTGAAGAACAAAAAAACAGGAATGCTATTGCTGCTACTGTCGAAAATATGTTGTACCAGAGAAAGGCAATTACTGAAGAAGAGCACCCATTTCAATTAAAAGAAAAAGAACCAGAGGAACTGCAATTAAAGAAAAATGAAATAACCGAACCTTTTAAACCTTTACAGAAAAAAGGAAACAACACAGGCCTGCCCGACAACCTCAAAACAGGTATAGAAAATCTTTCCGGCTTTTCGATGGATGATGTAAAAGTGCATTACAATTCTGATAAGCCTACTCAGTTAAACGCCCATGCCTATGCACAGGGCACCAACATACACATAGCACCGGGACAGGAAAAGCATTTGCCCCATGAAGCATGGCATGTGGTGCAGCAGAAACAGGGACGGGTGAAGCCAACGATCCAGATGAAAGGCATTAAGGTTAATGATGATCAGGAGCTCGAAAAAGAAGCTGACATCATGGGAAATAAAGGATTAACAATTTCCTCAGGCATACAGGCAATTTCTGATAAAGGTCTGAATAATAAAAGCATCGATTCAGATCCAACATCTCAGCGGGTAATTACCCTGGAAGATGAGGAATACACAGACGAAAATGGCATAGCAGATCAAAAACGACTTATCTTTTTAATTCAAAGCCAATTTCCCCAATATGGATATAATGTTACAAAAAAATTATTAGTAGAAGTGGCAAAAGGAATTAAAGGACAGGGCTCCCTTGCTAATTCTACATTCGAGACCTTTGAGGATTTTGTTATACATATAGCCGAAACGGGGTTGACGTCACCCAAAATTACGGGAAGGAGTGTAACATACAGACCAAAAAATTTAGGTAAAAGGCCTCTCTTTATTTCGAAAATCAATCAATTGAGAAACCAATTAAAAACAGAAGCAAAGGAAAAAGGGGAAAATAAAAAGTTTGCTGCCCGACATGTGATCCCATCTCACCTGCTTGGATATGCAGCAGAAAATGTACAGGAAGAAGATTCAAAGCTTACTGAATGGGTTGATAAGTATGTTACAGAAGATGTAAAAGATTCAAAAGATTTTAGATATGCACTTGATGTAAGAAGAAAAATCTGGGTCATTCTACATAATAATCAAAAAAATTTATGGTATGGGGATTATACCGACAATACCGCTATTGGCTTTTTGTCGGGCACAATCGAACATTTATTTGATAAGCTCGCTGATGCTGAAAACGAAACAGAACGCGAGGAAATTATAAGTAATTTTAAATTAACAGACGGTACATCTGTCTTAGGAAAAAGAATGCAGGAAATAGAAGAAGCTATACAGGGCGCATTAAATGAAATCCTTGGTAACCAAAAGACGCTGGAAACTGAAATTAAAGACAACACAGATGAAATAGATGAAACTGCACTGGAAGGATTTAAGATCGATGATTCCCTTGACAATAGTTTCGAGGAGGATTTAAAACTTAACGTTGAATATGGAAAGGATGACCTGGAAGAAGATGTCAAAGCCAACGCTACATTGGCGATGAACGATATATACGCTCAGGTTGAAACTGATCCTGTTTTACCAGATACTGAATCATTTCAAGTAGCTCAGGAATTTATGTTAAAACTCCAAAATCCTACTTTAGATACGCTAAGTGAATTTATGGAACATGATTTTGGTGAAAATATAAAAACCGGGGAGAAAAAATAATAATAGGTGAGCTACACCGTCTTCCCCTCCTTCCCAAACTCCCGCCGTATCCCCTGCAACACATCTTTTAGTAAAATAATATTGTTGTTGCGTTTCAATGCGGCGAGCGATGCATAGCGCACCACGTTCATGATGGCGCCGCCGGTCATCTCGTATTTTTCGGCAATGGTTTGCCAGTTTAATTGTTCCCCGGGTTGAGCTGCTTCGGGAAATGCCTGTTGCCATAAATGCAATCTTTCGCGGGGGCCGGGCATGCGAAAATGGATCATGCTTTGAAAGCGTCTGCTGAAAGCATCATCAACGTTTGACCTGAAATTGGTGGCCAATATAACAACACCGGGAAAATCTTCAATGCGCTGCAACAGGTACGATACTTCCTGGTTGGCATAACGATCGTTCGAACTGCTGGTTTGCGTGCGCTTGCCAAACAGGGCATCGGCTTCATCGAAAAATAATATCCAGTTTTTATTTTCTGCCTGATCAAACACATTGGCCAGATTTTTTTCTGTTTCACCAATGTATTTCGACACCACCATCGAAAGGTCTATGCGGTATACATCCAACCCGGCCGATTTACCGAGCAACGACGCCGTTAATGTTTTACCGGTGCCGGGTGGTCCGTAAAAAAGCGTTCTGTATCCCGGTTTTATATTTTTACGCATACCCCAGTCATTCATGAGGGTATTGCCGTATTGCAGCCAGTCGCGTATATCTTCTATTTCTTCCAGCGTTTCATCGGCCAGTATCAGGTTGTTCCAGCTTAACCCGGTAGTGATGCGCTTTGCTGGAAAATTCATACTAAAATCCGGCTTGTGCGATTCGCCCCTTGTGAAATAGCTGAGGTATTCGTCTGTGATCACAATGTTGCCGCAGAGGTAAGGTTCTTCAGATACTGTGCGCGTTAGTTTCAATATATTGAACCGGGCAAATAAATGATCTTCACTGAAAATTTCAAGCAATTGAAACCGGGCGGCGAGATCGTTGGCAGCCAGAATAAAAGCAGCCGTTTCACCGGTAGGTATAAAACCGCCATGGTTGTGGCCTTTATGGCCGCCAAATTCAGTAAACCCTCTGTCGTAGTCGGCATTTTTTATAAAAAAAATATCCAGCAGGTGGGGCATAATATGCGGCGTTAGCGCAAGCAGCAATATGATGCGCTCGTGAACAGCAAGGTTGTAATATTGCAGCACTTTGGCGTACATCGATTCATCATTACTTAAATCAGGAGGCGCAATTTCATAAATGCTGTTATACGTGGTTTCACGCTGCCAGTACAGGCTCATGCGCGTGTCGATCACCTGCTTTAACCATTGCAGTTCGGCAGTTAATGTTGCCGCATTTGCTTTTGCTGCTTTTACATCCATTCTACAGTAATTGTTGCATCCATCCAGGACGATTTAATAAAACGAAAACCCCAGGGTATGGTATCGAGCAATATATCGTAACCGCGCTGTTCAACACGCAGGTTCCACCCTTCATCGCTGCGGGTAAGCATTCCCTGCCGTTTCAGAAAAGAATCCCTGAAGCCTTCTATTGTTGAGTTCTTTAATTTATCCCATCGCTGAAAAATCACCTGCAGCATTTGAATGCTCAAATCACGCTCATTATTGGTAATACTGAAGGCATGATCAACCGGTTCGTTCAGCGGTAAACCGCACAGTATTTTGTTGAGCGGCAGGGTATGTTCTGCGTGTTCCTCTTTGCCATCGGTAATAAAGGCCAGTAAATGAATGCCCCGCTGCTGTGCAGGAGCATCATTGAATTTGCCTTTTTCGAGTAAGTTTAGCCTGCTGAAATACGTTGACAGAAAGGGATGCAATAAAACCAGACCGGCATTATCAACATATACTTTTTCTACTTCTTTTTCTTTCAGAATCGGGTAATTTGTTTTTTGTATGTCTTGTTCAGTTAGTCGTTTTTGGTTCAACTCATTTTTTATCTGCATTAAAAGTACGGCATCACTACTGCTGCGTGTACCGCGCCCACGCGGTATGGCCTGTTTTTTTTCTTTGCCGAATGATCCGGTAGCAGTCAATTGCCTGCCAACGGCTTCAATACGCTGCTCCAGTTGCTGTTTCAGTTGCGGTATAATGAACCCTAATACGGAATTATTGATATTAACCTGCCTGACCAAATTGGCAAAAGACAAATAGAACTTCAGCATCAATACCCGGTTTTGTTGCTCACCATAATCAAAAAACGCTTTTATGAACGCCATCAGATTGGAGGCACTGGTATTCCCGGCAATGAAACCAGGCAGAAATTGCCGGTAGATAGTCAGAATTGCTTCTCTATCTTTAGAAAACAACTGAGTATGCCTGAGCAGCAACCTGAATTCTTTAATAAAGAAAGCAATTGATTTACCGGATGCCGGCTGTAATGTCCCAATGAGGTTATCAATAACTTCATCGCTTACAAATGGCGATGACAGCTGTAATAACCAGGTGCTGTATTCTTTTGTATTTAATATACGGATGAATACCTCATTGTTTTGTTCCATCAGAATAGTCATTGCTTCACTCAACCGGGATGTTCCTAAATGCTTTAATGATGCTTCCTGCTTCAGCAGAACAATCAGTTTTGCTTCAGCAACTGTTTTTATTAAATAGAATATGCTTCTTTCCTCCGGAGTTGCCGCCTCATTGAAAAGCAGGTACAACAGGTTGAATTGTTGGGAAGTTATTGCCAATGGCTGCAATAACTGTTTTATCTCTACAGCACCTTTTCGATATACGATCAGCATCAGTTCTTTCAGCATTGCAGGAAATTCATTATTGCTGATACCCATCTGCGCATCACTGATATTTTGGGCAGAGAACATTTTTTTCAAAAGGGCTGCGGCAGCCGATTCCACATTTCCTGCTGTCGAAGATGAAGCTGCATACCGTTGAACCACTTCAATGACATTTACCGATACGTTCATTTCAGAAGCAATCGCAGACAACACCCAATCGGGCAGGCTGTTTACAGATGCATCGCTAACAGACATTTTATTAAAATGCTCCCAGGTAGTATTTGCCAATTCCCGGCCATGCGACCCGATCAGTGACTTTAGTTTATCACGAAGCAGATCAGCAAGCGTTTTGGCTTCTTTATTTTGTTGCAGGGTAAGCAGTTGATACAGGTGCAATATATTTTCCGGTGCATCCGTAGCAGCCCTTTCTGCAAAAATCTTTATCTGCTCCGGTTTTTGCTGATACAACCAAAGCGCCAGTTGTATCAGCAGTTTATCTGAAAGCAAATGGAGCATACTGCTTTTTGCTACAACAACCTCATGCAATAATTTTTCCGCAGCCTGAATGATTGCTTCCGCGTCAATGGGTTTCCCTTTTAAAATAGTATGGCTGATATAAGCTATTATATCAATGGGCGCCTCTTGCCCCGCCCTGCCTGCAAAGCCCAACAGCTCATTTATCAGTGTCTGTGTTTCCTGCTTACTCCGTACAGCATCGTTTTTCGTGGCAAATATTTGCTGCAATTGTTCTGTGATATATTTCGCCAACTCATCATCGCTGTTGTGCAGGTTACGGACGACATCCAAAGTCGAAGTTTCTATGGCGGCATTATATAAAGCATTTTTTACGGTATGCAATGCTTCTTTTAATTCAGTTGCATAGCCTGCATTTTCTGTTAGTACGGTTCTGTTTAAACTGTTTATAATAAAGAACGGTTCGATATGTAATACGCCGGCGATCTGTTGCACAACATGCAGCATTAGCATTTGTATGGGAAATGCCTTGCCCACCGCACTGTACCCTTCGAGCAAGGCTAACAGCAATAACGTACGCACATCTTCTTCAGCCATCAACTTACAAACAGCGTTACGATGCAACAGTTGTAGCAATGCTTCATACACAGGAATGGCGCGGGTGGCGCCGGGCAGCTTTTTGAACAGATCGATCAACTGCGAAGCAGAAAACTCTGAAACCAAACGACGACGCATAGTTGCATCACTCAGCATAAAATGCATCAGTGAATGCGCTTTACCGGCATCCGCCGCCAACAATTCATCTACATATTGCAGGGCGCTCTTTTCATTACCCGCCCCCGCCCACCAGGGCAGAAACCCGTAATAAAAAAAGAACTTAAGCGCTTCAATACCGGTAGCAACATCCGGTCTACTTTCTTCCTGCAGCAGGCCATCCAAATGGGGTGCAATCAACAACGCTTCTTTTTCATCGTGTTTAAGCAATTCGGTCAAGCCTGCCACCAAAGGATCGTGCCGGCTGCTTTTGCTTTGCTGCTGAATGATTGCCTGTAACAATACCCTCGCCATCTTTTTATGATCAACCCTATAATAGCCCGATAGCGCCAGCAGGTGTTCTTTTATAAATGTTGTGAATTGAAAATTTCCTTTTCGCACCTGCCACAGGCTCAAAACAGCCGACTGGTACATAAACAGGTTGTTGTGCATAGCAGGTAGTATAGCTGCATTTTCGGTATGCAGCAACTGCAGCATTTCCCAATACCGGGTAACAGTGCCCGCATTGCCGGCAGCCAGCAGCCCGGTTAATTTTTTCAACAATGGTTCATCCAGTAATTCAAATAACCTTTTCTGCTGCTCTGCATGCTGCATTGCCTCATTTAATATTTTGTTGAATACAGAAAGTGATCTGTCAAATAGTTCATGTAGCCAGGCAACTGCGGTTCCTTTCGTGATAACAGCCGATTCAAACAAAAAGCTGCCATGTACCAGATAATGCTGAATTGATTTCAGTTTATGCATCAATATGGTTTCTTCATTGTCATCGTCTCCTGTCTGCGCCGGCTCTTCTATTCTGTTATCGTGATGCTGCCCGAAATGATCATTGTATACATATTCAATGATCAATCCAAGCTGGCCCGGTCTTTTCAGGGCCGGACTTACCCTTTGCACGGCCTCATAAAAAGCGATCAGTATTTGTTCATAGTCCACATTGAAAAACATGGCCATTTTGTAAACAGATGATCTTACAAATGACCGCTCTTCAAATATACTGCCCCGGTCGACCAGCAAATAATCGAGTACAAATAACCACAGGGCTTTTTCAAATTCCTTTGATTCGGCCTGCACAAACTGTTCTTCAACCTGCAGTTCCACCACTTCTTCGTGGTATTGAAAAATAAACGCTGCTTTATCGGGCTCAAGCAGCGTGATAACAGCTTGTATATATGATTTGGGAAACTGGTACGACAATCTTTTTCTTACTGTTTCATTTGTGCCGATGCTATATAACAGCTCTTTAAAATCATTCTTTTTATTTGTTAATAGCTCATCCGTTATTTTTAATAAATCGGCATATTTATCAGGCGAAGCCCACCAAGGCAGGGCGCCTGTTACTAAAAAAAACGATATTACTTCGAGGTGTCTGTCGGGCGAATCGGGTGTGGTTTCTTTTGCTGAAGCCTGCGCAACAGCAACCGGTATGTTTCCGGTGATTTCAAACAACGCTTTTTTAAATAAGTCTATAAATATATTTATGATCTCCTGTTCCAGGTTGTCAAAACTTACTGTACCCAGATCAACCGTCATGGTATCGATGCGGGCATTGAAATGGGCCGGAATTTCCTGGTCGATATACGATTCAAGCATGGGAAAAAGGTCATTATGAAATAACCGGCTGAAGCGGCTTTGGAGCATGGCATACTTTTCCCTTCGCTTACTGTGTATATCGAATACCTGTTGCTGAATTATATGATATGTGGCTCTCTCCATCATTCATCTTCGGCATTTGTTCTTACAATATATCTTTCATTGGCTATCAATTGCACCAATGCTGTATTCAACTGCTTTTTTAAAAAGACATCATTCCCTTTCAAACTTTCGACCCAGGAAAAATAAACGGCTTCCACATCGTTCATGCGCCGGATATTCAGCCATTGAAAATGAGGTCGTATATATACAGGACAACTGCCTGTAATGAAATTTTGTGCATAGGTTCTGAAGGTTGCATCCTGAAAACGGGCAGGCCACAATGGAAAAACAAAACTTATTTTGTTTGAAAAAAAATCCTGGTCTACATAAAAACCTGCCGATTGCTTTACCATACAACGAAATGATTTTTTTCCGGAAGCCTTTAGCCTGTCGAACACTTCCTGCAATAAAGCATCGTCTGCCGAAACGGTTGCATAGTATTTTAAATTACCGTTCTTATATTCAACCACCGCATCCCAATCAGCAAATAATTGCCTCAGCTCGTACAGCGAAGGATGTGGATCGCTTTGTGCAATCCTTCGCAGCAGGTCATTCATCTGCTGCCGGCTTTCATCAAAACCAGTCAATTCTGTTTGCCACAAAATCTTTTTACCGGTATCATCAACCAGCACCTGTTTATAAACAGGGTCGTTAAAAGCAGGCCGCAGCAGAATATGTTCTATCATATGAAAACCTTCCGAAGCAATGCTTACTCTTTTGAAATGCTGAACCAGCTCCGACAACAGGCTTTCGGCCCCTGCATAGTGCGCATGTCGGCTGATGATCCTCCACACATCCTGATTTCCATTCGTGCGCATGGCAACAACTACCCTTGTAGAGTCTACCGGATCAGGCAACAGTTTATAGTTCTTTTTATCTGTACCGATAGCAAAAATCGAAATGGTTTGATTATAAAATAAAGAGCTGCTCATTATTGCATCTTCATTCAACAATTCGCCTTCGCCGGTTAACCCATGGTGCAAATGATCGTCGGTCAATTCATATGTATTCGTATCCCGGGGATTAAATGTCACCCGGTACATAACCGGTTCATTGGTCCCTTCTTCCCTTGCCGGCATTCTTGCCTGTGGAACAATGCGAAAATTCTCGTTGTCAAAACCTGCTGTAAACGATTTGTCATAAGGCCCGGCTATATACAAAAAGCTATACATGTTCTTTTTAAACCCTGCGTTGGCGGGTATTGTATTATCACTTTCTGTATAATCAAAAGCCCTGAACTTATAATAACTTATTTCCTGAATGTTGATGAGCAACGACGATTTCCATCGAAGTTTTACATCTGTTCTGCCGGTCAGCTCCTTTCCATAACATGTTTCATATTTCGAAACAGGCAAATCCCCGGGGCACAGGTTGAATCTTGCCAGCAAATGATCAAATACCTGGTTCTTTTTTTTTACATATACCTCATCGGTTTCAACAAAATTTCGCAGCATTTCCATGTAGGTATTATTGGCGCCATCAGCTGCATTTGCAGTAACCGATTGTATAATATCATCTGCATCCGGCAAATCGAATGGCGGCTGAACGTACATAGTGGACCGTGCTTCTTCCGACTGCAAATCGGCTGAAAAAAAATTACTGATATTTCCCAACTGGGCCAGGTAATTCAATAAGGTTTGCTCAAACAGCATCAGGTAACCCTTTAATTGTTTTACGGCTGCTTTTCTTTCTGCACCGGCATTATCGGGCAATCCGTTTTTTCGTAAGCCGTATGCCACCGGAAAGTACTCCTGTATAGATTGGTATTTTGTGAGGTTGCGCCATCGTCCCTGCAGAGGCGAAGTAGCTTCGTTGCGGTAAACCGAAGTAATAAAATCTTTTTGGGCTACCTGTTTTGTGCGGTAGTAACGATTTTTAAACAGGTTTTCACGAAGCTCCACCTGGTTGTTGTTTTTATACAGACTTATATTTCCCGGTTTATACAACAGGTATGCATAATTGCCTTCCTGAATATGATAATGATTAGTACCTGGCGGATTATTACCAACTCTGACCTGAAAATTTTTGATATTCACTACGCCCGGAACCGATAAAATAGTTTTTATGAACGCAACGGGATCTATGATTACTGTCAGGTGCCTTAATTCATCATCGGTTATTATGCCTTTTTCAAGCCGGGGCCCGCGATATATATCTTCGGCAGATAATCCTTTATTTTTTAAATCCTTTTCGGTTGTATATTTGATTGTATGCGTGAGCATTTCTTCGACGCTTATATAAATCTGCGCCAGCACTTCTTCTGCAACCGCATTGCTTTCAATAATAACACCTGCCAGCATTTCAACCGGTTCGGGTTTAAGCGCTGTTATTTCTCCAAAATCTTCGCACAGGTTTCTTGTTGCAATGAGCTTTTTAATGACAGTATCTTTTATTTCATCTATAGTGGCCAAGCCATCTCTGGCCCCCCCCCATTCATCTAACAGGCTGATTTCGGGATTATAATCTTTATGTATGCGAACGGTCGTTTTGTATGCACCTGCAAAACTGCTGTTTATCGGCTCAATAAAGATATTGGCAATTTCAGGTACTGCATCTATTATATACTTGCGTTTATCATTCAACGAAACGGCATTGCTGCTTAACATTTCCCGCGCTGAATAAAACGAGTTTTTGAAGGCTTCCACTTCGCCATTCTCTGCCGCCAGTATATCCTGAATAGAAAAGTCGGTGCGATATGCCAGATCGGTAAAGGCAAAACACAAATGCTCCAGGATGGTTACACCGGGATCGTGCAAATTATAATCCGTCCAGATGTTTCCCGAAAGCCGTTGTAATAATTCAATACCATGCTGCCTGAGAAATTCAAAATTGAAAATCAGCTCATCATCTTCCGTATTTTCACCGTTAGTCAACCTTGTTTTGTTTTAGTACTATAAGAAACTGTTCTTTTAGTCCCGCTTCGCGGGACGTTTTTTAAAGCTAAGAGGGTGTAGGAGTAAAAAGAGAAAAAAGAGATATTTTTAAAATTCTATGTTTATACAAGTAGTCGACAATTCTAAACTATATAATAATCTCCTTTTTCTCCTTTTCTCTTTTGTGCTCTTAGCGCTACTGCATTCAGGGCGCTGGCGCCTGTTACTAATAATAATATTCATCAGGTAAAAAAGTGGCATCGTCCCAAAGTTTTGTTATATGATAATAAATGTATACGCCATCGCCATAATTACTATTCGACCGTAACAACAGCGAATAGTCGTGTAATCTCCCACCCCATTTTACGCTCAGTTTGTTCCAGAAAAAACCGTAATGGGCACAAACTTTTTTTACTTTATTTTTTGCCTTGCCGCCAAATGCACTTACTGCAATGGCATGCATCATGGCAAATTTGCCGCTGTGTTTAATACCTGTTCGGGCAACTATTTCAAAGGCCTGGCAGTTATCGAGCGATTTTACTACAGGGTGCCATTTTCCATTAGCAGGCACCTTGTCGGTAGCATAGGTACCGGCCCGGGCATACATGCCTGTAAAGCCATTGTTTATTTGCAGTTTGTATTTTTCACCGGCCGTTGTTCCAATACCCATACTGCCGTTTGTATGAAAGAAAAAACTTTTATCATTTGTTGCGGCTTCGTGGTTTTCGACAAACGGGGTTATCCGCAACGCTTCTTCGTTTTCAACCGATCTTTCAAAAATCATAAAAGGTTCCGCCTCCTCTGTTCCGCGAAAAAAACTGATGAACTTTTTTGAGCCGCCCGTTGATGAAACAACAAGGCCATTGGCATCGTCTTTTACAAAACCATCATCTAGCTTGTTAATACCTGAATCGATCAGCTGCGCAAAATCTTTTTCTGAAGGAAGTCTTCCGTTGCGAAAGAATCTTTTCAGTTCTTCACGGCTCAGGTTTTTTAATAGGGGGTTCATTTTTTTCTAATTAATGTGATCTACTACTATATTAAACCGGTATTCATTGTCATCGATAATTTGCCAGCTATCATCTTCCTGCGTCATAGCCTCATCTTTATAAAAAACCGAAAATTCATTTCCAAACTCAAGCCCCGAAAGGCCCGTAGGCGCCGGCGCCTGCATTTCGGTATCTTCAATTACTTCAATATTGTGGTTATTGGCCGGCACCAATATGGCGTAAGGAAGCGAGGCGCTTATACTAATGTCATCAGCCGTTTGATTACCGCTGTTATTCTGAAGCCATATGGCCGTATCGTTTATTATTGCCAGATTTTCGCCCGAAGTATTTCTTTCCTGGTAAAAATGCAACAACGAAAACGAGGTAACATACGAAACATAGGGCCTACTTTCGATGAAATGCAATAAATGTCCCTGTAATATTTTTTGCCCGATAATTATATCACGGGTTTGATCAGACAACCATGGACACAAATACTCTTTAATATCAAGGTTAAGCCGGGCAAGCAACTGCGTACGATTGTTTTCAGCGCTTTCATGCAACTTTATTTTACAGCATACTTTTACTTTTTCATAAACCGGGTTCAATGCAAGGGGTTTTATAAAATCAGGCAATTTGCTTTGTACAAATGCCTGTACTTCGCTGAGCTTCGACAAACCTATTTTCGGTTCATCGGGATTGACTGTGTCCTCGTTTTTATAAGGGAATACCAATACCAGTAATCCGGCTTCGCCATACCCGTTGTGCGTGTTAACCGGTAGCATACATTTCACAAACAAAATTTCAGGAAAAGCATTTAATACAGCTTTTGCCATTTCATTGGCGGTTAACGCGTTGTTCTTATGCCACAGCATTTCGCTTACGCGGATATAATATTGTTGCTGCGATTCGGGTGGTATGCCTCCGAAGGAAGGAAACAACTGCCATATTTTTTTTATACCCGGTAACTGTTCGGCAAACCTGTTTATTGATAAAGGGAACACGATCATGTCTCCGGTTGTACTATTTGCAGCTTCAGGTACACGCTCAGCCATAAAAGCCTGGGTAAACATTCCCTTTACACGGCATTGCAATGCTGCGTTGGCAGAAGCCCTGAGCCATCGCATATCGGGATCTATACCAGTTTCTTTAGCTGTTAAAAAAGGCAGTTTGAATTGTATGATGCCGGAATTCATTAAACCGTTGGTACTGTCGTAAATGATATGATTATGATTTAACAATACCCATCCTGATCCCTGTAAAACGTACCAGTGTACCGGAATGGGTTCCGATGCGATGTTTGAAAAATCAACCTGAAACAATTCGATAAAAATGCTCAGTTCCTGTCCGTTCTTGCAATTTTCAACGCCAATATACAGGTTAGCATTATGATCAAAATCGGGTAACAGGGTAACCGGTTGCTCCGCCTGGGCCGGAAAGATCAAAGCAGTGTCGAATGGATAGATGTGAAAAAAATGGGGCGATGCGGTGGTAAACCAGATTGTTTGTTCCTGTATAAAATCAGCAGTAAGGCGATTTACCAGCGGTGTATAAGGCGTATTGGGTAATGGTTGTTTAACGGCAGATTTTTTGGCATTGTTGATTAAAACTTCAGGTAAAATTTTTAAATATTCCTTATGTCCGAATGCCGCTGCCGGTTCGGCCAGTTCAATTCTTATACCTGTTTGTTCATAGCCGGGTTCTTCTGCTGTCAGTTCCGTGGCCATAAAATCATTGGAGAATGCCAATCTGCCTGTATCGATCCTGCCAATGCTAAATTTTGAAACCGGGCTCACGGCTGCATTTCCCTGTGCATTGCGATAATCATAAAATAACTGCTGCGCCAGCTTTACTGTTTTTTTGGGATCGTTGCTGTTGTATATATCTGCGATGAAAGATTGCGTTTTAAAATTGGTGTTGTAGGCTTCATAATAGCGTTCAAACCCTCCAGGTTGTTCGGGCAGGTCGAGCCAGTGCACATCAACATTAATGGCCTTTAAATATTTATTGAACACATTGTTGTTCCTGATATCAAACCAGGAGCCGGTTACCGGCTGTGCACCAAAAGCCTGAAAAGGAGCGGCCGTGCTTAGCAAACCTATATTATTGCGCAGGTTAAATAATCCAAACTCACTAACAGCTACCTGTATAGTAATTTTTTCGGGAACTAATTTTCTGAGATATGAATATGGATTGTGAAAACTGTTGTTGTTGATGATACAACGCAGCACCGGCCACGCCGTTTCAATAGCATACCCATGTATTTTTTGCTGATAATTGTCAACAGGCTTTTGCCCTTCATCAATACAAAAATTAATCGACAGGTATCCCCTGCCGCCGGCATCGCTATTCAACTTTATTATAAGATCATTTACCGTTTCCCAGCCTTTTGCTGCCGTATAGTTGATGATAAATGCATCTTTCAGCAAATCGTGTGTTTCTACCTGAATGGTCCTGTTTGAAACTTCGGCAAAATTTTCAATATACTGCTGCAGCTGGTAGTAGGATGGGTTGTCGAAATACAGGCTTATTGAAAATTCGCGGCGCCCTTGTCGCTGGTACAATACCGGCGCAGCGATCATAAAACCGATATCGGTATCATGCATGGTGCGTTCATTATCCGATAACGGGTGCTGGTCCTCACCCAACACAGGCCAGGAAGCCGCGGGCAATACTTCTTCAACAAAAGCAGCAGGCTGTTTGTAATTATAAGCAGCCTTATATACCTGTGCTTCATAAATATTTTGATGAGCGGGGTCGTTGCTTTCAATTTGCAAAAAATCACTTACGTATAAGGTTCTGATTTCTTTTATCGATGCATCGGTCAATTCCTGATCGTGACTAACCTGGTATGCATATTTCTTTTGCGTTTGCGGGTCTGTCGCTTCCAGCAACATGCCCTGCTTTACGGGTACAGGCGGGGAACCGAGAATTACTTCAGCAACTATATGCACTTTGTCGGGAACAGCAGGCCGGTATTTTATATCAAGGATGGTGTTGTAAAAATAATCGAGGTGTTTTACCGGAATCGTATTCAGTTTTACCAGCAGGTGACTAAACAAATGACTGAACACTCTAAAAAGGGCTATATGCGGTTCAACATCGCCATCTGAACTGAAATCATTGGTAAGATAGTAACCGGCCATCCCCTGCAGATTGTTGTACAACTTATAGGCGCTGTGAAATACCCTGGTGATAGCAGGCAGCACGTCTTCAATTTGCCATCTTATATTTTCATCGTGTGCCGTTTCGCCCCCCTCGTTGTTGTACCGTAGCCTGATTTCGTTTGCCTGTTGTTTTAATTCATTTAACCGGTTACGCAGGTTTTGAAAATCTACAGCCGAACCATTTATCTGCGACAGGAATACTTCATCTGAGTGTGGAATATTTTTCAGTTGCTGCCGCAGATTGAAAAATGCATCAAGGAACGCTTCGGAGAAAGACAGCAGATCATGTAACTGGTTGAAAAGCTGTTCAGCGTTTTCCTTTGCTGTAAAACCAGTCAATATTTTGTGATACACCGCCTCATATACCTTAAAATCGATGCACATGACATAATTCACCAGCATGGAGAAATCCCTTAACAAAAAGCCCAGCCAGTCGCCATCTTTTTTATTTTGAAAATCATAAAAATTATAAAGTGCCGAAATATCTGTAATAAATTTCAGCATATCGTGTTCTGCCCTGTCGTCAATTTTAAGGGATTGCGGCAGCAGTTCTTTGATCAATCGCTGATGCTGGCTTATCGACCTGTTCATGACTGGTTCCCGGTTTAGTTGTTTGGGGGTCTTTACATACCTACTCTACACTAACATTAGTGCCTTCATCAAAATAAAAAGGATACACAATATTATGCCTCGTGTTGGTTGTTATGATCGTATAGCTAACCTTTACATGCACTATGCCATCCAGCTCTTTTCGGTGCAACACTTCGGTATCAATATCTTTTATACGGGGTTCGAAATTCAGCAACGCCTGGTAAATCATCCGGTGCATTTCATTTACAAACGACAGATCGGATTTTTCAAAAACAAGCCTGTGCAACGAACAACCAAAATCCGGGTGCATAATTCGTTCGCCGGGAATAGTGGCCAGTATAATGGCAATGCTTTCTTCAATATCCTTTTCGGCACCAACCATTTCAATTTTATTGGTAATCCGGTTGAACCGTGGCGGAAAGCTCCAGCCAACGCCCAAAAATTTTTCAGACTGTTTCATTATTTATCCTCCTATTAACACGGTGGCACAGCCTGCCACTATTGTTCCGCCATGTGCCGTTGTATCGCCAAAACGGGCGGCCGGCCTACCATTGATGAATACGGTTGCCGATCCTTTCACCACACTGTCGGGCACGCCTACGCAGGTAATGGTATCACCCACTACCGATGCAGGCATTTTTGCGATCAATACAGTGGCCACCCCCGGACCAATAATTGGCCCGCCTACATGTGGTACAGGCGGTACGCCCGGCGTACTCAACGGGCATGTATGCATATCTGTTATTCTTGCCGCGGGCATTCCCATAAATAATATTTTAATTGATCATAACCATGGCGCCTTTTACAGTAGTTTGTACCGATGCCGACAACTCGGCGTTTACATTACCCTTTGCTTCAAAATTCATTTGCGCCTGGTTGCTGATATTCAAACCTGCCGTTTTTACATCCTGCTGCGACTTAATACTAATAGCACCTGTGGCCTCGATGTTACAGGCGCCGGTTGCTTTTATATTGATATCAGAAGCGCTTTTCAGCGTAATGCCATTCGAATCGAGGGTAACCGTATTGCTGTTCTGATCTTTCAGCGTAATTGATTTTCCATCATCGCTTAATTCAATACTGTTTTTACCCGGTGTAGTTACGGTAATCACCTTTTTTTCTTCGTCGAAATTTATTTTCAGCTTTTCTCTCGTTACAATGGATTTGGTATTGTTCTTTTCATCCGAAACAGTAACAGCCGCTTTTTTTACACTGCTGTACAAGGCGCCCAGCATTACGGGGTACCGGGGATCGTTTTCCAAAAAACCGATCACTACTTCATCGCCTACTTCGGGCATAAAAAACGCGCCTGCACCTGACGTAGCGTAAAAATTCGACACACGCACCCATATGCCGTCTGCATCGGTAGCGCCTGATGGAATTTTCACCTGTATGCGTGATTGGTTTTGCGGATCGCCGGATAATTTTTTTACCGTACCCACCTGTAAACCCTGTATCGCCGGCAACTGGCCAATGGCAGGCAAATACGAAAAATCGGCTTTGGCCGAAATGGGTTTATTTTCCAACCCAAATTTCACGGTGGTGCGCCACCGTCCTTTTTCAAGCGTATGGGTAACACCGGCCACAAACGCATTGCCGTTAAACTTTTGTCCAACGCCCTGCAGTGTTATGATGTCGCCGGTTTTTACCGAGGCATTGCCAATAAAAACAACATGGCCTTTAAAAGCGCTTAGCCGCATGCGTAACAAAGCCGCATCGGCCCATTGTTGTAAACTGCCATCATCGAGCGGAATGTTTGCTGTAATGCTCATTTTCTCCTGTTGCAATTTGCCCGACAAGGTTTTGGCGCTTACATTGCCCTGCGCATTCACAGCAGGCTCCTTGGCCGTTTTTACACTGAGCGCCTGCTGCTGAATGTTCCAGCCGCTTATATCGAGCCCCGGTGGTTGTTTTTCGGCATTTAATTCGGCACTGAACGAAATGATCGATTCACCAATGGCAATACGCAAAACAGGTTCACCGGTAAAAACCGGTTTACCGATCTTCATTTTATCGCCATCCATTGTTATGATAAAGCCATTCACTTCGGCACGGGCCAATACAAAATCCCAGTCTGTTCCCAACTTCTGAAACATGGCTTCCAGCTGTGCGCTTGTACTATCGACCGTGCAACTCAATCCATATTTGCTGCAAATGCTTTGTATCAGGTCGCTGTCGGTTTTCGATGTAAACAAGGCTTCTTTTTGATTGAAGGTCATGCTTACCGCAGCATGTTTGCAAAGCAGTTTTAAATTGATCGTAGAAGATGCATTGACCTCAATACCATGCTTAACGATTACGCCGGTAAATATGGGAACCTTTGTATTATCGCCATAGGCAACTGATATTACAATATTGTTGCCGGGCAAAAAATCGTTCCCATCTGTTATAGGAAGTTTGTCAGAGGTAACACTATCGCCCACCAGCACTATTTCGGCATAGGAAATCCGGTTTACTTCGTGAAACACGTTTATAGCAGTAACCGCATTGGTATCTTTAATGGGTGCGCCGTTCACTGTAATGCTAAAACTGATGCTTAGCTGCTTTACCCCAGCAACAGGAGAAGGAGCCGGCATAATTGTTCTCAGGTTTTAATAGGTGGAAAAAATATTTTATCGCCTGGTTTTATATCCATGAAGCTATTCAGGTTATTGGCCTCAGCTACCATTACATACATTGAACTGTCGCCATAGATCTGGTAAGCCATCAACGGAAGCGTATCGCCTGCTTTTACAATTCTTTCATGTGTAACATCAGGACTGCTTTTACCCGCTTCTTTTGCAATGGTGGCCAGATCGGTACTTTCGATCACTGTAAGATCGATAAATGCCCTCAACGCCGTTCCATCGGGTTTGAATAGCTTATAATCTACTTTCACGGAAGTGCACACACCAATAACCGTTAAACTGCCCCAGGTTATTTTTAAGTAAGCCGGGCGGTGCATAGTGCCCTGGTAATTATAAACAACATCACTGAACTTTTTTATATAATCATCCACACTATTGGCACCAGGAATTGGAATTACTCCTGTGCCATCTACCACCAGTCGCTTTAACGCAAACGTGGTTACCCCCATGCCCGCAAAAAAACTGGCATTGCCTGCATCGCCGATTATTTCGGGATTATCGTAGTTAACTTTATAATCTCTTGAATAACTATCAGGATTAACTACGGCTGTAATTTGTTTAAGCAGGGAACCCGCATCACATTCAGGCTTTGAAAAAGATTCGATCTTTAATTTAACCAGGTTGGGCATATCAGCGCTGTAAATGGTTCTCGAGTAGTTGCAACAATTTGTCCATACATTCTTTGATGATGATCTTCTTCAGTTCGGCCATATCCTGCCCTTCGGCATTATCGCCTGCTGCATTTTCCTCTATATTTACCCGTATTACCAGTTCTTTTATTTCAAGCGGCATACCTGTTGTTTTGCATGAGCCGTTTATTTGGTCCTTGTGAAATAATCGTAACTCAGTTCCATTGTTTCAATCAGCACGGCATCCTGCCTGGCATTGAAATCACCCACCTTCAGCGCAACCGGAAATACTTTTTTAAAATTCCATGAAGCCAGTATCTCGGCATTTTCATCGAGCAGCATAATATCGGCTTCCTTTGGCGTAAACGTAAAATTGGTGAGGGTATCCTGCACCCATTTTAAAAGGCCCTGACTGCTGTCGTACAAAAACATGCCTCGTTTTAGCACGAGGTTTTCATATGCCGGGTGCGATGGCAATTTATGCACCAGCTGGTTCTCCCCGCCTTCTTTTATCTGCTCAAGGCCCAGCTTTACGCTGATGCCGCTGACTTCCTGAAAATTACATTCATAAGCATTGCCAGAAAAACCACTGATAGCCACTTTGAAATAAAAGCCCAGCAAGGGATAATCATAAAAGTATTCCTTGGGTCGCATTATTTACCTGCAAGCGTTAAGCCTTCATGTACAATTTCAATGGATTCTACCGCAGCTTCGTTGGCATCTGCCTTCATATCGGTAATCGTGATCTTACTGGGAAATGCATTGGTTAAATTCCAGCTCATGGCTACGCCATTGGCCTCATCGAGCAAGCTAATAACGATGGTAGATCTTTTATAGGTGTTCATCTTTACAGTGGTAAACTGTTTCCACAAAGCATTGTCGCCTTTGAACATACCTTTCTTCAGCGTTATGTTACCAAACTTTTGAAGGCCGGGCATTTTTACAGGAGCAAATGCTTTGCTGTTGCCACCGCGGTATTCAATTACCTGTGTTTCGATATTTAAACCGGTTACTTCCTGAAATACGAGCTCTGTGCTGTCCCATTTTACCTGAAACTGAAAACGTACGAGCGGCCACGTGGCCTGCGATTGTACTGAACCGTCATCTGCCATAAAAATTATTTTTTAGGGTTAATGTATTTGTTTGGGGTTTAAAAATGTATTGGTGATGTTATCAGGATTGCTGTTGTTGTTGCTGGAAGGTGATAACGATAAACTCAGCCGGCCTTACAATAGCTAATTTTACAGTGATCCTCATTATACCGTCGAGAATATCAACAGGCGTCATTGTTGATCCGAGGCCAATTTGTACTTCAAAGGCCTGTTCAGCGGCTGCGCCTGCCAGAGCCCCCTGCTTCCATAAATTAGTCAAAAAATTGGTGATCATACTGCTTATGGTGATCCAGGTTGAGTTATCGTTTGGCTCAAATACATAGGAGCGAACAGCCAGTTTAATCGATTGCTCAATCATAATAATTGTTCGCCTTACGTTTACGTAACGCCAGTCCTGACTATTGCCGTCGAGCGTTCTTGCGCCCCAGATCAGGGAACCGATACCGGGGAAGGGTCGTATTACATTAATTGATTTACCAGCCATTACATCGACGTTCAGTTTTTCCTGTTCCTGGTTTGAAATATTCACCGATGGCGCGGTAACCATGTTCACCGAAACATTGGCCGGAGATTTCCATACACCTCTTGAACTGTCGACAAAAGAGTAGATACCGGCAATAGCGCCTGCAGGCGGCAGCTCATTTAATTTTTCGGCCAGTTCCTGCAATATGTAAGCATAAGTTGGACTGGCTGCTTTGAGCGACTGATGTAAATGCAGCGCATCGTTATTATCTAATTTTTTTTCATCGTCGGTAAGCGTTGCACCGGCAATAGCCGTATCCAGTGCCTGTCCCTGCAATGGAGGGTTCTGTGTTGCGTTCACCTTCTTCTCTTTCAGCTTTCTGATCATTTTATTGATGATATCTGCAACGGCAGATTCGGGCAGCAGGGCGGCCATAGCAGTGGCATCCAATACATCGATATCGATATTCTGAAAAGTGACCTCCGAAGGCTGCACAATGGTAGTTTTTAACCAGGGATAATAAGCAGCTCCGTAATTAAGATTGTTGATGCCGATCTGGTCCCTGAACTCTTCAACAATCTCACTGGTAGTGTCGGTTGGTGTTTGCTGCACGAGGTCAAAAATGCCGAAGCGGCTTTGCATTTCACCACAATGTTTAAGCACCTGTGTATACACGCTCACATAACAAGCTGCACCCAACGCAATCATATCGGGTATTACCACCAGCGTAGGCTCGTATTCTTTTTTAAGCACTTCAAAAACAGATGGCTTTGAATCGTTGCCAATAATATCTTCGGCCTTGATCTGAAGTCCATCTTTACTTTCGCCATACGTACCAACAGAAAGAATATAACAATTACCACCGCCATTGGCAAAGAACAACCTGATGCTGTTATAGAAATAGGCAATGTTATCGGCTTTCAGGTCCAGTATTTTATCCTGACCATTGATCTTTAGTTTTACAGCTGCTTTGGAAGGAGCTGCGCCCTGTGCGGGTTGAGCAGGATCTGCAGGTTGCTGTCCTGATGCCGGCGCTGCAGCAATTGAAAAAACCGGTTTGAATGCGCCTCCGAAATACAGCGCATATTCGGCAAATGAAGTGATGCGGGTTGGTATGCCTGTTAAGGATTTTCCATTTCGTTCAGCTTTTTGTGTGTAGCCAATAAAAACGGGCACCGCTGTTTCAACAGCAACCACGGAGCCCGGAAACGCATTTTTTTCCTCTATGTACACTCCCGGCGTCATTAATGTAGTAGCCATAAGTTCTACAGGTTTAGGTTATTAGTATGATTAAAGAAAAATATCCGAATAAAATTTACCGGCGCTGTTATCTTCTTCAAGCGCCTTTGAAACAGCCCGTATATCGGGCAGGGGCAATCCCGATCTTACGAGTTTATATTTACCAGTTTCTTTTTCGTAGTTTTCTACAAGGTTAAAATTTGATTTTTCTTTATTATTGAATTGAATGGCATTGTTGCACAAAAAATATATTGCATTGGCTCCATTCGTTAAAGTAACCTTAGCCGCATCGGAAAATGAATACCGGCTGCTGCCATCCACAATAGCCGGCTGATTTAATGAATAATAAACAGGGCTCACCAGAAAATATCTTATATACAGGGGCTTTTGTGTAAACCTGATATAATAGTCAGGTTGCAGGCCGCTATCTATCGTAATAATTATATTACCAAACAATCTGCCATCTGCATCGTTCCTTACGGTAAGCTCCTTTGATGATACATATTTATCCCGGTGCAGGTTGTTGCCTTTTTCAGCAGGACAATTTATGCCCGGCCAGTTGGTAAATAAAAAATTAAACACCCCGATGTCGGCGCCAAAATCGGTTGTATAATTAAAGAAATGCTGATCGGTAAGCGATACCTGAAATCTTACTGTCAACCGGCTGTTTTGCACTGCTGAAGCTGTTCTTTCTTTACCTGCATGAAACGTATCATACAGAATAAAAAAGCCGTTGCTGTTCGGCTTGAACAACAATCCGTTCTTCAATAATAATTCCGCTGTTTCACGATCAGGCCTTGCCTGCAAACCTGTAAATACACCACCTGCGAAATATTCATGCTCAAAAGAAACACCGAATAAATTTTTGAAACACGCTTTCATAATCGTCAAAGCGAACAACGCTACCTGTTTACGTCTGAAATAACCGGCCTCAGCTCATTGATAGCTGTACCGGCAAACGTGATCATCCGCATTTTATAAACAACCGACGGCATATATTTGGCGCCTATTGTAGCCCACATATTATTAAGCCGGTCGGCACTTATATTTTCAATTTCAAATACCAGTTTTTCAATAGCCCCATCGAGGCCGGGTGCATTTTGCCTCGTAAACACATTCTTTTGCTGAAAAAAAGAAATAACAAACGATATAAACCTCAATGCTTCGGCATAGTTATTACTGCCGAAATAGGCAGCAAATAAAATGAACAGGTTAATGTTCACTGCACTGGTTGCTGCAGATGACACTTTATTTACCGGCGCCGGCTGACTGATGCTTTTGGCAAACGATTCTTTTTCAATATTCAGCAATGTACACACCACTTTATTTTCGCCGGGAATGGCCACAGTGCCATCCTGGTTTACAATGCCTGAAATGATCACTTTATCTTCACTAACCTTTAACCAGGCACGCAGGTACTCGTTCATTTCTTTGGTTACGCACGATAATGATTCATAGATCATAACATAACTACATTATATACCCACCCGGCTGTTAACAAAAACAACCGGTAAACAATAAAATGCGGGTCATTGCTGGTATTCATAAGAATACACAGACAAAAACGCTGAGATAAAGAGGATAAAAAAAATTAACAGGAAACTGAGGAGAGTCTATCCGTTAAAAACAACCGACGATTAAAAGTAAACAGGATAATGATTATTATCAAATTTTTTTTAAAAAAAATAAATCACTACTTTTTATTCATGAAACGAAAGAGCATTTTAATATGCAGCTTTATCTTCCTGTATTTTTTTTGTAATACATCATTCGCGAATTACAACTCCCCTGTTCACACTAATGCTCCATTAACAGCGGATACACTTCCCATTAAAGTGCCACCGGGCTTGTTCAGCCGAATAGCCGAAGTGTTTAAATTCAAAAAATACGCACAGCTAAAACAGAAGAATGCCATTATGCAGGTTATACAAAACCTGGGCATTAAAGATTCGATCAGCGCTACCAAAGCAAATGTTGTTTTGTTAACAACCGCACTGAGCTCGATAAAAGACAGCGGTGACATGAATTATAACCTGCTGTTACAAAAAATAGACACCCTTAAACTAATTGCCCGAAAAAACAACGATTCCATTTATAAACAACTGAATGCCTTTGCGCAGCCGCCTACCGATGAAGAAATTTTTGCGCTCGCAGAAAAAATATTACCCATCATTCAGAATAAACTTATAAAAGGTAATGCAAAGTCCAATTCGTCGGCGCCGGATTCAGTGAACCTGCTGCGTTCGGTTTTTTATTATACCAGGCAAAAAACCGATAGCGCAAAAATGAAAATAACCCGCAAAGCAGATATCTATTGCTTCAGCAGCGCTTATATGAATCAAAACTATCTTGACTTCAATTTCAACATATTAAATAATATCATTTTTAACGGGTACGATATAGGAGATAAAAATGCACTGGACATATGCACCGGAAATATAAAAAACAACCGGGTGCTTACAACAGCCAGAGCCAACAAATGCCGCATCTTATTGTCACTGACTACGGCTAACAAGGCGACCACAAGTTCCTTTTTAACCAATGACGCCTGGCAACAAAAAGTTGCAGAAGACCTGATACTGCTGATGTCTAACGGCAGCATCGATGGAGTAAATGTAATGCTCACTGATGTAGACTACAATCACAGCAATAACCTCGTTTCATTTATCGAACTGCTGGCACAAAAAACAGCGCTGCTTACAGTAACCCTTCCGACATTTGACAAAAATAATGGATATGATATCGATGCCCTGAACAAACTCCCCGTAAAACATTTTATTTTAGATTTTACCAGCCAGAAAAACACCAGCACTACCGGGCCGGTAATTTCGCTGAACGGACCCGCCAACAGCATGCAGGCAGCCGCCAGCCGCTTTTTAAATTCAACAGTTCCTTTTCAGAAGCTTATTGTATCAATACCTTATTATGGTGTAAACTTTTCTTTTCATAAAAATAATTACACCTCACATTATCACACGCTTGATGAAATTAGTGAATCCTACGCCGACTCATTGTATTACGACAGCCTTTCAGCCAGCATATACGCCGACGTGAGCGATTTAAACGGAGCAGTTACCAATGAAATCTGGTACGATGATGCATCCACACTAAACGATAAATACAATTTTATTTTGCAAAACCATTTCGGCGGAATCGCTATTGAGCCCCTGAAAAAAAGCGCCGCTATCGGATATGCAAGCATCTGGAATGGAATTGCCAATGCATTTTTTACCGTAACACCCAATACAGACAGGCCGGTCATCCGTTACGATAGTTGTTTATTGGGGAACAATGTACAGCAGGATGCCATTATAAGAAAGGCCATGATAGCGCTTGGAACAAGTAATTGTTATGGCATTCTCAGTGCAGAAGCCACTGTGTGGCAAAAATTAAAGCGCCTGTTTACCAACTCATGTCTGTGCCAGTTAGCCGATACAGGATTACAAACCAATCATTATTTTGATTCTTTACTGCAAAAGAAATTAACAAAAACCGATATATTGTATTACCAGTCGTACTTTGGCAACGAGGCAGTAAGCAGGGATTCAACAGGCGCTTTATTCGAAAAAAACAAAATGTACCTGATTGCATTCAGGTCGGCGGTTAAAAGGGTAATGCTTCACATCAGTTTGCTTATACTTATACTATTCATCGCCACCCTTGCTTATTATTTTAACAACACCAGGGCAAATGGACAGGCATGGAAGCTGCGCTCAAAAACAGAGATCGCTTCGATAGTATCATTGAATTTATTGATTCTATCTACTGCCTTGTTCTTCGATTTCAATAATAGTATGCATACAGGCGACTGTACTCAATTGCCCCGGTTGTTTTTGCCTGCTATTATTTTTGCAGGCATGCTGTTTGGCTCAGCCACTTTGTATTATGGCGTATTTAAATTGGTAAAAAGCGAAAATGAGCCATAGAACCTCACCCCTGGCCCCTCTCCTTAAGGAGAGGGGTTGGGGTGAGGTTTTAATAATTCTGTATCACACCAAGATCATAGGGAATACTAATATAATTCGGATAGCTGCCATCAACTACGCCCTGTATGATCATCTGGCATTGATTAATATTATCGATCTCCAGTCTTTCATTGGTCCCCGAACGAATCAACTCTACATGCGATACCTGGTCTGTCCAATGGTCCGACTTATAAACAAGGTTCCCTTTATAGGCCCATTGTTCGTTCACTTTTGTAAAGGTGCCGCCGGGACTGGTGGCCGTCCATAACTCCTGCCACCTGCTGGCGCCCATATCTTCCACCACCATATAATATTTTCCATCGGCTTTATTTCTATACACATGCGGTGCTTCAAATGTATTGGTGGCGATCACTTCCGATGCTGACCAGCTGTACGGAAAATTGGTCACAGTGGTCCAGCGCCGTTTGATGGTGTGCGAACCATCATTGGCAGCATAAAACAAATACACATTGGTGCCGTCGGAGATACACCAGTAATCGATACCACCATCGGCAAAGCCCATCGTTCTTACTGCCGTCCAACCAGCCGGGTTGGCCACATCAGTATTGGTTGAAAAAGCCGGCGCAGTTCCGTTCTGGTATATCAGGAACCATTTGCCTTTAACGGGAAAATAAAACACCTGTGGAGCGGCCAGTCCCCCACCCGAGCCAATACTGCTGACCAGTGTGTGGCTTGAGTTTTTTAATCCATCGATTGTGGTGGCCGAAGCATAACCGATCTTCCACACGCTTCCATTGGTGCCGGTATAAAACAGGTGCCAGCGGCTACCTGAATAAATTAAGGAAGGATCTTTCACGGCAATGTCATCAAACGCACCGGAGGGTCCGTCGAAAAAGCATCTTGCTCCCACATTCCAGGTAGTGGCTTCAGTTTGTGGCTGTGTTTCGGTTACATTGGTTTTTTCTTTTTTAGCGCAACCTGTAAGCGGTTGCATGAACATGGTTGAAATGGCAGCAATCGCTGTTACCACGATTGGTTTTGCAAGCATCGTTAGCATAATAGTATTGTTTATCTGTTTTCAAATGGCAATCCTAAAAAATAGCTACCCCGATCGGTTTGTGATAACCGGTATGGGTAACGTATATATCAAGGCACATGAAAAGAACAATACCCTTAAACAGATAAAATTTTTTTATCCGTTTCGTATTTCAGAAATGACTTATAATCTTTTTTTATACTGTTTTTTCCAATTATTTCTATGGGTTATGCGAAAAAAAAGCGGGCTATTTGCAGCCTCTTCATTAGGATGAATGATTGTTGTTTTGAATAATCATACAGGTTACCCTTACCACAAAGGCTGGTTTCTTCCGGCCTTTCTGGCAAGGATTTCGCGCAAAGGCCCAGGACGCAAATCCACATACGACAAAAAAAGGCTGCATCCTGATGATACAGCCTCTTAAACCTTTATATACCTGAAAAGAAGAGAACTTACATTAGCTTAATACTACTTTTTTACTACCGAGAACATGAATCCATAATGCACCAGAAAGAAAACTTGTTAAAGTAAGCAGGGCTGAATAAGCATACTGTTCATGCATAAAAAGAACAAAACTAACCAGGCTTGCAATTACTATCAGTACAATTGTCGTAAGCGTAAAGATCGTTTTCATATAAGATGTTTTAAAGTGTTTTTAATTACTGTAAGCGTTTTGCTTGTATGTACTAATAGAAGGCGCAAAAGGCCGGAAGTTTATTAATGAAATGCTAAGACGCAGGATATAAACGCATTAATAAATCTTTAACAATAGCACTTTAAACCGTTTAAATTCTTATCTGATTGCTTACTCCACTGCTTTCAGCTCCAGCACCACACTTGTTCTGTTTGCGTTTACGTCGGGATTATAACCGATCGTCATCAGAAATTCGCCGGTGTAGGTTTTGTTGTTGTTGATGGCAGAAGCGGTGCCGGGGTAAAGGTTTAGCTCCCTGAGCATATATCGCTTTTGCGGGTCAAGACCTTTCATACGAATGGGCAATGCGCTGCCCGCACCATACCGGTTGCTCACAAGATAATTGAAGATAACACCAGCCGTTTTTTGTTCATTGAGGTATAACATGGCGGCCACACCATTATTCACCGGGTCCTGCAAACGGTATTGATCGCCCTGCCAGATAATTTGTTTGATGGTGTTATACGTTTTGAGGGCATCCTGGCAAAACCGGAGGTCTTTTTCACTCAGCTTATTCACCACAATATCAAAACCCAGCTTACCCATCATCGCCACATCAGTTCGATATTTGATGGGTTGCTTTCCCCAATCGGTTACGTGGTTGGCCGAACTGATGGCGGGATAGAAATAGGAATATTCCCATTGCATAAAGATACGTTCCAGCGGATCGGTATTATCGCTGGGCCAGAATTCGGTGAAGTATTGCAGCGCCGCATAGTCAACACGGCCTCCCCCACCCGAACATAACATCATGGGCACAGTTGGGTATTTTTTCCTGATCCTTTGCAATACCGCATACAACCCCTGCACATATTGCACATAAAAATGCGACTGGTTGGTTAAATGAGCCGAGTAGGCATTGTATACTACGGCATTGCAGTCCCATTTTATGTAAGCCAGCTGCGGATTTTTTGTAAACAGGTTGTCGATGGCGTTGTAAACAAATTGTTGCACCTGCGGGTTGCTCAGGTCAAGCACCAGCTGGTTCCTGAAATAATATTCGCTGCGGTTGGGTTGTTTCACTACCCAGTCGGGATGTTTTTCATATAGCTCACTGCGCGGGTTCACCATTTCAGGTTCGATCCAGATACCAAATTTCACGGCATTAGCCTGCGCTTCGCTTACGAGGGAAGCAATACCATTGGGTAATTTTGTTTTATTTTCCTGCCAGTCGCCCAAACCGGCATCATCATTATTACGGGGGTATTTATTGGCAAACCAGCCATCGTCGAGCAGAAAAAGATCAACTCCCAGTTCTTTGGTATCTTTCAACAGCGCTTTTAAGCGCGTTTCATTGAAATCAAAATAAGTCGATTCCCAGTTGTTCAATAAAGTAAGTCGCGAACCTTTTCCATCAAGCAGCTTATAGTTGCGCGCCCAGGCATGCAGCTTGCGGCTGGCGTCGCCTTTTCCTTTCAACGACAATACCGACAAAAACGCAGGCGTAGTAAACACTTCACCGGGTTTTAATGTATAGGGTGATGCATGGTTGTTCACGCCGGCAATGATGCGCAGGTTGTCCTGGTTATCGAGCTCAAGGTCGATCCTGAAGTTGCCGCTCCATTCCAAAGCGCCGTACAACACAGCCCCTTCGTCTTCTGTAGCTGGTTTGTTGAGCGAAACCATAAATACAGGCGGTTGAAACAGATCGGCGCGCGTACCCAGTTTTGAATCGAGCGTTTTAATGCCATGCGTAAGCCGGGTTTCTTCGGGCTGCATTTCTTTGGCCCAATCGCCATGGTATTGCCGCAGCCAAAAGCTTTCAGATTTAAGGTATAAGCCGGCCGAGGCAAATTTTTGTAACACTACATTGCCCTTTTCGTTATGCCTGATTTCGCTCCATTGTTCTGTAACATCTTCATTGAAAAATGTTTTATAAAATAACTGCACTTCAAAATTGTATACAGGATCTTTCAATACTACTGTCAATAAAGATATGTTTTCATCGAGCTTTTTTGATTCATGCCGCACGTATTGCAGGTCGAGTGAATTATTACCATCGGCGTGGGTAACAGCTATTGCCGGCTCAAATAAATTGCGTGAGCCCGAAGCAGCATAGGCGGCATTGGCAACACCGGTATAATCGCTGGTTTGTTTATATAAGGCCGTTATAGATTCATACTCTTTTTTATCCTGAAGTTTAGGCCCGAGGTAAACAATATTCAGGTTGTTGTTGCTGTTGGTTTGCAGCACCAGCGCGTTGTGAAGCGTTTCTAACGGAATAGTAACATTTTGCGAAAATGCGTTTTGATGTACAAAGGATGATAAGGTGATAATGGTTATGCATGAAATGGTACGTAATGACATGTTATTGCTGTGTAAGTTGTGGTGTATATCGTTTTTCGTCTGTAATTAATTTCCAGTTGTCGGTACGGAAAGGCGCTGCGGGTAAGCCATCTGCATTAAACAAATTGGCTCCACTGGCATCATCGGCCCAGGCATATCGCACAGCAACCGGTTTAGATACTTCTGGAGCCGCAACCATAACGGTGTTTCCGGTAATGGTTGCTTTGGCAACATAAAAGTGCTGATCGGCCCCGGCTATTTCAAACCCGGCTGCATTGCCGGCCGAATCAGGCTTTGCGGTCAATCCTTTACCGGTGTTTATAAATTGTATGGCGATACTGCTTCCCTGTATCTGCATGCCTTTGTACACAGGTCCTGAAGCGATCATTTTAACGCCATAAGTTTTTTGCAATGCGAGGGCGGCGAGCCGTTTTCCCACATCCTGTTTATTTCGGGGATGGATATCTTTAGGATCGCCCACATCGATGGTAACGGCCATACCGGTGTTGGGGAGCGAAGCGGCCATAAACTGTGCCTCGCGCAACTCGGCCCAGGCGCTTCCCTGGTTGCTGTTGCCATTACCGGCACTATAACTGGTGAGCTGTACAAAATAAAAAGGCATGGCGGGCTGATGCCACCGCATGCGCCAGTCGTTGATGAGCAGCGGCATCGCCTTGCGGTATTCAACAGCACGTCCTGCATTATTTTCTCCCTGGTACCATATTACGCCTTTGATCGCGAGTTTTTCTATGGGATGTACCATGGCATTATACAACACAGAAGGATAATCATTAGGACCAACGCCTTTGTTCATACGCACCGATTCAATACGGAATTTCCAGGTGCCGGCCAGCGCTATCGCTTTGCCATCGATCGTCAGCGAACAATCGGCCGGTTCGCCATAGATGCCACCGCCGCCACCGGTATCTTCGACCCGCACAGCAATTACATTTTTCCCTTTTTTCAATACCCCGGCGTTTATGTTGTAGACCCGCTTTACACTGTAACCATTCACTTCCCCTGCTTTAATACCGTTGATATTGGTTACATCATTATCGTCGATCATGGCCAGGTTCAATACAGCCGGTTTGCCGGCATCGGCTTCATCGATAATAATTTCTTTGCGCAGCCATATCACGCCGTCGAATTTCGGTCCCGGCTCCTGGCTTTCCCAAAGGCCCGGCACTTTCATTTCGTGCCATTCACCATCATTAAAATCAGTTGCCGGCCATTGGCCCAGGGTTGAGGTATCAACTTTATCCAATTGCATCGACGCAAGCCAGGCCTGTGTTTGCCGATCTTTCATCGCAGTAAGCCCGGCCGTGCTTTTTTCTGGCGTTAGCGCCATCAGCCATTTATAATAAGGTTCCTTTTCAAAACCTGTATGACTGATCCAGCTTTCAATATCGGTACCGCCCCAGGTGGCATTGATGAGGCCGATGGGAATATGCAGTTGCTGATGCAGGGCCCTTCCGAAAAAATAACCAACTGCCGAAAAAGGCGGAATAGTTTGCGGATTGCAGGTTTGCCATGCTCCTCCTTTCAAATCAGCACCTGGCTGGCCCTGTATATCCTTTTCAACTGTAAATAAACGAATGGATGGATAAACAGCCTCCGCAATTTCCTGCTGTGCATTCAACACCTGCCCCCATCCGCTTAATGGCATTTCCATATTCGATTGCCCCGAACACACCCAGATATCGCCCATCATTATACCATGCAGTGAAATAGTTGTTTTTCCCTGCACCTGTAAATTGTAAGGTCCGCCGGCGGGCTCAGGCGCCAGCACGGTTTCCCATATACCATTTGCATCTGTTTTCACCGATCGTTGCTGTTTATGAAATTGCACGGTAACAGCTTCGGCAGGTGAAGCCCAGCCCCATATTCGAATAGGTGCATTCCTTTGCAGCACCATGCTGTCGCCAAATATTTTGGGTAAACGCAACTGCGCCTCCATTGTGCCTGCAAACAAAGTAAACAAAACAAGCATCATTGATCGTTGAAGCAATCCTTTTTTCATATGTACTGTTAATATTTATTGGTATCCTGTAGTGGCTGCGTTACGGCATGTGTAATGGTACCATTTACATTTATTTTTACCGACTGCTTCTTTGGTGAGTACAATTTATACCCGGTAACCCGTCCCTGCTTCCAGGAAAAATCAACGGTAACATTTCCCCGGGCTTTCATTCCTCTTACTGATCCTCCGCTTTTCCATTCATCGGGAATGGCAGGCAGCAAATAAATATACCCCTCATGACTTTGCAACAACATTTCGGCAATGCCGGCGCCGGCGCCAAAGTTACCATCTATTTGAAAAGGAGGACCAGCCGATAACAAATTTGGATAAACACCGCCGCCGGCCCCGTAGTTGATATCAGTTTTACGGGTTGGCTTCATGATCTCACGAAACAGTTTGTAGGCCCTGTTGCCATCGTGCAGGCGGGCCCAGAACAATTGTTTGTAAGCAATAGACCAGCCGGGTCCGTCATCGCCTCGTACATTCAGTGTTTTTTTACAGGCTTCGGCCCATTCAGGTGTTTGGGATGGCGTGATCAGACTCGCCGGATACAACCCATACAAATGAGATATATGCCTGTGCTGCTGATCTGTTTCTTTATATTCTTTCAGCCATTCCATCAACCGGCCATCGGCCCCAATTTGTGCAACCGGTGGTATTCGTTTCAGTTTTGCTTTTAATTCATTGCTGAACGGTTCATCCAAATGCAGCTTTTCTGCAGCTGTAATTACATTGTTGAACAGCTCGCGAATGATCTGGTTATCGATGGCAGCGCCCATGCAAATGTGTGCCTGTTTGCCGCTGCCATCGGGCATAAAAAAAGAATTTTCAGGCGAAGAAGAAGGCGCCGTAACCAGCCATCCTGTTCCGGGGTCTTTAATAAGAATATCTGAATAGAACGAAGCACAGCCTTTCAAAACCGGATATATCTTTTTCAGGTACCTGATATCCTTAGTAAACAGGTAGTGGTCCCAGAGGTTATTGCACAACCAGCCCGAGCCCGATTTGGTAATACCCCACGAAGCGCTTTCACCGGGCTCGGTAAACAGCCAGGGATTGGTGATCACATGCGCCACCCAGCCGCGTGCATTATAATAGGCTTTGGCAGTTCGTTCACCATGCGGCACCAGCGCGCTGATCAATTCGGTCAATGGCAGGTTCAGTTCCGATAAATTGCCGGGTTCAAGCCCCCAATGATTCATCTGCACATTTACATCGAGGTGATAGTCTCCATTCCAGGGCGTGTGTATTTCATGCGCCCACAGTCCCTGTAAATTAGGCGGCAATAATCCCACCCGCGTGCTGCTGATAGACAAATAGCGGCTGTATTGATAAAACAGCACCGTGAGCCGGTTATCAGGAATAGCTGCATTATAAAATTTTGCCAGCCGCTGATCGGTTGGCAAATCCTCTGATCCCGATTTACCGAGATCAATCTGCATCCGGTTGAATAATTTCCGGTAATTATTGATGTGGTTTTTCTTTTGTATAGCGTAGGGAACAGCCATTGCTTTATAAAGCAATGGCTGCGCGTGTTGCCTGAAACCGGCATCACGGAAACTGGTTTTGGCAGAAAAGAAAAGGATCGCTTCAGTTGCATTATTAATAACCAGTTTATTACCGGCAGCAACAACATTTCCTCCCTTCAATTTGAGTGATAGCAGGGCGATGTATTGCATGCCTTTGCCATTGGTGCCGTTCTGCAGCTGACCCGTCATTTGGAGCCCGTTGCCGGTAGCCATAACCGTTGCTTTCTCTTCGCGCGAAAGCGATACCTCAAAATTCAATTTACCGGGCATGCCGGCCGTAAGCCTTATCACACCTACATCATCACCAAAGCTGGTGAAGTATTCCCTGGTGTATTCTACGGCTCCTATTTTGAACGAACAGGTAGCTACGGCATCGCTGATCGACAATTGCCTTCGATAGCCGGTAAATGAGCCATTGCTGCTATCGGTTGCATCATAGTGAAATGATATCACCAGCCGGCCCAGGGTTTGATAACAACCATAGGGCTCGGCGCCGGAACCTTTACCGGTACAAATAAAATCTTTATCGATCAGGGCCTGCGCCTGATCGTTCTTTCCATCGATGAGCAATTGTTGTATTTCGGGTAATTTTTTATAGGCATTATAGTTATTCGCGTCCTGCGGCGCACCCGACCAAAGCGTAATATCGTTGAGCACTATATTTTCCTGCATCACACCGCCATCGGGCATCATGCCCAGCCGGCCGTTCCCCAGCGGCAGCGTTTCTTCCCATTGCGCAGCCGGTTTATCGTACCATAAACGCAGCGACTGGTTTTGTTGCGCATGGCCGTTGTTCATGCCCAACAATAGTATTAAAAACAACTTACCCATATGAACTATGTTCCTTCTGTACATTAATATGATTGTTGTTTTCATTGTTTTGTTTTAATTCACTATGTATAATCGCAGGCTATTGAAACGCATTGCTTCGCCATCATCTGCCATATCGAGCAAAAGACCAATGGAAAGTGTGGTTTGTTGGGTTAATATAAAATCCATTTTTACATTGGAGCCATTGTCAACTTTTTTGTAGGCGAAAGATGCACCTAGGTTGTCTGCATCCGGCAATCCGTTACTGCCGTTAGCAGCCATCAGGTATACATCGTTGTGAGAACCTGCATACCACCAGTCGATTGATCCTTCAAAGCTGTACCTGCCGGGCGGCAGTATTACTACCTGGTATATTTTTCCATTATGAATTGCGCCCCCGCCCCATCCGGCTTCAAAATATATTTTCGGATCGCCCGATATATCGGTGCCACCATACCCGTTGTGGTTCTTTACCGCATCGTTGCTTACCCAGTCGCGCAATATCGCCCAGCGGCTGCCGTCATTGGCTACATTGGCAACAGGATGCACATTGTTTAACAGCGCTACTTCGGTAAATAAAGACAACGTGTTGGACGTCACCGAAAAGGTATCGATACCTACTGTATCGGGCAGGTATAGCGTATTGTATGTAATCTGTTTCAGGATACTTATGGCTGGCAACGTGGTTTGCTGGTCTTTCAATTTCGCGGCTACGATAGTATCGTGTGCATTATCATTGGTATCAAAGAAATGAATGCGCATGCCCAGCACACCTACATAGGCATCTACATTCGCCCAGGTAATTACAGCCGAGCCATCGGGATTGAATATTGATTTCAATACAGCGCGATTGCCTCTTTCATTAACAGAAGCCTGAAAACTGGCGCCATAAACGTTGCCGGTAACGATCATGGGTATCGACCGGTTGCCTTTGTTATCATAGGTACGAAGCGTAAAGGTCATGGGCCCTTCGGGCAAACGATCAACGATTTGTTTGATGGTATCTGTTTTACCCTTGCGGGTGATCGACGTTTCCAGCGAATCACTGCCATTATTCCAGAATACCCTGTATTTTGTTACACCGGGATCGCCGGTGAGCAAACCGGTGATCATTACCCTTCCGTTGCCCGGTATCACTTTCAGTGAATCGAATGTTGCCGGATATATGATCTCGCCCCCTTCGCCATATTTTTTGTAATCATCCATCTTTTTGCACGAGGCCACTATGCCTGTAAGTAATAAGGCCAACAGACTTAAGCGTATGGCGGTAAAATATTGTTTCATGAACATGATTTTACTTTTTTAAATTCTCCGTTAATTGGTTCCCCAAACCGACATGTTCTGTATTTCTATGAAATAAGAACCTACCCAGTTTTGCAAACATTTCAGGCGCAGGTACCGGTAAGGTGGTGTGTCCTCATCAAAGTCGAATGAGAAACCAGCGCTTCCTGCAGCGGCATCGGCGTTGTTCTCCTGTCCCAGCGGTAACCCGCTTGGCTTAATGACTTCACAGGTAAGAATTTTTGTCCATTTACTCCAGTCGCCATCGTGGGTAGGATCATTGGAGCCATATATTTCAAACCGGCGCGGGCTTCCTTTCGAATACCATAGTGAGCCTTCTCTTCGTGTAAGCAGGTTCAGGCGGGTCAATTTAACGGGAGCAGACCCAATGCCCCATGTGATGGTGGTGGGCACGCCCGAGCTTTCATCGGTATAGGTACAGGGCCATTCGTTATTGAACAATCCTTTCCACATCATGTCTACCGTAGTGCCGAACGCCATTTTGGTATCGTTATCGCACTGGTACACAAAAAAGTTATTTCTATCAATTAAAAGCTCTTTGGTCGGCGTGAGCGTGGCAAACAAAGTATCGGTATGGTTCAGCCAGCGGTCGCGCACAAAAAAGGCAAACTTTCTTTGCACCGGCGTAAGCCCTCTTATGCTCACGGCAATAAGCGAGTCGCTGGTGTAAATATTATCCAAACCCGCCCACTGTCCGTTGTTCAGCGAATCGATCATGGGCACAATAACCACATTACCCTTGAACTGATTGAGCGATTTTATTCTTATACCACCCGCCGTTGCCTTTACACTGAGGTTGCGGAATACCAGCTGCATGGGCGATACCAGCGGTTCAACCTGTGCTTCTACCGGCTCCGATGCTACTTCGCTTCTGTTCACAGCAAACAATTGTACCGTATGTTTCAGTGTATCGGTAAAGCCATCCACTTTCAACTGACTGGTGTAATACGACGCTTTTACTTCGCGTTTGGTACCGTTGGCCAAAGCGTATACAGCTTTCACATATAAAAGATCAGGATCTTTGGGCAACGAGTAAGCAATCGTTGCAGCCCCGTTTTCGTTTTGAACGGTTACGTTGGTCACTACACCCGGCGGAGTGCCGTTGTTTTCTATCAAACCATTTATGCCTGCTTTTTTGCAACTCCACATTCCCGTTAGCATCAGCAGTACGACTATTATTGAAATTTGTTTTTTCATATTGGTATGTTTTAGTTCTCGAAAAGGCGCTTCCTTCGACTGCGCTCAGGATTCTCAAACATCCTTCCACTTCGCTCAGGACACTCACCATCCGGGGTTTTGCACCAGGTTTTCATTTACCGGCAGATTCGATTCTTTGATGGGCCACAGGTAATCGCGCGGCACTATAAAACGCATGGTATAATATGTGGTGGGTATATAAAACAATTCAGGATGATCGGCCGTGCCCGAACGGTCCCAGCCCGATACATTCGCGTTGAGCAGTTGCGCAGCGAGTTTCCAGCGACGAAGGTCCCAGAACCGGCTTCCTTCAAAAGCCATTTCAATATTGCGCTCGTTGCGAATGATATTACGCAAACCTTCTTTGGTTTGGTATGCACCGGGATTATTCGAGAAGTTGGTGTAGCTGTACTGTACGGTTGGCAGGCCGGCCCTGTCTCTTACCAGATTCAGGTATTGGTACACTTCTTCCGACGGGCCGTTCGCTTCATTCATAGCTTCGGCATATAACAGGTACAGGTCGGCGAGGCGCATGGTGGGGAAAGGATAATCTTCGATATGACTGCTGTTGTTGCTCTGGTATGCGAATTTCCAGTTCACCAGTTTCTTGGGGTAATACGTGGTGATGGTAACCGCAACCCCGCTGCCATACTGCCCCAGTTTCAATTGGGCGCTCCAGGTGTTTTCATCAGTATGGCTCGGACTGTTTTGCATGTACCAGGTACCGCCATCAAAACCAAGATCGGCATAATAGCGTGGCTCCCGATCGAAATTCAAACGCGCCGTACGGTAGCCTTCCACGATATTGAATCGCTCATCGTGCGTAGCCGTTCGCAGCTGGTTGCCATTGGTAAAATCAAGTGTTTTATCTTCTGTAACCGGTACACCGTTTTTGGTATAGAACTGTTTTACCACCTGCATGGTGGGTCCGAGTGTGCCATAAATGCTTGAGTTACCCGAGTTGGCAGGATCGATGTGCGCCATGGACGAATACTGCAACTGCCAGGTACTGGAATTAGAGTTGGCCCAGATCCATTCCTGATTCCATTTTTCACAAACAGCATTGCGAATGCTCATTTGTGTTATGGTACCATCTGTAAGCGGGAATCCTGTTGTATTGATAAATCTATACAGGTAAATACCGGCCGCCGAACAGGCTTTAATGGCATCATCAGCGGCTTTGGCGGCTCGCTGCCATTTTTCGGCGCTATACGCAGAAGATATGAGTTGCACACCCTCTTTATCTTTGAAATTGCTGTAGTCTGAGTTACCGTTGAACAGCGGACTGGCGCCATATACCAGCACACGGGTTTTTATGCTTTTGGCAATGGCCACGGTTATACGACCCAGTTCGGTAGAAGGGGTTAACAACGCTACCGGCAGGCGGGTGGCAGCATCGTCTATCAAATTAGCAATATAATTTACGACTGAGTCAACCGGCTGGCGTTTTACTTTTGTTTGCTCAAGCGGCGCATTTACAGCAATATTCTTATCCATAATGGGTATAGGCCCGTATTGCCGCATTAACAGGAAATGATAATATGCTTTCAGGAACATCACCTCTCCAATCCACCGGGTTCTTTCATCGAGGGTGAGATCGGGAATTTTGTTCAGGTCCGATACATTTTCAAGAAACGTATTACAGGTACGAATAGCTGTAAACATATTTTTGTACCCCACATTATCGAAATTGTCGCCATCCCAGATATTCACATAAGGACGCACCACATTCTGGCTGCCACGCGCCACATTCCAGTTAGTAGCGGTTAAACTGGCAGGCGGATAGGCCAGCCAGAACTCATCGCCGCCCTGGTAAGCGATGTTGCTCACCGGATCGCCCTCGTTTGGCAGGTACGAATAACAGGTGGCCAGGTATTTCTCTGCTTCTGAGCGCATGGTAAACGCATTATCGAGTGTAGCCACATTATCGGGCACCACATCCAAAAAATTCTTTGTACAGGCCGCAGTAAACAGCATGTAAAAAGCCAGTATATAATAGATTGTTTTCATTGTTTGCTTGTTTTTAAAACCCAAAATTGATCCCGAGGTTGTACACAGCCTGTACCGGATAGCCCAACCCGTTACCCCCCATTTCGGGGTCCCATAGTTTGAACCTGCTGAAAGCAAAAAGGTTCTGACCATTGGCGTATATTCTTAAGTTAGAGAAGTGCATTCGGTTGAGCCATTTGCGTGGCAACGTATATCCTAATTCCATTGTTTTTAACCGCAGGAAGGTGCCATCGCGCAGCCACCAGTTGGAGGTTTGAGAATTGTTGTTGTTGAACTGCGCATCGAGCCGGGGCCAGAAGGCGTGCAGATCCTGGTTCTCTTCAGACCAATGACTTTCGGCTACAGCCTGCAGTAAGCCATTTTGGGAACCGCCGTTCAGCACAAAGGGAGATATGTTATACGCATTGATAAAGAAAGATACCCTCGCGTTGCCCTGGAAAAAGGTGCTTATATCAAGTCCCTTATAACCGAATGAAAAGCCAAATCCATAGGTGATCTCGGGTGTGGTGGGAAAACCAAGCGGCACATAGTCAAGACTGGTGATCTGTCCATCACCATTTATATCGCGGTATTTGATATCGCCGCCCATCGGTGCATTACCGCCAAAGCTTTGTACAGGCGATTTGCGGGCCTCAATATCGTCAACAAACAATCTTTCTGCAACGAGGCCATATCCCTGGCTCAACGACTGGCCAATGCGTGAGAGGTATTTTAAATTATCGAGATAATTGGGTTCTTCATTCACCCTGAATTTGCTGGTAGCGTAGGTCATGTTGGCGCGTACCTGCAACCACATATCTTTTTTGAAATTCTTTGAATAATCAACCGCCACATCAACGCCTCTGCCTGATGCCTCGCCCACATTGGCCTGCACGCCTGCTTCCAAACCCATGGTAGAAGGAATGGTGCTTCGATACATAAGAATGTTTGAACGAACCGAGCGAAAAGCATCTACCACTACATTGATGCCGTTCCTGAACGACAGGTCCATACCCAGGTTGGTGGTAGTGGCTTTTTCCCAGGTGATGTCGGTATTGGCGTACCTGTTTATCGAATAGCCGGTTACGTAATGGCCCTGATCAAGGCCAAAGTGATAACCATTGGCATCATTATTCGGGTTTACATTTGATAAATAAAAAAAGCGGTCGCCCGAGTTACCAATCTGGTCGTTCCCCACGAAGCCGTAGGTAAACCGGAATTTCAGGTTGGAAACAATATTCTGCAGGCGCTCAAAGAATTTTTCATTCGAAACGATCCAACCCAGCCCTGCTGATGGAAAAAATCCAAAACGGTGACTGGCGGCAAAACGTTCCGAACCATTATAACCAAAATTCAGCTCGGCCAGATAGCGGTTATCATAAGCGTAGGTAAACCTGCCCGAAAGCCCCATGTTCCTCGCAGGCAGGGAAGATTGCAGATCGCCTGCATTGGCATTGAGAAAATTGCGAAGGATGCCAATGAGCATACCGCTTACGGCATGCTTCTGCCCGAAGGTGCGGTTATAGTTCGTTGCGAACTCGGCGTAGGTAACGGTATTTATTATTTTATTGCCCGGGTTATAATTCAGGTATTCGGTACCCTGACCGGGGTTCAGTGGCGTTAATACCGTGAGCTTGCCATTGGCATCGGGTAGTAATGTATAGTAGAAAGGATTGTACCGGCGATTCAAATCAAAAAATGAATAGCGCTGCGTATAGGCCATGAACCGCGCAGCCAACCCGGGCGTTACAAAACTGAAGTTCTGGTTCAGCTCAATCTGCGCATTCACGATAGAAGAATTATACTGCTGAAAGCCCGATACCATACCGGCAAACGGATTGTTGTACAATGAGGTTGTATTGCCTATGTAGGCATTGCCAAACAAAGGATGGTGCAGGTAGGGCGCATAACCGGCCGGGTAATACGCGGGGAACATGACAGGGTTCGACCAGATAGCGCTGTTAAATACAGCCCGTCCGCCGCCCACCCAGTTACCGTCGCCATCGCGGTATCCCATCGGGCCATTATAATCATCGAACTGTGCCGACGTTCTTACAGTAGCCCGGGTAGTAGGTGTAATGTTGATGTTGACATTTGAACGAACACTATAATTGCCCAGTTTGATATTGCTGTTAAAGCTGCTGCCGGGAACAGTTCTGAGTATACCACGGTCGATATTATAGGTACCGGCAATGTAGTATTGTGCTGTTTTACCACCGCCGCTTACGTTCATATCAAATTTCTGGTTGATAGTATAGTCTTTTATGAGCGCGCTGATCCAGTTGTTATTGGGATATTTCAGGGGATCGTCGCCGGCTTCGGTATGATCGATTTTGTTTTGTGAATATGGCAACACCCCCAGCGGATCTCTGGTGAGCACCGCTTCATTGGCCAGCTTCATGTAGGTAATATTATCGGCAAATTTGAAATTGCGGGTATTGGTCGAAACAGGCACTTCCATCCGCACATTGAATTTAGCCTTGCCTTCCGCGCCCATTTTTGTTGTCACCAGTATAACGCCATTGGCGCCGCGCGCACCATAAAGTGATGATGCGGCCGCATCTTTCAACACCGAGAATCCGGCAATATCATCGGGTTGCAGACGGGCAAGGTCGGTGGCAGAAGATTCCATACCATCGATCAATATCAGCGGATCTCTTTTACCGGCGCCAAAAGTGCCAACGCCCCTGATAAAGAAAGAAGCATTATCGGCGCCCGGCTCACCACTTTGCTGGTAGGCGATCACTCCCGAAATTCTTCCGGCGAGCATTGTTGTGAGGTTACTGGTAGGCCCCCGCAATTCTTTCGGATTGATGGAAGTAATAGAGGCCACCATGCTGGCTTTCTTTTGCTTACCATAAGCCACTACCACTACATCGGCGGTTGAATCGTCGGCCAGTGACAGCATCACGGTAACAGGTTTTCCCTTGTGAACCGTAACGCTCTTTGACCGGTAGCCCACAAAAGAAAACTCCAGCATCACCTGATCGCCAGGAATATCCAGCGAAAAGCGGCCTTTTTCGTCGGTGCTGGTACCCTGGCGGGTGCCTTTTATCAGCACCGATACGCCGGCCAGCGGCAGTGCGTGGGCGCTGTCTGACACAACACCCGACACCGGACCGCCGGCTTGCTGTGCAAAGGAACCGGTTGATAAAAACAGTAAACAAATGCAAATAGTAAAAAGAAGAGAGAAGGAGGTATGCCTGAAGGCTGTACACCCCCACCTACAGCAGGCAAATCGTTTGATCATAACAGCAGTGGTTGTTTCGAAATGAACAAAAGAGGCAGAGCATAGTACAGGTTTGAACTTTGATCTGTACTATACTATCCTATACCACCACAAATATAGACTTATTTTTATTTGGCCAAAAAAATCGGGGATTTTATTCTTTCCCGGGCAGGGTAATACCATAAATCATTGCATCCGAAGGCGGAATAGTTAGTTGCAAATTTTCATACCAGTTAAGAGGCACACCGGAAAAAAGTTCTGTAGCCTGTACTTTTTTCCGGGTGGTGAATCCCAGTCTGGTTAATGGCAGCGCATATGTATGAGGGCTGTTACTATAATTAAATACGGCGAGGTACATTTTTTTGCCAACAGTTTTTACAAACAGCTCCACTGCTCTGTTGCCGGTATTCGCTTCAACAGGTCTGAAGCTATGGCCGGTCTTTATAACATTCAGCAAGGCTTTGTTTTGCAGCCAGCGTGCAGCCACCTGCGACCATGGACCCGCTTCCGCATAATCGTCGCCGGTAATCAATGTACCTGTTACAAGAGCCGCTGCCAGCCGTGCCCTGTTGGCGCCTTCGCTTTCCCGGTTGAACACAACGTGATCGGCATCTGTAAAATCATACAAATAGCTTTGCCACCAGCCATAGCCTGTGCTGTTTAATGTATATTCTGTGTTATCGATAGCACTGAATGCATCGCAGGCAATGCGACGCATATGTACATAGCGGGCCGTTGCCATAGTAGGTGAAATAGCTGCGTATACCAGCATGGAGTTGTTCAGTACACTGTCTACGCACTCCATACCAATTTTGAAAGCCTGCATACCGGTGGTTACGGCGGGGTCGTAAAAATGATCGCTTTCCAGAGCGCCATGACCGAGAAAGTCGATCTTGATCATTTCAAATCCTATTTTTTTCAAATGGTTCAGGCACCAGGCGATCCTTGCTTTTGTTGCGGGATACGTGCAATCCATGGCATAAGCGCCATCTACATCAACCGGTTTTCCGTTCTGCTTCAGCCATGCCTGCGCATAGGTATAATCCGAGCCTTCTATTTTTCGATCGTTCTTACCCCAATCGGCAAATGGCGCCCAGTAAATACCGGGCTTGAAATGTTTGCTTTTGCAATACTGAACAAAATCCTTCAGGGCGTTTACGTCGCCGTCTAATCCGCCCTTTATAAAATTGTCCCAAAAAGAATCGAGGTCAATAAACAAGGTACTATCGGCATTGCGGAAGCCTTTACACGAATCACTGAAAAAATTTATTACGCCTTTTGCCTTATCAGGAGAAATTTTGGTTTGCAAAACACCCCAGCTGTTCCATCCCATGGGGGTAGCTTTAGCCCAGGCAGCAATTACCGGTTTTTGCCATTGACGATTGATGGTGGCGTATTGCTCCATACCGCTTCGCCAGTCATCAAACATACCTATCATTATAAGCGGTGAACTACACAGGGTATCTCCTGTTGCTACGCGGCCATGGGCAATTTTGTCGTGTGTAATGATGCTATCGGCCAAACCACCAAAAGCAGTTAGCCATACGGTATGCATTTCATCAGCCTTCACTTTGATACCGGTTTTCCATACATCGTGCTCCACAGAGCCGATTACCAGTCCGTGGTAGTTATCATTACTGTATAAGGCCGTTACCTCACTCCCTGTATAATTTGCCTGCGATAGCGGTTGCGCATTATAACGCACCCACATATCGTTATCGAAGGGTACCGCCAATGCCCGGTTATCACCCGGTGAATCTATTAATACGCGGCCGCCGGTAAGCGGAGAAATATATGCAGCTGCAACATCTTTACCAATCACATTCACCCTTGTAAAAAAATAATTTTTACCAGGATAGATATAAAACAATTGTTGCAGACGCAGGCTCTTTCGCCCCCATTCGATCGTATGCAGGGTTCCTGTTCCATGGTTGTTATGGAACACAGAAGATGAATATTTTCCATGACCGCCACCGGCGCTTTCTATTTCAATTTTTCCTTTGTATGTGGCATAGGCGCCTGTAATAACCTGCCGCCCGTTGCATATCACATTATACTGCCCGGTTATTAAAGAATATTTTATCACGTTATTTTTTCCGAAGGAAATAGTTACCAGTGTATCTTTTTCATTAGCAGGTGTAGCTGTTAGTACGGAAGTTTTCAAACAAAGCCATATCAGGGAAAGAACAGTTACACATCGCTTGCTTAACAATGGCCTGAATTGCATGGTTGGGTGTTTTTATGGTGGTTACTTTAATTAGTTTTTACTGTGATATACCTGCTTTTGAAAACAGCACAAAGGCGGCGGCCATCAGTGCCAGCAACAGCCCGAAGAACCAATGGCGATTGCGCCAGGGCTTCAGGTTCACCACAGCCAGGTTTTTCGGTGTGTAAGGCGCTGCCATGGGCTTCCACCGGGCAATGGCCAGCATCAACATAACCGTTGCCACAAAAAGGATGGCCAGTACATGCAGGTAATGTACCGGTAAGTCAAACACCAGCTGGCTCAACGCGTAGGTGACAATAAAAAAAACAAGACCTGCAGTGGCAGCAGCTTCAGATACCTTTTTGGTTACAAAGCCTACGATCATTACCGTAAATACGGGTACACTGAAGAAACTCGATACTTTCTGAATATAATAATAGAACCCGCCATTGAAACGGCTGATGAACGGAGAAAAACACATGGCGATCACTGTAATGGATATCTGGAAAACCCTTGCCGCCCTGACCAGTTCGCGGTCGCCGGCCCGCTTTCGCCACTGTTTGTACAGGTTCATAATAAACAGGGTGCCCGAGCTGTTCAATGCTGCATTAAAAGTGCTGATGGCAGCCCCAAAAACCACGGCGGCTATGAAACCGGTTATTACGGGCGGCAGCACATCGCCTACGAGCTTTGGAAATACGGTGGCGGTGTTGGTTAGTTTCGGGTATACATGCACGGCAATCAATCCAGGCACGTTCAGGAACAGAGGCGCCAGCAATTTACCCAAACAGGCAAGGGATATACCTTTTTGTCCCTGCGACAAACTGCGCGCCGCCAGCGCCTGCTGCATAATGTATTGTTCCATGCCCCAGTAATACAGGTTAATGAGGAACATGCCGGTGAACAGGGTACTGAAAGGAATAGGATCATGTGACGCACCGATCGCATTGAGGTGTTCCTTTTTTGAAGCCAGTATGGTTTGAATGCCCTGTACAGCACTGCCATGCCCCAGGTAACGCAGCCCAAACACCAGCAGCAAAACCCCGCCAATGAGCAATGCCGCCCCCTGCACCAGGTCGCTAATGGTGATGGCCCTGAAACCGCCCAATACCGTATAACAGCAACCGACAATACCCACCAGCACCACCAGCAGCGAGATGGCAGCAAAATAAGAGATGCCCAATACTTCATCTACATGAAAAATGCCATTGAGCGCCACGGCGCTTCCATACAGTACCGTAGGTATCAGGCTTACTACATAACTGGCAAGGAAAAAGAGAGATACAAACTTTTTTAACCGGGGCCCGAATCGTTGTCCGAGGAAGTCGGGCGTTGTAATGGCGCCCATTTTCAGGTATACAGGCAAAAAAAATTCGGCTACAATGAGCATAGCCAGTACCGAGCTCATGCCCCACCCCATTACCGACATATCGTTGGTATATACGAACTCGTTTTCACCAATGAGCGTGTTACAGCTCATATTGGTCAAAAAAAGTGAAAAGCCTACCATCCAGAAACCCAGCGACCGGTTGCCCATAAAATAAGCAGCGGTGGTATTCAGGCGCATTTTCCTGGTATTAATAATGGCAATGGCAGCAACCAGGGCCAGGAAAAGCAAAAAGCAAAGGAATCCCGTGATGTTCATTGTGTATAGCAGCTCATCACAGCGATTTGCGCCGGATAAGGACTGTTGGAATAATTTCCTGTATCTTTTTTCGTGTTAGAACAAAATCAGCCGCCTTTTCGGCCATTAACTTAAAGTCGGTTGAGTAGGTGGTTATACCATCAAAGATCAGTTCTTTCACCACCTCATCGTTATGCGACAAAATGCCCACATCTTTGCCCGGTTTCAGTTTTTTCAGTTTGCAGTCTTTCAGCATGCTCCATAACTCGGTATTATTGATAGTAAAATATACTTTCCCTTTTTCGAGAGTGCCCGGGATATACTCGGTCCTGATTTCATGTTTTATTTTATGCGCTTTCACAAATGCTTTAAAAGCATGCAGTATCTCTATGGGGGTATCGGCAGCCGGGCGATGGTAATAGATCATGCCATTATAGTGTTTGATGGTATCACGCAGCTCTTCAAACACACGCCGGGATGATTTGTCAAACTCCTGCGCTATATAGGAATAATCGCCGGCGATCTTCTCGCACCGGTCGATCATCAGGAACTTATCCATCGGCAGGGTTTCCAGTATGCCCGCTATACGTTTATGCGGAATGGGCGCCACCACATACAGGCCATAGCGCCCGCGTATGTTCTGCACAATGCTTTCCAGCACATCGATATTATTATGGTGAAAGAAAACATCGATATGCACGCCTTTGCCCAGTTTTGAGCGAAACACTTTATAAAAGGTTTCCTGAAAGGCATCAAAAGCAAACAATACGAGGGCTACTTTCAGGTGTTGTTTTACATCGCAGTTCGCCACAAAAAAGCCTACCCGGTTCTTCGATTGCACGATACCGCGTTTTACCAGGTCTTTATAAGCCTTGGCAATGGTTTCGCGGGCAAAACCAAATTCGTTGATGAGGTTATTTACCGAGGGTAATGTATCGCCCTGCACGAGGGCTTTGTTCTGGATGGCGTTAAGGATGCCGTTCACGAGCTGCTCGTGCTTCGACAATCCGCTCACCCCTTCCATTTCGTAGATCTGCTTGTATACGTCATTCATATGGCTTATTATATGCTGAACGCTGAACGCTGAACGCTGAACGCCTAAAGCTGAACGCTAAACGCCCCCGACTGCGGTTCGTATTCCGCGTTGAGCGTTTTGCGTTCCGCGTTGAGCGTTTTGCGTTTTGCGTTCCGCATTTTGCATTCTGTCCTATTCTATACTAATCTATTGCCAAATGTATGGAAAAGAGGGGAAATTGCGCACCCAGGCCTATAAAAATGCCCCTGACCAGCCGAACCCTGAAACCGTTTATTTATAAAGAGCCGCCTGGCAATATCAGCATGGCAGGATCGCAGGCAAGAGAAACCGGGAACCATATTTATCCCAATTTTACTGCGGATGTTAAGATCGGCTATAGATTTTGGTAGCCAGAGTTGTATAATTGCCTTAGTAATTGCCTCATTTACTTCATCCCACCTGTATATCGATCATTAATATGTCACACATTAGCCAATATACCATCATGGCGAATGGGGATTATTCTTTTTAAATCGCTATAGCCGGTTTATTTCTTCATCGAAGTATTAATATCTGTAATATTTAAGTTTAATTGCGCGCGATTAATGCCTGTGTACCTATCAACAACAATCAATACACTCTAAATGATCCGTCAAATGAAATTGAAAATTGCGATTATCGCTATTGCTCTTGTTCCGTCCCTTGCTTTTGCTCAGAACTATGATGTAAAAAAAGGAAAGATATCTGTAGATAAAAATCTTATAGCTACTTATGATGGAAAGGGAAGCATTTTTAAACTCTTTGATCTTACCATTAGCTCGCCTGGTAAAAAACCATTAATTCAGATACAGGAAAAGTGGGTTGATTTTAAAAACCCCTTGTACAGGGATGGCATTCGCTGGGCCGAAATAACTTTCCTGGACAACGGCGGAAAAAAAATGAATTATCATTTCCTGAACGATGGCCGTTTAGTTGAAAGAGAACTGGTTGGCCTGTTATTTAAAGACAGCACCCCATCACTGGTACAGGGCGAAGCATTGAATGAACAGGTAGTTACTGATTTTGTAAAAGCGCATAATTATGATTTTATAGCCGACTCGTTGTCTATCCGCAAGTTTGAACAGGAAAACAAAGACAGGATTATGGAGCCGCTTGACCGTGATAAAAAACAATCGGTTTCGCTGAAGTTCGTGTCAAAAAGCACTACTGCAAGCGGCAGGGGCATTGAATACACCAACATATACGATATATTCCAGGATAATGTTTTATTAGGACAGGTTGAAAAAAAGACCATTCCTTCTGTGAACTTCGGTACAAAAGCTTTTTATATTGTATGGAAACGGGTAATTGCGCCCTATACATATGAAGGCAAAACCATGAAATCGGGTATACTGGCTTACCTCGAAACCGACAGCCCTACCTTTGATAATGAACTGGTGCTGATGACCGACAAAAGCATACTCAAATTTAAAACAACCGACCACACCAACGCAGAGTACCAGATTGTAAACCTTCTTATTGCGAACGGAAAATTATAAGCCTTTTTTATTAAACCCTATGTACAGAAGCTTACTGATAGCATTACTTGTAATGCTGCTATGCCGGCATGCAACAAGCCAACAACTGGTAAAAGTTGACTTTGACTATGTGAGCAGAAAGGTCATTTTTCCTCCGTTGATCCAACAATTAACAAAAGAGGATAAATATGCCGTGATTATGCCGAACAAATTAACCTATCATGCTACCCAAAATGATATTCTGCAAACAATATGGAACCCCTATACGGCTTTTATAAGTATAAAAGCGAAAGTTCACACAATACACCCGGATTATATATTCGAAATATCTACCGAAGGAGTCAGCAACCTCGCTCCGCAAACAGTTCGTTCCTTTAAAACCAAACGCAATGATGCGAACAATGTACCGCGTGAAGTAAAAGGGTTCGTACGTGATTACACCTGCAACTTTCCATGCAAACTAATCATTAAAAATAAAGACGGACAAATAACACGCACCATTGAAATTGCGGGTGAAAAAGAGGTGTTTACGGTAGCGATGCATAAAGATTTGCTGGCAGCAACCGATTTACCCGTTAACCCGTTCTATTCTGAATTATCATTAACCGACTACGAGTCATTTAATAAATCCGTAATCAACAGAAAGATAGAAGAAAAGATCGCTTCCCAGGTATTTAGCCGGGTATCGAAAACCATTTGTCATTTGTACAATAGTTATAACTCGTACAGGGAGATATACGGATTCGGTTTTGTTAAACCCAAAGACAGGCCATTTGATTATACCGATCTGGATAATGCAGTGGTTCAATACAAAACAGCGCTCGATTCAATGGACAACGGGAACATAGAAGCATGCTCGATGATTTGTGCAAAGGTTAAAGATGTTCTGGAAAAAGTATTGCAGAGCAACGAAGCGAGGGTCGACAAAAATGTAAAAGAAACTCTGTACTACAACCTGAGCCATCTAAATCTGCTGACGCAAAATTTTGATGAAGCGTGGAAATATTACCGGTTACTGTTGCAAAGCGGCTATGATGAAGACGCCCGAATGCCGTGGGAATTAAGGGCCAGAATCAATTTGCATGAAGCCTATTATAAGCTAAAGGCACAGATTCAATAGATCCCCTACTCCACTTTATTCAGCATAGATTGGTTAATTATAACGAGGCGGCCTCAAAAAGTAATTTTGAGGCCGCCTTTTTTATAAGAAGTATATAATGATTACATAGCAGCCTTCGTAATCGTTTCATTCACTCCATCCCACACATAAACAGCTCTTTTTTTCTCAGTGATCTTCCAGATGACATTGCCTTTTTTGTCTGTTTTATCTGTGCCTTCTCCATTACTCATATTCCAGATAACCGTATCGGGTTGGCCATTCTTTTCAACAGGGAAGGTAAACGTTTCTTCGTGGTAGTAAAGATCAGCATCCGCCACATTCATTTTATCGGGGAAGCGTATCAGCTGGTTATTCTTTGTAAAGGCGAAATAATATTCGCATAAAGGTATGGCGCAGGCTTCACCGCCAAAAGAAATCACCACCATGTTCTGCACGTTGGTAAGTCCCATGCCGCTCATTACCTTGCTAAAGCTGAATTTGGCGCCTTCATCGTCATAGGTAATCAGCGATGTTTTTGCCAGTATATTGCCATTTTGCACCACTTTCAGCTTTACAAGATATCGCCCTATGGTGTCTTTAACTTTACCCCTTAAGTGAATGCTGTCGGCCCGGCGTTCAATGGCATATATGAATTTAATATCTCCCCGGCGCAAGGGCACGCAACTTACCAGGCCCTGCCAGATATAACCATTCTTTGGCGTTCCGTTTTTTGAGTAGCCTATTTTCAGCCAGGGCCCTCTGAGGCCACGTATAGTGAGGCCATTATGCGTAATTGCTGTGATAGAAACATTGTCGCCCGCGAACAGTGTGTCGATGGGCGCCTGCTTTGTGTCGGGTGTGCTGCGAATCAATGCCGTATCGGCAAAAATATAGCGTTCGGTAGTATCGCCGTCATCGAGCATCCAGCTGCGCATATCGGGAAATTCAAAGCCATTTTCATCCTGTGCGGATACGAATTTACTCAGGGCGATAAAGAGGATCAGGGTTAATTTTTTCATGGGATACAAAAATAAGCAGGAAATTATCACTTTGTACACTTAAAGCGCCGGAAAAGCCTGCTAAATCATCCATAGTTCTTCGCAGCAGGGCCAGCTTACGGGCTTGAGCCATTTGCTTTTTAAATCCAAAATTATAGCAACACCTATGGTTAAATGGTCTGAGAATGATAGGCACCAGGTAAGTTTTAACTGCGTAATATATCTGTAAGAATACCCTATTAAATACGTTTAATTGACGGAGATGGTACGGTGATAGTACGGAGATGGTACGGAGTTAAGTCAGTTAAAATATTGAACATGTATCAATAAGGAATAAAGGAGCAGCAAAGAGGTAGCTTAGAGGCTTCGAACGGATAATAAAAAAGCCCCCGGCACTTTCACCGAAGGCTTCCTGAAAAACGATATGCTTTATTAGTAGTTGTATTTAATCCCAATCTGCCCCTGCCAGCGGCTGTTAATGGGATCAACCGTATAATAATGCCCGCCTAAACCGGATGGCTTATTGAATGTAAATGTGGGAATGTAACCCGATGAAGGTTTACCAACTGCAACTGTTGTACCTGCAATCGGGTTGCCATTGGCATCAACTGAATAACCAACAAAGTTCAGTACGTTCACTGTATAGTTGTTTACGTTTGTTACGAACGTAATGTGCCCCCATTCGTTATTCAGCAGATTCAATACATTAAATACATCAAGACTTATCTGTAATGTGTGTTGTTTATTTGTTTTGCTTAACCTAAACTCATGCATCAGCTTCATATCCAGCTCATGGTTCCAGGGTGTACGTAAAGCATTCCGCTCAGCATATTGCCCTCTTCGCGTTTTTAAATATTTATCATGCTCTATCAGATTATTCAGATCTTCCCACTGCTGTGCCGCTGTATAGGTTCCTTTATCAACCAAACGTATATCATTCTGATCTTTGGGTATGTAAGGCAAATTGGCATTGGCTGCATTACCAAAAGGATTGCCACCTGAATTATATACCAGCGTATAAGGACTGCCCGACTGGCCTGAATAAAAGAAGGCGAGCGAAGAAGTCTGCGTGGCGCTCCAGTTCATGAAGGTTTCCATAGTAGCTACAATGCGATGGCGCAGATCGAAATTTGAATAAGCCAGCTGCGGATTATTGGGAACAATTGCCGGGTTTACTTCAAAGTTCGACTGGAACGAGTTGCGAATACCATTGCTGATGTCTTTACTTACCCCATAGGTATAAGCTGCGCTCCAGTTCACATTCAGCGAACCATTACCCATGAAAAACGGACTGTATACTTTACTTAATTGCGCAGTTAGATTATAGCGGTATCCTTCTTTGGTATTGGTAAGCAAATACACGTTGGAGTACTGGCTGTTCAGCTTGCCCCCTACGTATACAGGCGATTCAACCGGACCGGTTGTATAATATTCAACCTGGTCTTTAATATTGATCTGCTGAAACTTCACATCGTATAGCGTTTTGGTATACATGGCGTCTAAAGTAAGTTTATATCCCTGGCCGAATCTGACATCAGCAGCAATGTTTGTTCGTATTATGCGCGGAAGCTTAAAGTGGTTATCAATTACATCCACTTCACGGGTACCGGCCGCATTGGCGCTTGCCAGCGCGTGTGCATTAATGGTATCTTTTAAATACAGCGGATTAATAGCTAAAGGAATAGTGGTATTGCCATTAATCGTATTGGTTTTTGAAGGTTTGAAGTCGATGTTATTATAAACACCACCGGTTAATGTTTCGGCATACCCTAACCAGGCAAAGGGCATTCTGCCTGCAAAAATACCGGCGCTGCCTCTTATGATCAGTTTCTGGTTACCGTTTACATCCCAGTTATATCCTATGCGGGGCGACAATACAGGAGTTCCCAGCCATTTATTGTTAAGATCAATAAAGGCGGTAGCATTGTAGGTTGTATTCAATGTATTGCTGTTAGCTGTAGCAAAATCTTTATCTGCCGGTATGCTTTTATTCAGTACCGGATAATCCAAACGCAAACCGGGTGTGATTTTAAAGTTGCGGCTGAAGGTAATTTCATCCTGTGTATACGCACTTAGCAACGCCACCTTGAATGGATTTGGCGGATCGTTGTACAATGCATCTCTGTCGTTCGGAAATTTTGGATCAATGGTATAAGCTCCGCGAATACGGCCCGGCTGGTCGGCCAGAAAGCTGTTGAGGTTGGCATATTCCCAGCGGCCATTCCATGAGTTGATAAATCCATAGGTAAGATTATAGAACTCGTTGTGGGTACCAATCGTAAATTTACTGATGCCTTTGGTGATCGTAACGTTATCGGTAATTTCAAAAGTTTGTTGCTTCATATTGTATATAGAAGCTTCGCGCCAGGTACCTGCCCACACAGCGCCGCCGCCAATATCCATAAAGGGCGATAAGGTTCCGGGAAAATCTCTGTACTCATGTACATTAATATAGCTAACATTAAACTGGTTATTAACGTTATTACCCATTTTGCTTTTTAATTCAGCAACCAGGTTCACATTTTTGGTATACTGGGTAAAATCGGTTGACCCAAACTGAAAGTTGGTACTGGTACGCTCGAGGTTATTGCCCCACCCTTTTGTTAAGATACCGCGAATGGTAAGTGTGTTTTTGGAATTGATATTAAAATCAAAACGGGCAAATAATTTATCGCTGCCGGTAAATATTTTATAAGCGCCCAGATAAGAGCCGGCGTCGTAATTGTATTTTGATTTCAGCTGGTTGTAAATCGCAGTAGCATCGGCAACAGTAACTGCCGAACCGGGATCGCCTGCATTGTAAAAAGTAGGTTCCTGACGGCGTGTTTGTTCAAAGTTTACAATAAAGAACGCTTTGTTTTTAATAATGGGGCCGCCGATGGTAGCTCCATACTGATAATCATAAAAATCAGAACCGATCTTTGATTTTTGTCCGTCAACACTTTTTCCCATCAGAATCTGGTTGCGTCCAAATCCATATACCGAACCATGAAATTCATTAGTGCCGCTTTTGGTAACGGCATTTACGCTGCCACCGGTGAAATTGCCCAGCTTTACATCGTAAGGGGCCAGTTGCACCTGCACTTCCTGCATAACATCCAAACTATATGGGTTGGTTCGTGTGCCTGCACCGGCAGCGCCCGACTGGCCGCCACCGCTTACACCACCGAAAGAATTACTGAACCCAATGGCGTCGTTATTAATGGCGCCATCGATAGTAAGGTTATTATAACGGAAATTGGTACCTGCGTACGAGTTGTTGTTTGCCTGTGGCTCGAGGCGTGTAAAATCTGCAAGGTTTCGGCTCAGTGTAGGTAAAGTGGTTAACTGCGACCTTTTAACTAATAAAGAAGTAGGAAGACTTCTGCGTCCGCCGGTAGTGACCACTACTTCGGTCAGGGCATCCATCTCGGGGTCCAATGCTATATCGCCTGCTGCATTGTTACCAAGCGATAGATTAATGTTGCTGATCGTAGCATTTTTGTAGCCTAAAGAAGAAACGATGATGGTATACGGACTACCGGGTTTTAAGTTGGGTAAGGTAAAAATGCCTTTGCTGTTGGTTCGTGTGCCGGCGCTATAACCGGTTGGCTCATGTTTAACAACAACGGATGCACCTGCTATTGCACCTCCTTTCGGATCTGTTACCGTGCCATTTAAGGTAGCCGTGGTTTCCTGTGCATACGATGCCGTACAGGCAGCAACCGGCAAACAATATAAAAAGAGTTTCAGTTTTCGCAGCATGGATTAAATTTTTTTTGCAAGCTACAAGGGTATGCCTGCACGGGAGTTAAGCGAATATTAAAACACCGTTATCAGATCGTTAAGCTGCGTACGTTATACTCAATACATATGTTCGCCGGTTGCAAATATCGTTGCACTTGTTCTACTTAATTACCAAACAACTCTTCCAGCTTTTTATCCAAAGCTTCCCCGCGCAAATTTTTGTCAATGATTTTTCCGGCGGGATCAATTAAAAAGTTTTGGGGTATGGCTCTGATTAAATATTGTTTGGCCACTGCATTATTCCAGAATTGCAGATCAGATACCTGTGTCCATTCAAGACTATCCTGTTTAATGGCTGCCAGCCACGCATCTTTATTACCGGGCCGGTCAAGCGAAACACCCACCACCGTAAAGTTTTTATCTCTGTATTTATTATAAGCCTTCACCACATTGGGATTTTCCTTGCGGCAGGGGCCGCACCACGATGCCCAGAAATCGAGCAACACATATTTGCCTTTAAAATCTGATAGTTTTACCGGCTTATCATTTATATCGTTCTGAATAAAGTCGGGCGCCGGGGCGCCTATGCCAATGCCCTTCTCCGCTTCCAGTATGTTAGCAAATGTTTGTGCCCGTTTAACGGTCTGCACCCGAGAGGAAAGACTTTTTAAAAGAGAATCTGTTTTAACAGCATCCATATTATCACCAGACACTTCTATCAATGCATCGAGACTTACATACGAATCAGGATGCTGCTGAATATAAGCATACTTGAGTTTTTCTCTTTCTTTCAGGGCCTTGTTGGCTGTTGTCATCAGGGTGTTCACGAATGCGGCATCTTTCTTTGTTGCATCAGGCGTCGCTACAAAAACTTCATCGAGCGAATCGATGATCTTTTGCGATGGCACTAACACGATTGCTTTGTACCGGGCATATTCTTTATTGATTGCTGCACCTGTAACCGTGGCCTGCTTTACATTGTCTGTTCCTGTAACCTGTATATCCGCTTTTTCGAGGTACACGCCCAGTATATCGGCCTTCCGGTCGATATGCAGCCCCGCCCCTGTATGATCGAGCACCAGCAAGGCTTTAACAGGCTCGGTAATAGTTCCTGAAAACAACCAATTGCCATTTTTACCAATGGCAGAGTCCGTTACATCGTTATCATTCTGCCGGTAAACGAGCCAGGCTTTCACATCATTTTTTAGTTTAGATAATTTTACCGTTACACTAAATGGTACACTTTGGGCGCTGCCCAATAAAGGTATCAGCGCCAGCGCTGCTAACATGCTTTTTTTCAATGGAGATTTCATTTTTAAGTCAAACAAAATTAATAACCGGGATTAGGGGTTAAATTGGGGTTCAGTATAATATCGTTCGGATTGATTGGCCACAGTGACTTGTAGCTGCTCCAGGTAGCTCCTTTCAACGGCGCCACCACGGCCATTACGGCATCGATGGTGTTGGTTCTTTTCAAATCGAAAAAGCGGCTACCGCATTCTGTAAACAGTTCTACCCTTCTTTCTGCCGTAATAGCCGTGATCAGGTCGTCGCGGGTAGCGGCGGTCGTTGCCGGTAAACCGGCCCTTGTTCTTACCATATTTAAATCGCTTTGCGATCCACTGATATTTTCCTGGCGGGCCCGCGCCTCTGCTCGGATAAGATACATTTCAGCCAGCCGCAGCATGACCGTTTTTTCTTCTCCGCCTGTAGCCGATTTGTATTTATTGGGAAAGTAATAAGTAACTGCAGGCGTTGTTGCAGACGCTTCAACAGTAGTTGATCGTACCCAGTTGGTGAACCGGCTGTCATTGGCTTCAAAAGCATCGAGAAGCGGGCTGTTGATAGCCACCCCCACAAAATATGAAGCGGGCTCCTGGGGCGGTGTTAATGTTGCGGGCATAGCATTGTTATACATACTGTATTCATAGGTTCTTTCATCTGATACTGTTGCCAGCGCCCATATGGTTTCTTTACTGCCGGTTAAAAATGCCTTACTGATATCTTCCAGTTTATACGCATTGTTATTAATAAGAGCGGTGGCCTGCACTTCGGCACTGTCGTACCTGCCGGCATATAAAAAAGCCCTGGCCAGTAAGGCCGTAGCAACAGCCTGATTCGGTCTTACGCGATAGTTGGTTTTGCTTCCGAAACCATCTTTATAATCGGCGCTTAGTAAACTTTTCGCCATTTGGCAATCTGCAATGATCTGATCATACACCTCGCTTTTCGGAGCTCTTGCCAGTTTGCTGTTAACGGTAAAATCGTCTGTTAATGCCAGTGGTACATCTCCAAAAATATTTACCAGGTTAAAATACAGGAAGGCCCTTAAAAAATAACACTCGCCCAGCCATTGGTTTTTGTAATACAAAGTTGCCGGTGTGCTTTTTATCCCTTCTATTGAAGAGTTCACCACATATATTTTGTTGTAAAGATCATCCCAGTAACCTGAATTAGCGGTCGTAAGCGCATTTTTGTAAAAGACGAAGTTGGTGAGGTTGGTGGTAGATACCGGTTTCAGTTCGTCGGTAAATTGCCCTGTTAAAATGCCGAGGTTGGATGAAGGACTTCCTGAAAAAGGTCCTGACCCATTCAGCTGCAGATAACTGTCGGTTACAATGGCCGATACTGAATTGTCTGAAACAAAAGCATCGTCGCCTGCAATGGTACCTGCGGGCAGTTGTGTATTGCTGAGGTACTTTTCGCACCCTGTTATCAGCGTAAACGATAATGCCGCTATAATCAATGTATGATGAATATGGTTGAATTTCATTGTGTGTGAGTTTTCAGTTCTTTATAATGAAATATTGATGCCGGCCGTAAACACGCGCATAGGCGGAATTGTACCTGCATCCAGATTTTCAGGGTCAAGTCCGCCATAGTGCGATACAGTAAGCAGGTTTTGTCCCTGCAGGTAAACCGACAAATCTTTTATGTGTATCTTTTTAAGATAGCCGGGTTTCACAGCATACCGGATGCTTACATTCTGAAGCCGGGCATAAGTTGCGTCGCTGTAGGCGCCCGTACTTTCTTTAAAAAAGCTTTGCCGCGCCATACCAGTGAACAGGTCAGTACTCACTTTTGGCATGTCGGTTATGTCGCCAGGTTTTTGCCAGCGGTGTAACCATTCGGTACCGCCATTGATGCCCATAAAGCCAAACAGGTACCCGCTTTGGCCCAGAAAATTCTTTCCTTTCCTGCTTGTGTATACGATTGAAAAGTCGAATGAGAACTGTTTGTATGAAAACGAGTTTTGAAAACCGCCGTAATATTTCGGGGCCAGGTCAAGGAATTCGGTTTTGTCGGCATCGGTCAATCCACTTGTAAAATCATCTGTTTTTCCTTTGGCATCGGTAAACCTGAAATTACCTGTTTCAGGATTGATGCCATCGTATTTAAATAACCGTACGCCGGTCACCGGTTTATTGAGAACATATGCATCTGACAAATTCCGGTGTTCAGGGAGTTTTATCAGTTTACTGCGCGGTATTGACATATTGATGCGGGTTGACCAGTTGAAATCCCTGGTTTTAATGTTGGTGGTACTTAACGACAGTTCCCATCCACTGGTTCGTATAACCGCATCTGAATTGATTGGATATGATTTAAACCCGGTTACCGAGGGCAGCGACATATCGACCAGCTGGTTCGATGCTATATTCCGGTAAAAATTGCCTTCTGCATAAATTCTTCCTTTTAAAAAACCCAGTTCAACACCAATCTCAGAGTTCCTGTTTTTTTCCCAGCTGAGGTTGGGGTTCCTGAATGAAGAAGTAGTAAGACCTGTTTTTCCCTGATAAGTGCCGCTTTCAATGCTATAGGTTCTTAAATACGAAAAGTCGCCCACCGCATCCCCGCCAACTACACCGGTGCTGGCCCTTAATTTACCATAGCTTAAAAAAGACAAATGATCTTTTATCAATTTTTCATCGCTGAATATCCAGGCAAAGGCCACTGAACCAAAATTGCCAAACTTTTTTCCCGATCCGAACCGGGTACTGCCATCCCTTCGGCCATTGAGATTGATGATATATTTCTGGTCCCATGAAAATTTAGCCACGGCATGAAAACCGAGGCTCCTGTATGGCGTTTCGCTATAGGTAGCAGTTACCTTATTGCCGGCCGAAGGATTACTGAGCAAGGCATCGGATGCAAAATTTTCTCCCTGTATCTCGTCGGTATACGTTAATTTATTATCCACTATTCCCCCGGTCTTCAGGTCCAGATCTCCTTTGCTTCCTACCTTGATAGTATACTCGGCATAGGGCGAAAAAGTAACGGTGCGTACATCGTAATGATGGAATATACTGTGCGTTTCGGCAGCAGCATTTGTATAGGTAGGCGCCTTTGTGGTGGTAGGATATCCCATAAACTCCTTGCTGAAAATTTCGCTGTAGGCTAAAATGGAGCGAAGCGTTAGATTTTTTACCGGCTTGTATGAAATGGTAAAATTCGACAGCAGGTTATTCGTTACATTTTTATAGATTCTGTTTATATCATCGGCCAGATCGTTTGTACCAGTTTCCCAGTTGATGCTGCCATCGGGTAAAAACAAAGGCGTTGCATTGGGAGCAGCCAAAGCAATGGATGAAGAAAAGTCGGTTGGCACCATCGTATTCACGGCCGAAAGGAAACTGCCCGACAGCGCAAAGCTCAACTTATTGTTTGCTGAATTGGTGTTCAATGAAAACCGGATGGATCCATTTCGTGATTTTCCCCTGTGCCTTTGAATATTGCCATTATCTTTGAAGCTTCCGTTGATGAGATAGCTTGCATTTCGCGATCCTCCTGTATAATTAACGCTTGCATTGGTAGTTTGTGCACTACCGCCCAGCAGATCTTTTTTATAATCGTTGTACCTGTCTGCAGGCCAGGTACCGTTGAGATCTTTATCAAATGCCGAAACCGTAAGTCCATCATTCTTCAATGCTTCACGGCGCAATAGCAGGTATTGCTCTGTGTTCATCAGCTTTACGGTTGAACCAAGCACCGAAGCACCGGTATATACATTAGCACTAAGCGAAGATGCTTCACCTGCTTTGGCCTTCTTTGTGGTGATCAGTATCACGCCATATGCGCCACTTGAACCATATAAAGCGGTGGCATCAGCGTCTTTTAAAACATTAATGCTTTCGATATCCTGCGGATTGATAAAATTCAATCCGCTGCCGCCCTGTAAAAAAGGGTTGGTGCTATAGTTAGCATCGGTCGACATGGGCAATGTGCCACCGGGGTATCTTACGCCATCTACAACAATGAGGGGTTGCGGTGCGCCGGATTTAAAATTGGCCGCTCCCCGCATGCGCAGGTTAAAAGCACCATCGGGTTGGCCCGTAACCTGTTGCACAAACAATCCCGGAGCCCGGCCCTGCACAGCTTCGAGCACGTTATTGACCGGGTTCTTTTCAATATCTTTTGCTGTAATGGTGGTTACATCGCCGGTGTTCATGCGCTTGGTAGTAGTACCGTAGGCAATTACCTGTACCTGGTTCAATTCGTTGTTGCTTACCGTAAGAGAAAAAGAAAGATCTTTCTTCGCGATCATGGCAGCGGTTAATCTGATCTCCCGCGTATCGTATCCTACAAACGATATCACCATATGATCACCTTCTTTCGCTTCTATGGAAAATGCACCGCCGGCGTCGGTGCTGGTTGATCCTGAAGTTCCTTTAATTACAATGGAAGCGCCTTTTAACGGCGAACCATCGGCATCTTTTATGATTCCTGTAACAGGATCGGTTATTGACTGACCCGATACAGTTGCTACCGGTTTTGATACAGGCGCCGGTGGAGCAGGCTGATGAAATATGAAAACCGTGGTATTCTTAATTGAAAAATCGAGTTGCTGCGAGTTGAGCACCTGTTTAAGAAACACCTCCAGCGCCATATTGGTTACATTAATGCTCTGCGGCTTTGTTTTATCGATCAGATCGCTGTTATACATAAACGTATAACCGGTTTGTTTTTTTACTGCGCGGAATATTTCGGGTAAGGCTACATTTTTACCGGAATAGGTTATGGTTTGCGAGCGCACACCGGCAGACACATGCAGGGCTGCTGCGGTTAATAAGATAATAGTTAGTTTCATAGCTAACAGTGTTTTGGTGCTGAGACTCCACCCGGAACTTCGACTCCGCTCTGTCCTTCGACTCCGCTCAGGATTGTCAGGGCTGAAGCTACGGCAGGCACATGCAGTTTTTTGCATACTTTTGATTTGTTTGGTTGATAATAAGCAGTCTGTCAGGACTATTTGTTTCAGAAAATCCAAACGCCGGCCAGGAGTGTTCGTAGCACTACTGGCTTTTGTTTAAACAGATTTATAATTAACCCTTGCGGTATATTTTTAATGTGCGATTAGTTTAAGACATAGGAATCCTGCCTGATTTTGGTTCAGTTATTTTCATCCGGCAGCAATGATTTCAATTATTGAACGGGCTTTGAGGCAACGATCAGTTTTTTCCCTTCGATTCTGAATTGAACGCCCATTTTATCAAATCCTTCGAGTACCTGCGATAATTTCAGATCTCTTTTCATTTCTCCTCCAAAATTTAAATCGGGCACCCCTTTTTCATATACTACTTCCACATCGTACCAGCGCGATAACTGTCGCATCACTTCTGAAAAGCTGGCACGGTTGAACGAAAAGGTTCCGTTTTTCCAGGCCATTACTTCCTCTGTCTGGACTGGGATGGGGTTGGATATTTGGGATGATTGGGATATGGATACCTGCTCGCCGGGCTTAATTATTACTGATGCAGCGTCTTTTGACACCTTTACAGATCCTTCGAGTAATGTTGTTTTGATTGCCGGTTCATCATCATAAGCATTGATATTAAAATGAGTGCCCAGTACCTGTACACGGCCCCAACGGCCTCCCCGACGGCCTCCCCCGGCCCCTCCGGTGGAGGGGAGAATGTCAACAGCAAAAGAAATTTTTTGGCCTCTTTTATCAACGGCTTTGTTTACTTCAAAATAAGCCTCGCCACTTATTTCAACCCTTCTTTCATTGCCGGTAAATGCTGTAGGATAAGTTATAGAAGAAGCCGCATTCAGCCATACCCGCGTTCCATCGGGTAATATCACTTTATATTGTCCGCCGCGTGGTGTGCTCAGCGTATGTTCTTCAATCTCATTAGAACTGCCTTTATAATCAAGTTGTCCGTTTAGGTTGGTAATGCTGAAATTTGTCTGTTGAACAATATTTCTGTGGGCACTGTCGAGCAAAATTTTTTCACCACCGGCAAGCGTTAAAACAGCCCGGTCGCTTCCGGGCAGCGCGTCGGCGGGTACGGCACTTTTCACAACAGCCGGTGAAACTGGCTTTTTTCCGGCGTTATTCTTCATCCAAAAAACAACAACAGCTATAATTACTACAAAGATGGCAGCGGCCCGCCCCCAGAACAGCAACCGGCTACGCATATACTTTGGCTTTTGGGGTACCGTAGCGTCAACTACCGAAATTTCACCCTGCGCAAAAACTTTTGCTCTGAACTGTTGCAATGCCCGCTGAAGGTTTTCCCGGTCAAGCCGAAGTTTCAGGTATTCAACCAGTTCCCGATCGTTGTTTACCTGATTAAAAATGCCTTCTGCATCAGCCGACTCACTGAGCCAGCTGTTTAACAAAGCCTCCTCTTCACCGGTTAGCGGTTGCTGCTGGATTTTTTTGTAAATTATTTTGAGTATAGGCTCGTTACTGGAACTCATAAAGCGTTGATATAACAATAATATTTACTATAACCGGTCTGATTCGCATCGCTCACATCAGATAGTCAACCGAAGAATGGATTTCATCACAAAAAATTAATAAAAAAATAGCGACACTATAATGCGCAGTTCTGAAAGTCCTTTTTTCACCACTAAGGTGCGGATGGTTTCAATGGCCCTGGCCTTATGATTTCTGATATTATTGGGTGTAAGCTGCAGGCGTTCGGCAATTTCATGGGTATCGAGTTGCTCCAGAAAAATCAACCTGATGATTTCGGCCTGCCGGGGCGGCAGCTCCAGTAATTGCTGGTATATTTTATTAAAGATGTCTTCCTGCATGAGTACCTGTTCCACCTCATTTTCGGTAAGGGGCGCTTGTTGCAGCAGGTCGTTTTCACGGCCTGCCTTCATCTTTTCGCGTTTATTAAAATTAAAGCACCGGTTGCGCACCATTTGAAACATATAGGCTTCGGTACTTTGAGGGGTTACTCCTTTATCGCGCACATTGATCCAGAAATTCATGAGGGCTTCCTGAGTTATATCTTCTGCCTCTTCTTTATTACCGCCTGTTAGTTTAAGGGCAAAAAAACAAAGCCGGCTAAAGTATTGCTCAAAGACAATTTCCATAGCAGTTTCATCACCATTTGCGATTCGCAAAAGCAATTCCTTTTCATCATATGATTGGAGGCTGGTCAATCTGCGGTATTTACAATTAGTGCGGTGATAAAAATAACAAAAAAATAATGAGGCTAAAGGATAACACCTTTATTAAAAATGCTAAAACTGTTTTTTGTACAATTCTGAAATGATCCTGAATTTTTAATTACCCTGTCATTACTAAAGTTTTACCAATTGGCTAAATCACAGCAGGATCGCGTTTCGAATTAAAAAAAAGTAAACTTTTGGGGCCTAAATAGCGTATCAATGTATTCACCAAAAACTAACTGTATTAAACCGGTCATACTGCTGGTTTTTATACTTCTTTGTACTATACTATCTTATTCACAGGCTATAAAAGGTACAGTAACGGATGCAAATACCGGCGAGCCTTTATCGGGCGCTACCGTATGGCTTAAAGAAACCGGTAAAAAGCAATTTGTTCCGCTCGACGGCAACTTTACTTTCAAAAATATGACTGCCGGAGATTATGAGCTGGAAATAAGCTATGTTAATTATAATACCCATAGCGAAAAGGTAACGGTTCATACCAGCCAAACCACCAATATAAAAGTGGCGCTTAAACCCAAAATAGCTGAATTGTACAGCGTAATTGTTGTTGGCGGCGGTTCAGACGGTGATAAAAACATCAGAGAACGGGAAAGAAATTCGAATCAGTTAGTGAATGTTGTTTCGGCAAAAAATATTGAATTGCTGCCCGATATAACCGTGGCCAATGTAATGCAACGGGTAAGCGGCGTTACTATTGAAAAAAACAGCGCCGGCGAAGCCCGCTACCCTATCATTCGCGGCATGGAAAAAAGATATATCAATACGCTTGTAAACGGCATTAAAATACCCAGCCCCGATAATAAAAGCCGTTTTATTCCCCTCGATCTGTTCCCGGCAGAATTACTCGAAAGACTGGAGGTAAGTAAAAGCCTTACCCCATCTATGGAAGGTGATGCTATTGGCGGCACTATTAATCTGGTAATGAAAGATGCACCGGCCAATAAATTGATACAGGCCAATATTTCAACAGGGTATAATAATATTTTTAAACAACAATCTTTCCTGCGCTTCCCGCATACAGGTATCAACAAAAAATCGCCTGCAGAAATAAACGGAAGAAGCTATGCGGCATCGCCCGACGATTTCCCCGTGAGTAATTTGAATTATTCTACTTTAAATAACCCGGTTAATACTGCAGCAGGTTTAACTTTCGGAAACAGGTTTGGCCGCGAAAAAAAACTGGGCATACTATTGTCGGCAAGTTATCAGAATATATTCAGCGGCAACCAATCAACGTTATTTATTCCCAATGCCCAACCGGGGCTCGACAACATACCTCAGTTTTCGGACCTGTATTATCGCGAGTATTCTTCCCAAAATCAACGGCTGGGTGTAAACAGCAAGTTTGATTATAAAATAAATCAGCGTAATAAGATCTCCTGGTTCAACACTTATGTGCGCCTGACCACCTATCAAACACGTTATACCATGGATACCGCGTCGGCCTTAAATTCTCTGATAAATGAATCGTACAGGAGCACCTGGCAATATCAATCTATTTATAATTCTACGCTACAGGGCATTCATCAGCTTACACCCACGTTAACATTCGATTGGTCGGCCGGTTATTCTATTGCCAATAACCATATGCCCGACCTGGCAACGTTTACGCATCAATACCCGATATTAACAGATACAGTGAGCAAAAAAGTTACCAGGGGAACACCGGATATTCTTTCAGGCATGACGCGCACCTGGCTGCATAACAGCGATAAGGATCTGTCGGCCTATATAAATATCACCAAACAAATGAACTTGTTAAACAGGGCATTTGAATTAAAAGCAGGTGGTTTAATAAGAGATAAGAAAAGAAATAACTTTTATAACTACTGGTCACTAAATCCCCTATTAAATTCAAACAGTTCGATACAAACTTATACAACCATAAACGATGCCGTTTTTAGTTTTGCAGGATCAAGCGCCACCGCATCGTTAAACGGCAATAACTACACGTTTACTGAAGATGTGGCGGCAGGTTATGTACAGGGCAGGTGGCAACTGTTGCCCAAAATGGAATTACTGGGCGGAGTGCGCGTAGAACATACTTATCAGAAATATAATACAGAATTAGGCCCCGAGGTAGATGCCCGGTCAGGAAAAATAACGTACACCGATGTATTGCCTGCTGCACAGGTAAAATACCTGTTAACCAAAAACCAGTTGATCAGGTTGTCGTATTATAAAGCATTGGCGCGGCCTCAGTTTGCAGAGTTAATACCCGATGGGCCCGACAATTATGAAACGTTTAAGGAAAAGGGCAATCCTACATCATTAAACCATTCTCTGGCCGATAATTTTGATCTGCGTTACGAACTATTTCACGGCAATGCCGATCAGGTACTGTTAGGTGTGTTTTATAAAAAGATAAAAGATCCCATTGAATACACTGCGGTTAAAGTAGGCGTTACCAGCCAGAACTTAATACCCACCAATATAGGCACAGCTACCAACTATGGTTTTGAAGCTGTATTCACCAAATATTTTGGCGCTTTTGGTATATCTGCCAATTATACCTATACGCAGTCGAAGGTTACCAACGACAGCATGCTGCTTTCGTACCGGGATGATGCGGGGATAAGAACATCAAAATATATTTCAGAAACAAGGCCTTTACAGGGGCAGGCCAATCACGTTGGCAATTTGTCGTTAATATATAAGAGTCATCGTATGGGCCTCGATGCCCAGCTGGCATTTGTATATACAGGAGAAAGAATTTCACTGGTAAGCCCTTATGCAGGATTGCATTACTGGCAACAACCCTATAAAGGCCTTGATTTTTCTTTCGAGAAAAGAATTTCGAAAAAGATCAATTTTTACGGCAAGTTCAATAACCTGACCAACTCCCCCGCCACCGGAAGTTTGCATATACCCTATAATACCTATATCGCATCCAGTGGTTCAAGTCCGCTGGCTTTGCAAACTGATACCGGCAAAAAAATAATTGTACAAAAAGATTACGTAAGAACTTCTTTCCTGTTTGGCCTGCGATTTAAATTTTAAAACAGCTTAATAACTTAATATGAAAAGATGTTTTTTGATCATCTATATGCTTTCTGCTTTTGTATTTGCTTCCTGCAAAAAAGTAGCCGATACAAAGAGTTTATGGAAGGCCGTTGTTACACCCGCTGCTCCGGTTAGCGATGCGGCCCCTTTGTGCGGTTCGATCAAAGGCACCATGCTGGCAGGAAAAACCTATACCATCGGGTGCGACGTTATTGTTAACCAGGGCGATACCTTAATGATACAGGAAGGAGTAACTGTTAATTTTACAGGGCCTTATGGCCTTGGTGTAAGAGGCTCGTTAATATGTTTGGGAACAAAAGATCACCCTAACTGGTTTACTTTTCCGGGTGTTACAAGAACCGATGCCCCCAACGCCAATCCCAAAAACGATCCTGCTTTAACCGGCAAATGGGTGGGCATTATGGGCGCTACTACCTGTCCGCTTATGGTTATTAAATGGACGCATATTGAATTTGGCGGTGTAGCCATGCCCGATACCAGTGCTGTTAAACAAATTTTCGCCAATCCATATCCCTTATTTTTTCAAAACCCGCACGGCATTTTTGTATTGGAAGATTCGTGGATGTATGGCAGTACCGACGATCCGTTGAGAATACTGGGCGGAAAAGTGGCTATCATGCGCAATACGTTTGAAAAATGCGGTAATACAGGTGGAGAAGCCATGAATTCCAAAGCCGGAACGATCGGCGATTTTGCCTATAACTTATGTGTGGGCATGGCCACCAATGGGCCCAAGTTATCGAACGCAGGCGCTATTGTGGGCGTGCCGGGATCGAATATGCGAATGTACAATAACACCATTGTTAATTGTGGTTATCGCAGGGCTGCCACAGGTCGCGGAGGATCTATCAATTTTGAACAGGATGCGGGTGGAATGGCCTACAATAATTTAATGGTAAACTGTAAGTTTGGTTTGCGTGTAGTACAAAACCCTATTGCCGATACCGCCAATTTATTTTACGGTTATAATTATACGTATACCGATTCGCAGTCTGTTGCCAATGTTATTTATCCTCCCATACCGGGAAGCGTGTGTATCACTAAAGCCATGCCTACAGACATTCCTGTTCCATCAACTTTTTTACCGGCAGGATGGAAGCCCGGCGATCCCTATACTGCACCCTCCTCTTTGCCGGGCGCCAACAATCCGCAATTTATCAATGGCCCGGTGCCTTTACCTGCCGGTTTAAATTTGCGTGATATTTTTATTGTGGGCAGTTACAATTTTGGATTAAAGCCAACCTCGCCCTGTATCGGCAAAGGATACACCGGTTTCACCGCAAGAAGAGATGTACCGATTGATCCTGTTTATGGCGCCACCGACATTACGCCGCCAGGAAAAGATATAGGAGCCTTTCAAAGTAACGGTACCGGTAATCAACATTAAGTTTATTAGTTGACAAGTTAACCGGTTAACCAGTTAACTTGTCAACTTTTCAACTTATTAACTCATCAACTCATCAACTTTACCTATATGAAACATTGGTTTCTTCTGTCCCTGGTGATACCGGCATTTAATACGGCATGGACTCAAAATGAAAAAAGCAATGAAGTGTTTGTTGTACGTCCTTATGTGCAAATAGGGGCCACGCCAACACCCGGCTCGCTTGATTTGCTTTGGCAGGATTTGGATAAACAGGCCGACTGGCTGGTAGAAACGAAAGCAAACGACAAAAGCGCCTGGACAAAAACCGAAGCGCCTACAGCAACTGAAATTGCAGTGTCTGGCATTTCTGCCCGCAAATTGTACAAAACAGCAATGACCGGCCTGATACCGGGCAGCACCTTCGATTATCGCGTGCTTAAAAACGGTAAAATTGTATTTACCGCGAAGGCGCGGGCACCCAAATCGGCCGGTCAATCTTTTAAGTGTGTAGTGTTTGGTGATATTGGCGCAGGTACAGCAGAAGCAAAACAGCTGGCCGGCCGGGCATTTTTATCTGGTCCCGATATGGTTGTTATTCCCGGCGATATCGTTTACGATCATGGTTTGATCTCAGAATACGACACAAGATTCTGGCCGGTGTACAATGCGGCAAAAGCCGATAGCGCCGGCGCTCCGATCATGTGTTCCGTTCCGTTTATTGCCGCACCCGGCAATCATGATACCGACACGCGCGACCTTGATAAATACCCCGATGGGCTTGCCTATTTTTTATTTTGGGATCAGCCGCTCAATGGCCCTTTGTGTAAAGAAGGCGGTCCGTTAGCGCCTGCTTTAAAAGCATCGGAAACCAGCCGTAATGCGTTTGTAAAAGCGGTCGGCAACGCGTATCCACGAATGGCCAACTTTTCTTTTAATTATGGTAATGCGCATTGGCTTTTTATCGATGCCAATCCTTACGTTGATTTCACCAGCAGGGAAATTACCGATTGGGTAACCAACGACCTTGCAGCTGCGAAAGATGCCACCTGGCGTTTTGTGGTATTTCACCATCCGGGCTTTAATTCGTCGAGAGAACATTTTGAACAGCAGCAAACGCGTTTATTGTCGCCCCTGTTCGAATCAGGCAAGGTAGATATCGTTTTTAACGGTCATGTACACAATTACCAGCGTTCGTACCCCATGCGATTTGTTCCTGATGACAATGGCACCTTACTGATCGGCGGCAAAGACAATAAGTCCATTCGCGGAAGAGTGGTGAATGGCCGGTGGACACTCGACAAATCGTTCGATGGCAAAAAAGATACAACACCCGAAGGCGTTATTTATGTTGTAACGGGCTCCGGTGGCCAGGAGTTGTACAACCCCGAGCAACAAAATGATCCTGATTCATGGCAACGGTTTACCGATAAATTTATATCATCCGTTCATTCATTAACAGTAGTTGACATAAACAGCAAAACCCTCACATTGAGCCAGCTTGCAGCAGACGGCACAATACTCGACGCCATTACCATTACAAAATAAGTATTGATAAGCAAGGTTGGCTTATGTACATGTAACAAACAAAAAGAAATGAAGAGAATTATTATCATAGCCGCTATTTTAGTTTCAGCAAATGTAAAAGCACAGCAAAAGGAATACAGTTATTACAAAACCATCAAAGTAGGCGATGCATTGGGCTGGGATTATGCCGCCGTGGATGAAGTAAACAGGAATATTTATTTTTCGCATGGCACGCGGGTGCTGGTAGTTGCCGCTGATAAAGACGCGGTAATAGCTGAAATTCCCAATACATCAGGGGTTCATGGAATTGCTTTTGATCATGCATTGAATAAAGGATTTATCAGTAACGGTAAAGCAAACAGTGTAACCGTTTTCGATTTACAAACATTTGCCGTGAAAGATACTGTAGCTGTAACCGGCATCAACCCCGATGCCATTATGTACGACGATTACAGTAAAAAAGTGTTTGCATTTAATGGAAAAACCAATAACGCTACGGTTATTGACGCCGCAACCTTACAGGTGGTGCATACTATCGCTTTGCCCGGAAAGCCTGAATTTGCTGTAAGCGACCACAAAGGAAAAATTTATGTGAACATGGAAGACAAAAGCGAGGTTGTTCAGATAGATGCCGATAAAATGAATATTCGCAATGCATGGTCTGTTGCCCCCGGCAATGAACCCTCAGGCCTGGCCATCGACTCAAAAAACAACCTGCTGTTCGCTGTTTGCGCCAATAAAGAATTGATTGTATTTGATACAGATAAAGGCCGGGTGATCGATTCGTTACCCATTGGCGCCAGACCAGATGCAGTGGTGTTTGATGCAAAGAAAAAATTGCTTTTCAGCTCAAACGGCGAAGGCAATGTAACCATCATCAGGCAATTACAGCCCGCTTCGTACAAAGTGATTCAAACACTGGCCACACAAAAAGGATGCAAAACCATGACGCTTGATAATACCACCGGAAAAATTTACTTACCGGCTGCGAAATTCGAAGGCGACACCCGTAAAATTTTACCGGGAAGTTTTGAAATCCTTGTTTATAAAATAATGTAAGGGCAGGCCGTAACACGGCTGCCCTTCGACTGCGCTCAGGACCCTTCAACCGGTGGTTTATTAAGGAAATTATCTTCTTCTTTGGGTTTACTGATAGTGAGCTTTCCGAATTTGTATACGAAGTTAATTCCGAAAGAACGATAAGGAATATGCTGCCAGGTGGTAGCATCGAAACCTGATCCTATTTGCGTTGATTTTTGTAGCAGGTATTTATTAAAAGCGTTTACGGCAGTTATACCAAGGCTTCCTTTCCCTTTAAGAAGTTGTTTACGTACGGCAATGGTATACGAAGCAAAAGAAGCTTTTCGCCCCTGCCAGCGGATGCCTGAATTATAATTGCCAAACGCTTCTGCCATCAGTCCATGATTAAACCTGTAACCCACATTGGCATTAAATCGGCATTCAAAGCCGCTCATAACCTGGGGAATAGCGTATAAATTTTTTGTTTGCCGTTTATACAACTGAATATTGGTTCTTAATGTTAGTGTAGAAACCGGGTTAAATGATCCTGAAATATTGGCGCCCAATCTGTTTTCAACAGCAATATTACTGCGCATGGTAACATTCACATCGGTATACACCGAATCGCCCACCTTATACGTTGGATAAAACGACGTGATCGATTTTATATCGGGACTATTATGCGTATATACCAAAACGATATCAATATTATTGTCTTTACCAAAAGGATAATTAAAATTTAGTTGAAAATCATTCCCGATCTCGGGTTTGATAGCCGGATTGCCGGTAGAAATATTGTGCGGATCAGTTAAGTTCACAAACGGGTTCAGGTCGCGGTATTCGGGCCTTTCAAGACGGTAAGCATAACTAAACTTAATGGATTGCTGGTTTTTAAATGTATGCGCAATGGTCACCGACGGAGCGAAATTGTTGTAGTCGGGAATCACCACATCATGCGCATTGCTGTATTGCGCCTTGTTAATTGTATGCTCCCACCGGGCGCCGGCCACTACCTGCAAAATATCAGCTACCTGAAACGAACCCGATACATATCCTGCATATACCTGCCGGTGAAACTGCGACTGATACGACTGCTGGTTATCAAAAACATATTGGTATACTGCGGGTGAAAAAGTATACACATTGGCATTGCTTACAAGCGATTCTATTTCTGTTTTTACACCTGTTTCCAACATCAAATCTTTATTTACCGGATAAGAATAATCCATAGCAATGGTAGTTAAATAATCTTTACCCGGGTTTTTACTGGTAGCACCGCTAAACACAGAATCATTGGTTACATATTGCTGATACTGCTGATAGCTGGTGGTATTATTACCCATGCTGTAATTATACGATATAGACAGTTCTTCTTTTTCCTTTCTTAATTTTCGCCTGTATTCAACGCCCGTTTCGAATGAATAATTATTAAAGCGGGCATCTGAATGGCGGATGTTGTAATTATTAAAGAGCAAATTTCCCAGGCTATCGTGCGCTTCATTGTACTGGTTGGTAACCCCTGTGTTGGTATTTCCGAAACGATAATGCCCGAATGAAATAGTAAGGTTGTCTTTAGCGCTGATCTCCCAATCGAACCCAAAACCTGCACGGTATCCGTGTCGTGTAAAATCACCGCTCCCCTGCTGCTGCAAATAATATTTGTTACCCGAAGCTGTATCCAGTGTGTTCCTTTGAGCTTCGGTTAGCGTTACAGCCTTCAGCTGGGCGTTGCCGCTGAAATAAGCGCTGAGTGCAATATTATTTTTCTTATAGCTCAAATTGAGTGATCCGTTTTGGAGCCGGGTGCCGGCAGTGGTATTGATGGCTCCGCTAAAACCCTTTACTTTATTTTTTTTGAGAATGATATTAATAATACCACCGGTACCTGAAGCATCATACCGGGCGCCGGGACTTGAAATAACTTCAATACTTTGAATTTGCGATGCCGGTATCGATTGCAATGCATCGGCAACGCTATTGCCAAAAATGGTAGAGGGTTTTCCATTAATTAAAAACCGGATGCCGGGATTTCCCAATAATTCCACATTGCCATTGACATCAACGGTTACCTGCGGAATTTTCCTCAATACATCGGTGGCTACCCCACCCTGCGAGGTTACATCCTTATCAACATTATACACGAGGCGATCAATTCGTTTGTCGACCGGTGACAGCGACCCGGTTACCACTACTGATTGCAGTGATTTTACTTTTGCCGATAAGTATATGTTATTTAAGGTGATTACATTCGGGCTATCGGTAATAACAATATTGTTTTGCGAAAAGGAATTGTAGCCGGTAAACTGAACGTTCAACGCATAGGTATCTGCCGGTAAATTTTGTATAGCGAAATTTCCGTTGCTGTCGGTAATAACTTCTTTTTTCCAGTTACGGGTAGAAGCCGTTAACCTGATAGTGGCATTTTCCAATGGCTGGTTCAACAAAGAATCTTTGACGGTACCAGCCACTGTACCCTTTACAGTTGTATTGTTTTGAGCAATTACTTTATTGAATAGCACCAGCGAAAACAAAGCGAAAACCCATTTTATCATTCAGAGCCAATTTAAAGAATCGGCAAATTAAATGTCAATTCTGTGTTCTTTCTGAATGTTCGCGCAAAGGCACAAAGACGCAAAGTAATTCTTTAGGATCCGGATTAAAAATTAATTAAATTCATATGCTGTATTTAAGATGTCAAAATTCGGGGGCGATAAATACGTTTCGCGGGCCTTTGCGGCTCTTGGCCGATCCTTCGACCCGCCGACAATCGGGCAGGCTTCGCTCAGTACCTACCAGCTAAAAGCAAATGTATGAACCCCGTTTTGGTAACTATAGATAGGTGTAATGCCGCTTACTTCACATATTTGTTTAATGATAGAAAGCCCCAGTCCGTTATGATCGTTGTTTACCGAAGCTTTATAAAACCGGGTGAAAAGCTTTTCCTGTTCAAGCGCCTGAGGCGCGCCGGTATTGCTTAATACTAACTGCGTTGGTGTAAGTGTTATAACAATAGCGCCATCGGGCACATTATGCCTTGTGGCATTGCTCAATACATTATTCAATAAAATTTCAATAAGCTCAGGATCGGCGGGTATTTCAGCCTGTGCTATTTCGGCTGTATACTGAATATGATTGTTATGCCATAATTCCTGAAACTGAATAATTTTATTTTCCACCTTTTCACGCAGGTTGATCGTTGTTTTGCGGTGAAACTGATTATTTTCAATTTTCGCCAGTAATAAAAGCGATTGGTTCAATTTCGAAAGTTTGGTAAGCGCACTATAGGCTTCCTGAAATAATTCACTCTGGCCTTCGGACAGGTTATCCTGTTGTACCAGCAAATCGAGTTTTGAACGAATGATAGCCAGCGGGGTTTGAATTTCATGTGAGGCATTTTCGGTAAACTCCCTTAATATCCGGTACTCCTTAGCCGCATTGCCGGTTGCCAGTTTGAAATTATCATTCATTACAGCGAACTCTTCTATTTCAGTAGCCGGGAAATGCAGCGACCGTTGTTCGTGGATGCTAAAATTTCTTATGATGTGTAACGAATCATAAAACGGCTTCCAGAGTTTTATCAGCACCGCTCTGCTGATAAAGGCAACACTTACAATAACAATAAAGATGGTACCTGTAAAAATGAAAACAATTGTTTTCGTCATCATTTTGGTGCCTTCGAGCGGTGTACTGACGGTGACCTGATACAGGTCTTTTTTTAGCCATACAGTAAATACCAGTTTTCGTGCAATATGATTTTCGGCCTGCTCGGGAATATACACCCGGGCCAGCTCAAGCGCAGGTTTTTGCAGGGGCTGAGCAGTTTTTTGATAATAAACTTTCAGATCGTCGAAAGTTCTTACAGCAGGTAAAGCCTGATACCTGATTATATAATTAATGATCCTCGTTCCCGTGCGGCTAAGCAATTCATCCACTTCACGCTGCAATACTTTTTTTGTAAAGAAATAACTCACCAGACCGGCGCCAACGATCAATAGTATAAAAACCGGGAGCAGGGAACGGTTGTAACGGGCAATTAATTTCATGTATGAATAGCTGACGGTATTAAAAATTTGTATCCCATTCCGTATACCGCTTTAATATAGTCGGGGCAACCGCCTGCCATTAATTTTTTTCGCAGATTTTTGATATGGGCATAAATAAAGTCATAATTACTATTACAGGCATCGGTTCCCCAAAGGTGTTCAATAATGGCTTCTTTGGTAAGTACGCGTTTTTGATTGCTGATAAAATACAATAACAGCTCATATTCTTTCCTCGTAAGGTCAATAATTCCCTTTTCGCTTTTCACACTTTTATCAAGAATATTGATCGTTAATTTATCAAGCACCATTAAATTATTGCCGTTAAAAGCCCTGCGCCGTATAATGGAATTTATTCTTGCGGCCAGTTCGCCGAGGTGAAAAGGTTTGATAAGATAATCATCTGCTCCCGATTCGAGTCCGTTAATTTTGTCGGCAATTGCATTTTTGGCCGATATAATCAATACGCCATCGGGCCTTTGGGCTTTTTTCAGTTCCTGCAATAAATCAAGACCGTTGCCATTAGGCAGCGATATATCCAGCACAATACAATCATAATCGTTTAAATGCATTTTTTGTCGTGCCTCGTAAAACTGAGAAGCCGTGTCGCAAATAAAATTATTCTGATTCAGGTAGGTAGAAATGCTTTTCGACAAGCTGTTTTCATCTTCTACAATCAGTATTTTCATAACACGTGTATATTAAGTAACAGAGATACCCTCTGACTTAATAAAGATAAATCTGATTAATATAAGACGTGTTCCAAAGCGGGTGATGCATATTAATTTAATGTTATGTTTTGCAGGGACTGCAATAGGTTAATGAAAAAGAGCCCCCGGTCGTATGGTTTACAAAACACGATAACTTGCTCCTAACTGAAATTGTAAGGCTTTACTTTTATCATGCAGCGGTTTATAGGTGTTTTCCTTTTTATATAGTGAATTAAAGAAATATTGACTGCCGAACGTTATTTCTACCTTTTTTGAAACTGCGAAGCCGCCATTGATGTGAGCGCCATATAGCATTTTTTGCACATCGCCTTTTGCTTCAAAAAAAGCGCCAACCGTTTCCCAGGGATTTGTATTAAAATTATAAATAACCATTGTGTTAGAATACTTTTTACCAACGAGGTAACTCATTATGGGGCCTCCCTGAATAGAAAATCGCTTATAGGCCAATGAAACGTTGAACGGACGTAAAGTAAGGTATGTGAACCTGTCATCGCCATTTCCCAGATAAAAATCATTTTTATAAAACGATTGGGCGATATAAGTTTTGTAAGTATAACTCATTTGCATAATACCCAATGAAAAAGATATCTTCCATTTGTCGTTTATCCATTTTCCAACTTCTGCTTCTACATTAAAACCTGCACCGGGCCTGGTTTTCGAGGATGTTTCTGTTACCGCGATGCTTCGGGCATTATCAATATTGATATAATTTGGTATAACAAAGCCATCAGCTATATAAATCTTGTTTTTAAAATCGGGCAGCGAGGTAAGGTTAACGTTTGCGTTTAATTTTATTTCAAACTTTTGCGCTGAGGCAGTTGCCGTAACGAGGATAAGCATCCCCAGGGGGATAAGGGTTTTCATTTTTTACAGAAAAATAATCATTTAATTCCATCCCTGCACGCAACGACCTATTCTTTAATAATTTTCTTAACAGTATTAGCTGTTCCCTGGTATACTTTAATGAAATAAAAGCCGGTTGAAAATTTCAGCATATCGATCGTATGCCGGTTTCTGCCGCTCACCTGCGGCACAGTAACGGAATACACCAGTTGCCCCAGGGAATTATACATCTGTATAGCCGTTATGTTCTGAAAATTAATGGTTACCTGTTCATGTGCCGGGTTCGGAGTGATCGATATAGTATTTTGTTCATTAGTACCTGTGGCATCCGGCACATAAGCATCACGGGTAAACGTTAAAGTACCAAAGCCCAGCTGATCGTAACCGCCACTATTGGGACCATAATTACCCCCTCCCCCTTCGGGCCTTTGTTGTGCAGCAAAAGCAGCTATACCGGGTACAGATAATCCCTTACGATTGGCATAATGATTATACACCATTTCCCAAATTGGCCGTATGTTGCCTCTGCCGGCATTTGAAATAACGGTTTGCGACATGCGCGCGCAACTCTGACCATTGCCCCAGTTATAGGTAGCGAATGGTACTGTATTACCAATATTATATTGCGCCACATATTCCGCACCTTTCATAAAGCGGTTGCTATCGTAACCATACATATCATCGCCCTGGTTCCAGGCCATTTCACAAAAAGAACCCAGCAAACCAATGCCCAGCGTGCTATGCCCCTGGTCGCGTCCGCTTTCCTGCCACTGGCCCAATGTATCGGAATGCAGATACCAAACGGCATGGGTTATGGAACCATTGCCGGCGCCTGTTTTGAAATAGTTTATGGCCCGGTTGTACAGGTCGCGCCGGTCGCATAACACGCCGATCGCCAGAATGCCGGCCATGTTACACAGGTCCCAGTTGGCCCAGTAATTGGTAATACAGGCGCCGTTGTGATTGGTAAGAAAGTTTTCGCTTAAAGGATAAAATATATTCAGCATCATTTCTTTGAAACGGGTAAAATCAGCGGCGGCCCAACCGTTATATGTGCGCATAATTTCGGCAGCATTGGCAAACTGATAGCCGTAAATGCCGGCAGCAAGAAAGCGGTCTGCATTACCGGTTATTTGTTTCAACGTGGCAGACCATACATTCATAATCGCGATGCTTTTACTGGCATAGGCAGTATCGCCAGATATTTTCCATCGCAACGCCAGCTGATAGGCAGCCGCAATATCATTGTACAGGAGTGTATAATTCTGCACCGTGCCTCCCCTTCGCACCGTATCAACCGGACGCGGCGTATAGCCCAGGTGTGAATGACTGTTTGCCACCAGCAGATCCCAGCTTCCTTTCCAGGGTTGGGCATTGGCATTTACTTTGGATCGCATCCGCGCAAAGTCGGCTTCGGTATGTAACAACCCGGGATGAACGAACGACTGGCCCGATGAATCATAAACTACAAACAATGAAATTAGAAGTAAGCTAAGAACAGCGCTCTTTCTCATAAACGTTAGTGATTTCGATGAGAGGGAGAGCGAAAAATGTGTACCAAAAGATGTTTCAGAGCTGAATGTGGAGAAAATTATCGTGATAGCCTGCCAATACCAGCATTACAGGATCTTATGTAATACAAATCGATAATCGCATTCAACCATTATTGTATGCGCCTGAATAAAGATACCGGTATAGATCCGTCGGGACGGGCCGGTACGCGCCAACTCAGTGTATCTCCTTTTAGCGTGAAAGAACGAACCTGCGAAGTTTGATCCAGATTCGGGATGGAAGCGCGGTCGATATTAAACGTGATGGTACTTTTGACAGAGTCTAAGGCATAGGTACCGAAATGACAACTACTGCTTAAGATGGCCTCCCTGTATTCTTCCAGAGTACCTTTGGCGCGATCGTCTGATGCAAATTTCATACGTTGATTCCGGAAGATCTCCACCACATAGTTACCGGCCGGGGTAAAGATGGCAATGCCGTGAGGATCGGGTCCATAGTCGATCACCCGGGTACCATCCGGCAATATCCTGTCGGCAGCAATCAAACACCAGGAGCCAATGAGCCGGTTCGATTGGGCTAAAGCAGGTACTGTAATAATTACCATCACGATGCACAGGAAGCCATGTTGTAATGTCCTTTTCATGAAACTGTTTTTAAAGATTAGTTGAGTTAACAACAAATCTGCAGCTTGTGGTTCACCTGTGAAATAATATTCAACCACCAGGCATTTCGGCTCAACACACTCCGGTATATACAATTTGAAAATTTGAAAATGTGCAAATTTGAAAATGAATTACAATTCTCAAATTTTCAAATTAACTAATTTTCAAATTGCTTAAAACGTTCGTTTACGAACCAGTTCCATCAGGCCGTCGCGGAATTTTTCTCCGATTGGTATCCTTTTTTCACCGATATGAATATGATTGTCCTGTATTTTGGTCATATGGCGAATGTTCACGATAAAAGATTGATGAACCCTTGTAAAGTGCATTGGCAACTGCGCTTCTATATCTTTGAGGCGCCTGTAAGTAAGGATTTCGAAACCCGTAGTTATTACCCGTACATATTCCTTTTGGCTTTCAAAAAAAAGAATATCATTCAAAAAAATCTTTCGATGTTCTTTACCTGATTTCACAAAAAAATACTCGTCGGCTGCTGTACCATTTTCTTCTTTTTGAACCATACGGTGTGCTTTGAAATGATCTTCTACTTTCTGCACAGCCGCCAGGAAACGCTTCAGCGTGATTGGCTTGAGCAAATAGTCAATAGTATGGTACGAATAACTTTCTGCTGCGTATTCGCTATACGCAGTTGTAAACACAATGCCTTTCTCAGGTGATAATAATGCCGCCAGCTCAATGCCGTTGATCAGGGGCATGTTAATATCCAGGAATACCAGGTCAACCTCGTTATTCTTTAAAAAAGCGATCGCTTCGAGACCGTTGTAACATTTTGCAAGCAGTTGCCAACCGGTAGCCTGCCCTATAAGAACTTCCAGCAAGTCAACCGCTTTGGGCTCATCATCGACTATCATACAACGTAACATCATGTGAGTGGAAATTTTAAACAGGCAGTAAAATATTGATTGTCTTCTGTAGTATGCATGTCAAAATCCTTTCCATAAAGGATCATCAGTCGTTGGCGCAGGTTGTTTAGGCCAAGGCCATGTTGTTGCCGCGGATCGGCATGCTTATTCAGGAAATTCTTCGTTTCAAAAACAAGGTTCTGCTCTTTTTCATAGAGCGATATGAATATCTTATTGTTTCCTGAAATTTTATCTATGCCATGCTTAAAGATATTTTCTACGAAGGTCATCAGCAGCATGGGAGGAATTTTTCGCTGATCGTCGAAACTGCGGTGAAATGTAATTTCCGGCTCAGGCTTTATACGCATTTTTTCGAGGGCAATATAATTGTCGAGAAATTGGATCTCTGTCGCCAGGTGAACATATTCCTTTGTGCTTTGATCTATAAAATAGCGCATGATATCTGAAAGTCTTTCGATGAGAAGCGCGGTTTGCGGGGCTTCCATATATGCTTCATAATAAATAGCGTTGAGCGTGTTGAACAAAAAGTGTGGCTGCACCTGTGCCTTGAGTAGCCTCAGCTCGAACTGACTGCGTTGCAATAATATCTTTTCCGATTGTTGTTTTAGTGTAAAATAGGCCATTGCCAGCCTGAAGATAAAGCTCAGAATAAAAACAGTGGTCACAGAAAGCAAAAAAGTAATATTGGCCCAGGTATTCAGCCAGTGAGGCGCAGCAGCGAAAGATGCATTGCGCACATAGAGGGATAAGTAACCGCGGCCAAGTCCTGCTATGACCAGCAATACTATTGAGCCTATTAAATACAGGAGGAATTTTTTCTTTTGATAAAAACGGGGATACAGGAAGTAGATATTCCCATATACGATGAGGGCATAAAAACCACCACTGTTACAGGAAGATAGCGCGGATCGCCCGGCTCCATCTTCCTGCAACATTGAAAAGAAGCTGATAATCAGGATTGACGCCCAAACCAGAAAGTGCAGCCACGTCAATCGTATTTTTTCATTGAAAGGCTTACCCTGCATCGCTGGCTAAATTAGCTGATTTCCGCCTTTTTTTCTGCCACTTCAATAAACCGGGCAAAATGCTCAACCAACACCGAATGTTTCAATATAATTTACCCTCAGATAGGACCAAATTCTGCAACCAAATATGTTTTCGGCAATTGCTAAATAAGGAATAAATACCATGCCCGGGAATTGATGTACTTTTGCCAAATGCAGATATCTTCCTTCTCTATTGAGAACAGCCTTTCAAATTTACAGATCGAGGCATTGAATGAGATGCAGCAGGCATCTTTGGAGGCCAATAAAACGTGCAACGAAGTAGTATTGCTGGCAGATACGGGATCGGGTAAAACACTCGCCTTCCTGCTTCCTGTAACACAATTGCTTGAAAAGAACAGCCCCGTTACCCAGGCATTGATCATTGTGCCTTCGCGGGAACTGGCCCTGCAAATTGAGCAGGTATTCAAAAAGATGGGAACAGGCCTTAAGATAACCTGTTGTTATGGAGGCCATTTGCGTGAAACTGAAGAAAACAACCTGAAGCAGGCTCCCGCGCTGATTGTGGGCACACCGGGCAGACTGGCAGATCACATCCGTCGCGGAAATATTAACACCAGCCATATCGAAACGCTGGTACTGGATGAATTTGATAAGTCGCTTGAACAAGGCTTTGAAGAAGAAATGTCATTCGTTATCAATTCCCTGCCATCTTTGAAGAAAAGGATACTCACTTCTGCTACAGAAGCAGTGGAAGTACCCACTTTTGTAGGGCTGAAGGACCCTGTAAAAATTAATTTTTTAACCGGCGAAAAGTCACCCGCCCTTGCCGTTCAAATGGTATGGAGTGATGATAAAGACAAATCCAATACATTATTTAACCTGATCTGTGCACTGGGTAATCGTAGTGCCATCATATTTTGCAACCAACGCGAGTTTGTAGAGCAGGTAAGCGCTTATCTGAAAGATAAAGGCATTGTGAATGTATTTTACCACGGAGCTATGGAACAACAGGAACGCGACAGCGCTTTGTGTAAGTTCCGCAATGGCACTTCGAATGTATTGGTGACCACCGACCTGGCTGCCCGCGGACTGGATATTCCGAACATCCGTTATATTATACATTACCAACTCCCCAATACGCAGGAATCTTTCACGCACCGCAATGGGCGCACGGCCCGGATGGAAGCCAGCGGTACCGCCATTTTAATACTGGCGCCTCATGAAAGAGTTCCTGAATATATTATTCCAGCACCCACCCCTATCGACCTGCCTCCCACAGCTGTATTGCCTCAAAAGCCGGTATGGAGCACATTATTCATTGCGGCCGGTAAAAAAGACAAAGTGAACAAGGTAGATATTGTGGGTTTCCTCACCAATAAAGGCCAGTTGAAAAAAGAGGATATCGGGTTGATTGAGGTAAAGGACTTTTTCTCATTTGTAGCCGTGCGTAAATCCAAAGCGGGCCATACATTGGAAATGATTAAAACCGAGCGGATCAAGAATAAGAAGGTAAAGATTGATATAGCGAAGTAATTGTTGAAGCTACCCCGGCTCATATATTTTACCGGGGTAGCTTGGCATAAGCTCTCACGGGAAAAGTTCCCATGCCTTTTATTTTAGGCGGAACGGCACTGAAAAGGTATCCGCTTTCAGGTAACTTTTCAAGATTACATAAATGCTCCGTTATCAGGATCTCAGCCCCTAAAAGTGTGGTATGCACCGGGCGGTCTTTACCACTGGTATTATCAATATTATGACTGTCGATTCCCACTAATTTTACCTGACAATCCTTTAGCCATTGTGCGGCTTCGGCAGTTACATAAGGATGATTTTCGAAATACTTTTCTGTGTTCCAGTTTTCGGCCCAGCCGGTGAAGATCAAAACCGCCTTGTTGCGGATCTCTTTTGCTTTAAAAAATTCAATTCCCACTTCCGTTGCGCCCTTTGCATTGATGGTTATGGCATCAATATCCACAAAGGCTTTGAGGTCAACTTCCGACAGGTCTTTACCATTTTCAAAACGATGAAAAGGGCAATCAATATAAGTGCCGGTATTCGATACCATGTCTATTTTCCCAATCTGAAATTCTGTTCCTGCCTCATAAAATTCTTTCGACTTTTCACGGCTCAGGTAATCGCAGATTACAGGAGCCGGCAAGCCTTTGTAGGTAATCAGTCCATTAAATATGGTATGGCTAAGGTCAACCAGGTATTCATCCGCCTTCGTATTTACAGGTGTGCGTTTATGTTTTTCGTTGATGTAGTATTTATTAAGGATATTCACCTTACCCACCATTAATAATCTCAGATCCTGCACTATATAGTCAGATAGCACTTTATCCGAAATTTCATCTCCTTCAATATCAAGCCTGAAATCCTGGCCTTGTATACCTCCACCGTTTGTAAATTCAATAACAAAATCAAAAACTACTCTTTTATCCATTGATCGATACGTTTTGTTGATTTGGAACTGTAATTTAGAAAAATTCAACTGCCTGCATATATAATTAAATATTATACGAATAAATAATATTAATATATTTGTATCCCACAATTCGTTTACCCCCCCTCATTTATTATTATCATATCAGTTAAGGCTATTGATTTTAAGGTCAGCAAACTCCCGTACCAGCAAATAGGAAGCGTATGGCAAGCATTCTGACCAATTTTCGAATAACCATCAACTTTTGTATCTTTATCAGCATCGGCGCAAAACATTCGAAAATGAATAAAAAAAACAGATTTAAAACGGGACTCATTTTTGGAATCTGGATGACAGCTTTCTTTATTATACAAAACCTGCTAACAAACGACCATCAAACTTCAAATCAGCTTATCAAGAGCATCATTGCAGAAATTGTAGCTGGTATTTTTTCAGGTGTTTTATTTGGTTGGCTAATGGGGCTTTTTGCCAAATCAAAATTTTTGACACAAACAACAAAGATTGACACTGATGGCGATGAAAACATCCTGTTTGACTCACCTGCAAATCACTTCAAAGGAATAGAAGGAGTTGGCGGAAAGCTTTATATAACGAATAAACGACTGATCTTTAAATCGCATAAACTGAACATTCAAAACCATCAGCTATCAATCGATTTGACAGATATAAAAAAATTTGACAGATATAAAACGTTAGGAGTTATAAACAACGGACTTTCTGTGATGACTACTAATGAAAAGATTGAAAAGTTTGTGGTTGAACAGGCCGACAACTGGGCAAGACTATTGGCTGAGAAGAACGGCTTACAACATGAAAGCTGATCGATGGCTGCGCGTTGGCGTCTCTAAATAGTATTGAATATGAATAACCGTTAAAGGAGGAGAGATAGCTTCTGATTAATATCAGGAAAGCGTTACCACCACTTTACCAACTGTGCGGCCAGACTCTACCTGCAAATGAGCGGCGCCAATATTTTCAAAAGGGAAAGTCGCAGAAACATGCGATTTAATAAACCCTTTTTCCAGGTATTCTGCAATCACTTTCATGTCATCACCACTGGAATATACCAGAATGGAATAGCCATTTACATCTTTGCTTTTTGCTTTTTCTTTAAGCGCCTCATTAAACCCGAGGATGCTGATAAGCGTACCTCCCGGTTTTGTAACTTCCAGAGACACGTCGAGATGGTCGCCACCAATACCATCAAGCGTAAAATCAAAATCGTTAGGACCATGTTGCCAGTGGTGGTTTTTATAGTCGATGTGATCGTCGGCGCCAAGATTCAATATAAAATTCCGGTTACCCGCAGACGAAGTGCCGGTAACGTGTGCGCCCAGGTGTTTGGCAATTTGTACGGCAAAATGACCAACACCGCCTGCAGCAGCATGTATCAATACCCGCTGACCTTTAACTACATTGGCATTTTTTACCAATGCCTGATAAGCGGTGAGCGCCGCTAACGTTGCGGCGGCAGCCTGTTCAAAGGAGATGTTCGCAGGTTTCAATGCCAGCTGATTGGCCGGCACCGCCACATACTGTGCATATGCTTTACCATGACCGGGAAAATTCACCATACCAAATACTTCATCCCCAGGCTTGAAATCACCCGTATTACCTTCAACTACTACACCGGCGATATCCCAGCCCAGGATGAGCGGGTTTTCTGTTTTAAGCATTTCATATCTTCCTTTGCCTGAGCGCGTTTTCACATCTGCAGGGTTAATGCTGAACGCTTTTACTTTAACAAGCACCTCCCCTTCCCGGATGGTGGGTTTCTCTATTTCCACAACTTGAAGATTTTCAATTCCTCCAGGCTGTGCCAATACTATTGCTTTCATATATTCCCTATTTTGTTGTGTAAAATTATACCAGACAAAACTCATAATTTTGGTATAAACATTACATTTTCCGGTAAATTCATGACATGAATAAAGAAAATTTGCACGAACCTTTTTCAATTATTTATAAAACACTGCACGAATGTGAGAAACAGGCACATCAACATAGTTTCTTTGAACTGGTGTATATCGTTTCAGGAACGGGTACCCAATGTATCAACAAGAGCAACTTTAACTACCGTGAAGGGCATATGTTTCTCATAACACCGGAAGATTGCCATTCTTTAGAGGTAGCAACGACGACCACATTTTTCTTTTTACGCTTCAACAACATTTACCTTAAGGAGGGCGGACTTCCCAAAGAAAATATTCAACGGCTGGAATTCATTCTTCAAAATGCCAATCATCGCCCTGGCTGTATTTTGAAAAATCAAACCGACAAGCAGTTGGTACGACCGATGATAGAAGCGATCATCCGCGAATATGCGAACAGGGATATTTATAATAGAGAGCTGATACAGCAATTGGTGAACACGTTGATCATAGTTGTAGCACGTAATATTGCCAAATACCAGCAGGTTGAAATATCCGAACATACAGAAGAAAAGGCACTTGACATCCTTCATTATTTACAGCGGCACATTTATGAACCTTCGAAGCTACGTGCTGAACACATCAGCAAGGAGTTCAACATTGCGCCCGCCTACCTGAGCCGGTATTTTAAGCAACATACGGGGGAAACCATGCAGCAGTACATAGCCGGTTATAAAACAAAACTGATACAGCACCGTTTACAGCACAGTGATAAACGCATTAACGAAATCGCAGAAGAGTTCAATTTTACAGATGAAAGCCACTTAAACAAATTCTTTAAAAACCAGGTGAGCGTAAGTCCCAAAGAGTATAGAAGGAAGTTGAAAGCGCAGACTGAAAACGCCTAAAAATGATCTCCCTATAAAAAACTAAAAGCCACCCCGGTTGAAGGGATGGCTTTTAGTTTTTGCAAAACAGTGACTACCCTACCGTATTTCAATACGCGGTTCTTTGGGCGCATTCAAAGCTTCGGCAAAACGCAAACCACCGCCCTGCGTGCGTTTGCGAATGATTACCTCCAGCTTCATCTGATCAACCTGCTCGCTCCGGAAAGCATGTAATGGAAAAGCAGATTTCACTTCAAGATGGGTTTGACAGTTGGCGCATCGCATCACATTCCAGCGGCTGAGAATGGAATCATAACCCACCAGCACTTTTTTACCATCAATATTTGCATAAAGCTCTATGATAAACGACCCGTTGATGGGCGCACGGCTGAGGCCCGACACGTAGGCATTCCGGGTGCTTTGGCCCGGAGCCGCCATAAACGCTTCCTGCGGCTCTTCGAGCGAGCCGGGGCTGTAGCTATAGCCCAGCTGCTTTTCTATATTGATGCAATCATTCGACGTATACACTTTGGCTTTGCCATCTATTGTTTTTGTAAACGGGTACAACGGCGAATCGAGGTCAAGGATCGTATTAGGCGGAAAACCGGGCACAGGCTGCTGCGCATCGCTTGAATTGGTGCCCGGATAAAAAGGTATCACATCGAGGTGATCGGTATGACCGTTTTGTTTTTGCCACAGCCAGAATACCCGGTCCACATTGCAATGGTGAAAATAGAATATAGGATCCAGTCCGGCGGTATCATTCTCGCCCATATCGCCATTGGCATCATTGATGGCCGACAGATCGCCCTGGCCGGGCACATCAAATCCACCAACGGCAAGGTGTATGTCGTTGTGCGGCGCTTCTAGTGCAACTACCGGTGTACCTCCCTGCTGGTTATTCCATTCGCCGGCGGAGGTTTTGTTTGAAAACACCGTGTAGTTTGGCGCTTTCAGGCAGTCTTTATACAGCTGGGCTACATTGGCTGGCCGGCTGGTTTTGCCATCGGAACCGGTATACGTTTCATTGTGCAACCAGGCCAGTACATTTTTATTGAGGATGCCGGTATTGGTATTCCAGTCAGGATACTGTGCATTGTGAATGGCCGTTTTCGTGCGTGCTTCTTCGGTACCAACCAGGCCCGACAACGGATAGCGCACCGTTTCGTAGCCTTTGGGTTTGCTGTAAATGCTATCGTCACCCACCACTTTGTCGGTAATATTCACCGGCAGTACAAATGAACGAAGCGGGTTGGGAATAGTTTTACCGTCGAGCACAAAGAATTTATCAGTTAGTATAGTGGGGATGCCGTTCTGCAAACTATATTCATCGGTTTCGTCCCAATAAGGCAGGGCCACGCTTTCACAACCCTCAATGCTTCGCAGGGCTTCTTCCAGTTTGATCAGGTAAACCCGGTGCCAGGTAGGGAACAGAATATTGCCATGGTTACAATAGCCACCCCAATAGGCGCTGTCGGTAGACCCGGGCCCACGGAACGGCTCGCCATGAAAACCGCCGAGTGTGAAAAAAGACATGGGATGGTTGAAAGGAAGTTCCTTAATACCCTTCCATGCGCGCATCAGGTCTTCGAGCGGTTTTTTATTACCATTTTCGTATTCGCGTTGCAGCTCCAGTAAAGAGCGGCGAACCCTTACGGCTGATTTTTTTTCCTTTTTTGGAACCATTTCGGTTGATTGCTTTTCCATTGTACAATATTTGATTGTGATTTTTAGTTGGTTTTATAAACAGGCGCCGCAGGCCGTGCAGCAATAAAGTTGCTCAACAGCGACCCGGCAGCGATGGCGAGCATACCGCCAATCAGTACATATTTGTCACCGGGGAAATACAATCGGGCAATGATGATGGTGATGCCGCCGGCCAGGCTAACGGCAAAGGGCAGGTAACCTTTCGTAGCAGCTTTTTTGTACAATACAAACACATGAATGCCCAGCAGCACTATCAACAGCGGCAGCAGCCAGGGCAGGTATGGCAGTCGCGCCAATCCCACACTACCGAACATGCTCATATAAGCCGCCCAGCACAGCGGACATTTTGGAAAAAACGCTATGACCAAACTTAGCAGCAGCGACAGCAGGGTTTTGGAGGTTTTCTGTGCACCGTTTACCAGCTTTGTTTCTGCCACAGGCGATGTTGTATGGCAATGGCAGTCCCGGCCATCATGCGTATGACTCATGGAGCAATATTTTAATTGATTTGATGGAATCTTTCTGCTGCCGGTTGGTGATCCGATACGGGTGTTGGGAAACGTTTTACGAAGGTGCGGCGTAAATGCTTAATCAGAAACCTGATGCTCCGGATCATTTATTACGCTACCTGAAATAATGATGAAGAAGCTTACGGAAAAGAAACTGAACGTTGAAAATGCGTTACAAGATAAGGCATGTTGGTTAACGATAGTACCGTTTTTTAACGGTAATTAGGAGGATGATAAAGGTTAACGTATGGCCGGTAATGTTTAAAAGCGGCTTATCTTATATGAAAAGAAAAAGAACCGGCAGTTGTACACCCTGCCGGTTGCAATCGCTAAAACGATGTTTACAATGAAGCAACAATACTTAGCGGGTATCCCGGCAGGTATTACAGATTACTCAAACTACCTTGTGTGTACCTGCCCCATCCCCTTGTAAGCAAACAAAATTTGCTTTTAGCACGATGTTCATCAAAATTGATCACATTGCTTACGATGTAGCGCACATGAATGGTGTAATAGATAACATTTTACACCAAATGGAGCACATGACCGGCAAAGTAGATAACATGTCCCCCCATGTAGAGCACATAACCGGAAAAGTAGATAACATTGTCTTCGATGTAGAGCACATGTCAAACGGAATAGTGAACATTTTTAAAAATGTGCGATATTTTTTTGCGTTGTAAGCTATCTTTTTTGTTTTTGTATTCAACATAGCCGGTTTGCGCTCATGTTTTGAAGCCAATGTGCGCAACAATGCCGGCCTGATGTTCAACAATGCAGTTTTGCATTTGAACAATGATGGTTTCTGACTTAACATTCATGCTTTTGGTTGCTACCTGGAGGTCAGGATGTGCTACAATTGGGGATAGTGTGCTACAATGGGGTGAAGGGTTCAAACAATGGAGAGCTGGGGGTAAAGATGAGTGCGTGAGGGTGATACAATGATTGAAGGAGGCGATGCAGTTTGGGGCGTGAGTGCTACAACAGGCGTGTCTGGTCCATTTTACTTTGGTTAAACGGCATTTTTTGATAATTAATACAGCAAAATCCCAAACCGTTAAGTTTGGGACTCGTTTTTATGTTGTTTGTCTTTGGGAATTTATCCTTGTACCCCTGGTGGAGTGGAGTTCGAACCATGTGATTGAATCTTTTAGCTTGTGCGTTGCAAAGCCGGGATAAATATCGCATGAACAGGAAAGGTTTCTACTTTTGGCTGGCTCGTGATTCCTATTTTCGCAACTTCAGGCATCAGGCGGTTTTGAATGAAGCCGTTCATTTCATCCAAAGATTCCCAAATGTCTGTTACATGAATGGCATTATTGCCAAACGCAGCAACATGAAAAACTGCGCCGCCGGGAATGTTCCCTTCCCAATGAACAATTTTCCTAAGTTCTTCATAATTGGCTGGCGTGATGCCTTCCCATTTCATTAACATTACAATTCTCATAACATGTAAGTTTTGGTGAAAAATAAATCCTATTCAGGAGGCTTTTTCGCCACTATTTTAAATGGCGGTCTGCCTTCAATTTCGCTTTTATCCTGCCAAACATCAATGGATGTCAGGAAGAGTCATACTTAATTTTCTTCTTTCCTGTTTCAGGTTTTGCCGTTACTTAGGTATAACTAACAAGGAACAGGTTTTGCGATGGTTGGATATTCAGTTTTCCCTCATGCTGGCATTGGGATGGGGTGCAAAAATGAAATTGCAATTCAATAAGACCAGACACCGAGATTACAAAGATTTGAAGTAATAAAAGCAGGTGTTTTTCACGTATTTTATTTGCCAATTATTCAGTAAAAAAGCCCCTGTAACTCACAACTTTTTTGGCTCTTTTGTAATTTTACAGAGGATGCGTCTTTTTTTTTAACATAAAAACGGAGGTTTAAATGAAAGCCTTAAAGCTTCTATTAGTATGCCTCATGTGTTGGGTAAGCAGCAGTCTCGCTCAGCCAAATCCGAGTGCGGGTAAAATCAACCATTACCTTGTACAGTCTCCACATAGCCAGGAGCAGTGTATGAAAGCAATGGATGAAATGAAAGCCCGTGGCGATCAGTATCTTTCAAAGTTTTATTTTGGTTGCATGTCAGGCGATCATACAGCTTATGCATTTCTTGAGGCACCATCAGAAGATGCTGCCCGGAAAATGCTGCCGCAAGACCTTCAGCAAAATGCCAGGATCACGAAAGTTGACAAATTTTCTACCGCTCAAATTGAAAAAATGCATAAAAAAATGCGTTGAGTCTGAGGCAAAATATCAGGCGGTGGCGGCTGCCATCGCCTTTTTTCATTGATAGCATATATATACCCTATCGGGAAGAGCGAACCCGGCCCCCACTCCCAGGTCAGGCTTTCCATTGGGGGTGCTTTATCTTTTCAGGCAGGCTATTTTGACCCTGGAAATAAATTTTGATAAGTTTGAAACGAATTAGTAATAACCCAAAACGCCGGAATCAGCGTTACTCTTATGAATTCAAAGATAGAAATACAGCACTTGTTACCCGACGCTTCATTTATATGCTTCGTAATTCCTGCGCTGTTTAACAAAAGCGAATGCGAAAGATTATTGAGTTCAAATGTTAAGGACTCGTTTCAGAAGGCTATTTCCAATTACCCCGTTTATTATCGTAACAATGAGCGGCTGGTAGTAGACGACGAGGAATTATCAGCTTATCTGTTTGAGAAAGTAAAGCCGTATTTGCCTCAAACAATTGAAATAAGGTCAGATATTCAGGCTGAAAACGATCATTGGACCTTATCAGCGTTGAATAGCCGGTTGCGGTTTTGCAAATATTCGGCCAACCAGTACTTTCACCGGCATCTCGACGGGGTATATTATCAATCAGAAACGAAACAGTCGAAACTGACATTTATGATTTATCTCAACAGTGCTGCTGATTTTGAAGGCGGCAGAACACTGTTTTATAAGACTAAAGAGGCGCCGGAAACCTGGGCAGTATATATTCCCCGGCAGGGTGACTTAATCGTTTTCGATCATAATGTTTGGCACGAAGGCGAAATGCTGGTGAGTGGAGAAAAATTTGTTCTAAGAAGTGATATAATATATAGTAAAAATGATGCAAATAAAAACAGGCTACCTTTTGAAGCACACCTCGGATACATTTGGAAAATAAAGATGATTGATGAGAATACTATACTAAGCGGAGGAAGAGATAAGGTAATAAATGTTTGGAATAAAGAAGGGAAGCTGATTGAAAGCCTTCATGGACATGCGAACTCTATTTTTTTTATTGAAAAGATAAATGAGCAGGTATTTATTTCCGGATCAAGGGACAAACAGATTAAAGTTTGGAAAAGAAAAAATAATACGCATTTCGAATTGCAGGGAACGATTAGTATTCATTCGGCTGTTGTATTGACATTATGCAGGCTTTCGGAAAACTCTTTTGCTTCCGGCAGCGGCGACAATACCATTAAAGTGAGCAATCTGGAAGGTGAGGTAGCGCAAATATTAACAGGACACGAAGGTTGGGTATGGCAAATAATATCCCTGAATAACTTTTTTATCGCCTCCTGCTCAGAAGACAATACGGTGAAAATATGGGATTATCGTAAAGGAACCGTAATAAATACCTTTTCCGATGATTGCGCTACCATATGTTTAAGTTACGATGCCGCATCAAACAGGCTTGCCGGCGGAACATTACAAGGTGATATTGTAATAAGAGAACTGACAAATGATTTTAATGAAATCAGAACAAGGAGAATAAAAGCCCACAAAGGAATTATCAGAACAATAATAAATTTAAACGGCTCACTGATAGCCAGTGGCGGAGAAGACAATCTGGTGAAAATCTGGAATATTGAAAGCGGGGAATGTATTGCAACGCTTACTCATCATAATTTTGTTCAATCCTTAGAATTAATAAGTGAAAACAGCTTGTTAAGCTCTTCGTATGATGGAAAGATTTGTATGTGGAACATTCAGGCTGAGGTAGAATAACCCTCAAATATTGTTTCCTGATTAAAAATAGCGTATAATAGCAGAAATACACGATAGTTACCCTTACAAAAAGACCAATATGAAAACAACAAAAATAAATATTCCCCGACCTTGCTCCTTTGGCTGGGACAATATGACTTTGACGGAAAACGAAAAAGGCCGGCACTGCTCCTCCTGTAACAAAATAGTGGTTGACTTTACAAAAATGACCACAGATCAGCTTATCGACTTTTTTGAAAAAAATAAAGGAACAAAGGTTTGTGGTCACTTTAAAACAATTGACACTACTTCACACACCTGGTTTCAAAGACCTATATTAAATTTATATAATCATATTGGCAATACCTACCGACAAGGTGTTGTTAAGACGCTCGGACTTTTTGTGGTTGGCGTTATGATGACAATGACCGGGTGCGCAGACCAAACGGAAGGAGAAGTGATGGACCCAAATTACCGTGACACTTTATCGCATGCAGACTCTGCAAAAGCCATGACACCAGACACGACCAGGACTACACAAATCAAAAATAACGGCAACTAACACGGGTTGTAAACTCTATCAAAAGCGTTTTCATGGTAAAATAAAAAGCATCCCGCCCATGGCAGGATGCTGTGAATTAAAGAAGGTTTTGAAGAAATAACGTTTACTGTTTTACAACCGTAAATACTTTACCGTTCGAAAGCTGAAGCCATACCACCCCGTTGGGCAGATTATGCAAATCAATTTGCTGCTGCGGGCTGGTTATACGAATTTCCTTCACCAACCTGCCACCTGCATCGTATAATTTAACAAGGGTATTCAGCAAACTGTTATCGTTCGTTTGCAAAACAAGGTTGTTGCCTGCCGGATTTGGATAAACGCTGATACTACTGTTGCCTGTAACGCCCTGCACCAAAATAATCCGGGAGTAAGTCACAAATCCATCCACATCTTCGGTTTTTATCCGGTAATACCAGGAAGCACCATTGGGGTGATTGTCTGTAAACGAATACCGGTTATTACCGGTTCCTGCTGCGGCAACTATTCCTACAACCCTAAAATCAGTTCCGTTGCTGCTTCGTTCTATCCTGAACCAGGCCGTATTTAATTCATCTGTGGTTTGCCACAACAGCAGGTTATCATTGCTGTGATGCATGCCCTGCAGGGAAATATCTCTTAAAGGCAATGCATTCAATATGCTGAATTTCCAAAGATCATTAAAATCGCCGGCAATGCCGGTAGTGCCGCCGAAGATCCAAATATTGCCGGCGCCATCTATCCATCCGCTCTGACCGTCACGCCCTCCTGGTTTATTGGTAGCAGCCCCTACACCTTTTGTGCCGTACACGCCCGTGCTGCCTAATGTTTTATCACCGCTTACCCAGGTCCATTTGCCGGTAGAAGGCGTATATGCCCACAGGTCGTTCAGCTCACCTGCAGACCCTGACGCGCCATATCCCACTCCGCCAAAAAACCAGAAATTACCATTGGCGTCTGTCATCTCGCTTTGCCCCCACCGTGCTCCGGGTTTATTGGTAGTAGCCCCTGTACCCGCCGTGCCATAAACCCCGCTATTGTTTTGCGTATTATCGCCACTGACCCAGGTCCACTGGCCGGTACCCACATCATACTTCCACAGATCATTATAAAAGCTTCTGTTGAAGTTAACATCAGTACCGCCCCCAAAGATCCAGAAATTTCCGCTGGCATCTACCCAGGCGCTGTTACGCCTTCTGGGGCCGGGCTTATTGGCAGCGTCTGCAATGCCCCGGGTCCCATATACGCCGGCGGGCCTCACCGCATCATCACCGCTAACCCAGGTCCATTGACTGGTAGTGGTATTGAACATCCATAAGTCGTTTAGTTCCCCACCACTATTGGGGGTGCTGTTAAATCCGAACCCGCCAAAGATCCAGCAATTACCGCTGGCATCTGCCCAGCCTGTTACATCGGTTCGTGCTCCGGGTATATTCGTTGCAGCCGCTATTCCCTTTGTGCCGTATACTCCTAAGGTGCCTGAGGCATTTTGTTGTGCATCGCCACTCACCCATGTCCACAAACCGGTAGCAGGATTATACTTCCATAAGTCATTCAGGGTCGCCAGGTGGCCCCCGCCATCAACGCCAAATCCCCCATATAGCCAGAAATTTCCGGCGGCATCTGTCCAGGAGGCTTGTCCATATCTTGCTCCAGGTTTATTAAGGGCGTCTGCCGCCCCTTTGGTGATATATAGCCCACTGTTGTATGTACTATTATCCCCGCTTACCCAGGTCCACTGGCCGGTGGCTGTAGTATACTTCCACAGATCGTTATAGTAATCCGTATTATGATCTTCGCCGCCAAAGATCCAGAAATTGCCATCGGCATCCACCCATTTACTATTATAGTCCCTGTTGCCGGGCTTATTGGTGGCGTCAGGTATTCCCATCGTTCCATAAACCGGGGTATTATTTGTGGTACTATCGCCACTGACCCAGGTCCATACATTCGTCGTTTGAGCGTTTAATTTAGTAAGTACTATAAAAGTGGTTAATAAGAAAACGGATTTCCTAAGAAAGTTTTTTTTACATAAATCTTTGAAAAGTAAAGGTGTCATCATAGCCTATCGGATTTTATGAGGTGGGCAAAATATTTAGCGGCGCAAGTAACACTATTACCAAACGTCGGTTGCATTCGCCCGATATATATGATAAAGCCTTATACTCTTTTCGCTTCAACTCAACAGTTATTAAATAAATTGTTTCTCCAATAAATACTACTTAATAGTTGGTGTATTGCAACTATGAAAACTTATTGTTTAATTACCTTTCCGATATACTCACTACTCCTCCCTGCACAACATCGACCAACACAAAAGCTTGTTAAATTTCGTATGCAGGAGCGCAGAATTATGAGTATGCCGACATAATTTCTATATTACGTCATACCCAATGCGCGCTCAAAATTCATGAATGCTTATGAGCAAATTTGCTATTATTATACTCCTGCTGTGCAGTCAATTAACCTATGCTCAAAAAAATATACTTGAATTTAAAAAGGGAAAAAAAGTTATTGCCAGATATTGGCAGGGTACAGAAATAGCCTTCCTGTTACAAGATGAAGAATGGCAAAAGGGCATCATCAAAAAAGTCACTAATGATTCTATATATATCCAGCCTTCAGTAGTTCACTATTACCTGATGGGTACAGACACCTCAACATTCAATACAAGAGGTTTTTGTATAGCCGAAATTCGCGCTATGCCTAAGAAGGGTCTTTTAATAGACTTTAAAGATGGGCGCTTCCAAATATCCAGAACAGGAGGACACATACACTGGTATTGGGTAAAGAGCGGTGTATTGTTTAGAGCTGGAGCGGCCCTATATTTGGGCGTGGCCCTGATAAACGGACTTACTAAAAGTGAAAACAAAATAACAGCCGGCGAAATTGCTTATAGCGCCGGTGTATTTGGTTTCGGTATGCTGCTAAAATATTTATATCACCCTTATCTGAGAATTGGAAAAAAATATCATTTTAAAGTATTGAGCTTATCCTGAACCTTTACAATGAAAATTAAGGCTTCGCACATGCGCATCCTTCGGTTACGCTCAGGAAAAAAAGCTCCGCACAGCAAACCGAACAGTTATCCGGAAACCGAATAGTTATTCCCGAAGCTTTTTCTGCAAAAAAAGAGGTTGCCTCAAAATATGAGACAACCCCCTTGCTTTTACAAACCGATTGCTTAAAATAAAAAAAGCGTACTACTCCTTCACCATTTTTTTGATGATGTGCTTTTGCCCATTGACCACCTGTACGTAATACATACCGGCGGGCTGGTTTTCCATAGGTATATAAGTTGTATTGTTCACCAATGACTTTGAAAAAACGAGCATGCCCATGGCGTTGTATACATGGAGCGTTGCGCCCGTATTCAGGCCATTTAACTGAACAATTAGTTGTTGCTGCACCGGGTTGGGATACAGCCTGATCAGTTTGTCATCCTCGCTGGTAACAGCAGGCACTTCGGTAAGTACGGTTGTGACTGTTCGCGCCAGGCCGTTCGCAAGATTGCTGATATTCTCATCGCTCAGGGCATAATTGTATATCCTGAACTCATCTACCGAGCCGTTCAGCAAAGGATCAGAAAACTGCGATTTACCAATATAATTCAGGCTCGTGCTTCCCAGGTCGGATGGGTTAATGGTCATGCCTGTATTGAAGGCCACCCGGGTGCCATTGATGTACAGGCCAACGGTGTCGTGCGATCGCTTTATAACGAGGTGCGTCCAGGCATTCAATGTCCAGGTATATGCATAATTCACCTGCTGTTCCGAGCCACCATTCTTAATAGTGAAACGAACGGTAGATACTCCTGAAGAAACGCTCGCCTGGGGCGTTAGGAACATGTATTGCGAAGTGCCTGTACCGAAATCGAAGATGCGCATCCAGTTAGAAAGGGCATCCATTCGTACCCAGGTTGAAATGGTGAAATCGTTCAACGGTGCAACCAGCCCCGTACCCAGTGATACATAGGAAGTGGAAGTACCATCCAGCTTTACCGAACCGGCGCTGTACCCGGTATCGTGGGCAGCCGTTGCAGCCAGCGTGCCATGGTAACCGCCCCACGTATCACGGGCAAAGGTACCTGATGTTTCATTGAAGCTGATGTACAGGTGCTGACCGGCAACCGGCGTACCTGATAATACGGATGTTTCAGGGCTGCGTCCTGCGGCATTATACGCTACTATTTTGTAGTAATACGTAGTGCCATTGGCAGCGGTTTTATCTTCATAACGCACCGCATTTATATTGGTTGCAATAATGGTATATGTACCGGTGGCGCTGAGCGCGCGCGATATCTCGTATTTCGCATCGTACCGGAAATCCCAGGTCAATGCTATCTGATTATCGCCCGAAGCTGCATTCGGATTGAGAACGGATGTGGGCGCCACCAATGCATTCGTTGTCAGTTGCAGCACCGTTGAGTTGGCGCTTTCACCGGCCGAGTTCAGAGAGGTAACCACATAATAATACGTAGTGGATGGACTCAAAGCCGTATCCATGTATTGCAACAAGGTGGTCCTCGATGCAATGGTAGTGAAAGGTCCGCCGGCGCTCAGCGACCGTTTCAGGTTATAAGAACGCGCATTGGTCCCTGCATTCCACAGTATAGAGTCTTGCGTTGCAGAAAGAACGGTACCGGTGAGGCTGGTGGGCGCCACGGGTACGGAATCTCTTACTATTACCAGGCTTCTGCCATAGGCATATGTTGTTCCATCCATTGCATATGCTTTTATGCGATAAGTGGCTTTGTCAAAAACACTGTCAACAAAACTGATTGTACTGCCAATTGCATAACCGGTAAACGTATTGATGCCAATGAAACCGGTATCCCTGCCATCGATCAATCTTTCCAGAATATATTTCGAACCCGTTTCTCCGTTCATATCCGTGAACGTAATCGTGGTTTTGAAATAATCATCGCTATTGATGCTGTTCGCCAAAGGTGGCGCCACCAGTTGCCAGGTATGTACAAAGGCTTTTTGCGGATTGTATGCAAAAGCCGATTTATCGGCCGCATAATACTTACCGGCAGGGGTAAGCGTATCGGCCAGTACCAGCGACCGTTTGTATTGTACCCAATCGTATTCTGCATAACGTTCAACAAAGGAGGCGGTATCCAACACCTGTAAAATACCTTTGATATCGCTCAACTGTTTCTGAAGCGCCAGCGTGGTATCGGTGGGCCAGGTTTCGGTGGTCCAGTTGGCGCCATTGTTCCATTCGGTGATCCACAGCGGACGTTTTACCCGGTCGTAAATAGCTTTTAACCTGCTATACCATTGTGAAGGCGTTTGTCCACCCCAGTAGCAGTGAATGGCCACGTAGTCTACCCGGTAGTTCAGTGAATCGGTTTTAGCCAGGAAGTTGGTGATCCAACTGCTTTCGGGGTTGGCCGGTGCAGGAGAACCGATGCGGTAACCCGAATGCATGAAGTCGGGCCAATAGCCCACGGCCTGGTCTACTGTCAGGTTCGACTGGTCACTCTGATCAGGCTCATTAAAGCCGGAAAGATGGTTGATACCTGTTTTGCTGTTTATGCTGGTCCAGGAAGGCCATCCGCCATTTTGCCTGATGCCGGCATAATTATAATTGCTGGCAGAGCTTCCGGCAATATTCCAATCGTAATACCAGGTGCAATTCAGTTTATTGGGATCCCAGCCGGCCTTTCCTTTTTTGCTCACCCAATCCCATTTGAACACCCTGATAAACGACACGGTGGTATCCAATCCCTGCGGCATGGAGTTAACAATAAGGTCGCTGTCGTTGGCAACGAATACGCGGCTGTAGCCCGAACCATCTGCATTATTGGCCATGGTGGCCATATATCCCCGATGCAGTTTGAACGACCGTATTTTGTTATCGAATGCGGCGAGGCTGTCGTGATAGGTATTTATTTCATACGAGGTGGTATTACCCGCCAGGCCGGGTTGTGTAAATACTTCGAGGGCAGCCTGCGAAGTAACATTACCATTTGGAATAACCGCTGTTCCGTTTTTATAAATGGCCACGCGCACATTGGCATTATTGGCTGCCGATACCCCGTTGATGGTCACATTACTGAGCCAGTTGGCCGTCACTGTTGCAGGCGGCACGTTGTCGAAGAACAACCAGGCGTCGTTCGAGTTCAGCGCCACGGTAGAATTGATCAACGGCGAATAATCTCCTGTAAGGTGCAGTTCGGTTTTACCGGGTACAGTGAAATTGGTATTGAACGTTGGCAAATAAGAAGCCGATGTACCGGTAACGGTTACGTTTTGTGTTGCTCCCGTAACAATACCTGCCGGCGCATAAGCGCCATCTTCATAGGTGACCGAAGTAATTTGCATATCTACAGCGCCCGTAGGATAGTTCTTTCCAAAAATAAAACGGGGTGTTGCTGCAAAACGGCTTACCGATAACTCGGCAATGGAATAAAGGGCAGTGGGCCCGGTAAAAGTAATATAATAGGTGCCGGATGTTGGCGCCGTAAAAATAAAGTCACTCTTTTTGAGGTTCCTCGCCGTTGCAGAGGTAGTGAGCGTTTGGGTGGCAATGCGACCGCTGGCTGCGGTGGTGGTACCAATGCCTACCGTCATAGCCGAGCCGGCCGTACCATTCGATACATAGGCATACAACAGAGAAAAGTCGTAGGTGGTATTGGCATCGAGCTTTACAGGATAACTGTATACCGTACTGCTATAGCTGCCGTCCCAACGAAGGTACAGGATGCGGCCGGTATACGTGGAACCATTGTAGGTATGCAGGTTGCTGCCCGATGATGAATTTACATCGAGGTAGCGCGAGGTACCGGCTGTAGTGGCATTGGCCGCTGCAAACAATGAAGAAGATGTGGGGTTCAATATCCACCCGTAGTCACCGGGCTTGCCGGTGTTATCGGGCAAAATGCCTGCCCAGTTGGGAATAAAATTTGAGGGCGCATTTTTGTTTAGTGATAACTCCCCGATAGAGAACAATCCCCAGTCGCCCGTGATGGTTATATAATACGTACCGGCCGCCTGCGAAGTAAATACAAAGCTTTCCCGGTTCAATACGCGGGTGCCGCTGGTAGTAAATACATGCGAAGCAATGCGGCCGCTAACAGCGGTGGTTGTGCCGATGCCTGCCGTCATGGTTTTAGTGCCCGTTGCATTCGATACATAAGCATGCAGCATGGAAAAATCGTAGGTAGTGTTTGCTTCGAGTGTAACCGGGTAATAATAAACCGTACTGCCGATTGAACTTCCGTCCCATCGTAAGTAAAATAACCGGCCGGTATAAGTGCTATCGAGATAGGTGTGCAGGTTGCTGCCCGATGAGGAGCTCACATCGAGGTATCTCGATGTACCGGCGGTAGTGGCATTGGCCGTTGCAAACAAGGTAGTGGAAGTTGTTCCCGTATACCCCCAGCCATAATCACTGGGATAGCCGCTATAACTACTACTGGTTGCATTACCCGCCCAGTTGGAAATAAGCGTGGAACCGCCTTTACCGGTATTTACCACCGTATCGATCTCTGCGCCTGCGGCAATGTCTTTTATTTGTGAAAGGGGTTGCGACTGAATATAAGCCCCGTTTTGATAAACGAACGCTGAATCATTTTTAACGGCAACACGAATGGTATAATCCTGGGCTGCATTCGAAGCCGTCCATGCGGTGGTGGCGCTGATCGGCGCCGTGTACTTCAGGTTAACGGCATCCAGCGAAAGGCGAAAGCCTTTTGTTAAAGTATTGCGGGCTTCAATATCCATTCCACGTCCGGTAGCGGAATTGACCCTACCCACCAGCTCAAGGGTGTACGCAGACGGAAGCGTATGTACTTTGATGGCAGTATCTTCCTGGGAAGAATTTGTAAACGTTTTCGAGGAAAGAAGGGTTTCACTGAGTGTGCCCTTCGTGGGAAGATTGGGCGCCTGAGCAACCACGTTCAACCGGCACAGGCAAAGGATAACGAGCACGAATAAAAGTTTATTCATACAGCTTGATTTATCGTTATTAAATGGTATTATCTGATCGAAGGGTTTATTTAATTACCCGGCTTTATGTTCCATCAACGGAAAGAGTTATTGAAATAAGAAACCGGGCTAAAGCGAATAGATTGGTACACCTCATATGATTATGGATTCATTTTAAAATAAGCCGGGAAGAAGAATCTTGCCCGGCCTGAACAACTGCTATATGAAAACAAAATTCGAAGCTACTGACACTCACCATCCCGGGTTCTGTACCATCAAAGGCATTTTCCGTATTTCAACATCCGGTATCGGCAACAGGTACATTTCAGGGCGAAATACGTGTTGACGAATGGTATTTTCAACGGCGTAGGTAAAAGTTAATCCAACGCCGGTGGTCAGTGAACCGGTCGATCCAACACGGGTCACGTGCATGCACCGGTTATAACCAATCGCAGTGCCATTGTACAAGGTCATGGCTATCTTCCAGCGGCGAATATCATTCCAGCGATGATCTTCATAGGCCAGTTCAATCCTTCTTTCATTCTGAATAAAGGCGCGCATTTCGGCCTGCGTCATGCCGGCATTCATGCCATACATGTTGTCGCTGCCAGGATTGATGCCTGCTCTTGCGCGTAACTCGACCAGTTTGGGATAAGCCAACGAAGTTTGACCGGTTTCATTGATCGCCTCGGCATAGTTCAACAGAATTTCGGCATAACGCATAATGGGCCATGTTCTGTCGGGGCCGGCGGCACTCCCCCCCTGCGCTACAGAGCTGTCGCACATTTTTCGTATATAGTACCCGGTGTTAGTACCTGCCACATATTTATCATTGGTGGAGCCTGTTCCGGTAAATGTCCATACGAAGTCCTGTACATTCGAGTTGGTAGCATACCTGCTTCCATTATAGATCAACGTATAACGGAATCTCGGGTCCCTGCCTTCAAAAGGGTTGTTTGCATCATATCCCGATGTGGCATCTGTAATGGCTTTCCCGTTTATCATGGGGAAACAAACGGCCAGGTCATGGGTTGCTTTTGTGTAATTTTGACCGCTGCGCGTTGACGGATTATACACGCCCTCGAAGTCTTTATTCGTGGGGCGGTACTTTCCGAAGATGATCTCGTTATTCACACGGGTAAGGAACAATTTATAGAACCCGAATCCGGCCAGCGTTGTATTGTCAACATTCAAAGAATAATAGCCCGAATTGATCACTGCCGCGGCCGCATCGGCAGCAGCCTGCCAATGGCTTACACTGTATGTTGGATAGCTTACTACTTTAGCAATGTTGGCATCGGTAGTATTGGCGCCGCCATTGAACAGCGGACTGGCAGCGTACAATAACAATCTTGACTTCAACCCCAAACAAGTGCCTTTGGTTACGCGTCCGTAATCGAGGTTATCATATCCTGCCGGGTAAGCGGCGCCAGGTGTTGGCAGCAGGGTTGCTGCCTCATCCAGTTCCGTTGAAACATACGTTACCATGTCGGCGTAATTCGAGCGTGGAATGTTGATCATATCAGATATAACAAATACCGTATCGCCCACATTCGGAACACCGCCATATGCGCTCATTAATTGCATATAATACCAGGCACGCAAACATTTTGCTTCGCCTTTTATTCTCGATTGCATGGCAGCAGACAAAGGGGTAGCAGGAAGATTTTTCAACAGCAGGTTACACCTGCGGATATTTGTATAGGGCACAGACCAAAAGTCGATCATCGTAGGGTTCGTGGTGCCCAGGTTGGTGGCCGATAAAGTACCCTGGTATAACATTACCGAAGGCCTGTAGGCGGCACTGTAAGTATATTCGCCATCATCCACCGATTGTTCGGTATTTCCGTGTGAGTCCCACCGCCCTTTATTGAAAGTGAAACCGATGTCGCTGTAAAGGCCATTCAAAAACTGAATGGTGCGCAAACTGTCGGAAAACACCTGTGCTTCATTAAGGCCTGTGGTCTTGTTATCAAGAAAGCCTTCCGATTTGGTGCAGTAAGCAAAAACGCTTCCTACAGTTAGGATGGTCAGTAACTTCTTCATATGCCTTTTATAATTGTACATAAGAATTAATGTTTGAAGTGTCATGGATTAAAAAGTAGCGCTTACACCAAAGTTGATCGTACGTTGAGGCGGATAGGTTACCCTATCGGTACCTGTAGTGATCTCCGGATCGAGCTGGTATAGTTTGCTCAGTTTTGTCCATGTAAGCAGGTTGTATCCATTGCTGTAGATCTTAATATCTCTCATCCGCATCCTTTTCATCCATGATGCCGGTAAGGTGTATCCAATTTCGGCTGTTTTCAACCGGATATAGTCGCCCGGCAGCAACCAGAAGGTAGACACGTTTGCGCGGGAATCGCTGATACCGGGAATGAATGTAAGCCGGGGATATTTGGCATTGTTGCCTAATTCAGGTGTCCAGGCCTGCTGGTGAACCGAAGTCAGGTTGGAACTGAAAGCCTGTATGGCCTCGGCTCCCCCACGAACATAAAAGTCGGCAGCGCCCTGGAAAAATACGCCTACATTAAATCCTTTGTAACGTACGCCGATCTGAATACCGGCCACCCTATTCGGAATATTGGAATAGCCCTGTACTTTCTGATCGTAGCCGTCGATCACGCCGTCGCCGTTCAGGTCGGCATATTTTAAGTCGCCGGGATGTACGGTTTGCCCGGGTTTGGGGCTTTTTGCGATATCGAGGCTGTCTGCGTAAAATCCAACAAACGTATATACGCGCTGTGTGTTAATACTGTGACCGGTATAGGCCATCCAGTCGTATTTATAAGAAGGTTCATCCTGTTCGAGGATTTTATTTTTCGCATAGGAATAGGTGCCCCTCACTGAATAGCTGAAATCCTTGCCAACCTTACCGGAATAGTTCAGTTCCACTTCCCAACCTTTGTTGTTTACCCGGCCCAGGTTTACCGGGGGAAGAGCCTGCCCAAAAGCAGCCGTTATGGAAGAGCTTCTGTCGGTAAGAATGTCGAAACGGTTATTATTGAAGTAGTCGACCGTTGCCGTTAGCTTATTGTCAAAAAGGGCCAGTTCCAAACCAACGTCGAGTTTCTTTTCCTTTTCCCAGCTCACAGCCGGATTACCTAATTTTCCTTCATAAACGGCAGCGCTGCCATTGGCGCTCGGGTTACCGAAATACACTGCATTGTTCGATGTACTCCAGGTAGGGAGATAGTAATAACTATAATTGTCACCGATCTTGTCATTCCCCACCAGCCCATACGAAGCACGTACTTTCAGGCGATCTACAAAATGAACATGATCCTTAAAGAATTCTTCTTCCGAAATATTCCATCCGGCAGAAGCTGCCGGGAAGAATCCGAAACGATTTTCTTTGGCAAAACGGTCGGATCCGTTATAGGCGCCGTTAAATTCCACCAGGTATTTTTGATGGAAGTCGTATCCTATCCTTCCGGTAAAACCCCGAAAGTTATTGGGTATAAAGTTGTAGTTGACGTCGGGATTATATTTTGTTAACGAATTCTGACTAACCAGAAATAATCCGTAAGCATGGTGTTCACCTCCGAATGTTCTATCGTAATTCAATGCGATCTGGCTGGTTATGTTCCGGATGGTGCTGCCATTGAAAGAACTTCGTATCAAACGCCGAACGCGATAAATATTCGTGTTGCGCGGCGAATAGGTATTTGTTACCGGATCGTAAATAAAGGAAGGGAAATCGCTGCCAATCATTGAAACACCACTTTTGTTTTTCGGATCACCATAACTGGAGGCATATGAAAGGGTACCTTTTAATGAAAGACCGCGGGTAATAAAATCGAGTCTCTGATTGATCACACTGGCCAGATTCATATTATTCTCGAATGTTCTTACGTAACCGAGGTAGGTCAACCGGCCCACTACATTATTTGCGTCGTAGGCAGTGCCGCCTACGCCCGGGCTTTTTTGCCACTGGCTGTACCCAAACGATCCATCGGGGTTATAAACAGGATATGCAAAAGGCGCCAGCGTTAAAAAGCTGCTGTAGTCATAAAAAAGATCGTTGTATCCATTCGGACTGTTTACCTGCGGCACGTTGATCTGACTGATATTACCGGAAAGGTCTAATCGCAGGTCGGTTGTTCTGGTCACTTTGATGTCGAGGTTCGAGCGATAGTTGTAACGCTGGTTGTAGAAGTTGTTGTTAACCCCTACCTTGCTGCCGAAATTCTTTAACATACCGTCCTGGTAAAGATACCCGGCCGAAATAAAATACTTCACTTTTTCGGTACCACCCGAAATATCAAAATTACCACGGTATTGCCGGCTGAATTTTTTGAACAATACATCTCTCCAGTTCACATCAGGATGCCCGTAAGGATCGGTATGGTCCCTGTAAGCAGCAAGGTCGGCATCGGAAAAATAAGCAGAGCCTCCATCATTTATACTTGCCTGGTTATATAGTTTGGCCGATTCGTAGGCATTGAGATAATGCGGCATAAGATCGGGCTGCGACAGGCTGTTTTCACCCCTGAAAGCGATTTGCGGGGCACTGATCTTACCTCTTCTTGTAGTTACCAGCACTACCCCATTGGCGCCGCGTACACCATATACCGCGGTTGTAGAAGCGTCTTTTAAAATAGACAACGATTCAATTTCATTGGGGTCGAGCCTGGCAAATTGATCATACGAAAATTCAATATCATCCACAACGATCAGCGGCGAGTTGCTGCCTGTATTATAGGAACTGACACCGCGAATATAAAAGTCTGCACCATCGGCTCCCGGCCGGCCGGTGGTCTGTTGAGAAAAGAAACCAGGCAACCTGCCCGCCAATGTGTTCTGAACACTGGCTGTGGGGTTATCGCGGAGTTCCTTACCCGCAACTACGCTCACCGCCCCGGTCAGCGTAGCTTTTTTCTGCCGTCCGTAACCAACCACAACTACATCCGACAAACCGCCTCCGCCGGGTTTCATCATTATGTGCACCTCACCGCTACCCACTTTCACATCCAGGTTTTCGAACCCAACCATCGAAAGTGACAATATATTAGATGTGCCTCTTAATGTAAGTGCAAATCGTCCTGAGGCATTGGTAGTTGTTGCGTTACCAAATACGCCTTTTTCAATAACATTAACCCCAACAATGGGAGAACCACTTGAATCCGACACGATGCCCAATACCTTGATCTGGGCAAAGGAAGTTACTCCGGCCAGCAGTATCGGTAGAATAATGTATATAATGCGTTTCATCATATTAGCTATTTGAAGAAGTTTTTAAATCCATACTGCCCCGGTTACCATCCTTCATTCTGGATCAGTTTTGGGTTTTTTAATATCTCATCATAAGGAATGGGCATATGGTATAACCTGTTTTGGAAAACCGGGTTCGCCACGGTTACCGTTTGGTAGGTAAGCGGCGTTCCATTCGTTATTTTCATACCGGTAATAGGTGCGTTCATCACTACATCGGCAATTTTCCAGCGGCGTATATCCCAAAAACGATGTTCTTCAAAAGCCAGTTCAATACGGCGTTCATTTCTTATAAGATCACGCATTTCTGTTTGCGTTATACCAGCCTTGATACCATAACGGCTATCACTGCCTGCAATAATGCCCGCGCGTGCCCTTAGTTTTATGATCTCTGCCACCGCATTTTCCACCTGCCCCAATTCATTCAATGCTTCGGCATTGGTAAGCAGAATTTCGGCATACCTGAAAATGGGGAAATTGTGGCTCTGGTTCGAGAAGGCGGTGCTTGTTGTAAAGTTGCCCAGGAATTTGCGCAGGTAATACCCTGTTCTCGTTTGTACCTGGGCCACTGATGGATTATCGGGCTTATCGGCGCCTCCCTGGTAAGTTTGCACGGCCCGGTTCAACCAGGTAAGTCCGTTATAAAAAACGGTGGCATCGAGGCGCGGATCCCTACCCGTGTAAGGAGCGGCGGCATTATAGCCCGAAGCTGCATCGGTAACAGCCAATCCGTTTTTCATGGGAAATGCATCTACCAGGTTTTGCGACGGACTGGTAAGCCCATAGCTTTGAACATTTGAAACAATATAACCAACCGGCGATTGTTGTGTTTCGGGAATGGAGTTGTTGGCGTTCTGTTTGGCAAAAATGATCTCGGTATTCTTTTTATTGATGAACACGTTGATAAAATTCGCCGGCGCCGTTCCGGTGGTAAGTAAGGTATAATAGCCCAGCGCTTTGAACTCTGTTACCGCATCTGCTACTTTCTGCCAGCGCGTGGCATCGGTAGTGGGATAACCGGTCAACGCTTTTTTCGTTGCATCGCTTTCAACACCACCTCCGTTAAATAACGGGCTGGCAGCATACAGCAATACGCGGCATTTCAAAGCAACGGCTGCCCCCTTCGAAGCATGCCCCCACTCTGCATCGGCGGCCGGATCGGCGCGTAAACTGTCTTTGATGGCCGTACACTCATTCACGATATAGTCAACGGTTTGGGCATAGGTAGCGCGCGGTATCTCTATGTTGTCGTTCAATCCCAATACCGTATCGCCCAGCAGCGGTACACCACCATATCTTTTCAGTAATTCCGAATAGAAATAGGCTCTCAGAAATCTTGCTTCGGCTTTCCAGTATTGCATGTTGATAGCCGTAATAGGCGTTCTTACAACATATTTCAGAAAAATATTCGCCCTGCGAATGCCATTATAAGCATTACTCCAATAAGGATCAGGATTATTGGTAAGGCTAACGGTGCCCTTTGAATAGCTCTCTACCGTTGCGTTCAAACGCGAAGGCAGGGCATCATCGGTACCGGCATCCAGATAATCGAGATCAAACGAGTTATAGCCGTTGGGCAGGTAGGTATAGATGTTATTCAAATCATTGGCCGTTACCGTACCATTTTTATCAAGCGAGTCGAATGTAAGTTCATATGTATACCAGTCTTTGGGCTGGGTTTCATATTTTCTGCAGGAGCCGGTCATTACCAGTAATCCCGACGCGAAGATTGAAAGGAATAAAATTGATTTTTTCATAAGCAGCCCTCTTAAAATTTAATGTTGAGTCCAAAGTTTACCAATCGTTGAACAGGATAACCGCCGATATAAGCCTCAGGATCCCTGTTGCTGAAATCAGCCGTAGCCCATGTCAATAGATTATATCCATTGGCAAACACCCGTACGGTTTGTAATCGTATTTTACGGATCAACGATTCAGGAAGCGAATACCCGATCTCTGCGTTTTTCAGTCTGATGAAATTGTCGTTCCGTAACCAGTACGATGACGTAGCATAGTTATTGGTGTTAGTACCATAGCTCAGGCGGGGATATGTAGCGCCTGCTGCATTGCCGGGCGTCCAGCGGCCAAGGTTCTCAGACCATGCCTGGCCTAAACCATAGCCAGGAAAAGCCCAGTAGCTGCTTCCGGCCAGGTAACCCTGGTAGTTTCTTACACCCTGCAGCACAGCGCTGATGTCGAAACCTTTCCAGGTTACGCCAATCGAAATTCCATAAAAGAAAAGCGGTTTGGTAGTGCCGATGGCGGTTTGGTCGTTCTGATCGATAACACCATCTGCATTCAGATCTTTGTATTTGACATCTCCCAATTGTGGTTTATAACCAACGGTGGTTGCGTGCGTGTTGATCTCGTCCTGTGATTGGTATAACCCTTCGGAAACGTATCCAAAAAGTTGCGAAACAGGCTGCCCTGTTCTTTTCATATAATCATAAGGGCGGTCTACTTCATCGGCATAAAGCACTTTGGAGCCTATGGTTGAAACATTGGCAGCGATAAAGTATTGCAGTTTGTTACTGGTTTGTTGCCAGGTTAACTGGCCTTCCCAGCCAAAATACCGGTTCTTTCCAATGTTTTCATCGGGATAATCGTTCCCCAGCAACGTACTGTTCTGGCCACGCTGCATTAAGATGTCGTAATACTTGTTGCGGTAATATTCTACTTTAAAGGCCAGTTGATTTTTGAGCACACTGCCGCTCAGGCCAATATTCAATTTGTTGGCTTTTTGAAAAGTAATGTTGGGATTGGCAAGAGTGCCTTCGGTGGTGGTTGAAACACCGCCAGCGCTGGTACCATAATAATAACCGGGCCCATCATTAAAACGGGGATAGTAAACGAAGTAGCCCGGTTTATCCCATCCCGTTTTGCCATAAGAGCCATATAATTTCAAAGCCGATACAAATGGAACGTTGGCCATGAATGCTTCCTGGTGGATATTCCATCCTAAACCAATGGCAGGAAAAATGCCCCGTTTGGTTTTGCCTTCGGCGGGATACCTGTTCGAGCCGTTGATGCCCCAGCTGGCATCGATCATATACCGGCCTTTATAAGTATAGGCAACACGACCCGAAGTTCCTGTGATGGTATAGGGCAGATCATAACCATTCGAATAATTATCGCGGTTAACCAGCACGATAGCATTTATACCATTATCGTTATTGAACGTTTTGTCGTAACCGAGACTGAATTCCTCATAATCGAGCCTGTTTTGAAAATCGATGCCATTAGAATTTCCCTGCGTACCATTGGTGCCGAATTGCGTATAAGACGCTCCGTTCTTTTGATACACGGCAAAAGCTTTTCCACGGTAGATCGTTTCAGAAAGACTTCCGTAATAGGCTACTTTGGCTTTGGTCCACAAACCGGGTAATAATTCATTCAGGGTACGTTTCAGGTAAACATTCACCAGCACATCTCTTTTGTAATTCTGGCGATAACCGGAACCGACCGTTTGCGCCCAGATATTGTTTTGGTAGATCTGGCTGCCACCGAAAGAGCCGTTCTGGTTTAAAACAGGATATGCATTGGCCGGCGTAGCCAGTAAACTTGAAAGTATTGAAGTGGTGGTTGCACCGGGCTCGTTTGCATTTTGAATGCGGCCGAGTAAATAAATACCACCGGTGAGTTTGGGTGTAATATTTACATCAACATTCGAGCGAATGACATAGCTCTTGAAATTATTGTTGGTGTTATAGGAATTGCTGTCGACCGTTTTAAAAAATCCCGATTGGTTCACATGTTCTACTGAAACAAAATACTTTGCGAACCTGCTGCCACCCCTTGTGCTCAATGTGTAGCGATTCATCATCGAAGTATTCTTCGTGATCTCTTTCCAGTAATTCACATCCGGATAAGTGTAAGGATCGGAATGATTTTTATAAGCATCAAGGGCTGTTTGAGAATAATATAACCCCGAATTAGCACTGTCTATGCCATCGTTGCGAAGCGCCTCATTGTGCAGCCGCGCATAATCATAAGCATTCACGGCCTTCGGATAACCGAGTGGCTGCTGAGTGGCTGTTTGTGCGGTCAATGAAACCTGTTGTTTTCCCTCTATGCCTTTTTTAGTTGTTATCAGTATGGCGCCATTCGATCCGCGTACGCCCAGCATGGCCATAGCGCTGGCATCTTTCAAAACGGTAACCGATTCAATTTCTTCGAGGTCGAATTGCGTAAGGCCAATGGATACACCAGTGACTACACCATCTATAATAATTACCGGTGCTTGTCCTCTTAAATTAAAAGAAGCGCCATCATAACCTGGCTGGCCGGAAATTTGAAACGAATGTAAACCGGCCATCCTGCCTGTGAGGGCATTTCCAAAACCTGTAACCGGCGATTTCATAAGGTCATTGTTATACACTGCATCCGTTGAAGCAACCGCCAGCCTCTGAGGCACGGTTGTATACAGCAATTGAACAGGTTGCGGACTTTTCAAAGGCACCAGCGTATATTCATAATCCAGTGCAATGGAAAAGGAAACGTCTTCGCCCAGCACATATTCTTTGTCTTTAAAACCGGCTTTGGAAATAATAATCGTGGCGCCGGAATTTGCCTCAATGATAAAAACGCCGTTTGGGTCGGTACTTGCAGTTATACCGGTACCAACTACTTTTACCAATGCCCCTGCTACGGGTGAATTGGTATAGTCGAATACAGTGCCGGTATACTTTTGGGCAAGCCAGTGGGCATGGCATGGATCAGTCGTTGTTTTGGCGGGTACAGCTTTTGACGAACACGTCAGCAACAGCGTACCACAAAAAAGAATAAAACGAATAAGCATCAATTTCATAAGCAGCTATTAATTATTAAAGAATGAATAGGATATCAGATGGGGTGAATATGTGAGTATGTGATTTCCCGGAGGACGGGGAAAGTAGCTATAGTTCATATGGAAGCAGTTTTGGTTAAAATCAGAGAATAAATTGCCAATCAGAGTAAATTTCTAAACAATTTCACCCCTTAGATGGGGGGTAATTCGTATAAATCAGGGGTGGAACTGTTACACCAGGGCAAAAACCCGAAAATCCAAGTAATTGGAGAATGGACGAGGGATCCATCTGTAAGCCTTATGTAACACATAAAACATTGCCATGGCAAAACTTTCGTGCTTTTGATCGCGATTAAACACAACGCTTTAAACGTAAGTACTGTAGAGGGTTTTAAATAAAAAGGCGCAATTAAATTGCACCTGGGTATCGAATAGGAATTTCTTCAAACCAATTAAGAGAAGATTTAAAGCGCCTATATACCGACCTGTGGAAGTCTTTACTTTAAAGAGTAAGGGCCAACCAAAAAGGAAGGCCCCTGTTTTTCATAAGGAATATGTTCAATAGTTTTTATCCTTTCTTTTCGGCGTTGAAATTGATGGTGATCCTGTTCTCCAGATCCTGCAGGTGCAGGCGGGTATATTTGTCAACAGCGCCGGCTTTGGCCTGTTTTACCAGCACCAGTATCTGTTTCAGGTTATCGCGTAACAATGCATACGCATCAGAGTTTACGTAGCTGTAACCGAAAGGTACTATCATGGCAGAGATATCGCCATCGTTTATCTGCGTGAATACCTGTTGCAATAAACGGCTTACATATGCTTTTTGCAAACCACGGCGGTAAACATCTACGCTTGTGCCTGCATATACCTCAGTGAAGATTGCTTTGTTCAGGTCCTGCAGCATTTCGCCGAGGGTGTAGGCTTTTTTGCCAGCCTCATTGTTTTGCTCCATCCACAACATACGGCCCATTCTGTTCCTTGAAAGAAGTGCTGTGATGATACTGTTTTGCATTTGACTTACCTCTGCCTGGAAGTTCATGCTGGTTTTGTTCAGCATGTCGTTGTTCTTTAACCACAAAGGCGTTGTAAACACATTGTGTGCAAGGAACTGTACGGCGTTCTTTTGCTTTTCGTAGCTGGTAGCTTCGTATACTGCACCACTTTGGGCGCCTACTTTATCGTTTCTTTCAATGCTGCCTACAATATTAGCGGCATGACCCAGATACAGGTTAAACTGGCTGTACAGGGTCTTGTACATGTCGAAAGGTTTTTCAAAATCCTCGTTGGCAACGGTTGCCCATTTCAGAATATTGGGTACTAATCTTTTCAGGTTCTTAATACCGTATTCACCTGCTTTTACCACATCATCGCTCAGATCTTCGTTCTGGCAACGATAGTCGGTAAGGCTTACTTCGCTACCAAACCACAAGCGGTTGTTTTTAGCCAGGCTATCGCTTACCACTTTAACCAGTGCTTTCTGCTCGTCGAACTCATTTTTGAATTCAGGGCGCCAGGTATAACCCCACTGAATAGCCCAGTTGTCGTAATCATTGATACGGGGGAACAGGCCTTTTTCTGAAATATGATCTTCGGGTTGGGCCACGTAGTTGAAACGGGCATAGTCCATAATAGAAGGGGTGTGGCCATGTGCCTCTACCCAAACTTTATCACGCAGTTTTTCAACAGGCACGGTAGAGCTGGAACCGAAGTTGTGCCTCAGGCCCAGGGTATGGCCTACTTCATGGCTCGATACAAAACGGATCAACGTTCCCATTAAGCTATCGCTCAGCTGCAGGTGCAGGGCGTTGGGATCTACGGCGCCACACTGGGCCATATACCAACTGCTCAGCAGGGCCATTACATTGTGGTACCAGAAAATATGACTCTCGATGATTTCCCCACTGCGGGGGTCAGCTACGCTGGGGCCCATGGCGTTGGCGATCACTGAAGGGCGGTAGATGATGGCGCTGTGCGTAGCGTCATCGATGCTCCAGGTGCTGTCTTCTTCTTTGGTGGGGGCTTCGCGTGCATACACGGCATTTTTAAAACCGGCTTTTTCAAATGCCTTCTGCCAGTCGTTCACCCCTTGTATTAAATAAGGCACCCATTTTTTAGGTGTTACGGGGTCAATGTAAAACACAATGGGTTTAGCTGGTTCCACCAGTTCGCCGCGTTTGTATTTCTCTACATCTTCGGGTTTGGGTTCCAGTTTCCAGCGTACTGCATATATTTTGTCTTCAACACCCTGTGTATTAGTTTCAAAATCGCGATGGCCTACTACAAAGTATCCCACGCGTTTGTCAAACAAGCGGGGTTGCATGGGGGTAGCAGGTAACAATACCAGTGAGGAGTTCAGCTCAACGGTATAGTTGCTGGCAGTAGGGTTCAAACCTGCTGTGTATGTTTTTACTGCATGTATTTCCACATTGGAAGCATAGGAATGAACGTAGTCGATATAACTGCGGTCGTTCTGCTGTGCACCCATTCCGGCGCGGTCTTTAAATTGTTTTTTCTGAAAATAGAGTACGTCGTTGTCGCTGTTCAGGAACTCCGTTACATCTACTACCGTAGCAGACGAGTCGGGTTTATAAGCGGCTACCGGGAAGGCGGCAGAAATAGCCAGTACGTTGTTCTTTTGTACGCTGGCAAACATGGGTTGGGTACTATCGCTTTCATACTCCATGTAAAAGATGCGGCGCAGAAACAATTTCCTGTTAGGGCCTTTTTCAAAACGGAACACGGTTTCACCGATCTGGTCGCCGGCATAACCGCTGCTGCCATTGCGCATTTCGGCGCTGGCTTTGGATACGCGGCTTACGATCAGGATATCCCTGCCGAGGATGTTGTTGGGTACTTCAAAAAAGAACTTGTCTTCCTTCTGATACACAGTTATAAACCCCTTGCCCGACTTCATGTCGGCCGTAATCACATCCTTATAAGGTTTAATGGCGGGCAGGGGCACAACAGGAGGTTTACGGGTAGTGTCTACCGGTTTTATCTTTGCTGTGTCTGCCGGATGTTTATGCTGTGCCTTTACATTCATTGCCATCAGTATACTGCAAATGGCAATAAAACTCATCTTACGCTTGGTAATAAACATAATGGTGTTTGTTAAAAAAAATTAGCGGGGGTTCTGCTCTATTTCAGGGTTTAGGAGAATGTATTTGTCTGCAATGGCAAACGTATACTCATTGCTGCCGGGCGCCAGCGTATAGGTAACGCCTTTGAACAGACGGCTAACGGTTGATATAAAACCATTGTCTTTTTGCAAACGGCGCTGATCGAACCAGCGGGCGCCGGTGCCCATCAGTTCCATTCTTCTTTCTGTGATCACCAGTTGCAGTGCCTGCTGTGCATCAATGGCAGTAAGATCGGTGTATCCTGTAGTTACCAAACGCTTTTTACGCAGGTTGTTCAATATGGTTAAAGCGGCAGCAGTGTTGCCGGCGCGGGCTTCACTTTCAGCTTTAATAAGCATCATTTCGGGCACTTTGGGACCAACATAAATGCCCTGGTTTACCAGGCGGTGTTTGTAATAACCGCGGTTGGTAAAGTTAGAGGCTGGTATATCAGCGCCTGCTTTGGTGAACAGGGTATAACGCAGGTCGTTAACGGGGTCGAACAGGATCATCAGGTCATTACTTAATGGTAATGTGGTGGGCGTACCATTAACAGTTTTGGAGAAAATATTCTCCGGGTCGTTCACTTTGTTGGGGTAGCTGGTGGGCACGGCTGCATACGCATTTAAGTCTACCAGTGTATTTTTAAGCTGCAGTGCACTGTCGGCATACAGACCGGCCTTTGTAAAGTCGCGTTTGTTCAGGTATACTCTCGAAAGTATGGCATATACGGCTGCCCTGGATGGATTGGTGATTACATCTGGTGTGGGGGCCAGGTTAGGGAGCGCCGTTTGCAGGTCGCTTACTATCTGATCATATACACCTGCTACAGGCACTCTTTTTAGGTTGGAACTGAAGTTGGCCTGCAATACAACGGGTACGCCAGGATCGGTATTGGCAGTAGTTTCGTCGTATTGTTTGGCGTAATTATTCACCAGGGTATAATAAGCATAAGCGCGATGTACCAGGGCTTCAGAGTAAGCTTTGATCTTGTCGGCATCGGTGCCGCCTTCGCTGCTCATTACTTCGTTCACGACAATATTGGTGTTGTAGATGATCGTATACTGGCTGGCCCAGTCCTGGTCTTCCTGTGTTTCCGCCCATATTTTGGGCAACCAGCAATAAACATAGCCTGCATTGAGGTTCAGGTTGGCCTGCCATGCTGTTCCGTCGGCGGTCCATACTTCATCGCTGGCATATAAAGGATACAGGTAGGTTTTTTCCATTAACTGGTAGCTGTTGTACAGCAGCCCCTGGTAATCTTTGGTGTATTTTAATTCACGAACGTTTACGGGAGATATTTCAACATATTTGCGACAGGCGGTCGTTGCTAATACTGCCAGCGCTGATATGGTATATAGTAACTGTTTCATTGATGACCGGTTGTTAGAATGAGCAATTAAGGTTGAATGTATAATTCACACTGGGCGGCAGGTTGGTAAAGTTGCTGTTATTTGCATAATCCGGGTCGATGCCTTCTTTATTGGCACGCCAGATGATGCCCAGGTTGCTTACCGTAACGTTGGCATTAATGGCTTTAAACACATTTATTTTTCTGAGCACCGATTGAGGCAACGTATACCCCAGGGTTAACTGCTGAAAACGGATGTTGCCGGCATCAAGCACATTGATGTCGGCACTTTTATACCAGTCAAGACTGTTGAAGTTTATTTTGGCTAAACCGGGTACTTTGGCCGTAGCTTCGTCGCCTGCCTGGCGCCATCTGCCAGCCAGTGCCTCGCTGTTGTTCAGCAACCCGGTTACACCACCGCTGCTGCTGGGATAGCCACTGGTGATATCCATCTTTCTGAATACATAACCCATATAGAAAGTGATACGGGCGGTAAGAGTGAAGTTCTTATATTGAACGGTATTGGTGAACCCGCCAAAATAAGGAGGGGTGGAACGCCCCATATACTTCATTTGTTTTTTGGTGGTGCTGCCTGCTAATGAGTTCAGTTTTTTACCGGTTGAATCGTACAGCTGAGTTTGCCCTACACTGTCAAGGCCAGCCCATGCATACGCCCACACATTGTCGTTAGGATAGTTGTTGTAAATCTGGTTAGCGGTAACGCTGCCGGTATTGTTGGCAAAGCGGTTATCGGTTACTTTATTGGTATTGAAGGCGAGGTTGAAGTTGGTAGTCCAGCGCCAGTTTGGTGTTTTTACAGGAACAGCTGTAAGCGCTGCTTCCACACCGTGACCTTTTAATGTAGCGGCATTCACCTGTAAGATGCTGAAACCATAGGTAGCGTTAACGGGCAGGTTATACAGGATGTTCTCTGTTGTCTTTTTGTATACATCTACTGTAAGGCTGATGCGTTCGTTAAAAAAGGCTGCATCCAGGCCAAAGTTGGCAGATTTGGTAGTTTCCCAGCCCAGCATAGAATTGGCTGGTGAGCCAATAGAAGAATATGGCAGCCCGGAGTATATATCTGATGAGCCTATGTTTACCGTGGTATAGTTTTGGCCACCGTTAGGCGCATTGCCGCCAACACCATAGGTGGCGCGCAGGCTCAGCCGGTTCAATGGATAGGAATTTTGCATGAACGGTTCGCTGCTCACATTCCAGCGGCCACCCACCGACCATAATGGCTGAGCGCGGTTCCTTCTGTCAACACCAACTATATTGGCATCGTCATAGCGTAAGCTACCCGATATATAGTATTTGTTCTTCCATCCATAGTCGAGCATGCCGTAATACGACAGGTATCTTCTGATGCTTCTGTAAATATAGTTGTCCTGTGAGCCAAGAGTAGTGGTACCCCCGCTTAATAAACTATAAGCTACCCCAGGGTTAACAACCACTGAAGAGCCAAGGTCTTCATCGTATCCATACAGCGTTTGCTGAGTTCCGGTTACTTTACTTTGCCTGATCTCCGAACCTATGATCGCATTAAAGCGGTGTTCTTTAAACGACTTGTTGATATTGAACTGTCCGCGTAAACCATAATCTTCGCCACGTATACCAGACATTTTATAAATGCCGCCTACAGGAATACCGTTTACTACTTTTTTGGTAGTGGTATTATAAGTAGTGGCCATGTTTAAGATCTGGCGGGTCTGGTAGCTGTCTTTGTTCTGCAAATTGTCCTGCTGATCGGTGCTGCGTTGCAACTGGCCTGATACTTCCACACTTAACCAGTTGGTGAGAACGCCTTTGGCAGATAACCGCATGCGAACAGTGCTTTTGGCATCAATGAAATTATTGTATTTCAATTCATCGATCGGGTTATAGGTCCATGGCAGGTAACCCAGGCGCGTAAAGCTATCGGTTACTTTTTTGGTGAAGTCGATGCTTCTTTGTATGGGGGCTCCATTTTCATCTGCCAGCATATCGTAAGTGCGCAAACCCATACTGCCAATGCTCATAGCATTAATGGCAGCTGAATTTAACTTGCTTTGGGCATAGGTGTAGTTGAGGTTGGTACCAATGGTCAGGCGTTTTTTAAAGAAGTCGTTGGTGGTATTGGAGGTGATGTAATAGTTCTGATTGGCGTTGCTTTTATATACCGGCACGTTGCGGGTATAATTGCCGGCAAGATACCAGGTACTGTTGTCGCCACCGCCCGACAGGCTCAGGTTGTATTGTTGGGTAACGGCGCGTTGCAACAGGTAATCTTTTATCTGGCTCCGGTTATTACGGCTGCCGAGTACATTTAGGATAGAATCGCGTTGTGCGGCAGTGATCTCGCCGCGTTTGGCGCGGAACATCGTATTAATGGCATCGCTTACTTCCTGGTATCTCCAACTGGTGGTAGGGTCGCCATACATATTCAGGTTGAATAGCTCTTTTTCAAGATCGATATATTCAGCGCCTGACATGATTTTGATGTTTTTGAAATTGGCCGGGTTGGAAACGCTCACCGTGGTATTCAGATTTACCTGCGGCGTTCCTCTTTTTCCTCTTTTGGTTTCGATAACAATAACACCATTGGCAGCCATGGAACCCCAGATGGCAGCGGCTGCTGCATCTTTTAAAAAGGTAATGCTTTCGATATCGTTGGGGTTAAGGGTGCTAAGGATGGCGTTACCGGTGCCGTTGATGATTTTGGAGGTAGCAGGATTTCCTCTGTCTACCGATGCACTGGGTATATTGGTGAGATTTTGATCAATGGCGGGAAAACCATCAATAACAACAAGCGGGGCAACCAGGCCGGTGGTGGCATTAAGACCATTCGTACCTCTTACCTGTATGCGATTGTTACGAACATCGAACAATACACCTGGCACTTTACCTTCCAAACGCTCCATAATGTTGGTAGAAGGACTGGCTTCAATTTCTTTGGAAAGTATCACATTGGCGGCGCCGGTTTGGGTGGCTTTGCTTTTTGACTGGTAACCGTTGTTCATTACTACTTCCACTTCCTTTTGCTCATCTGTAAAAGGAACCATGCTTAGGTGCACTGAAACCGGGGCGTCGGTTACTTTTACTTTTCTATCAACCCGGTTATAGGTAACGTGTGTAACGATGATGGTGTAGGAACCGGGGGATACTTCGGGAAAGGAGAAAACACCCTGCTCATCGGTATTAGTGTACCGGGGATTGCCCTGAGTGGAAGCAGTGGTAAGCGCCACTGCCGCACCGCGAATGGGTTTGCTGGTGTTTTCGAGCAGCGTGCCCGAAACGGTTTGTGTAGCGCCTGTTGCAGGGGCTTGTGGTACGGTGTCTACGCGTGTTATGGAGTGTTCTTTTTCCAGTATCACTACTGTTTTTTTCACAATGCTCCAGCTCAAAGGCTGGTCTTTGAAACACAGGTTCAGCACTTCTTCAAAGGGGCGATTGCTTACTTCCAGTGTTACTGGTTTGCCATTGCGAAGCGCAGCATCTTTATAAAAGAACTGGTAACCGCTTTGTTTTTTTAACTGTCCCAATACAAATTCCAGGGGACTGTTTTTCACATTCAGCGTAATGGTTTGCGCATACGTGTTGGCCTGTAACTGTAAGCAGGTGGCCAGGAGCAATAAAGCTGTAAACTTCATCATCAACAGCGTTTTTAGTGATGGATACGGCAATATTTTGCCGTTCGCCTGTAACTGCATAGTTTTGGTTGGTTTGGGTCATTCCGGATGGATCCGTTCAGACGGTTTAACAATAAATAAGTCTGCCCGACTTTTTATAAAAAATGACCTCGACTTACTCACCGCTCCGAACGCCAATTCGGGGTGGTTTTTTTTCGGATCATATGTATCCGGTTCTTAATTACCGCTCAGCACGATCAATTTTCTTCCTTCCAGTTTAAAGCGTAATCCAGTCATCTTTAAAATGGTCAACAGTTCTGTTAAGGTGGCCGTGCGGTCTATGCCACCGGTAAATGTATCTGCTGGTTTTTTACCCTCGTACACAATTTCTATATCATACCACCTCGCTGCATCGCGCAGCACTTCAGTAATATCGCTGCGTTTGTAATCGAACAATCCATCTTTCCAGGCCATTACCTGATCCAGATCTGGTGAATGGTGAATGGTGAATGGTGAATGGGCTCCTGATAGTGCAGCTTGCTCGCCAGGTTTCAGCAACGCCTCATTTCCTGTTTTCAATTGACCATTGACCATTGACCATTGACGAACTTTCACGCTTCCCTCTAACAAAGTCACTTTTGCATTCGCTTCATCATCATACGCCTTCACATTGAAGTGCGTTCCCAGCACGGTTACATCGCCACGATTGCCTGTGGGGCTGCTCATTTGCACCACGAACGGCACTCTTTTCGCACCGGCAGTGGTAACGTGTTTCACTTCAAAATAGGCTTCACCGGTCAACGCTACTTTTCTTTCATTGGCGGCAAAAGCAGTCGGATAAGTAAGCGAGGTACCTGCATTCATCCAAACGCTGGTGCCATCGGGCAGAGTAAGCGTAACTACCCTACTACCCCTTGGATTATTCAATGTATTATAGGCAACTATTGCCGATTGTCGATTGCCGATTGCCGATTGATATACCAGTTGACCGTTTTTCTCCATTACCACCCGCGATCCGTTTTCTGTTGCCAGCGTTCCGCTTTTCGCCTGGTCGAGCATAATTTGTTGTCCACCTGCCAGGGTTAAGGTCGCTTTGCTTTTATCGGGCGCTTTCACATCATTGGTGATCGCTGCTATATTGGGGTTGACCGGTCCTTTTGCTGTAGGCAGCGACAGGCGGTAAATTCCCAAACCAATCAGCATTACCACCGAAGCGGCGGCGGCCAAATACGGCCATAGCTTTCTTTTTCCAGGCAGGGGCACTGCCTGGTTTTCGTTCAGTATATTTTTCAGTATGGCAGCCGATCGATCTTCTGTAACAACATGACTGGGCTGGTTATAGCGCATCCATGCGCCTTCCAAAACATCCTGTAATTGTGGTTCGTCTTCCACTGTTTCAATGAGTTGAAACAGTTCCTCTTTTTCGGCGGCTGTGCAATCGTTGCTTAATAGTTTATCAAGTAGCTCCTGTAGTCTTTGTTGAGACATGGCTTAATGTGTTTCGGAAAGGTTACAAAAAGGTTATGAAATTGTGATGGTGTAAATGTGTGACAAACCGCTGGAAAGATAAGTCTAGTCACCCGGAAAATATTTTTTTAAGCCATCATCATGGCTAACATGGGAACGAGGTAGATAAGGAGGGGAGGAAAATGGAGCGCGATATATTCCCGGATGGTTTTCAGGGCCTGCACCATGTGATTGCGAACGGTAGAAGTGGAAATACCGAGAGAGCCGGCGATTTGCTCGTAGGTAAGTCCCTGTTCCTGACCCAACTGGTACACCTTGCGTTGCCGGGGCGGCAGGTTGTTAATGGCCTGTTGCAAGGCCTTTCGCACTTCCCTGACTGCGAGCAATTCATCGCCCTGAACCCCTTCCGGCGCCAGCCGCTGCACTTCGTTCAGCAGCAAGGCTTCCCGGCTTTGGCGGCGCAACACATTAATAGCCTTGTTTTGCGCCATGCGGTACAGGTAGGCGTTAAAATTGTCGATGCCGGTAAGCTGGTCGCGGTCGCGCCAGATCTTTAAAAACACATCCTGCAACACGTCTTCGGCAATGGTGGCGCTGCCACTAAGGTGGAATATAAAAGAGTAGAGCTTGTTCTTGTATTGTCGGAACAACTGTCCAAAGGCGATCTCATCGCCCTGCACTACCCGTATTATTAATTCATTGCCGTTGAATGATTGTTGCATCAATGCCTTTCTGATGCCGTAAAATTATTAAAAAGCATGTTGTAATAAAAGTGATAATGCCGGACGGCACTGTTTTAAAACTTATTGTTTACCCGCACAGTCACCTAAAAACCCTAAACCGTAACATAATTTTAAAAGATATTAGTTGATATATCAACCAATTTCACTATCTTCGCACCATGAGCCAAAACATTGAATTTCCTGTGTCTCCTTTACTGGTTACTGAAATAGGCGCCCTTTATGGCAGAGTGTATAGAGAATGTGATAAAGTTTTCCGGGAAAAGGCATTTCCTCTCGAAATGGACCAGATACCGGTCATTCTCAAATTGTATTATAAAGGAGGTGCAAGCCAGCAGGAAATAAGCGCTGCGTTACAACGTGATAAAGCATCTGTTAACAGAACCGTTTCATTTTTACTCAAAAAAGATATTGTAAAAGTAATTCAGGATACTGCCGACAAGCGGAAAACCCTCGTTGAATTAACGGCAACCGGAAAAAAGCTGGCCATGCAGGCAAATAGCATCCTTCAGGAATTTGATGCATTTCTGTCTTCTGTGCTAACAGAAAATGAAAGGCAACAATTTCATCATTTAATGCAGAAGCTTATCGATACCGTCACTTTTACCTGACAAATTTTTTCCATTTAGTTTACTGCTAACTATGCCTGTAGCATGCCCGGCATAGCTCCATTGAACCGGTAAACCGGCTCAGGGGATGGACTTGCCATTCCTGTATTTTCTATAAATAATTAAACCCAATTTAACAGAAATGAAAAGAAGCATATTTCTGGCCGGCATTTTATTGCCTGTACTTATCTATTCACAAAATGCAGATAGCTCAATACGCCCGCAATTAATTCCCGCAGCGCCACGATTAGGTAACATTACTATATCTAATTCGGTTGCTCCGGTAAATGCCAACGGGAATACATTTATAATACAACAACCCGTAGCCGAAATTGGTGTGCCAGTTTATAAATATTTTCAATCAAAACATCCGATCCTTATAAGAACCGGCATACGTTATCAGGGACTGTTTCTTTCAAATGAAAAGAATATAGGCAGCACTAACTTTCACTCGATAACGGTCCCCCTCCTATTCAACTATTCCATTTCACCTTCTACTAATATCGCGCTGATTGGTTTGGCATCGGTGAACGCTGATTTCAAACGTACCATCGAAGAAAAAGATGTTCTATATACAGTGGGCGTAAGATTGGGTTTTCGTCAAAACAAGGCATTTAAATATGGCGTTACCCTCACCTACACCAGCAACTACTCAGGCACCTATCTGTTACCCATACCAGACATCGACTGGACAATTAATAAAAAACTAAGTCTCACGGCCGTTTTACCATCCCGAATGTCATTGAAGTACAAAATTTCAAACGCACAATCCCTCGGAATTACAGGCGGATTAAATGTAAGCATGTACCGATTGAATGAAGAAAAGAAAGAACAATACCTGCATTTTCGGCAATTGAGTGCCGGGCTTATTTATGATTGTAAGTTTGGCCGGCGATGGAAATTGAATGTGATAGCCGGCCACACATTTATGCAAAAGCTGGAAACATTTAATATGGATCAAAAAATTTCATTCAACAGCCTCAGTAATGTTAATGATCGCGTTCCCAATGTATCTTATCATCAAAATTCATTTATATTTCAGGGAGGGATTAGTTACCAGTTCTGACAACTGCTTTCGTCAAATTGTATAATATGAAAATTGTAAAGGTCTTTAAGACTAATGTGCAGGATCATCTGGCGGCAAAATACATTATACTCGTTCTTCAACAAGCTTTTTCTCATTACATAATCAATTTCGACCTTGATGACTGCGACAGGATCCTGAGAATTGAAAGTCACCAGGGAGCCATCGATGAGGCTGAAATTCAATTGCATCTTGCAACACATGGATACCTTTGCGAACCATTGCCGGACTAATAATATTATTAATACAAATCTTAAAACAACTAAGCAGGTCGGTTGACCTGCTTAGTTAGAGAGATAAGCTTAATATTTATTGTAATAGATAAGTTCTCCCGCTTCCCCGGAGGCAGCTCCTTCGCTGGGAATAAATAAGGTGACCAGGATTATATTCTGACCGTTCAGTTGTGTTTTGGTAATCGTAGGATTCGCAAAAGCGGTGCTACCTCCATTTGTTCTGATGATAGTTGTATCGGCATTCCCGGTTTGATAATCATACAGGAAAACGCGCCAGGAGCTCCAGTCACCTGCCGTATATTGCCCTTCAAAAAGACCAAAATTATATCCCATGTAATTAGTATAACCATCACGATCGCCAATATTTCCTTTGACGCCCCAGTAAAGCATCGCATTATCAACATTCGACTGCGCGCCGGTGGTCCAGGAATTGAAATTTGTGAGCGTACCTCGTGCCTGACGATCAACCGTGCAGCCTGAATAAAAATGGTGCCCGATATCACAACGGGTTGAACTGGCAGTATATATGTTGGGCGTGCCTTCCGCGCAGGTAGAAAGGGTGCGTGGGCAATCGTAGCTTTTGGCAACCACCCCGGTCTGCAAATTAGTCCAGTTGCTAAAGTAAACTACCTTAATATGATTATTGGGTTCCTGCTCCCATGCCACCACAAATCCGCCATCCGATGCTACAGCTATAGTAGGCTGTGAGGCTTGTCCGTTATTGGATCCGGCCAGTTCCCGTACCCAGGTCCAGTTGACCAGATCTGTAGAAACGGCCAAATTCACTTTCAGCACTCCATTGAAACTGGCATGCGATACGCCGATAAACTGGCCACTGACATAAGGGTTAGCAATGATCTTAATACAGTCAAGAGTATGACCTGCATTATCGTGGGCGGCATAAGTATGCATGGCAGCCCCTTTAACATTATCGATCATGCCACGAAGCATTCCCCGGGCCGCATCTGAAGGAGCGCCTGCCAGCGATACCGGGGAAGTAGCCTGCGTGGCAGATAACACAGCAATTTGCGATGCAGAATGAAAGTTTTTGCCGCAGGCCAATGCCATGATCAACAGCCAGGCTGCTACAGCGTTAGTTGGGATAAGATTACTTTTCATAAAATAAGTGTTTATGTTTATGGATTTATAAAAAAAGATATTTGTACAATTGCTAATAAGGTTCTGATTTGTTGTCATCAATATTACAGAATCTCTTTTTTTCATAAATATATTCCTGAAAAATCAACCTGAAACAGTCATTGGGTTATATCCACACACCAATCCTCCACACCCGGAAGGCTATAAGTATTAACTTTAAATAATCTAATCAAAGAACTCTTATTTTCAGATTTAATACTTCCTGCACGCCCATTTAGCTGCAATAGGACTCACTTTTTCCGTTCTTATTATCGCAAACTTAAACAGATAGTCAAGGATTGACATTATGTTATTAACTAAACGTTATTGCAGTTGAGACGTGGCTAACCATGAAAAAAAGCATTCAAATATTAAGATTACTCTGTTTAACCGGCTTGTTATTATTGTCAATAGTCAAAGTGCAGGCGCAACATGAAACGGATTATACAGTACACGCTAACATTATTTACCGTTTCACCAAATATATTGACTGGCCGGCTAATAAAAAGTCGGGCGATTTTATTATTGGCATCGTGGGTGATTCGCCGCTTTATGATGATTTAAAAAGCTTTATTGGCAATAAAACCGTCGGCAACCAGAAAATAGTTGTTACAAAATTAGATCCTTCGGCAAGCTATTATAACTGTCAGATCCTTTTTATCAGTGAAGAGGAAAGCGGCAGTTTAAAAAGGATCGCTGCGATTACTGCAGGCGCTCCGGTGTTAATTATTACCGAATACAATGGTCTTGCACGTAAAGGATCGTGCATCAATTTCATTACGATCAATGAGCACCTGAAATTAGAGATCAACAAAAGTTATGTTGAACAAAGGAGTTTGCACATTGCTTCTGAATTACTTGATCTGGCGATAATTATAAAATGAAAATACACAAAACCCTGAAAAACCCAACTTCATATGCAAAAGCCCCTCATTAAAAAGGAGTTTTTCTTCTTTGCAATGGCTCTCATGGCATGTAATATATCCTATAGCCAGGTAGATACCGGTAAACTGGAAAGTTTAAACCTGAAGGAACTACTGAATGTAAAGATCACTACGGCAAGCAAAACATCTCAGAACCTGGAGATGGCCCCTGCTACTGTAATTGTGATAACGCAGGAACAGATCAAATCGCGTAGCTACCAGTCGCTGTTAGATGTGTTGTATGATCTCCCCGGCATGAAGGTGGATGATAAAGTACGCTCGCATCTGCATAATAATTTTGTAATGCGTGGCACTCCCGGACAGGAAAAATTTGTGATAATGCTCGATGGCATGCGCATCTCTTCACCTACGAATGAAACAATGCCCATCCTCGAAAATTATCCCGTTAATCTGGCGGAGCAAATCGAAATAGTATTGGGCCCTGCTTCGGCATTGTATGGTGCTGATGCCGTGTCGGGCGTGATCAATATCATTACAAAAAAGTCTCCTTCCAAAAAAGAAATCAGAGTAGAAGCCACATCGATGGCAGGTACATATGGCTATACCAATAATACGCTGTTTGTTGCAAAAAAACTGAACGATCATGCCAGCCTGATAGTTTCAGGTCAATACTGTTATAACCAGGGGGCAGATTATACGAAGCTATATAAGCATGATACCCTGTTCAATACAGATGCCTACACAACAGGAACATTCAACACCATTTTCGGGCCCATGACTCCTAAAACACCCGTAAATAGTAAGATAGAAATGCCTATAAAAGCATATAACATGTATGCATCCCTGCAAATGGATGAATTTTCATTCTCGGTTTTCAGGAACTATGCCCAAACGCCTACATTTTACGAAGAGAATCCCAACAATGCCGTTTACAATAAAGATGTTTTCATGGGTCAGCGTATCGATATGGCAAACGCTTCCTATAAAAAATCATTTGGAAAGATCACAGCCACCACCTCACTGCTGGCCAGTGACTATGTTATGAACCCGAAATCGAATTATCGAAACGTTTTTTCGGGTATGGAGCCGGCCTACAAATATTCTTTTGGTTCGTTGATAAAAGGAGAGCAGCAGGTTGACTGGAAGGCATCGGAAAAATTTAATCTTACAGGTGGCGCTACTTACGAAAGTTATTATTCCATACCCACCAGTGCAGATCTGGCAGCGCCCGTTAACCCCAACGGAGCTTTGCATGGAACGTATATCGGCACAAAAAGTTATTATATGCCAGATGGACTGGAAGCGAAATTTTATACTTTACGGTACCGGAATATCGGCACTTATTTACAGGTGCAATATTCGCCCATTCAAAAAGTACATTTCACTTTTGGCGCAAGGTATGATGTCAATTCAAGGTACGAAAACACCTTTAACCCACGCGTAGGAATTGTTTACAGGCCCACCGATAAAACCACCATTAAAGCACTTTACGGTACAGCATTCCTTGCTCCTACCACTTTTGATTGTTATGCCTATTATGGTGCATTTGAAACATCCGATTCGGGAAGAACATTCCACTCTAATTTCATGCATCTGCCCAATCCCAATCTGAAACCCATCACCTCTAAAAATGCAGAGGTAAGCGTTAGTCATTATTTCACCAACAACTTTAGTGTAACTGTTGACGGGTATTATACCGTTCTTTCAGGATTGCATGAATTTGCCGACGATAACAAATCGACCCATTTGTATCACAATATGTTTAATGGTATACCTGTTGCATATGTTGAAGTGTTTGTAAATCAAACCCGGCAGGTAAATTACGGAGGAAGCATCCGGTTAAATTATAAACATTCCCTTGGCAGCCTTCGCCTTAATTCTTTTCTGTCTGTAAACCATACAAACGGATTTGATGATTATTCACTGAAAGATCCGAATCTTCCTAAAGTGGAACTTGAATTTATTTCTCCGTTTATGTTGAATGCAGGAACCGATCTGAAAGCCGGTAAATTCAGCTGCTCGCCCCGTTTGATTGTGATGGGAAGGCAAAACCTCACGGGGATTGATAATACCCAAACAGCTATTCGTAAGCGCCAAACAATACCAGGCTATGCGCTGCTGAACATTTCGCTAAGATATAATATAATAAAAAAGCTGGCTGTTTTTACCAATATCACCAATGCGCTTAATCAGCATTACAGAAGTGTAGGGTTCAATATGGACCTCGATAAAAAGAATTCGGAACTTTTTTATGGTCAGCATGAAGACCCGATAAGGATAATGGGAGGACTTAACCTTACTTTCTAATCCATCCTATACCTGATATCCCATGAAAATGAACATTACCATAAAGAAGAGGATTTACTGGAGCTTTGCCTTATTGGTATCCTTGTTTGTGATCAATGGTATCATAACTATAGTTACCTTAAACAATAACAAGAGATCATCGGCCAATCTTTCCCAGGTGATTGACCCATCGCTTCAATCATTGGACAATTTTGAGCGGTTGATGCTCGAATCCAAAATGTATTCAACCAACTGGGTGTTTTTAAGATACAAGCAGGAAGATAAAGACCTGTTAAAAAAATTGCACCTTACCGATTACGGGGAATTAAGATCACGCATTGAGAGTCATGCCCGGTATTGGCCAAATAAAAATTGGGTCGACAGCTTACATAATGTGTATACCGAATTTAATAAGTTGCTTGCTATTGAGAAAACAATAATGAATTCTTTAAACGGTTTTGAAGATTATGATGATCCGGTAATCAAATTGGAGGCTGAACGGAAAATAGAAGAAGAAATACTTCCACGCACCGGTGCATTAATAAATTCTTTAAATAATATCAGTTCCTATGTGCAAAGTATCAGGTACCAGGAGAATATCAAGCTCAGACGTTCTACCAAAGAATTAAGGATACTTATCATTGTATTGGCTGTTACCATCATTTTTGCCGGACTTTTTCTTTCCATATACCTGGCTAAGGTGATCATTAGCCCTGTGAATAAAATACGGTCTATAATAAATGATCTGGGCAAAGGCACTATCCGCCGGATAGATTACAAAGTGAACAGGGATGAGATCGGAGAAATGGTGCAATCGGTCAATAATCTTTCTGAAAACCTGCTGAGAACAGCCAATTTCGCTTACGAAGTAGGTATCAGGAATTTTAAAATCCCTTTTAAACCGTTAAGCGATGAAGATACATTAGGTAAGGCGCTTATTTCCATGCGCGATAATTTAAAGACCAGTGAAATGGAACTGATGGAAATAACCGGCGATCTTAATAAAAAAGATCGATTACTCCAGGCAGTTGGCTCGGCGGTTCATGAACTCATCAGTAATAATGATATTGAAACCGCTATCGGCAACGCCATTAAATTATTAGGGGTGCAAATGGGGGTCGACATGATAGAAACCTACCATAATTATACCTGTAGCATCGATGAAAAAACATATAGTAATCAGCTGGCATATTGGAATAGTGTTACCAATGATGTAGAATATCATGCTCCGGCATTTCAACAGGTACTTTTTTACTTCACTTCCGATATAGAGCAAACATTGCATAAAAATGAAATTTTTCATTGCAATGTAGCGCACTTAAAAGAGTCGCTGTTAAAACAACGGCTCGAAAATGACCAGGTAAAATCGTTAACTATTATTCCCGTATTTGCAGAAGACAGCTTATGGGGATTTATTTGTTTCCATGACTGCAAAATAGAACGTAAATGGACATTAGCTGAATTTTCAATACTCGAATCATTTTCCGGCACATTAGGTTCGGCGATCGATCGCATACAAATGGAACTGCAGAAAAACAATGCAGAAGCAGCCAGCTTTGCCAAAAGCGAGTTTATGGCTAACATGAGCCATGAACTACGTACTCCTATGAATGGCATTATAGGGTTTACAGACCTTGTACTAACTACCGACCTTCAAAAAACACAGCGGGAATATCTGCAGAATGTTCGAAAATCAGCATACAACCTGCTCAATATCATTAATGATATACTCGACTTCTCCAAAATAGAAGCGGGAAAACTGATTATCGATAATGCCTGTTTTAAGCTTGATGAAGTAATTGAAGAAACTATCGATATTTTATCCATAAAAGCCCAGGAAAAAAATCTTGAGCTCATCTGCAACATCGATCCCCATGTTCCTTCCCAATTTTTTGGCGATCAGGTAAGAATAAGACAAATATTGGTAAACCTTATTGGCAATGCTATAAAATTTACGCTTAAAGGAGAAGTGTCTGTAACCGTTCACCAGGAGTCTACTCTATATGAAAAAGGTGATAAGAAATTCATGGATATAGCCATATCGGTTAAAGACACAGGCATTGGTATCGCCCCTGAAAAGATCAATACAATATTTGAAAGTTTTACACAAGGCGATTCATCAACTACCCGCAAATTCGGAGGTTCGGGTTTGGGTCTTACCATTTCGAAACGCCTGGCCGAATTGATGGAAGGAACACTGCAGGTAGAAAGCGAGTATGGTAAGGGAAGCACATTTACCCTGCGCGTTGCCATGGAGATCGTTAATGAACAGCCACGCCTTGCATTCACCCCGAAAAACCTGTTGCGCAAAGTATTGGTAGTAGACGACAATATGACCAATTGTAAATTAATGGAAGATATTTTCGGGTATTTACACGTGCCGTGTAAGATATGTTATAACGGTGCCGGGGCATTGCAGGCTATCGAAAAAGCCAGGGAAGAAAACGAGCACTTTGATCTTATAATTACAGATAATCAAATGCCGGAAATGGATGGCATTAATTTGGTGCAGCAAATTAAAAAAATAACAAACGACGATACAAAGCCTTTCATACTCATGCTCTCATCGCTTGAAAGAACAATCATCCAGCAGGAAGCGGAAAATATCGGCATTGACAAATTCCTGTCTAAACCGGTAAAATTAGGTGAGATACTTAATCTGTTATCCCAGCTATTTGAAAAATCTTATTCGAATGAAGAGCAACCCGATGAAAGGCCCGCGCCTGGAAAGAAATTTCAGGATACAAAAGTATTGGTTGCAGAAGATAGCCCGATAAACATGCTGCTTATTTCAGAAGTATTGCATAAAATGGGCGTTGAGGTAGTTGAAGCGATGAATGGCAGGGAAGCTATTGATATGTTAATGCAACACGATCCCGAAATAGTGTTTATGGATGTGAATATGCCGGAGATGGATGGTTATACAGCCACGCAGAAAATTCGCCGCCTACCCCTACCATACAGCAATGTTCCCATAATTGCATTAACGGCTGATGCAATGAAAGAAGATAAAGAACGCTGCCTGAAAGCAGGGATGAACCATTTTGTGTCAAAACCGTTCCGCCTTGAAGAAATAGAATTTGTTATGAACAATTATTTAAAAAAGAATATGGCCATATAAGATAATGCAATAAACAGGAATTTATCAACAACACACATCTATGCATACATCATTAAGTAGTATCCCCTATTTTGAAAACACTTTTTGCGGGAGAATATGAGCAACCGAAACTTAGTAGTATTATTATATATTATCATCCAATAGCCTCTGAAATAAACCCATTCCGTCACCTGCGGAATTATTTAGCATCCTAAATCGTATTGAATATGACATTGGCTGTTTCCCGCAATTGCCAAAGGCACCTGCGGATTTCATTTTTTTTGATAATGTGGACGTGTTCTTATATTCAAATGATAGACCAGCTTCGCCTGGATTTGTCTGATCTCAGATGCAATACCAAAAATCTCCAAATACCAACAATACAACCCATCATTAAACAACAATTAAAAATAATTCCCAATGAAAAAGATTATCAGGCCGGTGATTCATTTTTTTTTGTTTCGTGTTAAATACAAAGCCTTGCGGAGTATTTTTCCTTCAGTTTAATCCTATTTTACCACAATGATCAGTCCGGCGCCTAATCCCAAACTGTTATACGGGCAGGTGGAATTATTTTTATTGACGGCACGTTATTTAACAGGTTTAAAGTCCTGGTTGCTGAATGGAGGGTTTTCGGGAATTTTCACTACATTAAATTCAAATTCGGCAGTACGATGGCAATTGTTACAGGAATTGGTGAGTAAAGTGTAACTACTTTTAAACAGAGCAGGATTTTGTTGCTGAATGGATAAATTCACGCTGTCTAATGCAGGTTTTAGCAATTCTATCAGTTGGCTTTCCTTTCTTTCTGACTGATATTTCCGGATATCCTCAATTGTTTCCATAATTTCATGTACTTCAAAATCAGCCAGTTTCCAATTTTGATTTTGGCCTGCGAACCAAAGTTTGTTGTGATGAATCTGGATGCTGCTCATAAATTCTCCGAAGCCAGGTTTGTAGGATTTGTTCACCTGGTATTGCAGACTGTCTATCTTTGCCTGTAATTTCTGCAAATCACCGGCTTGCTGATTACATGCTGCAAACATCATTAAGCCGGAAAGAAAACAGATAGGTTTCATTATTTATTGATTGGTATTTGAAAGAAATGTTCACTTTACAAAAGTAATGGAAGGCATGATACCCGAGGCGCTCAATTAACCATTACCGGTAACTATTCAGGCGATCTTTCCTTAACTGACCCCACCGTTCGTATTTTGCCGAATGGTTTGTTTTTGCGGAGGAAAAGCCCTATTTTTTGAAATCATATAATACCCTGAAATGCAATTTTTCCCATCTGATATTTTGAGACCATATGTAAAGAGTTATACCGTGATTACCATTGACAGGGATCTGGCCAACGAAGTGTTTTATCCCAGCGGTTATGTTGATTTGGTAATCAATATTTCGGAAGGAAGCGCCACCACGATTATTGATGGCAGAAAAAGGAAACTACCGCAGGTTGAATTACTCGGACATCTTACGATGCCTTCCAGGCTTACGGTTTCAAAGGGTACGTCGGTGTTGATTGCCAGGATATATGCTTATGCCAGTTCTCTCTTCTTTCCTAATCCTATGTACGAGTTCACCAACTATGCCACGGATGCTTATGGCATATTTTCGAAGGAAATCTATGATTTCTACGACAGTTTGATGGAGGCAGGCACTCTCAAACATAAGATCGGGATGCTCGATAGGTTCCTGATCGGGAAGTTGATTCAACATGAAAAAAAATTGGAGAAGTCGAAGATCATTGAGCAGGTCTGCGAACATATTTGTACAGCAGGCGACACATTCGACAGCATGGCTTTGTCGAAAAGCTACGGGCTCTCGGAAAGGTATATACAAAAGTTGTTTACAGACATGGTGGGCATATCGCCGGGTGCTTTTTTTTCGGTGTATAGATTTAATAAAAGTCTTGCCCAGGTTCTTTCAACTAACCATAGCCTTACATCAATAGGCTATGACTGTGGCTACTATGACCAGGCCCATTTTATAAAAGAGTTTAAGAAATTTACAGGTATCACCCCTTTTGAGGCAAGGGCTTCGCTTATTATAAACGGAGAGGAGTTTCAGCAGGCGGTCAATATAGGCTTTTGAAACATGACAGGCATCTCCCCGGGAGACGCCTGTCATGATTTTTTTAATGTTGGGGATTGTGGTTGCTGCTAAACATATCCCGGTACATTTTCCAGCCTTCCTTTGTCTTTTTCCAGATCACGAGCACCTTTCCGTCGTCGATCTTATTGTTGTTCATGTCGAACAATTCATAGTAACTTTCTTCGGTAACAAATTCACTCCCGTTTCCATATACATTTTGAATCTTAAATATGCTATGCACTTTAGGGCCTCCTTTGAAGAAATTCAGGATATTGTCCTTCCCACAGATGGGGGCAGCATTGGGTGGCAACAAACAGGCATCATCTGTATACCGGCTCAGAATTGATCCGTCGTCCTTATTAGCTAAGTCGGAAAATATTGCATTACTGGCGGCAATCGCCTTTTTGGCTTCATTGAGTTTCTGGTCCATTTTTGACTGGGCCCGGGAAATGCAGGTTACGGTAAGCAACAACAGAGAAAGGATGAACTTTTTCATACACTCATTTTTTTACAAAAAAACTCATTTGGGCACGTTGAAAATTGTAAAATTCCGAACAAAGCGGAACAGACAGATGCAAACGCTACTTGTTTACCGGTTCTGATTTTAATATATCCGCTACTATTTTGCCGGGCAAAATGGCAAATACCGGAATATTGATGGCATACTTTTCACAAAGCTCCCGTATGCTGCGATTGATTTGTTCGGATGAATACCGCAATGAAAAATGTCCGAGAATAAGCGTTTCTATTTGTGTGCCACTTACCATTTCCATCACTTCTTCGAGATAGCTGTGGTTGCCATATGGTTGAATGCCGGCATCTTCGTCGCCGCGTAAAAATGTTGCTTCGTGTATGAGTATTTTTGAATGATGCCATCGCACGGGATCTTCTACCGGCGTATCGCCCGAATAGCTGAGCAGGTTGGTTTGTGTTTCAATATGGGTCGCTTCTATGCCCCTTTCCTCGATGATTCGTCTTATTTCTTTACCGGGTAAGGTAGTTAATTCGGGTCTCAGCTTTTTCTTTGTTTGTATTATTTTATAACTAAGACTTTTGATACTGTTTTCGGGGGTGGGTATATGTCCGTTGGGAATCGCCTGTATAAAAATATCTTCCTTGATGAAGATGTCGGTTTCATGCGTAACCGGCTGCCATACTGTTCCGCTCACATGCGGATCAAATTGAATTGAAAAATTTTTTAACATCGGAAATGAACCGCAATCTTTTGGATAATAAATCACGGGGTAGCCTGGCCGTGCATTGAGTTGGTTGAACGAAAATAAGCCGGTGAGATGGTCACGGTCGGCATGGGAAATGAAAACATGATTTATTTTGCAGCTCTTTCGTAAAAGCGCCGAGGTAAGCCCCTCCCCTGCATCGAACAACAGCCCCAGTTCGTCGATAAAATACCAGGTTGAAAAAAGTGCGGTTGAATAGCCTGTGATGTTGAATTGCATCCTATTAGATATTGGTTTAATTAGTTTTATTGTAGGGCTATTTATAATTCAAATACACTTTACAATTCGGTTTCGCCGGCAGTTTATAACCGGGTTTTCGCAATATATTGTTGTATTAAATAATTTGATTGCCTTTGCTGGCTTAATTACTTCGCCAAACACATGTATATGCGGCTATTTTGGAATGTTGTTCAATAAATTAATCAGGGGGGCTGGGGCCTTAAAAAAACTGGTGACCGGCTATACGCAAAGCCATCGCTGCATCGGCATCAGGAAATTTTGTTTAGTTAACTCAAAAAAGAGAGAGAGCGAAGTTAGCAAGGGAATGGCTAACTATCAGTAGTAATAATTGGATTGTCGATTAAAGAATTTCAGGTTAAGTACCCCTGAATAATTATAGTTTCACCTGCAATTCCTTTTTGTATTAATTGTTTGTTGTAGCCTGTTTCGGCTGCTCGATATTCGGCAGAAAACCTGTAATAATACCAATCAGGGGCAGGAATGCGCAAACCTTAAACACATACCCTACACTGGTTAAATCGGCCAGTTTTCCTAATACAGCGGAACCGAGCCCGCCCATACCAAAGGCAAAACCAAAGAACAAACCGGCAATCATGCCTACTTTACCAGGAACCAGTTCTGTAGCATAAACTAAAATAGCAGAGAATGCCGAAGCTATGATAACGCCGATAATAACCGAAAGCACTCCACACCAGAATAAGTTAGCATACGGCAGTAGTAAGGTAAATGGCGCAACTCCCAAAATTGATATCCATATAATGTATTTTCTTCCAAAACGATCGCCCAGCGGACCGCCGATCAGGGTTCCTGCGGCTACTGCCGCCAGGAAAATGAACAGGTGTATCTGTGACTGCTGTACCGATAAATGGAACTTATCAATAAGATAAAAAGTAAAATAACTGCTCATGCTGGCCATGTAAAAGTACTTTGAGAAGATCAGTACAAGCAGAATGGCCAAAGAAGTAATAACCCGTGATTTTGATAATGTCTTATGCGAGGCCGGTACAGCAACAGTCCTGCTTTTCATTTTCAGAATTAAATGACCTTTATACCAGGTACCTACTCTTATAAGCACCATGATGCCTAAGATGGCTGCCAGCGTAAACCAGATAATATAAAACTGTCCGTGAGGAACGATGATCAGCGCTGCCAGTAAAGGTCCTATGGCGCTGCCGGCATTTCCGCCTAACTGGAAAATTGATTGCGCCAATCCTTTTTTACCACCTGAGGCAAGGTGCGCCACACGGGAAGATTCAGGATGAAAAACAGAGGAGCCCATTCCGATAAGACTTACAGAAACAAGTATGGCAATAAAGCTGGATGCCAATGACAAAGAGATAAGCCCTGCCAGTGTAAAGCTCATGCCTATGGCCAGTGAATACGGTTGGGGTGTTTTGTCGGTAAAGTGCCCTACAAAAGGTTGCAGCAAAGAGGCAGTAAGCTGAAATGTAAAAGTGATCAGCCCTATCTCGGTAAATGACAAACGAAAATTTTGCTTCAACAGCGGATAGATAGCCGGGATAACCGACTGCAACATATCGTTTAACAGATGGGTAAAACTTATGGTAAACAGGATGGAATATACGGTTGTTTGCACCAGTGCTTTAGAATCAATAACTGCGGGCGAATTGGTTGTTTTCATCATAGCTGGTCAGATCATCTGATGTTTAAAAACAAATTTTTTATTGAGATATGTGTCCTATAATTTTTGCAGCCGTGTTCCAGGCTTTTTTGGTGTCGTTTGCCTCGATGCTTTTTAGTAATTGTTCGTGCAAATTTTGTGTTATCCGGAAATCGGTAGTGTTTTTATGAATGGATAAAAACCTTTTTTTTATCTGTATCGAGAAGGTCTTATACAGATCGGCCAGGATCTCGTTTTTGGAAGCTACTGCAATGGCTGTGTGAAACCGGATGTCGGCTTCAATACAAGCTTCCAGCAGGTTGTCTGCAGCAGCTTTTTTTCGTGCTGCCAGCCAATGCCGTATTTCTTTAAGGTCTTTTTCGGTGCGGTTGGCAGCCGCTTTTTCGGCGATCTTTATTTCTAACAACTGCCGAACTTCATCGAGGTCTTTAAAATCGGCCCGTTTCAGCCGTTGAGGTAAAGATTCTTTTATTCCCTCCGCTACTTCTACAAACGTACCAAGGCCCTGCTGTACGCGTAACAGGCCCGAGTTCACCAATATCTTAATGGCCTCACGGATAGTAGAGCGCCCCACCCCAAAGGTTCGCATCAATTCGGGTTCAATAGGCAATTTCGCCCCGGTTTTATATTTTCCGAGGGCAATCTGCTGTTGCAATTGGGCAGCAACTTCATCTGCCAGTGATCTGCGTGGAATAAAATTATTCGTCATATCATCTGATGATTGCAAATTTAAGCAGTCGGTTTATAATTCAAAAATATTTCCATCATTAAAAAGTAAAAACCGAACGGTCAGCAACTGATTTAACAAATTACGCAGGCCAGTATTCGCAAATATTATTATCAGGAGCAATCCAATAAAGGCAATGACGGCATCCGATGGTTGCCGCTAAGTTGAAGCAAACGATAGATAACAGAAAGTATATATTCTCAAAAATATAAGGTAGAACTACTTACCATTATCAGCATGTTTTCTCTTTGCCAAAGAATATATAAGCATAAACTTTGAAGAACATTCTCTGTTATCTGGTCCCCTCTGGAATTTTAACCTCTAATGCGTTTGAACAAGTCAGTAAGAAAAGGCTCTGCGAAGGTAGTCTGAAAGCTTTCTATTACCTCTTTCCCAACAAGCAAACGGAGTATGCCGAAAATCCGTTCAAAGAGTAGGCACTCAAAACAAAAAAAATGTCAACGCAAAATGACACCATTGCCGGCATTCAGCTGATGGCTGAAGCCCTTGAAAAGCTTGCAAACAACCCTGAGGCTTTCAACAATGCCCATGCTGCTTTTTTAGAAAAGGATGCAGCAAAGTTTGAGGCGGCCCTTAATCAGGTGGGGATTGCAGAGCATTGCCGTATCATTTGTAAATTCTTCTGCCGGAAACATTGTGGAGGTCGCTGTCTGAAATTTTGCCCCAGGCCCAACCAGGGTGAAGTTGATGCAAAGGAAATCCTTGCTTTCACGCATGCGATTACTCCATTGCTAAAGGACGAAGCCATTGTGAAGCGTTTGCTCGATATATCAGAGTCGGAAAATGTTGAGGAATGGAACAAGCTGCTAAAGGAATATAATCTGGTAGCCTTCTGCTATCAACTCTGCATGCTCCTTTGCTCCTTACGCTGTGAAAAAAAATGCTTTGAACTTTGTCCGCCCCGCCCGCTGATCACGCATGTAGGTAGTATCCTTGTTTCACAGATCAATGCGCTCGGCTATGCAAACGGGCCAAGCGATCCGTTAGGTTTTGTTTCTAATCCTAATCCATCAGCCGGTATCGGCGATCATCCTTTTGGAGGTCTTGTTGAACTTAAAGGGATATTCAATATGTCAACAGCAACCGAATATCTTGTTGAAGTGTCGTCTAACCCCGGAGGTCCTTATAGCCCTATTATTGTAGGCCCTCAATTTGGAGCGGATTATTTTCCTATTCAGCCTCCGCCACCTGTACCTCCCGACCCTCCGTTTCCCGGGCCAGGATGGAATTTGTTCCAGCACTACCGTTCGCGCAGCCAATCTACGGGTGTGGATCCCGGTTGGTTTAAGGTAGACCAGCTTTGCGATTCAGACGGTGGCAGGCTCACTACAGGAGATAAGCGGCTCATGCTTTGGCCAACATCGGCGCCAGACGGCGTTTTTTACCTCAGGTTAAAAGTAAGGGACGCGCTTATGAATACAAGGGTCAGCAGCCCACAGGTGGTGCGGTTAGACAACACCGGGCCATTCCCTCTCCCACGCCCAACCATATCGCTGCAATTGCAGAAACCCGACGGCACTCTTGTACCGCTGAAGTGTGGCAAGGTTCGCAAAGGCGACGGGCTCATCCTGATCACTATTCAGGCATACGACCCCAATATGAGCTCCGTAGCGGTTACAGCCCGTGGCAATTCGGGCCTATCTGTGCCCGTTGTAGATACTTCGTCGGTTTCGTTGTCGAAAACTTATAACGGCAATATTGCAGACCAGGGTTACCCAGTGCCTACTCAGTTCCTTTGGGACCCCTGGAGCGATCCAAGGATGGTGCCCTGCTGTTACCTGATCTACGTTGAAATTAATGACAGGGCCATCCTTAACAATGCGTATTACGGAGGCCATTCCAATTCAGGATGGGAGGCCATCGAGATTGGCTTTTAAATATTCGAAACAACAAAGAACATTTAAAACAGGTTTGAACAAAAACAAAATGGTCCCGTTTTGGCGGGATCATTTATTACTTTATTATTTTTAAACCAGAAGGCTCCCCACTTACCGTTATAAATCAACGCACAAAGGATAATTTCGCATGAACAATGATATTTTTCCCAAAGGAAATGATCCTTTACTTGCATGAAATGAGCTTTTACTTACATGAAATGAGCTTTTGCTTGCAGGAAATGAGGCTGTACTTACAGGATATTGGTCATTGCTTGTGGAAATTGGATAATTGCTTTGGAAATTGTGGTCTTTGCTTGCTGGAAAAATATCTTTGCATGTAAGTTCCGAACTTTTTCTCATGAATAAAAACCTTACGCCTATACGCAAAGCACCAATTCCTGTATTACCTGACACTTTGCAACAAAGTTCTGAACCATTGCTAATGGGAAATGATGCTTTGCACATGCGCAATGAAGCTTCGCACAGGAAGCCGAACTGTTATTGCGGAAATCAGACAGTTACTCCTAAAGTGTCTATTCAATAACCTGCGTCATTAAAACACATCACTAAAGCTGTAACCATTTTGCATACTAGTCACGCAAAAGACAAGGTAAACACCACCTGGACCAGTGAAGGAAGTTCTTTCGGTTATTACAGGTTCGAAGGACTGACTTCAGACAAGCGCTACTGGTTCCGCGTTGTAGCCATCGGCCGCAACGGCCAAAGGGCCTACTCCCCTGTTGTTTCGAGGGTAATTCAGTAAAGAGAAAACAATTATTATTTAACAAAATGAGCCCCGGCCGGAAGGTTGGGGCTTTTTGGGTTGATCCAAATCAAAAACTTGACAACAATTTTGTTGTCAAACATATTTAGCAATAAATTTGTTGTCAAACTGCTTATTAACAAAATATTGCTGCTACATGATTATCAATTGGATAAACCCTAAAATCATTATAGGTAATACTGCCACAGGGGACTATTATTATGATAGACCGGCCATAGTAGCCGATATATGGGAACAGATAATAATTGGCAATCATGTATTACTCGCTGCGCCCCGGCGGGTGGGTAAATCGTCTATCATGAAACATATGATTAACAATAGTATAGATAACCATAAATGTGTATATAAAAATATCCAGGGACTCGATTCAGCTGAGCACTTTTTTAAATCGATCTATGAGCTCATCAAATCTTGCATGAATTTCAGCCAAAAGGCATCAGAGTGGTGGCTGCGCTTGTTAAAAGAAACAGATATTGAAGAAGTAAGTATTACGGGCACTTTAAAGATCCGGGAACGCACAATCAACTATTTAGAGGCTGTGAATCATTTATTGCCTAAACTAAAGCAAAATGATTTCAAAATAATTTTATTCATTGATGAATTACCCGAAGTTTTACATAACCTGAATAAGAATAATAAAAAGGAAGATGCAGTAATAATATTAAAAAATTTGAGGCGATGGAGACAGGAAGATCAATTCAGGAATTTTCGCCTCGTGCTGGCCGGTTCAATTGGCATTCATTATGTGATAAAAACAATTGAAGGAAGGAACGTTGATTGTAATGACTTTCATAAAGTAAAATTTGAAGCTTTAACAAATGGAGAAGCTATTGAATATATTCGTTGGGCAACCGGTAACAGTGCAACAATTCAATATACGGAAGCGCTTATGCAGCACCTGTTATTCAAAATAAGATACTGCCTGCCTTATTTTATTAACCTGATGCTAAATGAAATTAACAGTAAAGCACGAAAAGATAACAATCCCGCAATTACTATTAATGATATTGATAGCGCTTTTGATGAGGTGGTAAAAAACAGTGACCATTTTAAAGACTGGAAAAGCAGGCTGTTTGATTACATGTCATTGCCCGATGCTGAATTTGTGAATGAAGTATTGATTTTTATCGCTCACAAAAATGCTATCAGTAAGCAAAAACTGTATGATGTTGCAATAAGATACGGTAAGAAAGAAAACTATATGGATTTTATAGATGGCCTTGAAGAGGATGGGTATATCACTGAAGAAAACAATACTTACGTCTTTGTCTCTCCTTTTTTGCAGGCATATTGGAAACGAAATAATCCGGTTTATCATGGATAACTATAAAAAAATAACAGGTAACAAACTCGTTGACCAGCTTGATACTTATCAATCAGCCAACAGCGATTATCAAACTGTTAAAAATAACTTTATTGTACGTGTAGCTGAATTTCAATTAATCATTGACGATCTCAGAAATAAAAAAAGTAAGGATCCGCTGCAACATGAATTAATTCTGGGCAGGCGGGGAAGTGGAAAGTCTACATTGCTTAAACGTATTCAGATTGAGATAGAAGAAGAGCCGGCATTGTCGAAAAAATACATCGCTATTAATTTAGCTGAAGAGCAGGCTGGTATATACCGGCTTTTTGATCTGTGGCTTGAAGTATTAAAAGAAGTAAGCAATAAACTCCAAATTACTTTCACCCTTAAGGATTACGATACATTTAATGACGACCAAAGTTATACACGCTATTTATACGAAGAAATCAATAAAACGCTGAAAGTAAAAAAAAGGAAGATTGTGCTATTATTAGATAATCTGGACCGGATTATTGAAAATTTTATTGATGATGGCAACTTGTTGCGTGAAACGCTGCACAATTATAACGATATACAAATTATTGGCGGAAGCACCCGCATGGATGAACATTTTTGGCGATATGATAAGCCATTTTATGAATTCTTCAGGCGTCATCGATTGGGGCCACTGTCATCGCAAGAAATACACCTCCTTCTAAATCATTGGAGCCAGTTGATGAGTTTGCCACAATTGACTGCTTTTACAAAAAATAATCCCGGCAAAATTGAAGCGGTGCGCATCCTCACAGATGGATTACCCAGAACTTTGCAATTCTTTATTGATATATTATTGCAGGACTCCACCCTGTATGGGTTTGACTATATTCGAAAAGTGATGGATAAAGTAACCCCACTGTACCAGGAAAGGCTTAATAACTTACCGGCGCCTCAACGCAAAATAGTATTGGAAACAGCTTTTTTCTGGGAAGCGTGTACAGCCAGGCAATTAGTTCAAAAATGCAATATGGAAAGCAAATTAATATCTGCGCATTTGAAACAATTGTCAAATAATGGAATTGTGGAAATTTTATCAACAACAAAAAAAAATCATTTATACCGTATATCGGAAAGGTTTTTTAACATGTGGTTAATAGTTACCCAGGGAAATCCCGAACAGAAACGAAAAGCCAGGTGGCTGACCATTTTCATTGAGACCTGGTATGATACGGCTCATTTAAAAACGCTTGTTGCTAACCATATTGCTAACCTGCAGGCGAAAAAGCTTCCTTACGACAGGGCTTTAATATTAACCAAAGCTTTTAGCCAGTCGAAATATACCAGCACCATAGAAAGAGATAAAATGTTGGAGTATACAAATAAACTAAAGTCTTCAACTGGAGTAATCAATTTTTTAGAATTGCCCAAAAAATATTCCGATATCGTTAATGAAATTGTAAAGCTGGAGAAGGAAGGAAAAATAACAGAAGCTCACATGCTGGCAGATGAACTGGAAAATGAAAATGATGGAGTAAAATTCTTTATAAAGGGTTTTTTATTTAATAGAGAAGGCAATAATAAAAAATCGAAAAGCTATTACCTGCAGGCTATTGAAAAAGGGAATATTAATGCTTTAAATAATCTGGCAAACCTTTATGTTGAGGAAGGCAGAAAAAAAGAAGCGGAAGGCTATTACCTGCAGGCTATTGAAAAAGGTCATATCAATGCTTTGTACAACCTGGCTCTGCTTTATGACGTTGAAGACAGAAACCACGATGCAGAAAAATATTACCTAAAGGCTATTGAAAAAGGGCATACCAATGCTTTGTACTACCTGGCTCTGCTTTATGCCGTTGAAGGCAGAAATCAGGATGCAGAAAACTATTACCTGCAGGCTATTGAAAAAGAGCATATCAATGCTTTGTACAACCTGGCTCTGCTTTATGACGTTGAAGGCAGAAACCAGGATGCAGAAAACTATTACCTGCAGGCTATTGAAAAAGGAAATATCGAGGCTTTGTACAACCTGGCTCTACTTTATGATGATGAAGGCAAAAAAAATGATGCAGAAAAATATTACCTAGAGGCTATTGAAAAAGGAAATATCGATGCGTTGTTTAACCTGGCCATACTTTATGACGATGAA